>NZ_JAVCYK010000002.1:0-2045539 GCF_030846225.1 Paenibacillus sp. GD4
CTCCCATGACAGACCTCGACCTTTTAGTTTATTTTATTGTACCAGGTCGCTGATAGAGTGTGTCTACTTTCTAGTCTAGCTCCAAAAAGGGGTCTACAATTGCAAAAGTGCGATAAGAAGCGAAGAAACGGGCCGCTGAGCAGCGAACAGATTCGTCCAATTGCAGATTTGCAGCTAGAGGCACGTGGGAAGCGTGAAAAGGGGTCCGCAATTGCAAAAGTGCGATAAGAGGCGAACAAGCGGGCCGCTGAACAGCGAACAGAATCGTCCATTTGCAGATTTGCAACAAATGGCACGAAGGAAGCGCGAAAAGGGGTCTGCAATTGCAAAAGTGCGATAAGAGGGAACAAGCGGGCTGCCAGCAGCAAACAGAATGGTCCAATCGCAAATTTGCAACTTGAGACGCGGAGGTGGCGCGAAAAGGGTCCGCAATTGCAAAAGTGCGATAAAACGCGAATAAACGGGCCACACGGCAAAAGAACAGATAAGCCCGGTGTTCGGCAGCGCTACTACGAGAAAGCTTCTTTAGCACTATTATTCGATGTGAAGTAATATGATACAATGGAGCTTAGATCACCGAACGGAGGTTCTTATTTTGCTGCAAAAAACACACGGTGTTGCCGGAGTGCTCGCCGCGGAGCTCGTTATTTTACAATCAGGAGTACCTATCCTTTCATGGGAAGCAGCTGCCGGTGTATTGATCGGTTGCTTTGCCGGTCCGTTAGCCGACATAGATAAACCGGGGTCCGTCATGGCAAAGCTCTTTTTTCCATTGTCCGCCTTGCTCAGGTTTCTCCAAATCAAGCACAGAACGTTGACGCATTCTCTTGTTTTCCTTCTCGCTTTAACCGTTCTGGCTATACCGCTGCCGTCCTTCTATTTCTGGACGTTCCTGTTCGCTTATGCCACTCATCCGCTGATTGATTTACTCAACGAGCAGGGGGTGAGACTGCTGTGGCCCGCTCCATTCAAGATTAGGCTGCTGCCCAAATGGCTTGCGATCGAAACGGGATCCGCAGCGGAGGTTATATTTCGCTGGGGTCTTATCTTCGTAGGCGTCTTGCTTCTCGGTCAGGAAGTTATCCAGTGGTATGGGAATCGCTAGGGTTCAAATCCCTGGGGGTGAGGCTTCGATATTCTTTTTTCTTTAATACGGACAGCGCGCCGTTGATTTCTAGGATTGCATACTCCACCTCTTTAACATCGAAAACATCCTTACCACGTAATCCTTGTTCTAAGGCCTCCATGGAATATTTGTATTTAAGGAGGTTCTCCTCAACAAGGAGACCGTCCTTAATAATGACTACCGGCTCTCCGGAAATCAGCTTGCGCGCCGTTTGGCTTTTGAGAGACAGCTGCATTAAGCTATAGCCGATACCACTGATAAGAAGAAGCGATAGTAAAAAATACTGCATTTTGATATTGATATTGAAGGCCATGTTACCGCCTATAGTTCCTAAGGTCATAGAAAGTACAAATAAATGGTGAGAGCTATGTGAGATGAGACGCCTACCTAAGAGCTTGGTGTATGCCCACAACCAGCAAAAAGCCAATATGGTCCTTAGGATAACTTCTAAATAGGGTGACATTAGGATGGATCTCCTTTGATGATAAGAATAATTACCATAAATAGGATAACCAAAATCCTCTAATATTAACGCTCAAGTCCCTTCAACTGGGAAGGGATGATTTTTGTCTCAAATTCTGGTACAGTGGGCTTACCGGCAATTCTATTACTAGTAAAAGGAGTTATTTCGCTTGAACAAGAAATACTTGATTTCAACGGCCCTGCTGCTCGGGTTGCTTGCAGCACAGGGGCAAGCGGCGGATGCTCAAGTGTCCGGCACCACCATCAAGCTCAAGCTGCAGGATAGCGAGACCGCGGCGGAAGTGAGCGGCCTTCAGACGACTTTAGCTACAGCTCCGGTCATAGTAGACGACAGCTTCTACGTGCCCATTCGTTGGGTTAGCGAGCAGCTGGGTATGACCATGGCATGGAAGGCGGAGAGCCGGAGGATCGGACTGACGGCACCACATGCTTATATCGAATGGGATCTGAACCGGGCAACGGCCTCGGTTAACGGGATCTCCGTACCTTTAGAAGAAACGTCGATCATTCAGAATGATAGTTTGCTAGTAAAGCTGAGCTGGATTGCACCCTATATGGGAGTGACCTATGTGTACCAGCCGAACCCGAGCAGGGTGGAGCTTACCTATACCGGGCCGACTAAGACGGCTTACCGTGAATCGGTGTATACCGAGAACATCCAGCCGAACTCTCGGCCTATTGCCAAATTCGTTACCGATAAGGCCGAATATCGCAAGGGAGAGCCGGTAGCCTATGTCGATCTGAGCTATGATGCCGATGCCGAGGGCTTGCCGGAGTACCGTTGGATCGGTCAGAAGGACGCCTTCTTCGAGCCAGGTACGCACGCGGTAACGCTGCAGGTGCGCGATGGGAGCGGTCTGTGGAGCGAGCCGTTTACGCAAAGCGTCAAGGTGACGAACGATACCTTCCTGACAGAGGAGCAATTCCCTTGGTATGCGAAGTCGGTGGGTACTTTGGCCAAGCTCAGCAGTGCGGCATGGAAGCGGAACTTAACCGACGCGCCTGCGATATCCTCCGAGATTACCGAGCGGAACGAGAGGCTTCAGGTCGTGAGCGGCGTAAATCATACCATTGGGCAGAGCGGGTTGCTTAAGAAGCAAACTATCAATGGAAAAGTAAGGCTGTATTCCCATCATGTTCTTGGAGTAAAGGAATCCAAGCAGTTCGCCATCCTTCTGCATAACCCGAATCCTACGGAAACACGACACATCTCCGTCAGCAAACAAGGCATGGGGGGACCGACCTTGTTTCATGGCGCTTCTGCAGCTTCGGCAGTGGCAAGCTTTATGACCGAGCCCGCACTTGATCAATCGATCGAGGTCAAGCCTGGCGAGACAGTAACCTTACAGCGGTACACCCTTCAACCGGGACAAGGCTTTATACATATAAAGGATATGGAAAGCGACGGGCCATTGGAGGCCGGCTTTGTTGTGACAGGGGAGTTTGACTCCATCCGAGCCCTTCCTACTTATGCAGCAGTTACTGATGCAGTAGTTGCTTCGAGTACCGGCGCATCGGAAGTAAAGCTCCAAGCCTACGTGAAGAACTTGACCGCGGTATCCCAATGGACTACGCCGGCGCCTGATGCTACGAATGTAGGTACCGTATACAAGATGCGAATGACCTTCCCGAGTAAAGCGGCGATCGGACTGAGAGCCCCCGACGGTCTTGTGAATGGAACGTTGAAGGTTAACGGCAAGGTTATGCAGCTGCCCGAAGGCGGTCTAACGGAGCAGGACGGCGCTCTACTCATTTATCGTTCTACGGGCCTTGAGGCGGAAATTACGATCGAATGGATGGCTGCACCGGGAAGCACGTCTTCCGCACAATGGATTTACTACCCGCTGGAAGAAAAAAGGTAGGAAAGGACAGGACTAACGGTTATGATAAGCAAAAATAAATCCTTCATACTATGCCTTGGCGCTTCCCTGCTGCTGGGGGCGTTCGTCAGTCAGCAGCACGCGGCGGCTGCAAGCACCACAGCAGCTGCCGTTCCGGAGCATCAACAAATGTTTCTCTACCCTTTGGAGAAAACCGCCTACAGTAACGGAGTCAAGCTGGAAATGCAAGCTCCGCTCGTCGAGCGCGAGGGACGGCATTATATTCCTGCTGTGGAGCTGCCGGGCTTGTTCGGCACTCCCGTCCAATGGAACGAGTCCACAGGTTCGGTTCAGATCACGACACCGAAGGTATTTCTTGAGGCGTCTCTGACGGAGCAGTCTTTCTTTATTAATGGCGAGAAGCAGCCATGGGGCAAGAACGCCTTGCTTCAGGAGAACCGGTTGTATCTGGATATCACATGGCTGGAGCAATGGATCGCTTTTCACTCGAAATTCAATAAAGAGCTAAGCCGTATGGAGCTGCAGTATGTGAAGCCGTCGGCGGATCGTACGCTCTTTACGAATGATGCCATGCCCAATGTAAAGCCCGTTGCGAAGTTTGCCGTCGACAAGGAAGCTTACCGGATCGGTGAGCCGATCCATTATACGAATATAAGCTACGATCCGAAGGGAACCGCGCTGAAGTCCAGCGACTGGATCGGAAATGCCGACGTGATCTACACTCCGGGGCTGTATAAGGTATCCCTAACCGTGCAGGATAGTCTGGGGAACTACAGCGAGACGTATTCCCAGAACATACTTGTACTGGACGAGCCCTATTTAAATGAGTTCGAGCATGATGTTTATCACGCGCCTGTGGGAACGTACGTCAGGAAAGAAGAGGCGGAGCTGCGAAAGTACCTTCGCGGTATTCCGCAGCTGGAGCATAAGGAGCAGAAGCCGACCGACCGGCCGCTAATCGTGAGTGACAGTCCGGAAACCTTCGAGGGCAAGGGCTTCCTGTATCAGGAGAAGGTAAACGGCAAGGCCCGTCTCTACGCCACGCATGTGAACGGTACGGATCGGAGGATGAAATTCGCGATTCTTGTGCGTAATCTAAATCCTGACCGAGAGGTCAAGATCAAGACGACGAATCAAGGCGAGGTATACCCAACAATTTATGCCAATCTGATGGGCAACGAGCCGACGATCGATTTCCTTCAAGCCCGTGGCGAACCGCAGTCCATGGTGCTTCGTCCGCAGGAAGAGGCTTATTATAAAATGATGCCGGACTTCTATCCGGGTCAGGGAATGAACGTCATGTATGACGTCGAAACGGATGGGGATGTATTGTTCTCCTTTGTCGCAATGGAGCATGAGGATCATATCAACGATTTAACCCATTATCCGAAGCTGCCTTATCGCGGCAATGTGCGGGGAACGTTCAGCGGCTCCGAGGTGATCTGGAACATCGATGCCTCAACCGTGAAGAAGCCGTCCAGCTTTGCCATTGGCGACGGCACCTCGGACCAATTCGTCACCGGTTTTGATTATTTCCATAAAGAACCGTCACTCAATCTGGGGAACTATGGCGTGGTCTACAAAATTCACATCGATGCGCCCCCAGCCGTATCCGTTCTTGTGCTTCCTCGCGGAGGAGTATTTAAGGGACCGTTTGAGGTGAACGGACGCATTATCCAAGTACCGGCTTCCGGGGTCATGATGGATTACCAGGGTTATACGATTATTGCGAGGACGAACGGAACGGAGAAATCCATTGACCTCGAGTTCTCACCTGCATCGGGCTCGGCTTTCCCGATCGACATTATTCTATACCCGCTGGATAAAAAGTGAAAAGCAGGAAAAAAGCTCAGCTACGAGTCAGTAGCTGAGCTGTTCTCTTTTGATGATTTTCATATAACGATCGATCTTTCGATAAAGCGTACGATCCTCATGATGACGAAAAAGCTCATAGAACGGATTCGTATTCACTTCGATGATCCACACTCTGCGCTGAGAGTCAATGCCAAAATCGATGCCCAGCCTCCGGCAGTGCTTATAACGCTTCTCAAATTTTCTCGCCGCCATAAATCCTACGCGAATCATTTGTGCCTGTACCTGACGAATTTGTTTGGGTGACAGTCCGGCAAGTCGAAGAGAATCCCGGAACCGAATGGCCTTACCCCCATGATTGTAATTGGTAACAATCCGAGTACCGGAAGCGACCTTGCCCATAATCCCCATGCATAGCCATTTATCCTTCGGCTTCAGCATGAGCAGCCGGAAATCCGCAGGATGTCCCTTCACCTTAACCAAGGATACTCCTTTTTGAATTAAGAAGCGTCCGCCCCTCGTGTGCCCGAACACGATTTTGGATATCTTCTTCGGCGCGACGAGCTGAGCCTGCTGCTCCCGCTGCACCAGATATTGGGAGCCCGATTTGGTAACCTTCATAATACGGTTGCCGAACGAACCGAAAACCGGTTTGACGTAATTGACACGATATTTGCTTAGATACGTACTCAAGCTGCTGCGGCTGAGCGGACGCGTTGGTGGAATATGTCGTGCAAGTCCGCGATGTCCCACCAGTCCCAGATGTCTGCTCCACTTGTCCTTGACATGCCACTGACGCTTTCTAATCATGCCTTTGCGCATCTCCTTAACCTCTTATAATAGTGAATCGTAATCTATATATTCATATGCGGACACTAGAAGGAGGGGTTGGACTTCCCCCTATGCAGATGGTACAATTCGTTGAATACGAATCAAACGGGAGTTGACCGGACATCATGCTTGAGCTGCTGTATACGACCGCAAAGGGTTTGCTGCCGGGAGCTATGCTTGTTATGACTGTTTCCTTGGTATATATGAGCTGGAAAAACGGGATTTCCCCCATGCCCTCATCCTCTCTCGTCCGCCGGACGGTAGCCCAAGAGGTCGGCCGGCTCGGTATTCGCGGAACGATCGTTGAAGCAGGCTCCGGCTGGGGGACTCTGGCATTTTCTTTACAAAGGCGGCTTCGGGGAATACGCATGATCGGCATCGAAAATTCGTTGATTCCGCTGGGGGTCTCGTGGCTCATGGCAGCCGTTCTGAAGCGTGTTCACCCCGAGGTATACAAGGATATAAACTTTCATTACGGAGACCTGTATGCTTATCCCTATGGGGAGGCGGCTGCCGTAGTGTGCTACCTGTTTCCGGGGGCTATGAAGAAGCTTAGCGGCTTTCTCCGCGATAAGCTGCCACCCGGAGCATACGTGATCAGTATCTTCTTTGCCATCCCCGGATGGGAAGCACAAAGGGTGATCACATGCAAGGATATATACCGTACAAAAATTTATGTATACGCGCATATCGACGAAAAGGAAATGTAAGCGTATAATTTATGTGTACTTGTACTAAGATTGCTACCATTTGACAAAGGAGTGAAGATAGGTGAGATTGGCAGCACAGTTGTATACGCTTCGGGAGTATCTTAAGACGCCGGAGGATATCGCCGTAACGTTAAAGAAGGTAAAAGCCATCGGGTATAACGCAGTGCAAGTGTCCGGTGTGGGACCTATCGATCCCAAAGCGCTCAAAGAGCTGACGGACCGCGAAGGATTGAGCATTTGTGCAACGCATATCGGGTACGCAGAACTAACAGAGCAAATGGATCAAGTCATCGAGAAGCATCACTTATGGGGATGTAAGTACGTAGGCCTCGGCGGCATGCCTCAAGAGTTCCGGGGAAGCAAGGAAGGCTACGAAGCGTTCGCCAAGAAAGCCACCGAGATCGGAAGACAGCTGAATAACGCCGGACTTAAGTTTATTTACCATAACCATGATTTTGAAATGGCCAAATTCGACGGGCGGACAGGGATGGACATTTTGTTCCAGGAAACGGATCCGGAATGCGTTGATTTTGAAATTGATGTATATTGGATTCAATCGGGTGGAGGCGACCCTGCGGAATGGGTTCGCAAAATGGACGACCGGATGAAGGTGGTTCACTTGAAAGACATGGTGGCTGTAAACGCACGGGAGCAGCGCTTCGCCGAGGTTGGCGAAGGAAATATGAATTTCGCACGAATTCTGGAAGCCTGCAAGGAGATCGGCGTAGAGTGGGGCGCCGTCGAGCAGGATCAATGCTACGGTGCCGACCCGTTCGATTGTCTGCAGCGCAGCTTCACGAATTTGAGAAGCATGGGTGTTGAGGCCTAATAGCTTCATGCATCGGTGGATAAAAAAAAGAGCACTTTCTTTCTCGCCAGCGAAATGGGGCGGGAGCAGAATGTGCTCTTTGTCTTTACGTATCGATGGAGAAAGCTACTCTTCATGATATCCGATTAGGATGCGGGCTGGGTTGGAGTAGATCAGGCTCTCATAGGTCACATCTCCGACAAGATAGCGGTAGGCAGCGGATAGCCGTATCTCAATCGTATCTCTTGCAGGATGACAGGAGACAGCAACCTCATAGATGATTTCGATGTCATCCCCTGGGGCCACTCTACCAACCGAAACGCCATCCACAAGAGCCGTATATGATTGCCGTACCCCGGAGATCCGGAGGCTTCCGGGAATCCAGGTCGTGTCCTGCGGGATGAGGTCGTACACCATCACGTCCGCCGCGGTGTTGCCGCGGTTCGTCAGCGTGGCCCGGACCGTTACAGGCATACATGGCTCCGCAACAACAGGCTGTACCGCCAAGTTTAAGTACAATACCGGACGGATGACGTGAGTATGCACTACATTGGACCTTACCAAATCCGTCATGGTCCTGCCGTCGGGCAGCCGGTAAGTCGTTTCTACGGAGGCGCTGTTGCTGATGACCTCACTCGCATCGGTCACGGTAGCCAAGAAAGTAACCACAGTCCTGTCTCCCGGCTGCAGCGGCTGCAGGACAACCCCCTTGGCGGGGTGTTCCCGAAGGCTTGGCTTGCGGTCTGTCTCCAGACTGTCCCAAACATATAAGGTGCCTTTAGGCAAAAGATCGAAAAGCTTCGGCACGGCCGGGAGGTTCCCCCGGTTCTCGATTTCAAAGCTGTAGCGGAGCTGACTTCCCACGGCCGCTTCCTCGGCATTGACCCTTTTGCGAATGCGCACTTCGCCATTCCATACGTGAACCGATACCGGATTGGAGAAGACGGCTTGGTGCTCATCCTTATGCCGGTAAGTGACACGGGCCTGGTTTGTAATTCGCTGCGGTTCTGAAGAAGCAGTAATTAAGGCGGTTACCGTCGCAGTGAAGGCTATAGTAAGGGTTGCTCCCGCGTCGAGCGAACCAAGCTCGATCCCCTTAGCGGGGTTAGCTCTCGGATGAAAGCTGCCTTGAATGTTGACACTGCCCTGCAACCATTGTATACCGTCCGGCAGTATATCCTTCAACACGGCCCGGTTCATCCTGTAGTTACTGTCATTGATTATCTCAATGGTATAGGTAAGCAAATCACCACGAAAGCTGTGTGTGCTGGAGACCTTCTTGAGAACACGAACGGCAGGCTGACGCGGGAGCAGCGTGACTCGATTGGACAAAATCTCTCCGCTTGCGATACGCCCGTCAGGGGCGATGAATCGATAGATGGCTCTTGCTTGATTGGTGATTCCGCTAGAACCGGAACCGGCGCCGGAGCCGGGTAAATGCTTCACAATGACCATAAAACTGATCTCAACCGATGACCCGGGTTGAAGGGAGGGGAAGGAGATCCCCTCCCGAAGATCACCGTTAGGACTCGGGAGGTCTCCCACCCTAAGGCTGCCCGCCAGTAGCTCGGTGCCCTGCGGAGGAGCATCAAAGAGAATTGCCTCCGCTTCCCGATCCCCCAGATTGGAAAGCTTCAATCGATAGGTGATCACACTGCCGAGTGAGGGGGCTGCCTCGCTCGCGCTTTTTTCCAATATAAGCTTCGGGCCGACAACGGACGTTTGGACCACATTGGAGTAGGCCTGCCCGCGGTAACGGTCGGTGTTGAAACTGACCACTGTTTGATTCCATATCGTCTTCTTCGGTCGACCCTCCTGCTTCATTCTATAATCACCTCAAAGGTTACAACAACCGACTGGGCAGGTGCGATGGTACCAAGCGGAATACCTGAATCCGGTCGGTCCCCCGGACGTGGCTCACCATTTACCGCTACACTGTCCGCAACCAAACGGGCTCCCTCCGGCACGGGGTCTGTGAGGACGACATTGTTAACGTTATCGTTACTGTTATTAGAGACTCGAATCGTGTACACAATCGTATCGCCTACAATCGCATTGTCCCGACTAGAGCTCTTTATTACCGTGACATCCGGTGCGGAAACGCGAACGGCAACCGGATTCGACAGCACCGAGCCGCTGATGCTTCGGCCGCTTGGCGGAACAAATGTAAACTCGGCCGTTGCCTGATTGGTCACCTGCTGAGGCGACGGAAGGGCCTCGACGGAAACCTGGAGCGTCAGGGTGACCTCTACGGTATCCCCACCGGCGATGGTGCCGACCGAAATGCCGTCCGCCGGGTTGTCACCGGGTCGAGGGCTGCCGTCGATGATCACACTGTTCTCCACGAAGGTTGTGTTAGCCGGAATGGCGTCCCGCAAAATGACGGCGGCGGGAATATTGCCGCTGTTTCGGACAAGGAAGGAATAAGTTACATTATTGCCAACCGTTACGTTGTTTCGATTGGCATTTTTAACTATAGAAATGTTCGGCTGGTAGACAGGAGTGGTTACCCTATTGGAAATCGAGCTGCCTGAGAAGGAGCCGGAGGTAAAGCTGACGCTGGCCTGGTTGCCGAGCTCCGACGGAATCGGCTGCTCATCCGTAACACGAACGGTAAAGTCTACGGACACACTTCCGCCGGAAGGGATGGTTCCGATCGGAATGCCTGTTTGTGGATTGGCGGTTGGGAATGCCGATCCGTTGACCGTTACGCTCCCGGCAACAAATTCAGTTCCGAAAGGCACTGGATCGGACAGAACAACACTGTTGACTGGTTCTATCCCGTTATTCGTAACAACAACCGTATATCGGATCAAATCGCCAACTACCGCATCTATAGCGGGGGTGCTCTTCACTACACTCACATTCGGTGCGGATACAGGAATGTTCAGCACATTCGATACGGAAGTACCCGTCAGCTCTCTGCCGTCCGGTAGGGTGAAGGCGAATGCTGCGGTTGCCTGATTCGTAATAAGCTGATTGTCCGGAAGCCGGTTGATCTCGACAGCGAAGGAAGCCGTAGACGTAAATCCGGGATCAACGGTCCCTATCGGAATACCGTCCTCCGGGCTCGCTCCCGGCAGCGGAATGCCGTTCACGACGACGCTGTTCGGTATGAAGGACGTTCCTTCCGGGATCGTGTCTGTCAGATTGACGACTGCTTCGGTATTCCCCGAGTTAACAACAGACAAACGGAATACAAGCGTATCGCCGACCGTAGCGACGGAACGGTTTGCGCTTTTATTCACATTGACAATGGCCTGAACCACGTCTGTAGAGGTAGTGTTGGAAACAGTCAGCGCGTTGAATGCCCCGGAGCTGAAGCTGACGGTTGCCCGATTGTCAATTACGGCCTCACGGGTGAGTTCCGTAACTCGCAGCGCAAAGGTGACGGTAACGGTGCCGCCGGGCGGAAGGGAAGGAAGCGGCAGGCCGTTACCTAGGACATCGCCGACAGTGTTCCCCTGGACCGTAACGCTCCCCGATTCAAGAGCCGTTCCTTGCGGAAGAACATCCGTTAAGATGAGGTTCGTTACCTCCGCGTTCCCGTTGTTCGTTACGACGATAGTGTAAGGAACCGTATCCCCGACCGCTGCAACATTTCGGGTGGTGCTCTTCACTACACTTACATTCGGGGCGGACACGGGGAACGTAACCGTGTTCGATAGGGCCGATCCGCTCTGTGTTCGTCCCCCGGGTGTTGTAAAGGTAAAGCGGGCTGCTGCGCTGTTCTCGATCAGCTGGTTAGCCGGGAGCTCGTTGATGACTACGGCGAACGATACGCTTGCTGTCCTACCGGGCTCGACGGTGCCTAGGGAAAAGCCGCTGTCCGGCCTCACCCCGGGTAGAGGGGTGCCACCTGCAAGGAGGCTGTTCGTAACAAAGCTTGTGCCCGCGGGGATCGAATCCGTAACCGTCACCTGTGCGGCCCGATTTCCTGAATTGGTTACGAGAATCCTAAATACGACCGTATCGCCTTGTGTAGCGTTATGGGTATCGGCGGTCTTGATCACTGTCAAATTTGTCTGAAACACCGGGACCGTGACATCGTTAGAAAAAACAGAAGCTGACAAAGCTCCCGAGGTGAAGCTGACGGAGGACCGGTTAGTAATGACCCCTGAAGGGGGGATTTGATCAACCCTGACCTGAAAGGCAACGGTAACGGATCCGCCCTGGGGGATGCTGCCGATCGGAATGCCTTCCGGCGGCGAAACCTCCGGCAGGTTCGTACCGTTAACAACCGTGCTTCGGGGCACGAAGGAGGTGCTGCCCGGCATCGGATCGGAGAATACGACGTTATTGATGGGAGATACCCCGTTATTCGTAATAGTAACGGTATAGGGGATGGTATCTCCCACAATGGCTTCTGTTACCGTCGTAGCTTTACTGACGGTAACGTTAGGCGCGGAAACCGGGAAGGTAACCGTATTAGAGCTCGTGAAGCGACTTTCCGTTCGTCCGTCCGGCGTCGTGAAGGTGAAGGCGGCTGCAGCCGCATTCGATAGGCTTTGTGGTGAAGGCAAAGATTCGATAACAACGGAAAAACGTACTGTTACGGTCTGGCCCGGGGATACCGTACCAACGGGAATGCCCGAGGACGGGGTGCTTCCGGGCAACGGTCTGCCATTCAAGCTGACACTATTGTCAATCAATGATGTGCCTGCCGGGATTGTATCCGAGACGGTTATCTCGGCTGGAAGGTTTCCGCTGTTGCTCACTTGAACCGTGTAGACTACAGTATCCCCTACGGTAGCGTTATTCGTATCCGCACTTTTCAGGAGCGCGATAACCGGTTGAGTAACGGGGGTAACCGTAACATTGGAGCTGGAGCTTGCGGAGACAGTGCCCGTTGTGAAGCTGACCGTCGATTGGTTTCGAATGTCAGGAGGAGTAGGCATGATGATGTTCACCTCATATTGAATCGTTGCCGAGGCGCCCAGCGCCAAGGTTCCGATCAGAATACCGGCAGCTGGGTCTGCGAAAGGGCGTGCAGCGCCATTCACCGTCAAGCTGCCGGGTACAAATAAAGTGCCCGGTGGCAGGCTGTTAAAAAAAAGAACATTGGCCGAAGCGGAAGTCCCTGTATTGGTTATCACCGCTGTGTACGTAATCGTATCTCCCCTAGCAACGCTAACGGCATCCGTACTCAAGGTAATGGAGACGTTCGGGAAAGAAACGGGAATCGCGACATGATTAGAGCTTGCGGTTCCGGTAACCTGTCTTCCGCTTGGCAGCGTGTATGTGTAGGTGGCTTTTGCCACATTTGTAAGCAGTCCGCCGGGTGGGAGGGATGTAACGCGCGCTACCATAGTGATGATAGATGGTCCTGCCGCCGGGATGGCGGTCAAGGTGATCCCTGCTTCGGGATGGACCCCGGGTGTGGGTATCCCGTTGATGATAACGCTATTTGGCTCGAACACAGCTTCCTTTGGGAAGATGTCGCTGAGCACAACATCGGCCGAAATGTTGCCGGTGTTGCTGATGATAAACGTATAGCCGACCGTATCCCCCAAGATGGCCGCAGCGCTATTGACTGATTTCAATACCTGAATCAAGGGGGTATACACCGGCGTTGTCACCGGTGCTGCGTAAGAGACACCATGGAAGGTGCCGGAAGAGTAGCTTGCGGCTGCTCCGTTAACGACCATGCCGGAGGCGGGCAGCGAGGTTACCCTTGCATCGTAGACCACTTCGGCCGTTGCTCCGGACGCTATACTACCGATCGGGATTCCTGCTGCCGGTGTCGCGCCGGTTACCGGAAGCCCATTCACGGCAATCCGGGCTGGCTGTGCCGAAAGCTCCGCAGGCAGTGTATCAGTCACAATCACATCCGTGATGGTCGAGGAGCCGTTGTTTGTAACTCTTAGTACGTAACGAAGCACATCGTTAACGGCCGCTTCCGTCGAGTTGACCTCTTTCATAATGGTAACGACAGGAGCGGAGGCACGGATCTCCAGCACATTCGAACTGCTTGACCCAGACAGTGTGCGTCCGTCCGGAAGCACATAACTGTAAAGTGCAACAGCCTGGTTGGAAAGTCGAGAAGACGACGGAAACTCTTTAAGAACAGATTGGAATGTGACGGTAGCCGAGGCGCCCGCAGCAAGCGAACCAAGCTCTATTCCGTCGACCGGAGAGGCCTCCGGTCGTGAGCTGCCATTCACGAGGACACTGCCCGTGACGAAGGCTGTCTGTGAAGGAAGAGGATCCCGAAGCACTACATTCGCAGGGAGACTCCCGGTGTTGCGTAGGACCATCGTGAACGGTACCGGAAGTCCGACCACAGCGTTAGCGACGGTTGTACTTTTGGTAACCTCAATCACAGACTGATATATGGAGGTAACCACGGAATTGGATACGGATTGACCGTAGAAGCTTCCGCTTCGATAGGAGACGCGGGATTCATTGACTGCGGCTGCAGACGTCGGCACGGACTCTACTAGGACTTGAAAGGAAACCGTTATCGAGCTTCCGGCATCAAGGTTGCCGATGTATACACCGGCATCAGGATTGGCCGACGGCAAGCTAACGCCATTCAAGCTAAGGGAACCGGGTACGAGACGAATCCCGTTCGGCAGCGAGTCCAGAAAAACAACATCAGATACGGCGGAAACACCGTTATTGGTTATGACGGATGAATAGGCCAGCTGTTCACCGACGGCAGCGGCTGTCCGATTTACCGATTTGCGTATTGTGATGTTCGGAAGCGCGACCGGTGTTACAACCGCGTTCGATGCGGCGCTGCCGCTGAGTGTACGGCCGTCCGGCGGCTGGTACGTGTAGGTCGCAGAGGCTTGATTCGTCAGCTGCGGCGGAGTAGGAACGGACTCGACACGGACCTGGAAGATGACCGTGACGAAACCGCCTGCAGGTACGGTGCCGATAGGGACCCCGTTTCCAGGTTCTGCCCCGGAAACGGGGGCTCCGTTGATTTGGAGCGAACCGCTGACATAAGCGCCGCCCGCCGGTATGCTGTCTATCAGCAAGACCCTGGCGCCGATGCTTCCCGTATTGCTGACAAGAACGGTATAAGTAATCGTTTCGCCAACCGTCGCTAAGTCAGCGCTTGCCGTCTTCCGGAGCGTGATGATCGGTGTATACACTTGAACCGATGCTTCGTTAGAAGGAATCACTCCGGTAATTGAAGGCCCGCCGGCAAGGCTCTGGAACGTAAAGGCGGCGTTCGCCTGATTCACCAGTTTTTGTGCAGCCGCAGCTTGCAATACTTGGACACGGAAGGTTACGGTTACGGACGAACCGACGGCAAGTGAGCCTAACGGAATTCCCGCTTGAATGTCCGCAGAAACGCGGGCGGCTCCACCCACTATCACACTGCCTGTCACAAAAGAGGTACCGGCTGGCAAAGCATCGGACAAGACGACGCTGGCGGCATTCGCCGTGCCGGTATTGCTCACCGTAACCGTATATGTGAGGATATCCCCGACGACGGCTCCGGAGGAGTTGCTGCTTTTCGTTACGGTAATGCGGGGTGCATTAATATCGACCTGGATGGCATTGGCATTGACGACATAGGCGTCACCGGAGGTGGTCAGCCGCAGTACGGCAGAGGTTTGATTATTGACCAGCCTGGCGGAGATGTCTACGTTCGTAATATCCCAGCCTTGCCGGCCACCGGAGATGTTGGTTCCCGGGTTGCCGTTCGTTTGGTTCCGGGTCCCGAAGGTGCCTGTCGTATCAAGATTTCCGCTGTCGTTATTAATTTGCGAGGCAAAAAAATTGTTTGCCAAGTTGTTAGGCCCTGACAGGGCTGCCAGCGCGCTTGTCGTAGCTCCGAACAAGGCTTGGTCGCCGGTCCGCGTGGCATCGCCTTCCAATGAGCTGAATAAAGCCCGACCGCCGAGGACGCCGCTAACTGGGGTGGCAAAGCCTGTCAGCGTGGTCGTGATGGGGGTGGAGTTCGCCTGCACCAGAACAGCCCCGGCCCGAAGCGACATATTGCGGAAGGGGAGTGTTGGGTTCTGATAGATGACGCCGAGCGTCCAGCCTGCTACATTCACGGGCAGATCATTGCTTCCCGCAATAATGCCCGCAACCCTCCCTGTCGTATAGGTGCCGGCACCGCCCTGTTGAACTAGGGTAGTAACATTGGCGCTCCGTACATAGCCGGAGGCACCGGCGGCCAGCTCAAACTCATTGCTCGTTGCAGGATCCGGGCTTACATTAAAGCTGCCCGTCGGCGTAGTGAAGCTGACCGCATTGTTAATGACGCTCGACAAGTTCGTATTGCCTACGATGTGAGTTGCTCCCCAAATCAGCTCCGCATACAAGACACTGCTTCCGGCGGGAAGCACCAGGACAGCGGAGGAGCTGTTGTTCAAGTAGACGCTTGTCGTTCCTAGTGGATAGGAGCCATGGCGCAATGCGGTATTGACCGTGATAAAAGCTCCAATCGAATCGTTCGTCCCAGGAGCTCCTTCCTGATTGGCTCTGCTGAGTCCAAGCGTGTTGCCGGTAAAGGTAATGGCACCCGTTGCGTTCAGGGTGGCTCTGACTACAAGAGCAATGCGGAGCACCTCCCTTTTGATATGGAAAACATGCCTGAGGTTCGACAGCATTTTCGATAAAGCATATTGGTGATGGTCGAGATTCATGTATGTCCACGATAAAATTGCTAGATACATTTCGTAGAATTGCTTTATCGCCGTTTATTGCGGGTTCGGAGGACCCTTTTATCGTAATCGTCTGTTACAAGGAAAATAAAGGTCGCATTTCCAATAGAAACATAGTTTTGGGGTTGAACGGTATCGATGCGGTTCACGTGTCCTGTCCCTGCTGATATTGGGCCTGTCTTAACGTTTCGACACAGGAAGGCTCGAAATGCGGCTGTCTGCTGTACCACACTAACTCATCGCGCGTAATATTCTCCTTTACGATTAGAAAATGGTACATGATTTCTCGCACAACATTCGGCTGGGAGCTGCGTAGCGCTTCTAATTCCTCGGCATCATACCAGCCTGTCGTGTAGCTGGGCTCGTAGAACAGCTCCATGCGAAGCAGCCGGAAGTCAAATGGGGCCGGCGCGGCATAATCCATCACCGGCGGGCAGCTAAGCTGGATATCAGGCTGAAAAAAATCGTTGGTTAAATAGTAAGGCGTCGTTTCGTCAAACGAGTGCCTTACATAAGGATTGGACATATGGCGAAAATGGTGGGCGTAGGGTGCCAAAATACAGACAATGGCTTTGTGATGACAAACTCTGTAGATTTCGGACAGCACAGCGAGCAAATCGTTGACATAAGACAAGGAGCGAGAGGCCATGACGAAGGCAACCGAGTTATCCGGAAAAGGAAGAGGCTCATTCATATCGCTGACGATATCGACGCCCGGAAGTGACAATCGATCCAGTCCGACAAAGTTTGAGTGCTTGTTCGCCCCGCATCCAAGATCCAATTTCATCGTATCATCCTCCCGCAACTTATTATGACTAGTGTATAAGCATATGTAAGTATATGTTCAGGGTATGGCAGAGCATGTCATATTCTCCCGATCGAAATAATGTTAACAAAATGTTCACGTTTGCAGCGACAGGCTTTGACAAACTTTGCTCGTTCGCTGTCTTATACTAACCATACTTGTTGAATAAGGAGCGCGCGTACATGTTGTCGGAGTTTTGCTTGAACCACATCATAGAGAAGCTGCGGGTTCAAATGGTCGAATTGGCGCTGAAGAAAGGCAGCTTGCTGGATCATGATGTGATCGAGCTGAGCCAGCGTTTGGATGTCTATATTGTTCGGCTGCAAAGGTTGATGAAAGAGAGGGCCGGCCAGCGGATCGCCGCACCGGCTGCACGTCCTGCTGTAATGCGAACAACCTATGTTGTGATGAAGGAAAAGAAGCTCGTTGATCCGGCTTAAGTCGGGGCATCGAGCTTTTTTTGCGTATGATCCCGGTGGATACACAGTCTACAATACCTGTCGTTGCAGCGAAGGCATAGGCGTGGTCAGGAGTTCGACAATATTGAAGCGATGGAATGCGTCGTTCGCCGGTTATTTGTTTACCGCCCCTTGGTTGTTCAGATTTCAGGTGCTCCAGCTATGGCCGACTATTCAATCGTTTTATTTATCCTTCACGGAATACACGTTATTGGACGCCCCGCGGATTCCGGCTTGTTTAGCTCCTTCCAGTTGTTCCGGGGAGGGGCCCCCTGCGGCTTTATGAAGCGGAGAGGCAGGTCGAAGTCAGGGAGACCAGTGGTCCCACCTCGAACCGCAAAAGTGCCAAAGTGCAGAAATATACGCGCTCAACCCTGGCTCGGAAAAGATTTGTGCTAAAACACAACTTTCAGAGAGCATTTTGGCCGGACACGAGGAATGTGGTCAATCAATTGTGACTATTCGCAGAAATCTGTTCCATTTTGGTAGAAATCATGAATGATAGTTGCATTTTTGCAGAAATGCTCAGATCAAAGAACTTAACGGAGGCTTCAAGAGCTTTAACTTGAAGTCCGATAATAAGTTGTTATGTTGACTTAATTGATTGTTCATACTTGGAGTTTGATGACCGGTAGAAGATGAAGTATAGTAACGCTATTCCGTGATGCACAATAGTAGGAAAAACCATACAACAGGGGGCTTCAAGAAGCTTGAATATATCAAATCTCATCAACCAACAACGGGCGTACTTTCGCAGCGGTGCAACCAGGGAGGTCTCCTTCCGGACCGGGCAGCTGCAAAAATTATATGACTTGGTGAAACGGTCGGAAGCGGAGGTGACGGAAGCGCTAGCGAAGGATTTTGCCAAGCCGCCGTTCGAAACGTTCGTAACGGAGGTCGGCTTCCTGCTGGCTGAAATCCGGCACGCGATGAAGCATGTCCAACGGTGGGCCAAGCCCCGCAAGGTCTCATCCAGTATGGCCCTGCTCGGTTCTGCCGGCTTCATTGTCCCGGAGCCGCGAGGCGTCTCGCTGATCATTGCCCCTTGGAATTATCCGTTTCAGTTGGCGCTCGCTCCGCTGGTCGGTTCGATAGCAGCGGGCAATTGCGCTATTCTCAAGCCTTCCGAGCTGACCCCGCATACGTCGGCGCTGATCGCCCGCCTTTGCAAGGAGACGTTCGATCCGGAATATGTTGCAGTGGTGGAGGGAGGAGTGGAGGCCAGCACAGAGCTACTGGAACAGGCCTTCGATCTGATCTTTTTCACCGGCAACACCGGGGTCGGCAGGGTCGTGATGGAAGCGGCCGCCAAGCATCTCACACCTGTCGTACTGGAGCTGGGCGGCAAAAGTCCGACCCTCGTTCACAACGACGCCAAGCTTGAGCTGGCTGCGAAGCGGATTGTCTGGGGAAAGTTTCTAAACGCCGGGCAGACCTGTGTCGCTCCGGATTATGTTCTGGTACACCGGAGCGTGAGGGACAGGCTCGTACAGGAGCTGTCCATGCAAATCCGTGAGATGTATGGGGATGTACTGGCGGACGGCAGCCGCTATCCTGCGATAGTGAACGATCGGCATTTCGAGAGGTTGACTGCGTACTTGAAAGATGGGGTGCCGGTCTATGGAGGACGCTCCGTTCCTGAGCTAAGACGAATTGAACCGACCCTTCTCACGGAGGTGGATTGGAGCTCGCGGGTAATGCAGGACGAGATATTCGGCCCGATTTTACCTATTCTGGAATATGACGATCTGGAGGAGGCCATAGCGCAGGTTGTTGAACAACCGAAGCCTCTTGCTTTATACCTTTTTACCGAAAGCACGGAGGTGCAGGAGAAGGTAATTCAACGAATCTCTTTCGGAGGCGGCTGCATTAACGATACGATTATGCATTTGTCATCTCCTTATCTGCCTTTCGGCGGTGTAGGGCCTAGCGGCACCGGAGCCTATCACGGAAAATTCAGCTTTGATGCCTTCTCTCATGCCAAAGGGGTACTCAAGCAGACTACGCGGTTCGATATCAGCATAAGGTATGGTCGAACGGAGAGGGCGATGAGCCTCCTGAAGCGGTTGTTAAGGTAGAAAAAAAGAGACCCACAGCAACGGGCTGCGGGTCTAAAGATATATATAATGAAAAAGGGGGTCATAAAGAAGTATAGCCCATTTATGTTAAGGATCGATGATAGCTATATTTCAGTTTGATTACAATTTATTAATTAACCTATGGTATAATAAATCGATTTGCAATTATCGTTACTTTACTACATAGGGAGTGTAGTGTATATGGACACATTGAATCTTAGTCTTGAAAAATATGCCGAGCTTGTCGTTCGGATCGGAGTGAATATTCAGCCCGGGCAGGTGCTGCTGATTGAATCGCCGCTGGAGGTTGCAGATTTTACCAGAAAAGTAGTAAAAAAAGCTTATGAGGCCGGAGCAAAATACGTGCAGGTGCAATGGGATGACGAAGAGGTGACCCGGCTGCGCTTCACACATGCTCCGGAGGAATCCTTCGATTATTATCCGGAATGGACGGCCGGTATGATGGAGCAGCTCGCAGAGAGCGGGGGCGCACTGCTGAACATTAAGGTTCCCGATCCGGAGCTGTATAAGGGCATTCCGTCAGATCGGGTAACCCGGGCAACCAGAGCTGCCTCGACGGCCCGGCAGAAGTTTCAAGGCTACGTTCGGAACAAGAAGTTCAGCTGGTGTCTGGTTAAGGCTCCGACCCGCGCCTGGGCGGCCAAAGTGTTCGCCGACCTGCCGGAGTCTGAGCAAGTAAGTGCGATGTGGGAAGCCTTGCTGCATATGAACCGGGTCGATCAGGAAAACCCGGTGGAAGCGTGGAAAGAGCATATCCGTACCCTTACGGAAGTGAAAACGAAGCTTAATGCGAAAAAATACAAAAAGCTCCATTACCGCGCACCAGGCACCAACCTCTCGATCGAGCTCCCCGAGGGGCATGTTTGGCATGGCGGAGGTACAACCGATGACAGCGGTGTGTATTTTGTAGCCAACATGCCGACCGAAGAGGTGTACACGATGCCTTCGCGACTCGGCGTGAACGGAACTGTCACCAGTACGAAGCCGCTCAATCTGAACGGCCGACTGGTGGACCGGTTCTCTTTTACCTTCGAGAACGGGCGCATTACGGATTACCAAGCCGAGGTGGGCCGCGAATACCTTCAAGCTTTGCTTGAGACCGATGAAGGTGCTTTGTACTTAGGTGAAGTTGCGCTCGTGCCGCACGACTCCCCTATTTCCAATACGAAACGCGTGTTCTACAACACGGGGATCGACGAGAATGCCTCCTGCCATCTGGCGATCGGCAGCGCTTATCCGTTTACGATCGAAGGCGGAACGAAGCTGACGAAGGAGGAGCTCCTTGAACGGGGAGCTAATATCAGCATGACCCATGTCGATTTTATGATCGGTTCGAGTGAGCTGGACATCGACGGCGAGCTGCCGGACGGAACAATTGAGCCGGTATTCCGCAGCGGTAACTGGGCGACATTGTAGTGAAATTTCAAAAGAGGCAATCCTTTTTGCGGATTGCCTCTTTTTTTTGTCACAAAAAAGAGGCCTCAAACGACTTATTTGCGAAAACAAGGGAGGGGATTCGATTGAATCAAAGTAAATGGGATGTTGTCGTTGTCGGCGGAGGCTTGGCAGGCTGGATCGCGGCGGTTTATGCCGCAAAGAACGGAAAGCGCACCTTACTGGTGGAGAAGGCTGCGGCATTCGGGGGCAGGGCAGCAACCGTCATTAAGGAAGGGACGGCGCTAAACCTGGGCGCCCATGCGGTCTACCGGGACGGAGAGCTTCCGGCCGTTCTGAAGGAGCTCGGAATCGAGCTGGAAGGAGGGGTTCCTGAAGCAGGGGGGCATGCCAGCTGCAACGGCAAGCTTTATATGCTCCCGGGCTCGCCGCTGTCGCTTCTTTCCTCCAGGCTGTTGTCCTGGCCCGGGAAGCTTGAGCTGGCAAAGCTGATGATGAACGTGAAGTCTATGAATGACAGCATGCTGCCTGCCGGCTCTTTAGCCGATTGGGCGGAGGAAAGCATTCGTGAGCCGATGGTTCGGCATTTGTTCTACACGCTGTGCCGAACCGCGACCTACGCCCATCGTCCCGATATCCAGCTGGCCGGCCCTGTTCTTCGGCAGCTTCGGCATGTCCTGCAAGGAGGTGTGCTGTATCTTCACGGCGGATGGCAGACGATGATAGAACGGCTTCATCTAACGGCAAAAGGAACCGGGTTGGTTACTGCTGTAACTGGAAGGACGGTGCGGCGGGTAAGTCCGGCTGCAGCTGCGGAAACGAGCCGTTATTCCGTTTCCTTCGCGGATGGAGACGCGGTACAGGCAGAGTCTGTCATTCTGGCCATTCCCCCGGCAGAATGCTGCCGGATCGTTGAAGGGGCGGAACGTACCTCCTTGGACGTGTGGCGCCGTCAAGCAGAGCCTGTTACGGCTGCCTGCCTGGATCTGGTCATGCGCAGACTCACACAGCCGCGCGTTCAGTTCGTGATGGGAGTCGATTCACCTTTTCTGTTTACGAATCAATCGAGAGCCGCTACACTTAACGATAATGGACTTCTTGCCGTTTCGCTGCTCAAGTACCACGGAGCGGATCAGCCTCAAACCGAACAGGACAAACGGCATATGGAACACATCATGGAGCAGCTCCAGCCGGGCTGGAGAGAAGAGACGGCCGCAGTGCAGCATTTACCGCACATGACCGTCGTCCATGACCACCCGCATATCGGACGGACAGAGCTCCCCGGACCCGCCGTACCTGAAATGCCTGGTCTGTATGTTGCGGGGGATTGGGCCGGGCACCGGGAGCTGCTGGCTGACGCATCGGCCGCCAGCGCCAAGAGAGCGGTCGGTGCACTGCTCGGGCAGGAGTCGAAAGGAGGCAGGAATGCAAATCGATCAGCTGTATGAGACGTATCGGCCGTTGTTATTTTCCATAGCATACCGGCTGCTTGGAAGTATTTCGGATGCGGAGGACATCGTACAAGAAACCTTCTTGGCTTGGAGTGAGCGCACTAAGCAAACAGCGGCAGTGCAGGGGGAGCCGGTTACTCATATCAAGGCATATTTGTGCCGCATTCTCACAAATCTTTGTGCCGACCGAATCCGCAAGCTCAGAAGGCAGCGGGAGTCCTATGTCGGACCGTGGTTGCCGGAGCCGCTAACGAACGCAGGCCCGGAGGATGCGTGCATCCGCAAGGATACGATTCATACGGCCTATCTTCTGCTGCTTCAGCAGCTGAATGCCGCCGAACGAACGGTATTCGTGCTTCGTGAGGCGTTTGACTTCAGCTACGATGAGATTGCAGAGATCACTGGAAAAAGCTCCGCCAATTGCCGTCAAATTTACCGCAGGGCGCGGCAGGGCATGCCAGCTAGGGAGGAGCAGGATGTGAAGCCTCCCGACACGAAGGATAATGAGCGGGCAAGAAGCATCTTGTTGGAGTTTGGGCAAGCGCTGGAACGAGGCAATGTTCCTAAAGTGCTGCAGATGCTTACGCAAGATGCGATCCTGATTTCGGACGGCGGCGGAAAGGTGAATGCGGCGTTAAAGCCGATCCTGACGCCGGAGCGGATCGTCGCTTTCATTATAGGTACGGCATCCAAGCTGCCTGAAGGCATGCAGGTCAAGAGTGACCAGGTGAACGGTCTTCCCGGTTTGGTGTATATGCTGGAGGATCGAGTGTTATACGTGGTTTCGTTTGCCCTGGAAGGGGAACGGATCAGCGGGATCTACCTGGTTTCTAACCCGGATAAGCTGGAGCGACTGAATTCGTAAAGCCATAATCATGTTAATAATCTTATGAATATTAGTAAGAACAAGCGCTCTCAGTCGGAGTGCTTGTTCTTTTTTTCATCGGCTTGATTCCTGAAATGCTGCCTGTCCTCCCGATAGTGGAGCGGGGACACTCCCTCGATCTTTTTGAACAAGCGGCTGAAGTAGAACGGGTCCGCATACCCGACCTCCTGGGCAATTTCTTGAACGCTTTTGCCGGTATGGCGGAGGAGGTGCTTGGCTCGTTGAACCCGAAGCTGCTGAACATAGTGGTTCATGGTGGTGCCGGCATACTTTTTGAACACCTGGCATAGGTATTCGTATTTATAGCCCTGGGCTTGTTCCAGCTTCGCTCTGTTTAGGTCCGATTCGTAGACATTGTTCAAATAGTTAACCAGCCTGCGGAAGGTGATATACGATATCGGAAAATCGGTGTCCAGATGGCTCTGCTCCAGGAAGTCGTTGGCGATGAATCCGAGAATTTCGGCTAGGTGAAGCGTGCTTTGGTAGCGAAAATAGCCGCGTGGCTCCTTCATGGCTTCCAGCAGCTCCTCGAACCGGCTAAGCAGCTTGTAGCGATGACGGCACCGGTGCCATCTTGGGAGGATGATCAGATCCTCGTGGCTGAATTCGACCGTTCGCAGCTCGGTCCGTTCGGCATGGACTATCGTAAGGTCAGGCGCTTGATGTAAGGCGAATTCGTTCATGCCGGGATGGCAGGAGAACTGGGTCCAATAGAAGGTGCCCTGCCGTTCCTGCGGGCTCCAGCCGGTATGCTGCTCCCAGGGATGGAGCAATAAGGAATCCCCGGCCTGCAGGACGAAACGGTTATCCCCGGCTTCCAGATGCACCGTGCCCTCGGCTGCTACGATCAATTCGTAATAAGGATTGTAATGTTTATTGAAAAAGGTGGTGTTGGCATTCGCATCGAACAGATCCGCCCACTTCACATCCGGTACGGACAAACGTGACATGGAATAGTACATAGAATGGCTGCCTCCGATATTTTTAATAGATGAAACTAAATCGTGTTCATGGCTTCGCGCAAGCTACGTTTCTATAATCGAAATAGGATGCTTCTATCATAACCGAAATCGAAGGAGACGGGGATCATGCAAAGCAATATTATAAATGAAAAGGACTATTATCGGATCGTATACGGCGGATGGCTCGGTAAAAATATCGGGGGCACGCTTGGCGCTCCCGTAGAGGGTGTCAAGAAGCTGCTTGAGCTGACCTTCTATCCGAGATTGCCTGAAGGTCCGCTCGAAAACGATGATCTCGATCTTCAGCTGGTTTGGCTGCATGCGCTGGAGCAGTACGGTCCCTATCTTACCGCACGCGAGCTCGGGCAGGAGTGGCTGGAGCATATCTTTTTCCCGTACGATGAATACGGTTACGCGCTGACCAATCTGCGGAGAGGACTCATTCCGCCGGTAGCCGGCTCCTTCAATAATCCGTTCACGAACTGCATGGGCTCTCCGATCCGTTCGGAAATATGGGCGATGACGGCGCCAGGCTTACCGGAGAAGGCCGCGTATTACGCGTATCAGGACGCGATCGTCGATCATGCGGGCGGTGAAGGGGTCTATGGGGAAATGTTCTTTGCCGCCATTGAAAGCGCTATTTTCTTCGAGAAGGACCGCGACCGGCTGATTGAGATCGGCATGATGTTTATTCCCCCTACGTGCCGCACCTACAAGGCCCTGCAGGATCTGCTCCGCTGGCACCGGAAGGGGAAAAGCTGGACGGAAGCCCGCGCGTTGATCCTAGAAGTGCACGGAAGCGACAACTTCACCGACGCACCGCAAAATATTGCGTTTACCATTCTCGGCTGGCTGTACGGGACCGACTTCGAGGACGCTATCCTGAAGGCCGTCAATTGCGGCTACGACACGGATTGCACGGCAGCGACGCTTGGCGCCATTCTGGGCATGCTGCTCGGACCGGAAGGATTGCCTGACAAATGGGTGAAGCCGGTTGGCGATCGCGTCGTCGTGAGTCCCCCGATCAAAGGATTCCCGGCCCCGGGCAATCTGGACGAACTGACCCGTCGTACGATTCGGATGGGTAAGCAGGTATTGGCTGCCTGGGATTCGGACATTGTGGTGCATCCCGAGGAACCGACCTGCATGAGCCGCCGGAAGCTTTCGCTGGAAGAGGTAAGGGAACTCTGGGGCAGATCGGCAACCTCTACCCGCTACTTATTGCCGAAGGGAACGGTTCATAACGAAGCGCTTGAGCTGGTCCTTGAATTCGGAGAGGAAGGACCGGCGATCGGCGTGAACAAGGAGAAATCGCTGCGAATCACGCTCATCAACCGCTCGCAGATTAACCTGAGGGGAAGTCTCTCCATGGATTTGCCGGAAAACTGGAAGGGGCCGGAGGCCATCGAGGTCGTGCTAAAGCCAAACGAGGAGGTCGTCTGGGATGCCGTCGTGTTTTCCGCAGGGACAGCGGCTCCGTATTATGAGCTGAGCCTCATCTGGTCAAGAATACACGACCGCTCGGTGTGGACCGCGGAGAAAGTGACGTTTGCGCTCGTTGGCGCAGCCCGCTGGACGGTATGGGGACCTGACGGCAGCGAAGGCGTCGAAGCGGAGTTCTCCGGCAATCGTTTGGATTGGGAGAAGGCCGTGGCTACCGATACGGAAGGTTTATACCGGGCTAAGACGACGCTGATTAATCCGTCGGATCGGAAGGTCAGACTTATCGCAGCGTCTAACACCCCCATCATACTTAGATTGAACGATGAGATCGTCATTAACTGTCAGAGCATCCCTGCATTCATGCCGGCGTATCACCGTGCGCCTAAGGAACAATGGATCGAGCTGACTCTCGCTGCCGGTGAATATGAGGTAGAGGTGGAGGTGCGTAAGGAGGGAGTGCCGCTGGAAACTTACATCCTGCCGGTGTCCACACGGGATACCGAAACTCCGGGACCTTTTTATTACTATACGGATATGCTGTTTGGAACAAACCGATGAGGTTACAAGCAAGCTAATCACAAAGTTGTTGGAAAATTTTAACCACAGGTAAATCAATGAAAAAGCAGCACTCTCCCAAATTGGATTATGCTGCTTTTTGTAATGTTCTACGGGAGGAGAGGTAAACAACGCATAGGATCACCGCGTTAGAAAATAGTCGGCACTATTCCCCCATCGATTCGAATAGGAGAGCCTTTAAATGCTGATGCATAAGGACTGCATACGAACGTAGTTAGTCTTCCGATTTCAATAGGCCTAATAAATCGCTGAATTTCCGATTGAGGCAGGTTTGCAGACATAAATTGCTTTTCTTTTTCCTCGAAAGTCATGTCCTCATTCGTGTACATTCCTTCAATGATCTGATGCACATTCTCGGAGAGCGTTGGCCCCGGCATAATTGTATTAACCGTAACTTCCGTGCCTTTGGTTAGTTTCGATAAACTTTTAGAAAGTGAAAGCAGCATGGATTTCGTTATACTATACTGTGGCATGAGTCCTGAGGGCATCATTGCTTCTTCACTTGCAATAAAAACAATGCGCCCATAATCGTTTTTCAGCATGCTAGGCAGGTAAAGCTTTGTTAAACCATTGGCTGCAAGTACATTGGTACGGATATACCTTTCCCAAACCTCATCGTCGATGTTCTCGTATTGCAGTACTTCATAAATGCCCATGTTGTTAACTAAAATATCTACCTTGGGATATTTTTTAAATAAAGTTTCTCTTTGACCAGGATCAACAAGATCGGCTGCAGCATTCTGAGGAGAGGTAGCCGGAAAATCCGACTTCAATTCATGTACGGTTCGTTCTACCTCTTCCTCGTTTCGTCCGTTAATAAGTACATGAACCCCTTCTTTGGCAAGTTCAATCGCAATGGCTTTGCCTATCCCTCTCGTTGATCCTGTAACTAAAGCCGTTTTATTGGCTAAATCCATATCCATTATCCATGTCTCCAATTCACAATTTGTTTTACGTTCCGGATAAGGATGATTTTACGTTGTCTGGACCGTTCAGAAAATAGCGTCATGCGTCAAAGTTCTTGCTTTACGCGCCAAAAGACTTAGTAAATGGCCGCTCTCCGCCAATTCGAAGGAGTATCGCCTTCCCAAAGGCGAAAGGCGCGGTAGAACGAATTCTGGTCTTCGTACCCGAGCAAGTAAGCCACTTCTTTAATATCAAGCAATGGGTCCGCCAAGTACTCCCGTGCCTGCTCTTGTCTAGCTTGGGTCAACAGCTGCTTAAAGCTCGTCTTCTCGTTTGTAAGTCGGCGCTGCAAGGTACGAGGGCTCATTCTCAGCTCCTTAGCGACGGTCTCAATGTCGGGGCGCCCGCCTGTGAGGGTACGTTTCATAATCCCTTTGACCGTCTCGGGAATGGAGCGGCTGCGCCGCTGTTCATCGAGCGATCGGTCCAGGGCAGGAGTCAACATTTCCAGCAATTCCTCATTGTAAGAAACGAAGGGAAGATCCAAATCTCTTCGATGCAGCGTCAACCGGTTATGCTTGGCACCGGTCCGGATACGGCAGCCGAAGTAAGCTTCAAGGGCCTGAATATCGCCCATTGAGTGTGCGAATTCTACGTATTTCGCCTTCAAAGATTGACCGGTTCCCCGGCGCCCAAGCTCCATCAAACATGCCAGTGTAATCCCAACCAGCATCGGCGGACCGGAATGTTGGCTAGATAACCATTCCAGCTCGATCGTGCAATGCTCGCCCTCCTCGGAAATGCTTAAGCTCTCGGGCGGACATAGTTGTTTGTACCGTGCCATTCCCTTTAGAGCATCACGGTAGTTGCGTGCGTGGTAAGTCGCTAAGACAGTTGGGGGATACTTCGCAGTTTCAAAGAGGGTGGCTAGCTGGATGATCCCTTTGGCTGTATCACCCATTAGCTCGGAATACGCCTGCCAAATCGCAAAATATTGGGCGGTGGTAACCACCGGTTCGTTAATAATGGTAAGGGGTAGCTGCGCTTTGCGAGCTATCTCATGGCCGGCTATTCCTATTTGACGGAATCCTGCCCAAATTCCCGGAGGAAATGCAATACGGTCCGCGGTAGGTGAGGTCATATACTTGGGCCTCCTATAGTATGCATTAGGGGTCTGGTAACCCCAGCTGACTGGTTGTACTTAGTATTCCCAGTCTAATCTACTCTTCGCTATCACACAACAGTCAGATTAACGTCAATTAGCACCCTACGGTTTATCCCGCAAGGTGCTTTTGAACGCATTCGAGGAACCGCGAAGTGAGAAGGAGCAGGAGGCTTGTCCCTATGCAGGAACTGCAGCAGGGAACCACACTTAAGGCATTTTTTCGACATGGCCAAATTTTAGAAAGAACATCGCATTGATAATGATAAGCAGCAGATACGCATACAGCGGCTTCTTTTGATTCAATCGCAGTAGGGGGAAAATGAGGATGTCGACAAAGACAGACCAGCCGAGGCTCCAGCCGTTAAAGTAGGTAAACAACCCCATCCTATAGACGATCCATTCATGGAAACCAAAGGTCAGTGCCCATCCTAGATTATATAATAATTGCTTCAGCAGTCCGTTAGGATAGTGAGACAGAAACAAAATGGTTACACAGGGAAATACTACAAAGGTGAGCAGCAGCTCGAACAAGGAATGCTTCCACTGAAAGTATGGCGATTCAAATCGCCATAGGATATCAGCCCCTGTTAAATAAAAGTAGAGCAGGCTGCCGCATATGAAAAAGTAGGTGCTGGACATGTAATCGTTAATATTCTTCCAGTCTCCCCATTTCCACGCCGCTGCAATCCACCCCAAATAGCCGATAAAAAAAATAATCTCCATGTCTCAATCGCTTCTTTTCTGAAATATTGCCCAAGCAGAAGCAAGGGATCATCACGTTTCCGAGAATAGTATGCCCTATATTACATGAAGATTATTTAAAAAAACACAGTAAATGGTAAAATTGGTACTAAAGTAACTCTTTCGCTGCGCGGCGTCCCGTGAAGAAGAGCAGGAGAAACGAGATGCTGCCAAGCATAATGATAAGAATGGATAAATACTGGGAATCATATCCTGGGAGATGAATGAGAAATGGCACAAGCAGCATAGATACGGAACTAAGCAGAAAATACAACCTCGCTCGTTTACGCAGAGTATGAGCCAAGGCAACTGCGCCGTGCTCCGCTGCATGGTTCCTTGCGGCATCGAGAAACCTGCTTACCATGGCCAGCATGAGAAACTGTACCAAACTTCCGTAGGTTAATAAAGGAATGCTGATAATCCCATCTCTTCCCGAGCTTGGCAGCAGGGGCAACAGGTCTGCGGCAGAGAGGAAGGTTAGGGCAATTGCATAGGGCAGGGCATGGGAATATTCCTTGCGAACCCGGCTTGCCCGATGGATGGCGTTCCATAGAAGTACATAGCCAACCAGATCGGGCAGCAAATCGAAGAATAAAATTCTGACATCGATGAGGATCCATACCATTGCCCAGGCAAATCGGTTAAAGGCTCTATGCATTAGTCTTGACCCCCGTTTCGCTGGCGAACGTAGCTGAGCAGCTCCCGGTTATCGAACTGAGGCCATTGTCCGATGATTCCGTGCGATGCCGCCTCCCGTCCCTCCGCATCCAGCAGCGTCAATCGCAATCGATAAGCATGGTGCCGCCGTTCATCCATAGGGGGTAGCTGGAAACGATACTCCATTCCAATGTAGTCCCCAGGCTGGAGAGTCATCGGGTAGCCGTTACGATCCAGGGCATCCTTTCCGTTCAGCTCCGCAGTAAAAACACCTTGCAGCTGACGCTCGAAGCTAAGCTTCAGCGAATGGAGCGTTATCGCTTGCTTCACTCGATATCCGGTACTCCCGGAGCCGTCCGATGAGCCCGCCGAATGGGCTTGCTCCATGCGGCTTTCTCCCGTTACGCTGCGATTCGGAAAGATCGTTATACTTCCGATGGAAACGACTTCTTCCGTCCCGTCGGTGTAATACACACGCATCCGGTCAAAGGCGTACGGCTCCGTTATTTTCTGCATATCGAAGGTAGCGGGACTAAGAATTTGCTCCATTACCTGAAGCCTCCCGAATTCCGACCGTGGCAGCGAATGGTGAACACGCAGCCAAGCTCCGTTAGGCAGCTCGTATTGGTACGGCTTTTTCTTCATATCCGTATTGGCTATATAATAGATGCTTGTGTGAGCAAACAAGGAGGCGTCCAGCTCATAGTAATGCTCCAGGAATATCGGATTCTTCAGCTTCTGCGATTCGTAGTAACCGATGCTTCCCGACCACACGGCCAGCAGGAGAACGAGCAGGAGAGAAAGCTTATATTTTCGCACCCGGAACCCTCCTTTACCCATCTCGTTACCTACTGAATACTGACGAAGCTCCGCTCCTTATTGTTGCTGAATGCACATAAATAAGGCTATCAGCTTGAGATCGTCCTCAAGAGATAGCCTGTCGTAAGGAGAGTCACGGCTCGCGGGAAGGATTCTCCAAATCAATGATGACCGGCTCATTCGGGAATTTATAACCGCAGCCGGGACAATACTTCGTATCGGCCAGCACGACCTTGCCGCATACGCATTCTTTTTCTTTCTTTACCTCGACAATTTTGTGTTCCAGAAGCTTGATTTCCTGCTCAATGAGCTTGATGGCTTCAGCGCCGGAGGCGATAGCCGTTTCCGCTAGAGAAAGGCTTCCTGAGGAATAAGCTTGATAGACCTGCTGCCCAATGAGCTGGTACTGACGCTCGATCTCCTTTTGTTTGGCGAAAATGGAGGCCTTGATCCGTGTAATTTCCACGGTCTGCTGCGCTTTTTTCGCTGCCTCCGAAGCGCCCTGCTTCATTTTGTCAAAGAAAGACATAGGTTCCCCTCCATATCTTGACGTCTTTTTCTTCCTACAGTAGTTTATGTAACACAGGATTCGTAAAGTCCTTCCCTAATGGAATCGTTTTTTCCCAGGAAGAAATGTGAAAAGAACTACTTTCTTATTGACGATTGGCGTATCCTGTCGTATTATGTATAAAGTAATTGTGAATTAAATCACATGATACGGATCGTTTATTACTCAAATAGGAAATAGGAGTGTGTTCTTATGCAAGCTGTAGAAACACAGAACCAAGCACCAACTGGCAGCACTGAGGCGGTTGATGCTCAAGGGCTGACCCGTTTGCTGACTCAACTGGCCAAGCCGGAGGTTCAACAATCCTTGCTTGTCCTCATCGATAATCTTCCTAGACTGACTGCAGCAGCAGATAAGCTGGCCCAAGTCTATGAAACGGCAAGCACGCTGGCAACGGACCCGGTGTTCGTTGCGGACATTAAGGGCGGCTTCGAGGAGATCGTCCTGCCCGTTGCGGACAAAGCGAAAGGAATTGCCTCGGCCGTTATGGAAGCAAGCGATAGGGCACAAAATGAAACGGATTCGATCGGATTGTTCGGACTGCTCAAAATGATGAATGATCCCCAGGCACAGAAGCTGTTTCGGTTCCTGCGCGCATATCTAGCGGTTGCCAACGAACGGGAGAGCGCGCGATAAGCTGCGGACTAATAGAGATAAGACGGAGGTTTTTTCAATGACTCAAAAAATCGTAATTCTCGGCGGCGGCTACGGCGGATTGCTTAGTGCAATCACCGCTAGAAAATATTTCACACCGGAAGAAGCATCGATCACCCTTGTCAACCGGATCCCATCCCACCAGATCGTAACCGAGCTGCATCGTTTGGCGGCCGGGAACATTTCGGAGCAGGCCATTGCTTTGCCTCTGGAGAAGCTGCTTCATGGCAAGTCGGTGAACCTTATCGTACAGAACGTGGAGAGCTTCACACCGGATCAGAACAAGGTGCTGCTGCAGGACGGCCGAACCCTGGAATATGATATGCTGGTTGTCGCTCTCGGCAGCGAAACGGCCTTTTTCGGCATTCCGGGCCTGGAGGAAAACAGCTTTACTCTTAAATCCGTGCGTGACGCGAACCGGATTCGAGCGCATATCGAGGCAAAGCTGCAAGCCTATGCCCAAACGCATAACCAATCGGATGCGACTTTCGTTATCGGCGGCGGCGGACTGACCGGTGTTGAGATGGTAGGCGAGCTTGCTGACGAGCTGCCGGCGATGTGCCGCAAGCTGGGCATCGACTACAGCGAAATCTCACTATACTGTGTAGAAGCCGGTCCTTCCATTCTGGCAGGCTTCCCTGCAGATCTCGTTGACCGCGCAAGAACAAGCCTGGAGAAGCGTGGAGTGACGTTCCTTACGGGTGTGCCGATAACGGAAGTGAAGGGCAGCACCGTATACCTCAAGGACGGCAATACGCTGGAAACCGGCACTTTGGTTTGGTCAGGCGGCGTTCAGGGCAACCCGATTGTTGCGGCTTCCGGCATCGAAACAAACCGCGGCAGGGCTACGGTCAATGAGTTCCTGCAATCGACCTCGCATGCCAACATCTTCTTGGCTGGAGATAGCGCGGTTGTGATGATGGCCGAAGAGGGCAGACCTTATCCGCCGACCGCTCAGCTGGCTTGGCAGATGGGAGAGCTCGTAGGCTACAATATGTTTGCATACGTACGCCAAGCGTCCATGCAAAAGTTCGAGCCTGTGAACTCGGGAACCCTCGCCAGCCTGGGACGCAAGGACGGCATCGCCACCATCGGCGCTTCGAAGACCAAGCTGAAGGGCTTCCCGGCATCCGCTATGAAAGAAGCCAGCAATATTCGCTATTTATCCCATATTAACGGTTTATTTACACTGGTGCATTAAGCTAAACAGGCAGTCTGCTCACCCAAGAGCAGCTGCCTGTTTCTTTATTGTGGTGCCTTTACTTGTGAGAAGTCAAGTTCCGTATCAGCAAATTGTTATATTTATCCGAATGCTTCAGTTCATCTAAAATAATACCGAAAACCGTATCCTTGTAGATTCCATGGGGAAGCCCGAACCATATTTTACGATACCGTTCGACAGCTTCCAGCTCGCCCTGCTGTGCCTTCTGCAAACCGGCGATGTAGGAGGTAACCTGCTCCGGAGCCTCATTGCTTACGCCGGTGACCTCACGTCCGGTTAATTCCCTATACATTTGCCGAAACATTTGGTTATGGCCCCGCTCATCGTTTCTTATGGAAGCTATCGTGTCGGCTTGTTCCCGGTTCGGTGCAAGCTTGATCAACTGATCGTAAAACAGTTCGTCGTTGCGCTCTCCCTGTACGGAGGCCTTTATCATTTCTAGCGCCTCTTGCGTGGTGATGGACCAGATAGGAACGAAGGCAGCTCTGTTCCAATAAGAATTTACATAATACATGGAATGATCCTCCAGTTTCTGTCATTCAATACAAGGCAATCTATGTGCATCAGCCCAGAATGGTGCATGGGTGATTAAGTTCTATAGATCTGACTCATAATGGGAATTAAGCATACACTTCCAACCCAAGGCGGAGACGAGCTATGAATGACTACCTCGATATTCTACTAAGAACGGTAACTTCTCTGATCCTCTTGCTGCTGATCGCCAGGATCCTTGGAAAGCAAACCATTTCCAACATGACCTTCCATGACTTCGTTGCCGGAATAACCTTAGGGGCTATATCGGCCAATTTGGCTTTTAATAACAAGATTCCTTGGGCTTACTTGCTCCTGTCCCTTTCGGTGTTTACACTGGCTTCCTTTATTTTTTCACTGATTGCCTTGAAAAGCCGGGGTCTGCGGGGATGGATCTCCGGGTCTCCGACCGTGCTGATTCAGGATGGCAAAGTCCTGGAGAATAATATGCGGAAAGCCCGATATACGTTGGACTCTCTGAATCAGGGCCTGCGGGAGAAAAATGTGTTCAATATGGATGAGGTAGAGTTTGCCATTCTGGAGGACAACGGGAAGCTGTCTGTTCTCAAGAAGGAAGAACACCAGTTCGTGACCAAGAAGGATCTTCAGCTTTTAACGGGGGCGCAAGCCTTTCCGGTCGAGTTAATCATGGACGGCCAGCTGATCGAGAAAAATATGGAGAGCAGCGGCATTTCACGGGAATGGCTCGAGCGTGAACTGGAGCAGCAGGGGAAACAAGTATCGGACGTTTTCTATGCCGTAAGGGGAACGAAAAAACAGCTGTTTTTTGATTTTTATAAAGAGAAAATTACGATGCCTGTCGATAAGGAATGAGTATTTCGCGGAGCACAGTCAAAAGCTGTGTTTTTTTCATGTTTTGGGTAATTCTATTCCATAGAAAAATTCGGATTCTAAAGGAGTATGGGATGAGAACCTTCGTGCTATTTTTGTCGTTATCTATTATTTTTATTACGACTGCCGGTGCAGCCGGACCTAAGAAAGATCGGTATTATTACGAAAAAACCGGTCAAGTCGTCTGGGAGATACCCACCGAAGAGAAGGTCGTGGCCTTAACATTTGACGATGGACCGCATCCGCAGCATACGGTACAAATTCTTGACCTTTTGAAGCAGTATGAAGCCAAGGCAACTTTTTTTGTTGTGGGGAATAAAATAAAGGCGGCACCGGAGCTGCTTCGGCGTGAAGTGGACGAAGGGCATGAAATCGCGAACCACACGTATAGCCATGCATACATGGGTATACGAACCGATATGAGAAAAGAGATCAACGACACGGAACAGCTGATCGTCGCTATCACAGGCAAACGATCCACCTTGTTCCGCCCGCCCGGCGGGATTTACAACGATAACCTCGTTACGATGGTGAATCAGGAAGGGTACAAAATGGTGCTCTGGTCATGGCCGCTGGATACGAAGGATTGGGACACCCCGGGTGTAAATAAAATCGTCGATCGCGTGCTGAAGAATGCGGACAACGGCAGTATTGTGCTTTTTCACGATTATATCGAGGGACCTACACAAACAATTGATGCCTTGAAGGTAATATTGCCGGAGCTGCAGAAGAGAGACTACCGATTTATTACCGTTTCGGAATTGTTATCTCACCGAAAAAGCAGTGAAGCCCTGCATAACCGCTAGTGTTTTTTCACCGTTGCAAGAAGGACAAGCAAGCCAAGCAATAGGAAGGAAAGCAGCATTCTGGCAGAGCTGTTTAACTCAGGCGATAACGAAGTAAACGGGATAAAAGAATCCAACCAATAGAAGCAGATATACAAGACAAATAGCAGCAGAAGCGATTTGGCGAACAAAGCTGCGTAGGGCAAGAATACAACACGATGTTTGCATAGAATGAAGCTGTTCCAGCCGAGCGAGACGGCCTCCAGCACCATTAGCTCCAAAGCCGTACCAATATATCGTAGCTCGGGAATGGCAATCAGCGTATAACCGGCCGTTACGGCACACAATAGCCCCGCAACCAATCCGTAAATGGTATGCGCGCTTTTACCCATCACCCAGAGGATCGTTGTCGTCAGCTCCCGGAGCCCCACAAGCAAGGGCATGATGCTCAGGAAGGCAATCGCGATCCCGGCTGAGGCATTATGAAATAAAATCATGGCCAGCTCATGATGGTAATACCAAATAAAGAAGGCTGACCCCAGCCCCCAAAACCAACCCAGGGTAAGCATTCGTTCTACCCGAAGAAGGAACCTTTCTTTCTTCTTGTTAAGCCAAGCCCAAGATAGCTTTGATGCGGAAATATGCGATAAGGAGGCGGTTACTAGACTCGGCAAGTACACTACACTTGCAGCCATGCCCGTAAATTGTCCGTAAACGGCAGTTGCCTGGGAGACGGACAATCCGGAAGCTTGAAGACGGTGCGGAATGATAAGCGCATCCAAAAACTCGGATAACGGTATGATGATTCGAGTCCCCATAATGATTAAGGATTCGTTCGCGAATTGGAAAGCGCTGCTCACGCCAAAGCTATGCCATCCCCCAATGGAGCTGAGACCAGAGGCTTTTAGTTCACGAAGCAGGAGAATGGATAAAAAAAGAAGTGCAGCGACAGCGCCGCTCCACGCACCAACCAAGGCTCCGCCTACAGCTTGATGGAGGCTTTCCTTTATCCACGCTATGACTAAAAGCAGCATAACAGTGACCCGAACCGCTTGCTCGATCAATTCGGAAACTGCGACAACACCGTACATCTCCAAGCCTTGAAATAAACCGCGAATCAGATTAACCAACGGGACGATGGCTAGAACGGGAGACAAATAAAGAAATGCTCTGCTCATTTGAGGTTCATCAAATAATAAAGCAAGCCGGCCTGCTCCTAGATGAATCAGAAAGCATAGTATGACAAGGAAGGGCACAAGATATAACAGAGACAGCCAAAAGTATCGAAGGCCTCTTTGAAAATCGCCTGCCGTACGAAGAGTCAAGACTGTTGGATATCCGCCCGTTGCTATAGTAAAGAGAAGCCCATATGTAGAATAAACCATTTGGTATAGCCCGACGCCTTCAGATCCGAGCATCTGAAATATCGGTATGCGGACGATTCCTCCAAGTATTTTGACGCACAGCATAATAAGCGATCTTGTAACAAATTGGATAGCTGAAGTGGACAACCTCATTCGGCGTAATCTCCCTAGGTTCATATTTAGCAAGTGAGATCATTTCCGCAATTACCATATATAGTAAGCATACGCGGAACCCGAATGAGGTATGTCCAACAATTCTAATCTCTCACATGGATCAGCCAAAATACCGTTGATTTATCCCAACCGAGATCCCACGGAACACGGTAACGGTCTGCGGTATGTGAGTTCACTAGAGGGTAGCCCTGCGGATCAAATCCGGTAAGGACGGAGAAATGATCGATATCTCCATGGATTTCATAGGCAATTAAATCCCCGGGCTTCATCTGGGCAAAAGCTCCTTGAGGGAATTTGGCAGACGTTTTGGAAACCTGTCCGTACGTTCCTCGGGCGACAACCCGAGCATAACCTCGGCCGATAAGGAAGTTTTTCAGGGAATCGGTTCGAACCCAAGCCTCACTTCCACCATAGCCCGGACGGTATCTCCAGTAACCCGTCATGCCAAGCCCTCCGCCCTCCTTAGGATCGCCTAAAACCTGTGAGGAGAAGTTGGTGCAATCTCCGCCCTGTCCGGTATAATCGTTGTATTTGCCGTTATACTTGTGGTTGTTTCCTGCTCCCCATGCCAAGCCTGCGTATTTATCGGCATATTGCACCGCTTTGGCCCGGTCGTATCTGACATGCTTCTTCTCGGATGGTTTGGTTTCGGATTCTCCGGCCTCGATGGTCAGCTGCTCTTTCAGCTTCACCCACAAAGGAATTTGCTTAGGGTCTTCTTCCAGAGGATCCAGGTACCATTCCTTGCGGATACGCCACTGACCGTCGACTTTCTCGAGAGCTAACGTATGTCTCGTACCGATGCCGAAGCTATGTTCCGATCCTACATGTTGGGGATAAGCATAGGTAAGCTTCATAGATTGCGATAAGGATACCTTTGCCGAATTTTTGCCGACCTTCATCCGCTGAATGTGGATATCACTTTTGATTTCTACAAACTGGACCTCTCTTTTTTCCGCCCAAGCATGAATATATTCACTCCGTTTGACCTCATGCTTGTACGCATACTGGCTTATTTTTTCATTTTTCATGTATTGGGATTGAATCCGTTCCGGAGCATCTAACAGAAGTGCCTCGGCCCGCTGTTGATATATCTGTTCAATCACCGTTTGGAGCGCATCCTGCTCAGGGGTATCGGCATGGGCGAAGCCCGGAAACATCAAGCATGCGGCGAGCCCCAGCCAAAGCCCAATGATCTTCAATCTGTTTCACTCCATCCCATTCTGTGCTTGTCGGCTGTTGGGAGCCAGACATAATTTCACCTAAAAGCACCTGAATCATACGGGAGATCTGAAACCCGGTTAACCACATAATTTTGTAACCCCAAAAAATGATGCCCCACAGCAACGAACTGCGGGGCATCATTTTCTGGATCATCGCTGCTGCATGGGGGCCTGCAGCTCCCAAGGATTCATGGCCTTCAGCTGCTTCTCATACAGCTCCCGGTACAGGCCTCCTTGCTTGAGCAGCTCCCGGTGGCTGCCCATCTCCACTACCTTCCCGTGATCAATGACCAGAATCCGGTCAGCGCGTACGACGGTAGATAAGCGGTGAGCGATAATGAAAGTCGTACGCCCCTTCATCAGCCGCTCCAGCGCCTCAGTGACGAGCGATTCCGATTCCGAATCCAATGCGGAGGTCGCTTCATCCAAAATGAGGATGCGAGGCTCCTTGAGCAGGGCGCGGGCAATGGCAATGCGCTGCTTCTGGCCTCCGGACAGACGGACGCCTCGTTCCCCGATGATCGTGTCATAGCCTTGCTCCATATCCGTAATGAACTCGTGTGCATTCGCAGCCGCGGCGGCCGCCAGGACCTGCTCCCGGGTCGCCTCGGGATCGCCGTACATAATATTCTCGTAGATCGTGCCGGAGAATAAGACGTTCTCCTGGAGCACAACGGCAATCTGCCTGCGAAGGTCATATAGATCGTATTCCCGAAGATCGATCCCGTCGAGCTTAACCGCTCCTTTATCTGGATCGTAGAAGCGAGGAATCAAGTTGACCAGCGTCGACTTGCCTGCCCCGCTCGGACCGACAAGGGCAATGACTTCTCCAGGCATCGCTGTAAAATGGATGTCCTTCAGTGCGGGCCGCAGCTCCTGCCGCATAGGCGGAAGGGGCGGCTTCATCCGAGGCGGAAGCCAGTAGAAGCTCTTCTCCGGCTTAAGCGGCTGGACCAGATCGGGATCCAGATTCGGATCCGCCTCTTTAGGCTTCTCGGGAAATTCGCTGACATAGGTGAAGGAAACGTTATGGAACTCGATCTTCCCGACGCAGTGGGGGAGCTTGACGGCGTTCTCCTTCGATACCACTTCCGGCGTCATATCGAGCACTTCGAAGATTCGCTCCACATGTGTCATCGAGTTCTGAATCGTAGCGTTCGCCTCGGCGAAGCGCTGAATCGGTCCGTACATTTGTCCCAGGTAGGCCTGAAACGCAACCAAAGCGCCGATGCTTAACTGTCCCTGGAGCACGAACAGCCCGCCTACGAACCAAGTGATTAAGGTTCCCGAATGTGTGAAAATGTTGCTGATTCGACCAAGCGATTGCGATAGCAAATTCGCCTTGTTGGCCAAGCCGATATGGTGTACGGCTTGCTTCTCGAAGCGATTCATTTCCTTCCGCTCCTGTGCAAACGCTTGCACAACCTTCATTCCGCTGATTCGCTCGACAAGTACACCGTTAATCCGTTCCATCTGCCGATGGACGGAGCGCCAGGATAGCCGAATGCGAACGTTCAGGTTCGTGAAGGTCAAATAATACAAGGGAAGAATCCAGAGTGCCAGCAGGGCGAGCTGCCAATGAAGAGAGAATAACATGAATCCGGCGAACAGGATCAGGAACAGATCGATGATCAGATTGATTACGCCGCCGTTAACCATCTGCTGGGCGCCGTTCACATCGCTTGTAATCCGCGAGACGATGCTGCCTACCTGCCTGTTGTCATAGAAGCGCTGAGAAAGAAGCTGCATCTGGGCGTAGAGCTGCTTACGAATATCGAATACCATGCGGTTCCCGAGACGAAAGGTTGCGGTATTGCGCCAGAAGCCGGTCCAGATCCCGCACAAGTACAAACCGGCCAATGCCAGCACCACCTTGCCCAGCGTCCAGAAGCCCTCCTTGCCGGGGAGTACATCGTCGATGAGAATTTTCGTCATCCACGGCGCGATAAGGGGATTTGCGAATTGGGCGATGCCAAGTGCTAGAATTAGCACAATCCGCATCCGGTAAGGCCACAGGAACTGGAGATATCTGCGAAGCATGGACGTATTGCTCTTTGGTCTTTGGATAGGTCCTGGAGTCATTTCTAGGGTGCTTTTCATAGTAAACACCTGCTTCCGATAGCGATTCGTTTTGCCTCTATAGACATTATCATAGTAATGTCTGGAAAAAAATGAAATATATCCTCAGAATCCATGGACAATTGTGCTTCGGAGCTATAATTCATTTCGATGCTTGCTGAAAAAGCTGAAAGGACCTGGAGATTGTCCTCCAGGTCCAAGGCAGGCATATTATATTGAAAAGAGAGGTCAAATCAGATGACGACTTGGTGCTTGGCACGGGCATGTCGAGTTGCATCCACCATATTTCGCAAGGAGGCTAACGTTTCCTCCAAGCCTCGTGTCTTCAGCCCGCAGTCCGGATTGATCCAGAACAGCTGAGGATCCAGCACACGCAAGGCACGGTCGATCATGCCGGTCATTTCCTTGACCGAGGGGACACGAGGGCTGTGAATGTCGTACACTCCAAGCCCGATACCCAGCTTGTACGTATGGCTCTCAAAGCTGTGAATAAGCTCTCCGTGACTGCGCGAGGTTTCAATGGAGATAACGTCTGCATCCATAGCTTCAATGGACGGAATCATATCATGGAATTCGCAATAGCACATATGTGTGTGAATTTGCGTAGTGTCCCGTACCGAACAGGTAGTCATACGAAAGGCTCTGACAGCCCAAGCCAGATAAGCGTCCTGTTCTTCCCGCTTCAGCGGAAGCCCCTCCCGCAGGGCCGGCTCATCCACTTGAATCATGCCGATGCCCGCGTTCTCCAGCGCCTCCACCTCTTGCCGCAGGGCATAAGCCAGCTGGTAGGCAATCTCCTCCCGAGGGAGATCGTCACGAACGAAGGACCAGTTCATCACGGTGATCGGCCCGGTGAGCATCCCCTTTACGGGGCGTGCCGTCAATGATTGGGCGAATGTGGTTTCAGCAACGGTCATGGGTTCCGTAAAGGCAACGTCCCCATAAATGATCGGAGGCTTTACACACCTCGAGCCGTACGATTGCACCCAACCGTTCTGAGTAAAGGCAAAACCGGCCAGCTTTTCTCCGAAAAATTCAACCATGTCAGTCCTCTCGAATTCTCCGTGTACCAGCACGTCAAGCCCAATGTCTTCCTGCAGCCGAATCCAGTTTGCGATCTGCTCCCGGATATAATCTTTATATTGCTTCTCGGTCCAATCTCCCTTACGCCATAGCTGACGGGCTTTTCGCACCTCAGCTGACTGAGGGAAGCTGCCGATCGTCGTCGTCGGAAGCAGCGGAAGCCGCCATTTACGCTGCTGAGCGGCATGTCTTGCAGCAAAGGGACGGTTACGGTCTAAGGGACCAAGGCTGATCTCCGAGATCGCTTGCTTCATCTCCGTTCGGCTGCGTTCGGGAGACCGCTTCAGCGTTTGCACAGCGCGGTCGTGCCGGTCGAGTTCGGCGGCTACGGCTTCCGTCCCGCTTGAAACGGCCTTCGCCAGCAGCACAATCTCCTCCAGCTTCTCCTCTGCAAAGGAGAGAGCTTCCAGCAATTCGGGCGCCAGCTTGGTTTCTTGCTTCACCGTGACAGGTACATGCAGCAGACTGCAGGAGCTTTGGATGATGAGCCGTTCCGGAGAAACATAGGCGCCGATTTCGTTAAGCAGAGCCAGCTTCTCTTGCAGTTCCGCTTTCCATATGCCTCTGCCGTCAATAACCCCGGCTCCCAGCACCTTATCGGCCGGAAAGCCGAAGGTCCGCAGGGAAGATACGTTGCCCGCGAGGCCGTGGACAAAGTCAAGCCCTATCCCGGCAACAGGCAGGCTGATGAGCTCGCGGTAAGCGTCGGCAGCCTCGAAGTAAGTTTGCAGCATGATGCGCAGGCCCGGAACAGAGGAGGCAAATGACTCATAGACGGTCTTAAGCCGCCGTAGGTCGGCCTCATCGGGGTTCGTTACCAGAATCGGCTCGTCGAGCTGTACCCAGCTGACGCCTTCCCGAGAAAGCTCCTGCAGCACCTGGACATAGAGCGGAAGCAGCTTGGCGAGCCAAGCGTCCAGCTCAGCTGGGACGTAGCCCTTGGACAGCTTCAGGAAGGTTAACGGTCCGAGAATGACCGGCTTGCCGTCTATGCCCAATTGCTCCTTGGCTTCCCGATACGCTTGAAGCGGCTTATTCTCGGTGAGCACGGGAGTGATTCCGCCAAGCTCAGGGACGATGTAGTGGTAGTTGGTGTTGAACCACTTCGTCATTTCGCAAGCGGCGGCTTCCTTGGTCCCGCGAGCCATGCCGTAATAAACGGAAAGAGGAACAACGCCGCCCCCATAAGGGAACCGTTTCGGAACCAAACCGAACATAGCCGCTGTATCGAGCACGTGGTCGTAGTAGCTGAAATCATTGACGGGAATATAAGTAATTCCTTTGTCCTGCTGCTTCTGAAGATGGGCTAAACGAAGCTTCCGAAGCTGAAGGTGAAGCTCAGATTCCTCCAGCTTGCCTGACCAGAACGCTTCTAGCGCTTTTTTCCATTCCCGGTCCGTACCGATGCGGGGGTAACCTAATACACTGCTTTGTACCATCTTGTAAACACCCTTTGCTCTAAATTTTTGGGTTTGTGAAGAATTGTTTACAAGAAAGATAACACGTTTTTCCAGTTATGCTGTAACTCCCATTCCCTATACTTGGTTATAGCTTTGGACTATAACGACGGCGACAGGCAAGCCCGTTAAGACACAAAATGCTGAAGTGCCTGCACATAGGCTAGTCCGAGCTTGGAAAGAGAAAGGTCTTGATGCGAAATCCAGCCGACGTTAATGGATTCTTCCAGGTCTAGGGGCACAGGGACAATTTCGTTGCCGTTCAAATCTGCGCTTAATACGCCAGTCGAAATCGTATATCCGTTTAAACCGATCAAAAGATTGAAGAGGGTAGCGCGATCATTTACACGAATGCTCTTCGGCCGGGTCATGGTGCTCAGTATTTCTTCGGCGAAGTGAAAGGAGTTATACTCCCCTTGATCAAAGGACAAATAAGGGTATGGCTGAAGCTGCTCGATCGTTACGATGGGCTGCTTGGCCAGCGGATTTTTGCTGCTGATAAAAATATGGGGCTTGGCTGTAAACAGTCCGGTAAACTGTAACCGGGCTTCTTTTAGCAGCTTGTGGATGACCTTTCGGTTAAACTCATTCAAGTACAGGATGCCGATTTCGCTCCGCATGCTCTTAACATCCTCGATAATCTCGTAGGTCTTGGTTTCCCGTAAGGCAAGCTCATATTCCTCCTGCCCATACTGTTGCACCAGCCGGACGAAAGCGTTCACGGCAAAGGCATAGTGCTGCGTCGAAACGGAGAAATGCTGCCTTGAAGGCTGGGTGCCCAGATAGCGTGCTTCAAGCAATTCCGCCTGCTCTATCACCTGGCGGGCATAGCTCAGAAATTCAACCCCCTCCTGAGAAAGCCGAATTCCCTTGTTCGATCTTTCAAAAATAACGATTTGAAGTTCTTCCTCCAGATCTCGAATCGCATTGGAGAGGCTGGGCTGAGCAATAAATAACCGTTTGGCGGCCTCATTGATAGAGCCTTGCTTGGCCACCTCGATCACGTACCGCAATTGCTGAAGTGTCAAAATGCTTTCTCTCCTTCCGGCTTCCTGATCTCTCATCTCCTATCGATCATTATAAACAAAACGCAATCGAGAAGAAATCCGGTGAAGTCGATGAAGCTATTTAATAAAATGATCTTGATAAGCTAAATGAGTTTATGAAGGCAAGCTGATCGTGCAGCAGATGATGTCATTGGACGGATATGCCGCAGGCCCAGAGGAGAGATAGACTGGCATCGGCCGGATGAGCTGGGGACGTAGCCCTAGCCCCGGGTTGAGTAAAGAAGCCCTTACTGCCTCTTAGGTAGAAGGGCTTCTTCCGGATGCTTTATACTGCGGTAGTGACGGCTTCTTGGGCCGCCGGTTTAGCGGCCGCTCCACTCTCAAAGGCAAGAATCCAGCCGTACCATGTGTAGATCAGAAAGGATAACGGGAAGACGAATTTCATCATGGACTCGGTAGGAACAATCAGCAGTGCGAAGAGCAGTATATGAACGATCGCAGGCCATTTGGAGAGAATGCGGGCCCGAAGCATGGCAATTCCCATAAGCGGAAGTGCTATAAGCATGACGGGGAACAGCAATTTCATCATGTAGTAGCCCGGCCAGCCTTCGCTCATTTGGATTTTCATCACGAGGTCGGAGGTTGCCTTTAACTGTTCCTCGGTCGTGATATTGTCGAACAGCACAGGGTATTGGTAGATTTGCAGTACCGCATGGGTTGTATCGAACATAAATACGATAAATATCATAACAAAACTAAGCCAGCCCCACCATCTCAGTCCCTTCGACTGGCGCAAGTAGAGTCCGGGTAGTCCCATCAGCAGCATGGTGACGGCAATGAACAGCGCCACATGTGTCCACACCGCCGTTGGGACGAAATACGACAATTCCGCCACACTGGCGGGCACATCCTCGAGATGAATAAATTGGACAACGGTAATGATCAGGCCGGAAAGCAGCAGCATCCAGCCGCTAAAACGAAAATACGCGTTAGGTACTGAGATCAAGGGCTCCACACTCCTTTTGACGATATGCGATATTCTCAACGGACGTTATTGTAGCTTCCCGTCCGTCCCGGATACAAGGGCAGGATTCCCGACGGGGCCGGGAACTTCTTCAGGCGCCAACATTCCTGAACCATCGGGATCGGGAGCATGCTATACTTGGAGAAATAGTCCTCGAGCCTGGGGGGAAAAGGAATTGGCAGTGCGCATTTTGATTCATATCCTATGGTGGATTGCGGCGGGGATGTCCATCATGGTTTCGTTCTACAGCCATATCCTCGGTGTAAGTGTATATTCCGAGCCATGTGAAGGTAACGTATGCAGCAGCTTTCTTCAGTTAAACGCGATTCAGCTTGAACAGCTTGCGTCTCTCGGTTTGCCGGCAGGACTGTACGGCGGTTTCATCGTCGTTCTTTTGGCCATCCAGAACCTATCCTCATGGATGGTCGGTTTTCTCGTTTATCGATACGGCTGGCGGGATTATTACTCGGTGATTGCGTCCATGCTGCTCGTTGTAACAGGCACGATCTTCAGCACGGATGATTCCTTATTTGCAGATGCCCCGGTCCTCATGAACCTGTTTCTGCTTTTGAACGGCTTCGGCTCGATGTATTTGTTCTTTCTGTTCTTGTTTCCGAACGGGCGCTTCTTCCCTCGGTGGACGGTGGTCCCTGCGGTGGTTTGGCTCATCGTGATGGCGATCACCTTATGGTTTCCCTCGTTGACGCTGTTGAATACCGTGAGCTGGGGACCGTTGATGAAAAATGCATATATGCTGGTTATGCACGGTCTGGTTTTTGTGGCGCAGGGCTACCGTTACCGGCACGGGGCAACGACAGAGCAGCGCCGTCAAATCGTCTGGTTCTTCCTCGGCTTCGGAGGTTATTCGATAGCCGGCATATTCGGTATGCTGGAGATCTTCGTCAGCCATGGCCTGCTTAGTATGACTACGATAACCTTACTATATATAGGTCTTCTCGTACTGCCCTTTTCTATCGGGATTACGGTGCTCGAAACGCGTCTTAGACCTCTCTCCGTTGCTTTCAACCGGACGCTTGTCTATATCGTACTCAGCAGCTTGAGTCTGCTGGCATACGTTATGCTGGTCGGCGCCTTAGGCGTATTGCTACAGGGCAAGGTGCATATGATCGTAGCTTTGCTGGCTACCGGATTGGTCGCTGTGATGTTCCATCCCCTGCGGGAGCGGATACAAAAGGAAGTGAATCATCTTGTCTATGGGGAGAAAGACGACCCTTACCGCATTTTGTCGGAGCTGACACAGCGGCTGGAGGGAGCCTTCACGCATAGCTCCTTGCTGCAAACGGTCGTGAACCAGACAGCACAGGCGTTGAGGCTCCCGTATGCAGCGATCGAGCTGCACACCGGCGAGGGGCCGGTTCTGCTCGCCGCGTACGGACATCCGTCAGGAAACGGCTGCACGATGATTCCGCTCGAGCTGCAAGGCGAGGCTGCAGGACAGCTGGTGCTTGGCGTAGAGCGGTTCGAGGAAACGCTGCCGCCGGGGAAGCGCCGTGTGCTGGGCGACCTGGTCGGCCAAGTGAGCATTGCTGTACAGGCGGTTCGCCTGACGCGGGAGCTGCACCGGTCGCGGGAGCGGCTCGTTACCGCCCGCGAGGAGGAGCGACGCCGCCTGCGACGGGATCTGCACGACGGGCTCGGCTCCGGTCTCGCCGGCGTACTGCTGCGGCTCGACGAGGCGGTGCAGCAGCACGAGACGCAGCCCGAGCGGGCGAAGCAATCCGTCGAGGCGGCCCAACAGCAGCTGCGGGCCTCGATCGCCGACATTCGGCGGCTCGTGTACGCGCTGCGTCCTCCGGCCCTCGACGAGTTCGGCCTCGCTTTTGCACTGCAGGAGCTGGCGCAGCAGTATGAGAGCGGCAGCCTGCGGATCGTGCTCGATGGAGCGGAGCGCGAGCTCCTGCTCTCAGCCGCAGTTGAGGTGGCTGTCTATCGCATTGTGCAGGAGGCGTTAACTAACGTGGTTCGACATGCTGGAGCCACTGTCTGTACGATCCGAATCGCAGCTGAGCCGCAGGCTTTGCGGCTGCAAATACGTGATAACGGCCGAGGATGGAGTGAGCTGAAGGATCGGGCAGGCGTAGGTGTCCATTCGATGAAGGAACGGGCGGAGGAGCTGGGGGGAAGCTGTACGATCCGATCGGAGGACGGGGAAGGAACGGAAATTGTTGTACTCCTCCCGCGGGAGGAGAGAAGGGAGGGAGGGGCTGTTTATGGAGAAGATACGCATCTTATTGGCGGATGATCATCCGATGTTTCGGGAAGGGCTCGTCTCCTCGCTTAGCTCGGTGGCGGAGTTCGAAATTGCGGGCGAAGCTTCCGACGGGGAAGAAGCGGTCCGCCTAGCCGAAGAGCAGCAGCCGGACATCGTGCTTATGGACATTAGCATGCCGGGGAAGAACGGCATCGAGGCGACGAGGGACATCATCCGCACCAGCCCGCATATCGGCATCCTGATTCTGACGATGTTCGATGATGATGCTTCGGTTTTTTCGGCGATGCGGGCGGGGGCCCGCGGCTACATGCTTAAAGGCGCCCGGAAGCAGGAGATCGTCCGCGCGATCTCGGTTGTCAGCAGCGGGGAAGCGATTTTCAGCTCCTCCATCGCGCGAAAGATGATGTTTTACTTTGACAGCATAATGGGTAAAACCGCCGCCGCGCATCCGCTGCTTCCGATGCTGACAGAGCGGGAGCGGGAGGTTCTGGAGTGGCTCGCCCGCGGTTCGGACAATGCGGAGATCGCGAGGAAGCTGAGCTTGACGCTGAAGACCGTGCGCAATCATGTGTCGAACATCCTGAATAAGCTTCAGGTCGCCGATCGCGCACAAGCGATTTTGTTGGCGAGAGAGGCCGGGCTGGGCGGGGAGCTTCAAGGGTAGTGTTCTTGGCTCTGCTTGTTCATTGTTACAGCCCGCGAATGCCCCTTTTTGCCTACGTATCTGCCTTGCCGCGCAACCGCCTGCTGACGATTTCGCTTATTTTCTTTCCCTATTAAAGGATTTGCAAAGCGAACAGCGTATAAGTATAAAGATAAGCTTTGGAAACCAAATGCGTCCAAGGACGTAAGAAGCCATATTGTTGCTTCAATCATACATAGGGAGTGGAAATGGATCATGAGAAAAAAACGTTGGACCCCCGTGATGGGCGGTGCGCTGGCAGGAATGCTGCTTATCGCAGGCTGTCAGCCGGTAGGCAAAGTAGACGTAGCCCAGATCATTGCAAATAATGCTTCGGTCAAATCAATGGAGGGCAAGCAGTTGATTGCGCTGGAGATAACGCCGGATCCTTCAGACAGCATTTCAGCGGATCAGCAGGTGTTCATGGATTTATTCGGCACGATGAAGCTGAATATGACGGAGGTTAAGGCGAAATCACCTTTGGAAGTGTCCGTGAAGGGAAATTTTGAATATAAAAAGGGCAGCATTCCGTTTCAATTGACGATGAAAAGCCAGCAGGAATTCCTCCTCTGGATTGAAGGCGCCAAGAAGCCGATCCTGATCAAGAACAACATGGACGCTATGAAAGAATCGGGAGAGAAGCTTCAGAAGGTGATGATCGAGCAAATGGAGCAGATGCAGCTAAGGGCTGTTGAATCCGCACCGAAATTGGTCGCCGCTCTTCTCGGCGCAGCCCCGAATCCGAAGACGATTTCCGTTCAGGAAGCGGCCCAGACGATTCAGGGAGAAAGCTTGATGCTGAACAATATTCACGCTGAAATTTATGGTCATGAGCTGATTGATTTGTTCAAAGGCTTCGTAACGAATCTGCTGTCCGACGAGAAGGCTCTGAAAGAAATCATCGGCGTCTTTTATGACATCTATGCCCCGATGATCGAGGAAATAGCCAAGCAAGCGGAAGAGGAAGAGCTCACAGGCGATGGCAGCTCGCAGGTTGAAATGATGCTGCCGTTCCTGAAAAACAAAACGCTTGCAGTAGAGTTCGTCTACACAATGATCAGCGAGCAGCTCAAAAAGGTAATGAAGGATTTCGATGCTTCGTTCGAGCAATTCCGCGAATCCGAAAGCGGCAAGAAGCTAAGTGAAGCGCTGAATGATAAGCAGGTGCTGAAGGTTGATCTCTACGCGGACGGTAAACAGCAGATCCGTAAATCGAATACGGAGCTGCTGCTGACAATGCCGGAGGAAGACAAAAGCGGCGTGAAGCAGATCAAGGTAACCATGGCGGAGGAGCGCTGGAATATCAATCAACCGGTGACACTTCATACGATAGATACGAAGGACGGCGTTGTGGATATCAGCCAGTCGATGGGTGACGTTAACGCAAGCAAGCTTCTGGCGTCCCTCGATCCGAAGTCGACCGTTTACCAGCTGCTGAAAAACGATCTGAAAATCACGAAAAAGGAAATCAATATGCTGATGGACGACTCATCCTTCAGTGCTGCTTCTACGAAGCCTTACAACGATCAAGGCACAGTGATGGTGCCGCTCCGCTTTGTCAGCGAACAGCTGGACGCTGAAGTCAGCTGGAATGACGCGGCCAAGCAAGTGACGATTACGGACCCGCTTACCGGGAAGGTGATTGTGCTCACGATAGACAGTACCGAGGCTACAGTGAACGGCTCGTCCCGTACATTGGAGAAAGCGGCGATCTTGGTGGAAGGTTCGACATTCGTTCCCGTACGCTTCGTTTCCGAGAACCTCGATGCGAAGGTAGAATGGGATCAAAGCATGAATATGGTAAAAATCACTCGAGATTAAGCACTTATTCCGTCATCATAGTAACGGGCTCCGCGATGCTATACAAATCGCCGGAGCCCTATTTTTTACTGGAACAAGGAAATATGAGCTTTTTGATCGAAGGCGAAATTGGCTGCTCCGAGCGGTCCGCCGATATCATGCAGCGCATTAACTTTCACGGCCGTAACGGCGCCAAGCGAGCTGCTGGCACGCTGGCGCATGACGGATGCGGCTGTGTCCACGAACAGCTTGCTTGCATGGGGCATACGGCCGCCCAAAATAATAGCCTCCGGATTGAAAAGGTTGACAAGATTCGCCATGGCGATACCAAGATACGAAGCTGCTTGCTTGATGATAGCCCCGGAGAGCTCGTCTCCCAGGTCGGCCGCTTTGCCGATATCTTCGGCCCTCACCATCTGCAAGTCAGAGTCCTCATTATTTAGTAGGACGCTTGCTTCGCCTTGCCGGATACGTTTGCGAAATTGCTGTTCGATGGTCGGCGCGCTGGACAGCACTTGCAGGCATCCGTGATTGCCGCAGTGACATAGGGGGCCATCCGGCAAAATCGTCGTGTGACCAAGCTCGCCGGCACCTCCGGTGGAACCGGACATGAGCTGACGGTCAATGTAAATCCCGGCCGCAATCCCGGAACCTACTCCCAAATAAATTTGATGATGGTAGTCTTGTCCTGAGCCGTAACGGCATTCCGCTAACCCGCGGGCGCGGTGACGATTTATCGTCACGGAGGTCCAGCCGAGCTCCTTCCGGAGGATGCCGCCGACATCGATATGATACCATCCGAGCTCCGGCGCACTCCGAATGGTTTGGTAATCGGAATCGACCAACCCAGGTACACCGAGACCAAGAATCGGAATAGGGGGCTGCTCCAGACTGCCGATAAACGGTTTTAATTGAATAAGAAGGGAGTGAAGCACATCCTCGGCTGACGATGAAGCGGCGGGAATGGAAGCTTTCTTGATAATATTTCCGCTTAAGTCGAATGCGCACAGTGTCCATCGCGAGTTGTCATAGTCCGCTCCGATGATCGTACCCGCATAGGGCACCAGCTCCAAATACGTGGCGGGTCTGCCTTTGGTTGCCATCCGGTCGGTCGTTTCCCGGACCAGCTTGCTCTCGATCAGCTCTGCAATCGAGACAGAAACAGTCGCTCGGCTAAGGCCGGTCAGTCTGGTCAGATCGATTCTTGATACGTTGCCGTGCTTCCGCAAGGTTTGCAGGATGTTTAGCTTGCTTCCTTTTTTATCGCTGATTTCACTGCCCGCCATAAAGATCGTTACCTCTTTCTATCTTCAAACAATCCATGTAAAATTTCTATGAGCATATAACAATCCTTCACTTTCGTCAAGATTGAGATGATAACATAGATCGTTCTGATGTAATCGGGTAAATATTGGTTGAAAATCGGTTCTATAAATTCGTATCTTAACAATAGTAAATATAATATAAAGGAGGAGGGCTAGGGTGAATCCTCTTCATCAACGGATACCAACCCATCAAGGCTTTCAAATGGCTATGGTATTTAAGGATACGAAGCTGCCCCACAATGAGCTGCCCGACCATATCCATGATTGGTTCGAGCTTGTGTATGTGTATTCCGGCTCGGGCGTATTTTTTATTGATCAATATTTTTACGACATGGAGGCGGGCGACTGTTTTCTGATTCCGGCGAACACCATTCATCGGGCACTGCCCAATGCCGATTGTCCGGTGACGTCAACGGCTTTGTTTTTTAACGCAGTCACCGTGCCGCAGATGCATTCGGGGGACTCCTTTTCGTTAATGAAGTGTTTCGAGCAAGCTAAAAGGCATAACAATTACAAGTTTCATTTGCCAAGCGGTGAGAACCGCACGTTGGAAACGCAGCTTGACGGGATCAACAAGGAGCAGCAGCAGTGCTCTCCGGGCTACCGCCACGCAATTCTTCTCCACCTTTCCCAAATTTTATTGCTGTTGACCAGGGCAAGCTCAAGTGAAAGGGAGGACACCTCGTTCTCTTTGGGCCCCGAGTGGATGAAGGAGGTGCTGGCTCATATTGACGACCATTTGGGCGACGATCTGAGCCTGTCCGCGCTAGCGGCGAACCATTGCGTATCTCCGGCGCATCTGTCCAGAACCTTTAAGAGATGTACCGGGCTAACGATCACGGAATACGTAAACACCAAACGAATATTGAAGGCGGTCGAATTGCTGCAGACCACCCGGCAGAGCATTGCCGAGATCGCCCTTGCATGCGGTATCGACAGCTTGCCTCACTTCCACAGCACGTTCAAAAAAATGATCGGCCATACACCCGCCCATTTCAGGCGTCAAGCGGATGAGCTGATGAAAAAATAAAAAAGATATGTAAAGATATGAATTATGTTGTATAATGAAAAACGTCATCATAAGCAAAGGAAGGGATTTTATATGAAAATTAAATCCATTGAGCTTTTTAAAGTACCGCCTAGATGGTTGTTCTTGAAAATGACGACAGACGATGGGCTTGTCGGTTGGGGCGAGCCTGTTGTCGAGGGAAGGGCGGATACCGTCCGTGCGGCCGTCGAGGAGCTTAGCTCTTATCTGATCGGACAAGATCCGATGCGGATTGAAGACCTGTGGCAGGTGATGTATCGGGGAGGATTTTACCGGGGGGGTCCGGTATTAACCAGTGCGATGTCCGGAATTGAACAAGCGCTGTGGGATATTAAAGGAAAATACTACAATGCTCCGGTGTATGATCTGATGGGCGGCGCGTGCCGCGACAGCATTCGGGTTTATAACTGGATTGGCGGGGACCGTCCTAGCGACGTAAAGGAAGCGGCCCGAAAGCAGATCGAAGCGGGCTTCACTGCGGTGAAGATGAACGGTACGGAGGAGCTTCACTATATCGACACCTTCGATAAGGTGGATGCCGTCCTGCAGCGCATTGCTGCAGTTCGTGAGGTAGGCGGTCCTTCCTTTGGTATCGGCATCGACTTCCATGGTCGGGTTCACAAGGCGATGGCCAAGATTCTGGTTAAGGAGCTGGAGCCGTTCCGTCCAATGTTTATAGAGGAGCCGGTGCTCCCGGAGAACAATGAGGCATTGAAGGAAATCGCTAAGTATACCTCGGCACCGATCGCTACAGGTGAGCGGATGTACACCCGCTGGGGCTTCAAGGAGCTGCTGCAGCAGGGGGTTGTGGATATTATACAACCGGATGTATCCCATGCCGGCGGCATCATGGAGACACGCAAAATTGCAGCTATGGCGGAAGCTTACGATGTGGCGCTTGCTCCGCACTGTCCGCTCGGTCCGATTGCATTGGCAGCCTGCCTGCACGTGGATGCCTGCTCGCCGAATGCGTTTATACAAGAGCAGAGCCTCGGGATTCACTACAATCAGGGAAGTGACCTTCTTGATTACTTGAGCGATCCGAAGGTGTTCGGTTACAACAACGGCTTTGTTCAAATTCCTCAAGGACCGGGACTGGGAATTGAAGTAAACGAGGAGAAGGTCCGCGAGATGGCCCGTATCGGTCACGACTGGAAAAATCCGCTGTGGCGCAATGCGGACGGCACCGTAGCTGAATGGTAAATCCAAGAGCAGCCTGCCTGTATGTAGAGGGCAGGTTGTTTTTTGCAGATGAGAAAGTGAATGTCTTTCGGTTTCTGTATGGCAAAAGAGCCGGCACTTTGCGAAGTGAACCGGCTCTTTCCCATTCATGACGAAATTATTGTGTTATGAAGCGGATGTTGTACCGCACTGAGTTCTCGGCATTCTTTTTATCCCGAACGATGAGAACCGTTTTGCCGAAGAGTGTAGACGCAGCCCTTACTTCTACATCATCCCGCATATCGTGCGGCCGGATTACGGGTACTTGGGTGCTCCCGGCAGGGACAGTGATCGTGTAATCAAAAACATGGGGTGCGAATGCAGGTAATGCTTTGTTGTTTACCTTTATCCCCTTGAGCAGTGGCAACCGGTCGGACGGAAGCTCCGCTGTGTCGAGCCCCCCGCCGCCAACCGGGCTTCGTTCTATATTTTGCACAGCTGCACTGCCTAGACGGTCCGTTAACTGCTGACGATATAGACTCGTCGGGGATACATGCACGCCATAATGCTCCCAATGAGCGTCTGCCCGAGGCCTTTGATCTTCCCCGCTGGGGAGATACGGCTTCGGCTTGTTACCGATGTGACCGATAGCGTAATTCTGCGCGGTCGGAGGCTGCTGGGACACCAGATCGCCCTCTGTATTCCATGTGACGTAATTCGCTCCGGACCAGCCGTGGCCGCTTCCCAGCCTGCCCCTGTCTTGAACGGCAATGTCCGATTTCACAAGATCATACAACCCGCCGACGGACCAGCGATGATGCGGCTCGCTTGTCGCGTATTCGGTGATTGATGTGCTGTCGAGGAAAACGTTCGGGCCTTGTACGCGGCTGTCGACGACAAAGGCGTGTCTTGCGGTTTCCGCATAATTGCGCTGCATCAGCGTCAGCTCTCCGCTCATTTTGTAAGGATAGCGGCGTTCGCCTGTAATTTGACTGACCATATCGAGCGACTGATTGTCTTGAACGGTAACCCACTTGGAGCCCCGGCTGACATGAGCCAGCGCATGATTCAGGTGGAGACCGGTGACTTCTCGCATCCAAGCGTTCTTGACGTTGGAGAAGACGGCGAAGCTTACGGCATGATTCTCGTCGGCATAATACGGTTTTCCGCCGTTCGTAAGAGTCACGCTCGGATCGAATGCGGAAACGACGCGCAGCTTCTCGATTCCAATCTGTTCAATTCGGTCGGGATCCTCGTATTTAATGACCGCACCGCCGCCCCAGCGCTGCTCGATCGAGTTCGCAAGAGGCGCGTCGATAGTAACGACTTGACCGTCAATCGCTGTAATGACGCGGTCGAAATCCAGGTTGAAAGGAGACCACTGCTGCGTGCCTTCTCTTTCGACGATCGTATCCATGTCGATCTCATGTATCCAGCGGGCATTGCCGTAGCGGCGTACCTTCACCGTATCCCCAACCGCAAGGCCGCTTGCGTCCTCCACGTGGAAGGATCGTGCCCCTGACGGGACGAATAAGTCCGTCACCCTAACGCTGGTATCCATAAGGAGCTTAGGCGCTTCTCCGCGAATTTGGAGCAGATCCCGCTTCGTCGTACCTGTGGCATAGAGGACCGTTTCGTCTTCCTCTTGCCCCTCGCCCCGAAGTACTACACCGCTCGCATTGACCTTAAGGCTGCCTTCGATCTCGTAGGTGCCTTTCTTCAATAATACGGCGCCGCGAAAGCCGTCGGCCGATTGAGGCATTTGAGATACCTGATCGATTGCAGCTTGAATCCGCGCGGTATCATCGCCTTCCCCCGGTTCTATGACAACCCTTGCCTGCACATCCGGAAGCTTGACGCCTCCACCCATGTAGCCGGCGTTGGAGAAATCGATGATGCGATTGCCGCGATAATCGGAAACGTACTCCATGCGTCCTTTCTTCCCGGTAAAGGCGATCTGACTTTGATTAGGATCGATATCATCCGGGTTCCGAACGGTAAAGTAAAAGGTATCATAGACCGGAGCTTTACCGTTGAAATGGAAGGTCAATCGAATTTCGTACGGCCCATCCGTTTGTACCTGCCCCGGGAAGACAAGTGCTTTCTCGGCTCCTTGCTGCAGGCTCGTTGGAGCAAGCTGGTGGAGAACAACTTGATCCGCGCTCGACCAAAGGGCGGCCGTCACGGTGCCGTCAACATAAGGCAGCAGCTTGACGGAAGGGTAGGCATCCCCTTTTTGCAATAAAGCCGGTTTGCCGATTTCCCGAGTCATGAACGTATGTTCCAGCTGCACATCGACCATGAGAATGGCCGGATCATACACATCCACCCACACGCTTGATTCTTTGGTTACAGTATCCAGTGTGGCTTTGCCTACTATTTTTGCCACCCCCTCAGAGGAAGCGTTTACAAGACCGGACGGATCCACTCCCGCAACGCCGGGCTGTGAGCTTTCCCACGTGATTTGCGCTTCAGCTAAGTCAGTCCCTTGGCCATTGCTCAGTTTTCCACCCAGTTGAAGCGGGTAGGACTCCCCTTTGGCAAGTCGGATGGTGTCGTACTCGTTCATAGCTCCCCCTGCTGCGTCAGCTACATAGACGCTTTCCAATACCGTTGGAATCGGCTTGCCGTTCGTATCATATAGTGCAAATTCGTTCAATTGAAAATTCGTATTCGATAAGGCAACCGTAACTCTTACGTACCTCGCCGTGGCGGCTGGGAAAGGAATGGCTTCGATTTTACCTGAGATTGAACCGGTTACCTTCTTGGTTGCGGCTTCCTGCCATGTCTGCTGGTCAGTCGATGTGTGGATGGAATAGCTGCTTACGGCACCGGTTCGGAAATCGAGCTCCGCCAGATCAACGGTCCGGATATTGCCCAAATCTACGGTGAGCCATACGGTTCCATCGCTGCGGTCCGCACTGAGCGGCTGCCAGAAGGTCGCGGGATCCCCGTCGACGGCTTGGACGGCTCGACCGCATGAGCAGTCTGAGCTTTGCGCTACTTTTTTATTTAGCGCAAGGTTCACCCTCGCTTCCTCGGATGCGGTCGCCGTCGGCGTGGAAATGCCAAGCGGAGGCAGCAGGAAGGAGACTAACAGTATACCAGTAAGCCAGGATCGGAAACCACTTTTTGCCTTTGACACAGGTTGTTCCACCTTTCATTAGGGAATGTGCAGCACGAGAGACTCGTTAGGCCGGCCGGAATCGAGTACTCCCAAATTATGATAAGATAGCCTTTTTTTGATTACAAGAGAATGTCTCGCTAAGTTGACACAAACCAAACGGAAGCATATTTAGAAGGAGCGGAAGCGTAATAGAACAACATTTTCCAAAATATCCTTAGCACTCATGTTGTAGATTTTGTGGAAATTCTTCACACCGTCTTCACATCCCTTACGCTACAATAATAGTAAGATCGTGTAAATTGTACGCGGAGGCGATAGCAATGGCCAAGATTCTAATCAATCACTTATATAAACGGTATGCGAAGGATAAGCCGCCGGTCGTAAAGGATTTCCATCTGGAAATTCAGGACAGAGAGTTTCTCGTTTTCGTCGGCCCGTCCGGCTGCGGCAAATCGACAACGCTTCGCATGATCGCAGGCTTGGAGGATATCTCCGAGGGAGAGATCTATATCGGGGATACGCTGGTTAACGACCTGCCTCCGAAGGATCGGGATATTGCGATGGTGTTCCAGAATTATGCGTTGTATCCTAACATGTCGGTATATGAAAACATCGCCTTCGGACTTCGTTTACGCAAGCTGCCGAAGCACGAGATTGATCTCGCGGTGAAACGGGCCTCGAGGGTGCTCGAAATTGAGCAATATCTGGAGCGCAAGCCAAGAGAGCTCTCCGGGGGGCAGCGGCAGCGGGTGGCGCTCGGTCGGGCGATCGTACGAAATCCGCAGGTTTTCCTAATGGATGAACCGCTCTCGAACCTGGATGCGAAGCTTCGGGTGCAGATGCGCACGGAGATCATCAGCTTGCATAAGAAGCTTGGAGTTACCATGATCTATGTTACGCACGATCAGATTGAAGCGATGACCATGGGAGACCGCATCGTCGTCATGAAGGATGGCGTGATTCAGCAGGTGGATACGCCGGAGACGATTTATACGTTACCGAATAACACGTTTGTGGCCAGCTTTATCGGTTCGCCGCCGATGAATTTCATCGAGGGCCGAATTCAAGAAGGGGCCGGCGGGAAGCTGGAATTCCACACGCCGCGCTTTGCGCTGGAAGTTCCGGAAGGCAAAACACAAGCGCTTACGAAAAACAAACAAGTGAACCGCACCGTGATCTTGGGGATCCGACCGGAGAATGTCAGCTTGGAATCCCTAGTGTTCCAGGCGTTTCCCAAAGCGATTGTGCCGGGAGTCTTTAAGCTCGACGAGCTGATGGGTGCCGACCGCTTTCTGCATCTGGACATAGGCAAGGATAAGGCGCTAGTCGCACGTGTGAATCCGAGGTACCGCTTCAATGAGGATGATAAAGTCGAGGTTGCTCTCGACATGTCCAAGGCGCTGTTCTTTCATCATGAAACCGGCGAGCGCTTGCTTGATTAAGATCTATGGGGGAAAGGAGTGAAAAGTACCCATGCCCGTGTTGACCAAGTGGAAAACCTGCAAACGCTTACTTTCAACGTCGTTGATCGTAGCACTCGCTCTTACCAGCGCGCTTCCGGGAGCTCTTCCTAAGGCCGATGCCGCAGGAGAAACGCCGGCTGCCGCGAGTACCAGTGCTTCATTAATGAAAGACACGGAGCCGTACTATGCGGATGTATGGAAAGGCTGGCTGGAGAAGGGCGCTAAGCCGGCAACGGGGACTATCGAGCTTGCCGCAGCGAACAAAGCTGTCATACAAGCAATGAGTGACCATATCACCCTGGGAAGCTATGAGGGAAAGCCGAATACCCTGCAATGGACCGGAACCGGGAATGGCTGGGTCGAATATAAGCTGGACGTTCCGGCCGATGGATTGTACGAGATGGAGGTTTCTTATCGTCCCATTACAGGTAAAAGTCTGAGGCGTCCCGCCGTGTGGAATATGTCGCTGGACGGGAAGAGCCCGTTCCGCGAAGCTTCTTCCATCACATTGTACCGGCAGTGGAAGGATGTCAGGCCGATTAAGAAGGATGACCGGGGCGATGATATTCGACCAAGATCGGAGGACATCTCCGGCTGGATGGTGACCTCCTTGCGAGATTCCGGCGGGGCCTACGCGGAGCCGCTGCAGTGGTTTCTTACAAAAGGGACGCACGTCCTGCGGATTGAAGGCTACGAGCCGGTTGCGCTGGAGTCCATTAAGCTGACGCCGCCTAAGAAGCTCAAGACCTACGCTGAAGTGAAGGCTGCGTATCCGGGCGCCAAGCCGATAGCTGCCGATGTACTGACGATTCAAGCGGAGGAGCCTGCTGTCAAGAACGATTCCTCCATCCAGATGGCTTCGGATACGGACATGCGTACCTTCCCGTTAGCTACGGGGAACATCACCTTTAATTCCATTGGAGGGAAGCGGTGGTGGAATCAGAACCAGGAGCTGACCTGGACGCTGAACGTACCGGAATCGGGTCACTATAAGCTGGCCATGCGTACGCTGCAGAACACGATTTCCCAGAAGGCCTCTTATCGGACGATTCGCATTGACGGAAAGGTGCCGTTCCAGGAATTCCTGACGTATCGTTTCCCTTACAGCACAGGCTGGGAAGGGACGATTTTGCAGCAGGAGGACGGCACTCCATATGAGCTCTACCTGGAGAAGGGAACGCATACGCTCTCCATGGCCGTCACTCACGCTCCATATAAGCCGATTATTCTAGGTATTGAGAAGCTTCTTGATCTTCTGTATACCGTAGATCAGGATTTGCGTTCCCTCACCGGCGGAACGGATGACAAGAACCGAACCTGGAGAGTGGAGAAGGAGCTGCCCGACTTGACTCCTCGCATGAAGGAGGCTGCGAAGCAGTTGACACAGCTCGCCGGGCTGACCGAGCAGGTGAACGGCCGGCAGGACAATATCAGCCAAGGCTTTGCTTCCTCGGCGCTTGATCTTGAGAAGCTGCTGCAGAAGGTCGATGACATTCCATATCACTTAAGCACTATCACCTCGATGGAGGAGAAGGTCGCCAAGTTTATCGATGTCTTGATGCAGCAGCCTTTGCAGCTGGACGAAATTTATCTAGCTCCGGCGAACAAAGAGCTTCCCAAAATGACAGCGTCATGGCCGGCCAAAATCAAAGGAGCCGTTGTTAACTTCTTCTACACCTTCCGGACCAAGGACAGATTAACGGAGATGAAGGACACGGAGCTGAACGTTTGGGTGCATCGCGGAAGAGACTACGTTACGCAGCTCCAGGAGCTTGCCGATGAATTGTTTACACCGGAGACGGGAATTAAGGTACGAGTCAATCTTCTCCCGAATACGCAGCTGCTCGTCATGGCGAATGCAGCGGGCATTCAACCGGATATCGCCCTCGGCCTGTCTCAGGATCTTCCGGTTGACTATGCGATTAGAAACAGCATTCACGATTTGTCCCAGTTCCCGGACTTCAATGAAATCTATAAGCGGTACAGTCCCGGGTCTTGGCTGCCGTTTTATTACAACAAGGGCTATTACGCGATGCCGGAAACCCAGTCGTTCCAGGTGCTGTTCTACCGTAAAGATATCCTTGACCGCTTAAATATGAAGCTTCCGAATACTTGGGAGGACGTATATGCATTGCTTCCGGATCTTCAGCAGAACGATATGAATTTCTTCGTCAATCCTAAGGAATTCATGATGTTCTTCTTCCAGAACCGCAATGACTTCTTCAGCAAGGACGGCATGAAGACCGTTCTGGATACGCCGGAGGGCTTCCAAGCCTTCAGGCAGTGGACGGACATGTTCAATATTTATGCGATGGAGCGCGAGGTGCCAAGCTTCTATCAGCATTTCCGCAAAGGCACGATGCCGATCGGAATCTCCGATTACAATATGTACATTCAGCTCTCCGCAGCGGCACCGGAAATTAGCGGACGCTGGGGTATTGCTCCATTGCCGGGTACCAAGCAGCCTGATGGAAACATTACCCGATGGGCCGGCGGCGGTCAGACGACGGGCGTGATCTTCAAGGCATCCAACAAAAAGGATCAGGCGTGGCAATTTATGAAATGGTGGAATTCCGCCGAGGTGCAGGAGCGTTACGGCGCGGATTTGGAATCGTTCAACGGCATCTCGTTCCGCTGGAACACCTCGAACATCGAGGCATTCACCAAGCTGCCATGGAAGCGGGAGGACGCGAACGTCATTCTGGATCAGTGGCGCTGGTATAAGGATATGCCGAACCTGCCTGGGGGGTATTTCCTGACACGGGAAATCACAAATGCCTGGAACCGCACCGTTGTCGATGGGATGAACTACCGGAATTCCCTTGAGCTTGCCGTAATGGAAATCGACCGCGAGCTGAAGCGTAAGCAGCAGGAATTCGGGTTCGTCGATGTGGACGGCAATGTGAAGAAAACGTTGGATTTACCGGTAGTCGATAAGCCGTGGGAAGGAGTGAGGACGTATGTTAAATAATGGAACCGGCGCTATACAGCCTGCGGTGAAGGGTGTGAAGGCACAAGGAAAGCCGAGCCTGGCATCCAAATTCATGGGTCTTCTTTCCGAGATCTGGGCTTATCGCCTCTCCTATTTGTTCATTGCACCGTTCATGCTGTGCTTTGCAGCATTCATCGTCATACCGGTAGGCGCGGCGATCGTATTGAGCTTTACTTACTTTAATGCGATCGAACCGCCGCGTTTTATCGGCTGGAGCAACTTTCAGTATTTGATTTCACAGGATTTGCTTTTCCTGAAATATGCGCTTCCGAATACGTTCAAATTTGCGATTATTGTCGGTCCGGGCGGCTATATCGCCGCTTTCCTTCTGGCATGGCTTATCTCGCAGCTGCCGGGCTCCACGCGCCGCTGGTTTGCGCTCGCTATGTACACCCCGTCTCTTACGGCGGGGATCGCGATGGCGATTGTATGGCTTCCGATGCTGACAGGGGACCGGATCGGTTACCTGAACAGCATCCTGCTCGAGCTGGGATTTCTGGATGAGCCTCGGCTTTGGGTGACGGATAAGGCGTATCTCATGAACTCGATGATTGCCGTTACGCTATGGTCCAGCATGGGGGTCGGTTTCCTGGCGATGCTTGCAGGGATACTCAACGTAAACAGCGAGCTGTACGAGGCGGCACGCATCGATGGAATGAAGAGCCGCTTACAAGAGATTTGGTACATTACGATCCCTTCGATGAAGCCCCAAATGCTGTTCGGTGCGGTCATGGCCATCGTGTCCACCTTTAAGGCAGGGGCGATCGGGGTGGAGCTGTCAGGTACGAACCCGACGCCGCAATACGCGGGTCACTTGATCATTAACCATATTGACGATTATGGCTTTATCCGTTTCGAAATGGGTTATGCGGCGGCCATCTCGGTATTCCTCTTGCTTCTGATGTACGCATCCAATAAATTTTGCTGGGGCTTGTTCGGCTCGAAGGAGGATGAATGATGCAGCGCACCTTAACCTGGTGGAAGCAGCTGCCGCGGCTGTGGGGAGGGGGCGGCTCCAAGCTCAAGTCCATGGACGGCTTCCAGAAGCTGTTGATCCTGTTCCTTATCATACTGTCGGCGTTTATGCTGCTGCCGCTCGTCTATATATTTAACCATGCACTGAAGCCGTATCATGAATTGTTCGTGTATCCGCCTACCTTTCTGGTAAGAGAGCCGTCACTTCAGAACTTTGTAGAATTGCTGCTGGTAGCCTCCAGCTCTACGGTTCCGGTAAGCCGTTATCTGTTTAACAGTTTGATCATCTCAGGCGGAGCGGTAGTATGTGTCACGATCGTTAGCGCGATGTGCGCTTATCCGATTTCGAAGCATAAATTTCCGGGGCATAAAATGGTTTTCGCCACCATTATCCTGACGTTGATGTTTGCGCCGGAAGCGGTTCAAATTCCGCGTTATCTGGTCGTCAGCAACCTTGGCATTATGAACACGTACTGGGGGCATATTCTCCCACTGGTAGCGATGCCGGTCGGCGTGTTTCTGTTGAAGCAGTTTATCGATCAGCTGCCCAATGAGCTGCTCGAGGCGGCGCGAATCGACGGAGCGGGAGAATTTCTCATATTCTTGCGGGTCGTCATTCCCGTTTGTATGCCGGCGGTAGCGACCGTAGCGATCCTGACCTTCCAGAGCTCTTGGGGGAACGTCGAGACCTCCACGCTCTTTATGCAGGATGACGAAATGAAGAATTTCCCGTTCTTCTTGTCCACATTGACCAATAACTTGGCTAACAGCGTGGCGAGACAGGGAGCGGCAGCGTCAGCAGCACTTATCATGTTCATCCCGAACCTGATCATATTCTTGTTCTTCCAGGGGAAAGTGATCGCTACGATGGCTCACTCCGGGATTAAATAGGAAGGAGGAGAACGTTAGTTGAACAAACGTCATTCATTCAGATCGCTTCTCCTTGTACTATTGGTTGTCCTTATGACGGTTTCGATCTGGCCGGTTTCCGCATTCGCTTACGTCCCATATGACACCAATTATAAAGATAGCTTCGGCCAGCTCGTCTGGACACAATCGGCCTATAACCCTGTTGCGGCACTTGGCCGCGACATCTATGTGCCTGATCCGAAGGACCCGAGCAAGCAGGTATATTCTCCGCTCGTACAGCCTAAGGATTTGTTCATCGACAGCAAAGATCATATTTACATTGCCGATACCGGGAATAGCCGGATCGTGCATCTGGACGAGAAAGGACAGCTGCTTCGGATTCTGGATGTCAAAGAAAGTCCGCTGAAGAAGCCGGAGGGGCTGTTTATCGACCAAAAGGGCGATATTTATGTGGCCGATACCGGCAATAAGCGGGTCGTTCGTCTCGATAACAATGGAAAGCTGATGAAGGAATTCAAGCAGCCGACATCCAAATTTTTGCCGGACACCTTCAAGTATGATCCGATCAAGCTTGTCGTCGACAAGCGCGGGTTCCTCTATATTGCCACACTAGGCGGATATCAGGGATTGCTGCAGCTCGATCCGGACGGCAACTTCCTGAGCTTCTTCGGGGCCAATAAGACGGAATTTTCGGTTATGGACGCGTTCAAACGTCTCGTCTATACCCGTGAAATGTACCTTCGCGAAATCAGCAAGCTGCCGGGCTCGGTAGCCAGTGTGACCATTGACCAGAACGGGCTGATCTACACGGCGACCAAGGAAGTAGCCTCAGGGCAGCTTAAGAAGCTGAACATAGCAGGGAAGGATCTGCTAGCATTCAAGGATGAATTTTCCGACTCAGTCACGACCAAATCGTTCGGGGAAGTCAGATTCCCTCCGAAGGATAAGCTTCAGAAGCCCCAGCTCAGCGATTTGACGGTGGATCGCAGCGGTAACATTACGGCGATTGATTCGACTCTCAAGTATGTGAACCAATACGACGGCAACGGCAATCTCCTCTTCTTCTGGGGCGGCTCCTCACCGGCCTCCTCCAATCGTCTCGGCGTGGTGAAGACGCCTTCGGCGATTGCCAACAACTCGAAGAATGAGCTGTTCATCTTGGATGAAGAGAACGGCGCGGTCCAAATGTTCCGTCTGTCGGAATTCGGCGCTCTGGTGCATAAAGCGAACCAGCTCACCCAAGATGGACGCTATGAAGAGAGCGAGAAGCCTTGGCAGGAGGTGCTGCGCTTAAACGCCTACTATACTCCTGCGGTGCTTGGGCTTGCCAAAGCCGCTTATAAGAAAGGCGAATTCGAGAAGGCGGAGAGGCTGTTCTTCGAGGCGGGCTTCGTGCAAGGCTATTCGGACGCCTACTGGCAAATCCGTCTGCAATGGTTCCAGAAGCATTTCGGCTTGCTGATGAATATCGTACTCATCGGGGGCTTGGCTCTTTATCTCCTGAACCGCTTCACCCGTAACACGAGCTGGAGAAAGGCATGGAAGCATCGCAAGCCGTCGGAGATTCCGCTGGTGAATCAGTTAAAGCATGCCTTTTATATTCTGAAGCACCCTCTGGACGGGTTTGCTGCGATTCGTTATGAAGGAAAAGGCAGCATGCTTAGCAGCGCGATCCTGTTCCTCGTTTCGGCAGCTTCCTTCTGCGTGATGCGGGCAGGCACCGATTTCATGTTCAATCCGTCCGCGGCGCAGGAGATCAACCTAGTGACGATTTTCACCCAGTTCGTCATCGTCTGGTTCGGGTGGGTGATCTCGAACTACTTGATCAGCACGATCTATCGGGGAGAAGGCCGCTTCCGCGATGTGGTGTATGGCAGCTCGTATGCGTTATTCCCGTTTGTACTGCTGGGACTGCCGCTCACGTTCCTATCCAAACTGATGACGCTCAGCGAGGCTGCGATTTTCTCCTTCCTGGAGACGGCGCTGATCGCATGGGTTGCCCTGCTTATGGTATGGAAGGTGCAGGCAATGCAAAATTACAGCGTCGGAGAAACGGGCATGAACATCTTCCTGTCCATGGCGACCATGACGATTCTAGGCGTGTTGATCTTCGTAACGTTCGGCTTAACCAATGAGCTGAAGGACTTCTTCTATTCCGTGTACCAGGAGGTGACGATCCGATGACCCGCAACTATCGGAAATTCAAAATGTTATCCGCAGCCGCCTTGGCAGCTGTTACGGCTGCGGGTCTGCTCGTGTCGCAGTCGCCGCCGCAGCTCGGTATGGCTGCGGCACCGGCGCCGGCTGCTCCTGCTCCGGCGCAGCCGGCGGATTCGAAGCCTGCCGCTCAGACCACACCGGCTCCTGCCCAAGCACCAGCCCAAGCGCCTGCTGCCCAGGCGAACCGGGCAGCGGAGCTCCCTGACGAGAGCAAGTTCCGCATGGTCGCTGAGAATGCACAGCTTCGTCTGTGGGTTGACAGCGCGACTGGTCATTTCAAAACGGAGGACAAACGAAGCGGCAAGGTGCTTCGCTCGTATCCGAATCCGGAGCATTGGTCGAAGGAAACGATATCCGGTACGTGGAGGAACAACCTGCGCTCGCCGATCATGCTCGAATACATTGATATGGCCAATTTCAAGTCTCAGCCGAAGATCATCAGCTGGGTGGAGGACAAAGGCGTTCTGGAAGGGTTTCAGACCACCTCGGACGGGTTTAAGCTGACGTATCATTTTGCCGGTACCGGGTTTAAAATTCCAGTAGAGGTCAAGCTGGCCGACGATTATGTGGAGACGAAAATCGTGGACAGCGCCATTGTCGAAGGCAAGCTGTCGCTGCTCAATCTAAAGCTGTATCCGCTTCTGGGCGCTGAGCCTTCACTGGACCAAGAAGGATACATGCTCGTGCCGGACGGTCCCGGCGCACTGATCCGCTTCAAGCCGAACCGTACGCAGGACAAATCGATTTATCGGGAAAGCATCTATGGAAGCGACTATGCGTTCTTCAACGAAGAAACGGCCAGACAATATGTCGTGGCTCCGATTTTCGGATTGAAGTCCGGAGATACGGCGTTTGTGGCTGTGATGACCAGTGGAGAGGAATATGCAAAGCTGTTCGCATCCCCGTCAGGGGCGTTCGGGATTTCAAACTGGATCACACCGGAATGGCAGTATCGAGTGAAATTTTTCCAAAATACGAGTCAGAAGGGCAATGCCGGGTTCTTCACCTATAGCAAGGAGAGATTCTCCGTACCGCGTACCGTGCGATATTATTTGCTTGACCCGGCCCAAAGCGATTACACCGGAATGGCCTCCAAATACCGGCAGTATCTGATGAAGGACAAAGGCCTAAAGCCGCTGCAGACGGTAAGCAAAAAGATTCCGATGTTCGTGGATATCGTAGGTGCAGACCGGAAACAGGGGCTCATCTGGGATAAGTATTTGAAGGGTACCACGACGTCGGAAGCGACGGAGATGATCAACCGGCTGTATGGGCTGGGCATTGAGAACATGACGATTAACTATTCCGGCTGGCAGGAGGGCGGCTACAGCAAATATGGGGATTTAACCGAGGTGGATTCCCGTCTGGGCGGAAATAAAGGGATGAAGCAGTTTATTCAATTCGCTCACAGCTTGAAGCTCCCGGTGTTCTTGACGGCCAACTACAGCCAAAACAATACGGAAACGAACGGCTTTAGGCCGAGATACGACGGGATGCGCAATTTGGCCGGACGCCTGATTGAGTTTACTAACTTTAATAACCGGGACTTGATCACCATGATGAGTCCGCGCTACGCAACCCAAATGATTTCCAAGGATCTGCAGCTGTTTAAAGAGCTGGGCGCCGACGGACTGCATCTGGAGGACGGCATCGGACGTTACCTGAACAGCGACTTCAATGATCGCCACAGGGCTCCCCGCTCTGAGGTCAGGAAGCTGCATGAGCAGGCTATGAAGGAGATCAAGGAAACGCTCGGCGGCGTCAGCGTCGAAAGAGGCAATATGTACGGTATCGGAGAGCTGAAGCACATTCATCGTATTCAGCAGGATCATTCCCATGATCTCTTCGTCGATGAGGCGGTTCCGTTCCTGCAAATTGCTTTGCACGGGCTGGTCAGCTACACGTCGGACTGGTCTAATCTAAGGGATCAGTATCAAGAGGAGTTCTTACGCTCGATCGAGTATGGGGCTTACCCGGGCTTCATCTTTACTCATGCGGATTCCGGGGAAATGAAGGGCGCGTATTCGATCTGGTACTACAGCTTGAATTACCGGGATTGGGAAGTGAAGGCGCTGGAGGAGTACCAACGCTTCAACGAGGCGCTTGGCGATGTGCAGAACAAGCTCATTACCGGCCACCGGACGCTCGCGCCGAATGTGAAGCAGACGGAATACGAGAACGGGAAGAAGATCATCGTCAACTATAATGCCGAGCCGTATACCAACGGAAGCATCAAGGTTCCGGCACAAGACTTTATCGTGATTACAGGAGGGAAGACTCCATGAACCGTCGCAGATGGAAGCTAAGCGCCGTCTCCCTTCGGAAGCTGGAAGGCTCATTGTTTATTGCACCGTGGGCCTTCGGGTTCCTCACCTTTCTTGCCTTCCCGCTCGCATACTCGCTGTATATGAGCTTTCAAAGGGTTCGGATTACCGCCAGCGGGATTGAGTATACCCCTGTCGGCTTTCAGTACTACCGGGAAATTCTGCTGGCGGACGGGGGCTTGCTTTACAACGACCTGCTGCCGTTTCTCCGTCAATCGCTTTTCATGATTCCGATCATCGTCGTGTTTTCCTTGATGGTGGCAATTTTACTGAATCAGAAGTTTCTTGGCCGCGGTTTCTTTCGGGTCATTTTCTTCCTGCCGGTGATCTTCTCCTCCGGTCAAATTATCCAGGAGTTCATTACCCAAGGGGAAGGGACGCTTGGCTTTGTACAAGAATTCGAAATCGGCAGCTTCATTACCACATATCTTCCTGCCGCCTGGTCCGCACCGATCATTAAAGTCATTAGCTCGTTCGTGCTGGTGCTGTGGTACTCCGGCGTCCAGATTCTGATCTTTCTGGCGGGACGTCAGACGATCTCGGTCTCAGTGTATGAAGCCGCGAGAATCGACGGTGCGGACCCTTGGGAAACGTTTTGGAAAATTACGCTGCCCGGCATGTCTCCGTTTATTTTCCTGAACATCATTTATACGGTCGTTGACCTGTTTACCTTCCCGTCGAACCCGATTATTACGAAGGTAACTACAGCGAATTACGGCTTATCCAGTGCACTGGCATGGATTTATTTTATCATCGTCATGATTTTCCTTGGCATTGCGATCTTCATCTTTAGCAGATTGACCAAAACCGCAACCGCCAGCCGATAGAAGGGAGGGAACGACATGCAACGACTCACGGAGATTGTGAGAACAAGATACAGCCCGAAGGAACTGAATACAAGAAAGCTGCTTCTGAACACGCGCAACACGCTTCTAGGGAAGGAAGCCAACCAAGGACTTATCTTCCGGCTGTTCATGTACCTGATTCTGGTGGACACGGCATTTATCTATGTCAAGCCGATTCTGTATATGGTCACCACCATGATCAAGGATGCCAACAACCTGCTCGACCCTGCGGTAATCTGGGTGCCGCGGTCTCTCTTCTGGGGGCACCTGCAGGAAGCATTCCGGCTGCTGAAATATCCCAGCGCATTCTCCATCAGCTTAACGGCCTCGTTGTCCGTAGCCGTACTGCAGGTGATTTCCTGCGCTATTGCCGGTTATGCGTTTGCGCGGCTCGAATTCCCGTTTAAGAAAACCATGTTCGTGTGCCTGATCTTTTCCTTCGTCATGCCGCCGCAGGTAACGATTCTTCCCTCCATCTTGCTCTTCAAGGAGTTCGGATGGCTGAATACGTACCTGCCGCTCATTATCCCGGCGATTTTCGGGCACGGACTGAAGGGTGCTTTATTTGTTATCATCTTCCGGCAGTTTTTCTCAACCCTGCCTAAGGAGCTGGAGGAAGCGGCCAAGATTGACGGAGCGAGCGTATTCCGGGTGTTCTTCCGGGTGATGCTGCCGATTTCGAGCTCGGCCATTATCGTCGTATTCCTGTTCTCCTTCGTGTGGAACTGGAACGACTTCTATTATCCGTCAATGTACATGTTCGGGGCCAAAGAGGTTCCCTTGTCCATCAGCTTGTCGAGATTGGCCGCTGCGCTTACGGCGGAAGCGGAGCAATCGGGACCTAGCGTCTTTGCGGAGCCGATCAAAATGGCTGCATCCTTCCTCATTATCATGCCTGTGCTGGCGGTATACGCCTTTACTCAGCGCTGGTTCGTAGAAGGAGTGGAACGTACAGGACTGGTAGAATAGAACGGTAGCTATGAAGGAGGCCTTCTTCCGGCGGAGCAATCCGCTTTAGGAAGGGCCTCTTTCTTGCATTCCTGCTTGTCCCAATTGGCAGTGAAAGATATGATAGAGAGAAGAAGAAAGATCAGGGGGGCCGCCATGCGGATTTTGGTTGTTGAGGATGAACCGAAAATACGGGAAGTGCTGATCGCTTATCTTCGGAACGAAGGGTGGGCGGTTGACGATACGGGAAGCGGCCGGGAAGCGCTGGAATGGTTTCAAAGCCGATCCTATGACCTCGTCCTGCTTGATTTGATGCTGGAGGAACTTTCCGGGGAAGAGGTGTGCCGGGAGATCCGGCGCCATTCTATCGTTCCTATCATTATGCTTACCTCCAAATCGAAGGAGAGCGATACGATCGAAGGGCTTAACCTCGGTGCGGATGATTATATTGCCAAGCCTTACCGGATGAAGGAGGTCATCGCCCGGATCCATGCGCTGCTGCGCAGGGTAAGGACCTATGCTCCCGAAGTGCAATCAGCGTCTGTTCTCACGTTTGATAAAGGCAAGCTGGTGTTAAATCTGGAGGAGAAGACACTGCTGGTGCGGGGCCTGCTGACCGGCTTGACGTTGACCGAATTCAAGCTGATGAGCGTGCTGGCCGAGAAGCCGGGCAAGCTCTTCAGTCGAACGGAGCTGACGCAGCTCGTGTTAGGCTACCGGTTTATGGGGGACAGCCGCTCGATCGACACGCACGTGAAAAATTTGAGGAAAAAGATCGAAGAGGATGTCAAGGAGCCTAGGTATATTTTGACGATGGTAGGAGCCGGGTATAAATTCGCCGCGGAGCCTGACCGCAAGGATTGATATCGATGAAAGCTTATTTTCGCAAAATGAATGTCATCCTGTTTATTACCCTACAGATCAGCTTCCTTATCCTGTTATCCATCATTACTTATGGCTACAGCTACAACTGGGGCGATGTTTTTCAGCAATATCAGCAGGAGCAGGTGAAGATCAATGCCTTTAAAATGATGGATGATCTTCGCAATGAAGAGATGAGCGTCGGTCCGTACACGGAGGAGCAGCAAGCCTGGTTAACACGCCGCGCCACGTTGTATGGCATTCTTATTCGTTATGGCGAGGACCGGCAGCAAATATGGTTCGATATGTTCTCGCGCATCACAGACCCTAAGGCGGTCTACCTGCAGGAATTTCCCGTCGTAGCCAAAGGGGAGCATCGAGGCTTGCTTCAGGTCGCGTATCTCAAGCAGATGAACGAGCTGGACCCCAGCTTCGTAGCCTATCAGGGCATGATGAAGAAACGCTCCGCTCTCTTATTCGGCGTTGCTCTCTTCCTTTCGATTGTGATCAGTGTGATGGTTTCAAGGCTGCTCTCGCGCCATCTTCAGCGGCTGAAGGATACTGCGGACAAGATTCGGACCGGGGACCGGGAGACGAAGGCGGTTGTGCTCGGCCCGGAGGAGATCCGGCAGCTGGCGCTGACCTTGAACGAGCTTTCCGTGGAGCTGCGTCGGCAGGAGGATTGGCGTCACAACCTGATGGAGGATTTGACTCACGAGCTAAGGACCCCGTTAACCTCCATGCTTTCGCAGCTGGAGGCTATGATCGACGGCATTTATGAGGTGGACGTAGAGTGGCTGCAGCAAATCTATGATGAAATCATCCGGCTGACCCGGCTTGTAACCGATATGGAGAAGCTATCGGAGGCGGAAGCGGCACGGTTCACCATCCATATCACCAAGGTGGATTTAATCCAACTGACGGAGCAAGTATTTCGAAGCTTTCAGCCGCTCGCCAAAAGCAAGGGCATCCGGATGCGGTTCAGCAATCCGAATGTACCGTGCTACGCTGAGGTGGATCGCGATAAGATCGTCCAGGTGGTCTCCAATCTGGTATCCAATGCAATCAAATACACAAACGACGGCGGCACGATCACGATCGGTGTGGACTGGCACGGCGATTATACGATTCTATATTGCAGGGATACGGGAATTGGCATCGGACCGCAGGACCAGCCCTACGTGTTTAATCGGTTGTACCGGGCAGACAAGTCCCGCTCCCGCTTCAGCGGCGGTGTAGGCTTGGGACTTAGCATTGCCAAGGCGCTTGTGGAAGCGCATGACGGTGTGATTGAGCTGGAAAGCGAGCTCGGTAAGGGGTCGCTGTTCCGGGTGACGATTCCAAATCAGTACAAAAATATGAAAGCCCTGCACAACGAATTGAACGCATAGACGTGCAAGGGAAAGAAAGCATAGGGGAAGCGAGCTTGCCGATGATCGCTATGCCTGGCTAAAAGTGCTATGGACGTGGCTGCAAAGGAAGCTATTCTCGTGGATACGGATTCTGCGTTGGCTAAGTTTGCGGACAAATTAGAGATCAGCGGTTGGGCGTCAAAGGATTTGGCCAAAACAGCGGAGAACGGTCTGGCGCTAGGAACCGGTGAAAACCTGGAACCGAAAGCAAACATGACTCGTGCTGAGACAGCCACTTTACTCCAGCGTTTGCTGTCAAAGTTTAAACTTATTAATAGTAATAAATGAGCTTGAGAGGGCGGCTGCTTTTGCAGCCGTTCTTATTTTTTGCGGTAAGCAGTGGTTCGGCTATAACCATGGAGATACCAATGCAAAGCTGCAAATGTGCAGAAATCTACGTTCCCAACCTAGGTTCAGAGCGTGATTTGTGCAAAACCGCACCTTTCAGAGCCCATAATGGCTGAAAACGAGCCTTAGGGTTTCGGAATGCTGCACATACGCAGAAATCAACTCGCTTTCTTGGAAAAAAACGGATAATTGCTGCACATTAGCAGAAATCCGTTCGACGGTGGGGCGGGGCCTTGGTACTGACGCGCTGATGCCGGTTAGTGTCGAGGTATTGTCAAGTACTAAAGGCTGAGTAGCTGCTTAAAGAGAAGATTCAAGAAAGATGGTTTATAAACGTATTTTCCCTTTCTTTTGGCAAACAGATATAGCATGATTGGTAGGGGCGTAATGGGGGGACCGGGAAGGGCTCACCTCGCGCATTTTTTTTCCGCCGTTAAATGACCAATGGTTAATAAGCGTATTTGGAGGTATATCATTACATGAAGTTTAGTGAGTTTCACCGAACGATTCAGCTTAGAATCGGTCTGGCCTTTGGAACGAGTCTTATGAACAACCTGACGACGCCGTTCATGGCCATTTATTTTGCAAGTAAGCTGGGCATGACTTTTGCCGGGATGGCTACGATCCTCTTTATTCTTGTCGGAGCCTTTAGCGGCTTTGTCGGCGGATACTACGCGGACCGGATCGGACGGAAGAAGCTCGTTCTTCTGGCAGAGGCCATGTGGGCGCTGAGCTGCCTTGTCATTGCTTTGGCCAATTCGCCCTGGTATACTTCGCCCGCTGTCACTTTCCTCATGACACTTGTGATCAACTTCTGCTGGGGGATCCATGGGCCGGCGGTTGACGGAATGATGCTGGACGCGTCGAAGCCGGAGGAACGCAAATATATGTACGGAATGATGTATTGGGCCAACAATCTGTCGATTGCTTTAGCTGGAGTGGTCGGGGCTTATTTGTTCAAGGATTACCTGTTCGGCTTGTTTCTGGCAGAAGCCGCTATGGTAGCTGTGTCCTGGTTTATCATGTACCTGTTCATAGATGAAAGCTACCAAGCTAAGTCCGTACCGTCAGCCAAGAGTGCCGGACTTCGTCTGTGGGACAACTACAAGAAGGTGTTTCAGGATAAAACCTTCATCATCTTCATTGCCGCCAGCATGCTGATTATGTCGGTAGAATTTCATTTAGGCAATTACATTGGGATCCGCTTGGAAAAAGAGGTGGCGGAGGCCAACATTTTTAACTGGGGAGCTTGGTCTTATCAAGTTAACGGCATTCAGCTGCTGGGTCTGCTGCGCACAGAAAATACGATTCTCGTCGTGCTGTTATCGTTCTTGATGCGGACGCTGATGCAGCGTTTCCCGGAAAAGCCGCTTTTGATGGGAGGCTTTCTCGCCTATGTTCTGTTTTACAGCCTGATCGCTTACAGCGACCGTCCGTGGTTGCTATTCGGCGCCATGGTTATCGCGACCTTCGGAGAGCTGTTATACGTTCCGATTAAGCAGGCGTATTTGGGGTACATTGTTCCCGAGCATGCCCGCGGCTCCTATATGGCCATGTATAGCTTAACCTGGCGAGGAGCTCTCCTTATTGCCGGCGGCGGAATCATGCTCGGAGGGTGGTTGCCGGCTTGGATGATGGCATCCATCATTTTGATTACCGGTTTAACCGGGATCGCCCTGTTCTATCTCATACCCCCGAGGATGGAAGCCAAACGGGTTGAGCCTGCATCTTCCGCTTCCGCTTTCACTTCCGCCGAAGCTGTTTCCGCTTAGAAATTTCGATGAGACCGATCCGAGCTTACGGGTCGGTCTTTATGCATGAGCTTCGTTTATGTATATTTGGACGGGGCGACGCCGGTTGCTTTCGTAAACGCCTTATAAAAGTTGGAATAGTCTTCAAACCCGGATAAGCGCGCGGCTTCCGCAGGAGGCACGGATAGCTTTAATAAGGCGGCTGCTTTGGACAGACGCTTGTTCAGCACATACTGCTTAAAGGAAACACCCATGGTCTTTTTGAATAAATGCGAGAAGTAATACTTATTGATATGAAATCTTCCTTCGATCTCATCCAATGTCATGTTGACGGACAAATGGTCATGGATGTAACGGATGATCCTCTCCAGCTTCTCATGCTGCTCAAGTGTCGGTTCATCAGGCCCGGAGTAGGAGGAAATCAATTCATTGATATGGACGAGCAGACGAATGAAGGTGAGTTCGATCAGCAGCCGGTTCTGAGGATTGAGCTCTTGGCCTAATTGTTCGATTTCGGTAAAATAACGCCGGAGCTGCGCTTCCTCGACGATGCTTGCCGGCAGCCGATTGAAGCTGGCGGGCTTCTTCCTTTCGAAATACTGGAGAAGATCATAGCCCGGGCTGCAATAATGGCTGCAAAATTGCGGCTTGAAAAAGACAAGGATCCGCTCATAGCTTTCATCCGTACTGAAATAAGGGCGGTGCATTTCCTTATTGTTAAAGATAAGCAGGTCTCCCGGAAGGAGACTATAGCTTTTGCCCTCTATCTGGTAATCAACGCTGCCGGAAATGAGGTAATACAGCTGATAACGGGATTCCAAATACAGCCGGTGCTGGTCGTTATCCGGCTTCGGTGTCAGGCTGTGCATGTAGGTGAAGGCTCCGTTCCCCAGCTGAAAGGCAACCATTGTTGTGGACATAGGACAATCTCCTTTCCCGAATGGCCAAAGCCGAAACGCGATGATGGTGACCTGGTAAGATGAAGGAGGTAAGACTAGCAATAAAATTGAAGAAATAGCAAGCTTTGCAATTATAATAGCAATATTTACCATACCCAGTAAAGTGGCCTTTGAATTATACTTAGCCCAGTCGGACCCAATGGAGGGGGGATATGGAATTTATTTTGACGAAACAGCCTGTAACTCTTGGACATCCAGTTGATGACTCGATAGTAAGCCACGAAATGGAAGCGCTTAACTAAATGATGGGAGGTCATCGAATGAAAGCTAGGAAAGCATTGGCAGGTTCTCTTCTAGCCTTAAGCTTAGGAATAACAACTGCTTGTACGGGAGGCAGCGCTCCGGAAGGCCCAGCGCCGCAGGCTGTTGAACCCAGCAAGACTAAAGAGCCGGTGGAGTTAATTATTAGTCCTTACTGGCTCAGTATGAGCGACCAAGAATTTGAGGATTTGATGTTCAAGCCGCTCAAGGAAAAATTCCCGCATATCACGATGAAGCTGGATCGGACGGATCCGATCAAGATGCAAGCGAACGGCCAGTTTCCTGACATATTCTACACGGCAAATTCCAGACTCAGCTTATATTTCGATTTAAATATTCCCTATGATATGAGCCAGTTGGTCAAGAAGCACAACCTGGACTTGAACAAGTTCGCCAAGCCCAACATTGATTGGGTTAGAGAGCTCGGTCCCAAGGGCGAAATTTACGGGATCCCGTTTGATTTAAATCACATGGCGCTTTTCTACAACAAGGATTTGTTCGATAAGCGAGGTGTTCCCTATCCTAAGGAAGGAATCACATGGGATGAGCTGTATGACCTGGCGAAAAAGCTGACATATGTAGAAAATGGAGTTCAATACCGCGGGGTCCTGCCGCAAAACCCGGAATTTTTCACCCGCGTGAAGTCTACGCCGCTGATTGATGCCCAGACGAATAAGAGCTTGATCGACACGCCCGAGAATAAAGTCATCTTGGAGAGAATTCAAAGATTTTTTCAAATTCCAGGTATGATTGTTAATAATGAGTATCCGATTAAGGGAGCGGATTTCATCAAGGATCAAACGGTGGCGATGTACGTGAATTGGCTTACCGACGTCTCCAGCACGATGCAAGCAGGCAATGTAACTATGAACTTTGACATCACGGCTGCTCCGGTGCTTACCGAATTGCCGGGTTTGACCATCGACCCTGGTGCCAAGCTGCTGGGAGTTTCCAATACAAGCCAGCATAAAGAGGAAGCGTTCGAGGTCATTCAGTTCTTGACGACTTCTCCCGAAGTGCAATCGCGAATCAACCGCAGGGCACGTCTAACGGCGCTTGCAGACGAGACGATCCGAAGCCAGTTTGGCGCTGACATGGAAGTGCTGAAAGGGAAAAATGTGCAGGCCGCTCTAAAGGTAAAGCCGGCCAAGATGATCCCGCCCAACATTCATACAATCACCGCTGCAGGCGGACTGAACGGCGTGCTGAAGGATTTGGCCTTGGGTACTAAGGATATTAATACGCTGCTGAGAGAAGCCCAGGAAGCCGCGGACAAGAAAATAGAGCAGGACATGAAAGCGAAAAAGTAGGGCTTAACTGTGCCGTATAAAATGTAACCGGATACAAGTGAAGAATTACTAGCGCTATCCATTCTTCTGAACTCTGAAAGGGGAGATTTCTTTGGGGGACAAGGCAAGAACAGCAGTGATGAAAGGAGCATGCTCACCCGCTTTCTTCTTAAGAATGACCATTATGATTGCGTTGCTTGTCGGGATGCTTCCCTTAGCGCCTGCACAGGGGGAGTCGGCGGCAGCGTTACCTACGGAGGGTCCGAACTTGCTTCTCAACGGCAGCTTCGAACAAATAACGAACGGCTTACCCGCTTCGTGGAGTAAATGGATTGCAAGCGGTTATACCGGCAATCCGCAATTTACTCTAGATGAGAATACAGTCAAAAGCGGCAGCCGCTCTTTACGGATACAATCGGCTGAACCCGCGAGGGCAAGCATCAATCAGTCGATCCGCGTAGAACAGAATCAAAGCTACAGGTTAAGTGTTTGGGCCAAGCTGGATAACATCGTCTCAACGGATAGAGGAGTTGTTATGCGCTATCAATTTTTCGACGCTAACAACACGAAGATCGGAACCGATAACTATGTGGGCGCCCGAAAGGGAACGGCGGAGTGGGACCAAATTACGCATCAAGCGACCGTTCCTGCCGGTGCTGCCAGGATGCTGGTCGAGTATTTTCTATGGGCCGCTTCCGGAACCGTATGGTTTGATGATGCGCAGGTATCCAAGGTCATACCGATCACCGATAGAATCAGATCGGAGCATCCGCGGCTGCTGGCAACCTCCTCGGATTTTGCCGCCTTAAAGGATCGTATTGCGGCAGATCCCAGACTTCAATCCTGGTATGACAAACTATACGCTAAAGCCGAAACGATATTGACGGAGCCGGCTTCCATCTATGAAATTCCGGACGGCGTCAGACTATTGGCGGTGAGCCGCAAGGTGAAGGACCGCATTCAAACACTGGGCCTGATGTACCGTCTAACGAAGGATTCCCGGTTTGCCGAAAGAGCCTGGAAGGAGCTGGAGGCCGCAGGCAGGTTTAAGGATTGGAACCCAAGTCATTTTCTCGATACGGCGGAGATGACCTATGCCTTTGCCATCGGCTATGATTGGCTCTACGATTATTGGTCCGCCGAACGGAAACTGTTTCTCCGCGATGCCACGGTCAACAAGGGCTTCAACCCGGCGCTGGCCGGCTACAAAAGACCTGACTTTTGGGTGAATACAAGCAACAACTGGAATTTTGTAGTCAATGGGGGCATCGGCATGGGAGCTCTGGCTTTCGGAGATGAACCGGAGGTGAAGGCGCTTGCAGAGGATCTTCTCGGGCGCGGCTTCCAATCGCTGCCTAAGGCGCTGGCACAATGGGCTCCGGACGGAGGCTGGTATGAGGGACCCGGCTACTGGGCATATTCCGTCGAGTACGCCGGACTATATATGAAGGCGCTGAAGACAGCCGTTGGAACGGACTTCGGCTTGTCTCAAAGCCCTGGTTTTCCATTAAACGGAGATTTTCCGATCCATATGTCGGGGCCGATTAACATGACCTTTAACTTTGCGGATGCGGGCTCGGGTCTGCCTAATTCTCCCTCGCTGCACTGGTTCGGATCCGAATTCAATAAACCGGAATACGGCTGGTGGCAGGCCCAACGCGCAGACCTAAGCCCGTCGCCGCTTGATTTGCTCTGGTATGCTCCGAACGACTATCCCGGACCGCGTTCTTCCCATTTGCAGCTGGATAAATACTTCCGCAATGTGGAAGCTGTCTCTATGAGAAGCTCGTGGGAAGACCCGCGTGCCGTTTTTGCGGGCTTCAAGGGAACGAGCAAGGAAAAGAATCACAACAACCTCGATGCGGGTACGTTTGTGCTCGACGCACTAGGCGTGCGCTGGGCGCAGGAGCTAGGGGCCGACAACTACAACTTGCCGGGATATTTCGGCGGGGAACGTTGGACGTATTACAGGATGAGAGGCGAAGGCCAAAATGTTCTTGTGATCAACCCGGATGAAAGTCCTGATCAAGAACCCGCCGCTACCATCAGCATCAGCAAATTTGCTTCATCGCCTCAGGAGTCGTTTGCCGTTGCTGACCTGACACAAGCCTATGCGAAAAACGTGGTGAAAGCGGAACGCGGCATCCGCCTACTGGACCATCGACGCCAATTGCTGATCCAGGATGAAGTGCAGGCGAAATCCCCATCCGATGTGTGGTGGTTTATGCATACCGCTACCCAAATGGAGCAGATCGCACCTGACGGACAATGGGCTATGCTTAACAGTAACGGAAAACGGCTGTGGGCGCGCATTCTTTCCCCGTCTCAAGCCAAGTTCGTGGTGATGGATGCCGTACCGCTGCCAACGTCCCCCAACCCGGAAGGTCAAAATTCGAATGCGGGAATACGAAAGCTGGCTATTCATCTGGAGGATGTACAGGATCTGAGATTAGCCGTTCTGATGGTTCCGCTGCGCGAAGGGGAATCTCCGCCGGTGGAGCTGCCTCAGGTAATGCCGCTTTCCGAGTGGAATACACCTGCTGCAGAAGTATCTTTGTTACATTCGATTACCGTTGGCGGCAAACCTCTAGAAAGCTTCACGGCTGAGGCGTTCACCTATGACGTTAATCTGCCCGATGGAACGACGACAGCACCGATTGTGACAGCAGTTGCAGCTGATTCGAATGCTTCGGTTCACGTGCGGCAAGCTTCGGGAGTCCCGGGAACGGCTTGGATAAACGTATCGACTCCCAGCGGGGGTACCGGAACGTATCAAATTCATTTCCAGAGCAAGGTTAGTGTAGGAGCCGTTGGTTTGCCCGTTGCCGATGTAACGGCCAGCAGCGATGACGGCAATATCGCACTGAACACGATAGACGATGATTTGGACTCCCGATGGTCGGCAGAGGGGGATGGTGAGTGGATCCGCTACGCTCTGGGTGCCCCGAGCACCATACGCAGCGTATCCGTTGCCTGGTATAGAGGGAACGAGCGGACTTCCTCGTTTGATATTGAAGTCTCGGGCGACGGCGCTTTGTGGACACGGGTATTCAGCGGAAGAAGCAGCGGCATTACGACAGGACTGGAGAATTACGCTATCGGCGAGCATCAAGCACGCTATGTCCGTATTATCGGCCACGGTAATTCGCAAAATCAGTTCAACAGTATTACTGAGGTTCGTATATATGATCGCGTCGTGAGTGATCCACACAGGACACCTGAGTTAAAGAGCGTGTCCCTTTCTACGAATACTACCGGTCTAAAGGTATCGCAGTCCACCCGGCTGCAGCTCTCGGGAGCGATGAACACCGGAGAGTCCGCCGACCTAACCAGGGCTAAGGTGGAGTACTTCTCGAGCAACCCTGAAGTGGTATCGGTAAGCGGTGACGGGGTAGTGACGGCAGTCGGCGAAGGCAGCGCAAGGGTAGTAGCCGCCGTGACACTGGACGGTTACCTTAAGTTTGCGGGGCTGAACTTTACGGTAATGGACCCGCTGAACCGCGTATTTACTCCTGCTAAGGACACGTTCGCACGAGACGGGAGCTACGCCGACATAAACTATGGAAGCAGCGGCAATTTGACGGTCAAGAGGAGCAGTATAGGGTTTCAGCGTGAGGCTTTCCTTCAGTTTGATCTCGGAGATCTGACCGGTGACGTAGACTCAGCGGTGCTGTACCTCTACGGCAATGTTGCCGACAGCGCAGGGACGGAGATCGATAATACGGTTCGTGCGGTGGAAAACGATAGCTGGGCGGAAACCGGTCTGACCTGGAACAACCGGCCATCCACAGGCGCATCATTGGCAACGACAAGAGTCAATAGTCAGCCGGCATGGCGGGAGTTTGACATAACGGACTTTGTCAAAGCTCAGGCCGCTGGAGATCGCACGGCAAGTCTCGCGGTCATTCAAGAAACGGAACCCGGTTTAAGCACCAATTTCTACTCCAAGGAATCAGGTAAATTCAAACCATATCTGAAGGTGAAACTGCTTGATAGTCATGTCCCTGCTATTAGTGTAACGGGGATCACCTATGGGGGAAGCTACGCGAACAGCGTTACCCCGGTCATAACGGCCGAGGACGCGGAGACCGGCGTCAAGAGTTTGTCTATTACGGTTGACGGGAAGCCCCATGATTCCGGAACAAACATAACGGCCTTGGGGGTTCACGAGCTTACCGCAACCGCTGCGGATTATGCCGGCAATGTTTCGAACGTATCCGTAACCTTTGCTGTTTATGACCCGACGGCAGGACCGGTAACCGCGGCGGGATGGTTCAGTGCCGCCAATACGGAAACGGTCACCGGAAGCACTTACGGAAGCAAGGTACACTTACAGGCAAACCTCGGATATAACAGCTTGGGTCAGCCGGAAGGGAGCTTGCGAATTCACGATGAACCGCGTGGAATCCGGTTCGAGCTGCAGCAGATCAAGTTCCTGGTCATTGCAGAACAAACGATGAGCCTGGTTGGGACCGGAATCGGTACGGACGGCCAACAGTACCATGCGCAACTAGAGCTCTTGAATGACGCCGCGATGAACGGAAAGCCTAAACCTACGGTTTCTGTGTCCGTATGGCCAAAGGAACGCAGCACCCCTGTGATGGAGGCAACCAGCCGACAGTTCACAGGAAACATAACGTTTCATAAATAACCTTTCCCGGGCAATTCTTGGATGATCCGTTCATCTAAAGAATTGCCTTCTTTTTCATGAAGCCAGGCAACCGCAAAAAAACACTCAAACACAGAAAGGAATCCCATGCCGAATGGCCCGAAAGAACGTATGATGGAATCGAAGGAGGGAGAGGGCGTCATGAAGCTATGGACGAAAGAATGGTTTGCAGAGATCAACGAGAAGGCGGCTCGCTCCCATCGGACTCAAGATGTCAAAACGCAGTTGTTTAACCGATTGGATTCCGAGGCTGAAAGGCCGTTGAGTATTCCGCTAACGGGAGGCGGCTGGTACCATCGTTACGTATGTCCGAAGGACGGAACACGACTTACCTATAAGGCACGTGATAGGCATCTTTGCCCCAAATGCGGGGCGGTGTGGTCGGGTTCGCCTTGGGACGAATGCGGTGTCGACCTGGAGCATAGGCGGTATGCCGAATTAGCCAGAGATGCAGCTATCGGTTATGCCTTACAAGGGGAGCCGCTGTGGAGTCAGGTGGCAAAATCTATCGTGCTTTTTTATGCCGAACATTATGAACGGTATCCGCTGCACGATAAGCATGGCGGAGCGGGAAAGACGTCGGGCAAGGTGCACTGCCAGACATTAACCGAGGCCTCATGGATCGTTCCTATTGCTCATAGCTATCATATTCTTAAGGAGCACGGGCTATGGACGGCAGTGGAAGAGGAGCATTGCAGAAGAGGTCTGTTTCATAAGGTTCCGCCCCTTCTGCGGCAAAATCGGATGGGCATTTCCAATTGGCAGTCGTATCATAATGCAGCGTTAGCGGCTATTGCAGCAGCGACCTATGACGAAGAGCTGTTACACGAGGCGATATTCGATGAAAACAACGGCTTTTTGTTCCAAATGGAGCATTCACTCGATGAGGACGGCTTCTGGTACGAGGGGGCTTGGGGTTATCACCTTTATGCGTTGTACGCGCATGTCCAACTGGTGATGGCAGCAGATACATTCAATATGGATCTGAAGAATCATCCGCGGTTCAAGAAAATGTTTGAAATCCCATTGCTCGCGGCGATGCCGGATGGAATGCTTCCGGCCGTCCATGACTCGGAGAAGGTGAATCTGACGGGACGCGCCGCACTCTATGAATGCGCTTATGCGTGGTGGGGGCTGGGGACGGACCTGTTAAGCTTATCCAAGCGCGACAGCTTGTACAGCTTGCTGTTCGGTAAAGATTTGGATAGAGCTGCACCGGCAAACGCACATGACGAGAAGATTGTAGAAGGGCAGCAGAGCATTTCTGCCATTCACCTTAAGAAAACGGGAATGATCGTGCTTAAGGAAAACGGAAGCCGCCCTAGAGCACTTCTTCTGGATTACGGACAGCATGGAGGGGAGCACGGCCACTTCGATAAGCTGCATTATTCTTTCTTCTCGGAGGGGAAGGAATGGGTCACCGATGCCGGAATGCTTCCCTACGGACATCCGCTCCATTACAGCTGGTTCCGCCAAACGATAGCCCATAACGGGATCGTGATTAACGGAGCGTCCCAGCGGCCGACCGAAGGTCAATTAACGGTGAACGAGTATCGGAATGGAGCTTATATGCTGCAAGCGGAATCGAGCGAGGCCTATCAAGGCGTGAAGCTTCGCAGGACGCTGTTCCTGGAGAGCCGATTTCTGCTCGATATATGCGAGGCGAAATCGGAGGCTCCCGTCACCATGGACTGCTTTCTTCATTTGGAAGGCGAACCGGAACCGGCGGATCTGATCCGCTTGGGCAGGGAACCTGCCGAAGGCTTGACCGGAGCCGACGGATATTCGCATTTGCAGAACGGAATCAGATTAGCTGACTGGCAGCGAAGCTGGCTGATCCGTTGGCGCTCCGGATCAGGTACGGAGCATCCTCTAAGGATGTGGGGGATCGAGGAAGCTCCGGGAGTACAATCCTACATGTACGACACCCCGGCCATGCCGACAGTTGGGCATAGGAAAACGCTCGTGCGCCGGCAGCAGGCAGTAACTTACGGCCGCTTTATTACAGGTTTTAGCAGGGAACAGCAGGATATGGAGGAGGTGCTGACATGGCTACAACACAGACTGCCGATAAACTAGGGACGAGCACTCCTTGGAAACTGCAGCGGATTCGTTATATGTGGAAATATCGTACGTTATATTTTCTGGCGCTTCCGCCGATTTTGTATTTCGTTGTATTTAAATATATTCCCATGTTTGGTTCCATTATAGCCTTTAAGAACTACAATATTTTCAAAGGCATTCTGGACAGTCCCTGGGCCGGGATGGATCATTTTCGCGCGATGCTGGAGTATCCCGAATTTCGGCGAATCCTATCGAATACGCTGCTGATTAATTTATACGATCTGCTGCTGTCCTTTCCGGCGCCGATTGTGCTGGCTCTTCTTCTGAACGAAATTCGAAGCACGCTTTATAAGAAATGGGTGCAGACCGTCATCTACATGCCGCATTTTCTGTCCTGGGTTATCGTCAGCGGGATTGTCGTAGGCTTTCTCTCCCCTTCCTCAGGGATGTTCAACACCGTCCTCGGCTGGTTCGGCGCAGAGCCGATTTATTTCATGGGAGACAGCGCCTATATTCGTTCGATCATTATCGGTTCCGGCTTGTGGAGAGACATCGGCTGGGGGACGATTATTTATTTGGCGGCCTTGGCCGGTATTCATCCTGATCTGTATGAAGCGGCCGAAATCGACGGAGCAGGCCGGTTTCAGCAGACTGTGTCGATCACGCTTCCCGCGCTTCTTCCCACGATTGCCGTGTTATTCATGCTAAAAATCGGTCACTTTATGGATTTCGGATTTGAACGTGTGTTCGTTTTCCTCAACCCGTTAAACAGCCAAAATGGAGAAATTATCGATACCTACATTTATAAAGCGGGTCTCTTGGAGCAGCAGTACAGCTATACCACAGCGATCGGGTTGTTCAACTCCGTCCTGGGACTGCTGCTGGTTTTCTTGGCGAACCATCTGCATAAAAAAGCAACCGGTGAAAGCCTGTATTAGCCTGTATTAAAAGGAGAGTGATTGCATATGCGAAGGGGAAGTTCAGGCTATCGGTTGTTTCTGAGAGCGAACAACATTCTGTTATTCTTACTAAGTCTCGTGATGTTCCTGCCGATGGTCAATATTGTGGCCAAATCCTTCAGCGACAGCAAAGCGATAGAATCGGGAAGGGTTGGCTTGTTTCCCGTAGATTTTTCGTTAACGAATTATGAGTTCGTATTGATGGATACCGCGATCTGGCGGTCCTTCGGGATTACGGTATATATTACGGCAGTAGGCACGCTGATTAACCTGATCATGACCGCGATGCTGGCCTACCCGTTATCCCGGCAAGAATTCGTTGGCCGCAAGTATATACTGCTCATGGTGCTCTTTACCATGATCTTCTCGGCACCGCTCATTCCGAATTTTTTATTGATTCGTCAATTGGGTCTAATGGATTCCTTATGGGCTCTTCTGCTGCCCGGGGCGGTAAGCGCCTTTAACTTTTTCGTCATGCGATCCTTCTTTTTGCAAATCCCGGCTGAGCTCATTGACTCGTCCCGAATCGACGGCTGCGGCGAAACACGGATACTCTGGAACATCATTGTTCCGTTATCCAAGCCTGCCATGGCGACAGTGGGCATTTTCTACGGGGTAACGCATTGGAACACCTATCAATCTGCGATCTATTACATTAATGACAAAAGCTTACAGCCCTTGCAGGTCAAGCTTCGGGAGATGATCGTGTCCGACAACATGAACTCCAGTTCCGGAGCACATCTGTTCGATGCCGCTCTGCTGGCTTCCCCCGAGGGCATCAAAATGGCCACCATCGTGGTAGCCACACTTCCGATTATTGCGATTTATCCTTTTCTGCAGCGTTATTTCATTAAAGGGATGCTGCTTGGTTCCGTAAAGGCATAAGCCTCCCGAAACCGCCGAAACATTAGAAGCCTATGAAGATACTGTAAAAAAAAACGGATTCACAGCAAAATATCCTTAAGACAGCTGCGATCATTCCAGTATACTGGATTCATCGGCAGCATCATTAAAGAAAAGGGGTTACGAAAGCATGAAACCAACCGTATCAGCCGTTCTTGCCGCTACTCTGGGGTTATCCGTGCTGGCAGGATGTTCAACCACTGCGAAGGATAGTACCCAAACGGGAACCGGTGAAGAAGGTAACAAGGGGCGCACGCCCATCTCCATGTCCATTCGGATCCTAAACGGTCCTCCGGAGTTCAGCCAGAACATAAATGAAGAGAAATGGCTGAAGAAGATGGAGGAGCTGGCTAACGTCGATTTGACCTTAAAGCCGATGCCTCATAAAGAGTTCGATCAGAAGATGGCGCAAATGTTCGCCACCAATGACATTCCCGATGTGGTGCAGGGGTATACCTTGACCGGAAAGGACATGGGAGGCTCCGTAGAAGCGGGGATTTTCATGCCGCTGGATGAGCTGCTTCAGAAGCATGCGCCGAACCTGATGAAGAAGATTCCGAAGGAAGCGTGGGAAGGCGTGAAATACAACGGGAAAATTTATGCCATCCCCGATGTATTGAATCATACCAGCCGGCGCGGAACCTACATTCGAATGGATTTGCTTAAGAAAACGGGATTGCCCGTTCCCAAGACGGTAGATGAGTACATTACGGTGCTGCGTGCCTTTAAGAAGCTCGGAGTAGAGCATCCGTACGCCGGCCGGGAAAATTTAAAATATTCCGACGTGTTCTTCGGTGCCTATGACGTATACCCTTACAACAGAATGTACGAGAAGCAGGGAGACCAAATACTTCCGAAATTTATGGACATCGAGAACATGAGCCAAGCGATTCAAACGTATAAAACAATGTTTGATGAAGGGCTTATCAGTAAAGAATTTGCCACGACCAACGGAACCATCTGGAAGAACAGCATCAACGCAGGAAAAGCCGGAATATGGAATTCCAACAGCAATGAGCTTGACACGTTTGTTAGAGAAATCAGAGCATCCGTACCCGATGCCGAGGTAGCGCTGATCCCTTCGCCGGTAGGTCCTGACGGAAAAGGCGGACAGATGGTGTATGATTCCGTGCTTCGAAGCCATTTTATCAACGCCAAGACGAAGCATGCCGTGGAAATTGTGAAGTTTTTCGATTGGATGATTTCGGATGAAGCTGTGAAGTTCTTTAACTTCGGTATTGAAGGCGAGAACTACACCATGGACAACGGAAAGATGAATTATAAGTATCCGACGGACAAAGCCGGTCTGGACGATCAGGGGATGCGCGGCTTCTTCAGCTTCATTAAGGACCCGACCTTCAAGGATGGTGTGGAGACGTTGACGCCGGAGGGACAAAGAACGAAGGAGCAGCAAATCAATATTGTGGATAAGGAAGGCCGTAACGGGATCAGCTTTAATCCTGAGCTGAAGTACAGAACCCCGGATGTGGCTCCGAAATTCGATGAGCCCGCGCCGATCATCCTGCAAGGCATTATCCAAATGATCTATGGAAAACGTCCTCTCTCCGATCTGCCGAAGGTCATTGAGGAGTGGAAGACGAAGGGCGGCAATGACTTGATCAAGGAAGCGACCGATCGATATAATAAGAAAGAAGGTGTCATTGTCCCTTAATCGAAAGGCGGTGCTCGTGCAATGTGGAACATAGTGGTAACGGATGACGAACCGATCATCGCCCGCACGGTGGCTAAGCTGCTTGCTCAAGGCCAATATAGCGAGCGCTTACATATTCGAACGGCCAAGAACGGAGCGGAAGCGCTTCAGCTGATGGAACAGGAGATTTGCCACATTTTATTTACCGACATTCGCATGCCGGTAATGGACGGTCTGGAGCTGACCCGAAGGGTTCGGGAGCAATACCCATCAACCTTAACCGTGGTCATTTCCGGCTATGGCGACTTCCATTATGCTCAACAGTGCATGCAGCATGGCGTAAAGGAATATCTGCTCAAGCCTCCCTCTAAGGAAGAGCTGAACCGTCTTCTGGGCAAGCTGGTCGGTGAGCTGGAGAACGCCTGGCCGGCGCCTGCTTCCATTACGATCATAGACACCTGGTCGGAACGGTTGGCCGAGGCGATCTGGTCGCAAGATCATCGGCTTATCGATACCCTTGTTCAAGAGCTGATTGAGCACGGAAGAGCCTTCTGTTATACTCCGGCGCAAACCGGCGTTTTCATCGAAGAAAGCTGCGGACTGCTTCTACGAAAAATTAATGCACGCGGGATATATTCACTGCAGGAAGAGGAGTTTGTCGATACATCCGCTGTTGAGGAGCCTATGGAAAGACTCAGGCAGCGTATCGCTTTTCTATCCGAATGGATTATGACTAAGCGAAGGGGGAATGCGAAGGATCCGATTGAGGAAGCGAAGACCTACATTGATCACCATCTGGCGGATGAAGCGGACCTGGAGGAGGTAGCGGAAATACTGGGCATTAGCGCGACTTACTTCAGTCATCTGTTCAAGCAGAGAACCGGTGAGACCTTCGTTAAGTACAGGATGAGGAAACGACTGGAACGGGCCAAGCTGCTGCTGGAGCTTCCCCAATACCGCATTACGGACGTCTCGATGGAGGTTGGATATACGGACCCGACTCATTTTTCCAAGCTTTTCAAAAAATATAACGGCCTGACTCCCTCCGAATACAGAGAAAAGCTGGGCATTTCATGAGAATCGGAAAAAGCTTGGCCGCTAGAGTTTATCTTGGTGTAATTTTGGTTACATTGCTTGCCATTTTTCTCTTGGGTGTCGGCTCCTATCTGCGCTCCTCCGGTGAACTGGAGGAGCAAACGGGGCAATATTTGCGTCAGATGGTTCGCACGGCGGCCCACCAGACGGACTTGTATTTCAAAACCTATGAATATGCCGCTACCACTTTGCTTATCAATACGGATTTGCGCCGTTTTTTCGAGATAGATAAGAGTGATTACGATTACGTCCATTATTACAGTCAGGTTCGGCGCTACGCGCTTCAGCCTACTCTTACCTTCTATCCTCAGATCAATTTCATCGCGGTCATCGGAGAAGACGGCAGGTATATTGCCGAGCAGCGGGAAGGGACATTTGTTCCGCAGCCCTCCGCGATTGCTTCGCATTACCGTTATTTAATCGATCAGATCGGTCCTGCGAATCGTCCAGCCATCATCCATCATGGCATTAGCTCAGTGGATGATAGGGCCATGATTACCATTGCCAGTAAGGTGAGGGAGCTTCGGAGTCTTCGCGATTCCGGAGTAGTGACCATGGAAATTAGAGCAAGTGAGCTCTCCCAGCTTTGGGCGAAGGTAGATCTTGGCGAAAAGGGGTTTTTCTTCATCGCAGATAAGCAAGGGAAGCTCATCTACCATCCGGACGAAGCGCTTATCGGCACTTTGTTGGATGAGAGACTCCTAACGGACACTCCTGATGAAGGCCCAGTCATGAAGGTCAAAGGAATGGACAGGATCTTCGTGTCAGCCGTATCCGAATATACGGGATGGAGATTATTCGTATCTTTGCCTGTTGAGGACGTAACCCGGCCGGTTTCCAATATTCGTCAAAGCACCCTCTGGGTGGGATTATTCGCATTGGTGGCGACCGCCTTTGTTGCCTTCCGTTTTGCCTCCTCCGTAACGAAGCCGATCCAAAAGCTTCGTTCTGCCATGAGACAAACGGAGCTGGATAGCTGGCAGCCCATCGCCCTGCCTGAACGCCAGGATGAGATCGCTCAGCTGTACCAAAGCTATAATCATATGGTGACACGTCTTGCTGCGATGGTAGATACCGTTTATAAAGAGAAGATGGAGCGGCAAACGGCGGAGTTCCAAGCCTTGCAGCTGCAGATCAATCCGCATTTCCTCTACAATACCTTAACGGCTGTATACGGTTACGCCGTGGAGCAGGAAGCTGAAGAAATTGCGGAAATGTCCCGAGCCTTATCCTTCATGTTCCGTTATGCGGTGCAAACGAATCTGGAGGAAATCACGGTTGCCAATGAGCTTAACCATGTACTGAATTTCATGATCATCATGAATCATCGCAACCAGCAGGAATTTGAGTTGGAGGTGCTCATTCCTCCGTCACTGCTGCTCGAGCACATGGTCCGGCTTACTCTGCAGCCGTTAGTTGAGAATTGCTTACAGCATGCCTTTCCCGAGGGGATTGCAAGCGGTCATTATATCCGTATTGATGCGAAGATACAGGAACGTTGTTTTCTCGTGACCGTTGAGGACAATGGGATCGGCGTCCGGCGTGAACGCCTTGCTGAGATTCAAGCCCGCCTTGCAGAGAATCGCTTGGGAGGGCAGGGCGCAACCGGTTATACCGGGGGGATCGGGCTCATGAATGTTCATCGCAGAATCCAAATGGTCTTCGGCGAACAATACGGGCTGCGAATCGACAGTACGTATGGGGCAGGAACAACAATTACTCTTGTCATGCCCAAACAGGTTGATAAGCTCAGGAGATAGTTCTAAGAACCGTGGGACTATCTCGGGTATCAATCACCACATTATGAAAGCGTTTACATTAATTTGATATAACATTTATTACGAGAGGGGATTTGATTTTCAATGAAAAAGAAGAAGTTGGCGCTACCCGCTTTGGCACTGTCTCTAACGATGCTGGCCTCCGCTGCATGCTCTACCCAAGAGCCGGCTGCCACCAAGGATGCGGAGGCTCCGGTCTCAAGTAAGTTTACCGAACCTGTCGAGCTGTCTTTCTACCACAACGCGGGGATAACCGAGGAGCAGTTCGAAGCCCAATTCGGCAGCTATATCAAGCAAAAGCTCCCTAATGTAACGGTGAAATTCGTTCCTAAGGACAAGAACGTGCAGTTGAGTGAAATGATTACCAGCGGAACGACCAAAATTGATATTTTTATCGATTCCATCGGTCAGATTGGGTTAAAAGGCTCCTTGTTAGATATTGGCCTCCAGCAAGACATTTCGGATTTAGTGAAAAAGCACAATGTCGATTTGAACCGGTTTGAGCCCAGTACCATCGAGGCCATTAAGGTCATGGGCGGATTATATGGTCTTCCGATCAGCAACAGTACGATGGTTATCATGTACAATAAAGACATCTTCGACAGGTTCGGCGTGGAGTATCCGAAGGACGGCATGACTTGGGAGGAGTTATCCGATCTTTCCCAGAAGCTGACCCGCAGTGACGGAGGCGTTAATTACGTGGGGTACTCGACTTCGATCAACCATTACTTACGGATGAATCCGCTCTCCCTAGTGAATGTCGATGCACAAAGCAAACGGGCCTCGCTCGATAACGAGCAATGGAAGCGTCTCATGCAGGAAACGATTCTAAATCCGATGAAAGCGGAAGGCTACAAAACGGTTGCCGCAGAGCTTAGCAAGCAGTGGTACAAGATCCCTTACATGGACGAGTTTAATAAAATACGAAACGTAGCCATGTTCTCCTTCATTTATGCAGATTATCCGTGGCTTAAGGACATGAACTACGATCTGGTGTCGCTCCCTTCGTTTAAGGATCGCCCGAAGGTAGGGGCCCAATCCTATCCGACCTATATGTTTCCGACGTCAACAACGGAGCATAAAGACGCAGCTATGGAAGTGATCAAGCTCTTTATCTCCGATGAATATCAAACGAATTTCTCCAAGACAGGCGGAATCACTACGCTGAAAAACGATGCCATTAAGCAGGTATTCGGACAAGAGACGCAGATGAAGGACAAAAATATGAAAAACGCCGTTTTCTACAATCAATTCGCACCTGCTACCGTGAAAACGAAATATGATACCTTCGTTGAAGAAGCCATTCGCGGTCAAATAACGAAGCTCATTACCGGGGAAACCGATCTGAACACGGCAATACGTACCGCAGAGGAGAACGTGAACAAAAAGATCGAGTCGGAAAACAAGTAAAGGGAAAGCGGACGGATGAAGGTGATGACAACAGCAGGTATACGACTCTCTCTTGTGGTTTTATTCGCTATGATCGCAGCTTCCTGCACAAGTCAAGGGGAGCATGACTCCAAGTGGAGGAGCGCTTTATATCCTAAGGACTGGAAGCCGGGCTTTAAGGATGCGGACGGACGATTCCTGCACGATTTCCCCTATGCGGGCTACCGCAAAGGGGAGAAGCCCCTTCCGGCGAAGCCTCCTGGTAAAACGTACAATGCTTTGGATTTCGGTGCCGATCCGACAGGGCTAAACGATTCCACCGAAGCCATTCAAAAGGCGCTGGATCAAGCGGGAGCGGACGGCGGGGGCGTCGTTTATTTGCCGGCCGGTACCTACTCGGTGCGACCGCCCAAGAATCAAGATTGCTCCTTGTGTATTCGCCATAACGGCGTAGTGCTGCGCGGGGACAGCAAAAGCTCCACCTTCATTACTAACGAAGAAACCGTGCTGCGCGGGAAGAAAGTTGTACTCATTGCACCAAAGAGTGGAGGCGATTGGCATCAACCGACGGGAAAGAAAACCCCCTTATCCAAGGATGTCCTTGAGCCGACAACGACGATTCCGCTTGAATCGACCGAAGGGCTGAAAAAAGGAGATTACGTTGTCCTTCATTCCAGCGCTTCGGAAGCCTTCATCGCTGAGCATGGCATGGCGGGTAAATGGGACAGCAGCCTCAAAGGGCCGACATTTTATAGACAAATCGTGCAGGTGGATAGCAAAAGCAAGGAGATCACCATTGATATTCCTACCCGCTATGCTCTCAAAACGCGGGACGGGGCAGCGGTCTACCGTGTGAGTCAGCCGATCGAGGAAGCGGGCATTGAGCAGCTGTCCATCGGTATGCGGCAAAACGAAAAAAACGGGTGGGGAGACTTGGACTACCAGAAAAACGGCACAGGAGCGTATGAAGTTCACGCCTCCAAGCTGGTACAGTTTCGCCATGCGCTGAATTGCTGGATGAACGAGGTCGATTCCTACCGCCCCAAGGGCAATAAAGATGATGTTCATACCTTGTCGGATGCGGTGGAAATTTACAAATCCCGTTCGATCACGATACGAAACAGTACCATGCAAAATCCGCAATATAAGGGAGAAGGCGGCAACGGATATGGCTTTATCCTTGCCGGAAGCGATAGTCTCATTGTTGGAAGTAACGCTGTAAAAAGCCGTCATGGCTTTAATTTCAAAAGCATGTGGACCAGCGGGAATGTCGTGCTCCGCAGCACGTCGGTTGAGCCCAGACTAGCCAGCGACTTCCATATGCATCTGAGTATGGTCAATCTGTTGGATAACATGACGCTGGACCGCGACTTTCTTGAGGCCAAGTACCGGCCTTACGGCACCGTCTTGCACGGACATACAACCAGCCAATCCGTATTCTGGAACACGAACGGGGTACAGTATATGAACGGCAAAACCCATATCATCGAGTCCAAGCAGTTTGGGCATGGTTACGTCGTTGGCACGAGAGGTCCGGCGAGTCAAGTGCTGACGAAGATTTCCGGGACGGATGCTTCCATGCCGGAGGATTTCGTGGAAGGCGTGGGGCAGGGAGAGCAATTGGAGCCGCAATCCTTATATATTGACCAGTTGAAGCGCAGAGGCTTCGGGTTTAAAGAGTAAGCCGGTCAAAAAGCAGAGGCTATCCTCAGGTCAGTTTGGACCTTTGGATAGCCCCTTTCAGTGCCATACCTAGGAGATGAAGGTGAGGACAAGATAAAGGGCGGTTCCCCACATAATGCAAGCGGATGTTTTGTTCAATCCCGTCATGAGCTTTCCGGATTGATCAAGTCTGCCGACTTGTTTACCGGCAAAGGCCAATGAGAAAAACCATATCCAAGATACTACGATGCAGGCGCAAGTGAATATTACTTTTTCCATGCCTGAATAGGATAAGGAATTGGTTCCAATGACGCCGATCGTGTCCATGATGGCATGCGGGTTAAGAAGAGAAACGGATGCCGCAAAGGCGATTTGCTTGCCTGGAGTAAGCGCGCTTGCCGTGTCGGAAGATGCGTTAGGCTTGCTTTTCCACGTAACGAAGCCCATATAGAGCAAAAAAACGATGCCCGTCGCCAGCAGCGCCGCTTTAATCCAATATACGCCAAGAACAATAACGGAGACCCCAAGTACAGCTAATGAAATAAGAACCGTATCGCAAACGGCGGCAGTAATGACAACAGGCATTGCTCTAAGCAGCCTGGGCTGCACAGCTCCCTGGTTAAAAACAAAAACATTCTGCACACCTAGGGGCAGGATCAGACCGAAAGCCAAGAAAATGCCGTGAAGAATCGCACTCGCCATGGATGAACTACTTCCCTTTCCTTAATGAGTTAGCACTTATCGTATAATGCCAATATACTAGTGTACCTGTATGGGAAAGTCAATCGATTTTCGGACTAACACGTAATAAGCACTCCATGCTGACATGGAGTGCTTATTTGCACAATATGCATTAATATATATCATTCTATGATGACAATTCGCGTAATTCGATAATAGGCGCAACCTCGCTAAAGTGATAAGGAACCGTCCAGCCGTTTTCCAATTCCACCGTATAGGGGAACGAGCTGCTAATGTCAACCTGAAGAATTTTTCCGGTAATCTCGCCGTGATAGGGAGCGGCCAAGATGCGGACCTGGCTTCCTTTTTGTATTTTGCGGACATTTCCCAATTCCCACATCTCCTTCCGGCAAATCTACCCCAAAGGAATTCGTTACTTTATGTGAATTTGTGTCCGTAGCGGAATTGCATACCGGTGACGACCTTATGAACATAAGAGGGAATTGCAGGGAAGCCGGCGAAATAAAGAGGCGAAGCGGTTGTTGCAAGCCGGAGGGGGCAGTGGAGTGGAAATCACCATTCAGGCGTTAAAATACGGGGACCGGCTGCATTATGAATGGAAAGCGACGGTTCTCGAGCAAACCGAGTCCTATATCATTGTGTTGGCTAAGAAAGGGAGAGAGCTGCATCACCATACCAAGCAGAGGGTGTTCACGGTACCTCATTGGACGATTGAATTTTTTCCTTTCGATTCCTGGTTTACCGTAAGTGCCGATATCGTAGACGGGCAGGTAAAGCAGTATTATTGTAATATCAACGAGCCGGCCAAATTATCGGGAGAAAAGGTGTCCTTCGTCGATTTGGATCTGGATTACGTGTATCGAAGCGGGGAATGGCGTGTAGTGGATGAGGATGAATTCGAGACCCATGCGGTTTTATTCGGTTATCCGGAGTGGTTGATACATAAAGCAAGGGCGGAGTTAGTTCAGCTTCAGCAACGGGTTCAAAGCAACCGGTTTCCATTTGACGGGACCCTAGAGGCATTCATTGCCTGTATCCCTGAAGAAACATGAACCGATTCCGCAAATCATTCAACCTATCCAAGCGGGAAAACAGGAGGTACAATGTAAGAATGGAATGGAACTACTGATCACTTGCGTGAAGGGAGCGAATGAGCTTGCATAGAAAACAGGTTTTTTCCGGTTCTCCTTGGGAACCCATTGTCGGCTACTGCCGGGCGATCCGTGTGGGCAACCGAATTGAAGTGGCTGGAACGACAGCGATGAAGGACGGAGATGTTGTCGGCGTCGGAGACCCTTACAAGCAAACGAAATGTATTCTGCAAACGATTGGGAACGCTCTGCTTGAATTGGGAGCCGAGCCTCGGCACGTCGTGAGAACACGGATGTTTGTTACGGATATTACGAAGTGGGAAGAGATCGGCAGGGCACACGGCGAATTTTTCAAAAATATTCAACCGGCTTCAACCATGGTGGAGGTCAAAGCGCTGATCGATCCGCGGCTGCTGGTGGAGATCGAAGCGGAAGCGATCGTAGAGTAAAGCAGTGAGTGCAAAGGCAATACGCCGGCCACATTGCCCATTGGAGGAAACGATGCGAAAAACAACCTTGATAGTTACCGGTTATTATGCTTTTATCTTTATGGCGCTGGGAGCGTTTGCTTCTTATATTAGCCTTTATTATGTGCATTTGCAGCTTACGACAGCGGATATCACATGGCTAACTACGATGGGCTCCGTTGTGGCTATTCTGCTGCAGCCGGTGTGGGGCACCGTTGGCGACCGCGCACGAACAAAGAACCAAATTTTGCTTATGGCGCTTGCAGGGGCGGGATTGGCCGTGTGGTTATTTCCTCTTGCCGCACAATCGCTATGGATGCTGATGCTGGCCGTGGTGGTTTTCTACGCGTTTCAATGTGCCGTGAACCCGCTTAGCGATACCATTGCATTGGAGCAATCGGCCAAAGGTTTGTTCCAATTCTCCCGTGTGCGCATGGCGGGATCGGTCGGTTATGCCATCATGGCAGCGGTGGCGGGATGGCTCTTCTCGAGAAATATTGAGCTGATGTTTCCGCTCTTTTCCGTATTTATGATCGGGGCATGGGTATTAGCATTTTTTGTTCCTAAGGTCGAAGGACATCAGCGCGGCAAGCCGAAGGTCAATCCGCTTATTATGCTTCGAAATCGAAACTTGGTCGTTATTTACGCGTACAGTTTTATTATTTCTACGACCCTCGGGTACTTCTATGCGTTTCAATCGGTGTACAGCTTCGAACAGGGCATCAGCATGGGGTGGATCGGGCTAGGCATTATGATCGGATGCGTTCTGGAGCCTTTGTTTATTTTACTGTTCAATCGAATGTATCAGGGAGCGGGTATCCGCAGTGTGCTTTTGCTGGTCGGGATGATTGCCGTGCTGCGCTGGATCCTGTTCGCGGTAGGGGTTAATCAGGTCACGTATCTCGTGATTTGGGCGCTGCACGGGGGCACCTACATTATCCTCTATCTGGCGCTTGCTGAATTTGTTGCGAAGCATGTACCTGCGGAGCTGAGAGCCGGTGGACAAACGATGAATGCGGTCGTCATGGGGGCCAGCCGTGTCGCGGGCTCTCTCTTCGGCGGTCTGTATGCGGCGGCTTACAGCCTTCAGTCCGCTTTCATGGTTTGCGCGGTAATATGTGCCGCAGCACTCCTTGTGCTCTATAAGTGGGGGAAAATCAACAAGGAGCAGCCGGCGATAGGGATTCACGGGGATTCATAAGGGGGCTGCTCCCGGGGGGTTGCCAAGTAAAGGTTCATTATAACGAAGAATTCCTTTGCGTCGATTGCTTACGGAAGGTAAGCTGAAAGGTGGCTTGTATTTTTTATTCAGGATAGAGAGGTAGTTATTCATGAAATTCGAAAAGTTTCCAACGGTTGAAACAGAGCGGTTCTTCTTGCGTCAAATGACTGTTGACGATGCACCTGCGATATTCGAAATTTTCTCCGATGGCGATGTGACAAGGGACATGGGAATCGATCCGTTCACCGGCATCCATCAAGCGGAAGAGCTGATTGATTTTATGAACCATCTGTTTATAGAGAATAAGGCATTCCGGTGGGGAATCGTCAAAAAAGACGACCTTTCCTTAATCGGCACTTGTGGCTTCAATGGTTGGGAAACGGACAGAGGCTCGCGCGGAGAAATTGCTTATGACCTAGGTAAAAAGCATTGGCGGCAGGGATATATGACGGAAATTGTTCAAGGCGTCATCACATTCGGGTTCGAGGCCATGGAGCTGTACCGAATCGAAGCTTTCACGAATCTGGATGCGATGCCCTCCATCCGGCTGTTACAGAAGCTGGGCTTTCACGAGGACGGGATCTTGCGAGGGTATTCCTTTTTTCGGGGAGCGTATGCGGATCAACGTTGTTTTTCTCTCTTGAGGTCGGAATGGTCGCATGCGGAATGATCCTAGTGCATTGACATTGCATTCGTTTGTTATAGAATAAGAATATACGTTCTTATTTTATTGGAGGCTGCTGCCATGCACAAGGAGTCCGTTCAAGACCACAAGGTCATACAACCTAGCATTTTATATTACGGCACACCCGTTGTCCTGTTAACCACCCTGAACGAAGACCGCACAACGAATATTAGTCCGTTGTCCTCATCCTGGGCATTGGGGCAACATATCGTTCTGGGGATTGGGGTAGGCGGGAAGGCTATGGAGAACCTGAGAAATCACGCAGAATGTGTGATCAATGTCCCGGATCCGAGTCTTTGGAGGCAGGTCGAGGCACTGGCTCCGCTAACGGGAAAGGATCCCGTGCCGGATTATAAATTACAAATGTCCTATCGGTATGAAAAAGATAAGTTCGGCGCTGCCGGGCTTACGAGCCAGGCGTCGGAGCTGGTACAGCCGAGCCGGATCCGGGAATATCCGCTGCAAATCGAGAGTGCCGTAAGGAACATTCGTATTCCGGAGCACAGTCCGAGCTTTGCTATTGTCGAAGTGGAAGCACTGCGGGTCCATGCACGCCAGGATATTGTCAAAAACGAGAATCACGTAGATGCATCCTCCTGGAGTCCGTTAATTTATAACTTCCGGCATTACTTCGGACTGGGGCCAGAGCTTGGAAAGACGTTTCGTGCGTAAAATGGAAGGCCCTGATCCAAATAAAAAAGAGAAAGTGACGGATTATCCGTCGCTTTCTCTTTTTTTTCCTTATTCGGCTTCTTACTTCCTGTAGCCAAGCTGAAGGGAGATATCCTGCGCCGTCTGGGTAACCAGCCTCGTAAATACGGGGATGGCCGGTGTCACACGGTCGCTCGGACCGATCATGCTGATCGAGGCATTGACCGTTCCGTCCGCATCATAGATGGGAGCGGCAATACCCGTCACACCGACGTTTCGCATGTCCGAGCTTAGCTCGAAGCCCTGCTCGCGTATGGTCTCGAGTCGTGACTTGAGCTCGTCCGCATTTTTCATGGAATAAGGGGTAAAGGTCTGCATTTCCCCCGTAAGCACTTCCTCAATAAAATCAGGGCTTCGAAAGGCAAGGATAGCCCGCGATGCGGATGTAGCGTAGAGCGGAAAGCGGCGATAAGCCTCCACATTGAACCGGATCGGATGCACAGAGTCAATTTTATTCACATAAATCGCTTCGTTCCCGTCTCTGACGCAAAGACAGACAAGCTCCTGGGTCGTTTCGGCAAGCCGCTGAAGGAAGGGCTTCGTGAAATCGACCAGATTATGATTCTTGAGCACGCGATTGCCAAGCTCCAGAAGGGTATAGCCGAGTGCATACTGCTTGTTAGCGGGGTTCTGCTTAATGAAGCCTTCACTTTCGAGCGTCATGAGGAGCTTATGAACGGCGCCTTTCGACAGTTCCAGGTGACGGCTAAGCTCGCTTACGCCCATTTCCTTGTCCGACGTAAGAAATAGCTTTAATAATCGGCAGCTGTTCTTGACTGAAGATAAGTGATTATCCATGGGGTGTAAGACTCCTTAGATGGGGTAGAGACCTAGAGACCGTCATCGACACGGCAATTTACGTGTAGTGTAGCAGAAGAGGTAGGGGATGACTAGTCAAAAAATGATCAAAAAACGTTAACAATTTCGTAATTATTAATTGCGTTAATACGGTAACGCATGCTATTATCTTACTATACATTTCACAAATAGTAAACAATGTTCATGCATAGTGAACAATTTACATCACGAGGAGGATTTTCTAATGAAAAAATGGGGATCAATTGTTACAATTGCAGCATTGTTCGGGACCTTGCTTGCGGGCTGCGGAACAGCAAGCACACCAAAGCCGGCAGAGAATACGGGAGCGGCTCCCGCTGCGGGCACACCTGCTGCGCTGGTACCTGAGAAGCAGCTGGTCATCGCAGGTAACGGCGCTACCGTGGAGCAGATGATGAAGGACGACATTTTCAAAAAATTCAATCAGAAATATCCTGACGTTAAGCTGACTTATGTTTCCGGGGTTTCCACAGAGATCGTGGCTAAGGTCAAGGCACAGAAAGCCGCTCCGCAAATCGACGTAACGATCATTGAAGGCGGGGAGCAGGAAGCCGGACGCGTTGAAGGTCTGTGGGATACACTCTCGGATAAAGATATCCCGAACATGAAGAAGGTAGGCGAGGACCTGAAGGTGAAGGATAACAGCGGTGTTGCCGTTAACTTCACACCGATGGGTATTTCCTACAATGCAGAGATGGTGAAGGCGAAGGGCCTCCCGGTACCGGAATCGTGGAATGATCTGGCGAAGCCGGAAATGAAGGGAAATATTACGCTCTCCGAAGTGTCCAGTAACTTCGGCCGTTCCGCACTCATCATGCTGGCATACGCAAACGGCGGCTCCGAGAAGAATATGGATCCGGGCTTTGAGAAGCTCGCAACGATCGCCGGATATATGCCTACCTTCGCGAAGAGCGCTGCTCAGCTGCAGCAAAATCTGCAGAACAAATCGGCGGCCTACACGGCTTGGACTATGGCTAGAAGCTTGGTACAGAAGGATGCCGGGCTGAATCTGGAATTCGTTATTCCGAAGGAAGGCGCGAACCTGGTTCCTAACGTAGCCACCATTGTAAAAGGCGCTAAGAGCCCTAATGCCTCCAAGCTGTTCATTGACTTCTTGCTGACCGACGAAATTCAGACCATGTACGGAGAGAAGCTCTACTACAACCCGGCAACGGATGTTAAGCTCTCCGGTGATGCAGCTAAGAAGCTGAGCTTCGATCGCAGCAAGGTCAAGAAGTTCGATCTTGAGGTTGTCGGAGGCAATACTCCGGTATGGCTGGACCGCTTCAACAAAGAAATCGCACCTAAAGTCGGAAAATAAGGTGAGCCTAGTGAGTAGAAGCATAGATGTAGAACTCGTCAATATTCAGAAAAAATTCGGAGACAACGTGGTCGTTGACAGCTTCAACCTGCAGATTGAGAAAGGGGAATGCATCTCCTTTCTCGGTCCTTCCGGGTGCGGGAAAACAACTACGCTTAACATGATCGCAGGCTTCCTGGAGCCGGACCAAGGCGACCTTCTCATCAAGGGCAAACGGATGAACGGCGTACCTTCCAACAAGCGCGAGCTCGGTATGGTGTTCCAGACGTATTCGCTTTTCCCTCATATGACTATTTTTGAGAATGTGGCCTACGGGTTAAAGCTCCGTAAGGTTGGCAAGGCGGAGATTGCCGAACGCGTACGCAAGGTACTGGAGCTAGTCAAGCTGCCCCATGTAGCCGACCGTTACCCGAAGCAGCTTTCCGGCGGCCAGCGCCAGCGTATCGCTATTGCCCGTGCGCTAGTGACGGAGCCTTCCCTGCTGCTGCTCGACGAACCGCTAAGCAATTTGGATGCGAAGCTTCGCGAGGAGCTGAGGGATGAACTGAAACGTCTTCAGCAGGAGATCGGGGTTACGACGATTTTCGTTACGCACGATCAGGAGGAAGCTTTATACTTATCCAACCGGATCGTGGTGCTGGATCATGGCAAGGTAGAGCAGATCGGCACGCCATGGGACATTTATAACCGCCCTGCTTCGGAGTTCGTACATACGTTCATCGGCAAGTCCAATCGAATGCCGGGCACTTTGCTGAAATCGGAAGGAGAGCAGCTGCTGCTGAGGACAGAAGCGGGCTTCACCTTGCAGGCACCGGCTAGGGGACGAACGTTTACCGGGAACCAGCCTGTATCCATCTATGTAAGACCGGAGAAGATCCGGCTGGTGGTGGCGGATACAGCTGCTGAGAGCGCTAATCAGGTTAAGGGGACGGTAAAGCTGACCTCCTTCCTTGGAGCTTACACGGAATGCGAGGTTGAAGTCGGTGGCGACGTGCTGACCGTTCGAATCGAAACCGGGAATGAAGACGCCGGCCTCACTGCAGGTTCAACGGTCTTCCTGCAATGGAAGTCCGAGGATGTATTTGTATTTGCAAGGAAGGGGAACGAGCGATGAATCAAGGACAAAGCCGCGGGGCACGAACGGCTCTCCTGCTGCTTGCTCCCGGGCTCGCGGTGATTCTGGGCGTTTTCCTGCTTCCTATGCTGTACATCCTTCTGCTTAGCTTTCAGGACAAGCACGAAGCCTTTTCTTTCGAAAATTATGTATTGCTGGTTAAGGATCCGTATTACCTGCAAATCCTATGGCGCACGATCAAGCTAAGCCTGCTTACCGTGGCAGCATGCTTCCTGCTGGGCTACCCGGTTGCGATGTATATGGCCCAAACGACAGGCAAGATGAGGGGAATCATTACCTTCTTGATTATCTCTCCCCATCTGGTGAGCGTCGTCATCCGTAACTTCGGCTGGGTGGTCATTCTCGGGGACAAAGGCTGGGTAAACGAAACCTTGCTTAAGCTCGGCTTGATCGACAAGCCGCTCAAGCTGCTTTATAACGAGCTGGGCGTAGTGATCGGATTAACGGATTCCTTTATCGTCTACATGATCCTGGCGATTGCAACAAGTCTTTATCAGATCGACGGCTCCTTATACAAGGCAGCCAGCATACTGGGGGCCGGAAGGCTGCGCACCTTCTTCACGGTAACCCTTCCGCTTACGCTGCCGGGAATGGTGGCGGGGACGACATTGGTGTTCAGCTTGTCGATGAGTGCTTTTGTCACCCCTGCATTAATGGGGGGAACCAGCGTGAAGGTACTGCCGGTGATTACCTATGAGAAGGTAATGGCCCAGCTGAATTGGCCGCTGGGAGCGGCGCTCGCTTTCCTTCTGCTCGCTTCCACGATTGTGCTGGTCACCTTGTTTACCCGCCTTGTGGAGACGAAGCGTTATAAGGAGGTGTTCTCCTCATGAGCCGGAAATTCAGTCCGCTGGGAGTCATTACGTTTTTTGTCGTGCTGTTCATTATCTCACCTTTGCTTGTCATCATACCGACGTCTCTGACCTCAGTGAAATATTTGTCGTTCCCGCCGGTAGGCTTTTCCTTTCAATGGTACGTCAAAATCTTCGATCGCCCTGAGTTTGTCGATTCGTTCTTGTTCAGTCTGCAGCTCGCGGCGCTCACGGCGGTCATCTCGACCATTCTTGGTACGCTGGCCGGAATTGCCTTGCATAAGTATAAATTCCGGGGCAGCGGCATGATTAACGGATTGCTACTCTCGCCGCTAACCGTGCCTGCGCTCATTATCGGTATTGCGGCGCTCCTGTTTTTTACCCGGATCGGGCTCGCCGGCACCTTCATCGGATTGCTGCTGGCCCATGTGCTGATCTCGATCCCGTACGTGGTTCGGCTTGTACTGACCGGGCTCAGCTCCTTCGATTACACACTGGAGCGGGCAGCTTATATCATGGGGGCCAAACCGTTCCATGTATTTCGGGACATTACGCTGCCGTTGATTAAACCGGCCATTATGTCCGGAGCGATCTTCGCTTTTCTGACATCTTTTGATAATGTGACGGTTTCGCTCTTCCTGGTTTCTCCGACGACAACGACGCTGCCACTGGCTATCTTCAGCTATATGCAGGAAACGTTGGATCCGCTCGTAGCTTCGATATCGTCGGTTGTTATTTTACTTAGCTTAGTTTTCATCATTCTCTTGGAACGCGTGTATGGCTTGGACCGCTTGTTCGGCTCCAATTCGCATTCCCATTAATGGAGCTGCATTACCTTCATGTCCACATCTATGATAGAGCAGTATAAACTATATCTACCGGAGCTGCTTCGGCTGCTTGAGGAAAGCGTCAATATGGATTCCCCTTCGCAAAGCAAGCTCCACAACGATCTAATGGCCGACTGGTACACCCAGCAGTTTGTAAGACTGACCGGGGGCAGCGTCCGGCGTGACCGCCACCCCGTTGCCGGCGATCGCTTGCTGTGCGAGGTAGGCGGCGGACCTGACCGGATCCTTCTGGTCGGGCATTACGATACGGTATGGCCGCTTGGGGAAGCGGAGCGGAGACCGTTTCGGAACGAAGGCGGGAAGGTATTCGGTCCCGGTGTTTATGATATGAAAGCAGGGTTGCTGCAAGCGATCTTCGCGATCAAGGCGCTGCAGGATACGGGTCGCTTCCCTGTGAATAAAAGGGTCGTTCTTCTGATGAACAGCGACGAAGAGATCGGCAGTCCGAACTCGCGCGCTTTTATTGAGGAGGCGGCAAGGGGAGCGAAGGCGGCGTTCGTGCTGGAGCCCCCGATGGAGCCGACCGGTGCGCTGAAGACGGCACGTAAGGGAAGCGGTCGTTACCAGCTGACGGTAACGGGCCGCTCGGCGCATGCCGGAGTCAACCCGCAGCTTGGCGTGTCCGCGATCGAGGAGCTTGCAAGGAAGGTTCAATTGCTGCATGGGATGACCGACCACGCCCTGGGGACAACGATTAACGTCGGAGTCGTTCGAGGGGGGATCGGCGCCAACGTCGTTGCAGATCATGCGGAAGCTGAGATTGACGTAAGGGTTTCGACGCTGGAAGAAGCCCTGCGGCTTGAGAAAGAGCTGACCGGGCTGAAGGCGAGTTTGCCGGATGCCCATGTGCAAATCACAGGCGGCATGAGACGCCCTCCTATGGAGCGCACCTCCGGAACGGAAGCGTTGTTCGCACTGGCTCAAGAAATTGCACGGGATGAACTCGGCTTCATATTGGAGGAAACGTCAACAGGCGGTGTAAGCGACGGAAACTTCACAGCTGCAGTCGGTACGCCTACGTTAGATGGCCTGGGAGCACGGGGAGATCACGCGCATTCTCCTTTGGAGTATGTGCAGGTGGACGAGATCCCGGTTCGCGGCGCTTTACTGGCGCGATTAATCGAACGTTGTTAAGAAACAAGGACAGTCCGGAAGGTGCGGACTGTCCTTGTTTTGTGCGTTAACGGATTATGGATCCGTAATTATGTCGGTTTGGATAGGCGTATGGTCATTAACGGATTTTGAGGGAGTTATATCCACAAATTTTCTCCGAAAACCGCGTTAATTCCGGCATCCCTTCGAATAAGTCCCTCAGAATCTCTTACTTGCGAAAAACCATTATTACGCCAGAAAATAAGTCCCCGAAAACCCGTTATTACTCTCGAGCTGCCCGTTACCGATAGAACGGGGATTGGAACGGCGTTAATGCGGCAATGACTGCTTCACTGAAAATAGCCGCACGAGTAATACGGCCACCGGTAAACAAGCCGTATGCTCCTTCCTGATGATTGCTCCCAGTTGTTCCGCTTAATTCGTCGATTACATGACGGAGCTCCAGGTTGTCGCGCTTCAGCTTCTCCCCAATCGCATGAGGAATGGGGAAGTACAATCCTTTGCCCAGATACAGCTGCTTGCCGTCCCAAGCGGCACACACTGAGAAGAGGTACCACTGATTCGTATGCACATCGTCATAGGTGAGCCCGCCCTCCAGACCAAGACCTATGTTCGCACCGGGGACGGCTTCCAGTACCCGTTTCGCCCGGTTAACGGCGCCTTGTATGGTTTCCTGCTCCGTCATGGGCTGATCGGATACGCCGGAAGGAACGCTCTTACAGATTGGCTCGGCACCCGTAGCCATCACGACGGCCGAGCGTTTCGCTTGATTGGTTGTACCGAGCGCATAGATCGGCTCTTTTCCATGCATGGTTTTGCACACTCCTATTCATTACTTAGAGGGGGAGGAGGGACCAGCGGAATCCGCCATGGTCCTCGGATGACCACTTGGGGCTCCCCAATATAAAACGTGATGCTTTTTGCCTTTGGCTCCGCTGGCAAGTGAATACTCTTCATCGCTAGGCTGTCCTCATGAACGCTCCAGCTGTATCCGTTATCCTCAGGCTGCCTTCTATCGATCTTCACCGTCTGGAGTGCTGCAGTCTTATTCATATCAAAGCCCAGATCGACTTCGATGAGTACGCCGCCCTCCAGACTGCGTTCTACTTTTGTGAATTGAACGGGAAACCCGTCAAGCGTTACACTTTCTTGAATCACAACGGCACCTGTCTCAGGAACCGGAAGGGTCACCTTCCGCCATTCAGCCGATGGGTTAACTACTAACACGGATGGAAGCGTGAGAGTATGCGGCTGCTTTCCTGCGGAAGGATCACGATATACAGCTTCATTTTGCAGCAGAAAGCCATAATGGTCAACCTTTATCTCCGCTTCCTTCCCGTCGGCGTCCGTAATGAGAAGGCGTTCCTCCGGAGTGATCGGCTGTGCGCCATAGCTCTGAATTCGCCGATTTCCCGGAAGCCGGGAGAGGAAATTCACTTTGGTCCAGCCATCACTGAGGGGCGTTGTAACTGCCGTAATAGTGATATCCTGCTGTGTGTCGCTGCTCCCGATCTTACTCATATCCTCGCCCTGAGTAGCCGGAATAAGCGTTAATGGCCCAACTTCTTGGTCACCAATCACTAGGGTGATCCTCGAGCCTTCATGTACCGGTAAACTGCCCTGATAATAGTAGGTACCGATCCAGGAGCCCGAATGGGTGAGAGTTGAAAATTTTAATGAGTAGCTCGCACCGTCCTCTATTTTAAGCTGAATGTACTCGGCGGATGCGCTGTTACTGCCGGAAAGCTGAACCAGTACTTGATCGCCGGTAACCGCCACGGCATCCACGGAAATCTCGCTAGCCCCGAAGCGATGAACATAAGGCTTCCCGAGTACAAGAGTCGTTTGATCAACAGGTGTTTCCGTTACGATCCCAAGCCCCGGCAGAAATTGCAGCACCTTTCGCAGCTCTGCTCCTACGTTAGTTGTGCTTGCAATGGCTGAAGCGGAAAGGAAAAGGACGCAGGCGGCGGCGATTGCCCAGCCACGCTTACGTTTTTTCGATGTTGCTGCTGCCATGTACTGCAGCTCCAGCTTGCCCTTCGTCCTCTGCTTGATTCTTTCCAAAATGTCCGCATCGAGCGGAGCTTCGCTGCTTTCCGATACACCTGACATGCTGCGTACCGCCCTAGGATCGAGCCGATCCAGCAGGTTCCTGACTTCACGTTCCTTTCTATCCATCATGGGAGGTCTCCTCCTTAAACCATAGACTCAGCTTGCTGCGAAGCTGGACTCTGCTGCGATAGAGCCGATTCTCGACGGCCTCCTTGGTCATGCCGTAACGTTCTGCGATAGCTTCCAACCGTTCATATAGAAAGTTCATAATTCTCGAGGCCAAGGAATACAGTACCCCGCTATACTCATTCATAAGAAGCTCGAGAGCTTGGGGAGATCGACGGCGAAGCTCCTGAAGCACATGGTCCTCCCGAATGGTCATGATTTCCTCCTGTTGTTCCTATAAAGGTTCCTTCCTATCTTACTACGCTGACGGAGGAGAGAAACACTCAAGCAATTGAAATAGTAGTTGTGAATTTATAATAAATGTATTAATATGGTAAAAACCAAACCTTTTAGTCTATCTGCACGGGATGAGAAAATGGAGAAAACCCAAGATAACTAAAACTACCTTTAAGAGGGTAGTTTTAGTTATCTTTTTTTATTCATACTACCGAAAAGGGGATGCTTGTGAAATTGATGAATACGGACAGCATCAAAAACAAACTGCTGGCGGCACAGTGGGGATGTACGCTTGCTTGGAGGATCGATAAAAAAATGTTTCTGTTCTGGACGATCCTTAACGTTGGAATAGCTGTACTGCCTGCAGTGGCCCTGTTTTATAATCGGAATATCATTGCTAATTTATCAGCATTTCTTTCTACCGGAACGGGAGACTTTTCAACGGTGACAACGGATATTGTCCTGCTGGGAATCATTCTGACCGTATCCGGCCTTTCAGCTCGAATGAACGACGGATTTCTTTATATGGTGATGTATGACTCCTACTATTTGGGGCTGGAGGAGTATATGATGGATAGCGCACAACGTATAGGGCTATCGGAAATGATGAAAAAGAAGGTAAAGGATGAATATTTTGCAGCAATCACACGCTGCGGCTCCCTCACCGATCTCATGAGCTCCGGGTGTGCGCTTCTTGCAAGGCTGGCCTCCATTGTCTCCCTGCTGGCCGTTGCCTTTGTTGTATCTCAATTTATATTTTTCGTCACCTGTCTTTTTATTGTAGTTGTTATTTACCTCAATTCCGCCCTTTCCGGGAAATCACGTGTTGCATGGAAGGAAATGAGGGAGATGCTTCGTAAGGCGGACTATTTCGAAAAGCTGGTACAGCATGGAGATACGTCAAAGGAAACGAGAATTTTTAATTCTGCGGAACAAATCAAACGCGAATGGGCGAACGCCTATCAGGGTATAGAGGTAAGCGGGAAACGTCGAGCATACGACATAGCGCAGCTAACGTTCTTTAGTAAAGCCGGGTTTTATTTGTTCATGGTTCTCATGCTGGTCTACTCCTTATACCAGGTTGCTGACGGCAAGATGGGTCCCGATGTACTGTTGATGATTTTTACACTCTGTATCAATATTGCCGATTCCGTCTCTACGATTTCCAAAAGCTATCAGCAGCTGGATTACGGGCTCTACGGCTTGGACATACAGAGGCGGTTCTTTGTGAGCAACGTTAAGAACGATGTAGAGGAGGATCAGTCGAAGGCCGGCACTGCGCTTGATCCTCATGTTTGCTTCGAGGTAAAAGATATGTCCTTCACCTATACCGAAGATAAACCGGTTCTCCAAAATATTACATTCCAAATCCGGCAAGGGGAAACGGTGGCTTTGGTAGGGGGGAACGGCAGCGGGAAAACGACCCTTATTAAGGTTTTATTAGGGCTCTATCGGCCTTCAGCAGGGGAAGTTAAGTTTATGGGGAGATCGCATTCGGATTACCGTAAAGATTTTGTGACGGAGAAGATCGGTGTGTTTTTTCAGGATTTTTATTTGTTTCATTTAACGCTTGGGGAGAATGTAGGAATCGGTAATGTAAAGGACATCGCCAACGATAATAAAATAAAAATTGCTATGGAGAAAGGCGGCGCAGCCGGTCTTATCCTAAAGCTGAGGAAGGGCTTGAATCATCTTCTCGGTAAGCAAGTAGATAAAGAGGGGGCGGTTCTCTCGGGGGGCGAGGGACAGCGTGTTGCTGTAGCCCGTACCCACATGAGCGACAAAGAAGTAATGATTTTCGACGAGCCGGCCTCGATGCTTGACCCTATCGCTGAGATGGAACAATTCTATTATATAAAGGAAAAATTAAAGGCAAGAACCTCGATTCTGGTATCGCATCGGATTGGCTTTGCCCGCTTGGCTGACCGCATCTTGGTGATGGATAACGGCAGCATTGTCGAAGACGGCACTCATGAGGAATTAATGAGAAAGAATAGTTTGTACGCCCATTTATTCAGAGAACAAGCCCAATGGTATGACCAAGAAAACAGTGAGATTGCTGCAGCCAGTCACGAGCAAGGTAAGGGGGCTAGAACATGACTCAGTTAGAAACCAATGAATCGCTAAAGCTGACTCAATGGGTACACATATCATGGCGCGCGTTAGCGGTAAGCCTTCGTACGAAGAGTAAAATGTCCTTGTTCATTCAAATGTTAGGCTTTATTATGGCATTTATGCCGGTTTGGATAGCAGGCTCTCTTCAGCGGTTTACGGACCATGTTCAAATGATCTCTCAAGGCCAAGAGACGGTCAGTAAGGCGCTTGTCATGTTCATTATCCTGATAAGCCTATATTTGCTTCAGACTGCGTACACATTCGCACATGATTATTATTCAGAGGTGGATCGTCAGCTCACAACCAAATATATAAAAAATGCCATCATGGAGTGTGCTAGCCGGGTACAATACAAATACATCGAAAACGATGGGGACTTTCGGGAAAAGCTGGCTTTTGCCGAAATGTTCGGAGGGGCGCGGGTTGCGGCAAGCATGCAGCAAAGTATCGTTATCCTTCAACAATTGGCTGCTTTCCTAAGCATTGTCACTGTACTGATGGGGGTTAGCGCTTGGATTGTTGCCATTCTGCTATTAGCCTGTATCCCCGCCGTCATACTTTCCATGATTCTAAAGGATGAGGAGTATAAGGAAAAGACGAAAAGTATGAAGGAAGGCGCGATGTCCGTACATCTGTTTTATATGGCATCCGGTGCCAATGAGCAATGCAAATCGTTGAATGATGTTAGATTTTATGGGATTTATCCATGGATTAAAGAGAAATGGCGCAAGGTCTCGAAGGACTATTTAAGTAAAAAGAATGCAGTGACCAAGAAGCATCTCCTCTATAACTCGATTGCGGATATTTTACGGAACGTTGTTTATATTGGTATTTTACTAATGGTTGCGAAGCAGATCTACAGTGACCCTGCCATAGGGCTAGGCATCTTTATGCTTGTGTTTACTTTGTCTGCACAGCTGCAAACGACGACCACGAAATTATTTGCCGGGGCCGCCCAATTTATCAGCGACATAAAGTATATGCGAGACTTCTTTCAATTACAGGATACCCCAAGGGAAAAGCTGGAAGAGAAGCCGGCGCTGCTTGAACGTGCGGACATTGTATTTGACCATGTGGATTTTGCCTATCCGAACTCAACGGGAAAGACGCTTAAAAATATTCATATAACCATCAAGCACGGGGAAAAAATTGCAATTGTCGGGAAAAATGGGTCCGGAAAGTCTACATTTATCAATTTGTTATGCGGAATGCATGAACCAACGGCCGGACAGGTTAAAGTCAATGGGATCGATGTCCGTAATCAGTTATCAACGGTGCGCAATGCGATCTCGGTCGTTTTTCAACATTTCGGAAGATACGAAACCTCGATTCGCAACAACATTACGATATCGGATTCCGACCGCTCCGTTACGGATGAGGAGCTGAAACGGCTGGCAAAGAGGGCAAATGCCTATTCGTTTATTGCAGCGCAGCCGGAGGGAATGGATGAACTGGTCGGAGCGTTCAGTGAGAGAGGAAATAATTTATCGGGCGGAGAATGGCAGAAGATTGCGATTACTAGAGCATTATTTAAAGAAAAGGCGAAGATCATGATTTTGGACGAGCCTACCGCGGCGCTTGACCCCGTTTCCGAAGCACAATTATATCGGGACTTTACCGATCTTACCGAAAATAAAACAACGATATTAGTGTCACATCGCATGGGTATTACCGCCTTGGTGGATCGCATTCTGGTTTTTGATAATGGAGAAATCGTAGAAGATGGGACTCACGAACAATTGCTTGCCAAGGGCGGTCACTATACATCCATGTACGTGGCCCAGGCCCAGTGGTATAAAGAGGAATTAACAAGCTAGCAAAAAACGTATCTCACAAGTGAACAACGGTCACCGAACGGGCAGTTTTCCGGCGGAATGTGCTATCATGGAGAGGTGGGTCCGGATGATTTGCTATCAGAAAAGGGTGATGACCAAATGAAGAGAAAAATAGGCTGCTTGCACGCCCATTATTCCAATATTGAGTATATTCAAACTGCTATGGCATCCGATGAGTGGGAAATGGTACATTTTGTGGATCCCGGTTTGATGAATAGAATTCTAGCAGATCAACATTTTGATGAAACAGCGGCGAAAAACAAAGTCATCGAACAAATGGAATGGATAGTACAATCCAATGTTGATGCGATTCTTATTACGTGCACCAATTACATTGCTCTCCTTGATGAAAGCCGACTTCATACGACGATCCCAATAATAAAAATTGATGAGCCTTTTTTCCGTTATGTCTGTGATATAGCCGAAGCGCAAATCTTATTATTCACCAACCCGGCAACCGTCGAAGGAACCATGAGAAGGCTGCATCAATTTGCTGCTGCGTACCATAAGCCAACAAGCCATATTGAGGTACGTGTTATAGAGAATACATTCGAGCTCATCATGCAAGGGAACAAAGAGCAGTATGAGCAAGAAGTATCTAAGTACATAAGAGACGTACTGGTCTCGGAAAATAACAAGAGAGTTTCTGTTGCTCAATTATCCATGGTAGATACGGCGAGGAATGTGGAGCGGGAGTTCGGTGTAACCATCGGAAATCCTTTACATTCATTGGTTGCGCATATGGATAACATTCTAATCGGCGGCAAGTAACCCCGGAGTGAAATAGCTCACCAACCTTGCACAGCACGGAGGTTTCCTGTGGGGAAACCTTCGCATGCCGGGGATCGGGTAGAGCCTATTGACCCCATCTAAGGTACATCGTTAATGTACAGCATTTAGAAGCTTGAGCTTGGGCGTGAATGGTGAGTAAAACCCCCGTTGGAGTGTATTGCGTTGTAACGGGTGCGCTTGTTCCTATTGATTTAATTAATCGGTCCACTTCCTGGCGATTCCCCATTTGTGCTGCTTCCATCAAATTGCGAGCATACTGCGGTTCGGCAAACTTGGTAAGGATAGCGCCTGCATCGGAAACCATTCTCTGAAAGGCGGCTACCGAATGCTCGAAGGTTGAGATGTCTATCGCGGGATAAGGCCGTAATTGTCCGAGGGATATGATATTTGCCTGGAATAGCTGCGGGGTAAAGGAAGGACTATAATAAGGGAAGGGCATATAATGAGGGGAAGGAGTAAAGTAAGGAGTTTCAAAGGTAACGCCCAAAAACGGATTGCCCAAGTGCCCAACACTTCCCAAATGTCCGTGAATGCCCATCGAATTGATCCTCCATTTTATAAAATGGTGCAGAGATTTCATTATGTATTGTATGGGCTTTTGTCATAAGGGTTCGAGGCGGTGGGGAAATAGGCGGCACAAAATAAAATAGACAAATAACCCGCAGATGAAACCTCGCTGCGGGTTGCTTATAACTGGAATAGGAGGTGTCCAGATGAAAAAGTTATTTCCCGGTTTGTTTTTTGTACTCGGAGTGATCGTGCTTTATTATGGAGTCCGTATCGTCTCAGGTATGATCGTTACGATGTATTATGTACCCAATATCATCAACAGCTATGCTTCGGTCGATTCGCTCCAGTCGAAGACGAGCTTCGGTGTTCAGCTTGGTTCCTATGGACGAGCAGTGGAGGCCTTGCTCGTAGCTGCTGCGGGGCTTGGGCTTTATGTGGCGGGAAAATGGCTGCTGCGAAAAAGAGGCTAAGCCGAAAGCGCCAATGCCTCCAGTGCGAGAAGGGCATTGCCGCGGAACTTTTATCAAGCAGGGGCAGCTCCGCAGTTCCCGATAGGCTTCCTCAACGGGTATAATTTTGAGGTAAGGTTGAACTTCCCGCAGTGTTGAATTATAGTTATAAACAAAATGCTAATAAAGAGGTTGCTGACAATGGAGTTGGGCAAACGGATTAAGTACTTCCGCAAGTCACAAAGAAGGACGCTGAATGAAATCGCACAGGTATGCGGTTTTACGAACAGTCTGCTTTCCAAAATTGAAAACGGCAAAACAACGCCCCCGATTTCCACATTGGTCAAAATAGCCAATGCATTAGGGGTACGGGTATCGGATCTGTTAGGCGAGAACGAACAGGTGGGTACCGTTCTTACGAAGAAGGATGCCATTGAGGGGAACCTGATCTCCACGAACAAGGGCTACTCCTTCTACACCTTCGCGCCGGAATTGAAGGACAAGCTGATGCAGCCGTTTCTTTTCCATGCTCGTAAGGATGAAATCAAACAGCATGTGTTTTCTCACACCGGCCACGAGTTCGTTTACATGCTGGAAGGGCAAATGAGATATAAAGTAGGTGCTGTGGAATACACGCTGCTGCCGGGGGATAGCGTTTACTTTAATTCACTGGAAGAGCATACGCTGGTTCCCATAACCGAGGAAGTGAAATATTTAGCTGTGTTTGCCGATACGGGCGAGACCCATCCGGAGAATCGGGAGGAAGAGTAGAGGGGTGTTTTGAAGCTGAACATCTCTCTGTTTTTTTGTATTGAAATTCAACTGCATTGAACTATAATTAAGGTAATTGAATTTTTTAATTAATTAAAGAGAAATCAGGAGGTCATCTAACATGCCGGAATTGAAAAACAAAAGGCCTAATATCGTGTTTATATTAGCAGACGACATGGGTGCCTGGGCACTCGGCAGTGCGGGTAATAATGAGATTCGCACTCCGAACCTGGATCGGTTGGCGGCGGAAGGCGTTCGGTTCGACAATTTCTTCTGCGCATCTCCGGTCTGTTCGCCTGCGCGCGCTTCGATCATGACAGGGCGTATCCCGTCCCAGCATGGCGTGCACGATTGGATTCGCTCAGGCAATGTGACCAAGAGCGAGCTGGAAGACGATGTGCGTTCGAACAAAGTGTTTGGCGAAGAGCGAGTTGCTATCGATTATTTAGAAGGGCAAACGACGTATACAGAACTGCTTGCCCAAGCAAATTATTCCTGCGCTTTAAGCGGTAAATGGCATTTGGGCAACAATGCGGTACCGCATAGAGGATTTGATCGCTGGTTCTCGATAGCGCGAGGCGGCTGTTCTTATATGAAGCCGGATATCGTGAAGGACGGAAAGATCTGCATCGAAGAAGGGTATATTACCGATTTCATTACGGAGCATGCTTTGCAATATCTGAGTGAAATGGCAGGAGAGGATAAGCCCTTTTATTTGAGCGTTCATTATACGGCACCGCATTCTCCCTGGGATCGTTCGGAGCACCCGGAGGAATACGTTACCCTTTATGACGATTGCCCGTTCCATTCGGCTCCCGAAATGCCGTTGCACCCGGACCAAGCTAGAACTTGCCCACAGGGGGTTGGAGAGAAGCGCAAGGAGCTTCTTAAAGGCTACTACGCGTCTATTACTGCCATGGATGCGGGAATCGGACGGATCATGGAGCGGCTGGGGCACCTGGGGTTGGACGACAATACCCTGGTTATTTTTATGGGTGATAACGGAATGAACATGGGGCACCATGGAATATGGGGCAAAGGAAACGGAACGTTCCCGCTCAATATGTTCGATACCTCAGTGAAAGTTCCGGCTATCTTCCGTCATGCCGGCGAGATACCCGCAGGTCAGGTTAGGACCGAGCTGTTAAGCCAATACGATCTGTTCCCTACTTTATTAGATTATGCGGGACTTGAGAAGCTTGAGCACAACGGGCAAACGGAGCTTCCGGGAATAAGCTTCGCCGGTCTGCTGAAAGGGGAATCCGGCTCTGATCATGAGAACATCGTTATTTACGACGAGTACGGTCCGGTAAGGATGATTCGTACCAGGGAGTGGAAATATGTGCATCGGTATCCCTATGGACCGCATGAGCTGTATGATTTGAGTAACGACCCGAACGAGGAAATCAATAGGATTGACGATCCGCAATGCAAGGATATGCTGCATTCATTGCGTGTTCGCCTAGGGGAATGGTTCGGGAAATACGTGAATCCGGAAAGAGATGGAGTATATGCGCCTGTCAAAGGCTTCGGACAATTAAGACCTGTCTCCCCCGGCAGGAGTGAGGAAAGCTTCAAGGATTTCTAGAAACCTTTATACTAAGAATCGCAGTAAAGCAGCCCGCACTTGGGGCTGTTTTATTTTTTATAACATTATATCCCGGCTTAGGGGAGCACCATTCACATGTAATATATACGGAATAACGGAGTATTGACTTATTTCCCAATCATTTCGGAAAGGGGGTTATGGGAAAGATCGTGTTCCTTTATTATGAAGATTGAACGTCCGACATATAGGAACGCAGTTCATTACAGGAGTAAAAATGGGCCCGGCCGTCAGAAAAAAACTGTTGAGCTTTTCGGCAAAGTAGGTATATAATGGATTTGTAGATAATTAATTCATTTAATTAATAAATGTGCAAAGAGGGATGGTTCATATTACCGATCCCTCATGCGGCAAGGGCGTGATATTGGAGATGGTGAAAATTCGTTACGGCATGGTCGGCGGGGGAGAGGGCGCTTTTATTGCTGACGTACACCGTAAAGGCGCCATGTTTGACGGACTATGCGAGCTTACGGCCGGCTGCTTCTCGAGAAGACAAGACAACAATGCGGCTACCGGACATAGACTCGGGCTGCATGACTCGCGTATATATGCTTCCTACGAAGAGATGGCAGTGAGCGAGGCGAAGCGGGAGGATGGCATCGACTTTGTTGTCGTCGTGACACCGAACGACTCACATTATGAGATCGTGAAGGCATTTCTGCTTCAGGGCATCCCCGTCATGTGTGATAAGCCGCTCGCCTTAACGTTGTCTCAAGGAGAGGAACTGGCAGCCTTATCCGCGGAGCGCGGGCTTCCCTGCGCGGTAACCTACGCTTACTCGGGTTACCCCATGATCAAGCAGGCGCGCGAGATGATACGCCGCGGAGACATCGGAGAGCTGAGAAGTGTGGTAGCCGAATATGCCCAGGAGGGGATTGCGAATCCTACCAGGAAAGGAACCAACTGGCGTACCGATCCGAAAATTCAGGGGGAATCGTTCGCCGTAGCCGATATCGGTACCCACATTGAACATACCGTCCGTTATATGACGGGGCTGCGCATCTCCTCCTTATGCGCCATGTTCAACGGCGCCGGCCTGGATAACGGCTTGGAGACGGACGCCAAGCTGCTGGTCCGGTATGAGGGCGGACCGAATGGGATGTATTGGTGCACCAAGCTCGCGATCGGCAGCAAGAACCGGTTCGTCATTCGGGTACAAGGTTCCAAGGGGACTCTCGAATGGGAGCAGGAGCAACCGAACGACCTGCGTGTATGTTTGAAGGGCGAACCGGTTCGATTGTATGCGCGGGGAAGGGAGCCGCTATATCCTGAGGCCGCGGCATTCAACCGCCTTCCCGGCGGCCATGCGGAGGGCACATATGAGTCTTTCGCCAATCTGTATCGCGCTTATGCATTGGCGATTGGGAAGTGGCGGTCGGGCTTGCCTCCAGAAGAGCTCGATTTCGACTATCCCAGCTTCGAGGATGGAGTGCACGGCTTGCGCTTTATCGACGCATGTCTGAACAGCGCCAAGGGCAACTCTTCATGGGTCTCCTTACCGTGCGGTGCCGACGAGAGTATGAAAGCGTTTTGACATCGGGCCGGATAATTATTATGATTCATTCTATATTAAGCTGATACTATCGAAAACAGGTGAGCCCGTGAAAAGAGTAGGACATAATACCGCCCGTACGAAACAAATGAATCGCAGCCTGGTACTGCAGACGTTATTTCGTCATTCTCTCATATCCCGGCAGGAAATTGCGGAGCTGACCAAGCTTACTCCCGCCACCATTACCAACATTACCCGCGAGCTGATGAACGACAATCTGATTACCGAGGCCGGCAGCCTAAGCGCCTCCGGAACCGGCCGAAGACGAATCGGGATGGAGTTGAATGCGGATGCATACTGGGTGCTGGGAGTGCACATTAGCTTGCGTCGGCTGGAAATCGGCTCTGTCAATCTTAAGGGGGAGGTCGAGGATCCGGAAGTCCATGAGCTATCGTCGCTGAACACGGAGGAGTTCCTTCGTCTTCTGCAGGAGCTGCTGGAACGCTACATCTCGAATCGTCCGGGGAGAATATTTCGTGCAATCGGCGCAGGTATTTTCGGGTTTGTCAGTTTCCGAACCGGTGTAGTCAATTGGATTCACTCCGGTTGGACCCATATCCCGCTGGCGGCATGGCTGGAAGAACGCTTCGGGCTGCCCGCCTATGTCGATAACAACGTTCGCGCGATGGCGCTTGGTGAAAAGATGTTCGGAGACAGCAAAGATATATCCGATTTTATGTCCGTATTTATCGGTACCGGTATCGGCTCCGGCTTGGTCATTAATGATACGATATTCCGCAGCGGTTATATGGAAACGGGAGAATTCGGCTTCGGTCATATGACATACATACCCGACGGAATTCCGTGCTGGTGCGGCAATCGAGGCTGTCTGGAGCGGTATGCATCCGAGTCGTCCATTCTGGAGACGCTCGGGCTTTCGAAAATGGACGAATTGCTCTCGAAATACCGGGAACAAGACCCCAAAGCGGTTGCGCTGCTGCATGAGACCGGTCGTATCATCGGCAAGGTACTCGTCTCGTTTCTCAACATGCTCCATGTGAAGCGAATCGTAATTGGAGGACGCCTCGCTTCGAAGGAGCTGCCGCTTCTGAAGGAAATCCGCGAAATTGTTCGCGAAAGGTCAGTCACAATGCGTTATTCGCAAATCGAGATTACGGCTTCAACGCTCGGCAGGGAGATCGGTATGATCAGTGCGGCGGCCCTAGCTATGCACGGTGAATTTTTCGGGGAACCGACTTGAAGAGGTGATCGGATAGTGTCGATTGGATGGAGGCGCGATCGGCGCCGGTGTTTCTCTCTACCAATATAGTCAATAAATTAACAGACATGGGTGGTTTCAAATGAAGCTGGCATTTCTCACAAACGCTCTTGTCGGCGAAAACATGAATAATATCGAAGAGATGGCGGCATGGGCGCAGAACCATGGCTTCAAGGCGATGGAGGTCGGCCCGAAGCTTCCGCTTGATGAAAGCGCATACATGCGTGTGGTCGAAGCTGGTAAGGTGCAAATTGCGGCGCTTACCTACTGCCGCAACTTTCTAAGCAGCGACCGTGAAGAAGCCGAAGCCCATCGCGCCGAGCTGCTTCGAAGAATCGAAACGGCCGGGAAGCTCGGTGTTCCTCTAGTAGTGACGTCTACGGGGATCAACAACAGGCGAACGAACGAAAGATACGATTCGTACGATTCAATACGGCCGCTGCCGGCGCGCAGCCTGAATGAGGTCGTATCGTGGCTCGGGCGTGTATTGGAAGCAGCGGAGAAGAACGGTGTCAACATCGCTGTGGAGAACTGTCCGCTCATGGGGAATATTGCTATATCCCCGGAAATGTGGACTCTGTTGTTCGAATGTCTGGACAGTCCGCGATTCGGGATTGCTTACGACCCGTCGCATTTGATATGGCAGTTTATGGACCCATACGCTCCGATAAGGGAGCTGGGTCGACGCATCTTTCACGTCCATGCGAAGGATACGGAAATCGACCGCGACAGGCTGCGCCGAACCGGCATTCTTACCGATTTCACGTGGTGGCGCTACCGGCTGCCCGGGCTGGGAGAGCTCGATTGGACACGGTTCTTCTCTGCTCTGCATGAGATCGGCTATACTGCGGCAGTTAGCATTGAGCATGAGGATCCGGTGTGGAGCGGGACGGTGGAGAAAACCAAGCAAGGATTATGCCTGGCAGCAGGCTTTCTACAGAGCGTTCCCGGCGCAGGCTTGACGGCGGGGACCGGAGAAATCATCCGATGACTTGGAGTGTAAGGTGCAGCCGGTTAAATGCTTCGCACATAATGAAACGGCTGAAAGACGGCAGCAACCGTCGTATCGGCTTATATTTTGGAGGTTAGCGTATGATAGAAGTGAAGGGTAAACAGATTGTATTCGTCGATAAGGATCGAGTCGAGCTGCATGAAGCTTCCTGGGCCGAGGATCAACTGAAGGAGCAAGAGCTTCTGATTGAAACGGAGGCATCCTTTATCAGTGCGGGAACAGAGCTTGCCATCCTGACAGCAAAGACACCGAAGGTATATCAAAAAGGCTCGTGGAACGCCTATCCATGGAAGGCCGGTTATGCCAGCGTCGGAACCATACGCGCAACCGGGCGGAACGTACGAGGCTTCGAGCCCGGCGCCCGCGTATTTCTACACGGCAAGCACGGCTCGGCTACCATTGCCAAGGCGGGCGAGCTGCTCGTGCCGGTACCGGAGGGCATGGATGCTTCGGTCGCGGCTGCGACCCGGCTTGCCAGCATCTCCGCGACGGCGCTGCACGTCTCCGACATCCCCCGGAATGGGTGGGTCGCCGTATTCGGTCTAGGACTTGTCGGGAACTTTGCAGCACAAGTTTACCGAATTATGGGCTGCCGTGTGATCGGCGTCGATCCAGCGGCGAGAAGACGTGAATTGGCCGAGGCGTGCGGAATTCCATATACGGTACATGGGACACCCGAAGAGGTAACCGAACGAATCCGGGACATTACCGGGGGAGACATGTGCGCCGTCACAGTCGATGCCGTCGGGCACAGCGCCGTTATCCGACAGGCGATGAAGGCTGCGGCGAGCTTCGGTCAGGTCGTGCTCCTCGGGACGCCGCGAACGCCGTTAGAGGGTAATCTGACCGAGCTGCTGGCCGATATCCATTTCCGCTGGTTGTCTCTGCGCGGTGCGCTTAACTTTAACGACCCCGACCGGCTGAAAGAGATCCAGCGGACCACGTTCGATTGGGTACAGTCCGGACGACTGCACATAGAACCGCTCATCTCTCACCGGCTGAAGCCGGAGGAAGCATTGAAGGCTTACGACGGCCTTCAAAACCAGACGGAGGAGTACATTGGCGTCTCCCTGTTATGGAAGTAGTTGACTAGTGGCAGCGATTGATTCTAAGGAGGAGAAGGAATGAATCAAGGAAATTGGCAGCCGGGCCATTATGTATTTATTGGCGCGGACAGGATCACGGAGCAGTATATCTTGGATAATTTCAAAGGTGTACAGAAGGCGTATCAATGGAAGGATCTCGAGCCTGAGAAGGGGCAGTACGATTTCACTGAAGTGAAGAAAGATCTGGAGTTTCTCGGCAAGCATGGCAAGTTTCTTGTCATTCAGCTTCAATATAAGGGCTTCACCAAAGGACACTCCATCATTCCTGCCTATGTAAAGGGTGCGGAATACGGCGGAAGTCCATTGGTTTCGAAGGTAGGGGCTCTGAATTCTGTCGTTTGGAATAAAAATGTGAGAGAACGAATCGGCGAGCTCATCCGCGCGCTAGGTAAAGAGTTTGACGGCAACCCGTTCCTGGCGGCAATCAACCTCCCCGAGACTGCGACAAACTACAATTTTAACAACCCGCAGGAAGGCATTGAGGAATACACCCATGCTAAATATGTCGAGAGCTTGAAGTATCTCATGAAAAGCTTGCGCGAAGCGTTTCCGAATACGGTGGTCATTCAGTATACGAATTTCCCGGCTGTCGTTTTGCCGGAGCTGATCGAGTACCAGGAGGAAATCGGAGTAGGTCTGGGAGGGCCGGACGTATACCCGGGTAAGATAGGCGTAAGTGATGTAAACGATCCGGAAAGAGGCGTTTACCGTTTTTATTCTCGGTTATCGGGAAAAGTTCCGCTTGGCGCGGCTGTACAGTCGGAAAACTATGCGGACATCCTCAAAAAACAAAATGCCATACGCCGTGGGGAGCAAGTGACGATACTTCCCGGCGATGAAATTCCGTTCCCGGTACGAGATCATCTAAAGCTAGCGCAGGAAAAGCTTCACCTGAACTACATGTTCTGGGCAAGGCTGCCGACCGACAGCTTCGAGAACGTCAAAAAACTATTGGCGGAGCCGGATGTGGCGGGCGACCCAGCTGGGGGCTTGGATGCTAGGCTGCCGGAAAAGACATTTCTGAAGTAACAGGCTGCAGTGACGATCGATGTTAAACGAGACCCCGGATAGACAGCAACCATCGGCCGGGTTTCGTAAAACATACATCAATCATGATTATTAGGGGGATTTCTATGAAAAGCACAGCGATGAAGGCAATGGCATCAGTCCTGGTGTTGACCACCGTTTTAACCGCATGCAGCAAAGAAGAACCTGCAGCCCAGAAGAACGATGCGCCGCAGGAGCCGGTCACCATCCGCATGATGCGCTACCAGGGCGGGTACGACAAGAGTGAATTTGAGAAATATGTCAGCGAGCCCATGAAGAAAAAATACCCGCACATTACGTTTGAATACGATGTAATGCCGCAAAACACAACGCTTCAGGATTTGATCGTTTCCGATAGGGCGCCGGACATCTTTTTGACTGGAGTAAGGGGTCTCAGTGACTTGCTCGCCGTCGATTTCCCGTTGGATGTCCGGGATATGTCGAAGAAACACAATTTGGATTGGAATGTCTATGAGTCTACTGCACAGAGCATGGTTAAGGCGTACGGCTCCAACGGTGAAATGTATGCAGTTCCTATGTGGCTAAACTACTATGTAACGTTCTACAACAAAGACATTTTCGACCGTTTCGGCATTGCGTATCCGAAGGACAATATGACCTGGGAGGAGATGTACGATCTGGCCAAAACGTTGACCCGTCTCGACGGGGGCATCCAGTATAAGGGACTGCAGCCGGGTCAAGTCAGCCTGATGGGCAGCGGACTGGCACTCCCTTACTTCGAGCCGAATTCCGATAAGGTCAATTTGGTGACGGATAGCTGGGCTAGGGTATTTAAGCTTGCGAAAGACTTCTATACGATCCCGGGCAACGAGCCGGTGCCTAACCTGGGCAGCATCTTCCCTAACTTTATCACCGATAAAAATATAGCGATGCTACCTTCCTACGGAAGCAGTATGACGAGATTGGCCGATCCTCAGTTTAACGCAGGAGTCAATTGGGATATCGTCTCTTATCCGAGCTATAGCGAGAAGAGAGGGTTCAGCGCCGAAACCGACGGCAACGTCCTTGTCATTAACAAAACGAGCAAGGTGCTGGATCAAGCGTTCAAGGCTGCGCAGGCAATGTCAACCGATCCGGAGATGCAGCTGGACCTTGCCAAAAGGGCGGCGACGCTGCCGGTCTTGAAGCTTGAGCAAACACAACAGGTGTTCGGGCAAGCGTTCCCGATGTTGAAGGAGAAAAACCTGAAAGCGATTTTCGCCGTGAAGATGCTGGATACCCATCCTTATAATCAATATGACAGCCTCGCAAGAGGACCGATTATGAACCGCAATTTCCAGACGTACCTCAGCAAAAATGAGGACCAGAATACGGTGCTGCGCCGGATTCAGGAGGAAGTGACCAAAGCGGTCGAAGCCGCCAAGCTGGATAAGCAGAACAAGAAGCAATAATGTATCGTTAGGAGGTTTACCATGCACACCCCATCTATTCGTACCGGGCCTCGCCGTCGCTTATCGTTCGATGAAGATTGGTCTTTCCGTCTTACGGATATCCCCGAAGCCTCGGCCCCTCAGTTTGACGATTCAAGCTGGAGAATGCTGGATCTACCGCACGACTGGAGCATCGAATGCGACTATCATCCGGACAATCCGACCGGTAAATTCGGCGCTTATTTGCCGGGGGGAATCGGCTGGTACCGCAAAACGTTCCTGCTGACTCCGGGGCTTCAGGACAAAAGGCTGTACCTCGAATTCGAAGGCGTGTACATGAATAGCGACGTCTATATAAACGGCCATCATTTGGGCCGCCGCCCGTATGGATATTTGGGATTCGAGTACGATCTGACGCCATACCTTGTGCCGGACCGCAACGTCATCTCGGTTCGTGTCGATAACTCGCTCAGCCCTAGCTCACGCTGGTATACCGGAGCGGGAATTTATCGCCATACCTGGCTCACCGTAACCGAGGATGTGCACGTCGCTCATTGGGGCACCTATATCACAACGCCGCAAGTCGACGAACGACATGCGGCCGTATCGGTCCGAACGGAAATTGTCAACCGTTCGGACCGGGCCCGCACCTTAACGCTGGTGTCGCGGTTTCTGAACCCGGAGGGCCTAGGTGTGGCTGAAGCCAGCTCGGAATTTACGGTCGAAGCGGGTGCCGTCCTGCCGGTACAACAGTCCGTGACGGTAACCAACCCGGCTTTGTGGTCGCCGGAACACCCAGATTTGTACTCCCTGCAAAGCGAAATTCGGGAGAACGGTCATCGCATCGACGATTATATCACCACCTTCGGCATACGTTATTTTGAGTTTTCTGCGGAAGCCGGCTTCAAGCTAAACGGAGTATCCATGCTGCTTCAAGGAGTCTGCTTGCACGACGACGGCGGGCCGGTCGGGGCGGCCGTGCCGGAGAAGCTTTGGGAGAAGCGGCTCCGCATGCTGAAGGAGATGGGCTGCAACGCCGTGAGAACGTCCCACAATCCGTTTGAGCCGGCCTTTTACGACCTGTGTGACGCTATCGGACTAATGGTCATCGATGAGGCGTTTGACGGCTGGAATACTCCCAAAATTCCATATGACTACTCGTTATACTTTGATGAGTGGTGGGAAAAGGATCTTGGCGATATGATTCGCCGGGACCGCAACCATCCGTCTATCATGATGTGGAGCATCGGGAACGAAATCAGGGAGCAGAAGGTAGAGACTACGGTCATGCTTCAGGATTTCGTACACCGGCTTGAACCGACTCGTCCAGTCACCTGCGGCATAAACTTCGTAGGGGAAGCAATGGATGAAAACCGCGGCGTACTGGATATCGCCGGATATAACGATGGAGGCGGTGCCTGCTTTGTATATGAGTCGGATCATCTCAACTACCCGGACCGGGTCATGCTGGCTACAGAAGCGCCGCATACGCTGCATACACGCGGGTTTTATCGTACCCAAACGTGGTGGAGGGACAAAGACCAACCCAGGATCGAGATCCCGAACTTGACAGAAGAGGAACTATTCACTAATGCGTCAATACATTACAGCTCATCGTATGACAACTGCGGTGTTCGAGCTTCCGCACGCCATTCTTGGGATTTTGTGAAAAAATATCCGTATCTGGTGGGCGAATTCCGCTGGACCGGTTTCGATTATTTAGGGGAGACGCGGCAGTATCCGGCGCGGAGTAACAGCGCGGGGGTTATCGACCTGGCTAACTTTCCGAAGGATCATTACTACTTCTACCAGAGCCAGTTTACGACGAAGCCGATGGTTCATCTGCTTCCGCATTGGACCCATCCGGGAATGGAAGGCAAGGTTATTCCGGTGTGGGTCTATACGAACTGCGAAGAAGCCGAGCTGATCGTTAACGGTTGTTCCCTCGGAAGGAAACCGATGGGCGAAGATATGTACATTTCGTGGGATGTCGGCTACGTGCCGGGTTCCATCGAAGCGATCGCTTATCGTGACGGGCATGCTGCTGCGCGAAAGCGGTTCGAGACCGCGGACCGTCCGGCTGCAATCAAGCTGAGTACGGACACGACCGATCTGAATACGGATGGTCGGGATTTGGCACAGGTATCGTTTGAAATTGTGGACAGCAAGGGACGACTTGTCCCATACGGCGACAATACCGTACATTTGGCGTCGACCGGACCGGTCGAGTTCCTAGGCTCCGAGAACGGAGACATCATCGATGTGACGCCTGCGAAATCACCCTCGCGGGCAGCCTTTTTCGGACTTGGAATGGGGCTCTATCGCTCTACCCTGGAGAGCGGGGATATTGAAATTACGGCAGCGGCCATTGTCGGCGAACGGATTTTCCTGAACGAGACGACGGTGTCCATATCGGTGGACAGCATTGCGCTTCGGGGCGCGCTTTCCGCTAAATCCTATGACATCTACTACACTACGGACGGCACCAAGCCGACCGCGGCATCTGCTGTATATGAAGGGTCTCTTCATATTGATGAATCCTGCACAGTTCGTGCCGTCGTGGTCGATCGAGATAGGGTTGTGTTTGAATTGGAGACGACATTTGTCAAAGGGGAGCAGGCTGCCGCCGTAGATACGTCTCACGGCAACCGGCGCGAGTACATCCCGCCGTTTCGTGACCGTCCGCAATCGCCTAAGGTATGCGGCGTATGGCTAGGTAACGGGACGCGCTTCCTATTGATGAATAATGGCGACGTATTCCTTTTTCACGGATCTCCGAAAGCAGAGCTTGCCGGAACATGGTGGTACGAACTCAGCGAGGGATCGGAGGATGCAGGGCGAGGAGAAATTCGCTGGGCGGACGGCACGGTTCAACCACTCGCTTTGGAATCCGGGGAAGGCCGGCGATTGCTGATGCTGTCGCAGGACAACGAACCGATTCACTTGGCGAGATGGAAAGGAGATATTACCCGCTAATGCGGCCGCTGCCATCCGAAATCCGGATGACAGCCCTAAGTGGCAGTTAATATTAGGAAGCCGAGATAACGGGGAACGGAAAATTTCGGATACTTTTGCTGGAGGCTGCATAATTGAACAATCATACGCAAGATCGGCCGAATATATTATGGATTTCATTGGAGGACACAAGCCCGCGATTCGGATGTTACGGGGATCGATTAGCAAGGACGCCCAATATCGATAGACTTGCTGCCGAAGGGATGAGATTTCCTTTAGCCTTTGCAACTGCCGGAGTATGCGCTCCCAGCCGTTCGGCTATCATCACGGGAATGTACCAGACCTCAATCGGCACCCATCATATGAGAACGACCCATACGGAGACTTGCGCTCCCGAACTGCCGACGCCTTATCATGCGGTAGTTCCACATTACGTCAAGACGTTTACCGAATATTTGCGGGCAGCCGGGTATTATTGCACAAATAACAAAAAAACCGATTACCAATTTGAAGCGCCGGTAACGGCATGGGATGAACTTGGCGATGATGCTCATTGGCGTAATCGGGAGGAAGGGCAGCCGTTTTTCTCCGTGTTTAACCCGATCTTGACCCATGAAAGCGCAATGTGGCCGGAGAAAGAAAGACATGCGCTGGAAACCGATCCCGAGGAAGTGACGCTGCCGCCGTATCTTCCGAATACGAGAAAATCCCGTGAGGCACTTGCTCGACATTACGACAATATCGCAGATTCGGATCAAATTGTCGGCCGGCTTCTGGGGCAGCTGGAGGAAGACGGATTAGCCGATAATACGATCGTCTTCTTATGGAGCGATCATGGCGAAGGACTTCCCCGAGCGAAGCGTTGGCCGTACGATGCGGGTATCCGTGTTCCGCTTATTGTATGCTGGCCCGGGCGGATCCGCCCGCAAACCGTCTCGGATCAATTGGTAAGCCTAATCGACTTGGGGCCGACAGTGCTGTCGTTGGCTGGCCTGGAGGTGCCTTGCCATATGCAGGGTCAACCGTTTCTGGGCGATCATGCAAGGCAAAGAGACTACATTTATGCAACGCGGGACCGGTATGATCAAGCCTATGATATGATTCGCGCCGTTCGAAATACAAGATACAAATATATCCGGCATTATGATCCCAATCAGCCCTACTTGATATGGATCTCTTATAATAATCAGCATCCGATCCAACAGGAGATGTGGCGCCTTCATTTGGAAGGTAAGCTGGAAGGCGTACAAAACATCATGTTTGGAAAAAGACCGGTTGAGGAATTGTATGATACGGTGAGTGACCCGTTCGAGTTGAATAACCTGGCGACTGATCCCGGCCATAGGGATCAGCTGCTAGAGCTGCGGCACGCTTTGGACGAATGGCGCAAGCAATATGACGAATATGGGGATATGTCTGAGGAGCAAATGGTCGAACGCTTCTGGCCAGGCGGCTTCCAGCCTCATACTGCAGCACCTATATTCGTGCCGATAACCGCAGAATGCCCGGGAATCGAAGCGACAACGGAAGGAGGCACTTTCCGTGGGCCTCTCATGATTCAGCTCTATTGCTCAACACAAGGCGCTTCCATTGCCTATACGACCGAGAGCGGCGAGAAAGCCCGGTGGAAGCTCTACACCGGACCTATTCGTTGTAACGCAGGATCGACGACTGTCAGGGTGAAGGCTTGTCGTATCGGCTACAAGACCAGCGAGGAAAGAGCGGCGACGTTTACGGTTACCGAGTAATTCCTTCCTTATGTGAGCCTTTCGAAGCCTTTCGAAGCGGAACATGAATCAAACGAAAAACGGCCTGTCCTTGCCGAAGCATGACGGGCCGTTTTTTTTTTCGACATAATGGAAGCGCTACTGCCTAAGCATGGGGATCGGGCAGGTCACGATCGGTTATAGGGATCGTGCCCGCGGAATTGGCTTGGGGATACTCCGTAACGGGTTCGGAACGTCCGGCAAAAGTACGGATAGCTTTGAAAGCCGGCATATTCAGCTATATCCTCCAGCTTCATTCCGCCGATCATAATGCGCTGCGTTGCAATGGACAGACGCACCTCCAGCACGTAGGACATAATCGTTTGTCCGAAGGATTGCTTGAACAGCTGGGATGCGGTAGAAACGCTGACGTTGTGATGTGCTGCAATGTGCGGTAATGTTAGAGGCTTTGTCGCATGTCTTTCGATATACGTCTTGATTTGGTAAGAAATATAAGTGCGGCTCCGGGGCGATATGGCTTTACTGTCCTTCAGCAGACGACCCAGAGACAGAAAGAATAATTTCAGCAACGTTTCCAGCATCTCGGAATTGTTCTCATGCACGTTCCTCTTCTCCATGATGAGCTTTCTCCATATAAAGAGAAGACCTTCGTCCAGCTCAATATTCGCTACATCAGGTAGGCTTGATTCTTCCCACCATTGCTTTATCCAAGGACCGTCGCAGATCAAATAGTAATCCGCGCTGTCAATCGGCTGATCGACTCCTCCGATGTCCAGCACATAGCCCTGATTCGGAATGGAAAATACCATATCGCCAGGCCCCAAATCGTATTCCTTCCCGCGAATGGAAACCCGGCATTTGCCTTTAATCTGAAGCCGAACCAGGTAGCAGTGGCGATTGAGCGAGCTTTTGTCATTAATGAAGGGCTTGGTATGCCGAGCGTAGTCAACGGCGATTACCGACAACGAATGACCTATCATGTCCATCACCTCAATGGCCGAATTTTCCTTACCGAATGAAAATCTGCGAAATAAGTCAAGTGCTCGGAATCCTGTGTATGTTGGGAACGGTTGAACGTACTTATAATCATTAGTATAACGATAGAATAGGGGGCAACACAATTGAAAAAATGGATAACCTCCGGAATATCCTCCATGCTGGCACTCTCTCTTGTAACCGCTTGCGGATATGACGGGGCAGCGCCAGGCAGTCCGTCTGATCAAGGAAGCTCGGCTGTAAACATGGACAAACCGATGACAATTACCATTGCAGTGCCTCCCTTTGCCGATAATGAATATGAGACGATCCTTAGCAAGGCGGCGAAAATGAAATTTCCCCAGGTGACTTTGGAAAAGGTTGCGCTTGGCCCTGGCGGCGATTACGAGGTAACGGTGCTGGCCAAAGGAATGAAGCCGGATATCATGATTGTCGGACTTGGCAGCAGCTTTCTCATTCCGCTAAGGGACACGGGAATCGCCTTCGATCATTCCGAATTGTCTAAGGCGAATCAAGTCGATCTTGGTCTCCTCGAGCCGGTTCGGATGGATTTGGCGCAGCATGTGGACGGAAATCCGGATGTAACGGCGATCCCTTATGCTCTGGATACGGCGGCCTTGTACTACAATAAGGATATATTCGACCGCTTCGGCGTTCCTTATCCGAAGGATAATATGACATGGGATCAAGTCTATGAGCTTGCGAGAGTCTTGACGAGAACGGAGGACGGCGTTCAATACCGCGGATTGGAGCCGGATATGATAGACCGGGTATCGGGACAAACGGGCCTAACCATCGTGGATCCCAAAACGAACAAAGCTTCCGTAAACACGGAGGGCTGGAATCGGCTCTTTACGATGATGAAGCAAATTTACGATATTCCAGGCAATAACCAGTTGAAGTGGGCGGCAGCGGCACGTGAGTCATTTTCCAAAACGAAAGACTTGGCGATGCACGCCGGGCTCGGTCCGGACGGGTACGACTCTGCTCACGGATTGAATTGGGATTTGGTCACTTATCCCGTAACGAAGGAGGCGCCTACAACAAGTTTGGCACTCGGTGGACGCGCATTCTCGGTGACATCATTAAGCACGCAGAAGGAAGAGGCGTTCCAATTGGTCAAATTATGGTTGTCCGAGGACGTTCAAAAGCAGCTGTCGGCTATTGGCAGAGCGCCCGCATTGAATTCTCCCGAAGCAAGAAAGCAATTCGGTACGGGTCTCCCCGGGTTTAAAGGCAAACACTTGGACGCACTGTTCATGCTGCAGGCCGCCAAATCGCCGAGCGTTTCCAAGTATGAGGCGGAAGGGGCCAAACAGCTTCGCAGCGCTTTTCAGAACATGATCAAGCAAAACTTGGATGTCAATACGGCCCTTCGCCAAGCGGAGGAACAAATCAATAAAGCCGTTGAACAATTGGCGAAATAACCGAGGTGCAATGAAGGGCGGCCGGTTGCGGCTGAAACCGCGCAAGCCGAAAGACAGAATGCTTCAGAGAGACGAGGCGTATATCGGCGTATCGTTTCTTTGGAGAAGAGGGCATTCAAATCATTTGAATTACATTTAAAAATATTGAATATCATGTGATGAGGAGACGGTTCCATGACGAAACTAACCATGCTGAACGCAATGGCAAGTCCCGATTTTATCCAATCACTGGATACTCAGGCGGCTTGGGGGATCGAAGTTCTTGATTTGAAGGACCGTATATGGGGGAAGTCGTTGCTTGAGCTATCGGAAGAAGATGCGGAAAGAGCAGCCCTGGCCATCAAGGAAAGAGAGCTCACTGTCCATTGCATGTCAACGAGCTTGTTCCATGACGATCTGGAGCGCGGGGAGAACTATTTCCGGGACACTCACCTCTCGCAAATCGAACAAACGATCAAGATCGCCCGTATTCTTCGCCCAACGGTCATCCGCCTGTTGTCTCCTAAGATAGAACGTATCGGCACCCTTACGGACAGCATCGGGCGCATGAAGAGTGAGTTCGCCTGGTTTTTCCCGATGCTGCGGGATGCGGTCGATCGACTTAGTGATGAGGGATTTGGGGTGACTATCGAGAATGAATGTGAGCGCAATATTTTCTCCCATCCGCAGGAAATCATAGAATTCTTTGAAATCCTGAATCGCCCCGATTCCGTCTATTTTACCTATGATGTACAAAATTTATGGCAGATGGGCACCTTTCCGACGCTAGACGTATACCGGACATTAAAGCCGTTGATAGGCTACTTTCATCTTAAAGGGGGCCGGGCCGGGGAAGACGGTCGTCTCCTGTGGAAATCAACGCTTGAGGACGCCTCTTGGCCGGTGGCTGAGATGACGCTGGAGGTTGTACGGGACGGAGTCAGTCCGGTCATCTGCCTGAACCCATCACACGGAGGTAAACTGGAGTGCTACGACTACAGCCGGATGTTTCAGCGTGATCTTGATTATATCCGGTCTGTGATTCTAGGGGAATGACATAGTGACGAAAGCGAGGGGCACCTGTTGACTTATCAACGCGATGCGGATAAAAAGCTGAAGGTAGCGGTAGTCGGTTTAGGCTCACACAGCTACCGTAACATTTTGCCGGCGCTGACCTATCTTCCGGTGGAGCTCGTCGCCGTTTGTGACTTGAATGGCGAACTGGCAGCCTTAACGGCAAAGCAATACGGCCAATGCGCCTGGTACACCGAAACGAAGTATATGTATGAGAAAGAGCAGTTGGACGCCGTTTTCCTAGTCGTTTCCCCTTACAAGCATCCTGAGCTTGCGATCGAAGCGTTTCATGCAGGTGTGAACGTGTGGATGGAAAAACCGGCGGCTATCCGTGTTCACGAGGTTGAAGCCATGCTTGAGAACAGGAAACAAACAAGGGCTATGGTGGGCTTCAAGAAAGTGTTTATGCCGTCCGCTGAGAAAGCGATGGAGGTATGCCGGATACCGGAGTTCGGGAAACTGAACTCGATGTTAGCGTCGTATCCCATGTGTATGCCGAAGAACGGGAGGGAGGTGCTGGAGCATCGGCGGTTCCAAAACTGGCTAGGTAACGGCTGTCACCCGTTGTCCCTGATGATGGCCGTCGGCGGCACCGTATCGGCCGTAACCACGCATGTCGGGGCGAATGGATATGGCTGCGTACTCCTTGACTTTGCAAACGGGGTGACAGGAACCTTACAGCTTGCCTCCGGGCCTCAGCCCATAGAATTTTACCATTTCTACGGGAGCAATTGGCACCTTGGCATTGATAACTGCTTGAAGGTAACGCTTCAGCGGGGCATTCCATTCGAATACGGCAAGACTACCAGCTACGTACCGGCTGGTCTGGAGTCCGGCGCTATCGTTTGGGAGCCGCAAAACTGTATGGCAACACTCGAAAATAAAGCGTTGTTCACCCAAGGAGTTTATGGCGAGCTGCATTACTTCTGCCGTTGCCTGTTGGATGATAAACCAGTGGAGAGAGGGTCGCTGGAATTTACACTCGAACTAATGAAAGTTTACGAGGCCGCGCTAATTTCAAACGGAGCGACCATTGAAATCCAATAAGTACAAGGTGAAAAATGCATGGTTGGTGTCAAACGGCCATCCATTTATACCATATCTTATTCATCAAAAAAAGGGAGGATAAGCAAGGTATGATGATCAGACGTGTATCAAAGAAAATGACAGCTATCATTCTGTCTTCAATGATGGCTGTGACGATGGGGCTGACCCCAGTAAGCGCCAAAGTGGTTCTACCGACTCACCGGGACGCGCAGACTTTTAGCTACGACGGCTTAACGAAAGACAATTATCTCCAAAAGCTGGCTGAAAGAGGGGTGGATGTGACAAGCGGTAAGGAATTTATCCCCATTCCATGGGGTTCGCTTCCCGGGCAGCCGCCGACTCCGTATGCACCTGTCACTGAGGGCATCGATATTAGCCCCCACCCTGAGCTGGGAAATCAGACCCTGGCTAAGCTCGGGATCCTCGACGTAACGGCGGGACCGTTCCATGTCGATAACACCGGGACGACAGATGTGACAGAACTATTGCAAAGCGCACTCGACTATGGCAAGAAACATCAACTGGCCGTATTTTTGCCCTCCGGGACTTATCTGGTGTCCGATACTTTACTGCTCCAAACGGGAATTTCAGCACGTACCAAAAACTTTATAGACACCATAGCTAACAAAAATGAAATGCCTACCGTGCTGCTCGGTTCTCGACTAGGAAACGGCACCACCATCAAATTGAAGGACAATGCGGCTACCTTTGATGATCCGCTGAATGCGAAGGCGGTTTTGCATTATTATCAGCCTGAAATCACGACAAACAAGAACACCAAGGAAGTCACGATTGAATGGGGCGGCAAGCATGCTGCCGATAAAGAAGGCAATATTACGATCGACCATATTAACGTCGTGACCGGTAATAACCCGGGAGCCATCGGCATTCACGCGGCAACGGCCCAGGGCGGTGTCATCAGCGATGTGAACATTAATGCTACCGGCGGTCTGGTCGGCATCATGGGCGGAGCGGGGAATGGGGGCAGCTGGACCAATATCACCGTAACCGGCGGGAAGTTCGGTTATGATTCCAGACTAACTACCATCTTACTTCAATCCATTCAAAATATGACGCTGCAGAACCAGACTCATGCAGCATGGCTCGCAGGCAACGGAGGCTCCGCTACCGTTACGGGCTTGAAAATTATAGCCGACTATGAAGGGCCTGCGATCATCAAAGGATACAGGGGGCAGCCTTTTTTCGGTTCGCAGAGTATCATTGACGCCGAGATCACCTATACCCGTTCCTACAATGGACCTGCTATTGCAGGCTCAACGGAAAATACCAAAGCGATCGATAATGTCGCCTGGCCAAACAATAACGTAGTCAGCAGCGCCGAAGTACCGGCTCTTTCAAGCTACTTGCCCAAAGGCTTATATCTGAATAATGTATACTTCAAAAATGTTTCCAAAGTGATTGATGCTTCCGATTTCAACGCCCAGGTGGATGCCAATCCGGACGGATGGTTCCATGTCAAAGAATTTGCGTATGGCAAAGATGAATCTTGGACGAATGCAGGCGCAACGGCGCCGAAAGTGAATTGGAAGAACGTTGTATACATCGATAAAGTCAATCAGGGAAATACATATCTTGGCTCGACAGCCCATGATATCGCCCCGCCTTCGGATTTGCAGGTGAGGCACGGATGGCTGCCGGGACAAATTCCGAGCTTTGAAACACCGGGTCTTGTCGATGTAAAGGCAGTATACGGTGTGACAGGGGACGGAAAAACCGACGACACCGCAGCACTCCAGGCGGCCATTGATGCAAATGAGTACGTATTCCTCCCTAAGGGCTACTACAGAATCACCGACACATTAAAGCTGAAACCAAATACCAAGCTGTTCGGTCTCGCTTCGGCCTATTCTTATATCATAACCGATGTATTCGATATTCCGAATTGGGGCTCCGGTCCAAAGCCGATGGTGGAGACAGCGGACGATAAGAACGCCTACACCGTGATCAGCGATATCACGATCACGCCTACCAAGGAGGTACCAAGCACCTTCGAGGGCAGCTATCCGCTTTATTCCATCAAGTGGCAATCCGGCAGCAGCTCGATCATGCGCACCGTCCAGATTGAGCCGACCCGTACCTACGGCTTTATCGGCTCGGATAATGCTGCGGCATACGGAATGAAAACGTCTCTTTATGAATATCCTACGCTGCTGATTACCGGGAATGGCGGAGGTAAAATTTATAACGTGTATAACCAGCTCTTCCTGGCAGCTCTTGTACCATCCGCTATGAGAGTAATGGCTGTCCGGGGGACGACGAGCCCGCTGTCTATTTACGCTGCGAACTGGGAGTATATTAAGAGCAGCGCGACAATAGAAGTCAGCAATAGCCAGAATGTTACCTTGTACGGGAACAAAACCGAGGATAACAACACCTATCTGGATATTAGCGATTCCAACAACGTCAGGGTCTTCGGACATAGTGGCAGCGGCGGCGCCGCTTACCAGTACTCGAACGATATTACAGCGAATATTAACAACACAACAATTCCGAACCCTATCGATCCGAATAAAAAAGGTGTATTTTACAAGGCGACCAACTCGACGAATTTGCTGATTACGAACTTGAACGATCAGGTTACGGTCAGAAATAATGCAAAAAACGGCTTAAATTTAGTCCAAGCGCGATATGACCTGTTCTGGCCGATTAAGGTAGATTCCGACCCGGTACCATCCGATACAAGACCTGTCATGTATAAGCTGGGTACACCGTCAGACGGCTTCTATGATGAAACCACGGCACCAATCTGGACTAACGGCAATTTGACAGCATCGAATGTCACCGGCAGCGGGGTAACTTTATCTTGGAGCGGAGCCTCCGATAATGTAGGGGTATCAGGCTACAAGGTGCTTCAAAATGGTGTGGAGCTGGGTACCGTAGTTGCAACGACCTATGGAGGTACTTATCATGTAAACGGACTGACCGCCAATATTCCATATACCTTCCGGATTGAGGCTAGAGATGCGGCCGGTAACTGGAGCACGAGCGGTCCTAGTCGCACGGTATTTGTCGATACCCTTGCACCGGCGTGGACCAATGCAAATTTGACGTCATCGAATGTAACGGGCAACGGCGTAAGCCTAGCATGGAGCGGGGCCTCCGATAATGTAGGGGTAACAGGTTATAAGGTGCTTCAAAATGGTGTGGAGCTGGCTACCGTAGTTGGAACAACCTATGGAGGTACCTATGATGTAACGGGACTGACCGCCAATACTTCATATACCTTCCAGATTGAAGCCGGAGATGCGGCCGGTAACTGGAGCACTAACGGTCCGAGTAAAATCGTAATGATTGATACCCTCGCACCGGTATGGACCAATGGAAGCTTGACCCCAACCCATGTCGATCAGACTAGCGTGACACTGAACTGGAGCGGGGCAAGCGACAATGCAGGGATTGCCGGCTATAAAGTCTACCAAGGAACTACGCTGATAGCTGCTTTGGACAATGTTACCAGCTACAAGATTCCGTCACTGGATGTCCGCACGGGTTATACCTTTACCGTTCAGGCAGGGGATGCTTCGGGTAATTGGAGCACATCCGGGCCGTCGGTCACGGTCACGACCTTATCCGTTGGCGGCGGCAACAACAGGGACGGCGATAAGGAAAAAGACAATAATAAGGACAAGGAAAAGGAAAAGTACAATAACGGCAACAACGGTAACGGTAACAAGTAAACGAAAGCCTCTGAAAAATTCCACTTAAATCAGGTGCAGTCTCCTTTCTATAGGGTAAGGAGACTGCATCTTTTCCTTTATAAGCGGGTGTCGTGGGACCATGAGGGAATCAGAAGGAGGGATGATCTGAAGTTGAATTAACAATCGTAAATTGTATTGACATTCAACTATGTTGAACTATAATTAATATGGGTGAAAGAAATAAGGAGGATCTACGATGGCGACAATAACCGATTTACGGAAGCAGCAGCATGTATTGGATATGGAATGGGGGAAGATTCAATGGCTGTGCGGACAGGAAATCGATCCCGATTGTGAGATGACCTTCGGTATGGTGTACATCAATGCGGGGGATACGAACCCAAGGCATATTCATCCGAACTGCGAAGAGTACATCTTCGTGCTTTCCGGGGAGTGCAATCATACGTTAGGAGACGAAACGTTCCATCTGGAGCCGGGGATGATGCTGCGGATCCCGCGCGGCGTACCACACAACGCCACGGTGACTAGCTGGGAGCCCTGCCGCATGATGATTATGTACTCGGCTCCGGATCGCCAAACAATCGGTGAATAGACTGCTCTTATTCTATGTAAAGGATGATAACCTATGGCTAAGAAAGCGCTATTGATCGGAGCCTTGGATACCAAGGGCGCTGAATTCGCATTTGTCAAAGACATCCTTATGCAAGCCGGCGTAGAGACGCTGGTGATCAATACGGGAATTCTGGAAGAACCGGCCTTTACCCCTGATATTTCAAGCGCCGAGGTTGCTGCTGAGGGTGGAGCTTCGCTTGACGAGCTGCGGGAAAAAGGATCGAGGCAAAGCGGTTGCGGCAATGACGGCGGGCACTGCGCAGATCGTCAAACGATTGGTAGCGGAGGAGGAGGTCGGAGCGCTGTTTGGCATGGGGGGCACTGCCGGCACTACAGTAAGCGCTTCCGCAATGCAGGCGTCGCCCGTCGGTATTCCGAAGCTGCTTGTGTCCACGATAGCCTCCGGTAATACTAGGCCGTACGTGGGCGAGAAAGATATCATGATGATGTACTCGGTCATCGACATCGCGGGCCTCAACTCCTTGTCGATGAGGATACTGAGCAACGCGGCTTATGCGCTGATCGGCATGATCCGGGGCCGACAAGGGGAAAAGGCGGCGGCCATGCAGAAAGCGAAACCGATGCTCGGCATGACGATGTTCGGGGTCACGACACCCTGCTGTACGAAGGTGAGGGAGGCGCTTGAGGCGAAGGGCTTCGAAATTCTCGTGTTCCACGCAACAGGCGCTGGCGGTATGGCCATGGAGGAATTGATCCGAGCCGGCTTTATTCAAGGCGTACTCGACATCACAACGACAGAGCTGGCTGACGATTTGGTCGGGGGCGTCTTCAGCGCCGGGCCGGACCGGCTCCTGGCAGCAGCCGAGAGAGGCATCCCTCAGGTTGTGTCCGTCGGAGCGCTCGATATGGTTAACTTCGGACCACCGGGAACGGTACCGGCTCAGTTCCAGGGACGGACGTTCTACCAGCACAATCCGACGACCACACTGATGCGGACAACGGTAGAGGAGAACCGGGAGCTGGGAAGACGATTGGCCCGGAAACTGAACCTTAATGCCGGTCGTACCATCGTCTTATTTCCGCACGGCGGCGTTTCTCTGCTCGATATGAGCGGCAAGGCGTTCGACGGGATCGAGGAACGTAAGGCGCTTTTTGAAGGGTTAAGGTCGGAGCTCGATCCGGCCATTCCTTTAATCGAAACACAGGACGATCTAAACCATCCAGCGGTAGCCGATACGATCGCCTCGCAATTTTTAACTTTATACGATAAATAAGTGGGTGATGAGAATGCCAATTTCCAGAACGGATGCGATTGCGCGATTACGCGAGCAGATCGATCGGAACAAGCCGATCATCGGCGGGGGAGCCGGAACCGGCTTGTCTGCGAAATGCGCGGAAGCGGGCGGCATCGATCTGATTATTATTTACAACTCGGGACGGTACCGGATGGCCGGTCGCGGCTCCCTCGCCGGCCTGATGCCCTACGGCGACGCCAATCAGATCGTCGTCGAAATGGGCAGCGAGGTATTAACCATCGTGGAGGACACACCAGTGCTTGCCGGGGTATGCGGCACCGATCCGTTCCGGCGGATGGACGTATTTTTGCCGGAGCTGAAGCGGATGGGATTCTCCGGCGTTCAGAACTTCCCCACAGTGGGCTTGTGCGATGGCGTGTTCCGTCAAAATCTGGAGGAAACCGGCATGGGCTACGACCTTGAGGTGGATATGATCCGCAAGGCGCATGAGCTCGATATGCTGACCTCCCCGTACGTGTTCAATGAGGAGGACGCACGCAAAATGGCTGAGGCCGGCGCGGACATTCTCGTCGCCCATGTCGGGCTTACCACGAAAGGCAGCATAGGGGCGCATACGGCACTGACGCTGGATGAAGCGGCCGAGCTTGTGCAGCGCATCCATGACGCGGGTAAGGCGGTCAACCCGGACGTCATTGTCCTCTGCCATGGCGGGCCGATCTCTGAGCCGGAGGATGCCGCCTATGTGCTGCAGCGGACCCGCGGAGTCGCCGGATTCTTCGGTGCATCCAGCATCGAGCGGCTGCCGACCGAGGTTGCGATCAGCGGCCAAGTGCGGTCCTTCAAATCGATTTCAATATGAATGAAATCCGGATTCGGGGTACAGGGTATCCGCTTGTGCGGAACATTGGATTTACGCATACCCAGGAAGGCTGGACACATCCCGACCGTCTGCTTGATTATCACGTGTTCATCTATGTCATCCATGGGCAGATGCAGGTCGTTGAGGACGGGACGGAATATATTTTACGGGAAGGCGACGCATTGTTCCTGAAACGGGGAATTCATCATTGGGGCGGTGCCGGGACGCTGCCGGGAACCTCGACATTCTGGATTCATTTTTATGATTCGCATCCGACTTCGGAGGACTTAATGGAAGCGGGGATAGGGGACCTGGAGAACTGGCTCATGTCACCTTCCTATACGGTATTTATGCCGGAGCATTACGACTTCACTCTGGAGCTCCCGAAACGGACACAAGTCCGGAACTTACCCTACATGTATCGCAAAATCAAAGAGCTGTACGACGCGTACAGCTCTTCCCGATACTACAATCATCTTCACATCACTATGGGCACGATGGATATTTTTCTCGATATGCTTCGTGCATCGCGGGAGACGCCGACGGGCAGTAAGTCGGATCTCCTCATTCGGCGACTGATCAGACATTTAGAGGAGAATTGTACGGAGGAACTCGAAACCGACCGGATCGCCGGCCAGTTTCAGTTGAATTACCGTTATATAAGCACGATGTTCAAGGCTCGCGTAGGCACGAGCATCTTCAAGTACCATGAACGTTTACGGATTCACCACGCGGCGGAGCTGCTCAAGAACACCTTGCTCAATATCTCGGAGGTCAGCGATCGAGTCGGTTTCAAGAGTCCTTATTATTTTAGCAGAGTATTTAAGAAGGTAATGGGCGAAGCGCCATCCGAATACATTCGGAACATTTACCGCAATTAGCCGCTTCAGCCGAAGCCGTCATTCAAAGGACGGGATCATCACTTCTTTCCCGCCGTTCATGGCGGATTCATGCGCGCAAATGCCGGCGGCCGTCCAATTGGCCGCAGTAACGGCGTCGATCGAAGGCTTGCGCTCCTCAACGATACTGCGGATAAATTCGTGTACCAGATGCGGGTGCGAGCCGTGGTGACCGTTGCCCTGCAGCACCGATTGGTGAGGATTGTTCGGGTCCACTTCCGCCTGATGCGTGATGTAGTAGGCAAGCTCCGGTGGCAGCAGGTCGGGTCTGGACGGCGGGGAGATTCGCTCGATGCTGATCGGTCTCGGCTTGCCGGGCTCCTTCAAGCCCATTCGGAACAGCACTTGGGGATCATTCTCCATATGCCATTCCATGGAGGCTTTCTCGCCGTAGATATTGAAGCTTTCCATATAGCTTCTTGCCGTCTCGAACAACGTGCGGGTGACCTCAGCGCTCAATCTGTCCCGATCAAGCTGAAAAATTGCTGTTTCGACCGGGAATGGGTTTCCGTATTGCTGAACGTGCGACTCCTTCATCACACCGGATCCGAAGCAGTGTACCTTCGTTGCGCGGGCTTCCGCAATGGCGAGCAGAGGAGAGACGGCATGGGTGGCGTAATGCATCGGCGGGAGACCTTTCCAATACTCGGGCCAATTCTCCATGTCCTGGTAATGGGCACCGCGAAGAAACTGAATGCGTCCGAACTCACCGTTCGCCTGCATCTGTTTGGCCAGAAGGAATTGGTACGTATAAACGGCCGTCTCCATCATCATATAGTTTCGGTTATTGCGCTTCTGCGCCTCGACGATTTGCTTCAACTCTTCAATGGATGTAGCCATCGGCACGGTACAAGCGCAATGCTTGCCGGAATTAAGCACATCCAGTGTTTGCTGCGCATGCGCATGAATCGGCGTGACGAGGTGAACCGCGTCATACTCGTCGGAACGGAGAATATCCGCAAGATCAGTGTATCTTCGCTCGAATCCGAATTTCTCGCCGTATTGATCCAGCTTCTCGCGGTCCGAATCGCAGATCGCTACGTACTCAACGTCCGGATGAGCGTGATAGATGGGAGCGAACGCTCCGCCGAACCGTAAGCCGACAACGGCGACGCGCAATTTTCGAGGTAATGGGGTGGACATATGTTTCATCTCCTTCGTGAATAAAGTTCTCGTTTCTATTATCATGGAATAAGAGAGGTATGTGAATGAAGAAAACCTCAGAAAAGCTGTACTTTGTTCAGATAAGTGCTGCTCCGCATTGGCGGGGAAACAAATTCATATTAAGATCGGAGTGTCTGTGATGGCGCGAAAGCTGAAATTTATCCATGTCGGTACCGGAGGCTTCGGATCCAACTGGTGCAAGAACGTGCTGCCCTATGCCGTAAATGAATTGCAGGCTGCGGAGCTTGTTGCTGCTGTGGATATCAATCCGGAGGCTCATACCAATGTCATTGAAGCCTTAAACTTTGATCCCAAGCAGTGTTATACGGACCTACGGCAGGCGCTGCAGGAGAATCCGTGTGATTTCGTCAATATTGTAGTACCTCCATTTGCTCATGAGTACGCGGTCGACTTGGCACTCGAATTCAACTGCCATATCTTGATGGAGAAGCCCATTGCCGAAGATATGGAGTCGAGCTGCAGAGTTTATCATAAGGTGAAGCAATCCGGGAAAAAGATGGCGATCAGCATGAGTCACCGTTACGACCAGGACAAAAAATCGCTGGAGGCTTTAATCAAATCCGGAGATTACGGCAAGCTACATTACTTGATCGGGCGGTTTACCGCGAATAACCGGCATGCTGTGAACAACCTGAAGGAATACGCGCATCAAAACTTTTTAATCTCCTCGGTGATTCATCACTTTGATATTATTCGGACACTATCCGGAGCTAATGCCAAAACCGTCTATACTCAGTCATGGAACCCCGATTGGGCGCCGTTCAAGGAGCATGCGACAGCGCTGATTCAAATGGAAATGGAGAATGGGGTACGCGCCTTTTTTGAAGGCTCCAAGACGAATGCCACTGCTCTGAACAACTGGACCCGCGATTACTTCCGGGCGGAATGCGAGCTGGCGACGCTTGAGCTGAACCACCGGGAAATTACACTGCGCAGCGACCTCGATCCGGCACAGAAAATCAACCGGCCCGTTCCGCTGTTAGAGGGAGATAGCTGGAGCCACCGGCTTATCATGAAAGAATTTATGGAATGGGTGCAGGGCGGGCCGGAGCCGGCTAACAGCATTGACGACAACATTCAAAGCACAGGATTGCAATTTGCGGCCATTCAAAGCGGCTTGACAAAGCAAATTGTGGATGTTCAGGCATTTCTGGCGGAGCATCTGCACCGGACGGCCGTCCGATAGAACGGCAGACAGGCTTGGGGCGAAACCCAAGCCTGTTTACTGCAATAAATATGCTACAATATGGAGGATGTTTCCAAAGTGAATCGGATTCCGAATGAAATGGTAGATGACATTATTTGGAACCGTTAAATAGGAGGGAAAATAGCAAATGACCGAAGATTTGCAACGGCTCAAATCACTTTTTACCGGCTGCTTGAGTGTGGCGGAAACGGAGGAAGGTGTTGCCCCGGTTCGGTTTACGGAACGGCAGCTAGGCGTATATGCACAGAAAGAAGCGCAGAGTCTGCGGAGCCGTTGTCTGGCAGGATGCCGGCTGGAGATGCGGACCGATAGCGAATATATTCGCTTTGATTACGTCAGGAAAGGAGGTGCCCGGAAATATTTGTATTTCGATATTTGGGTGGATGGCAGATGGGTGGCGGAAATCGGAGAAGACAACCCGGAGCAGCCGGAAGGCTCGTTCAGCTATGAGATAATCGGGAACAGAGTCGGAATGAAACAAATTTGCATCGATCTGCCGCATAATGCGGAAATTGTATTCCATTCGTTTCAATTGTCGCCGAACGCCCTGTGCGAGCCTATCGGTCAAGCACATGGCGGCTTGTTATGTCTCGGAGACTCAATCACACAAGGAATGGATGCCAAACATCCGTCCAGCACGTATCCGGCACTTCTGGCGCGAGCGCTCGAAATGCCGCTGCTCAATCAAGGCGTTGGAGGGTACATATTCAACGCCGACAGTTTGGACGAGAATTTGCCTTTTAAGCCACAAATCGTGACCGTTGCTTACGGGACGAATGATTGGGTCCGCTATGAAACGATGGCTCAATTTCGTTACCAATGTTCCGCATACATCGATGCCGTCAGCCGGCACTATTCCTATGCCCGCATATTCGTCATGACACCTATATGGCGCAGCATCAGAAATGAAAGAAAGCCGCTCGGCACTTTCGATGAGCTTGTCCAAACGATAAAGGAGATTTGTGCCGATCACCCTTCCATCCATGTAATCGACGGGGAAAGCCTTGTCGCTCATTGCGGGAGACTATTTGCCGACGGCACTCATCCTACCGATGAGGGATTCGCTCATATGGCATTGAATTTATACAAACAAATCCATAATACGTTGTAATCCTCTATATGATAAACGGAAGCATTCTATGTTGTGGCCTTTCGGGCAACTGTGTAGAATGCTTTCATTTTTTTGCGCGTTGCGTTGACAACAAAAAAGGAGCCCGATTCTTCATCGGACTCTACGGTGGCTGAGGGTTACTTTTATTTGAACTGGGTTACCTGCCGATTTCCACGATTTTTTTGTCGGCGGATTCCTGCGCTCTCATCAGTGCTGTGTTGATGTCCTTCGCCCCGCTTGCTACCTCATTAAACGCAGTATTCATTTCGCTCGATAAAGCCGAGTCATAAGGGGTAACCGGAGCGAGCGGGGCCGGCTTCGTCTTCAGGATGGAGGCCACGTTTTTCCCTTTCAGCAGGGACAAGTTGCTCCCGAACTGCTTCCGAATTTCTTCGCTGCCAAGCACGGTCATTTTCGCGTTTTTCGTCATTTCAGTATGCAACGGCTCATACGTTGACAAATGCTTGATTACTTCGAACGCAAGCTGCTGATTTTTGCTTGCTTGGGAAACCATCATGATTTGAAAGTCTACGCGGCGTCCAACCCCCGGAAGCTCCTTATGGCTAGGCTGAGTTGTCATATCCCAGTTGATCGGTGCACCTTTTTTCTCGAGATCCGCTAAAATACCAAAGGCATTTACATCCCATTGCGGCCACATGGCCGTTGTGCGCTCCTCTACAAAGCCGCGGTTTAGCGGAGGCACTTTACCGGTGGAATCAAGCACGCCCGGAATTTCATAAAATTGCTTCATGAGCTGCATGATCTTGGGCCACTGGTCATGGGTCGTGGCTGTCGACTTTTTGGTCTTGGCGTCAGCATAGGGAACCGATCTCTGGTCGGCGAGCACGTTCAGGCCCGGAAGCACAACTCCACGATACTGCACCCCACCGTCCGTCCGGGTCAGCTTTTTGGACAATTCCAAAATATCCTCCCATGTGGACGATTCTTTCGGATAAGGTACGCCGAACCGGTCGAAAATGTCTTTATTGTAGAAAAGCACGCCGAGGTTCATTGTAAAGGGTAAAGCATAAATCTCCCCATTGTCGCCATATTTGCGCAAAGCATCGATAACCACCGGATCAAACTTAGCCAAATCCAAATTCGAGCGTTTCATCTCCGGATCAAGGGGAATAGGGTATTGCAGGGTGCGGAAATGCATCAATGAAAAATTGCTTGTAAAAATAATGTCCGGTGCATTGCCGGTGGACAATATATTTTCCGGTGACATATTCCCGGTCGTTTCCCCTTTGACGAAGTTCAACGTGACATTGGGAAACTTCAATTTCACCGGCTCGACAATGTATTTAGCAAACTCGTCGTCAGTAAGGCCCGTGAAATAACGGTAAAAGTTAAGCGTCACCGGGTCCTTTGTCAGCTGAGCCACGTCCGGCTCTTTTGCGCTTGGCTCCGGCTCTGCCGGTTTCGAGACGGAGCAGCCGGCTACGGTAAGAAGTGACGTCAGAAGCAGCAGTGATACGATGCGTCCCATTGTCTTCCCCCCTAAGTCAGATAGGTCAATTAGCACATTACACCTTGAATTATAACGATTTCAAAGCGCTTTCAACATGCACAAATTGGCGGGCTATTGACTTATATCTTAAGAATTGTTTTGTGTTCTTCGCTTTGATTTCACGGGGAAAAAAGTCGCAAGGGGAATGGTATCGGTGGTCGGGATTCCTACAGTCTTCTGTCGCGTGCCGCATATGCGGTCGGTGACATGCCTGTATACTTGCGAAACATTTTGTGAAAATAGGAGGTATCGTAATAGCCTAAGTGATGAGCGATGAAAGTGACGGTCAACGTTGTATTCTGAAGCATCTCCATGGCGGAGGCGATACGCAATCGGTGCTGGTATTCTAACGGCGTCTGGCCTACCGCTTCCTTGAACAGCGTTAAAGTATAGTTTGGAGACCGACCTATAAGCTCAGCGAGCTCTTGCAGTACAAGAGGCTTGCGGTAATTCTGGGAAATGTGATGCTCCAGCTTGTCCACGTGATCCGCACGGCGCTTCGGCAATGGAGGAGCTTCAAGCTCACGGCACGCGTTACCAAGCATTTCAAGAAGAATACCCGTCTGGATTGTGTTGTAATATTCCCTACGCTCCATAGACTGTCGGTGGAGAGAAATGAAACGCTCTCGATAATAATCGAACATGCGGACCCGTATAAATTGCGGCTCCGTTTTTTTGATTAACGGCAGGCTCAGCTCGGGTGAGCAAGTGAAGGTGACGGCATACTTTTGATGAAGAACCTCCTTGTCGTTGAAAGCTTCCCGCTGTGTGCCGGACGGAATGAAAACCAGATCGCCCTTCGATGCCTGCCTGGTTACATCGTTCAGCCGATAGAGCAGCTTCCCGTCCGTTACGAGCACGAGAACATGATATTGTACATGCTGCAAACGATTGTGCCAATGCGGTATGAAATCGTCTAAATATACATTGAGGTTATATATCATATGGACAGGAACCCCCTGTCGAAGTGAATGTGGTTCTATACATGTAATCGTAACTTTATACATGGAGTTTGTAAAGCGTTTCCGTCTATACTGGACATGAGGTGAAGACGATGAATGCCAACAAAAGGCCGAATATACTGTTCATCATGTCCGATGATCATGCTTCCCATGCCATGAGCTGTTATGGAAGCCGCATTAACGAAACGCCTAACATCGATCGTATTGCAAATGAGGGAATGCGCTTTGACAACTGCTTTTGCACCAACTCCATATGTTCCCCGAGTCGCGCGGCGATTCTCACCGGAAAGTACAATCACTTGAACGGTGTGAAATCGATCAACGACGACTTCGACGGCAAACAGATGACCTATCCGAAGCTGCTGCAGGCGGAGGGATATCAGACCGCCATAGTCGGCAAGTGGCATCTGGGTCACGGGGGTGATGCCGACCCGACGGGCTTCGACTACTGGACGGTCGTACCAGGGCAGGGCCATTATCATGATCCCGTCTTTATCGAGATGGGGGAACGAAAGCAATACCCTGGATATGTAACGGATCTGACAGCGGACTTTTGCATCAACTGGCTGGATCAGCGCGACAAGGATCGTCCGTTTATGCTGATGTGCCATCATAAGGCGCCGCATCGGCCATGGGAGCCGGCGGCCAAGTATGCGAACCTGTATGAGGATATCGAAATTCCGGAACCGGAGACATTCTACGACGATTATTCCAATCGCTCACAAGCTGCCGTTGAGGCAAAAATGCGAATAGATCGCGATATGGTGGACGAGGTGGACCTCAAAGGATTGCCGCCTGAAGGGCTGACGCCACTTGAGGAGAAAAAGTGGAGATATCAGCGGTATATTAAGGACTACTTGCGATGCGTCGCTTCGATCGATGAGAATGTCGGACGACTGCTTGATTATTTGGACAGGGAAGGCTTGACGGAGGATACCATCGTTGTTTATACATCGGATCAGGGCTTCTTCTTAGGGGACCATGGCTGGTATGACAAACGGTTTATGTACGAGGAGTCTTTGCGTATGCCTTTCGTAGTTCGTTACCCGCGCGCGATTAAGCCGGGCTCGGTAACGGAGGCAATGACGCTCAATATCGACTTCCCGTCGACATTCCTTGATTATGCGGGGGTTGCGATTTCGAAGGAAATGCAGGGACATAGCCTGCGTCCGATCTTTGAGGGAAGTAAGCCGGATGATTGGCGAACCTCGATGTATTACCGTTATTGGATGCATCTGGACGAGCACCACAATGTATATTCCCATTACGGCATCAGAACAAACCGTTATAAGCTGATCTATTATTATGCAGAGGCTTTGGGAACGTCAGGGTCCATTGAAGAGAAACGCCCGCCGGAGTGGGAACTATTCGACTTGGATAAGGATCCGCATGAAATGAATAATGTATATTCAGATCCTGCTTATGCTGAGTTAATACCTGCGCTTAAAGCGGAAATGCATACACTTCAGCGGGCAGTTTTAGACGAGCCGGTTGAAGAGATCGAGTAAATCAATTGTCGGCAAAAGCAGGAAAAGCCCCGAAGCGGGGCTTTTTCTTCGTTTAGGATGGCATCGTGTGGGGCTAGGCTGGGTTCCTTACCCATTCGACCCGGCCCCATCTTTCTATAATTTTACGCGAATTTCCTCGATCGATACCCTGCGTTGGCCTCCCGGTCTAGATTCTGCCGATGCGATAACCGGTTCTGGTTCACCGATCTCAACCAAACGGGAAATCAGTCTTCGCTTCAAATCGTCAGCCACGCTTCGATATGATTCAAGCCCAATCAGGTTGACGAGCTCATATGGATCCGACTCGAGATCGTACAACAAATCCTCGACATAATGCTCGGAAGCGGAATCGCTCCAGCCGTGAAGCTGCGGCGCAGTGACGCTATACTTCCAGCGGTCGGTTCGAATCGCTCGACCCACCTGAGATTCGCTGATTTGTACCAGAACCTCCTCAGGCCATTCCCCGGATTGTCTCCTGACAAGCGGCATAATGGAACGTCCCTGCATTTCGGAAGGAACGGGGATGCCGGCTGCATCCAGCAGCGTCGGAGGGAGGTCCACCAAGCTGACCAGCTGCCGCAGCTGTCCGCCCTGCATAAAGCCTGGACCGTAGATCGCCGTAGGGGTCCGAATGGAGCTGTCATGGGCACTGCGTTTATATTCGCCGTTGCGGGTTTTGAAATGGCAGCCGTGATCGGACGTGAAGAGGATGATCGTTTTTCTCGTCAGGTCCAGACTCTTCAGTGCATCCATCAGGCGTCCCAGCGCTTCGTCCAACCGCTTGACCATCCCATAATAACCACCCAGGTGCTGAGGCGCCGTACCGACTAACGCCTTCAGATCAGGCGGTGTCCACCGGTCCGTATACATTCTCTCGTACCCGTCGGGCGCCGGGTAATTGTCCCGATGATTCTGGTGGTGCGGTTCAATATACGATAGGAAGAGGAAGAACGGATCCTGCTGATGCCGATCGATATACCGAATGGCCGCATCCGTCTGCGCATCCACACGATAGCCCGGCAGCTTCACCTCTTGGCAGTCGTTATCGTAAAGCACGGTATTATACGCATCGGAGGAGAATTCAAGGACGTTGGCCGCCAGCCAATACTCGTAGCCGCCGCGGTCCTCCACGGGAACAGGCTCATGCTGCGAAAGATGCCACTTACCGATATAGCCCGTTTCATAACCCGCATCTTTAAAATAATGAGCTAAAGTACGCTTCTCATGAGGAAGCGGAATGTTGTTACGGTAACAGCCCGTTGTTGTAGCATACATTCCCGTTTGGAGACAGGAGCGTGCAGGGCCGCATACCGGCTGACATGTGAAGGAGTTGTACAAATGCGTTCCTTCCTGTGCCATTCTGTCAAAATTCGGTGTCAACCCGAGCGGGTTGCCGTGCACTCCCGTCGTATCCCAGCGCTGCTGATCGGTGAAAAATACTATCACATTTGGACGTTCGTTCTCTTTCATCGCCATCCGCTACCACTCCTCAAGGATCATATCGTATTCCGAAGATATATAATAAATTATAATGATCATTGGCAATTTGATTAGAGGATAAACGACGGTATAATATAAGAAAACGAAGATTGTGCGATTCGGGGGAACAGCCGTGGACCATCAGCTGTATCGCAGGGCAACCGGCGAGTACGACGTGACCTTTTATTTTGTTTTTGAGTGGCAAAGAGAGGCAGATTGGAATTTTACCGACTATAGGATACCCGTTACAACGTTCTGGTACATCATTGAAGGGAGCCGGCTCCTCATTGCTTCCGGCGAGCAGCACGAGCTGAAGCCCGGTATGCTGGTAGCCTTGCCGACGAACACGAACATTTCTACAACATATGGAAGACAGGATAAGGCACCGATTCATTATTTGTCCATGGGGATTCAAGCGATCGCGGGAGGCCTCGATTGGACGGAGCGATACGGCATTCCCATTGCCATGCAGGCGTTTCCCCGGCATGAGCCACGGGAATTAACCCGCATTTGGCATAAGCTGAAGGAGGAGGCCCCCATGTTCCGGCAAATCCTCTCTGAGGGGGCGGAAACCTTCGTCTCCGCTGCACACGCCGGCTTTGCACTGGCCTGGGAGAGCAAGCTCAAAATGTGGCTTTCCCTGATGACGCAAGCCATGCTTCCCTATATGACCACGCCGAACCCCGTTATCGACCGAAGAGTCAGCGACATCTGTACGTATATCCGAAGAAATTATGCCCGCAAGCTGCAGGCGGATGAACTGGCGAGGCAGGCGGCTCTAAGTGAAGGACATATGCGCGCGGTGTTTCGGCAGGTCATGGGTATGTCACCGCATCAATATATCCTTCAGACCCGCATCGAGAAGGCCAAGGAGCTTCTAGCCGCAAGCGGACTTTCCTTAGCCTCCATTGCCGAGCTGACGGGCTTCGAGGATCTTAGTCACTTCGTCCAAATGTTCCGGAAGCGCGAAGGCGTGACCCCAGCAGCGTATCGTAAAAGGTTAGGAGCGTGGGAAGGGTAGCTTGCTCAGCTTGCAGCCTCGGGGAACAGCATACTAGCGAACCGCTCCGCTGCCAGGGATAGCCGGACGTCTCGGCGTACCGCGAAGCCGATGCAGCGGGGGGGAAAGGCTTCCTCCAGCTGAAGTGCGAAGAGTGCTTTGCTGCGAAGCTCCTCTTCGACGAAGGAGCGGGTGATGAAAGCGGCGCCATACCCGCGTATTGCGAATTCTACCAATAAATCGATGCTCCCGAGTTCGAAATCCGGTTTAACCGCCAAGCCTCTTGATCCGAACCATTGCTCAACAAAGCTCCTCGTACTGCTCCCTGAAGAGAGAAGAAGCAGCGGGAGCTCCACCAGCTCTTTCGATGTTAACGGACGCCCCGCAAGTTCCTTATAAGCCTCCCCAACTACGAAGCATTCCTCCAGCTTTGCTAATGGTCGTATCTCCAATAAGGAATCCTCCAAAGGCAGATGAACTAAAGCACAATCGATCTTGCCTTCCCGTAAACGCTGGGCAAGCTCCGGCGACTTTCCGTGAGATAACCGGATACGAACCCCCGGATGCATGCGGTGAAATAAATCTAGCTTCGGCAGCAGAAGATGCTTGATCAGGGATTCGCTTGCACCAATCCGAAGCTCACCCTCCGTCAGCTGCTTAAGCTCCTGCACATGCTTCTGGGCGGCATCGAGCAGAGAGAAGGATTGCTCTACGTAAACCAGCAGCGACCGCCCCTCCTGTGTCAGCTCAACCCCCTTGGATAGTCTGTAAAACAGCTTCAACCCGAGCGCTTCTTCCATCTGCTTTAACGCATAACTCACGGAGGGCTGGGTAATGTGCAGCTCCTGGGCTGCCTTCGTTAAATTCCCATGCCGAGCCGTTTGTAAAAAAATGCGATACCACTCCAGATTCATCATATGTTATAGAACCTCTCTATGGGTTTATTCGAAAATTGCGATTTCACTTATTTCATTGCTCTTATTATAATCGGGTTAAGTTAACCGATCAATGGAGAGGTGATAGCAAATGGAACAGCACAACCCGGATCTGGAATCGCGGTCCCCGTGGTCCATGAATCATGAGAAACCGATGATAACCATCCATCCTCCTAAGGCTGCGGTAGCAGGCACAATAACTTTATCCGGCAGCAAAAGCCTGACCAATCGGGCTCTGATTATAGCAGCGCTTGCCGAGGGCACCTCCCGGCTTGAAGGGATCTTACGAAGCGACGATTCCTATTGGTGCTTGGATTGTTTAACCAAGCTTGGTGTGAACGTATCCATGGCAGGAGAGACGGCCTACGTAACAGGCTGCGGCGGCGCTTGGCCGGTTCGCTCCGGCGAGCTCTACGTAGGCGCGGCAGGCACGGTAGCACGCTTTCTGCCTGGGGCGTTAGCCACCTCCGATCACGGTTGCTGGACCGTCACAGGCAGCAAACGGATGGGCGAGAGGCCGCTGGCGCCGCTGCTGAGCGCGCTGTCGGATCTGGGTGCAAGCATTCGAAGCGGAGAAGCGGACCGAAGCGTGCCGTTCACCTTGGAGGCACGGGGGCTTCGAGGAGGAGAGGCCGCGCTGCCGGGCGCGACCTCCAGTCAGTTTATCAGCGGTTTGCTGATAGCCGCACCATACGCGGCAAGCCCGCTGACGATTCGCATCAATGGCGAGGTAGTTCAGCGCGATTATGTGGACATGACATTATCTATGATGCGATTGTTCGGTATTTGCCCCAAGGTAATCGATAACGGTCAGGCTATAAGCGTCCCGGCAGGCAAATACCAGGCACATTCCATTCGGTTGGAGCCGGATGTGTCCGCATGCTGCTACTTCTGGGCATTAGCCGCGATAACAGAAGGCCGTATTCGAATCGAAGGCATATGTGCCGCAGCAACAAGCCAGCCGGATATCGAAATACTGAAGGTGCTGGAGCGGATGGGCTGCTACGTCGTTCGAGGCGATGATTTCGTGGAGGTTACGGGAACGAGGCAATTGAAAGGCGGATTCACCGTAAGTATGAAAGCCTGGTCCGATCAGACGCTTACGATTGCTGCTATGGCTGTATTTGCGGATGCGCCCATTACAATGACCGACGCGGCTCATATCCGGCACCATGAATGCGATCGCATTTCCGCCGTTTGTGCCGAGCTTCGGAAGCTCGGCATCCGGGTCGAGGAGCGAATGGATGGATTGACGGTGTACCCCGGTCAGCCGAAAGCGGCGGTACTAGAAACCCATGATGATCACCGGATGGCCATGGCGCTATCGCTCATCGGTGCTAGAAGCGAGGGAATCCGCCTCATGGACCCGGGCTGTGTATCGAAGACCTGCCCGGATTATTTTGAACGATTGGCCGCTTTGGGGATAGGAATAGAATAAAGATGCTAAGGAGGAAGCCTTATGGCAGGAAATACGTTCGGAGAGCTGTTTCAAATAACGACCTTCGGGGAATCCCACGGCGAGGCCGTCGGAGTCATTGTGGACGGAGTCACCCCAGGCGTCGATCTCTGTGAAGCGGACGTACAGGTTCAAATGGACAGGAGAAAGCCGGGACAATCCTCGGTGACCTCTCCGCGCAAGGAATATGACCGGGTTCACATACTGTCGGGAGTGTTCGAGGGTAAGACCACAGGTACACCGCTTATGGTCATGCTGTATAACCAAGATATGAGACCGGAAGCTTACAGTGAGATTCAACACGCCTTTCGTCCGGGGCATGCAGATTATACGTATCTGCAAAAATACGGCATTCGCGATCACCGGGGAAGCGGGAGGGCCTCCGGAAGGGAGACCGCCGGCCGGGTTGCGGGCGGAGCTATTGCCCGTAAGCTGCTTGCTCGAAGGGGGGTACATGTGCTGGCATATACCCAAGAGCTAGGCGGGATTGCATGCCAATCCTTCGATGAGCAGGCGATCGAGCGAAATGCTGTCCGTGCTTGTGACCCCGAGGCAGCGGTAAGGATGATCGAGAAGGTGGAGCAGCTAGCTGAGGCGGGCGACAGCTGCGGAGGCATTGTGGAATGCCGTATCCGAGGTGTGGCTCCGGGGCTGGGCGAGCCCGTATTCGATAAGCTGGATGCAGAGCTGGCTAAGGCGATGTTGTCTATAGGCGCGGTAAAAGGCATTGAGTTCGGTGCCGGCTTCTCCGCCGCCGGGATGCTCGGAAGCGAGCATAACGACGGGATGTGCGCGGAAGGCTTCATGACCAATCATGCGGGAGGCATTCTAGGCGGGATCAGCACAGGGCAGGACATCGTGTTCCGGATCGCTGTGAAGCCGACTTCGTCGATCTCCGTTCCGCAAAGGACGGTCAACGTTCAAGGTGATGAGCAGGAGATTCGTACGATAGGCAGACACGATCCGTGCATATGCCCGCGTATTGTGCCTGTTGTTGAGGCGATGGCCTGTCTTGTGCTGGAGGATCAGTATAAACGGCAGGCAGCGATGCTAGGCTAAGGCTTGACTCTCCCCATAACAATGGTGCTGTAGTAATGGCCGTCGGAGAGCAGCTTGTCGTATTTCAGTACGCCTTCGACTTCAAAGCCAAGAGACGTGTACAGTTCGATGGCCTTACGGTTCGTTTCCAGAACCCGTAAGGTCATTTTTTTCAGCCCTGTCTCTTCAGCCCAAGCTATCGATTGCTGTAAATGCTGCTCCCCTATGCCATATTCCCAACAATCCCGCAATACGCCTACTCCGAATCCCACCTTATGAGCGAGTCTCTTCAGCTGATCTCCTTCACGCCGTGAAAACCCGACAATACGTTCATGAGCTTGATTCATGTTCACAAGGAGTTGTATGTATGTTACATTAAAAATAATGGATAAATATACCACATTGAACGATAGATTCATCCGATTTATGGCATCTAAGCCTATGGAGGGATGTTATGGTAAGCGGTTTCGATCAAGAGCATACGACAGCACGCTTTCGTCAAGCGCTGCAAGCGTTCGTCAAAAAGGTAGAGCAAGACGACCAAGTGATAGCTGCGATTCTTCTAGGCAGCTTATCTTATGATCAAGTTTGGGAAAAATCGGACATTGACCTGAAGCTCATCGTCCATGACCAGAAGCTGGGTGTCGGCTACAAGTGCTTCGTTGAAGATGAGGTTCCGATGAATACCGGCATCCTGACGCGCAATGAGTTCAAACGCTGGGTAGAGCGTGCGATAGCGGGGTCATTTCACCATTCCATGCTGGTGCGCAGCACATTATTGTTCACGAAGGATGCTTCGATTGCAGACTACTTTGAGCGAATTCGGTACGTAGGGAGCCGGGACCGGCAGCTGCAGCTGCTTCGATTGGGAAGCCATACCCTCAGTATGCTGGCGAAGGCGGAGAAGTGGCTCTATGTCAAACGGGATGACTCTTACAGCGCGTTCTGGATTATAAAGATGGTCGACATCTTGTCGCAAATCGAGGTGTTACTGCACGCCGATGTACCGATGCGGGAGGCGGTTCATCAGGCGCTGGGCTATCATCCTGAATTTTTCCGAGCTATCTACACAGAGATGATCCGTGGGGAAATAAGCGAAGCGAAGGTTGAGTCGGCCTTGCAAAAAATCAATGACTATTTGAATGACAAGGCGGAGCAGCTGTTTGAGCCGATTGTAACGTACCTCAAGGAAGAGAAGGATATCCGTACGGTTACGGAGCTCGTGGACAAGTTTCGGGTCGTTATTGAGATCGATGCAGGGTCAGTGACGACGGCTTGCGATTGGCTGGCGGAACGCGGCCTCTTGATGAAGGCGGAGGCGGAGACGAAGGCTACGCCGAAGAGCCGGGTAGCCTTGACGGAGCCGGCTTATGCCTTCGAAAGCGAAGAAGATACGGATTGGGAGCTGATGGGGAGCTAATGAAGCAGTACATTGAAGTACGCGGCGCAAGACAGAACAATTTGCAAAATATTGATGTCAATATTCCTCGAGATAAACTAACGGTTATTACCGGGGTCAGCGGCTCGGGCAAATCCTCATTGGCGTTTGAGGTGATCTACGGAGAGGGACAGCGGAAATTTCTTGAATCTCTCTCCAACTTCTCGAAGAGCCGCATGACGCAGCTGAAGAAGCCGGACGTCGATTTTGTCTTCGGTTTGTCCCCGGTCATTGCAATCGAGCAGAAAAAAGGGATCGTCAATCCCCGCTCGACGGTAGGGACGATGACGGATATTTATGATTTCCTTCGGCTCCTGTTTGCCTCGGCGGGGGAAGCGAGCTGCCCGTTTTGCGACCATCCTGTGCCTATCCGTTCGGCTGCCCAGATGATCGATCGAATCCAGCAGCTTCCTGATGGGACCGTGCTGGAGGTACTGGCTCCGATTTTTAAAATATTCGGCGAAACCTATGAAACGACATTTGATGAAATACGGGGAAAAGGCTTTCGAACGGTCAATATCGACGGAGTACGCCATAGTCTCGGCGATCCGGTCGAGCTGGATGAGGAAGCGGACTACCGAATGGAAGTTGTGGTTGATAAGGTGATCGTGGGCCGCGATGTATTCAAGCCGCTCACTAAGACGATTGAGAACAGTCTGAAGCTCATTGGAGAAGGCTACATTCGCTTTGAAATCGTCGGTCATCCTAACGGGGCGGAAGCTAACATCGAGAAATTCTATAACGGCTTCGCTTGTCCCGAGCATCATTTAACGATGGGGGAGCTGCAGCCGAACTATTTTTCCTTTAACGATCCGGACAGCGCTTGCCGTACCTGTGGCGGCATCGGCACGTTCATGCGGGCGGAGGCGCGGTTCTTATTGAAGAACGGGAACAAGTCCATCAACAAAGGCGCGATAGATCCGAAGCTGATTAATACGAGCAATCCCTCCACTTGGATTTGGTCGCTGGTACGAAGTATGGCGAAGCATTACGGCATCGATCTCGATGCGCCGTTCCATGAGCTTCCGGAATCGGCGCGTCAACTGCTGTTCTACGGCACGAAGGGGGAGAAGTTCCCCTTCCTTCCGGAGGAGGCGGCATCGAAGACACAATCGCGGCACGCCGGAAAGCTGATGAGCTTCGGCGGCTTCGTGGGCATAACCAACCGGTGGTATAAGCTGTATTTGAAGCGCAAGGCTTCATCCCCAAGCGAGGAGGAGTTCTACAAACGCGTGATGGTGGAGCATACGTGTCCCGACTGCGAAGGCAAGAAGCTGAAGCCCCAGCGGTTTCGAGTCAAGGTGGGCGGAGCGGATATTCACGAGCTTTGTGAGCTTTCGCTTCAAGAGCTATACCCGTTCCTGAATCGTGCGGAGCTGATGCCCGCTAAGGCGCATGTCGGTCGGCAGATTATCGCCGAGATCGTTTCCCGGCTTACGCTGCTGCTGGATATCGGGCTCGATTATTTGAGCTTGGGACGGCGCTCGGATACGATATCCGGCGGCGAAGCGCAGCGCATCCGGCTTTCGACACAGATCAGCTCAGGGCTCATGGGAATGTTATATGTATTGGATGAGCCCAGCATCGGGCTCCACGCAAGGGACAGCATCCGGATTATCGATACTCTGAAGAAGCTGCGAGATATCGGGAACACGATCATCGTGGTGGAGCACGATATCGATACGATCTGCAGCGCCGATCATATTATCGAAGTGGGGCCAGGTCCGGGAACCCGCGGCGGAAGAATCATTGCCGAGGGTTCGGCGGAGGAGCTAAGGGTCCATCCCGAGTCGGTTACAGGCTCCTTCCTTAAGGGAAGCAGCCGTATTGAGATTCCTCCGGTTCGCCGGTCTTCGAACGGCTCCGTGTTATCTATTCGCGGCGCCCGAGCCAATAATTTGCGCAATGTGGACGTGGACATCCCTCTCGGAGCTCTTGTCTGCATCACCGGGGTTTCCGGTTCAGGCAAAAGCACGCTCATTAACGAGGTCATGAGCAAGCAGCTTTATGCCCATTTTCACGATGCCCGCATTGTCCCGGGGGAACACGATGCCCTGCTGGGGCACGAGCACTTGACCGGGATCGTGACCATAGACCAGTCACCGATCGGGCGCAGCACCCGCTCGAATCCGGCGACGTATGTCGGCTTCTTCGATAAGATCCGCGAGCTGTTTGCCGCCGCCGCCGTCGATGAGGGCAAGGGGCTGACGAAGAATGATTTCAGCTTCAATCAAAAGAACGGCGGACGCTGCGAGCACTGCCAAGGCGAGGGAGTAGTAACGACGCAGCTGCAGTTCATGCCTGATATCGAATCCGTTTGTCCGGCATGCCAAGGGGCGAGGTTCAACGAAGAAGTGCTGGAGGTTCGCATCAAGGATCGTCACATCGCTCAGGTGCTGGAGATGAGTATCGAGGAAGCGGTCGAATTTTTTGAGCATCAGCCCTACATTCAGCACAAGCTCCGAGTATTGAATGAACTAGGTCTCGGATACTTGAGGCTGGGTCAATCCTCGACAACGCTTTCGGGCGGAGAAGCGCAGCGTATTAAGCTTGCAACGGAGCTAAGTAAAATAAAACGGGGCTCCCACAACCTGTACATCCTTGACGAGCCCACGACAGGCTTGCATTTGCGCGATATTCAGAAGCTGATTGATTGTATTCAAAAGCTGGTGGAGGCCGGGCATTCGGTTGTGGTGATCGAACATCATTTGGATATGATCAAGGTAGCGGACTACGTGATCGATATGGGACCCGAGGGAGGGAAGAACGGAGGCAGGGTCGTCGCCTGCGGCACGCCGGAGGAAGTAGCACGTTCGAAAGGTTCGTTGACAGGAAAGTTTTTGCGCGAGCTTCTCTAGTTGATAGATTTCTTTGACCAATGGCATCCGGTAAGTAAGGGGGAAGGAGGGCGGCTATTGCTGACGGTAGAAGGTATAGGCAAGACCGGATTAGGCGGAAAAGCCGCGATCCTCAATAAAGCAAGCTCGGAAGCGGATCGGGAGCTGGTTGAACGTGCGCGGAGCGGGGATCAGGAAGCTTTCGGCGAGCTGGTGCGGGCTCATCGGGCACAGGCCTACGGCTGGGCGAATACGATCGCGCGGGACGCCTTTTTGGCGGAGGATATCGTTCAGGATGCACTAATTCGGGCATTTTTACATTTGGGAACTTTGGCGGATACCCGGCGGTTTCTGCCGTGGCTTCACACGATCATTCGCAATCAGGCCTATATGAAGCTTCGCCGCGGCGGTCCTTTTCGCAAAGAACAGCCGTTCACCTCCTTAAACCCCCGATCCAGCCGTTCAGAGGATGCCGGCGGTGAGACGGATTGGGGAGATCTCGACCGCATTCTGTTTCGGATGTCCCGATCGGCAGCAGAGGAAGTCACAAGAAACGGCGACCCTGCACAGAGTGATCTTCGAAGAGAACTGATGGAGCAAATTCATGCACTGCTGCACTGTCTCAGTAAGCGGGAGAGGCAAATCTTTGAAGCTCATTTCTTCGGCGAGCTGTCCCCTGTCGACATAGCGCAGCTGTTCGACACGTCTACGGCGAATGTATATAACCTGTTATCGAGGTCGAGAGCAAAGGTGCAGAGGGAACGAATTCGCGTAACGATCAGCGGGTATGTTCAGAAACGAGCGGAGACGGGGCGAAAGCGGGTTAACATTTTGTCCTGCCCCTCAATCTAATGAAGAAAGGAGTTAGTATATGGCAGAAGTCCAAAGCAGCGTAAAGGATTGGACGAAAACCTGGACGAGCGCCGCAGCCGCCATTCACGGAGCCGTCGCCTATACCGATAAGAAGCATTATTCCTTGGTTGACGTGATGGGGATTACCGGCCATGCGTTTCGGATCAATATCGACCCCGACCACATTGATGTTGCGGGCCCTACCATGTTTCCCGGGGGGTATTTGGTTCGCCGAAATCTATGTAATTTAGGCTTTATCAGCAATCTGTCGGATACTACGAAGCCTTATTCGCCGGAGAAGGTGGAGCAGGTGATGGCCCTGATTCAAGAATCGATCGATAAGGGTATTCCCGCCATTGCCTTCGATCTTTTCATTCCGGAATTTGGTTTGATATACGGTTATGATGACGACAGGCAGCTGTTCCATGCGAAGGATGTATCGAAGGAAGGGACGGTCACGTACTTTGATTTTGTTGAAAAGAGAAACATGCTCTGGGTAACGACGATCAGCGAAAGCCTCCCTCATTCCAAATATGAGATTCTGCGCATGGCCCTTGATATGATCGTCGATCATGCAAGGGGAAGGGAATGGCAGCATATTTTTAAAGGAAAGTACCATATCGGACTTGAAGGTTATGATGCCTGGATTGACTGTATGGAGAGGCGGGCGGCTGATCCTTTCGGCAACGCCTATAATATTGCCGTGGTCAGCGATGCCCGCGAATATGCGGCACAGTTCCTGCATGAGCTTACGATACGTTGGAGCGGGGAGAATGTCGTGGAGCGTACGGTACGGAAATTAGCCGGAGAAGCGGCGGTACATTATGCCAAGGCAGCCGCGACGATGGTTGAACTGAGGCAGATGTTCCCCTTTCCGCAGGGAGGACAGCCGGATGATCCCGCTGCGGCGGATCGCGCTGCCCAGCTGCTTCGGACGGCCAAGGAAGCCGAGACATTAGGAATTGAGATGCTGGAGCGTCTGCTGTCCTTTATGAAAGCCTATTGGTCGGAAACCTGGATTAAGTAGCCCATAGCTATTCGGATAGCATCATCGTGAAGGATTCGGGTATAATGAATTGGAAGAAGTAAACAATAAAACGAATCCGATAGAGCAGAAGCCGAATGAAATGGGAGATACGATGACAGAGAAAAACAGCAAACAAGGAGCGGGCTGGAGCTTCGACAATAGCTACGCCCGGCTGCCTGAGTTATTTTATTCCAGTCAGAGCCCGACGCCTGTTCCTTCACCGAAGCTGGTTATCCTTAACGAGCCGCTTGCTGCATCCTTAGGCTTGGACGTAAAGGCGCTGCAAGGGGAAGATGGGGTTACCGTATTTGCCGGCAATCAGGTTCCCGAAGGGGCCTCGCCCCTTGCTCAAGCGTATGCGGGGCATCAGTTCGGTTATTTTAACATGCTGGGGGACGGACGCGCTTTGCTGCTGGGGGAGCAAATCACGCCACAGCAGGAACGGTTTGATATTCAGCTCAAGGGCTCGGGAAGAACGCCCTATTCCCGCGGCGGCGACGGCAGGGCTGCACTAGGTCCGATGCTGCGTGAATATATCATTAGCGAAGCCATGCATGCGCTCGGCATTCCTACTACCCGGAGTCTGGCGGTGGTATCGACCGGTCAAATTGTGAATCGCGAAACCGGTCTTCCGGGTGCCGTCCTTACTCGCGTGGCGTCAAGCCATCTGAGGGTGGGCACGTTTCAATACGCCGCGAATTGGGGGGAGACCGAAGATCTTCGGGCTTTGGCGGATTACACGATCCAAAGGCATTATCCGGAAGCAGCTGCAGATGCAAATCGCTACCTTAGCTTGCTCGAGCAGGTAATCCGTCGTCAGGCCGCGCTTATTGCCAAGTGGCAGCTCGTCGGCTTCATCCACGGAGTGATGAACACCGACAACATGGCTATCAGCGGGGAAACCATCGATTATGGGCCATGTGCCTTCATGGATGCTTATGATCCGGCAACGGTATTCAGTTCGATCGACTCCTCCGGACGTTATGCCTACGGCAACCAGCCGCCTATTGCCGCTTGGAATCTCACGAGATTCGCAGAGTCACTCTTGCCGCTGCTGCATGAGAACGAGGAGCAGGCCATCGAGTTGGCCCAGCAAGCTCTTTCCGCATTCTCCGAGCAGTTCCGCAGCCATTGGCTCACGGGGATGAGGGCAAAGCTGGGGCTTTTGGATACGGAGGCTGAGGATGAGGTGCTGGTGGAAGAGCTGCTTCGTACGATGCAGAAGTACGGTGCCGATTACACGAATACGTTCCGTGCCCTCACGATGGAGAAGCAGGAGGATACGGTTTTATGGGATTCCCCTGAATTTGCCTCCTGGCACGGGCAATGGGAGGCAAGACGAGGCAGACAGCAGGGGTCCAAAGAAGCTTCGCAGCAGCTTATGAAGCGCAGCAATCCTGCCGTCATCCCTCGCAATCACCGGGTAGAAGCCGCGTTGGAAGCGGCAGAGAACGATGGAGATCTAAGCGTTATGAAGAGCCTGCTCGAAATTCTACGGTGTCCGTACGCTTATTCTCCCGAGCAGGAGGAGTACACTGCACTGCCTGCCCCTTCGGCGCGTCCCTATAGAACGTACTGCGGTACATGATCAGGAGAAGGCTGCCTGTTTAAGGGCAGCCTTCTCTGTTATAGCTGCCGGATCCGCAGCTTCCACTCTCCTTGCTGTACCGCATTGTTCGCCTTGAGTACTATGCGATACAGCTGATCTCCCCAAACCGAACGTACGCGACTATCGGTTAAAGGAATCTCCTCTACCACGGCGGACAGTTGATCCTCGTCGTAATCCAGCTCCACCCCCGTACCGGAGGAGGGGTCACGTACAAGGAGCTTCCCTTCGGCCGCAGACGGAGCATGCAAGCTTATAAGGCTTAGCATAAGCTCGGATACAGGATGCTTCAGCATGAATCGATCCGACACCGACACCTCAGCGGGCGAGCCCTCGCCGCGGTTCAAACGGAAGGTTCTTATCCACTGTTCGATTCCGGCCTCCTCAGGATAAGCCCCGGCAAGCTCCATACGAAGCTCGGCGAAGCTGTCGTCAGCGGCATAGTGGACATCCCTCGCCCGATACGCCTTGCCTGCCGCTTGTTGTATTCCCCCAACGGTAGGCAATGAATGGAAGGCGGATTGCATCGTCCAAATTTCGTATCGTCGCGGACTGAAGGTTTTGGAGGTATAATTCTCTACTCCGACATCAATCAGCATGGGCTTGCCGTCGGCATAGACGATAAAGTGTCCGACATCGTTGTGATTGTGGCTCTCGTCATTGTGCCCGCCCTTGGCGGCAAGATAGAGGCCTTGGGCCGAGCCCTCCCGCTCCCGCGCGGCGAACACCTCGATCCCGTCCATCCACACGTCTCTTGGATAGGCCGGGACTTCCTTATGTGTCGTGAGCTCGGTGTACAAGGAAAGGCTTGGCACAATGCGTAGCAGCGGAGCAAACTTCTGCTCTTTCCAGCCGCGCCGTTGAAAGGCATACGCACCCAGTGACTGCATACCGGGATCCTCGATGCGTTTTCCGTACCGGTACACCACATCCCCGTATATGCGCAATCGGGCATCCCCGTCGGCGAAGTTCACGAACCAATCCCCGTCAATATGGACCTTGGCAATATATCTTCCGATAGCCTGCACAAGCGGCAGCCGGAAAAAGTTCATTTGACCGTCCGTGGCAGTGTAGAGCAGATCCAGACAATCGAACAAGGAAGCTCCCGCATGTCCCCAGTAGCCGGGTCCTTCGTCACAGCCTCCGTCGGGATGGTAAACGGCCAAGAAAGCTTCCAGACTGCGAAGAGCTTTATGTATAGCCGACGCCCGGCGTACTTCATCCGATTCCATCAATAAGAAGGAAGCGATGACATTGGAAAGTATCCACGGATTCCAATTATTCACTTTGCGGTCCTGGAAGCCCATCCACCAGAAGTCGTCCCGTTCCAGGAACGGGTTCAGCATTCTGCGCTCGAGTTCACGCCCGATTCGGCGCCCTAGCATAGGACAAGCCTCGTCCAGCGCGGGAGACAGCAGGTATAGCGTCCATGACAACAACGATGCAGTCTCCGCGGAGAACAGGTCGATGACCGCATCATCCACATCCGGCAGAGCGAACCCACGGCTTAGCAGAGAGATGCTCATGTGTGCAGGTACGACCCAATTGGATTCTTCGCAAATCAGCCAGACGCCGTTGACGATTTGTTCCATGAACCGCCCCTGACCTTCCACGCATTCGGCGAGCACAAGCTCGGCAAGCGCTATCCTTCGATCGAAATACACCTCCTCGAAGCGGCTTCGGTTCCCGTTCTTCACAAAATCCATGTAGCGTGAGGCGAGCAGCGGGGGCCAACCGTAATCGAAGCGCGCCTGGCCTCTGGTCACCCATTCCGACTTCACAGCCTCAGGGAGAGCGTCCCAGTATTCCCTTTCGTTCGCTTGGGGGACCGGGCGAAATTTCTCTTGACTCCGTAGGATTCCGCGCAATCGTTCTTGGGGGTAATCTTCGTGCAGCACCGACATCACCCTGCCTTTTCTATTGGAAATGAATTACCTCTCCATTGTAAGTCCTTCCCCCAAGAACGGGAATAATCTTTTGAACTGATTACGGCACAAAAGCCCATAGCTGAAAGGAATTTCGAATGATCATCTGAAATGAGCACTGAGCCAGCAGGTGAAAATGTAAGCGTTCTATTCTCAATTGAAATGATTATATCCATTTCCACAACTTCCAAATATAATCAATTCCACGAGGCAAGCATTCCAAAATAAAGGAGCGTGGCAGAGCATGAGTCTTGAAGCGGCGGAGCTGGAAGTAACGGCTGTCCGTACCAAGCGAAAGAGACGAAGCGGCATATTCATGGATTGGGATTTGTACTTGCTGCTGCTGCCGGGTCTTCTCTACTTCCTGGTGTATAAGTACATCCCTATGTGGGGCATCGTGATTGCATTTCAGGATTATTCCCCCTTCCGAGGAATTCTGGGGAGCGAATGGGTGGGAATGAAGCATTTCGTCACACTGTTTACCTACGATAAATTTTGGCAGATTTTCCGAAATACGCTGCTGATCAGCTTTTATAATCTGCTCTTCTTCTTTCCGGCACCGATCATCATGGCATTGCTTCTTAATGAGCTGAAGAATCAGATTTATAAGCGAACCGTGCAAACCATCATCTATTTGCCGCATTTTATTTCGTGGGTTGTCGTGGCCGGGATGACGTACCTGCTCCTCGGGACCCAAGGCGGTCTTGCGAATGAAATGATCAAATCGATGGGCGGAGAAGAGGTTGCTTTCCTGACGACGCCCGAGTATTTCCGAGGACTGATTGTTTCTCAGAGCATTTGGAAGGAAGCCGGCTGGGGCACTATCATTTTTCTCGCGGCACTGTCTGGAGTGGATACGCAGCTCTATGAAGCAGCAATTGTGGACGGTGCAGGGCGATGGAGGCAGCTGTGGCATATTACGCTTCCCGCCATCCGAAGCACGATTTTCATTCTGCTGATCTTGCGCCTCGGCAACATTCTCGATGTCGGCTTCGAGCATATTTTCCTTATGCTGAATTCAACGGTCACTAGCGTAGGGGATGTGTTCGAAACGTATGTATACCGCGAAGGCTTGATCGGCGGCAAATTCAGCTATACGACGGCTGTCGGCTTGTTCAAGTCTCTGATCGGCCTGGTGCTGGTCATGGGAGCGAACTGGCTAACCAAAAAATTCGGCGAAGAGGGCGTTTACTAAGCCCGGGTCGATGGGAAAGGAGCTGGCTTCACATGCATTATAAACCATCCTTCGGAAGCCGATTGTTCGATACGGCGAATGTGCTGATCTTGGCTTTGTTTTCGCTGATCACGCTGTTTCCCTTCTTATATATAATGGCGACATCGCTCGCTCCTTTGCAGCAGGTGCTGCGCGGCGGCGTGATCCTGTGGCCGGAGAAGGTAACCTGGGATGCTTACCAAACGATATTCGGCAACACGCACTTTGTGCGCTCCCTTTATACGACCGTGTTCATCACGGTGCTCGGCACCTTGACCAATCTGCTGTTTACCGTGTTCATGGCCTACCCGCTTGCGAAGAAGAGACTCAAGGGCCGCGAGGTCATCCTGTTTCTTGTTGTCTTCTCGATTCTTTTCAGCGGAGGGATGATTCCCACATACATGGTCGTGAAGGGCACCGGATTGATCAACACGCTGTGGGCGCTGATTATTCCCGGAGCCATTAGTGCCTTTAACCTGATTATCCTGAAAAATTTTTTTCAGAGCATCCCCGAGGAGCTGGAAGAGGCGGCACGTATCGACGGCTGTAAAAATCTTGGCGTGCTGTCCCGCATCGTGCTTCCGCTCTCTCTTCCGGCATTGGCAACCTTTACGCTGTTTTATGCCGTAGGGCATTGGAACCAGTTCTTCGCAGCCATCATGTACGTGACCAAATCCAGCCTTTGGCCGATTCAGGTGGTGCTGCGGCAGATGATCATCGAAGGCTCCACGCAGGAGTTCGAGGTGGCGATGGGAGAGCTGAAGATCATCCCTACAACCATAAAGATGGCGGCTATTATCGTGGCAACCGTCCCTATCCTGTTTGTGTATCCGTTCTTGCAAAAGCATTTTGCCAAAGGAGTTCTACTTGGCTCCGTCAAAGGGTAGCAGCATCAATTGATGAAAAATAAGGAGGTCGACGGTATGGTTAACAGAAAAGGAGCAGCCGTTTCGATGACGGCATTGCTGCTGGCGGCAGCGGCAGCGGGTTGCAGCGGAGGGGATGCCCCCGGTGCCGGAACAGGCAGCGGCGGAGCGGATTCAAGCAAGCGGATCAAAGTCAGCATGATGTATCCGCTCTATGCCGAGCCGCCGCAAAAAACGGAGGCGTGGAAGCTGATCGAGGATAAGTTCAATATCGAATACGAGCCCATTGCCGTTCCCAACAACAGCTATAACGATAAGCTGAAGGTAACGCTAGCCTCCGGAGACATGCCGGATTTGATCCTGTGGACCAACTATCCGGACCCGGAGCTGGTCAAGTATGTAAATCAAGGCGCCTTTCTCCCGTTGGATGACCTGATCAAAGCATCGCCGAACATTATGAAAACGCCGCAGGACATTTTCGATAATGTGAAGATCGAAGGGAAGCTGTACAGCGTACCCAGAACACGCGCATTGAACCGCTCCGCGGTGATGATTCGTAAGGATTGGCTCGATAATCTGGGGCTGCCTGTACCGAAGACCGTAGATGACCTCTATAAAACGGCGCTCGCTTTCACGAACAACGACCCCGACAAGAACGGGAAAAACGATACCTTCGGCATAGCGATGGGCGAGAATCTCAGCCACTTGGACGCTCTCTTCATGGCGTTTGACACCGGCAGCGGCTGGCGCAAGATGGAGGACGGCTCCTTAATGAACGATGTCATTACACCGGGCAGGAAGCAAGCTCTCGAATGGCTGCGGAGGCTGTATGCCGATGGCGGGCTTGATAAGGACTTCGCTGTGCTGAAAAACACGCAGGTATGGGAGAAGCTGGAGGGCGGCAAGGCGGGAATCCTGATCGGCGGACAGACGAGCGATTATGCCCGTTATGTGGAGAATCTCGGCAAAATCGATCCGAAGGCGAATCTTATTATGATCGCGCCACCGACAGGGCCAAGCGGCAAATCCGGCTACGGCGAGACGTCCGGCTTCTTCGGACAATGGCTGATCCCGGCCAAGACGGATAAGGAAAAGGCGAAGCGGCTGATGCAAGTTCTCGATTGGCAGGCCGGGGATGAAGCCTACAAGATGAAGCGTTATGGCGTCGAAGGAGTGCATCATACGATGGAGAACGGCAAGCCTAAACTGAACGCGGACAAATACAAAGCGGACGGCGTGGACAACTTGATTCCGCATAACCCGTACGATCCTTACAGCTACGTGGTTCTGACCGCTCCGGAGGCGGTGCAGAAGGCACAGAAGGATAACCTTGATTTTGTCGCCAAGCTCGGGATCAAGAATCCTGCCTTGTCCTTCGTAGCGCCGACTTCCGTGGAGAAGCAAAGCGATTTGAATAAGCTGAAGGACGAAACCTTTGTGAAGATTGTGATGGGCAAAGCACCGCTGGAGGATTTCGATAAATTTACGAAGGAATGGCTTGATAAGGGCGGAGCGCAAATCACCAAAGAAACCAATGAGTGGTTCAAAAAGCAAAAGTAATCCGTTACAAAAGGAAGCCACTATCCCTGGGAGCCTCGGCACTTCTTGTCGAACCCCTAGGACCGTGGCTTCATTTTCTTTTTTCGGGAAGGAATCGGAAGAGGTGAAGCGTATACTTTATGTATGAAGCGCTTTCAGCTTGTCAGGTAAGGAGGGGACTGGGTTTGCTGCTGCGTATATTCGGAGATATGTGGTCGAGAGGCTCGATGCGCCTCAAAATCCTCATTGCCGCCTCGCTGCTGTCCATCGTGCCTGTCATTATTCTGGGAAGCGTTACGTATATGATTGCCGAGTACTCCCTATTTGATGAGGTGGGGAAGGCAAACCGGGAAACGGTGAAGCAGGTACAGCAGCGTATCGACGAGAAGCTGGTCGGCTTGGATAAGGCTGTGCTGCAGCATGCGTTTAATCCGATGCTCCTGCACTACTTGACCCTCCCGAACCCCTATGAGAACGGGGAGCAATTCCGCGATGTGATGACTGTGCTCTCCTCTATGGAAGGGCTTATTGATGATGCGAATGCCGTTTATTTATATATGAAGGATCAAAATCTGATGATGAGCCCGAGCCAAGGGATAACGACAACGGATCGGCTTCCGAGGGATGTGCTTGAGAAAATCCAAACGGACCCGAGGCCTTATTTCTGGCTGGACCGCAAATCGGCGTCCACCATTACAAGAGGCGGCTCCAATATTGTCACCTTTGTTCGAAAGCTGCCCGTGAACATGGACAAACCGCTCGGATATTTGATCGTCGAGCTGAACGACCGGGCTTTTTTTGATATTTTCGCCCATACGAAGGTTGGAATGAACGGGGAGATGTTGATTGTCACCTCCAGCGGAAATTATATATCCGATTGGAACAAAAGCCTGATCGATCTGAGTGTACAGAATCCGGTGATCGATCGGCTCTTGCAATCCGAACAAGAGGAGCATACGTACACGGAAACGATCGGCGGACAAGAGCTTCTGCTGAATTACAGAAAATCACCCTATAACGAGTGGAAATACATCTCACTGCTGCCGGTCCATGATTTAACTTCCCGGTTCAATTGGATCAAGCAGACCACGCTGGGGCTCGGGGCTGTGCTGATCGGGATCAGTCTTGCAGCGGCGGCGGTGTTGTCGGGAAGCTTCTTCCGTCTAATCTACAGCGTTGTAGAGACGATTAAGCAGGCGAGGGGGGAGCTGCCGCAATCTCTCTCCAAGCTGAACGAAATTGGGGTGATCCGATACTACGTCGATTTGCTGCACCGCTCGAATCATGCCCTAGAGCAGCAAATTGCCGATTCCATGCCGATCCTTCGCACCAATTTTCTCCACCGGCTGCTTACTGAACCGATGAAGGAGAAGGAAATTGCCGATAAGCTGGCATATTACGGCATTGATATACCGCATCCGTATTATACCGTGCTATCCATTGAGCTGGACAACCTGCGGGGGCAGACGGAGCAGGATCTCCATCTGTTTCTCTATGCGGCAATGAATATCGCGAAGGAAATTATGGGCAGATATACGAACGGCGTTGCCTTTCAAAGTCCGTCGGATCATATAGCCGTCATCCTGAATCATGGTCCCGGGGACGCTCATGACCGGCAAAAGCTCGTATTTCAAATTGCCGAGGAAATGCAAAGCGTGGCAGAGCGGCTGCTGAGGGTTACAGTAACCATTGGAATCGGGTATAGCTACGAAGGGCTGGAATTCATCAGCCGCTCGAATAAGGAAGCGCTGGAGGCGCTGCAATTCCAGCTGGTGGAGGGAAGCGGCAGGGTAATTTATATCGGCTCCGTCCTGCCTGAAGCGAATAGCGTCAGTTACCCGTCGGAGCAAGAGCAGATGATTATTAACGGAATTAAGCTGTGCCATGAAGAGCAGGTGGTCCAGGGGGTTGCGGATTTTGCCGCCGTCCTTAGCGCAAGGGCCCGCCAAGCTTCGTATGACCATATTCATCAATCGTACATCCAGTTGATTGCAACCTCGCTCAAAACCTTATTCGAGCTGGACCCCGAGGGAGGACCGAAGCTGTTTGATTTCAATCCGTATCAACGGCTGGCCAAAATCAAAACCCATGCCTCCATCGTGTGCTGGCTTACCAAAGAAATATATCCGGCCCTCATATCCCACGTACATGAGCACCGTAACAGAAGACAGCGGACTACCATGGACCGCGTACTTCAGTACATTCATGAGCATTATGATGAAGAGCTGTCCCAGCCGATGCTGGCCGAGCTCGTTTCCCTCCCGAATTCCCAATTCAGTGCTATGTTCAAAGAAGAAATGGGCATGACCCTAACCGATTATATTATCGCTTATCGCATCGACCGGGCCAAGGAGCTGCTCCGCACCACGGATATGAAGATTTCGGATATCGCCGAGAAGCTTTGTTACAACAATGCGCAAAACTTTATTCGGATGTTCAAGCGCAGCTGCGGCATCACACCGGGGGAGTACCGGTCGCGTGCTGTGAGCAGAGAAGAGATGCCGAACTAGTCATAGCCGTCCACCTGCCGTCAGCAGCGTCACGGCCAACTGTCATTCCTGACGGTTAGCCGCGGCGTCCGGGTACTTAGACTTTATTGCAGGCATTGCACCAATTCTCCACGGAACCAACCGATAAGCCAGAAAACATGGATATATGAGCTTAAGACTACGCGAAATCCCCGACAGGGCAAGGTTTCGCGTATTTGTGCATGCCATGGAGAAATGGTCAGTTGAATTCACAAGCCGGGGGGCGGTAAGATGGCGGTATCGAAGCAGAGGAGGTAGTGGCGGTGGCAGAAGTGTACCCACAGAAGAAGCTAGTGTCCGCCAAAAGCAAAGCACCGGCAGGCAAGCCCACATTAGTAAGTATGTATCTCGCGAACATGAGAAAACATTGGATGCTGTATCTGATGGCACTTCCAGGTGTGGCATTTTATCTTGTCTTCAAGTACGTGCCGCTGGCGGGCAGTATCATTGCATTTCAGAAGTACCAGATTTTCAAAGGTATTCTGGGCAGCTCCTGGGTAGGTTTGGACAACTTCATTTATTTGTTTACTTACCAGGATTTTTACCATGTGCTCCGCAATACGGCGGTCATTGCGCTGTATCAGCTGATCTTTGGTTTTCCGGCGCCGATTATTTTGGCCCTTCTATTAAATGAGCTGCGGGTCATGCTGGCCAAGCGGGTCATACAAAGCGTCTTTTATCTCCCCCACTTCCTGTCCTGGGTCGTCGTAGGGGGGATTGTATTCGAGCTGCTGGCTTCCCAAGGGGTCGTCAACTCGATTCGCGGCTGGTTCGGCTTGGAGCCGGTTCTGTTCATGCAGGAGCAAGCTTATTTCCGAACCATCGTGGTGATCTCCGGAATTTGGAAGGAGGTCGGCTGGGGAACCATCATTTATTTAGCGGCCATCGCAGGTATCAACCCGAATTTGTATGAAGTGGCCGTCATGGATGGCGCGAACCGGTGGAAGCAGACTTTGCATATCACGCTGCCGGTGATGTTCCCGACCATTCTGGTGCTGTTCTTGCTCAACATAGGGAATTTCCTGGAGCTCGGCTTCGACCAAATTTTCAACCTGCTCACACCGATGACGTATTCCGTCGGGGATATCATCGAGACGTATGTGTACCGCGCCGGGGTGCTGCAGGGGCAATACAGCGTAACGACCGCGATCGGGTTATTCCAATCGGTCATCGGCTTCGCCTTGTTATGGACATTTAACCGGCTGGCACGAAAAACGGAACAGGGGTTGTGGTAATGAGACTATCCGCGGGAGAGAAACTTTTTCAGACATTAAACTACGCCATGCTGGCGATCGCCGCCGCTACGATGCTGTTTCCTCTATTGCAGCTGCTGGCCGTGTCGTTCAGCTCGCCGATCGCCGCCGATTCGAAGCAGGTGTTCCTGCTGCCCGTGGAGTTTACGCCGGCCTCCTGGGTACATATTTTGAAGAACAAGGGCTTGTGGATGTCTTTCGGCGTTACCGTATACATTACGGTGCTCGGAACGTTCCTCAGCATGCTGTTCTCCGTGCTCATGGCTTATCCGCTGTCGCATAAGGAGTTCCTGCCCAAGAAGGCGATCATGCTGGCCATTGTCGTGACGATGATCTTCAATGCTCCGCTCATTCCGTTCTTCCTGACGGTTCGCGAGCTGGGGCTGATGAATTCGCTATGGGCATTGATTCTTCCCGGCCTAATCGGTACCTTTAATATGATCATCATCCGAACCTTCTTTATGGGATTACCTTCGGAGCTCTACGATTCGGCCCGAATCGACGGATGCAGCGATGCCGGCGTGCTGTTCCGCATTTACCTGCCGCTCTCGAAGCCCGTTCTCGCCACGGTCAGCCTGTTCTATGCTGTAGGGTACTGGAATTCGTTCCAGCGGGCGGTTTTATTTATCCGGGATCCTTCTTTGTGGCCGCTGCAAATGAAGCTTCGCGCCTATTTGACCTCACCGGAGGAGCTTGCGGCTGTGAATTTGATCCTGGGCGATTATGAGTTCAATACGACCACGCTGAAGGCGGCGACGATTTTGTTCGCCACCATTCCTATCGTGTTGGTATATCCGTTCTTGCAGAAGTATTTTGTAAAAGGCTCCATGGTGGGGTCGTTGAAAGAGTAGAAAAAGGGAGGATCCACACATGACGAAATCCGCATTCCTAACATCAGCCAAGCTATCCGCACTCACCGCCGTGATGGCTGCCGCCGCCCTGAGCGGCTGCTCGAACGGGGGCGAAGCCCCTCAAGCTTCAGATACCCCTGCTAAAGACGGGAAGCCAGTTCAGGTGAAGGTGTTCAAGAGCCATATGGGCGTAGGCACTATCCCCGACAGCAATAACCCCCACGTGAAATATGTTGCCGAGAAAACCGGGGTAGAATACAAGCTCATGACGACGCCACCGGGCTCCGAGCCTACCGAGTATCTCAATTTGCTCATTGCTTCCGACGATCTGCCGGACATTCTTCGTCCTATCGGCGGGGTAGAGCAGACGCTCATCGGACAGGGAGGCGCACTGCCGCTGGACGATTTGCTGCCGAAATATGCGCCGAACGTGTGGAAGAACATTCCGAAGGAGGCTTGGGATATCGTTCGCTCCGCCTCTCCGGACGGCCATATTTACTACATTCCGAAAGTGTTCCTCGTACCGGAGCGGGCTCCGATGATCCGAAAGGACTGGCTCGATAAGGTAGGCATGCAGATGCCTAAGACGACGGAGGAATACAAGGAAGTGCTGAAGGCATTCCGCGATAAGGATCCGAACGGCAACGGGAAGAAAGACGAGCTGCCGACCTCGGGACGCGAATTCGGCAAATGGATGGACCATCTGTTCGGCATGTACGGCGTAGCTATGTGGGAAGGGAACCCCGAGTGGGATATTTATGACGGCAAAATCCAATACGCAGGTGTAACGCCGAACATGAAGGCCGCAATCGCTTATATTCGCGAGCTGTATGCTGAGAAGCTGCTTGATAACGAAACCTTCTTGAATAAAGGCGATGTGTGGCAGGCCAAAATCAACAACAACCTGGTCGGCAGCTGGTATCACCTTCCGGCCAACGTTCGTGACCGGTACACGGCCATGCTGAAGGGACAGCCGGACGCTTACATCGTCGGTATGCCTGTGCCTAAGGCGAACGGGTTCCAGGGCTTCGTCACCCAGAAGAGCATGGGCGAGCCGGAATGGATTATTCCTGCCGCAGCGAAGAAAAATGCGGAAGCGTCCCTGCGCCTGCTGGATTTCTTCTACGACCAGAACAACGATGAATTCATTCGTTTCGGTCTGGAGGGTCAGCAGCACCAGGTGGTGAACGGCAAGAAGGTGCTGCTGCCGCCGGAGGACAGCCGTCCGATCGCCCTCGGCATGCGCAACCTGACAACGAAGGCGGATATGGATATTCGGATTAAGGAGACGATCCCGGAGAACATGCAGAAGATGGTGCAGGACATCTTCGCTATCAGCACAGCGGATGCCCGCAGAATAGCGGGAGACGGTCTGCCGAATACGGTATACGAAGGGTACCCCGACATTCAGTCGCATAAGCTGTTCCAAGAGTATTTGACCAAAATCGTCATCGGCGATTGGCCGCTGGAGAAGTTCGATGAATTCGTCAGCCGCTGGAAGCAGGCGGGCGGCGATGCCGTTACGAAGCGTGTGCAAGACTGGTACGCCAAGGTGAAGAAATAAGAGGGAACGGTGATCTGATCATGAAGAAGCGTTATGCAATCTGTGGAGTAAGCGGTAGGGCGCTCGGCATGTTCGCCAAGCCGATTCTGAGCACGTTCTCCGCCAGCTGCGAGCTGGTGGGGCTGCTCGACCGGGACCCGGTCCGATTCGATCTGTACCGGTCCAGGTACCCTGAGCACGCCGATGTGAAAACATACGGGGAGCAGGACTTTGACCGGATGGTAGACGAAACCCGGCCGGACGTCATCATCGTAGCCGGGCGTGACGATACGCACGCCCGGTATGTGATCGCTGCGCTGGAGCGCGATCTGGATGTCATTACCGAGAAGCCGATGGTTACGACGGGCGAGGACTGCCGACGCGTGCTGGAAGCGGAACAAGCGAGCAAAGGGACCGTAACGGTAACGTTCAATTACCGTTACGCCCCGATTCATACGCGGATTAAGGAGCTGATCCTCGAAGGAAAGCTCGGCCGCATTACTTCCATCGACTTGAACTGGTATTTGGATACGTATCACGGATCCAGTTATTTCAAGCGGTGGAACCGGGTCCGCGAGCATTCCGGCGGACTCTCCATACATAAGTGCACGCACCACTTCGACCTCGTGAACTGGTGGATCGACCAGAAGCCGATGGAGGTGTTCGCTTACGGCGCTTTGAACTATTACGGCGCGGAAGGCGAGGCGAATCCTAAGAAGGAGGACGGCCGATACTGCGGCACTTGTGAATACACTGCTGATTGCGATTACTATTCCCGGTGGAATGCCCGCAGCAAAAATATTCGCATACCGGACGATCACCTTGAATCGCTCACGGCGGAAAAACAGGCTTTCCCTTACTCCGATTATCGTCCGGACCGATGCATTTTCGACTCCGAAATCGACATCGAGGATACGTATACGGCTTCCATTCGGTACAACGGCGGCGCGCTGCTCAGCTATTCGGTGAACTTCTCTCTGCCGTATGAGGGCTACCGTCTGGCCATTAACGGCACGAAGGGACGCCTGGAAACGATGGAGTACCATGCTCCGAAGAGAACGCCGTTCCCGACACCGGTGCAGACAATCGACTATTTCCCGCTTTTCGGCTCCAAGGAAACGATTCACGTGGTGCATAAAGAAGGAGGACACGGCGGCGGCGATCCTCTGCTGCTGGAGGATCTGTTTATGGGAGAGGACCAAAGCCGGCCTTACCGCGTGTTATCGGGGGCGGAAGCCGGAGCGTATTCGGTCGCTACCGGAGAAGCGGTATGGCGATCCGTCAAGGAGCATCGACCTATCACGATTGCCGAGGTCATCTCCGGGGAGAAGCAGGACGCGGCGAAGTCGCTTGTAAGGAATGGAGGATAACCCAGCATGAACCCATATTTCGACCCGGCCGACAGCATGGCATCCCAAACGGAGAGCGGCAGCATCCCGCATGTGCTCTCCGTCATGGCCCAGCGCTACATCGGTGATAACCCGCCCCACGGACCGGTGTACCGGGTGACCAGGGAGAGCGGCATTCGCAAGCTTGAACATCACGTCTATGAATTTCCTGTCGCCCGCATGTTTCCGGAGATGCAAGAAGGGCAGTACGTCTATGCATGGGCAAAGCTTTGGATCGATCAAGCACAGGACTTCATCTTCTTCATCCGATGCCATGGACCGGTGCGTTTGTTCCATAACGGGGAGAAGCGCTTCGGCTCGTCTCCCGCTGAGGAGGGGGCGGAAGCGGCACCGCTGAAGCTGAAGCTATCGCTCACCCGCGGCTGGAACCACTTCGTGCTGGAGCTGGCCAAAGGGGCCGGGGGAGCATGCGGTGCGGAGTTCGGCACGAGCAACCGCAAAAACAAGCCGTTTCACTTCCTCGCCCCGTCCAAGGAGCGGGAGGGGGAGGAGGGCTGGCTCTATACGGCCCCGTTGGAGCGTCAGCTGACGGACATACCGCAGGCTACGGTGTCCGAGAAGGCGACGGAAGCCATGTGGCTGCCGGTGGTGAATCGAATTGACCAAGGCCGGCTCGATCAGCTGTTCGGGAACCGCTCGGATGCGGCGGCTTACGCATGGACGACCGTTGTGAACAAGACCGGGTCGCAGAAGCAGGCGGTGATCCGCGGCAGGGCGAACAGCCCTCTATCGATCCAGTGGCAGGGCCGGACGGTTCACTCTGTACTGGAGGGCGGTGAGTTTACCGTGATGCTCGAGGCGCCGCCGGGAAGCTCGGAGCTGTTGATCCGATGCTCCGCTGGGGAGCAGGGCTGGGGCTTTCAGCTGGAGCCGCTGCAGGGAGGTCTTGAGCTCGCCGCCCCCCGCAAGGTGCACGGTTATTCCGGTTCATGGCTTTACTTAGGACCGTTTCCGCAAGAGGAGGAAACGGATGCGTCGGCGTATTTGAGCATGGACACAGTAGCTTCAACCGGAGAAGGCACGTTCTTCTGGATGACGGATCAGCCCGGAGCCCATGTTCGGCCGTTTCTGGAAAACGAGCTGTTCGGAAAATGGAACTACCCGCTCGGGGTCACCCTATCCGGATTGCTTGAAACCGGCAAGCTGCTGCAGCGCAGCGACCTGATCGATTACGTAACCCGGCATGTAGAGTTCGCTACCTCGACATACGCTTACTCGTTATGGGATCGCGAACGGTTCGGAGCGGCTGGTTTGAACAATCAGCTGTCGCATATCGATAGTTTGGACGATTGCGGCTCCTTCGGCGCTTTGGCGATTACTGCAAGCCGCGTTCGGCCGCTTAAGGGCGCAAGCCACGTATTTGACGACATTGCGGAGTACATTATGAACGTGCAGGACCGGATGGAGGACGGGGCGCTTTACCGCCGAATCGGCGTCTCGCCTAACATGCACAATACCATGTGGTGTGACGATATGTACATGAGCGTGCCGTTCCTGTGCAGGTATGCCGAGCTGACCGGCGACTCCCGTTACATCGACGAGGCCGCCCGACAGCTGTTGTTGTACAAAAAGTATTTGTTCATTCCGGAACGCAGCATTATGGCGCATGTCTTTGACGTCAGCAAGGGATTGGCCTCCAAAGCAACCTGGGGGAGAGGCAACGGCTGGGTATTCTTCTCCTTGGCCGTGCTGCTCGGTGTCCTGCCGGAGACCCATGAGCGGTATGATCCGGTGCTTGCCTTCTACCGGGAGCTGGCCGAAGGGTATCGCAAGCTGCAAGGAAGGCACGGCTTGTGGCATCAGGTGCTGATCGACCATGAGTCCTACGAGGAAGCTTCCTGCACCTCGATGTTCATCTACGGCTTCGCCCTCGGTGTGCGGCATGGGTGGCTGGAAGAGCAGGAGCCGTACGTCGAGGCGGTGCTTGCGGGCTGGCAAGGCCTTTGCGAGCGGGCCATTGACAAACGGGGCAATCTGTACGGCGTATGCAAGGGCTCCGGCTGGTCCCACAGCAATGCCTATTACAAGCATGATTTGGGCTGGAACTTGAACGATACGCACGGGATCGGCATTGTGCTGCTGGCCGGCATTGAGACGGAGCGCATGATCGGGGAGCTGGGAAGGAAGAGCTGACGAAGGCCGGGAATACTTGTCCGGGCGGGGTGTCTTGGGGACCAAATCGCGATATAATGAGAAGATACTCGGCATAAGGTGGGAACAATTCGTTATGCAATCCCTCAAGAAATGGATAAAGTACAATTTGGCTCATACCCAGGCCCGGCTTGTATTGATTTTGACCTTTTCCGTATTCCTTATTATTTTGGCCGTGAGCATGACCTCCTACTATACGTCCAAGTCGGTGCTGCAGGAGGAGCTTAGCGGTCCGCAGCTTCAGATGCTGCAGCTCAATATGAGCGTGATCGACGAATCGATCAAGGAAAGCGACCAGGTGGCCATACAGGTCGGTTTGAACAAAAGCGTTTATCAATTTTTTACAAGCGCGGACCAAAATTCGATTGTGAACATTTCCGACATGTATCAGCTGCTGTCCACCTTGATCAGCAATTCCAAGTATGTCAAGAGCATTTATATTTACGATATTCAGAAAGGCAGCTTCGTTGCAATCCCGCAGGGCTACAGCTCCAGCAAGCTGAACTTCATCGATTCGGAATGGATCGGCGTCGAGAAGGAATTCGGGGATAAGATGACGGTGATCCAGAAGCGGGATGTACCGGAGGGCGCAGGCCGAAACGCTTCCGACGTGACCTTGTTCCGCAAAATTATGATTCAAGGCGAGTTCCGCGGCATTGTGGCGGTCAATCTCAAGGATGAGGAATTGTTCGCGAAGCTCAGTCCTCCTTCGATCAATAATGTCAGCCGTATCCGCCTCATCATCGATACGCAGGACGATGTTCTCTACTCCTCCTCGAATTACGATTTTGACCGCGAGGCCATCCGGGAAGCGCTTACGGTTCTAAAGGAGGAGGGCAGCGGCGATCTGACCTATCATAACCGTAAGCTGCTCGTCAATCAGTTGGAATCTCCCGTCACTGGCTGGAAATATGTTTCCATCGTCGAGCAGGACAGCTTGCTGGCGAAATCCAAGAAGGTGCGGGATACGGTGCTGTTGGTCTCTATCGCAGCGCTTGCCGTGGGCGGAGCGACCATCTTCTATATCAATGCTGCAGCCTTCCGTCCGGTTCGCCGCTTGAAGCAGCTCTTTAGCGTATATGACCGTAAGGGTGTAGCCGGCGCGGAGGGAATTAATCTGGAGAAGCTCGCCGGGGAGCTGGTCAGCAATCACGCCCATTTGTCCCAGCTCGTACGGGAGACGATGTCGGAAGCGGCCTCTAAGCTGTTATATGACATCTATACCGCGAACCTGACGGGAAAACGCGACATTCAGGAAAAATGGAATCGTTATTTTACGCAGTGGAGTTCAGCCCCGATCCAGGTAGCGATTCTCTCGATCGACCGGTATGAGGCATGGTCGCGTACCTATACCGATGCGGACCGATCTCTGATGAAATTTGCACTGGCCAATATTGTTGCCGAGCTATTCGAGCCGCAGTGGCGCATCGTTTGTGCGGACTTCGGCAAGGACCAAACGGCAATTCTGCTTCAGTCCCGCGAGGACATCCCGATAGCCAAGGCCAAGGAGCGGATGGAGCGTAAGCTGGCCGAAGCGATTCAAGTCGTCTTTCATTTGTTAAAATTTAGCGTTTCTGCCGGGATCAGTACGCCGCTTACCGAAATGACCCGGCTGAGGCAGGCTATGCTCGAAGCGGAAAACGCACTAGCATACCGCGTGTACCAAGGCTACGGACAGATCATTCAGTTCGAGAAGGTATCCGCGCATGAGGTGGGAGAGCCCCTTCCGGCGGAACAGCTGCTGGAGGAGCTGACGCTCGCGATTAAGGCCGGCGACGAGAGCGCGGCGCAGGCGACGCTAAACGCGGTGTTCGAACGGCTGCGCAAGCAAGACGCTTATCCGTCTACTGTCGTTTCCTTCCTGGAAGCTGCTGCCGAGCGCATCGAACAGCTTCGTCCGGCTGAGGAGACGGATGCTGAGCCGTTTGTGGAGCAGTTCGATACGCTGCGGCTGGAGGATATTCAAGAGGAGCTGCAGCGACGGGTCGCGGCGCTGGTCCAGCGGTTTTACCGGCTTGCCCAGAGCAAGGACTTTATCATGTGCCAGCAAATGATCGATTACATGCAGCAGCGGCTTGACGAGCCGATCGGCATTCCGGAGATCGCCGAATCGATCGGCATCAGCAGCAGTCTTGCCAGTCAGGTGTTCAAACAGGAAACGGGAGAGACCATCTACAACTACCTAACGCAGCTGCGCATGGAACGGGCGGCGGAGCTCCTTTTGAAGACGGATGCCCGTATTTCGGATATTGCCGCTATGGTCGGCTATCAGCATGAGAACAGCTTTATTCGCAGCTTCCGCAAATTCAAAGACATTACCCCGGGAAAATACCGGGATGTAATGAAAACCCGAATCGATTCCCCCTTAGAGTAAGGAATGGGGAATCGGCCGGTTCATACAAAGGAGGAGCCATGGACAGACAAAATATAGTAGAGCGCCATCATCCCGAACTGACCAAGTGGGATCCGCTGTCCCCTTTCACCGTAGGGAACGGAGAGTTTGCCTTCAGCTGCGATATTACCGGCTTGCAGTCCTTTCCCGAGCAGTATGAAGTGCCTCTTGGCACACAGTCTCATTGGGGCTGGCATTTCACGGGAGGCCATAACCGGTTCACCGAGAAGGATGCCGCCTATCAGATGTTTGATACGTATGGCCGTCTTGTAGGCTATCCGATGAAGCCCGGCGACAAGGCGGAGGCGTACCACTGGCTTCGCCAAAATCCGCATCGCCTGCATCTCGGCCGAATCTCCTTCCGCTTTCTCGGGGAATCCGGGGAGGAGGCACAGGCGAGCGACGTGACGAATATTCGTCAGAAGCTGAACCTTTGGACAGGAACGATTACCAGCGAATATACCGTGCAGGGAGTACCGGTTCGGGTTACCACAGCGTGTCATTCCGAGAAGGATACCGTCGGCGTCCATGTGGAGTCGCCGCTGATTGGGAAGGGCAGGCTGCAGGTGTTCGTACGCTTCCCAGGCCCTGACATGATTCATACGGCATGGGCGAAGTCCGTGTTCCCGGATTGGGAGAACGACGACAGACATTCTACGGAGCTAGCGGAGGTACAGGAGCATCGGGCGCTGCTGAAACGAAGCATGGATGAGGACGGCTATGAAGTAGCGTGGGAATGGAGCTCCGGCCGTTTGCTCAAGACAGGCGCTCACGAGGTTACCTTACTCCCGGGAAGTGAATCGGATACTTTGGAGTTTAGTGTCGGTTTTGCAACACAGTCTCCTGAAACGCCATCCTTCCGAGATATTGAAGCATCCAGCGAGCGGTATTGGGAAAGCTTCTGGATGAACGGAGCGGCTATCGACTTCGCCGGCAGCTCCGATCCCCGAGCCTTCGAGCTGGAGCGACGGGTTGTGCTTTCGCAGTTCCTCTGCGCTATGCACAGCGGCGGCTCCTTGCCTCCGCAGGAAACCGGGCTGATGTACAACAGCTGGTTCGGCAAGGCGCATCTCGAAATGCACTGGTGGCACGCATCTCACTTTCCGTTGTGGGGCCGCGAGCAGTACCTGCAGAAGAGCATGGGCTGGTACCGCGACATTCTGCCGATTGCGCGCGATCTGGCTGCCTCCCAAGGCTACGAAGGCGCGCGCTGGCCGAAGATGGTCGGCTTCGACGGGAAGCCTTGTCCGTCGGCGGTCGCGCCCGGCCTAATCTGGCAGCAGCCGCATCCGATGGTCATGGCGGGTTTGCTCTATGAGGCGAACCCGACTCGGGAAACGTTAGAGCATTATCGGGACATTGTTTTTGAATCGGCCGATTTCATGGTGTCTTATGCTCATTTGGACGAAGAGAAACGCGTGTACGATCTGGGCCCGCCGTTAATTCCGTCTCAGGAGTGTCATCCGCTAAGCGGCAGCAAGAATCCCCCTTACGAGCTGGAATACTGGAAGCACGGACTGGAGCTGGCCATTCAATGGGCTGAACGTCTGGGTGTGGAAGCGAACCCCCGCTGGGCCGAGGTAGCGGCATCCATGGCACCGCCTCCGCAGGAGGACGGCGTGTATTTGGCGCACGAGCTGTGTACGGATACGTTCACGGAGAAGAACAGGGATCATCCGTCCATGGTGGCAGCCCTTGGTGTTCTGCCCGGTACGCTGATCGATCCGGAAGCCATGCGTCGGACACTCCACAAGGTGAAGGAAGTATGGATGTGGGATTCCGCGTGGGGCTGGGATTTTCCGATGTGCGCGATGACGGCGGCAAGACTGGGAGAGCCGGAGCTTGCCATCGATTTCCTGCTGATGGATGCAACGAAGAACACCTACTTGACCAACGGTCATAATTACCAGCGTCCCGGCCTGACGGCGTATTTGCCGGGGAACGGCGGAGTGCTTACCGCAATAGCCATGATGGCAGCAGGATGGAAGGGCTACGAAGGCGAGCCGAACCCGGGCTTTCCGCGCGACGGCAGCTGGACGGTGAAGTGGGAAGGGCTTAAGCCTTGGATGTAGCTAGGTAACCTGACTTGATATCGGTGCCTCAAGCTATAAACGATACAGTTTAAACAGGAGGAATTCACAAGATGCAGACCGCTGCGCAAGCTAGGACGGATCAGCGCTTATCGGTGCGGGTGGCGGAGTCCATCCTGTCCCGGTGCGAGGAAGGGCTTCATCCGAATATTGCTAACAAATGGGGGTATGTCGCCGGGATGGCGCTTACCGCGTTCGGCTGGCTCGGCGACCATACGGGTGAGTCCCGCTACCATGACTTCGTCAAGCGGCATATGGACATCTTTGTTCATGAGGATGGCTCCATTCAGGGCTACTCCGTGGAAGAATATAACCTTGATCATATCAACAAAGGGAAAAATCTGCTGCGGCTTTGGAGAGAAACCGGCGATGCCAAGTATGAAAAGGCGGCACGCTTGCTTACCGATCAATTGGCCGGGCAGCCCCGCACGGACGAGGGCGGCTTCTGGCACAAGAAAATTTATCCGTTCCAAATGTGGCTGGACGGCTTATATATGTCCTCGCCGTTCATGGCGGAATTTGCCCGCACCTTCGGCGAGGAGAGCTGGTTCGATGAGGCGGCGCATCAGCTGCTGCTCGTGGAGCGTCGCACCCGCAACCCGCAAACGGGCTTGCTTCACCACGCCTGGGATGAAAGCAAAGAGCAGCGGTGGTGCGACGGCGCCACAGGCCGCTCCCGCCATGTGTGGGGCCGGGCAATGGGCTGGTACGCTATGGCGCTAGTGGATGCGCTGGAGCACTTCCCGGTCCGGCATCCGAAGCGCGGTCAGCTTGCCGGCATCTTTGAGCGAATGGCGCAAGCTGTCGTCCGCGTACAGGATCAGGAGAGCGGCGTGTGGTACCAGGTTATGGACTGCAACGGCCGCGAAGGAAACTATCTTGAGGCGTCAGGCTCTTGTATGCTGACCTACGCGATGGCCAAGGGGATTCGACTCGGTTACTTGTCTGAAGTAAGCCGCAAGTCGGTCGAACGCGCCTATGAGGGCATCCTGAGCCGCTTCGTGACGGAGGATGAACAGGGCGTTCATCTGCATCAGATATGTCAAGGCGCGGGTCTCGGGGGACGCAAGTACCGCGACGGCTCTTACGCCTATTACCTTAGCGAGCCGGTCGTCAGCGACGTGCTTATGGGCGTAGCGCCGCTGCTGCTTGCCAGTACGGAGATTGAGCGGCTGCGGGAGGGCGCAGCAAAATGAATGAGGGAAGCACGGCCAATCGGCTGGTGATGACGTATCCCGCCTCATGGTGGCGAAACATGTGGCGGGAGGCGCTCCCTTCGGGCAATGGAGTCATAGGAGCTTCGGTGTTCGGTGGAGTGCAGGAAGAAACCATAGTGCTCAATCATGCCAAGCTATGGCACTGGGGGCACCGCGATGAGCTGCCGGATGTAAGCGCTACCTTGTCCGAAACACGGCGGCTTATGGATGAAGAACGATTCCTTGAGGCCAGCTGGCAGCTGGCGAATGCACTGAAGGAGCAGGGATATGCCACAAGGCTCGCTTCCCGGTTTCCCCTAGCGGCGATTCGGCTGAATATGCCGTGTAAACACGCTTTTCGTCAATATCGCAGAACTCTCGACATGGAAACCGGAGAAATCACGGTTGCTTGGAAGGACGGGTCGAGGTCGTTTGAAAGAAAGCTCTTCGTCTCTCGGGCGGATCAGGCTGTAGTGTATCGGTTGTCGGGAGCGGACGGCACGGTCTCCGGAGAGATCGGCTTGCAGCTGCTGCCGAGCGATCGCTTCGGAGATACCGAGCAGTTCAAGGAGCTGGCCGGGACCGTGGAGATCCATGCAGACGATCAAATGGTCTGGTACGCGGCAACCAACGATGACGGTACGGATTTTGGCGCGGTAATGAAGGTGCTGCCGGATAAAGGCGTCTCAAGCGGGGCGTCGGAGGTCATTCGCTTCGAGCAATCGTCCGGCGTGCTTATCGTTGTCAAGACGTTCGTGCTCGGCGACCGCAAGAAGGATTGGCCCCGGCTCATGCAAGAGCTCCACGAGCTGACCGGGACGTACTCCACATATGATCAATTACTGGAGAGGCATACCGAGCTTCATGGCCCTTTGTTCCATTCCGCTTCTCTTGAGCTAGGGAATGGGCAAGAGGGTACACAGTCGAATGAACGGCTGCTGCTCGATGCTTACGAGGGAGAAGCTCCGGACAGTTTAATCAGCAAAATGTGGTCCTACGGCCGTTACCTGTTCATTAGCGGCACCTCCGCCTCGGCGGATGCGGAGCCCTTCGGGCTGTATGGACTTTGGGGCGGCGATTACAAGCTTGTCTGGTGCCATAACATGGCCAACGAGAATATCCAGATGATGTATTGGCATGCGCATGTCGGAGGGCTGGAACCGCTGGTGCCGACCTTATTCCGCTATTATGAAGGGCTGATGGACGATTTTCGAAGCAACGCTCAGAAGCTTTACGGCTGCCGGGGCATATATATTCCGGCGGGAACGACTCCGGGCGTAGGGGTGCCGAACCAAATTGTCCCGGTCATTCTGAATTGGACGGGAGCGGCCGGCTGGCTGGCGCGGCATTATTACGAGCACTTTCGGTATACCGGCGATGTGGAATTTCTCAAGAAGACAGCGCTGCCGTTCATGCTGGAGACGATGCAGTTCTATAAGGACTTCCTGGTTACCGATGAAAACGGGCTTTATAAGATATACCCTTCCGTCTCGCCTGAAAATACGCCGCAGAACTATATGCCGACCGACGGTAAGCCGCTGGCGCATCCAATGCCGACAACGATCAATGCTACGATGGATGTGGCCATTGTTAAGGAGCTTCTGCAGCATCTGATAGAAGCGCACGACGCAATAGGCGTCGAACCGGCTGCTGCAGCGGAATGGAAGCGGATGCTGGAGCTTCTGCCAAACTACCGGGTAAATGAAGAAGGGGCTGTCTGCGAGTGGATTCATCCCGCTTTTTCGGACCGTTACAATCACAGGCACTTGTCCCATCTATATCCTGTTTTTCCCGGCAATGAAGTGACGCGCGAGAACGCTCCCGGCTTATTTGAGGCCTTCGATACCGCGGTACGCAAGAGGGAAATTGGCGCTCAGAGCGGCTGGTCGCTCGTGCATATGGCCGCCATCTACGCGCGGCTCGGCGACGGCGACAGTGCTCTGGATTGCCTTAACACCCTAACCCGGTCTTGCTTGCTGCCTAACCTCTTTACACTGCATAACGACTGGAGAGGCATGGGGATCTCCATGTCGATGCCGACGGCGCCGGTTCAGCTCGACGCGAACCTGGGCTGGGTCAATGCCGTTCAGGAGCTTCTGCTGCAGGTATCGCCGGGGATGATCAAGCTTCTTCCGGCACTGCCGGGACGCTGGAGCCGGGGAAGGCTAACCGATTGGAGATTCCATACCGGCCGCGTCTCGATGGAGTGGAATCGGGAAGACGGCACGCTGCGAGCGGAGCTCCAAGCCCACAGGGACACTCAAACCATAGTAAAGCTGCCCGATTGGGCGCAATTGCATAACCAAACATTAGAACAGCTGAAGCCATCTACGCTCGGCCCGTCTTACTACGAACTTCGACTGCACAGCGGCGACCGCCTGAGCTTGTTTTAACCGACCGATATCCTATGCTCGATCCGCCGGAACGCATCCGTTCCGGGATAAATCGATAAAATCATGGTGGGGGATGAAAGCATGAATTGGAAAAAGGTAATTAGCTCAGCCGCGCTGGCAAGTGTAGTCACTGCGGCGCTGACCGCCTGCGGAGGCGGCGGGGAGGCCGTCAAGCCTGCGGATGTGAAGCCTGCGGCGGACGATCCGAACGAGAAGGCGGAGCTTGTCATTTACTCCAATAGCGGCGACTCGCAGGAGAGCTGGAATGAGCGCTTCGGCAATGCGCTGAAAGAGAAGTTTCCCAATTACACAATTACCTACTTGCAGAAGCAGCCTAATAACGGGTTGAAGGAGCTGCTTACAGCCGGCCAGACGATCGATATTTATTGGGATTCCATCGGCGGCTTCATGGACGGTCTCATTAACAACGGGATGCAGCTGGATATGACCGATCTTGCCAAAAAGCACAACGTCGATATGGGGCGCTTGGAGCCGGTTGTAGCAGATTCCATCAAACAGATCGACAGTGCGAAGATGTACGGCATCCCGGTGTTCAATAACAATATGGTGCTGTATTATAATAAGGACATCTTCGATAAGTTTGGCGTTCCCTATCCTAAGGATGGCATGACCTGGACGGAAGCCAATAAGCTGGCGAAGGAAGTGACGCGCTCCGAAGCCGGAAAGCAATACGTGGGGCTTTCGTCCTCGCAAACGCACATGCTGCCGATGAACCAATTCTCTATACCGTTCGTCGACAGTGCGAATAAACCGACGATCTTCTCCAACGAGAAATGGAAAGAATATTTCGAAACCGTATTTGTCGAGCCGGCCAAAGCACCGGGCTACCGTGAATATATGAGGGCGCATAAGGACGCGATGCCTTACCGGAACGAGTTTTTGAAGGATCGGGAGCTTGCGATGTTTGCTTGGCTTTCTTCCATCGTGTTCGTATTCCCGGAGGATTTCCAAGCGATGAACTGGGATATGGTGTCGCTTCCAACCTTTGAAAGCTTGCCGGGCGTTGGCTCGCAGCCGTATCCGACGTACTTTGCCGTCACCTCCATGTCGAAGCAGCCGGATCAAGCGATGAAGGTCATTAAACACCTTATTTCGGATGAGGTTCAGATGAAGCTGTCCAAGTTGGGGGTTATGCCTGTTCTGAAGAATGAAGAGGTCAAGAAGGCTTACGGACAGGAAAGCAAGTTTAAGGACAAAAATCTCAAGGCTTCGTTCTATAACAAATTTGCTCCGATGGCGACCCAAACGCTGTTCGATAAGACGCTGCTGACCCCATACGCTAAAACGGTGCCGAAGCTGATGCTCGACCCTGATTACAATACGGTCTTCCGTGCTGCGGAAGAGGAAACGACCAAGAAAATCGAAGAAGCCCAAAAGGCGACCAAATAACTCAAAAGCGCTAAGCTCGCCCTTCTGCCGTCCAATCCGTGCGGGGGCGGGCTTTCGTCCCCTAAAAGGAGAAGATGTATGAGTCGAATGACATGGGAAGAGCAATTCCTTCATCCGTCGGAAGAGTACACACCGATTCCGTTCTGGTTCTGGAACGATAACTTGACCGAGGAGGAGCTGCGCAGACAAATTCACGATTTTGCGGAAAAAGGCGTCATGGGCTTCGTGATTCATCCTAGAATCGGCATCCCCGAATCGATCCCTTACTTGTCCGACACGTACATGAATCTTGTGCGGTTCGCGGTCAAAGAAGCGGCATCGCTTGGAATGAAAGTGATTTTGTACGACGAAGCGATGTATCCTTCCGGAGCGGCTAAGGGGCTTGTTGTTCAGGGGAACCCCGAGTACGCCAGCCGAGGCTTGAAAATGGTCGAGAAGTCCGGAGCGGAACGCTTGGTATTGTCCGATGCGCTGGGAGAGGGGGACGTACTCGTTTCGGTGCAAGCGGTAAAGAAATCCACAGAGGGAAGCATCGATCCGGCGGACTCCGTCCTCCTGTATCCGGTGGAAGACACCGTTTCCTTGGAGCAGCTGGAGGGGGAAGCGCCGGAATGGACGATTCTCCTATTTATCGAGACGTTCTCCAAAGGAACGATCCGCGGGATCCACTTCGGGGAGGATGACGGAGAACCGAATGTCCCTGCCTCCGCCGACCTGCTGAACCCGGCCGCGACCGTCAAGTTTATTCGGCTCACTCATGAGCGATATTACGAGTGGCTGAGGGATGAATTCGGCACCACCGTCATTGCTATGTTTACGGACGAACCGGAGATTATGGGACGCAGACATATCAAGGGCCTGAAATCTTGGACGAAGGACTTCTTAGCCGATTTCATCGCGGAAGGGAACAAAGAGCAGGAGCTGCCGCTGCTTTGGCTTGACAGTACCAACGGGTCCGCTTCCGCGGTGCGTGCGAAATACCGCAAAGCGGTTCAGAAGCGGATGACGGCATCCTACTATAAACCTCTGAGCGAATGGTGCGAAAAGCACGGCATTGCGTTGACCGGTCACCCTGCGGCAAGCGATGATATAGGATTGCTGGAGCTGTTCCAGATTCCGGGACAGGATGTCGTGTGGCGGTGGGTCGCACCGGAGAACAACCTCGGGCTGGAGGGTAGGCACAGCACGGCGGCCAAGTGCGCCTCCGATGCGGCGAGACACCGGGGAAGACGCCGGAATTTAAATGAAGTGCTGGGCGTATGCGGTAAAAATAACGACTGGAACCTGAGTGCAGGGGATATGAAATGGTACCTGGACTGGTTGTTTGTCCGAGGCTGCAATCTGATCAGTCCGCACGCCTTCTATTATTCCGTCGACGGACCGCGCCGATTTAACGAGAGACCGCCCGATGTAGGGCCGAACAACATTTGGTGGCCGCATTACAAAACGATTGCACAGTATATTAAGCGGATGAGCTGGCTCATGACGGATAGCCGCAACCAAGCCTCCATCGCCGTTGTATGTAAAGAGGATTCACTGCCTTGGCGTATGGTGAAGCCGCTTTACGAGAATCAATGGGAGTTCAATTATTTGGAGGAGAAGCTCCTGACGACGGCCGGCATCGTCCTTGACGGAAGCATTCGCATTGCCGGGTACGAATATACCATGGTGCTGCTAGAGGAAGGAGACGAGCTGGAGCCGGAGACGGTGCGTTTCCTGAATAAATTTAAGGAACAGGGTGGAGCGATCATTTGTCTCGCTGCTGAAGATGGTGCAAAAGGCCAGGTCGATGCGACTGCGGTTGTATCCGATGTGAACGGGCTGGTGTCCGCGATAGAGCCTTACGCAGCTCCAACCGTACGCTTAATACCGGGCCACGCTGATATAAGAGTAACGCATGTGATTAAGGAGAACCAGCATTTTATCGTTGCAGTCAATGAAGGGGAAGTATCCTATCAAGGCAGCTTGGAGACCGTCGTCACAGGGTACACGGAGCTTTGGGATGCTTGGGCGGGCACCGTCCGTCCGGTCCATCCCTTGCCGTCGGAAGCCGGACAGCGGGTTCAGCTGGACCTGGAGCGCCGACAAAGCGTTGTGCTTCGTATTGATCCGTCCAGAGCATCCGGATCGGATCAGGCTCCGAAGCCGTTACGTGCACGTAACGCCTATGTTCTATCGGAGGGCTGGAGTGTCCGGGAGCACTCGTTACCGGCCGAACCTCCGGCGATCGGCTCGTGGTCGAATACGGCCGGGCTGGAGCATGCGTCCGGTACGGTTCGTTACAGCTGTGCATTCGAATGGGATACGGATGTGCTGCCTGAACGATTGGTCCTTGATCTGGGCGAGGCTTATGAGATTGCCGAGGTCAAAGTAAACGGGAAGGAAGCCGGCGTTGTCATGTGGTCGCCTTACCGGTTTGACGTGACTCCTTTTGTGATCAAGGGAGAAAACGTGCTTGAGGTGACCGTTACCAATAGTTTGGCGAACCGCATCGACCGGCTGCAGCTGCCGTCGGGCTTGATCGGTCCGGTGACGCTGACGGCATTTGAGTAACGGAATAGCAAAGCAAAGGGGACTTATTTGCTCCCGCAAATAAGTCCCCCTTAGGCTGCGGCTATTTTTTCAATGAGCCGGTAACCGTCACATTTGAAAATTTCGACGTGTTATAGTTGTTGATCAGGTTGTTCTCTCTCGCGGCTTCCACCGCCATCCCGATGTAAACCTCTCCAAGCCCGGACAGCTGTGTGGACGATACTTGTCTCCATGTGGTGCCGTCTTGGGAGATGGAGCCGGTAAGCGTGTCTCCCGCCTTGGTCAGCTTTAACCAATAAGGCGTGTGCAGGCCTGCGATCGGCGGTGTTTCGGTAAGCGGCGATCCGGCATGATCCCGGTTGTAGAAGACGGCGACATACGCCTCTCCGCGTACGGACAGAGCCATCATCGCTTCCCGCGCGCCCGGCTCCAGACTTTCACGGATCATAAGTCCTGCCCGGTTGTGCGGTGTCACATCGGTGATGTGGTCCACACGGGCAACGATCTCTCCGTCACCGGTCAGCTTTCGATAAGCGAAGTGGAAGGAATCGTCCTCCCGCCAGTTACCGGAGCCTTTCAGGGTGTAAACATCATCCGTCACAGAGGTGTGTCCGGGAATAGCCGGATTGCCTACATCGGCAGATACCCACGGTGCCGTGCTGCCGTTAGTATTGACATGAACAGGCACCGCCGTCGAGTCCGCCTGCGTCCCGCTGTTGTCGAAGGCTCTGGCCATGACGAAGTAGGTACCGTCCGCTACATGGTTCCAAGTCATCTGGAAGGGGGCCTTGGTGTCCTCTCCGATTTTTTGGCCGTTGGCGTAAAACTCTACCTTATCCACACGTCCATCCGGATCCGTTGCATCCGCTGCGATCACAACGGTTCCTTTGCTCTGGAACTGCTGATGCTGCTCGGGCTTGGTCAGGCGAACGATCGGGCTCAATGTTCCGTTGCCGACGAGAGAGTTCAAGTAGCTCTCCAAATTCGTATATCCGTCGGCGCCGGTCCCATTACGGTCCGCAGGATCTGCAGGGTTCAGCCCATGACGAAGCTCCCACTCATCGGGCATACCGTCGTGATCCGTATCCACAGGGGCAGGCAAGCTGGTAAGAGCAGGCCAGCCTCCGACCTCTGTCTGAGAGTTGATCTGCCGGCCAGTACGATCCCGAACGTCGTTCACGAGGCGGGCGTCAACGGAATCTCTCTTCGGCAAAATGGCACCTGCTTGCTGCAATACAAGCTCATAAGCCTCCTTTGGTGTATGGGTCGTGACCGGATAGGCCGGCACCGGTTCGGTTCGCACCTGTTTACCGGCGTCCAGAACGACGCCGAGCATGTTGTTTGCGGTTACTTCCGGGTTGCCGTCGACATAGTTCCCGGCAATATATACGGAGCCCCGCGAGCCTGTCTGCTCGTGCAGGCGCGCCCTTTTGTCAATCACGGTGTCCGGTCCGTACTTAAAATAGTTGTTGATCATATTCAGCTCGGAGGCATCTCCGCCATAGGCGGATTGATAATTCCAGTTATAAATGACGTTGTTGCGGAAATCTAGTGTCGGGTCTTCCTTCACCGTGCCCTTGAAACGGGCATTCCGGCTGGCGTTATGAATCAGCAGGTTGTGGTGGTAGGTGGAGTTTCCCGCGCCCCACAAGCCGCCGAAGCCGTGCCGTCCTTTCTTGTGCTTGGACATATGCAGCGCTTCCCCTACGATGGACCATTGTACGGTTGTATGTTCGTTCTCGTATGGGGAGAGCACTTCATCGATCGCCCAGGTGAAGGAGCAATGATCGATGATAATTTGCTTGTGCTTGCGTATGGACATCGCATCCTCTTCTCCAAGAGGGATGTCGCCTAAACGGAACCGCAAATACCGGACAATGATGTTGTCGGCTTCAACAATAACAGGAAAATGATTGATGCTGATGCCGTCCCCGGGGGCCGTCTGACCGGCGAGCGTCAGGTTGGAGGAGCGTATAATCAGCTTTGATTTCAGATCAATGTTCCCCGAAACCCGGAACACGATGGTCCGATTGCCTTGGCTGACCGCGTCCCGCAAAGATCCGGGACCGGAGTCATTTAAGTTCGTGACCTCATATACCTCTCCACCACGTCCGCCGGTCGTATACATGCCTCCGCCTTCGGCCCCCGGGAATGCCGGCAGCTGGCCAGCCGGATCCGATGCGAAAGCGTCAGGTTGGATCAGCGTGGCCGCAAGCAGGGGAGATAGCAGCAGGGCGGTCCACTTTTTCACCTTCTTCATCATTCACAGCTCCTTTGTTATTGAATGGGATAACAGGGATATTATGACATGAAGGCACTTTCATAAATATAGGCTTCGTTTGGTTTTGTATAGGTCAATGCTCGTTCCTGCGCAGTACAAGAGGAAATGATTCTGGAGGTGTTGCGATTATGGGTATTCAAGTATCGGAAGTTTTCCGCTTCAGCCCCCGTTTCCGTCCCGGCATGCATATTTTTGTGAATTATGCCCTCGAAGCTTTCCGTACCCCACAGCATTCTCACGACGCATTCGAAATGAACTATGTCAGCGAGGGCAGCGGCTATCAGTACATTAACGATCGGGTTGTTCCCGTGAAACGCGGCGATTTGTTTCTGCTGCCCATCGGCACCAGCCATGTGTACCGTCCTTCCACGTCCACCGAAGACAACAGCCTGACCGTGATCAACTGCGTCTTTCGATTGGAAGCGCTTCCTATGTTCCAGAGCTTTCCGCCGCCGGGTTCGCTGCTTGAGCGGGCACTCTACCGACCTTCCAGCTTGCCTCATCCTTGGCTGCAATTTCATGATAAGGACCATGTCCTGTACGATTTGTTTCTCACCCTGCTGACCGAATACCGCCAGGCATCGCCCGGCTACCATGTGATCGTCCAGTCGTTGTTTCATCAGATTGTGGCGATGCTTCACCGCATGTCCGAGCAAGAGGATACCGCTCTGCCGGGCCGGCAGAAGATTGAGGAGGCGATCCGCTTCATTCGCAAAAGGTATCATGAGGATATCACTCTCAAGGAAGTCGCAGGCCATAACTATGTAAGCACAAGTCATCTGCATAAGCTGATTAAGCAGGCAACGGGCAGCACCTTCACGCATTACCTGCAGAACTTGCGTATCCAGCGCAGCTGTGAGCTTCTCCGAACAACAGATATGACGGTACAGCATATTGCCGAAGCCGTCGGGTACCGCGATATGAAATTTTTCCATCGTCTTTTTCGGAAGAAAACCGGCATGACGCCGAATGAATACCGCAAACATGGAGTTCCCCTCCTGGGGGTAGGAGGGGAGTAGGGGGCTTACCGGAATTACCCCAAAGGAGTAATAAGCTCAAGTCCGTTCATATAGGGCCGCAAGGCTGCAGGGATGCGAATCGAACCGTCCTCCAGCTGATGATTCTCAAGCAAGGGAATCAAGATTCTTGGGGAAGCGACGGCGGTATTGTTCAAGGTGTAGCAGTAGCGCAGCTTTCCCTGTTCATCCCGGTATCTGATATGGGAACGCCTTGCCTGAAAATCGAGCAGGCTCGACGACGAATGCGTTTCCCCATAGGCGTTGCGGCTGGGCATCCAGGTTTCGATATCGAACTGCTTGTAGGTTTTCTGCGACATATCTCCTGTGCATACGGCCATGACCCGATACGGCAGCTCCAGCAGCTGAAGCAGCTCTTCTGCGTTTGCCGTAATTTCTTGCAGCAGCTCTTCGGAAGCTTGGAGGCTCGCCTCGCATAAGATCACCTGCTCGACCTTGGCGAATTGATGGACCCGGTACAGTCCGTGGACGTCTCTTCCCGCCGAGCCCACTTCGCTGCGAAAGCAGGTGGAGACGGCAGCCAGCTTGATAGGCGCCGATACATCCACCACCTCCTTGGCATAGTACGAGACGAGAGGAACCTCGGAGGTGCCGACCAGCCAGGCGTCGTGTCCTTCCAGACGATAGACTTGATCTGCGCCGAGCGGGAAAAAGCCGGCACGGGTTAAAGCTTCTTCTCGCACAAGCAAGGGAACCTCCAGCAACGTAAAACCCTTGACGAGAAGGAGGTCTAACGCAAGCTGCTGTACGGCCCTGTGCAGTTGTGCTCCCACGCCCCGAAGATAGTAGTGCCGTGTCCCCGACGTCTTCACCCCGCGGGGGACGTCAATCATATGATGAAGCTCGCCGAGAGCTACATGATCTCTAGGGTTGAAGGGGAACAGGGTAGGTTCGCCTACGCGCCTCACTTCGACGTTATCTTCGTCGGAGGTACCGACCGGGGTGTCGTGCGATACGATGTTCGGCACCAGCAAAGCCAGCTCATTGAGACGGTTTTCGGCCGCGGCAAGCTCTTGTTCCAGCTCACGCAGCCGAAGGTTCAGCTCCTTTACACGGCGCTTCAGGTGGTTGCTCAGTTCCGCATTGCCAAGTTTAATAAGATTACTAATATTATTAGTATTCTCATTTCTCTGCTGCCTTACCTGATCCACCTCTTGCTGAAGCTTACGCCTCCTGACTTCACAATCCAGCAGTTCCTTGATGGAGACCGAAATTCCCTTCCGGTCGGCCGCCGTTTGCACCTCTTCCGCATGTTCTCTGATCCACTTGATCTCCAGCATCACACCGCGCTCCTTTTTTGTAAAAATACAAAAAGCGCCCTCATCCTTATGGGACGAGGAGCGCTTGTCTCGCGGTGCCACCCAAATTGATTGAACGGTGTCGCCCCTGCCGGGACTACCCTTCAATCCACTTTCGTTCCGCGGTAACGGGCGGGTCCGGTTAACTTAGGGGCAAGGAAGCCCTTGGCGAGAACGCCTCCGAGTTGGATGCTCTTCACTGGCATGATATCGGTGTGTGATTTTGTAGTAGTATACCGTATTCCGGAGGAAACATTCAAGTGTCGGATCGCAAGATGGGCAAATTCTTATGTGCCTGATTAATTCACCTTTTGAATAGAGAAGTTGTCAAATCGGGCATAGTTGGTGCTGCTGGGCGCAAAATCCGAGGTGCTTCCTCCGTAGAAGGTGGAGAAGTAGAACGTATCGATTTTCTTCGTGGAATCGTTCATGTAACGAAGATTCGTCCGGTTGATTTTACGCGTGCCGTTGATCCATACCTCCAGTATGCCGTTGTTGTTGTTTGCCGTATTGAGCTTGACTCGGAGCTTAATGGTAACCCAGCTTCCGGCGGGTGCCGAAAATCCGGTCGAAATATCTTCCCCGTAGGTGCCGGACTGGTCCAAATGATACACGTATGCCACCAGTTCTCCGTTTGCTCTCCACATCATACGGGTACTGAAGCCTTTGCCGTCAGGAACATCTCCCCCGGTATTACATTCGCCTCCGCAGATCCCCGGCAGCTTTCCGCCTTTCACCCATTGAAAGCCGCTGTCGAATTTCACCCGGTATTCCGCCGTATACTCCGTACCCGGGTCGAGCTGCGCTTTAAAGGAGCCTCCCGAATTTTGGGAGCCGATTTGGCCCGGAGGGTAGGTAATCCGCAAATGCCGATCATTTTCCCCCGACACGAACAGTCGGCTGCCGCCGATAAGCCAGTTAACGGCACCGAAATCGGTATTGGCCATCGATTGCGAGTAGGTCTCTCCGTAGTTCCAGCGACTGAAGTCAACATTGACGCTGGAAGGGGCGGCGGACACGATGCCAAGGCAGGTGGTCAAAGCGAGAATAAGGGCTAAAGGCATGAGCGTTTTCTTGGTGAGAAACCATGATTTCATAATAAACATTCCTTTCTTTTGTGGGATGGTGAAGCGCTTACGGGGCTTATTCTATCACCATTCGCTCCTTCGTAATTTTGCTGCATTGCACGCTTCTTTTGTTGTGTTGCTCGATTTGACCGCAAGAAGGTTCCGTTCTTGATTCGGGTCTTGTATTCCGGTTCGGAACCGCATACACTGAAAATGGTAGTAATTGAAATCGATTACAAATAGCTGCCGGAGGGATCGGAGTGAGGGTATCTCATAACGTCAATGTGGGGCTAAAGCCGTTTTATTTGTTTCACAAAAATAAGACGGTTGGAAGCGTGTTTGAGAACTTCCATGCGCATCAGGGGATGGAGTTTTTATTTATCTATCACGGTCAAGGTACGCTGAAGCTAAGCGGCCGTACATACCAGATCCGGTCTGGATCGATTCTGATTTTTCAGCCGTTCGAAGTGCATCGTTTGGTCCTCGAACGCGATGATCATATCGGATATGTACGGAGCATCATTATTTTTGACGCGAATGTCCTGAATCATTACCTGATTCCGTTTCCTGCACTGCGTCGTTTTTTTCAGCATCTATGGAAAGGGAAGCTGGAATCCCCCGTATTTGATGTTTCGGAGCAGCTATGCGAGTTTACCTTCCTTTACGAGAACCTGCACCGGAGTCTGAAATCCCAACCGAAAGAAGAGCATAACGAAATTTTCGTCCTGTTTATGATCGCCTTTCTGCAAAACCTGCGTCCTTACAGCACTCGGACTCCAAACGGAGAGGGAACTGTCGAGCAAAGGAAGCAGCACTATGCGGAGTTGATTATGCAGTGGATTGAGGAGCATTATACGGAGCCGTTCGTACTCGAGAAGCTGGCGGCAGATCTGCACTTAACGACCTACCACACATCCCGCTTGTTCAGGAATGCAACCGGCAATACAATTACGGATTACCTTATCGCGCGCCGGTTAAAGGAAGCCTGCCTGCTGCTGCAAACGACCAAGCTTTCGGTCGAAGAAATCGGCATTCGAGTCGGCATACCGAATCCTTCTCATTTCTGTACCATCTTCGGTAAAAAAATCGGTCTTACGCCGGCCGGATTCCGCAAGATGATCCTCCATACTTGAACGGAAAGGGCAGCATGCCGAATACCCGGTTGCTGTCTTTTTTCGGTTGTTTGATAAGGGTTATAATAGAGATAGGAAGGGTATGCGAGCATCGAGAGGGGAAGAGGATGAAAATGGAAACGGAAAATCATCAGTGGAACCTGAATGTAAAGCCGGAGGCAATGGGGCTGTACTGGGACGGGCCTGATTTTAGGCTGACCGCGGGAATGGATGCAGACTGGGAGGGCGCCGATTCTGGGAAGGAATGGGTATTCCAAGAGCGTATTCAAACGGAGGTGCCGGGGACGCCAGGTACGGCATCTTCACAGCTGGTTTCGGATCGCTTTACTTGTGGTTCGCTTGAATGTATTCGGCAAATAAAATATCGGCAAGCGGATGCGTCTTCCATCGAGCTGCGCTTGATCGCACGAAACATCGGTGAAAGCATTTTACGGCTTCACCGGTTGACGCCGCTGGTTATTCATGATCAGCATCATTTGTGGTTGGGAAATCGTGATGCTGCGGATTGGGTTTTCTATCGGAGCGGACGGCAGAAGAACGATCTCCCCTCCGTTTGTGTGCTGGGCCGCAATGATGGAGCCTATATGGACGCGCTCGTCGGCCTGAGCGAGACAGGCAAATATGCCGCATCTACTGATAAGCCGCTGAACGAGATTGTCAGTGACGAGCTGAGCGTAATTGCGGGTGGCACGAAGGCCGGTTCGGCCACTCTGTTAATCGGGTTTGTAGAGGGAGTGCGCCAATTGTCCGAATGCCGCATCCGCTTGGATGAGCGCAAGCAATCGCTGGAGCTGCTGGAAGCCTCCTGCCTGCTGGATGGAGTGCCGCTTGAGCCGGGCGAGGTGCGGGAAGGGGAATGGCTCCGCCTGGATACAGGCGAACCGTTCGAGGCAACGAATCGCTACGTGCAAGAAAAGAAAGAAAAGACGGGATCCTGTGCGACGCCCAATCCGCCATCCGTCTTCTGCACATGGTATTATTACGGCGATACGGTGAGTCAGGAGGATGTGTATACGAACCTCCAGGCGTTACGGGACCGGCAGTTTCCCATCGATGTCGTTCAAATAGACGAGGGATGGGAGCAACGCTTCGGCAACTGGGACGGTAACCACAGGTTCCCGGACGGCATGGAGAAGGTTGCCCGGGAAATTCAAGCGGCAGGTTACCGTCCGGGGATCTGGACCGCGCCCTTCTTGGTCGAGCCGCGCAGCGACATGCGGTTCCATCACGATGATTGGCTGCTCAGGGATAAGCATGGCGACCCTGTCCTATTTTATATGAATAACACGGATAATCTGGTGTGGGACGTTACCCATCCCGAAGTGCAGGCTTGGATCGAGGGTCTGTACCGGAAGCTGACGGCTTGGGGGTATACGTACCACAAGCTTGATTTTACCCGCGCGGTTGCTTTGGATGCTGAGGTTCAATACTATAATCCGAAAGCGACCCGGGCCGAGGCCTACCGGATGGGTATCGAGGCTGTACGCAGAGGGATCGGCGAAGAGGGATATCTGCTGATCTGCGGCGGGCTGTTCAGTGCGCCATCAGGACTGGCGGATGCTCATCGCACCAGCTCGGATGTGCTTAGCATGTGGTCGGAGTGGAAGGGGAAGCAGGGCGGCAAGGTAGCTCCCTTTACCATTAAGCAGAACGTGCTCCGCTATTGGATGAATGAGCTATGGCATAACGATCCTGACGCATTGATGGTTAGACGGCAAGAGCACAAATTCCGTTCGCTTGATCTTAGTCTCGGCCTCTTGAACGATGAGGAGGCACGTACGACCGCGCTCAATCAATACTGGGGCGGCGGCTTGGTCTGCTTCACCGAGCCGATGGCCGAGATCGATCGCGACAGAATCGGTTTAATGCGCCATCTGAGTCCGGCCCTAGGAAGTGCTGCCGTTCCCCGCGATATGTACGAGAGCAAGCAGTACAGCAATCGGTTCGACGTGAAAGTGGACAGAACCGAAGCGGGCCTTGGCATATGGCACACCGCCAGCATCGTGAATTGGGAGGATGTGCAGTCGGAGGTCGACGTTAGGCTAGATGAGCAATTGGTGGGACATTTTGCGTCAACGAATGATAGCTAAACTGTGGCTGATTTCTGGAGCGGAAGCATCTGGAGGAATTTGAAATACGGTGACCGGATCCCGCTTGGAGAGCTTGCCCCGCATGCAACGCACCATTTGCGAATTACGCCTGAGATGACTGCAGAACCGCAGCTCGTCTACACCAATGGCCATTTCTCCATGGGTGGTACAGAGGTGGAGAGCTTGCGTTATTTCGGTCAAAGCGTCGAGCTTCGCATCCATTGGCCTTGGGACTACCCGGTAACCATGGTCTTGCGCGCGCCACAAGGGAAAGCATGGAGCAACGGGCAGCAAGGACCCGCGCAATGGCTCGCGGAAGGGGAATACCTGCGTATCCTGCTAAAGGATCGATTTGCCGGGCGGCTGAGGCTTGAGCTTATATAGAAGCATGACATTGGAAAGTCTGTCTGGCCGTTCATTCGGCTTGGGCGGACTTTTTTTCTGAGATGGAATAACCATGAGTACGTTGTACTTTCCCGATGTTCCGGACTATATCAAGCAATAGCCGGTTCCCATCCCTGACCTTGCATGGTACAATAGAAGGAGAGGTTTGCACACGTGTGCAAATATATCCTAAAGATGGGTGGCGAGCTAATGAAAGTGTTGGTTTTGGGCGGTACAGGTGTCATCAGCAGTCAAATCTCGCAGCAGCTGCTTGATGCCGGGCACGAAGTGACGATCTTCAACCGCGGCTCGAAGAGCCTGCCGCAAGCGGAGCGTTACGAATGGCTGGTCGGGAGCAAATCGGAACCGGAGGCGTTCCGCACGTTGATGTCGGGACGAAGCTTCGATGTCGTGATTGATATGATCAGCTTTACCGAGCAGGATGCCCGCCTTACTGTGGATACCTTCCGCGGAAGTGCTGTTCAGCTCATCTTTTGTTCCACTGGAGCCGCGTATAAGCGACCTTTCCGTACCACACCGGTTCGCGAAGACGACGAGCTGCTGTTCGACGATCCGGGCTTCCCTTATGCCTATGAGAAGGCTCAAATGGAGCTATATTTGAACGGACTCAGCCAAGAGGATGGACCCGCCGTAACCATCATCCGGCCTTCATTAACGTATGGCATCGGAGCGGCGAACCTGGGCGTATTAAGGCAAAATTACAACATTGTTCATCGCATTCGCAATGGTCTCCCGCTGGTGATGTTCGGGGACGGCAAGCTTCCATGGAGCTTTACCTTTGCCCCGGATTTGGCGAAAGCCTTCGTGGGAGCAGTGGGGAACGAGCGCACCTACGGTCAGGCGTATCATGCCACGAGCGAGGAGAACCGGATATGGGACGATTTATATCTGGAGTTCGGACGCATTCTTGGAATCGAGCCGAACATCGTCCACTTGCCGACGGAGCTGCTGATGAAGGTGGATCCCGGGATGTTTGCCCATCTTCATTACGAGAAGAGCTACGCGGGTCTGTTCGATAACTCGAAGGCGAAACGGGATATTCCGAATTTTCAGGTGACGATTTCGCTGAATGAGGGACTGCGGATGATGCTGAACTGGTATGAGAGCGAAGGACATACCGTGGATGCTGATAAAATGCGGCTGGAGGATCGGCTCGCGGCAATCCATGCGGACTGGAGCCGAACCATGGGGTCGTTCGGGGCACAGTAGACGTCATGCAAATAGGCGGGGTGGCTACCTATTAGGGGTAGCTCCCGCCTCTTTTATTGAGTTATTTCATCAGCTCCCGAATGCTTTTCCACTCCGCAAGGTGTTGTTCCAAATCCGTAATCAGCCGGTCGACTCCGGCCACAAACTCGTCTCTATGCTGCACCCGGGCACAGGACTGCGCAACCTCTTCCAGCAGGGGACTATAAGCCGGGAGGGCGGTAAGCAGCTGCTGCAGCTCGCCTTCGATAGGCGTGACTGCCGGTGCTTCGCTCTGAAGGGCAGGCGGGGCTTCCAGCTCTTTAACGCCCCGCTCGGATTTTCCCTTCTTCGCCGCCGCGGGCTTCGGCTCCTGCTGGGATCGGGCCCGTTCCGCCTTGTTGTGCTCATATACCGACCAGGTCTCCAGAAGTCCCGGACCTGATTTCAACAGAAGCTTGTCCTTCGTGCCGGCGGCAATTTCCTTATCCTTAAAAAGCTTCGCAATCTTCTTCACATCGCTTACGGGCAGCTCGTCCCTTGCGATGATCAAGGCCAAAGGATCCCTGTGCTCGAGCGGCAGATCTTTGATCGGCAGCAGCTGATCCTCGGTCAGCCTGTCTTTCCGTATCTCCGTCCCGCTGACGACCAGCTTGCGGACCGCCGTGCCGAACTTGAGTAAATCGAGCTTGTTCTTTATGTACGATTCCGGCTTGCCCAGCTTGCTGGCCAAAAACTTGGTCGATGCCGTAAATTTCGGATCGTTCAGCAGCTTATGGAACGCCTCTGCCTCCTCGATGGGGGTGAAGCCGCTTCTCGTTAAGTTCTCGGCAATTTGCTCCAAATAAATTTCCACTTCATCCGTAACGTTCGAGACGATGCAGGGGATCGTCGGCAGGCCCAGCGCGAGGCAGGCTTTGTACCGCCGGTTGCCGTAGATGATTTTATAACGTCCGTCCTGCGTCGTTCTTACCTTAATCGGAGAAAGCAGTCCAAGCTCCTCAATGCTCTTGACCAGCTCCTCGAGAGATTCCTCGTCAAATTGATATCTCGGCTGATCCTTATCTTCCTCAATAAGGTCAATACGTATTTGGGCGATGTCCATTCGTCGATCTCCTAATCTCTTGAATCTCTTAACGTATCTATCAAGCACTATTATAGCTTACAAGCCTGTGAAGGGGGAAGCTTCGATCAACGTAAGGGATCTATCAGGGATCTATCAGTACTTCCGCCTGACGAGATCAGCTACAATAGGTATAGAAGAAGGAGGGAGAAGATGAACTTCATTTATCTTTTGTTCAAAAAGAGGAGCTTTCAGATCGTACTGCTGCTGCTTCTCCTCGTTTATTTGAATAACAGCTCCTTGCTGGCTCCGGACCGTGAGGGCACGCCTCTGCTGCTGGCTCACCGGGGAATGGCGCAAACCTTCACCATGGAAGGCATTACGGGGGATACCTGTACGGCAGAGCGCATCTATCCGCCGGAGCATTCTTACCTGGAGAATACGATTGCTTCCATGGAAGAAGCTTTTAAGGCCGGAGCGGATATTGTGGAGCTGGACATTCACATCACCAAAGACAACCAGTTTGCCGTATTCCATGATTGGACGCTTGACTGTCGGACGAACGGGAAGGGCACAACCCGGGATTATTCACTGGCTGAACTGAAGCAGCTGGATATCGGCTACGGCTACACGGCTGACGGCGGACAAACATATCCTTTTCGCGGAAAGGGAATCGGGCTGATGCCTTCCTTGGATGAGGTGATGGAGCATTTTCCGCGGCATTCGCTGCTGCTGCACGTCAAAAGCAACGATCCCGAGGAGGGTAGACATCTGGCGCGGTATTTGTCCATCTTTCCGGAGGAACGCCGAGAGCTGATAACGGTGTATGGCGGAGACCGGCCGATCGCCTCGCTTCACGAGGAGCTGCCCTCCGTACGGGCCATGTCAAAGCAAACGATGAAGGCTTGCCTCATCCCGTATGCCGCCATGGGCTGGACCGGATACATACCGAAGAGCTGTCAGGGGACGCAGCTGCATATACCCGAAGATATCGCTCCGTATTTATGGGGCTGGCCTAACCGCTTCCTGCAGCGGATGGAAGAATCCGATACTCGTGTTATTGTCACCGGAGGGAACGGAACGGAATTCTCCTCCGGCTTCGATTCCCTGGAGGATGTCAAGAGATTGCCTAGGGGCTTCGACGGGGCCATATGGACGAATCGGATCGATCGGCTTGCCAGGTGGGATCGCGTCATTCGATAGGTGCAGCTGCTAACCGCGATCCCACTTCCAATAATATACTTTCGGCAGATGAAGCTTGGGTGTATGATGGAGATAATCAGCAATAAGTGTCATTGAGACGAAGGAGACGAGATTCCAATCCACGGCTTGCTTAAACATAGGCACATCCCCTTTTATCCATATATTTCTAATGTATTCGGGGGAGGAATGTCCTTATGCTGATTCGAATCCATGCCTTTTGATGAAGGGAGCTTCTTATGACATCGATTGTCGTCTTGGACGGTTACACCTTAAACCCTGGGGATCTGAGCTGGGATGAACTAAAGCAGCTGGGAGAGGTGACTCTATACGATCGGACCTCACCGGAAGACATTCCTTCCCGGGCAGCCCATGCGGAGATCGTATTAACTAACAAAACGCCGCTATCCGGCGAGACCTTGGCGAAGCTCCCGAAGCTTCGTTATATCGGTGTGCTTGCTACCGGCTATAACATCGTCGATATTCATGCTGCAAGAGAACGAGGCATTCCTGTAACGAATGTTCCTGCCTACAGCACCCAATCGGTCGCCCAGCTCGTCTTCGCATTGCTCCTGGAGCTGTGTCATCGAGTGCGGCTGCACAGTGATGCGGTCCATTCGGGCGAATGGACGAACAGTGCCGATTTCAGCTTTACCAAGTCGCCGCTGGTGGAGCTGGCCGACAAGACGCTCGGGCTTATCGGCCTGGGGAGAATCGGGCTGCAAACCGCCCGTATCGCACAAGCCTTCGGTATGAGGGTCATAGCCGTAGGCAGCGGAAGAAGTCAGCCTGAGGCCTATGAGGGGATCGAGCGGGTCGATCGGGAGACCTTGTTCCGGACTTCCGATGTCGTAAGTCTGCATTGTCCGCTCACCCCGGAAACGGAACGTATGATTAACGCGCAATGGCTCCGGCAAATGAAGCCGACAGCGATCTTGATCAATACGTCGCGAGGAGGGTTAATCGACGAATCGGCGCTTGCAGAAGCTCTGCATAGCGGAGCTATAGCAGGAGCCGCACTGGATGTACTCTCGACGGAGCCCCCGGGCGAAGACAATCCTCTGTTGAATGCACCGAATTGTATCATCACCCCGCATATTGCCTGGGCCACAAAGGAGGCGCGCTCACGGTTGATGGATGCTGCAGTGGAGAATATCCGCTGTTATCTTGCGGGGCAAGCGGCGAATGTCGTCAACGATGTGTGTGAAGTAAAATAAACGAGAGCAAGGGTGAAGGCTTTGATCATTTGGATCAACGGTGCGTTCGGCTCGGGGAAAACCCAGACATCGTATGAGCTGCATAGAAGACTTCCCCAATCGATGGTCTTTGATCCTGAAAACGCGGGCTTTTACATTCGAAAAAGCATACCCCGCGATATCGCCAAAAGCGATTTTCAGGATTATCCGATGTGGAGAGAAATTAACTTCAGCATGCTGAAATATTTATCAATGGAATACAGCGGCTGTATCATTGTACCGATGACGATCGTGAATCCCTCGTACTTTCAGGAGATTGTCGGAAGACTAAGAGCGGATGGAGTGACGGTGAAGCATTTTACTCTATGCGCTTCCAAGGAAATGCTGCTGAGGCGGCTTCGCAGCAGAGGCGAAGGGAGGCAATCGTGGGCGGCACAACAGATCGACCGATGCCTGGCAGGGTTGTCCGACGAAACCTTCCGGCATCATCTGGACACCGAGCATATGACGGTTGCGGCGGCGGCCGAATCGATTGCCGCGATGCTGCAGCTCCCCCTTCGCCCGGACCCGAGAGGTAAGGCTGCCAAAGCAAGGGACCGGCTTCTCACCCAAATTAGACATATCCGGTTTTTCAGCTGACCGAAGGGCTGTCCCGAGGTGGAGATCATCCGCTTCAGGACAGCCCTTGGTTGTATCAATAGCCTACTTGATCACGATCGCTCCCTTCGGTAACGGTACGTCCTTGGCTACCACCACTAGCCCAACACCACCTGGAACCCATGCCACCTTGCAGTCTTTAACCGAAATGTACTTCCCCGGAACCTTAACGCCGTTCACTTCCGTGACGGGAATGGACACGGTTGCCGCCGGCTTGGTCGCAGCAGTGGAAGTTGCCTTCGGATCAGCAGTAGTGGCAGCGCTTACAATGCTGGGAAGTAAAAGAGCAGAGCAGACGAACAGCGCGGATACTTTTGTTTTCAAGCTTTTCACGGCCATCTCTCCTTTGACAATGGGTTAACACGGAACAACCATGCTGCGCTTTAATCGCTAGTTGCTACATCGTATTCGCCGCGAATGCGTCCTATGATCGGAAAAGCGGCTGCAAGTTATTAAATTAGCATCAAATTGTGTTTTTATGGGAATAAGAATAGATGAGTATCGGTACTGAACATTGGAAAAATAAGGGGAAATCGCATAGTGAAACTGACTCCGGAGCAGCGCATCACGCTGCATGGCTTTAACAATCTGACGAAATCGCTGAGCTTCAATATGTATGATATTTGCTATACCAAGGATGCGGAAGAGAGGGAGGCCTATATTGCGTATATTGACGAGCAATACAATGCGGACCGGCTTACTTTCATTCTTAACACGGTTGCCGATATTATCGAAGCCAATGTGCTGAGTGTAGCCAAGCAGGACTATGTCCCCCAAGGGGCGAGTGTGACCATGCTCGTATCCGAGGGGCCGGTCGTCGAGGTGCCGACGGAGTCGTTCGAGGAATCTCCGGGACCGTTGCCGACCGCCGTCACGATGAGCCTGGACAAGAGCCATATTACGGTACACACGTACCCCGAATACCATCCTGACGAAGGGATCAGTACGTTCCGTGCGGACATCGATGTCTCAACCTGCGGAGAAATTTCACCGCTGAAGGCGCTGAATTATTTGATCCATTCCTTCGATACCGACATTATGACGATTGACTATCGGGTACGAGGCTTTACGCGGGACATCAGCGGCCATAAGCTGTTTATCGACCACGAGATCAGCTCGATTCAGAACTATATTCCCGAGGAGATCAAAGCGCTGTACGATATGATTGATGTCAACGTATATCAGGAAAATGTTTTTCATACCAAGTGCAAGCTGAAAAATTTCGATCTGGATAATTATCTCTTTGGCTATACGAAGGAAACGTTGACGCAGGAAGAGCAGGAGAGCATTACAGACCGGCTGAAGACGGAAATGGACGAAATTTATTACGGCAAAAATTTGTTGTTCTATCACTGAGTCTCCCGTGGGGAAAACCATACGTCTTTGAATTGCAGCCAACCGCTGGAGGATAGCTTCACCCCGCGCAAGCGGCGGTGAATTACAGTGGATACGATGTTATGGTACAGACAAAGAACGGCATGCTGCTCCTGAAGAATTACATCCATTTGCCGAATGGCTTCTACGTTAAAAATGCCGTCCGGATTCATTAGCACCTGCTCCAGAAGCTTCTCCAGCTCTTCCTTGGTATGGGCAGGCAGATACGATTTCCAAAGCCCGATATCGCTTCGTATCATTTGGTGCAGGAATAAACCCCAATCGTCACCTGCCACGACGCCCATCAACAAGAGCTCGGCATCCGCTGTACTGGAATGAAAGACTTGTCGGCTGCTGATCTCCGCCTTCATGCGGATCCCGAAGGGTTCGCATTGCGCCGCAATGGCTTGTGCCGACCGCTCATAGGCGCCATCCGAAACGAAATAGGTGCGCAGCCGCAAGGTTTCGCCCCGGTAGCCCGCTTGGTTAAGAAGCCCTTCGAGCTCAAGTAAGTCGGGAGCTTCCCAAGCCTCCTCGACCATGATGCTTGGGTGAAAGCCGGTTGCCGGAGCAAAGCGGTCAGAGCCCAGTGATTGCACCAATCGGGCGCGGTCCAGAATCAGGGCAAGCGCCCGCCGAAAAGCAGGATGCTGCTGGGGACCGGTTTTTCGGCTGTTGAACAGCAAGTAGCATGCACCATTTTCCTTACTTCGGATGCACTTATATTCAGGTTGCTCTGAAGCGGCCGCCTTGAGCGGAACATACATAGAATCATCAGGTACGCTGTCCGTGATCCAAAGCTCAATGGTATCCAGCTGGGGGCGTCCTTGAAAGTACCCGGCAAACGCCTTCAGCACGAAGCGCTCCTTGGTCTGCTCCTCGATAGTAAAAGGGCCTGAACCTATGAGATGTTTGTGGTCCTTGGCAGCGATAGAGAACCGTGGGGAAGCGAGGACATGAAGGAATAGCGAATTCGGCTCCTTTAATGTAATGGAAACCGCCAGTGGGCCAAGAGGAGCAATCTCCCGGATCAATAGGGCCCAATAATCCGAACGATCACCGCTCATTCTAAGCCGATTCAAAGAATAGACAACATCTTCTGAAGTCAATTCAGCCCCGTGATGAAAATGAACGCCTTTCCTTAAATAAAAGACCCACTGCCTGCCGCTTTCATCACAGTCCCACTCCAGAGCCAAGTGGGGGACCGCTTGATGCCGCTCGGCATCCCATTCCACAAGCGTATCGAATACCTGCTTGACCCAATGCGCGTCCGTGCGGAGCTGCGAGTTTAATGGGTCCAGTGCTCCGATCGGCCGATAATAAGGGAGCCGGAGTACATCTTCATTCCCGCCATCCGTGACTTCCTGCCGCCACCCGAATTGGGTTGACATCCAAGCGGTCCATGCCGCTTTGAAGCCGTCCCGAGCTCCGTATTTCCTTACGAGATCATGTGCCGACTGGATGTTGCCGCTGCGAATTTGTCTGATAGCAAGCTCCATTAGGTGCTCCCGGAGCTGACGGTGGAACCGAATCCGGGAATAATGCCCGCGTCCGCGGCCCGGATACCAGGAAACCCAGCCTTGGTCACTCCATTTATGGAGCAGCAGCTTCACGTTCTGGCGGGTGCATGTCAGCAATCCGCACAGTTCATCTATCGTCAGTGCGATTTCCTGAGGCAGCCGATCCGGAAAGTGGGCTCTTACAAGCAAATATGCCTCTTGATGTGTCACGCTTTCATCTCCGATACTCAGGTCATAAAGGGCAAGTTAATGAGAAAGATTATAGACTTTTTCTTTCCCTTTTGACAAGGTAGTATAGAGGAAAAGACGAACACTAAAGGAGAGAGCTGTAATATGAAGCTGCGCTGTGCGATTCTGGACGATTATCAGAAGGTGGCATTGGAGGTAACGGATTGGTCCGTGCTTCAGGACCGGGTCGAGCTGGAATCGATTCATGAGCATATCCAAACGGAGGAGGAGCTGGTACGGCGGCTGGCATCGTACGACATTCTGGTCATTATGAGGGAGCGTACGCCTTTCCGGGCTTCTCTGCTGGCACGCTTGCCGCGGCTTAAGCTGCTTGTAACTACGGGATTGCGCAATGCGTCCATCGATCTTGCTGCCGCAGCATCCCATGGCGTGACGGTGTGCGGTACGCCCGGCCATTCAGAGCCGCCTGTCGAGCTTACATGGGCATTATTACTTGGACTGGCCCGGCATGTCGCCGATGAGCATCAAGCCCTGCGCGCAGGAGGTCCTTGGCAGACCACCGTCGGCACCGATCTATACGGCAAGCGCTTGGGTCTGCTGGGGCTTGGGAAGATCGGAAGCCGGGTAGCCCGGATCGGACAAGCGTTCGGGATGGAGGTCATGGCTTGGAGCCAAAACCTGACCGAGGATAAGGCGGCGGAGCAAGGCGTAATGCTGGCCGGCTCCAAGGAGGAGCTGCTGGAGGGCAGCGATTTTGTTTCGATTCACGTAGTCCTAAGCGACCGGACGAGAGGATTGGTGGGGGAGGCCGAGCTGCAGCGGATGCGTTCCACCGCATACCTTATCAACACCTCGCGTGCTGCGATCGTGGATCAGACAGCGCTGGCCAAGGCGTTGATGAACGGCTGGATTGCAGGGGCAGGATTGGATGTGTTCGATATCGAGCCGCTGCCGCAGGATCATCCTTATCGATCGCTGCCGCGTGTGCTGACAACACCGCATTTGGGCTATGTAACCCGAAGAAATTATGAGACCTTCTACCGAGGGGCTGTGGAGGATATTCAAGCGTTCCTCGAGGGGGCGCCGATCCGGATGCTAAATTAATTTCCGATAGAGGAAGCCTTCATTTTGATGATGAAGGCTTTTCTTAGCGGAACTATTAGCCGGAAGGCCCGACACCGATAAACCTATTTCTCAAGCAGCTTTCCAAGGGGGCTATATAGGGCATCGATGAGCTCTGTCGGCCCTGGCATTTCGGGAAAAAACATGAGGAGGATGGAAAGCTGCAGCCCTAGTAGTGTGAGAATACTGTAAGTCCATTTTTCCCTTTTCCCCTTGATTCGAGGCCATTCATACAGCGTCATCAACCCCACAACCGCTAACAATCCTATCACATTCAGCCACTTCATTACTTCTTCACCTCTTCCTTTGGTAAACTGCCCCCGGTGGTGATCATGCCAGGTCGGAGTACCTTTGCTTTTGCCTCTACATTGACCTCAATCGTCGGGAATTTGTCCTCCCATTGATGCTTCAATTGATTCCATTGCTTTGAGTATCTGCTGTGAAACACTTGATTGAAACCGAAGATATCGGCCTTCAGCTCCTGTTGCGCTTTACGCAATGCCAAATGAACCCGGTCTTCAATGTCCTTCTCTAGGAGCTTCCCAAGCTGCCGGGTAATTTCCGGCTTGTTGATATCCAGTCTCGTTGTGTTCTGTATGATATCGTCTTCCGTTTCAATCTTTACGGTCATGCTCCATGCATCTCCGGTAATGTTAGGGATAAGCTGCGTGCTGCTTTTGAGCAGCAAGAACGACACGTGGCCTCCGTCTTCTCCGTCAGGGGCTACGGTTACGACGGCTCTGTCCATCTCATTGCGAAGCCAAAGAACCCCGCGCGTCGACTGCTGGTCAAGCATACCGACCATCCGGTCATCCTTGAAGACGGCGGAACCCTTGATATAGGGGATCGGCTGATGACGTTCGTTTCCTTTAGCGTGAAGCATCTCAACCCAAGGAAGCACTGCGGCATTCGAGTCTCCGGATAACATCTGAGCGAGCTCGTTAACGGTAATATTCAGACCTATTTTGGATTTTACCATTTCCTTCAGCACCTCGGCGGAGAAACGTTCCAAGGGGGGGATGGATTCCACCACTTGTTTGGCTTCCCCGTTGCTGATGAAGAGGTTCGAACGCTCGCGCATTAGCGGGAAACGCAGGATAAAGTCGACTTGCTTTCGTATTCCCGTGGCAGCAAGCTTCTCGCCGATGATAAATACTTCGGTATGGCCCCAGAACAGTCTGCGGGGTAATACCTCCTGGACCTTCGACATAGCATCGGCTATCGTGACACCGGTCCCCGTCCTTACGATAGATTGGCCGCCGCCGCCACCTTCCGGCTTGCCCCCACTCATGCTTTGCCCCCCGCCACCTCCCGTTCGGGGAATAAATACCTGGACGGAAAGCCGGATCTCATCGCCGCCGCTTTTATCAATAGCAGCAGCCGTAACCAGGGCTAGGTCATTCACTTCGACCCTGTCCCAGCACCCGCCAAGCGAAAGCATAACCAAGCTGCAAATAACAATACGCGCCATGTAAGCCGGGTTTCTCCGCATACAATTCTTTCTCTCTCCCTCGCATTAGTTGCACTTCAGTCTTGCATCGATCAAGGGTTTATTCGGTTCCCTTCCCGGGATCAGGCTTATTACCGTAAGACTGCCGGTGGGGATTGTATTCTCCGGTAAGGTGCGGGCGTGCCTGCAAAGACCACCATGGAGCACGCAGCAATACATCCTTCAAGTCACGGAGTTTCAATGGTGCCATGGGAGATAAATACGGGACCCCAAAGGAACGAAGCGTGCAAAGATGCACAAGGATCGTGATAATCCCCAGCATAATCCCTAGTAAGCCAAGTGTGCCTGCAAGGAACATGACGGGAAACCTCAGGATTCTAAGGGCGGTACCGGCGGCATACCGGGGAATTGTGAAGGAAGCGATCCCCGTTATGGCTACAACCATAACCATGGGAGCGGAAACGAGCCCTGCCGATGTGGCCGCTTGTCCGATAACCAAAGCACCCACAATGCTGACGGCTGCACCTACCTGCTTGGGAAGTCGGACACCTGCTTCCCGCAGAGCTTCGAAAGAGACCTCCATTATTAGCGCTTCTATTAAAGCCGGAAAGGGAATTTCCTCTCTTGATTGCGCAATGCTGAGCAGCAGAGCAGTCGGGATCATTTCTTGATGAAAGGTTAGAATGGCAATGTATGCCGAAGGCATAAGCAAGGAGACAAGAATAAACACGTAACGCAGCCAGCGAATGGCCGTTCCGATAATAAATCGCTGATAATAATCCTCCGCCGATTGAAACATCGAATAGAGGGTGATCGGAGCAATTAATACAAATGGAGTTCCATCTACCAAAATGGCTGCACGTCCCTCCAGCAGTCCGGAGGCAACCGTATCCGGACGTTCTGTCGCCAGCAGCTGCGGGAAAGGGGAGTAAGGGTTATCCTGGATCATCTCTTCGATATAGCCGCTTTCCAGCACCCCGTCGATTTGAATCCGCTGCAAACGTGCTTTAACTTCCTTGATCAGTGTAGGGTCGGCAAGCCCGTCCACATAGGCAATCATCACTTGGGTTTGGGAGTACCGGCCGATCTTGATCGAATGCATTTTTAGCTGCGGGCTCTTCAGCTTGCGCCGCAGTAAGGTAGCATTCACACCAATGGACTCGATAAAGCCCTCCCGCGGACCCCGAATAACGGATTCTGCGGTAGGCTCCTCAATACTCCTCATTTCCCACCGGGCCATCCCTAAAGCCATCGCTCGGGGACTTCCGTCCACCAGAAGAAGCGGCGCGCCGTTCGATATTTGATCAATCACAGCGGAATAGGAATCCAGTTCCGTCACCTTGGAGACAGGAAGCTTATGCCGCATAAGCGATTGGAGGTCGGCCCATTCCGCTCCGTCAGCCTGCATCAGCGGTTCGAATACAAATCGATCCAGACTCACCGTGTCGGTTAATCCGTCTATGTAGATGACGGCAGCCTTGATTTGCCCTCCAATAGAAAAACTTCGGAAGATGACGTCGTCACAATTTGCATACAACTGGTGAAGCACCTCCATGTTATCATCCAGCAAGGATGACAACGGTTCCTGCAATGAGGAAGCGTGTGAAGAGCCGGCCGGCTGCTGATTTGCATCCGATTGTAATGTGCGTTTGAACCATTTTCCGATGTGTCTCAATTTCCTTCCCCTTACCATCCATTTTTTAAGATCATCAGGTCATAAGTATCGGCAGTAGCTTTTTACATTATTTGCATTGAATTTTCTTCTTATGTAAAATACCAGCTATTTGGTTGAGGCAGCCTTCCAGTAATGGGGAATAGTAGCAGGCGATGTTGCAAATACTGGTGACATCATTTGCGATATCAACGGGGCGGGGTACAATGGTGGATAGAGGAAAAATATCAGCTATGCAATTGGCCTTTCTTATGTATCCTGTCATCATTGCCACAGGCGATTTGACGGCTCCTGTGCTGACTGTGAAGTTTGCGGGACGGGACTTGTGGATTTCTCCCTTCATCGCGTCCTTTCTCGGATTTATAATCGTCTTCATCGTGAATCAGCTTCATAAGTGGTATCCGGGAAAAACGATGATCCAGTACATGGAGGATATTCTAGGAACGGTGTTTGGAAAGCTGCTTGGGGCCTTGCTAGTCATGTATTGTTTATACTCCGGGACAACGGTCCTTCGGCAATATTTTGAATTGATTGCGGGCGGATTTCTGCCGGAGACGCCTGTTATTGTTATTTCGGCAAGCATGGTGCTGGTTTGTTCCTTTGCCGTAAGAGGGGGAGGAGAGGTGTTAGCTAGGTTATCGCAGGTGATCGTACCCGTGATTTTCCTCTCCTGGATCATTATCTTCGTGTTACTCTTGCCGGACATGAAGCTGATTCGAATGCTGCCGGTCATGGAGAAAGGCATCCAGCCTGCATTGATGGGAGCCGTACCTTTGCTCACTTGGTTTGATCATTTCTGGCTTCTGTCGTTTTTTCTTCCGATGCTGAACGAACGGCAAAAGGGGCTAAAATGGAGTCTGATTGCCGTAGTCGTTGTCACTCTCGTATTGACCGCTATTAATCTCATGGTTCTGCTCATCTTCGGCAGCCTTACCTCGTCACTAACGTATCCGGCTTTCGCCGCTGTAAGGTACATAAGCATCGCCTCATTCTTGACCCGGCTCGAGTCGGTCGTCATGGCGCTCTGGGTTGCCGGCGCTTTCTTGAAGCTTTCGATCTTCTATTACGGACTAACGATGGGTGCCGCTCAATGGCTGAAGCTGAGAGATCATCACTCGCTTATTTTTCCGATGGGTATCCTGCTGGCCTTATATAGTATTTGGATTTCCCCCAGCCTGCAGGAATTTGCTCACTTTATGAGCACATCGAATATATTTTTTAATTACTCGATTGAGATGGCCATACCTATGTTCGTGTTTGCCGCGGCCGTGATCCGCAGGATTGCTGCCAGGGACGGGCAAGCCGCGCTTCGACGCACCTAAGTAAATGCGGGTAAGGAGTTCCGTGGGGACCCGGCGGATTAAAAAGAAGAGGCCATCCGGTTCTCAGCAGTGTGAGCCGGACAGCCTCTTCTTTTGCATTACTTCTCATCTCGGATTTCACGAAATACGCGAAGCTTACTGCCGCAGAACGGACAAAATTGAATGACACATTCCTGATCGTGAAAGGAGAGCCTCCAAGCATCCTCACGAAGAACAATGGTGCTTCCCTCAGCCAGCGGCTTGCAGCTATGCATTTGCATAACGTCTCCTCCCGTCATGACTAAGTTTTATTGTCGGCTGCCGGATACTAATCTGGCGGCCTTGTCCTTCACCCAGCCGTAATTGCCTGCGTTAATTTCCTTCAGGTTTACCAGCGAACCGCCGATGCCGACGCCATAACAACCGATACGCAGAAATTCTGCGATATTGTCCTCGTTCACACCGCCTACGGCTACCATAGGGATATGGTTCAGCGGTCCCATCAGCTCTTTAATGTACCCGATACCCAGGCTGGCTCCCGGAAAAATTTTGATCGCCGTCGCTCCTGCCTTCCACGCTTTGACGACCTCCGTAGGCGTCATCGCTCCGGGGAAGATCGGAATGCCGCGTTCCGCTGCGAAACGGATGACCTCTTCATCTGTGTTCGGTGTCACAAGATAGCCTGCTCCAGCCTCCAGCGCACGCTCTGCATCCTTCAAGTCTAACACGGTACCGGCTCCGATATACATTCTATCGCCGAATTTTTCCTGGAGCAGCCCTATCATTTCTTCGGCTCCAGGGGTATTCAACGTGACCTCCATGACGGGAACACCGCCATCGAGCAGTGCCTGCGCAACCGCTTCAATGTGCTCTGGCCCAACGCCCCGCAGAATGGCAATAATACGTGCCTGCTCGATTAACGCTAATCCTTGTTCACGATTCACCCAACAAACCTCCGCTTCAGTCAGCTTATCGATTCAGACTCTATTATACTATGTCAGCGGACAAAAGAAACCTCTCCCTGGTCAGGGCGCTTGATTCCGAACTTTGACCAGGGAGAGGACCATATCTGGTTTACAAGGTAACCGTTTTGCCGGACTTCACACTATCGTTCGCCGCTTCGATGAAACGGATGATTTCCAACGTTTCGTCCAATGGTACATCGGGGATCCCTGTGGCGAAAAACTTTATGACTTTCTCCAGTAAACCGGCATAGAAGGGCTGTTCATCCTTCGTAGTATCAATGAGCTCGGTATGGCGCTCCCGATGCAGCAGAGCACCGAACCCCATGACGCCGCTGCGGAAGCCCCGAATGGTACCGATGCGTCCGTCATTCCATGCTCCGATGATTTGATCATGATCTCCTCCCGCATGTACAGTCACCTCCCGACAGCCGGGGCCCATGATGCGGAACAGCATCTCCGCCGTATGAATACCGTACCAGAAATAGCCGGGCTGGGAGGGCTCTATGTACATCGGGCCATAACAGCTGACGCCGGAGACGGCTTCCTCGGTGCTGGACAGCACCTTATGCAAACCCGACGAATACCGAAGGGCAGATGAGCTCATTACCGGTACATGATACTCTTTCGCCAGACGCCGGATCTTCAGGGCATCCTCCAAGGAAACGGCCAGCGGCTTGTCGATAAAGATTGGCTTACCGAAAGGAGCCAACCGGGTGAACTGCTCCCAATGGACACGGCCGTCAGCGGATTCCAGGAGAATGGCGTCTACTTCCGAGGCAACTTCCTCGATGGATTGCTTGATCTCCACGCCGTATTGCTCTTGCACGATTCGGGCATGGGAATCGAGGCGGCCGTACTCGAAGGAGACATCCGGTGAGCCGCCGGGATAGGCGCAGACGACTTGCCCGCCTGGGACGTGATACGGATGTTCTATGTCGTTAAGCAATTCGGTAAAAGCGGTAGCATGGGAGGTGTCAAGTCCAATCATTCCAATTTCAAGCGTCCTGTTCATAACGGCCTCCTTAACATGGTTTTGCCCGGATCATGCTGTCATTTCCACAAAGGAGCTGTAGCGCCGCTTTCCTTCAGGGCTTCGTTCACTTCCTTGATGATCTGTTCGCCGCCCTTCTCAGACCATTCCTTCACCATTTTGTCCCAGTCGGAGACCGGCTTCTCCCCGAAAATCATCTTGGTTTGTTCCGTGTACAAGTATTTGTACAACTCGGAATCCTTGATTGCACGAGTTTCCGAGAAGACGGAGAAGACCGGATTCACGTAATGCTTCGTCTCGGAGTGCATTTTCTCCAGGTCACCGGCGAGTTTCTGCAGTAGAGGAACGGTATATTCCTTGGAATAATTGTTGGCTGCGTCATTCGGAGCCCACATCCGGTTGTCCGGCAAATAGTTAAACGGCGCTAAGCCCTTTTCCTCAGGCTCCCTCTGAATATTGCCGTTCACAAGCTTGTAGCCTTGGCCTTCCTTGCCATTGATCCAATCAAAATCGGTGTTTGACGCATTTCTTTGCTCAAATGGAAGAAATTTGCGTCCATAATTGATCATATCCATAATTTTCTTTACCTTGGCGGGCTCCTTGGCCAGCTTGGCACTCAGCATTACCATCCCGTAATAGCCGGGGGAGGATACGAAGCCTTGGGAGCCGTCCGGTGCCTTGAAAGGCGGAATCGGAACAATATCGGCCTTAGGAACGATTTCCACCAGACCCTGCATGAAGGTTGGGTTCATTCCCCGCGGGGTACCGATGAAAATGCCTGCTTTGCCGGAGTAGAACTCCTTGTTGGTTTGAGCCCAATTCAAGAGAGCGAAGTCCTTGGTGATCGCGCCTTCCTTATACAGATCGGCAAGCCAAGTGATATGCTCCTTTCGGGCATTGGAGATGATGCCGGGAATATATTGCCCGTCGTTCCGCTTGTGATACCATGCCTCGAAATCCCAGTAGGCACCCATCCCGAAGTGGGGGTTAATGTTTTGGGACATGGCAATGCCGTAGGTGTCATCTTTGCCGTTGCCGTCAGGATCATTCTTGGTGAAGGCCAGTGCGACCTTTTTCAGCTCATCATAGTTTTTCGGAACCTCAAGTCCGAGCTTATCGAGCCAATCCTTCCGAATGACAGGAGTGAGCTGGTAATTTTCCGTTAGATACTTCTGCACGGCGTATAGCTTCCCGTTGACCGTGACCGCTTTCTTTACGTTCTCCGGGATCAGCTTCAAGGTATCGTATTTATCCGTGTATTCATTTAACGGCAGGAAAGCGCCTTGCTTCGCCCACTTGTAAAAATTGGAGTCGGGAGCTTCCATTACGATGATATCCGGAATTTCCCCGGAAGCTATGATAGCGCTTAGCTTCTGATCGTAATCCGATCGTACGGCGTAGGTCGGCTTGAAATCGACATTGAACTTTTCGTTAATCATCTCAATGCCTTTGCCGTTGGACGGAGGAACGGCGTTATAACGGTAATCGATCATGGTGATGGTATGCTTTTGCTTGTCCTCCTGAGGGGTTGCCTGCTGAGCGTCATTCTTTTTCTCAGGAGATGGCGAGGTGCTGCTGCAGGCTGCCGCACTAACGGCGACAGCCGTCGCTAGGCCGGCGGAAATGACGGATTTCCAGGTCTTGTTCATGGACGATCCCTCCTCTAATATGGATGTTACCTTCTTCTTATCGGGCAATCAAGTGATAGGGGGATGGCAGTCAGCCTTTGACCGAACCCAGCATCACCCCCTTGGCGAAATGCTTTTGCAGGAACGGATAAACGATCAGGATCGGAGCTGTTGCCACGATAATGGCGGCCATTTGAATCGTTTCCGCCGGCGGGGCATGTTCCAGCAGATTTTGTCCTCCTCCAAGCGTGTTTTGCGCTTCGCCCACAACGACAATTTGCCGCAGGATCACTTGTATCGGCCATTTCTCCGGAGAATTGAGATAGAGTATGCCGGTAAAATAATTGTTCCAATGCGCCACCGCATAGAATAAGGCGAAGGCGGCCATAGAAGGCTTGGATAAAGGCAATATGATTTTTATGAATGACTGAATCTCGTTGGCACCGTCAATGACGGCTGCTTCATGAAGCTCGGCAGGAATGCTGAGGAAAAACTGTCTCATCACAATAAGGTTAAACGGGCTGATGGCCACCGGTAAAATAAGCGACCACAAGGAATCGATGAGCCCGAGCTCTTTCACGACAAGGTATGAGGGGATCATGCCTGCCGAGAACAGCAGTGTAAACAGAACCAGCAGGAGAACGGGTCTTTGTCCGAAGACAGGGCGTGCTAAGGAGTAAGCGAACGTGGATGTGAAGGCCAGATTCACCAGAGTCCCCATAACCGTCACATAGCTTGTCACCCCGACGGAACGGACAAAGGACGAGGAAGCGAAAATATAATCGTAGGCGCTCAGCACCCATTCTCGCGGGAACCATATGATCTCCGATTCAAGAAATTCCTTGTAGGAGGCAAAGGAAACCGCCAGCACATACCAGAAAGGTATGATCATGACGATTGCGATGAGAGCAAGCAGTACGACATTGATGCCGTCAATCGCATAGTTTCCTAGCGTACGTTTGTGCATATTGGTCCAAATCCTCCTTTTCGGCGAAGCTTCGATGGGATTAGTAAATACCGTCTTCTCCGAACCGTTTGGCTGCATAGTTGGCTGACATGACCAGGATCAAGCCGATGGAACCCTTAAACAGTCCGACGGCGGTAGCAAAGCTGTAATCCGATTGCTGAATTCCTTTGTAAAAGACATACGTATCGAGGACGTTCCCAGCCTCCATGTTGAACGGATTGATCATGAGAAAAATCTGCTCGAAGCCGCTGTCCAGCACATGTCCGAGACGCAGGATCAGCAGGATTACGATCGTACTGCGTATCGCAGGCAGCGTGATGTGCCACATTTGGCGGAAGCGTCCCGCACCGTCCATTACGGCCGCCTCATACAATTGCGGGTTGACCCCGGCAAGGGCGGCAAGAAAAATGATCGTCCCCCAGCCGGCTTCCTTCCAGATCACCTGAAGTACAACAAGAGGCTTGAAGTACGAAGCGTTTGTAAGAAAAGGTACGGCCTCCCATCCGAACCACTGATGCAGCAGATCGTTAATCAGTCCGTCCCCCCTCAAGAAGAGAATGCAGATCCCGATGACGACGACCCAAGACAGGAAGTGGGGGAGATAGATGACGGACTGAATGATTCGTTTGTACACTTGATTGCGAAGCTCATTGAGCATTAAGGCTAGAAGGATCGGGACCGGGAAAGCAAAGAAGATCTGCAGGAACGAAATGCTTAGCGTGTTCCATAAGACGCGAACGATTTCTTTGTCCTCGAAGATCCGTTCGAAATGCTGCAGGCCTGCCCACGGACTTTCCCAGATTCCCATAAACGGGCTGAAGTCGACGAATGCCATATAAAGACCAAGCATCGGGACATATTTAAAAAGAAGGAAAAACAATAGCCCGGGGAGCCCAAGCAACAGCAAGTAACGATCCTTCCATATCCGCGGCCAGAGCAGCTTGCTTCGCCGTGGGTCAGAAAGAAAGAGTTGAGGCGTTTTTTTCAATGGCAAGCCTCCCTTCAAGGGTTGATGTGATTGTGGTAAGGTCATTATCCGGCAGTCTGTCTTCAGCGGCAATTTTCTATTTTTACTGCAGAATAAGAAAGGATAAGGGTGTGCAAATAAAGATAAGAGGGCTTAAAAGCAACGGCAAAAAGCCCTGCTCACCGTTGTTTCTACAAGAGGCAGGGCCTTGGTTTATGGTTGTCTTTGCTGTTTGCGGTATTCGCCCGGGGGCAGATGGACGATCTGCTTGAAAATACGAGTGAAATTCGGAACGGAGGTATAACGAAGCCGGCCGGCAATTTCCTTTATCGGCATGTCCGTTTGGGCAAGCCATTCCTTGGCTCTTTCCATCCGATATTCGATCAAGTAATCGATGAAGTTCATGCCGGTTTTTTCTTTAAACATACGGCTCAGCTGAGAAGAGGATAAGCCGAACTGCTCCGACATTGCCTGCAGGGAGATGTCCGTGTCATATTGACGCTGGATGTATCGGATCATATCTCCTGCGATACGTTCCTGTTTGTCAATGAGAAGCTCATCCATTCGGGCTGCTATCTCGGGGAAAAGCGCCGTCTCCAGCCAAAGGCAAAGCTCATGGAGAGAGGTGGCGGAGTAAAGTCTCCGATACGGATCATCACCGAACGCTTCGGCCGGATTTAGACCCCGTTCTTGAAGCTGGATGATCAGTTCCCCAATCAAGTGAGCCAACTGTCCGAGCACGGCCTCCGCATTGGCGGCATGCATGGATATTTCATCAACCCAAAGACGGAGGCTGGAGGAAGCCTTCTGAGTATCCCCTTGAAGAACAGCATCAATGATTTGCCGTTCGCCCTTCACCAGCTCGCTTCCGAATTGCTTCACCGAAGGCTCGACCTTCTCGGGCGTGAGCAGCTGACCGTGTCCGGTCAACAGCCGATAACCGAGCAGCTCCCTGGCGTCCTGATACGCGTCGCTGCACTGCTTGAAGGTCAAGACCGGAGTGCTGCAGGCAATCGTAACCGTGAATTGAAAGTGCTGCCTGGTCGTTTCCCGGAGCCACTCCGCCGTTTGAAGCAGCTCATTCCACGGTTCCTCTCCTTGAGCCAAGCAAACGATTAAGGCAATTTGCCCCGGCATGGAAATGCAGGAGAGAGATGGAAAACGGTCTGAAAAGTGCTCCTCCGACAGCTTGCGAAGGGCATACATCATTAGCGAACGATCCTTCTCACGGTATTCGCTTTGGAAGGAGCCGTAATCGTCGACTTCCACAAGAATCACGGCATAGCGGGGACCGGGAAGCTCGATGCCCAGTGCGCGCTGCTTTTCTCCGAACTCATGGTTAGAGATTTCTCCTCTAAGGAGCTGTTGAACGAACGTTTCTTTGATATAGGGCGTTTGTTCCTGCAGCTTCCGATGTAAACTTTCATTTGTTTTAACGATATGATCCGCCCATGAGCCCAGTGTACTCCATTCGTCACCTGTGAATGGCATCTCCGGCTTACCGGTTGCGCCGGCCCGGTGCAATAAGCGCTGCAGCGGACCGTAAAGCCTGACGGAGCCCATTTTGGCGACATAAACCCACACAGTGGCAAACAGCACGATGACGCCCCAAGTGAGGGTTTGAATCCAGTTCGCTTGCCGGGTCAATTCTTCCTTCGGGGTTAGTGCCAAATAAGTCCACCGGTTGGCGAGGGAGTAATGGGAGGTCATCTGATACCTCTCGCCATTCCACATAACCTCGTTGACGTGATTCTCCTTCCACTTGTTTAGCTCGGAAAACAGAGGATCCTGCCGATTGCCGATTTCCGTGCCTACACCGCTTATGAGGACGGTGCCCTTCTCATCGAATACATACAGCTTCCGACCGCCTCCGAGTGGGGCGTGGGCGGCGAACGACTCCAGCTTATCTTTATGAATATGCAGCATCAGAATGCCGTTGCCGCGGGAGTCCGAGAACAGGGGAACAGGTCGGAGAAACAGAAGCTCCTCTTGGCCCGGGTACGTGTTCGGCGGGAACATTTCGGATCGGAAGTAAGGCGGAATGCGATCCACTACCGAGCGGTAAGGGAATTCAGCCAAGTCGATGAAGCCGAGCTTGGTATGATAAACTTTTCCATATTGAAGGAAGATGATGGAAACATCGTAGGGTACGGTGGAAACGCTGCGCTGCTTTTGGATGACGTCGACCATTTCATGCATAAGGTCGAAGGTTTTGGCGGAAGGGCCTGCAGTTACGGATTGCTCCAGAACCTGGTGATTGGAAAGCTGGATGCTTGCCTTATCCATGGCGGACCAGAAGGCGTCCACCTGCGTTTCCACTTCCTTGAGGATCAGCTGATGGTTGCGATCAATCTCCGTTTGAATCATGTCAGCTGCAATTAGTGAGGAAAAGTTGCCGACAAGAATAACGGGGATAAGGCTGATAACGATGGAATACAGAAACAGCTTTCTTTTAAAAGATAACGGCCGAAGCCATGGAATCTCCAATCGCATCTTATCCCCCCATGTATGAGATGTAAAATAATCCTAGCCCCCCTCGTGCCAGGATGTCAAGAATCTTTGATGGAATGAAACTCCAATAATGAAATATAAAGAGGAAATATCCTCCAATATATGATATAGTGTTAATGTTATTCTTTCATGGGTAGGAGGTAATTTTGTTGAAAAGGATCGTTTCTTCGATTGTACACAAGCTTCGGCCTTATTTTGATCGTTTGTTGGAAGAAATGCCGGATGGTTCGTTAAGCCTGTACGATACGGAGCTGGCCCGTGCAGCAAGCTGCTGTACCACGGGGGAAGCGGCGGCTTTTTATGTGCTGGATCAAGTCTTGCACGGAGGCGACGGTTTGGTGGTGGCCCGCCGGCTTGCACAGGATGTAGCCCGAAGACAGCTTCCAGACGGTGCCTTCGGTCAACCCTTCTACGTGAAGAAGGGGGAACCGGATACGGTGGATCTTGCGGAGGTGGGAGCGGTAGCGAACAGTCTTTATTGGGTTCACCGAACCGCGGGTTCAGGAGAGGCTAAGGAAAGCCTGCTTCGCTCCGCCCGGTATTTGCTGACGCAAGCAGTGCCGCTGCATCCGGGAGCGTTCTACAAGAACTCGAATGCCCTGGGGCATGACGTGCTGAACGGCGACATGTATGCTGCCCATTCGCTTGCAAGGGCGTTCGAGTTAACGCAGAAGGAGGAGTATCGCCGTGCAACCGTATCGGTGTTTGAGCATTTGATCAGTCGCTTCGGTCAGCATGAGCAGGGCTGGTGGCCTTATACGGAGCTGTGGGACGGACGTGTAGGCATGGGCAATAGCGTAAGCTATCAGGCGATTATCGTCGGGTTTGCCGTCACGGCGATGCGGATCCTGCCGGAGCCGCTTCAAGCGGAATGGGAGCGCACAGCGGGCCAGGCAGCCAAAGTCATACTCCGCGAGCTGCAGGCAGGTCCGGGTGAAGGGAACGAAGCCCCATGGTGGTGCCGGAATTGGACTCAGGTTTGGGAAATTGATTTGGCCTTATCGCGTTTTCCTCATTTGCCCGGAGCCAAGGAATACGTTAGCAAACGGCTAGAGTGGGCGGAGGAGAGGCTGGAGCGGGAAGGAACAGGCCTGTTCACTCCGGCTGCGGCAGTGGAGGCTCCTGCGGATCGCTCTCCTGTAAGCACAACGTTCCGTAAAGCAGCTACCTTCGCAGGAGTTTTAGCTTATATGATGCTGGACGAATCCTATTATGGAGGGAACTGAAGGCGTCTACGGCGGGTATCGCCAGCTCAGTGATGGAGTGTTTCATGTCAGGATTTCGGCAGGCGATGTAACGTTGAATGGAAAAGGCTTGCTCCTAACGTAGGATAGTACCTGTTAGGGGCAAGCCTTTTTTGAAAACCTAGGGAGTGCCAGGATGCAGAGTAAAACGCTCCAAGCGCTGGATTGCACTGCTACAACAGTCCCTTGCTTCTCACATAATCCATATACCCTTGATACAGTTCGATAGAGGACTCATGTCCGGCATGTGCCTTGCTTCCGGGCTTGTTCATCAGACCATGGTATTGGTAACAAAGCGTTTTGTCCACAAGCGGTGAGACTACTTCGATCTGACGGATGATGCGCTCTACGGATCCAGGATAGAGCACCTTCCCCTGGAAGCGGAAGAGCTCGATGTCGGCCCACAGGGGCTTATCGGCCAGATCATGGGCTTCGCGCAGCCGGAGGAACGTTTCGCGAACCGCCTCGAAGGTCGTACGGCTCACTCCGATTTCATCCTGATAGGCAATATAATCGACATCCAAGAAACGCAGCTGCGTGATGAAGGCGCTGTCTCCCTTCACCGAGCGTGTGCCATAAGGGGCAATGAGCACCTTGGACGGACCTAATGCACGCAGAAAATCGGACATTTGATTAGCATAGTAAATATAATTTTCTGGGAAATAGCCTCCGTAAATCGCCGCTTCCACTGGCAAATACCAGCCTGCAAAGGACGTATGCCGGCCGTATCGGCTCGCCAATTCCTTAGCCATCTCACGGGCGATCGGAGATGGGTCTCCTTCCAAGGACAAGCTTCCCATAATCGGTGTAGTGAAGAAGCCCAGCCCTAAATAAATGGAAAGGCCAAGCCGGTCTCCCGCCGTAAGAACAGCCTCCAGCGGGTCGGGGCACAGCATATCCCACCGCAGGGGCATGACATCGGAAGGATAGAATGCCTTGCCGTGCAGGGCGACACTCAGCAGAATTAAGGTGTCCATTCCAGCTTCAGCCATTTCGGCGATTTTGGCATCCCAATCATTAACGCTGAACTGCTGCGTGGCGGCATTCCAAGTATCACCCTCGTAGGGGTTGCAGTGATAAAAATCAAACCAGCTGCCGGTTATTCGCTTCATAGGGTGCGCCCTGCCGAAGCGTGAAATTGCAATGCCTGACGACACGGGTCGACTTGCTCGTTTTCCAAGGTGTCCGTTCGGTGCAAGTGAAACATCCCCTCTCTAACTTACCATCATTAATTAATGGAGTTATTATCCTTTATTCCAGTTAATTATGGATAATATATCCATTATAGAGCGGCTAAGAAGCTGTGTAAATACAAAAAGGAGAAAAACTCCCTTTAAATAATGATATGATGGAGATTCTCTCTAGCTTGTGTAGTATACTTAAAGGAAAAGCACATAGGAGGCTCGTGAATGCTTACTATTTCTGCAATTGACGTAATTTCCCTTCGTTTGCCAATGAAACAAAACTTCGTGATTTCGGGTGGATCCGTCGGCTCGACCGCGTCAGGGGCACCTCATATTTATGTCCGCATCACGGGGAGCAACGGCATATCCGGCTGGGGGGAGGCCAGACCCAGTCCCCGCTGGAGCTATGAAACGCCCGAAACCGTTATCGCGGCGATCGAAAGCTATTGGAAGCCGAGGCTGCTTGATCAGGGGGCAGAGGACATAAACCGCCTTCACCGATTGATGGACAAGGAGCTTGCAGGAAGCATGCATCCAGGACATCCCATAGCAAGGGCTGCCGTAGATACGGCGCTTCACGACCTCCTTGCGCAATCCCGGCAGCTCCCCCTCGCAGCATTGTGGCAGTCCGTTCCCGCAAGCCCGCTGTACCTGTCTTACTTAATATCTACCGATAGCCCGGCGCAGGCGGCTCAAAAGGCAAGGGAAGCTAAGGCTCAAGGCTATCGGGGCGTCGATGTAAAAATCGGCTTACATAAGCTTCGAGACGTGGAGATTCTTGAAGCTGTGAAACAGGAAGCACCTGACTTATTCTTTAGGGTGGATGCGAATCAAGCCTATACCTTGAAGCAAGCGGCAGCTCTGGCAAGACAGATGGAGCGGATTGGTGTGGACGTCTTCGAACAGCCGATGCAGGCAGGTCAATTGACTGCGCATCGGGAGCTGCGAGGCAAGACTTCAATCCCTATCGCGCTGGACGAGAGCATTTGGTCGCCGTCCGGCCTGCTGGAGGCGATTCGCACCGAGGCTTGCGATACGGTGGTGATTAAGCTGACCAAGATGGGCGGTCTGCGCAATGCGAAGCTGTGCGGCGAGCTGGCAAGAGAAGCCGGACTCGGCTTGCTTGGAGGGGGGCTGACGGAGTCCAAGCTGGGTTTCACCGCATCGGCGCATTTATTTAAGTATCTGGAGATAGCGGAGCCGGTGGATCTCAACGGGCCATTCTTTCTGGCCGACGACCCAGTGGAAGGGGAGTGGCCCGTCACAGAGGGGGAGGTAATCTTACCCGAAGATCGGACGGGACTCGGATGCCGGATCGATGCCGATAAGCTCAACCACTATGGTGATCAGCGCCGCTAAACTTCACTAAACATAAAGGCTTGGGGTGAATATTGATGAGTTTACAATCCACGGGGAGCAAAGCTATTCTTTGGATCGAAAGCAACTATAATTTCCTGACCAAGACGGAGAAGAAGGTCGCCGATGTCGTTCTCCAGGAGAAGGAGAAGGTCGTGTACAGCTCCGTCACCGATCTGGCGGAGATGGCAGACACTGGCGAAACGACGGTGCTGCGATTTTGCCGCAAGCTTGGATTTCGCGGTTTTCAGGAATTCAAGCTTGCGGTTGCGCAGGATTTGGCCAGCAGCGTGGAGGAGGTGCACGGTCTGCCCAAGAAAGGGGATACCATCGCGGACATTGCACTGAAGATCACGGCAACCAACACACAAGCGCTGAAGGATACGATGGGGTTGCTGCAGCATCAGGAGCTGGAAAAAGCGGTTGATGCGCTGGTGACCAAAAAGAAAATCCATTTCTTCGGAGTCGGTTCTTCGGGATTTACCGCTTTGGATGCACATTACCGCTTTATGCGTCTTGGATTTCAAGTGAACAGTGCGATCGATGCTCACCTGATTGCTATGAGCTGCGCGCTGGCAGGACCGGATGATGTCGTCGTGGGCATATCGACTTCGGGGAGCACGAAGGATCTCGTTGACGCGATAAGCTTAGCCGCTGCCAATGGGGCGACGATTATCTGTTTAACAAACCATGCCCGCTCCCCTATCACCCAGTATGCGCACGCGATTCTTCTGGCCGCTTCGAAGGAAACTCCTTTGCAAGGCGGGGCATTCTCATCGAAACTGGCGCAGATTCATCTGCTGGACATTCTTTCGACAGCGGTCGCTCTAAAGCATAGCGAAACGACAGCGGCCGCTATTGAAAAAACGGCTAAGGCAGTGATCGATAAATTGTATTAAAAAATATATTCTCCAAATAATAAATAAAAAGAGGATAAATCCTCCATTTTGTTGTATAGTAATATTATACAGCGAAAGGAGGGATTTTTTTCTGTTACAGCATTAGTCAGTCTCGGTGAAGGCACTCGACTTCAGCGGAAGGGGAAATGGATTCATGGAGATGATGGCATGGAACCAAACGGGGAAGGTCGCCTTGGCTATCATGACGGCGCTGCTCTCCGTTTTGGCAGGATGTTCCTCGGATTCAAAGGCTGTGGAGGGGCAGGAGACTAGAGCCAAACCGGCTGCTGCCGAAGCCTCGAGGGAGAAAAAGGAAATCACCTTTTGGCACGTATGGACAGAGAAAGATTCAGGTCCTATCGAAGCTCGTGTAGAAGCATTTAACAAAAGCCAGGACAAAATACATGTGAAGGTGCTTGGAAATCAAGACGCTACAAAGCAATTAACCGCCATTTCCGGAGGAAATCCCCCGGATGTCGCATTAACCTACTGGAACAACATCGGTCCCTGGGCGGATGCCGGGGCTATTCTCTCCCTCGAGCATTTTTTCAAGAAGGACAATTACCAAACCTCGGAGTTTCTACCTGCTGCGATCGAAAGAATGAAGGTGAATGGCCAGTATTACGGACTTCCGTTTACTGTAAGTATGGCAAGCACGCTTATGTATAACAAGAGGGCATTTCAGGAAGCGGGCATAACGAAGCCGCCGGAGACGCTTGAGGAGCTGTTCGAGACGGCCAAGAAGCTGACGAAGAAGGACGCGAGCGGCAATATGGGGCAAATCGGCTTTATCCCGGATTACCCATGGATTGATAATGTATTCTGGCCTGTAATTTTCGGTGGCTCCTGGGTGGATGCGAACGGTAAAATCACGGCCAATCAGGACGCTAATGTCAAGGCTATCGCTTACCAGCGCAAGTTCTACGAGGAGTTCGGAGCCGATCAAATCGGAAAGTTCCGTTCCGGAATGGGCCAAAGGGGAACCCCGAACGATCCCCTGTTAACCGGAAAGCTCGGCATGATGATCGGCTGGGAGTACAACTTCACGGAGGAGCGGAAGCCGGATGGGCCGATTGGAATCGCTCCATTTCCGTATCCGGCGGATCGTCCTGATTTGAAGGGCTCCGGTATGGTCGGACCACGGGCCGTGTTCATTCCGAAAAAGGCGAAGAACCAGGACGAAGCGTGGGAGTTCATGAAGTACTTGATGGGACAGGACTCCCAAGTGGAGTTCTCCATTGAATCCAAGACGATTCCGAGCCTATACAAAGCTTTGGATGATCCGAGGCTGCGTAACAATGAGAAGCTGGGCGTCATGACGAGTTTCTATGACAGAGCCAAGAGCCGGACATTGCAAGGCTTCCCGAACAGTGTCTATATCAATGAGTACCTTCAGTCGTTGACGGAGGAAACGGAGAAGGCACTGAAGGGGCAGCAATCCCCTAAGGAAGCGATGGATAAAGTAGTCAGCAAGATTCAGCCGCTCGCCGATAAGGCGAAAAAATAATGACCGGGTGCGAGAGGCCCGAACCCGAGCCTCTCTATGACTCCCGTGAATCGGAGGTTGATGGCTATGGCGGCTGCGTCCCCCACGGTCGGCATCCGTCGCAGAAAGAGAAGAGCCTTTGTGACGGGCATGCTTTTTATAAGCCCCTGGATTGCCGGTTTTCTCATCTTCCAGCTGTATCCTATCGTCATGTCCTTTTACTACAGCTTATCGGAATACAATCTGTTCTCATCTCCCAAATGGGTCGGAATGAAAAATTACCAGGAGCTCTTCGCCGACGAGAAGTTCTATCTGTCCTTGTATAATACGGTCTACATTACGGTGCTGGGTCTCGTTCCCCATCTGGCCTTCGCTCTGGCCATGGCGCTGCTGTTAAACATGAGCGTGCGAGGACAGTCTCTTTACCGGACGATCTACTTTCTGCCTACTCTGGTTCCCGCCGTTGCAGGCTCGCTGCTTTGGATGTGGCTGCTTAACGCGCAATACGGCATTGTTAATCAACTGCTCGGTTCCTTAGGCTTGCCCGAGCCGAACTGGCTGGTAGACCCGTTCTGGACGAAGCCGGCCATTATTTTGATGGGCTTCTGGGGAACCGGTACGACGACGGTGATGTATCTTGCGGCGCTACAGGATGTACCGAAGGTATATTACGAAGCTGCAGAAATCGACGGAGCCGGTGCGTTTCGCAAGTTTCGGCATATAACGCTGCCGGCCATTTCACCGGTAACGCTGTTTCTCCTGATCATGGGCCTCATCGGATCGTTTCAATTTTTCACACAGGGTCTTATATTCGCTGAGGCTTCACAATCGGTCGGGGGGCCGGAGAATTCCCTTCTGTTTTACGCCATCTATTTGTACCAGAGCGCGTTTTCCTTTCTCAACATGGGGTATGCCTCCAGCATGGCATGGATCTTATTCGTTGTGGTGCTGGGCTTGACCCTGCTGATCTTCCGCTCATCCGCACGTTGGGTGTACTACGGAGGTGAAAAATGATGCCGATCCGGCGGGTGCGCGGTATTCTCTTCCGGCATGTATCTCTAGGCTTGACCGGCCTGTTGTTTCTCGGTCCCTTCGTCTGGCTGTTCCTGACCTCCGTGAAGTCGGAGCAGGAAATCTTCGCCATTCCGACGGTCTGGTGGCCCGAGTCGCTACAGTGGTCCAATTATGCCTCGGCGGTCGGACAAATTCCTTTCGTTCGTTATACATGGAACACGTTGTTCATCTGTCTTTTGTCGGCGACTGGCCAATTTCTATCCTCTCCGCTCGTCGCCTACGGCTTCTCAAGGATATCGTTCAAGGGCAGAAATACATTGTTCTTCATCATGATGGCGACGATGATCCTTCCTTTTCAAGTTACAATGGTGCCGGTATACGTCATGTTCAATCAAATGGAAATGCTGGACACCTACTGGCCGCTCATCCTGCCGAACTTTTTCGGTTCCGCATTTTATATTTTTCTGCTCCGTCAGTTTTTTTTGGGCATTCCCTACGAGCTCACGGAATCGGCCAAAATGGACGGTGCCTCCGAGTTCCGCATCTACTGGCAGCTCATTCTTCCCTTGTCCAGGCCTGCGCTCTATACTGTAGCGCTCTTTACCTTCCTGCATGCTTGGGGAGATTTTCTGGGGCCCTTGATTTATTTGAACGATCCGGACAAATGGACCTTGTCTGTCGGGCTGCGGGCTTTTATAGGAGAGTACAAGGTATCCTGGGGGCTGCTGATGGCGGCATCGACTTTATTCACGGTACCTATTATCGTTTTGTATTTTTTCGTTCAACGTCAATTTATTCAAGGAATTACCTTAACGGGCTTTAAATGATGCATTCATTCCCTATATGGAGGTTGACGATTTATGAAAAAAAACAAGTGGATGGCAGGTCTCATCGCCGTAACTTTGGCAGGAGGAATACTTCCGGCAGCCAACGCGGCGCCCGAAGCAGGGCAGGGGCAGTCTGTTCAAGAAAATTTGGCTCTAGGCAAGCCGTACCAGCTGACTTCTCCCTATCCGAGAGATCTGCATTTCAGTAAAACAGAGGATGTTCACGGAGATGATACGGGAGCGCAGCTGACGGACGGAGTTTTCGGAGGGACGGTTTTCTCGGATAAGGCTTATGTCGGTCGATTGTGGCAGGGCAGCAGGGAAGTGACTATCGATTTGGGCGAAACGGCGAGCGTGAACGAAATTCGGGTCAGCGTTCTGCAAGACAATCCTGTGGGCATCTTCTTCCCCGACGAGAATTCGTACTCCATTTCCGTGAACGGAACGGCTTGGAAGGAATTAGGCACGGTGAAGAATTCGCTGCCAAGCACCGAGAAAGGGCCTGTGAAGCAAATCTATGAAAGATCGTCCGTGGATACGCAAGCGCGCTACGTGAAGGTGAATCTTCCTGTTGAATCGTGGCTGTTCATCGACGAAATTGAAGTGATTGGTACGAAGGATGCCTCCGGCAAGCAGCTGATTCCTGCTCCTCGCGGTCCGAAGCCGGAGAGCGGCTATCCGCTGCAGGGCTCCGCTCAAGCAGGCGGAATCAAGCATGAGGTCTTGATTTTTACCGGTGAATGGCAGTATCAGCCGGCGGATTGGATTTCTTTTACCAAAGACGATTTCAAGCCGTACGTCTCCTATGTGGATACCGACATGAAGCGCAAGGATTTTATGTTCGACGGGTTTCTTTTTATGCCTTATGCTCCGCTTCCGGATGGTGCCAATTATGGTCCGACAGCAGGTAAACCGACGAATAAAGGTCATTTTGAGAAGCTGCTGGATCGGCTGTTCCGGGATGATTACGAGCTTGGCGCCTTGAACGAAGCGGTCAAGGAAGCCAAGGCCGACCTGCCTGACCGAAATTACGAGGCGAAGGTAGTGATTCCGATTCCTTATCCGCGGGTTGATCAAAGCGACTTCGGCGATGTGGACGGAGACGGCGTCAGCGAGAACCTGAAGGTAGCCGAGGTAGGGGAAGCGGAGGCCTACAAAAACCGTCTCAAGGTAGTGAAGTGGTACATAGATGAGGTGTATAAGCGCTGGAATGCGAAGGGCTTCAGTGATCTGCAGTTGGTCTCCTTCTACTGGTACAACGAATTTGTGGCTAGGCAGCTCAGTGATATGGAGGATGAATTGCTTCAGGCTACAAGTGAGTACGTGCATTCCAAGGGCGCAAAGTTTCAGTGGATACCGTATTATTTTGCAAGAGGATGGGAGGATTGGAAGAAAAACGGGTTCGACGCCGCGCTCATGCAGCCGAATTACATGTTTCACTCCAACGCCGGTACGGACCGGGTAGATTCGATTGCCAAAGCGGCTTTAGAGAACGGAATGGGTGTGGAAATCGAAATGTCGGACGCCGTGCTCACCGATGAAGCGATGCGGAACCGGTATTATACCTATCTGGACAAAGGCAAGGAATACCATTATATGCAGCAGTCCTTCAGTGCATTCTATCAGCAGGTTAAAACACTGTGGCGCGCCGCCCGATCCGAGAACCCTGTCCAAAGAGAAGTTTATGACAGGACCTATGAGTACATTAAGGGCACTTATAAGCCAAGACAATAAAAGAGGAGACAGGTGCATATTTCCATGAAAACAATCGTGAAGAGCGGAGCGGGAGTTGCGCTTGAGGTGAAGCCGGTTCCTTCGGTAAAAGAACATCCCAAGCGAGTTCTGGTGCGAGTGTTATATTCGTCGATCAGTCCGGGTACGGAGCTCGGTCTCATCGGCAATCCGAATATACCTGACGGTTTTGCTCTTGGCTACAGTGCATCGGGGGTAGTGGAGGAGGTGGGCGAAGAGGTCACCGGGCTTGTTCCCGGTGATTGTGTCGCCTGTTACGGCGGACCTTATGTATATCACGCGGAGTATTTATCGGTACCGGAAATGCTTTGCGCCAAGCTCAGCGGGCCGGAGAGTCTGAAGCTTACGTCGTTCGTAGGTCTTGGCTCGGTAGCTGTCCACAGCGTCCGGAGGTTGTCCAGGCAGTTCGGGGAAACCGTGTGGGTGGCAGGGCTCGGAGTGTTAGGCCTGCTCATATCGCAGCTGGCTGATCGGGCCAACTATCGCGTGTTTGCTACCGATATGAAGCAGGAGCGTCTGCGGCTGGCAGCGGAATGCGGCATCGCGGAGGTGCATAACGCCTCCGATCCAGAACTGGCGGATCAGATTGACCGTTTCACAGGGAAACATGGCTTTGACAGCATTGCGCTGTGTGCTCAAACCTCGAACTCTTCCATCATCGAAGCATGCATGCAGCATCTGGCTTTCCGGGGCACGTTCGCGCTGATCGGAAACATTCCCATTCGGTTTTCGCGGGATCTGTTCTTTGCGAAGGAGGCCGATTTCGTCATCGCCCGTGGAGCGGGCCCGGGACGCTATGACCGCAGCTACGAGGAGGAGGGACACGATTATCCCCAATCGTATGTGCGCTGGACGGAAGGACGGAACATGGAAGAATTTGTCCGCAACGTGGAGAACGGGAGGCTGGTCATGAGTCCGATGGTAACGCATGAAATTGCGCTTTCCGAGGCAACGGAGGCGTATGCATCGCTTCGTCAGGATGTTTCCCAAGCGCTGGGGGTGGTAATCCGGTACTAGCTGGCATTAAAGGCGTCCCCTGAGGGCGCTTTTTTTCGGACTATCGTCAAGGATGACAAACATAAAATGATTATGTGTGTTCTGCAGGTGAGGTGTTTTTTGCTAATCAATGAATGGTGGCTGCGCTTTCAATCTATCGCACGTGAATGAAAAATCGCACATTTGTACAAATGAATAGCATACCGCTTCATGGGGATGAGCCGCCTGGAACTTTATAATACAGGTAGAGTACAGGATCACCCTCAATTGTGAAGGAGCTGGAGCTACATGAGTCAACTGAACGTGGCAGTAATCGGTGTTGGATCCATTTCAACGCATCATTTGAAGTCGTATCAACGTAATCCCCATGTCCGTCTCTACGCCGTTTGCGACCTGAACGGGGAGCGGGCACGCGCCAAGGCAGAGGAATACAAAGCAGAAAAGGCATATACCGACTATCACGAGCTGCTGGCTGATCCGAAGGTGGATGCTGTCAGTATCTGTACCTGGAACAACACGCATGCGGAGATCAGCATTGCGGCGTTGGAAGCCGGTAAGCATGTGCTTGTAGAGAAGCCGCCTGCCATGACGGTCGAGGAGGCGCTGCGTATGCAGGATGCCGTAGAGTGTACGGGCAAGCTTCTGCAGATCGGTTTCGTTCGCCGTTACGACGCCAATGCCCAGCTTCTGCGCGAGCTGGCGGAGCAGGGCGAATTCGGCGAGCTTTACTACGCGAAGGCTTCGGCGCTGCGCCGTCTCGGCAATCCGGGCGGCTGGTTCGCGGATATTGAACGCTCCGGCGGCGGTCCTTTGATCGATATCGGGGTCCACATGATCGACCTGATCTGGTATTTGATGGGCAAGCCGAAGCCGGTATCGGTTAGCGGCAACACGTACCGGAAGCTTGGGAACCGTTCGTCCATTCGGAATCTTAACTTCTATAAAGCTGCCGATTACGATCCGACCCACAATACCGTTGAGGATATGGCGAATGCGCTGATCCGCTTTGACAATGGTGCCTCCTTGCAGGTAGACGTAAGCTTTACGCTTCATGCCAAAGAGGATTCGATGATGTCCCGCCTCTACGGAACGCAGGGCGGCTTCGAAATCGACCCGGCCGTGGTCATCGTTACCGAGAAGCATAACACGATTATGAATATGACGCCGCAAGTCAACCATCCCGGCTTCCATTTCGAATCGGCCTTCCAGAACGAGATCAACCACTTCGTTGAATGCGTGCGCAATAACAAGCAGCCGCTAAGTCCAGTTGCGGACGGCGTGGAGATCATGCGCATCCTTCGAGGCATCTATGATTCGGCAGCGCAAGGCCAGGAGGTGCGTCTATGAAGCTCGGCGTCAGCACCTACAGCTTATATCAGGCGATTCGATCCGGCGAGATGGATGTGCTGGACGTTATAGACTATATAGCTGAAATCGGCGGTCAGCATGTGGAGATCGTTCCACTGGGTTTTACCTTGATAGACAACGATTCTTTGATTGAAGCGATCAAGGAAAGAGCGGCCTCCAAAGGATTGGAAATCTCCAATTATGCCATTGGAGCCAATTTCGCGGATAAAAGCGGGGCGGAGCTGGAGCAGGAGATCGAACGCGTCATGCGTGAGGTCGACGTTGCGGCTAAGCTTGGGGTCAAGCTGATGCGTCATGATGTGGCCAGCGCCCAGGATACCTCGTTCCGGCATTTCTCCGAGCAGCTCCCGAGGCTGGCGGAGGCGTGCCGCCGCATCGCGGATTATGCGGCGGACAAGGGCATTACAACCAGTGTTGAGAACCACGGAAGGTTCATTCAAGCCAGCGAGCGTGTTCAAGCGCTGATCCTGGCTACCGATCGTCCCAACTTCAAGACGACGCTTGATGTAGGAAACTTCCTCTGTGCGGATGAAGACCCCGTCATTGCCGTCTCCAATAACATTTCGTATGCTTCCATGGTACATATAAAAGACTTCTATATCCGGCCGGAGGACAGCACGCTTAACGAAGGCTGGTTCCGTTCCATCAACGGGCGATATCTCCGGGGTGCCATTGTGGGGCAGGGTGACATCAACATGCGGAAGGTGCTGGGAACGATCAAAGGCTCGGGGTACGACGGCTACGTTTCACTGGAATTCGAAGGCATCGAGCCCTGCAAGCTGGGGGTACGCCTCGGCTTGAACTACATTCAAACCGTATGGAGGGAGCTTCCATGAACAATAAGATCGGCGTCATCGTTGACAGCTTTCGTGTCGGCGTAAGGGAAGGGCTGCAAAAGGCCAAGGCGGTAGGAGCGGACGGAGTGCAAATTTATGCGGTGTCCGGCGAATTCGCTCCGGAAGCCTTGTCAACCGAGGCTAGGCGAGAATGGAAATCGTACATTGCTTCTCTCGGCTTGGAAATCTCCGCACTCGTAGGCGACCTTGGCGGTCACGGCTTTCAGGATGCGAATGCAAATCCGGTCAAGATTGAGAAATCGAAGCGAATCCTCGACCTTGCCGTAGAGCTGGGCACCCAAGTGGTTACTACGCATATCGGTATCGTTCCCGACGATGAGAACAGCCCGATCTATGCGGCAATGCACAAGGCTTGTGCCGAGCTTAGCGATTACGCGGCCGGCATGAATGCCTACTTCGCCATCGAAACCGGACCGGAGACGGCTCAGCATTTGAAGAAGTTCCTTGACGGAATCAGCTCCAAGGGGATGGCGGTTAACTTCGACCCCGCGAATATGGTCATGGTAACAGGCGACGACCCGGTTCAAGGTGTACACACGCTGCGTGATTACATTGTGCATACGCATGCGAAAGACGGTATCCGTCTGCGCGAGGTGGATCCTCGCGACATTTACGGCGCAATCGATCATGAGAAGCTTGCGGACATGGCTGCGGACGGCGATGCGTTCCGTGAGGTGCCGCTTGGTGAGGGCGGCGTGGACTGGCCGCGTTATTTGCAGGCGCTGAAGGATATCGGCTACGGCGGATATTTGACGATCGAGCGCGAGGTGGGTACCAATCCCGAGGCGGATATTTCGAAAGCGGTACAATTCTTAAAGACCTTCAGAGCTTAACTTGGTATAAAAATAGGGCAGTTTCTCTCCGGCCGTCGGCCGGTTTGGAGAAACTGCCTTTTTGTCTAGTCCCGCACCTCGGAGGGAGGGATACCTCGGCATTTTTTGTACATGCGGCTAAAGTAATAAATGTCCCGATACCCGACAGCAAGCGCAATATCGGAGACCGTTTGCTGTGTGTTGCGCAGCAAATAATCTGCCTGACGGATGCGAATATCATTCACATAGGCGGTCACGCTCTTGTCCGTCAGCTGCTTAAAGAGACGGCTGAAGTGAAAGCGGCTTAAGCCGGCTTGCTCAGAGAGAAGCTCAACTGAAAGCTCTTCGTGGTAGTGCTCTTCGATATAACTAAGAACGGGGGTCAGCCGCTCAAGCTGACGCATGCGATTTTGCCTATTTTTTACAGTCATCATCTGTCCTGTGCTGCTTCTCAGCATTTCCGTAAGCATGCGATACAGGTCCGATTTGACCGCCATTTCATACCCCGGTTCCCGTTCCTTTAATTCTTTGACAATGGAAAGAAATCGGGCGGTCAGCGGCTCCGCTTGATCCACTTGGTTAGGAAACACAACCCCGTTATGCAGAAGGGGAAGCATATATTTGGTTTCGATCGCATCGACGGAGGAGCTTTGCAGTACGGCCGGATCGAAGATCAGAGCATAATAAAACAAATCGTCAGACGTGCATATGCCGGTATGCAGGTCGTTGCCGTTCACATAGACGAGTGAGCCGGGACCTACCGGAATCGGCACGCCGTTGCACTCGAATATCGCTTGCCCGTAAACGACATAAAGCAGCTCGATATGTTTGTGCCAATGGTTTGGAAATAACGTGGCGCCGTATTCATGAGATTTACAGTAATTTACCTTGACGGGGAACGTCGGGTCCGGCATGCTCATGGGCTCGAGGAAGGCGCTTGTCATGATAAGAAGTCCCCTTTTGCAAATGCTTCCCTTTCGCAGCCGAAGGGGCAAGCGTTTCATTATCATTGAAGTCATCCTCATCGTAATGGAAAACATTATGGATGTAAAGACCTGGACTGAAGAGTCACATATTCCGGTGACTTTTGATTTTTTTTTACGTTGAGATCATAGCTTCTCTAGTTTACTATTTTAGTAGGAACCGGTTACTAGAAAGTGCAAACGAAGGTGGACATATCGTGGGAATTACCGTTAGAGAAGCATTAAGGATCGGGGGGCTCTCCCGCTGCCGGCTGGCTGCCGGAGAGAAGGGGCTTGACCGGAGCATTGACTCCATCACGGTTATGGAAGTCCCTGATGTCATTCGATGGCTTAAAGGCGGCGTACTGCTGCTAACCAGCTTGTATCCGATTAAGGATGATGAGCAGGCTATCGGTCAGTTGGTGCAGCAGCTGAAGGAGGCAGGCTGCGCAGCTTTAGCCATTAAGACGGCACAATATGTACAGGAGATTCCTCCCACGATCCTTAACGAAGGGGATCGGCTCGGTCTGCCCGTGATAGAGATCGATAACGAGGTCGCTTATCTGGACATCATGACCCCGCTCATGGAGCGAATTCTGAACCGGCGGACGCTCGGAAAGGAGCAATTGGACTCGTTCTTTCAATGGATGACGGAGCTGGCCATGCGTGGGCAAGGGACCGCCGCCATCGTCGATGCCATGGAGCAGATGACGCACAATCCTATTACGGTCAATTCGGAGCTCCCTGAAATGGTTCGAAACAGGGAGTACACTGTGGATGCTCTGCAGCACGGTCAGAAGCGGGAGCTAAAGGCGGCCAACCGTCCTCTTCGGATGGAGCGGAGGCTCAATCAGGCGCTGACTTCTTGCCTTGTTGCACCGATTGTGCTAAACGACGAGCTGCTCGGAGATATCACCTGCTGGCAGCTCCATAGGGAGTTCATAGAAGAGGATGTACTGGTATTGGAGCGTTCCATGGTGCTGCTCGCCTTGGAGTTCGTCAAGGCACTTACGAAGGCCGATGTGGAACAGACCTATAAGGATCCGTTTATACACGATATCCTTCTAGGCAGAACCTCGGATACCACAACTGCAGTGGGACAGGCGCTGCGGTACGGATGGGATGTGACGGGAAACCACCAAGTGATGAGTGCCGCGGTCCATGTGAACGGCAGGGAGTACGATACATATGGGGATCTCTCAGTAAAGAGAAGACTGCTTCAGTGTGTAAACTTTTTCTTCGACGACTTGGGGTTGAAGGTAATGGCGACCATGCTGAATGGAGAGCTGGTGCTGATTTGTCCGCAGCCGCTCGGTGACGAACGAAAGCTTACTCAACTGGGAGCGGCATTAAGACAGCGGCTTCACTCCGAGCTTGACGGCAGCGAGATTACTGTCGGTATCGGCAGGCTCCATCGGGGTATTGAAGGTATTCATAGCAGCTATATGGAATCAAGGAAGGCGCTTCAGCTCGGGAAGCCGATAGAGAAGGACGGCTGTGTTCCATACGAGGAGCTTGGCGTTTATCGTATACTGGGATCGCTCGATGATAAGTACGACACAGAGCTGAAGAGCCTGTATGCGGATACGGTAGGCAGGCTTGCAGCGTATGACGAGCTTCATGATGCAAGCCTGGTTGCGACGCTGGAAAGCTATTTTGCCAATAACGGCTCCGTTTCAGATACGGCGGATCAGCTATACGTTCATGTCAACACTGTGAAATATCGCCTGCAAAAAATAGAGCAGCTCACCGATTGCGGTGTTCATGATGCCGAACAGCGGCTGCTGCTGCACATAGGGCTCAAAATCCACCGTCTCTTGAAGGTAAATAAGCTCCTTTAGCTAAATCGACAAAAGACAGCTGCTTCTTTTTGGCTGCAGCCACATATCGACATCATTCCTTTGCTGATACCATACAGGCAGGTGATCTGACAAAAGGAGTGATTTTCGTATGAATCAACAGCAATTGGCAAAGGCAATTTACACAACCGCACGTGTAACCGGGACGTTCCAGCTGCGTTCGGGGCAGCTGTCACATCAGTATTTTGACAAATACTTGCTCGAATCCGACCCTCAACTGCTGGCCGAAATCGCTGAACAGCTAGCAAAGCTCATCCCGGAAACGACCGAAATTCTCGCCGGCATCGAAATGGGGGGCATTCCACTGGCTACGGCCTTATCCCTGCGGACCGGACTTCCTGTGGTTTTTGTAAGGAAGAAGGCGAAGGCGTATGGCACGGCGAAGCTGGCTGAAGGCGTACCGATTCAGGGGAAGAACGTGTGCATCATCGAGGATGTCGTCACCACGGGAGGACAAATCGTCCTGAGCGCTCAAGAGCTAAGGGCGGCCGGGGCACGGGTGGAGTCCGTACTATGTGTGATCGAAAGAGACTCTTCCTGCCGCATCCGTCTGGAGGAAGAGAATCTCTTTTTAAATAGCTTATTCTCTATGGAGGAACTGGAGGTTTAATCCTCCATTTCCTTTCGGTAGGACGATTGTAGAAAGAACAGCAGCACCAATAAGAAAAAGGCCTCAAGGACAATGATCCATTGCGATGTGAAGGCCAAGAACGGCCCGAGTGCTTGCCCTGTGCAAATTAAGGCGGCGCATATAATGAAAGCAGTCGGGTACTTACGCTCTCTAGTGGTACGCAGGAAGGTAAACCCGATTCGAAATTTATGAAGAAGGAGGGTTAACATCCCAACTGCCGCTATAGAGATAAAGCCCTCTAAGTAGTTTCGCCCCCTTAATCTTTGAACGGCGTGATCAATATGGGGGCAGAATAAACAGGCCAATTAGAAACAAAAACATAAGTTCACATCCCATGTTAGGATTATCTCCCCATTATATAGGAAACACTCATAAAATCATAGAAATCCCTCGTGAGGAGAGTCCCCTTGTGTATCTGGACAAAATTAATCGCCAATGGTCCGCCTATATGAAAGCGAACGATAGAAACGAAAAACTCCAAATCACCAACACAACCAAGCTGAACTTGAACCGGCGGCAGTATATGCTGGAATTTGTTCACAACGGGCTGCGGTATCACCTTTATCATGCGCTGAATGAACCGGTCTATGATATGAGAAGGCTTCAAGAGGGCTATGAGAACATTAGCCTAGAGGAAGCTTTTGGGATCACCCAACGGGAGGCGGCGGTGCTTTTATCTTTGTTTAACGACTTTATGCGGCAGCATTACGATGAAATTCAGACATCCGTCGATTGCGGAGAAGGCATGGAGCGTGCGATGGAGGCGATTCGTAAAGCCCGTTTGTAAGTGGCGGCCGGTTCGCCAAGTCATCCCCATAGGTCAAGCCGGCATTGGGCCGGGTGCGGACTTCTCCTTTGGTATCGAGCTGCAATACCAGCAGCGCCTGAAAGACGGGTTCTGGGTGAAGTATTCCGGGTTTACCTTGTATGAGTATTCCCAAAAATGATATACCATGTGAAGCATTGGCTTTGATATTACCGGGTTGACCGCTCTTATCCTCTAGAGTGGAGGACCCGGCAGTAGGAAGCCATTTTTTTATTGGAGAAACTTAACTTATAAATGCCTCACACTCTTATTAAAATAACTTAATCTTGTCATGATCGGAACAAAACATGTCACCGCCGTGACCTTACCAAACCATCGTTAGCCCTCTATAATCAAAACAAAAAAGAAAGGGAGGCTCTGTAAACGACAAGTATTATGTGACCGCTTACAAATGTTGTAAAAAAGGCAAGGGAGGATGAAAGATGCTGCGCAAATGGATTTCAATTCTGATGGTTTGCATCCTAATCGGGAGTGTGGTTCCCCTCGATATCACCAAAGCTTTAGCGGGGGAAACAAGCAATATTTCCGCACAAGCGGTACTGAGTGTGGACTCGGTTACAGGAGCGAACGGCGCTGCCAATGCAGTGGATGGAAATAAGACAACCCGCTGGGTATCCGGAAGCACGACGTATGTCCATACGTTTGAAATGACTTGGCCGGGCGCCAAACGAATCAATCAAGTCAAGGTGTGGAGCGGTAATATCGGGACAGGCGCGAATAACTGGCACCTGCGGGACTTTACTTTGGATTATTGGGACGGCAGCACTTGGGTGACGATTGCATCTGTCATTGATAATGACAAAGACAATAACGCAGGAAAATATAACGATTTCCAATTTGCTCCGATTACCGCATCCAAGCTGAGGCTGCACATTACGAAGCCGAGCTGGGGGGGATTCAATTTGTCCGATGATAAAATAGCCCGTCTCGCGGAGATCGAAGTGTATGCGCTCCCCGATGCAGATGTGACACCGCCGGGCGAAGTGACCGATACGGCGGTTATCGCCGGTGATGGGCAGCTCACATTGACTTGGACAGATCCGACCGCTCCGGACTTAAACCAAATTAAAATCACACGGGAAGACACGGTATCGGACGCCGTCTATACGGATAAAGGAATACAGTCCGCAACCTGGACGGGCCTTACGAACGGGACGCCCCATTCGTTCCGGATACAAACAGTCGATACGGCAGGCAATACGTCCGTCGGTCTGGTCGTCACCGGTACGCCGAAGGCTGCAGACGGGTCGCTGCCTGGAGTCAATGTGGCAGGCCAAGCGATGCTGAACGCCGATTCGGTGACAGGCTCGAATACGGTGTTCAATGCCGTGGATGGCAACCAAACGACACGCTGGGTGTCGGGCAACTCCACCTATGACCATTTCTTCGAAATGACCTGGGAGCATGTGCAAACCATTAAGCAGGTCAAGGTATGGAGCGGCAATGTAGGCACCGGCTCGCACAATTGGCATATTCGCGACTTTACGCTGGACTACTGGAACGGGAACGCTTGGGTGACGCTTGCGACAGTGACCGATAACGACAAGGATAACAATGCGGGAGAATACAACGATTTGACGTTTGACCCCATTGCCGCATCCCGGTTGCGACTGCATATTACCAAGCCGAGCTGGGGTGGCTTCAACGCAACCGACGATAAAGTGGCTCGTCTCGCGGAAATCGAGGTTTATGCCATTGCTCAGGAAGGTACGGACACGATACCGCCAGGAGAGGTGGGCAGCCCTGAGGTCATCGTGGGGAACGGGCAGCTGACGTTGAAATGGACGGACCCTAACGACATGGACTTGGGCCAAATCAAAATCACGCAAGAGAATTCGGTAATGGAAGCGGTATATGTCAGTAAAGGTGTACAAATCCGGCTCCTGCCAGGACTTACGAACGGAACGACCTACTCCTTCCGGCTGCAGACGGTGGATATGGAGGGCAATGTGTCGGCGGGGCAGCTTGTGACCGGCACGCCAAGTGAGGCGGCACCTGTTCCTACGCCGGGGATCACGAGTTTTATTACCCGCAGCGGGGATAAATTGATGGAGGGCGCGAATGAGTTTCGGTTTATTTCGCTTAACGGCTCGAATTTGACCTATATTCCGGCCCCGAGCTGGCATCGCGCTGACCCTTGGGAGCAGGAGGATGTTTTCAAGTCGCTGCAGCAGATGGGCGGAACTGTAGTTCGGCTGTACACCTTTACGATCAAAGGCGGAACAGCTAACGGACAAGAGAAGAGCCATATTAACGGACTTCGTGATTATGACGAAGATTTTTTTAAGGATCTCGATCACATTCTAAAATTGGCCAATCAATATGGCATCCGGGTGATCATCCCTTTCATCGACACATGGGATCACGTCGGAGGCATCAAGCAATTCGCCGCTTTTCGGGGCAAGGCTCCGGAGCAATTTTATACGGACCCGGAATTAAAGGAAGATTACAAGCATTTGGTCAGCTATGTGCTGAACCGGACGAATACGTTCACCGGGGTGAAATACAAGGACGATAAAGCCATTTTGGCATGGGAGACGGGGAACGAGCTATATACCACGGATGCATGGACCGCCGAAATGAGCGCTTATTTCAAAAGCATCGATCCGAATCATCTGGTCATGGACGGGCGGTACGGCCTGAGTGCAGCGGCGATAAACGATCCGAATGTGGACATTGTGTCCAACCACTATTATGAAAGCGGCGGCACCAATTATGCGCTGCGTAACGTAGCCGACCGTAACATGAGTTTAGGCAAAAAGGTGCTGGTTGTCGGCGAATTCGGCCATACCAGCACGGCGAATATGTCCGCACTGGTGGATAAAGTCATTTCCAACGGCACATCCGGGGCACTATTATGGACGTTGAAATTCCATAACAAGGACGGAGGATTCTACAATAAGGAAGGTGACTACCGTTGGCCGGGCTTCCCTTCCGGAAGTTCGTACGACGAAACGGCGGTGATGCAGCTGATTCGCAACAAAGCCTATGAAATTCGCGGGCTTCCGGTTCCGGCAAGAACGATACCGGACCCGCCGACGCTTCTGCCCATCGAGTCGGTTATGGGGATGTATTGGAGAGGCTCGGCCGGCGCAGAGTCCTATGATTTCGAAAGGGCGGGGGACCCGAACGGCCCTTGGTCGACGATAGGCGTCGATGTGCCGGACAGTGATATGCCGTTTGTGCCCTTCAAGGACACAACTGCCATAGAGGGAGGCACCTATTACTATCGGGTGAAAGCGAAAAATGCGGCCGGACTATCGGCACCCTCCAACACGGTAGGACCGGTCATCGCCTCTTCTGCGCCTCCTGTGCCGGATCAACCGGAGCTGCTGCCGATTCAATCGGTTTCTTCGATTTCGTGGAAGCCGCTGAAATGGGCGGAAACCTACGGTTTGGAGAGAGCGGAGACGGCGAACGGTCCTTGGACGGTGGTTGGAGCGAATCTGAAGGAGGGCGACAGACCTTATAAGGATACCTCGGCCAACAGCGGGGTTCCCTACTATTACCGGCTCAAGGCCAAAAATACGGGAGGGGTTTCCCGGCCTTCCGAGGTATTCGGACCGGTTGTCGTACGTAATGCAGCCCAGCTGGGACAGCTCAGCGTTGATTCCACGACTGGTACGAACGGGAAGGAAAATGCGGTCGACGGGAACCTGGCGACACGCTGGTTATCTCAAGGTGCCGGAGGCGAGCATTGGCTGCGAATCGATTGGACGGTTCCGCAAACGATTAACCGGTTAAAGCTGTGGAGCGGGGCGGCCAGCGGCGAGAAATGGCACATTCGCGACTTTAGCGTTGAGGCATTGACCGATACCGGCTGGCGGACGCTGGCAACGGTGACGGATAACGATAAGGATGGATTCTACGGCCAATATAATGATCTGGTCTTCGATCAGGTACAAACGTCGTCCGTCCGATTGCTTATCACGAAGCCTTCATGGCAAGGTACTCCGGTCAATCCTAACGATCAGATCGCCCGGCTGATGGAAATTGAAGTGGGCTTCGAGGACGTTTCGGCACCGGGGGAAGTTTCGAACGTCGCTGTGCTGCAAGGAGACGGGCAGTTGCTGTTCCGATGGACGGACCCTAGCGATGCGGATTTGGCTCAAGTTCAAATCACAGGAGCGGGGGATACGGTAATGGACGCGGTATACATTAACGCAGGAGTGCAGCAGGCCGTACTAACCGGGCTCAGCAACGGGACCATGTACACTTACCGGCTCATGACAGTGGATAGCCATGGCAATGCCTCGGCTGGAGTCACTGTAGCCGGTACCCCGAAGGCTTCGGATTCGCCTGGAAGCGGTCATACCGGTAACGACCATCCGGGAAACGGCGACCCGGGCAATGATAGCTCCGGTGAGGAGAGTCCGCTCACGGAGACCGGTAATGCTCAGCCTCAAGTACCCGGAAGTACAACGCCAATACGACAGGAGATTGATGCTGTGAGCATCAGTCTTCAAGACGGGCAGGCTATCGCAGAGGTGACGGAGGCCGCAGTCAAAGCCGCGATTAGTAACGTGTCCAAGGGTGTGAGTTCGAATGCGGACGCCGCAAAAACCGTGACTTTCAACATCCCGGCTGCGGAAGCCCCTATTGGCTATGTGGTGAAGCTCCCGGCTTCAACGCTTGATTTGGCTAAAACGGAGGGCATCGACAGGCTTGCCTTGAAAACCTCTCTCGCCACTATAGCTTTTAAGCCGGATGCGCTCAAAGAAGCGGTAGGCGTGGCCTCGCGAACCGTTGAATTTACCTTAGCGGCGGTACCATCCTCCAGCCTCTCCCCGGAGATCGCGGCAAAAGTCGGCAGCCGTCCGGTGCTTCAGTTCGGCGTCTTAGTGGACGGCCGTCCGGTAAGCCGGTTTAACGGAAGCAAGGCGGTTGAGGTTACGATGGATTACAAGCTGTTCGAGGAGGAAATGCCGCATCACGTAACCGTATTTTATCTTCCTGACAGCGGCGGGACGGTACCTGTGAAAAACAGCGCTTATACGCAGGAAAAGGTCACTTTCTTTACCGATCATTTCAGCCGTTATGCTGCATGGCCGGAGGTCGTCACGTTCGATGATCTCGCTCAGGCGGAATGGGCGAGAGCCGAGGTCGAATTCCTCGCAGCAAGAAACGTGGTCTCCGGAACCTCAGTCCATTCATTCGAGCCCAACCGGCTCGTAACCCGAGCCGAATTCGTGCAGATGCTTCTGGAAGCGCTCGAGCTCGTCGAACGATCCACTGTTCCAGGTTTGAGCGATGTCGAAGACGGCGAGTGGTATACAGGGGCCGTATCCAGCGCGATCCGGCTCGGAATCGTCCGCGGCTATGAGGACGGCACCTTTGGAGTGAATAAGCCGATCAACCGAGAAGACATGTCAGTGCTTGCGTATCGTGCCGCACAACAGGTCGGCCTTTCACTGAAAGGCGAATATCAAGCAGCGGCCGGGTTCTCCGATCAAACGGAAATTTCCGGCTACGCCCGGGAAGCGGTCGAACAGATGCAGCTGGCTGGAATCGTTAACGGTATGGAGGCAGACCGATTCGATCCGAAGGGCTTCAGTACCCGTGCACAGGCAGCCAGAATCATCTACTCGCTGCTCAATTACAGATGAGCCCGGCGATAAGGAGTGACGTGGGAACCCATCCCGCGTCGCTCCTTTTTTGCCCCCAACCCTTTCACAAGGTCACGATCCGAACAGAAGATGTCATCGCCGTGGGCTAATCAAGCCGAACGACACCCTTTACAATGAACATAGAACCCGGGATGATTGTCAGTCCCAGGAAGTAGTAGAAAGTGTCACGGAGGAGAGCACATGACATCGAAGAAAACAATCATGCTGCCGTCGGAGGAGCTGCCGGTCATCCATGAAGTGGATGTTACCGTTGTCGGCGGGGGGCCGACAGGCATAGCCGCCGCTATCGCCGCTGCAAGAAACGGCGCGAAGGTGCTTCTGGTAGAGCAAAGAGGTTTCCTTGGGGGCATGGGCACGGTATCGCTCGTTCCTGCCTTCTGCCCGTTCACAGATCACATCAAACCCGTTATCCGCGGAATCGGACTGGAGCTGCTCGAACGCATGAAAGCGAGCTGCCGGCCGGAATTCCGGCAAGACTACGCTGAGCAGCTCGATTGGGTGCCGATCGATGCCGAGGTGCTTAAGCGCGTATACGATGACGCGGTACTGGAAAGCGGCGCGAGGGTATTATTCCATACCTTTATCGGACAGGTCATCATGAAGCCGGACCGAAGCGGTATCGAAGGGCTCGTTGTTCTGAATAAGTCGGGGAGGTCGATCATCCAAACCCGTTATATCGTGGATGCGACGGGAGATGCGGATATCGCGGCCCTGGGTGGCGCCCCCTTCCAGAAGGGAGGAGATGCCGGAGAACTGCAGCCCGGCACGATGTGTTACCTGCTCACGAACGTGGATCGCGGACGGTTCCGGCAGTATATGCAGGAAAGCGGCGATAACGATCAAATTCCCAAGGCCGTCATGCTGGCCCAGCATAACGGCGATTTGCCCCCGGGGCGAAAGGAAGTGTCCGGCTTCGCTTGGGTATCCGATTATTTGGTCGGCGTCAATTTCGGCCATGTGTTCGGCATCGACGGCACGAGGGCGGAGGATTTGACGAAAGCGGCTATCGAAGGCAGAAAGCTCGTCGAGATCCAAGTGAAATTCTTGCGCAAGTATGTTCCAGGCTTTGAGAACGCCCACGTCGTCAGCACGGGTGAGCAAATCGGCATTAGGGAAACCCGAAGAATCGTCGGCGATTACATGCTCGTGCAAGAGGATTTCACATCCATGCGAAGCTTCGAGGACGATATTGCGAGGAATGCTTACTTTATCGACATTCATATGGCGACAAGCAAGGAACAGATGCAGATCCGCCATCTACCGGACGGCGAGTCGCACGGTGTGCCCTACCGATCGCTGCTGCCGCAGGGACTCGACAACGTGTGGGTAGCGGGTCGGGCGGCATCCGCCGACCGGGTCGTTCAAGGCTCGCTGCGGGTCATGCCGAACTGCTTCGCCATGGGACAGGCGGCGGGTACCGCCGCAGCGCTTTGCACCTCCACAGGAGGCACCTCCCGCGAGGTGGATATCCGGCAGCTGCAGAGGCTACTGACCCAACAGGGAGCCTGGCTGGGCGAAATCGCTTCGTCCCTGGGCGTATAAGAAAACCGAAAGGAGGAATGAACCGTGGCACAGCATGAAGGACTTACCGTTCCCCGGACTCCCGGCACGGCTTCTGGCTTGTTGACGAAAGGCCGTCGCCTCTCGAATTTCAGACAATATTGGGATTTGTACTTGATCATGGTTCCGGGCATTCTGTATTTCATCTTGTTTAAATATTTACCAATGTGGGGCATCGTCATAGCATTCAAGGATTTCAGCATTTTTGCCGGCTTCAGCGCGAGCGAATGGGTCGGTTTGGAGCATTTTCGAAAAATGATGAACGATCCCCAGTTTTTCCTGGTATTCCGCAATACAATCATCATCAGCTTATATAAGCTCATATGGGGCTTCCCCGGTCCTATCATCCTTGCGCTGCTGCTTAATGAAATCCGCAGCATGTTCTACAAGCGCACGATTCAAACGCTCGCATATTTGCCGCACTTTCTCTCGTGGATCATTATCGGGGGCATTATGGTCAACGTGCTTTCTCCGGTAACGGGAGCGGTCAATGGGGTGATCGAGTGGCTGGGCTTTGAGCCCATCTTCTTCCTGGCCGATCCCCAGTGGTTCCGCGCTATGCTCGTCATCAGCGACATTTGGAAGGAAGTCGGCTGGGGTGCGATCATTTATTTGGCGGCGCTCGCCGGAGTAGATCCGCAGCTGTACGAAGCGGCCGTCATGGACGGTGCGGGCAAGTGGAAACAGCTGATTCATGTGACGCTGCCTTCGATTATGAGCACGATTATCGTCTTATTCTTGCTCCGTCTCGGTCACATTCTGGACGTCGGCTTTGAGCAGGTATTTGTGCTTTACAACTCCCTGGTTTACGATGTCGCGGACGTCATCGAAACGTATGTATACCGGATCGGGATCGGACAATCCCAATTCAGCTATTCGACGGCCGTAGGCTTGCTTAAGTCGGTGATCAGTCTGATTCTTGTGGTCATTATCAACAAAGCCGTGAAGAAGACCGGTCAGGAGGGGATTTACTAAGATGAGAATGACAAGAGGAGAACGTTGGTTTTCCGTATTTAATCATCTCGCGCTTGGTGCTTTCGCACTTCTCGCCTTAGCACCGTTTATTCACATCCTCGCCCAATCGTTCAGCAGCTACCGGGCGATCATGTCCGGCGAGGTATCCTTCCTGCCCGTGGAGTGGACGACTGAAGCTTATGTCAAAGTGTTTCAGGATCCCGGTTTTCTCCAGGCCTTCCTTGTCAGCGTGCAGCGGACCGTGCTCGGAACGTGCTTGAGTGTGCTATTGACCTGCATGCTGGCTTATCCGCTCTCCAGGGCGTATATCCAAGGGCGAAGCTTCATTATGTTTTTCATCGTGTTTACGATGCTGTTCAGCGGGGGCATGATTCCTACGTATCTCGTCGTCAAGCAGCTGCAGCTGATGAACACGTTCTGGGTATATATCATCCCGGGCGCCATCAATGCGTTTCATGCCGTTATCATGAAAAATTTCTTTCAATCGATCCCGAGCGAGCTGGAGGAATCGGCGCGAATTGACGGCGCCTCGAACCTCGGCATCTTATTCCGAATCGTCATCCCTCTGTCGATGCCGGCCATTGCCACTATTGCGCTGTTCAACGCGGTCGGCCAGTGGAATTCTTTCTTCGACGCGGTCATGTATGTAACGGATTCCAGCCTGAAGCCGCTGCAAATTTATTTGCGCGAGCTCGTCATGTCGGGCCAATCCAATATCAATACGACCGATAGTCTGGAGCGTCAGCTCCTTGCGATTGAATCGCTCAAAGCCGCTGCGCTGATCGCCAGTACGCTGCCGATTCTGATTGTATATCCGTTTTTGCAAAAATATTTCGTCAAAGGCATCATGATTGGATCCGTAAAAGGGTGAACTGGGAACGATCTCTCTTGTATACGGTTTCGATACATATTATTTTAGTATAAAGGGGTTGGATGGACAGTGAACATGAAAAAGACAGTATCGGTGCTGGTCGGTACAACGATGGTAGGAAGCTTGCTCGCGGCGTGCGGGGCGACCCAGAATGCTCCTGCAGCAGGCAATGCGGCAGCCGGGGGTGCGGATAAGCGGGAAAAAATCAGCATCGTGCATCCGAACGTAGGACGTAAATTTCTGGAGAACATGAATGAAAACAACAACCCGTATCAGAAGTACATTAACGACAACACCAATCTCGATATCCGTGTCGTTTATCCGCCGTCCGACGGGTACCAGGACAAGCTGAATGTGATGATGTCCTCCGGCGAGGAGAACGACATGGTTTATACGCAAGATGCTTCCTGGTTCATCAACATGGTCAATCAAAAGGCGCTCCAGCCTTTGAACGATGCGATAGAGAAGCACGGCGCTGATTTGAAAAAATCCATTCCGCAAGAAGCTTGGGATGCCGTGACGGTGGACGGTAAAATTTATGCGATTCCATCCGTAACCTATATTCTCGGCAACGATCTCATGTACGTTCGCAAGGATTGGCTGACTAAGCTCGGGCTGCAGCCGCCAAAAACGCTCGATGAATACGTGAACGTCATGCGACAATTTGTGGAAAAGGATCCGGACGGCAACGGAAAGAACGATACGATCGGCTTGCTGATGGGCGAGAACCTTATCCGAACCGCTCCGTTCTTCGGCGCTTTCGGCGTGCCGCTCGCAGGAAACTCCGCCGTCTCGCAATGGGTGGAGCGCAACGGGACGCTCGTGAACGCCGCCATTCTTCCGGAAACGAAGGAAGCGCTTCGATATATGGCGGGCTTGTATAAGGATAAGATCATCGACCAGGAATGGGCGCTGAACAAAAACAAGAACATCGAAGAAAAAGTAGCGAGCGGCAAGGCCGGCATCTTCTCCGCCACTTGGTTTGATACGCGCGGGCCGATCCTGACGAACACGAAGAACGATCCGAAGGCGGAGTGGATTCCGCTGGAGTACCCCGTGGGCAAGGACGGAAAGTCCGGTACGGTATCCTCAAACATGGTTACGGGCTACAGCATTGTCCCGGCAACGAGCAAGCGTGCGAACGAAGTGATCAAGATGTTCAACTTCGCCAACGGGAAAGGGCATGAAACGATTAAGTTCGGTTTGCCGGAGCACAACATTTCGTCCAGAAAGGACGGCAAGCTGACCATGAATTTCGAGGAGCACAACAAGCATGTATACCGCAACAACATTTTGGATTATGCCGCTCCTTGGGATAAAGAGCTTGATTATGAGCGTCTCGATGCACTCGGTCCGGAATTTAAGCTGAAAGACAACGTAACCCGGATCAGCAATGCCCTGATCAAGAATGCATACAACGGACCCGTCACAGCGGGCATGGGCAAAAACGGTGTTCAGCTTACCAAGCTTATGCAGGAAACGTTCACGAAAATCATTATGGGCAATTTGCCGGTCGACGATTTCGATAAATTCGTCACCCAATGGAAAAGCCAGGGCGGCGACGAGATTACGAAGGAAGTTAACGAGAACCACAAGAAAGCGAAAAAATAATGCACAATATCGAAGTGAAGGCGCTAGCTAGACGCGTCTTCACTTTCATTTATTGAGAGACAGGGATGATGCGGGAATGATCAGGAGCTTGGCAAACCGGTTTAAACAATCCGTCCAGCTTCGGCTGACGTGTTTTTTTATTTTGATCCTCCTGCCGCTTGTGGCGACCTCGATGTTTTCGAATATTCGCTCGCAATCGATTTTGAAGGACCAGATCGGGGAAAGAACGCAAGGCGCGATGTTCTCGGTCATGAATTCTATTGACCTAACGATGCAGGGCGCTTATGAATTAACTACCGTGCTTGCTAATGATCATGATCTGAACCGTAAATTTGTGCGTGCGGGCACTGAGCTGACGCCAGAGGCTATCCTTGATTTTCAAACGATCAATAAGCAAATCGCCTCGGTTGCTTCCGTCAACCGGATGGTACCCCAGGTATCTCTATTTCACTATTCTTCCGGCGTGCTTCTGTCTACAACGGGCTACCAGAAGGAGGAAGCCAAGGACTCGCTCGGGTGGATCTCGCAAGCGGTTGACGCCAACGGCAAAATCACGATATTTTTCCCGCAGGAGAACCGTTATGACGCTAATCATGTCGTCGATCCCGTGTATAACAAGAACAATATGGTCGTCATGCGGCTGATGGATCTGCAGGATCCGCTGCGAAACAAAAATATCGTATTGCTTCCTCTGAGCAAGGATTATTTTGCCCAATTGCTGAAAGCACTGCTTCCCAGCTCCGGCGCTCAAGCCTTCTTATTGACGGAGCAGGGCCAATTGGTGGCGGGAACGGCAGGCAACGATGTCGAGCCCCCGGCTTGGCGGGACAAGGATAAGGATCTGGTCGTACGAGAGCTTCCAGGCTACGACGAACGCATGCTTATGGTCAGAGCTACGTCCAAAGCATCGGGCTGGACGCTGGTGATGGTTCAGCCGGAGAAAGACATATTGCGGGAGGCCAAGCAGCTGCAAGGCTGGAATTATGTGATGATTGCCGTAAGCTTGCTCATTTCCCTTTGGATATCCTGGGTTGTCTATAGCGGTATTTCCAAGCCCATCCGTCAAATGATAACGGCTATGAAGCAGATGAGAATCGGACAGCTGGATACGCAGATCGTTCATAGCCGGGTGGATGAATTCGGATATGTGATGGACACCTTTAATCATATGGCTCGGGAACAGCGGCATTTAATCGAGAACGTATATGAAAAGCAGATTTTGCTCATGAAGACGGAGCTCAAGCTGCTGCAATCTCAAATCAATCCTCATTTTTTGTATAATACGCTGGATTCCATTTATTCCGAGGCGATTCTCAGCCATGCCGATAATGTAGGGGAGATGGTATTCCATCTGTCGAAGTTTTTGCGGTTCAGTCTCGGCAAGGGCCGGGATACCTATACCGTTGCCGAAACGGCGGAGCATCTTCATTACTATATTAAGGTTCAGCAGAAGCGGTTTGAATTCGAGGTCCGGTTCCTCTTAGATGAGCAGGTTCGGCATGTGAAGCTTCTCAAGCTGCTGCTCCAGCCCTTGGTGGAAAACGCGATACTGCATGGGCTGGAGAAGAAACGGGGCATGAGGGAGCTCATTATTTCGGCGGCAGCGGCTGCGGATGACTTGCTGGTCGTCGAAGTGAAGGACAACGGGGTGGGTATTCCTGCAGAACGGCTCGCTTATATCGGACAAGAGCTGGGGAGGATAACGTCCGCCCATATGGAAGTCGCTGCCGGAGAGGAACGGCTCTCTTCGGAGCTGTTCGGGCTGCGCAACGTCAAAGCCAGACTAAAGCTGCATTACGGCGATCAGGCTGACCTGCTGGTCGAAAGTGTTATGAACGAAGGCACCGCCGTTCGGCTTGTGATTCCGCATAAGTTTCGAGAAGTTGACAATGGACGCTTGGGGGATCGATGACATGAATTTGATGATCGTAGAGGATGAGATCGGGATCCGTACCCGCATGGCTGCGACAATCCCTTGGGAGGAGAACGGGATCGATGTCGTAGGACTGGCCGAGAACGGATTGGAAGCTCTGCAGATGATGGAACGCACCAAGCCGGATATCGTCATCCTGGATATTCAAATGCCTGAGATGGACGGATTGACGTTGGCGCGATATATTTTCGAGACCGACTCACAGATTAAGATTATTATTCTTAGCGGGTATGAGGATTTCGACTACGCGCGCTCGGCGATGGAATCAGGTGTTCTGAAGTATTTGATCAAGCCGGCGAGCAATGAGGAAATCTTGAGCGCCGTCCTGGAGGCGGCTAGCCTTCTGCGCAAAGAGCTGGAGGAGCGGCTGAATCAGGAGACGCTGGCTTTGAAATGGAAAAGCAATTTGCCGCGGTTGCAGGAAAGCTTCTTCAACAACTGGATTTCCGGGGCGTACTCCGATTGGGATATCGAAACCCGAGGCAGGGAGCTGCTGATTCCCTTGGAGCCGGAAGGCGCATTGACGGTTGCGGTGCTGGAGCCCGATCCGCTTACGGAAGGGGAGCTGCGCTTCACCGACCAGGATTCCGCTTTGCTGCAATTCTCCCTGCGCAGTATTGCCGGAGAATTAATTACAGACCGGGGGGCCGGGGTGTTTCAGGATCTAAGAGGCTCCACAGTCGTATTATTTCAAAGCGCGGAGGGAGAGTCGCACGGGGATCTTCAGCTGCGTGTCGGTTTCACGATAACCAAAGTGTTGTCTGCGATCAAAGAATGCCTGAAGGTAACGGCAAGTGCCGGCATCAGCGGGGTGGCTGAAGGTAGGAAACGGGTTCCGTCATTGTATGAGCAGGCGAGAAGCGCTCTCCAAAAAAGAGTCATCTACGGCCATGATATCGCCATCCCTTATACGGAGGAGCGCGAGGATTACGAATCCGTCCCGCCTGTTACGTCGGACGAGCGGGATTTGGAAATCGGGATTGAAACCGGGGATGCTTTGAAAGCGGAAACCGCTCTGGAACGGCTGCTGCAGGAGGCGATCAGCCCCGAGGCGTCCGTTGAAGAGGTTCAGGATCAACTGCTTTACTTGATGCATACTTTGCTTCGCATCATCCGAACGCAAAATTGGCCGCTGCGGGAGTCGATGGAGGAGGATGTGACGTATTTTCACAATCTCCAAAGCCTGCATACCAGCGAGCAAATTAAAAATTGCCTTCACCGCATCGTACGAAAAATGGCGGCTTATGCACAAAAACGTGCACAGACGGGCGGGGGGCACAAACTCATTCAAAAGCTGCTCACAATAATTGAAGAAGAAATTGGGCAGGAGATCAGCCTTCATGCTATCGCCGGGAGATTCTTCGTCAATAAATCATATTTAAGCCGGCTTTTCAAGCATGAAATGGGGGAATCCTTCTCCCAGTATGTACTGAAGCGCAAAATGATTCGTGCGAAGCAGCTTCTCCTGGAGGGCGGACAGGTTCAATATGCAGCCGGACAAGTGGGGTATACGAATATCGGTTTTTTCTCCAAGGTGTTTCAAAAATACTGGGGTGTTCTGCCTAGTGAGGTAAAGCAAGGATAAGCGACTAATAGGACATCTATCTCAAACCGATAAAGGTTCACTAACATACCTTATATTATCTTATTATGAGAGGATAGTGTAAGGATGGCTAGAGCAAGACAAGGAAACGGAAGATCAGTACAGTTCAGACATCGTATGGAAGGCTTGACCTCGCGCGTTGAAGGACATAGACATGCATTCGGCAATTTGACGGATCTCTTCATTCCCGAAGACGGAAGACACCGTCATACGTTTCAGGGAATTACGACCACCGCGGACGGTCATCGCCATTCCTATTCAGGGCAAACGGGTCTCAATATCGGTTTCGGTCCCAACCATTTTCACCGATTCCGTATACAAACGAATATCGCTGACGGGCACCGTCATATCATTTGCGGAAGAACAACGGGGCTTATTCGACTCCGTGGGCAAGTAGGACATCGATTAATTATTGAGAGTATCGTAAGGGAATCCGTGAAGAAGTAAAGCTGCAGCCGGTACAGACGTATTGGCGCTAATCTTTCCTAGGTTGATTTGTAATCAAACTGTAATCTTACCTTCATCTTCCTTTAATCATCTTGGCTTATAATAAATCTCGACCCCCTTTTTTTATATATAACACTTCAGACCTGCAGCCCGTTGCTGCGGGTCTCTTTTTTTATTAAAGGGGAAGACACTTATCCGCAAAGGGGAGCTTGGCCTTGGAGTACAGAGGTTCGTCGGCTTATGATAACGAGTCCTTTTACGAGAATTACATGCGCAGGAGAAACCGTGAGGATAATCCCAATTACGTTATCGAGGAGCCTGTCATCCTTGAGCTGATTGGGGATGTGACAGGAAAGCATATTTTGGATTTGGGCTGCGGAGACGCGCGTTTCGGTAAAGAGCTCGCTAAGCAGGGGTGCGCCTATTACGAGGGTGTCGAGGGCTCGAGCCATATGGTGCGCTCTGCATTACAGCAGCTCGATCCCGCCTGCAGCCGCATTCACCATGCTTCGATGGAAGCTTGGGACTATCCAGCCCGGCATTATGATCTTGTCGTATCTCGTTTGGCGCTGCATTATGTAGAGGACCTGCAGCTTGTGCTTGGGAAGATCCGCCATGCCTTGAAGGCTGACGGGCGATTCGTGTTTAGCGTGCAGCATCCGGTCTTGACGTCCTGTGTGAAGAGTGCCGAAGCCTCGGGCAAGAGACTCGATTGGATCGTAGACGATTATTTTAAGGAGGGGGAGCGTACGGAGCCGTGGATCGGAGAACAGGTGGTCAAATATCACCGGACCATCGAGGGATATTATCAAGCGCTCCGGAACGCAGGCTTCCATATCGAGGATATCCGGGAATGCGTTCCTCGCCTCGAACGCTTCCGTGATGAGGAGGAGTATCGGAGGCGCTTGCGTATCCCACTGTTCCTTGTTTTTCACTGCGGGCTTAAAGCTTAAGCGATCAGACCCTCACAATCGATCGGGGAGTGGCCGCTTCGAATCGATCGAAGCCGTCGCCCATGACCTCTTCGGCGTCACCGATCATGACGAAAGCCTCAGGATCCGCCTGAGCCAGAAGCCGCTTGAGCTTATTGACCTCCGAGCGGAGTAACACGACCATTAGGACGTTTTGCTCCAAGCCGCTATAGCCGCCCTTGCCGGAGAGCTCGGTCAGCCCACGGTCCAGGTGCTCCAAGACAGCGGAACGCACCTTCTCCGGATGGCGGGAAATGATCATGGCGAACCGGTTCCGGTTATGAAGCCCTTGACTAATGGGAATCAGCTTGCGGCTGAAGAACAGGCCCGCGGCGGCATAGAGGGCATGCTCGGGCGAGAAGGCCGCGGCGCCGGCAGCGAGAATGGCCAGGTCCAATGCAATGACACCATTAGCTAAGGTAACCCCGAAGAAGCGCTGCAGCAGCAGAGCGACAATCGTGAGGCCGCCGGTGGAGCCCTTAACCCGAAAGATGAGCCCGAGTCCCAGTCCCGTTCCTATCCCTCCATAGATCGAGGCCAGCAGGGGGTTATGCGTCAGCGTCGGCAAGTCGTCGGTGACCTGGATGAGAAGCGGCAGGATAAACGAACCAAAGACCGTTCTCCCGGCAAACGATCCTCCTAGCGTGAGCCAACCCGCTCCAAGCAGGAGAAGGTTGATGCTCCATCCGATCCAGGCAGGCGCCCAGCCCGTATAATGCTCAACTAGTGTGGATAACCCGGGAACACCTCCTGTAGCGATCCCGTTAGGATTTTGCAGCAGGTTGAAGCTCAAGGCAATCAGTAAGCTGCCTAAAGTAATACAGCCGTATGTATACAGTTTGTTAAGTAGCGGTCGGTCCATACGAATCCCTGCTTTCCAGTACGTGCTTTGTTAATACCAGATTATAGATCAATAGGTTGAGCGGCTGCAATGACGTGCTGAAACGCTTTTTTGCGGTAAACCGTTGCTTTACAAATCGCTGGGGACATTCCCTCCAAGCTTTACTCCGTGGTCAATGTATCGTATGCTGATAGCAACAGAACAGGTGAGGGATTAGGGGTATATGGCAGACAAAGAGTGCTTAACAGAGTGGGACGATATCCTGGAGCATTACTTTCCAGACGGGCAGTGGGAAGTGTTAGCCCGGCAGGGGAAGGGCATGAACAATACGACCCGATTCATTGAGGCGGATAATGAGCATTATGTTATGCGAATTTATGAAACGCATCAAGACGAACACAAGGCTCTTTACGAGCATGCGGTGCTTCTGGAGCTTGGGAAGCTGGATTTATCCTTTCGTACCCCGGCGCCGGTAAGGACGCAGGGAGGGCAAACGGTGCTTCGGACGAAGAACGGAAAGCTCGCCGCTTTGTTTCGTTATATTGAAGGCCAGAATCCGCCATTGCAGAGTGCCGTTCAACTGAATTCTTTGGGAAAAGCCGCGGCGGAGCTGACCACCGGTTTATCCAAGGTGCATTTGGCGCTGGAGCCTGTGTATCGTCCGTATTATGAGCTGGAGAACACGCATCCTCTATGTACGATGGCTGCCGTGCTGGACTTTTGCTCGAATCCCGCTGAGGCGTTTGTATCCAAGGCAGCCTTGTTAGAGGGCATCGGTCGGCATATCCATAGGCTTCAGCAGAAGCTTCCTCAGCTGAGGCATTTGCCTCATCAGCTCATTCATGGGGACTTGAATGCGTCCAATGTGTTAATGGATTCCGAAAATCGCATCGCCGCGGTGCTTGACTTCGAGTTTGTTACGTGGGACCTTCGCGCGATGGAGCTGGCCGTTTGCTTGTCGGATCTGATCCGGTTTGAACCGCAACAGGATCCGAAGCTTGTATGGGAGAAGGTTGATGCTCTGCTTACGGGGTACGGAAACAGCTTTCTTTTGTCAGCCGATGAGGTGGAAGCCGTGCCGCTTCTGCTACTGTTGAGACGGCTGGATGTATTCATCCATTTTCTGGGCCGCTATTGGGACGGGGTGGATAAGGCGGAGGTTGTTGCACAGCAGATTCAAAGCGCTTATGCTATGACGCAATGGCTTGATCGGAATGAGTCCAAGCTGCTAGACCTGCTCAAGCGCCGCATCTTTCCGGCGGGATGAATGAGTTGCTGATAAATAAGCAAAGATAATCCATGTTGGAAAAAATAGTGAGCAAAGGAGTGTGCAGCAGCATGAGCCAAGCTGTGTTTAAGGTTGCCGGTATGACCTGCGATCAATGTGCCGATTCGGTAAAGGGTGCTCTGAGAAACATCGGGGCGGAAGGGCATGTCGATCTTTCTGCACAAATGGTAACCGTCCAATATGATGAGCAGAAGCTGACAACAAGTAAGATCCAAGATGCAATCGAAGAGCAAGGCTACAAAGTAGTGTAAAATGGGAGCCGATTCGGCTCCTTTTTCTCCAGCATGTTCTAGTGGGATGGGGGCTATCCGATGCTGAAGCGGTGTATTATGATTTTTCCTGAATTTATGAATATGGAGGTAATACAGGGCATTCGTCGGCAATACGACCCGTTGGTCCGTCATGTGAAGCCCCATATTACGCTGGTTTTCCCCTTTGCGAGCTCGATTGAATCCGACGAGCTGAGGAGCCATATTGCCGATGTCATCTCGGGCATTCCCCCTTTTCGAGTGAAGCTAAGTGGAATTACCGGGCATGTCGATCGGTCTGGGCATTATTTATTTCTTAACGTTGTCGAAGGATGCCACGAGATTACCGCACTAAATAATCGATTATACGGCGGTATACTAAAGCCGCATCAACCCCCTTTCCTGCAAAAAGGGTATACTCCACATCTCACTTTAGGAAGGCTCGATACGACGGATGCCTATCTGCAAGCCGTGAATGCCGTTGCATCGCTGGCTGATGAGTTTGAAACGACGGTTGCGAAAGTAAGCGTAGAGATCATTGCGGAAAACGAGGATTCCATTATCGAAATGGAATTGGACTTAGGGAAGCGGGGGAGCAGCCGGTGAGCCTGAAGAAAGGAGGATCCTATGCCAATCATTACAGGATCGATATGGATTCATGCTCCAATTCAGGATTGCTTCGATTGTGCAAGAAGCATTGACATCCACATGGAGTCGACGGCCCGAACCAGGGAAAGAGCGATTGGTGGACGCACGAGCGGTCTGATCGAGCTTCATGAAAGCGTCACCTGGGAGGCCGTGCATTTTGGCATCCGGCAGCAGCTGACCGCGCGAATTACCGAATTCGAGCCGCCTTATCGGTTTGTGGATGAGATGGTCAGCGGCGCCTTCAAGCAATTCCGGCATGAGCATCGGTTTACTCCGAAGGATGGAGGCACGCTGATGGTCGATACGTTTGATTATGCGGCTCCTCTGGGGATCCTGGGGAAATTCGCTGAAAGCCTGTTCCTCACCCGGTATATGACCCGATTTTTGGAGGAGCGCAACCATTACATAAAGCTGGCCGCGGAGCGGAAGCATACCGTGTTATAGATATGGAAAAGGCTGCCGAACGGCAGCCTTTCTGCTTGTCCCAATCACATCTTCAAAAGAAATACTGGACTAATCGTTCCCGAAACGGTATAATGTTCCATAGAGACGGAGGGTGAGCCATGGGACGGTACAAAGAATTTGACAGAGAAGCGGTGCTTCATAAAGCGATGCTCGTTTTTTGGAAGAAGGGCTACGAGGCGGCAAGCATTCCCGATTTGCTGAAAGCTATGGATTTAAGCAGATCCAGTCTGTACGAAACGTTCGGGGACAAACAAACGCTGTATATTGAGGCGATAAACCAGTACAAGAAGTGGAAACAAGCCAAGCGGGATATCCTAATCAATGCGACATCCGCCAAATCGGGAATTCGGCAGTACTTCGAGCTGCATATCGATTCCGCTTTGGACGCGGACTCGCCTAAGGGCTGTCTTATTACCAACGCGGCTGTCGGCATGGATTCGCCGGATGAGCAATTGAATGTGTTGATCAAGGAGCGGTTTGACGAGCTGGAGAAAGCCTTCTACGAGCTGCTGCGCAAAGGGCAGGAGACGGGGGAAATTTCCCGGGATAAAGATATCAAGACGTTATCCTATCTGCTCTTAAACCTGAATCATAGTATCAATATCGTTGCAAAGGTGCAGGGTGACCGCAGCAGGATAGTGCAGATGATGGACACGGTGATGGAAATGCTGTAAAGCATTTTTTTTGATCATTCTGGAACGAATGTTCCAAAAAGTAATTCTGACTAGCAAAGGAGTGTTTTCTATGCAAACATTACAAACAACTTACGTACCAAGCACGGAGAAATCGGTTTCGGCGTCGCTGATTTTTCTTCTTGCTGCCGCCTGCGGCATTATCGCTGCAAACCTTTATTATGCTCAACCGCTGGTAGGACCGATCGGATCGGCTATCGGGCTATCCACCGGGGCTGCCGCACTTATCGTTACGCTGACTCAAATCGGCTATGGGATCGGCTTGTTATTTGTCGTACCGCTGGGAGATATCCTAGAGAACCGTAAGCTGATCGTTTCGTCCTTACTCGTCACAGCCGCCGTACTGACAATTGCAGCTGTGGTCAAAAGCGCTGCTCTATTCCTTACCGCTTCACTCGTCATTGGAGTAGGCTCCGTCGCAGCACAAATCCTTGTGCCGTATGCGGCTCATCTTTCGCCCGAGGCCTTGCGCGGCCGCTATGTGGGTAACGTCATGAGCGGGCTGCTGCTCGGGATTATGCTCGCTCGTCCCATTTCAAGCTTGGTTGCGGAGTATTTAGGCTGGCGCGCCGTATATTTCATCTCCGGGGCGCTGATTCTCGTGCTGGCTCTTGTGTTAGGAAAGGCATTGCCCGCAAGGCGTCCTTCGACGGCCACAGCTTACCCGGCGCTGCTGCTCTCCATGCTGCATCTCCTGAAGACGACGCAGGCCTTGCGGCGAAGGGCGATTTATCATGCTTGTGTATTCGGAACGTTCAGCTTGTTCTGGACCACGGTTCCTTTGGTACTGACAGGACCGGCGTTTCATTTCACCCAGACGGAGGTCGCCCTTTTCGCATTAGTCGGGGTAGTGGGGGCCATTGCTGCGCCGGCGGCGGGCCGTATGGCGGACCGTGGGTGGGTTCGTCCGGCGACAGGCTGGGCATTGGCCTTCGTCATCTTGTCCGGGCTGCTTCCTTTGCTGGTTCCAACGGGTTCTGCCATCGCGCTACCCCTCCTAGTAGGTGCAGCTATTTTATTAGACATGGGTGTGTCCGCCAATCTGGTTCTCGGGCAACGGGTGATTTTCTCATTAGGGGCGGAAATTCGCAGCCGGCTGAACGGCTTATATATGGCCATCTTCTTCTCTGGCGGCGCTGTCGGCTCTGCGGCAGGGGGCTGGGCTTATGCAACGTGGGGCTGGGAAGGGGCGCTGCTGATCGGGATCGCCTTACCGGTCGCCGCCATGGCTTATTATGCGACGGAGTTCACAAAAAACATCGCCTAAAAACGGGCGATGTTTTTTTATCCTTCTGACGAGACGCAAGGGCATTGCAAACTCCATAAAACAATTGCATACTTATTTTACGCCGGGCGCAACTCTTTACCTTTCGGATTCGTTTGAAGGGTGAAAGCAACAATTTATTGTGACAGAGGTGCATGGAGTGAAAATAATGATGCGGGCAAAAGCAATAGCAGGCGTGCTGCTGATCGGAGTCACCTTAGCTTCCGACCCAATGGCTTCCGTTTCCGTTGCGGCTTCCGTGCCTCAACAGGTCATTATCCCCGAGTTTCCGGTTACGGTAAACGGATCGGTGATGGATGTAAAGCACAGCGAGTATCCTCTGATTCTTTATAAAGATATTACCTATTTCCCTATGACATGGAATAACACATCGGCACTTGGGTTATCGGTAGCCTGGGACGCAACGCAGGGCTTGAGCCTCGAGAAGGTAAACGCATGCTTACCGCTTGAGCAGGATTTAACCTCGATAAGCAACGATAACAGCCACGTTAGGACGGCAATGTCCGTTCCGTTTCCTGTTAAAGTGAACGGCACCCTGATTGATAACGATAAAGAGGAGTACCCCGTGCTTTTCTATAAGGACATTACATATTTTCCGATGACCTGGAGATATACGCATAACGAGTTCGACTGGAAAACAAGCTGGGACGCGAGCCGCGGCTTCGGAATCAACTCTTGCGGAGCAGGCTCTTTTCAACAAGTGGAAGAGGGGAGCGCACGCAACGTAGCGAACGGCGGGCAGCTGGCTGTGAAAGACGATTGGATCTATATGAACCCGGAAGCGAAGTACCACGGTCCGGGCAAGCTGGTTAAAGTCCCAATGAGTGGCGGCGAGGAAATCAAGCTATCGGACGATAACGCAGGTTCGATTAATATCGCAGGGGATTTTTTGTACTATACGATATCGGACCCGGCCAATCATAAGCTTCACGGGATATACAAAATGAAAACCGACGGTACGGAGAGAACCCAGATTTCATCCTCCCCTATATCTAATATCCGAGTAAAGGATAACTGGATCTATTATATTCATCAAACCTTTCAGCCGATGGAAGGTGTGACCGGCGGCGGCATTTATAAATCGGACGGAATTCATCGGATGAAGCTTGATGGTACGGGGGATGAGCCGCTTGCCGTCGGTGATTTTGTCACCCAGTTTTTCATCGATGGCGATCGGGTCTATTACATTGTGCAGCTGGTATCCGGCGAATATCATCTGTATGGAATGAATCTGGACGGTACTGAGCAAACCAAGCTTCAGGAAGACGTTACCAAAATGACTGTCATCGACGGATGGATATATTACCTACAAAATTACGGGAAGCAAATTATGAAGATGAATGCGGACGGGACGGTAGTGATTCCTGTGTATACATCCGACCATTTTATCTCTGCATTAAACTTTAGAGAAGGCTGGTTGTACTTGGTTACTGGCACGTTCGGTATACACGGAACGGCTTCGATCGAAAGAATTCGAATCGACGGAACGGGACGGCAGGTATTGGCAGGGGCACGCGCGACTTCACTTTATTTTGCCGGTGATCAGCTGTATTTCCCGCAGGCATGGATGGGGGATAATCGTTTGGAGCATATGAGAGTAGATTGATGTGAGACAATGGTTGCCAGTGTAGAAGAACATGCCCAATCAAGCTAAAATGGACGAACCTGAAAACGGGGCGTCCATTTTTTGCATTACATCCAAATTTATAAGGCCAATCTAAAAGCAAGCGTTATCAAGCAATGTAATAAATTGTTTGGCTGCAGGGGAAAGATGCTTCCTTCGATTATAAACGTATCGAATGCCTCGTAGAAATTTCATTCCTTGAATTGGAACACCCACCAGTAATCCGCTGTTAATTTCCTGAATGATTGAAAACTTGGAAACGATGGATACCCCAAGTCCGTGGATGACCCCTTGTTTTATTGCTTCGTGATTACTGATTTCAATATATTCCGACGGTGTGAACCCAACCTCTCCGAAAATTCCTTCTAAAAAAATTCGAGTTGCTGATTTTTCAGGCTTTATTATGAAAACCTCTTCATAAAGATCTTCCACGGAACACTCTTCTTTTTCAGCAAGTCTATGCATTGGGTTCACGATAAGAACAAGCTCATCCTGATAGAAAGTGCTGTATTGAAAGCGCGTTTCGTCAATTTGTATTTGATCCGAAAGAACCAAAAATTCCAGCTTATTGGATTCTAGCATTTGTAATAGTTGAGCGGAAGAAGTGATGTTCATGTTTATCTTAATATTAGGAAATTGTTTGGAAAATGAGCTAAGGATCTTTGGGATCAAGTAGACTCCCACAAAATTACTAGCTCCAAAGGCTAACGTGCCGTAAGACAAATTTTCAAGCTGATGAAGATGCTCTTTAGAGGACTGAAAAAGGTTTACGATTTGTTCTGCATATGGCTTAAAGTGCTCGCCGTATTTGGTTAGATAAAGCTTTTTACCGATTCGGTCAAATAGTGGAACGCCCAAATCATGCTCCAGACTTTGAATTTGCATGCTTACCGTCGGTTGAGAGCAGTATAGCTGTTCTGCTGCTTCAGTAAAATTCAAGCACTCCGATAATGTAATAAATGTTTGTAGTTTCGTTAGATTCACGGTCATGCCCCCTTAAAGAAACTATAAGTATTTGTAATGGTTACTAAAATATAATCAAATTGTTTAATAATAATATCCGACATATAATGAATTTGCAATTAAATAATAAAGGTGCTGACAATATGAGAATTGCTGATTGGAAACTTGGTACCAAATTGCTTGTTCTGTATGTAATTACTCTATTGACTATGATTTTATCGGTTGGTGTAGCGCTTGCAGCCATGAATCACGTAACCGGAAAGCTCATTCAAACACTGTATGAGGAGGGATACCAAGCAAGCTCACTTATTCTTCGAGCCGACAAGGATTTGTATCAGCAGATGTTGAACCAGCGAACCATCGTATTCTCTGAATTGCCAAAAGAGAGATATTCGCAAGAGATAGAGCATTATAAAAGCAACTTGGGAAATATCCGCAGCCGTATCCTGGAGGGGAAGGAGATATTTGAAAAGAATCGGGCAAAGTACGAAAATATTCTAACCGAAATAACCCATAAAAATGTGTTTGATAACATAGAGGATTTTTTTAGACAATTTGACCAGTGGGAGCAAAATACAACGGGTCTAGTAGAGAAAGCATCCTTGCTCCCCATAAAGGAACGTCAGCAAATCGTAAATGAGATTGTCAAATACGATGAACAGTTTGAAGACGCAAGAAATTCACTCAAAGAAATTCGTTACCTCATGGATTCGCTCCTTCTTGAAGAAGTAGAAAGGTCGTACTTGCTGATCCGTGACGCTCAATACGTTATTCTCTCCATCGTTGTCATATTATTTTTGATTGTTTTTATTCTGGGTTGGCGCTTGGTTCGGTATATGGTTCATTCGATTCATCAAATTGTTAACGTATCGGGTCTTGTGTCAAGAGGCAATATCAACGTCGGGCGAATTGAAATTAGAAATAACGATGAAATAGGACTGCTTGCAGCTTCAGTCAATACGATGACGGATTCATTGAAACACCTGTTTCAAACCGCAAGTGAGAGTGCTGCTTTGCTGGCAAGCTCATCGGAGGAGCTTCTTGCCATTGCTGTGGAAGGCGATCTAACAGCGGAAAAGATCCGAGAGGATTCGACGGTTATATCGGAGGGGAGTAAAAGGCAAAATGAAATGGTTACTAAGACTGTTGAAGCGATCAAAGATATGTCAGATAGGATCGCAGTTATTGAAGGCAATAGCGGGGTAGTATTTCGTTCTTCTGAAGAAACTCTTTTGGCGTCGCATAATGGCTTTGCGTCTGCTCGAAGTGTAATGGAACAAATGAAAGAAATTGATGAAGCAATAACAGATACGTCAATTATTATTAATCAATTAGGGAATCAATCGGAAAAAATTCAAGGAATTCTTCAAACCATAAATGAAATCGCTTCCCAAACCAAGCTGCTGGCCTTAAATGCTGCGATAGAGGCTGCAAGAGCAGGAGAGCACGGAAAAGGTTTTGCGGTTGTAGCGGAGGAGGTGAAAAAGCTGGCGGAACATTCCGCTCTCTCTACTCAAATGGTATCTGACGTAATACTAGACATTCGTATGCAGACACAATTTGCTGTTGATGCAATGAAGATGGCCACCGAGAAAGCACAAGTAGGAAAAATAAAATCAGAACAAATTATTTCGGTACTAGGATCCATCCGGGATAAAGCTGGAAACGTAACAGAAAAGGTTACTAGCATGTATGAGAGCTTGGAGCACATGAAAAGAGAGAGCGATAACATATCGAGGGCTACGGAGGAGGTGAAAAGAGTTGTTGATGAAACTACACAATACAACCTGAACAACGATAAGCGAATCAATCAACAAGCATCGTTAGTTAGGGAATTATCAGGCTCGGCCAGGTCCTTAGCCGATATTGCTGAACAAATGGACCACATGCTAACCAAGTATAATTGAAGCAAGTTTGAGTTTTCAGGAAAGGGGAGTATGATTCAAATTATAGACAATAATATGTCAGTGCCTCCATTATTAGGAGTCATCTTATGCAAGTTTTGCGGCTATGAGATTGACACAGTAGATACAGAAAAGGTGACAACGTACTATAGCGATTGTAAGCGAGATACATGTCTACTAAACAGGAACTGCAGAATTGGTGTGATTAATACCAATTGCAATTGAGGAGGAATAGCACAATGTCGGATGTTTCCATGTCTATTGAAAAAGATATTAAAGAATCACCGCCAACCAAGAAACCAAAAAGCAAATTTGAAGAGGGAATGAAAAGATGGGGGATTCCCATTGCCATCATCGTCTTTCTACTTCTCTTCTACATGCCAACACCCGAGGGACTAACACCCGTTGGCCAAAAATCCATCGCAATATTTACGGCTGCACTGATTCTATGGATTACGACTCCAATACCGATTTATCTAACATCTATGATGGCTATATTATTATTGCCATTGATTGGAGCCGTTAAAGATCAGGAAGTAGCATTTGCGACATTGGGTTTCGATGTTATTTGGTTAATGGTTTCCGCATTTATCCTAACATCTGCCATGATCAAATCGAATCTCGGCAGAAGATTCGCTCTTTGGATGGTCACGACCTTTGGAAGAACACCCAAAATGACATTGCTAGTATTAATCATCATTAACTTTGTTCTGGCATTCTTTGTACCCTCCACAACGGCTAGAGCAACATTAATGGTTCCTATTTGCCTAATATTGCTGGAAGTATATAAGGCCATTCCAGGTGAAAGCAACTTGGGAAGAGCAATGATGCTTCAAGGGGTCCAAGCGGATGCCGTTGCCACCTCGGGTGTTATGACAGCTACATCAAGCAACATTATAGCCGTAGGCTTCATCAATGACCAAGCGGGCGGTCATATTGGCTATATGGATTGGCTTCTGGCATCCATGCCCACTGCAATCATTACAATGATCATAACTTTTTTTATCGGGATCAAACTTTTCTCCATTAAAGGTGAATCCAACTTTCAAAACGCAATGGGGACTTTAAAAGAAGAGCTTAAGAAGTTAGGTAAGTTTTCGTTAGACGAGAAAAAAGCATCGATCATATTTATCGTAACCGTCATTTTATGGGCTACGGGAGATTATCACAAGAATTGGTTTGGGTTTGAAATTAGTACGGAACAAACAGCTGTGCTTGCAGGTCTCTTATGTCTTCTTCCTAGAATCGGGTTATTGAATTGGAAGGAAGCAAACATCAAATGGGAGCTTATGGTTTTCGCTGCCGGTGCCTATGCCGTGGGTAATGCATTAGACAAGTCCAAAGGCGCAGAATGGATCATAAAAAATGTGGTTAGCGCATTAGGCTTAGAACAAATGAGCCATACCCTGGTTTACATTGTGGTGATATTCCTGAGCATGTACAGCCATCTCATTTTTACAAGCAAAACGGTAAGAGTTACCATATTAATTCCAGCTTTTATCGCACTTGCTAAATCTTTAGGTATGGATCCCGTGATCCTTGCCTTAGCGGCTGCAATGACTATGACCTATACCATTACACTTCCGCCTCACTCAAAAGTGAATACTATCTATTTTGCAACAGGATATTTCTCCGTCTTGGATCAGATCAAATATGCTATTATTACTTGTTTTGTTGGAGCATCCGTTATCAGTTTGTCCTTATTTACCTGGTTTAAAATACTCGGATTATAAACACAAGGAGGAAGCCATGCTGTATAGAAAAGTAATTTTGGCCATTGCCGATGGAGTAGGAGATCGTCCGCATTATGCAATAAACAATAAAACACCGCTGGAGCTTGCTCACACGCCTAATATAGATCACCTTGCAAGGAGCGGAATTACAGGCATTATGGATCTGATTAGTCCTGGCATTCCTGTAGGGACGGACATGGGGCATTTAATATTATTTGGATATCAGCCTCAAGATTATCCAGGACGCGGCCCTATAGAAGCACTGGGTATCGGTATGGAAATTAAGCCAACCGACATTGTCGTTAGATGTAATTTTGCTACTGTGGATAAGAAGGGAATTGTCGTTGACCGCCGGGCAGGACGGATTCGTGAAAAAACAAATGAAATTGCAAGGGCAATTAACGGATTAGTACTTGAAGGGGGCGTTGAGGTTTTCTTCAAGGAGGCTACGGAGCATCGGGCCGTTCTTGTGCTGCGAGGCACGGGATTAAGTGACAAGGTAAGCGATTCCGATCCAAAGGCACCTAACGACGGTCAGCCCTACCTCTTAGTAAAGCCGATTGATTCTTCCGAGGAAGCTAAACGAACAGCATGTCTCATTAACAAATTTTTAATGAAAGCTCATGCCATTTTATTGAATCATCCGGTAAATATCGAGCGTGTTCAGAATGGCAAGTTACCTGCGAATTTTATATTAACGAGAGGCGCCGGCCAGATGGCGAAGCTGGAGCCCGTTACAGAAGCTCTTCATTTTAAAGGGAGCTGTATTGCCGGAGAAAGTACCGTACTGGGTGTTGCCAAGCTTGCCGGCTTTAAAACGCTTACTGATCCTAGAATGACTGGAAACATAGATACAGACATAGTCCTGAAAGCCAAATTAGCTGTCGAAGAAATTGCAGATAGCGATATGGTGTATGTTCATTACAAAGCTCCAGACGTAAAAGGGCATGATAATGAACCGTTGGAAAAAACGAGAGCCATCGAACTGTTTGATGACATGGTCGGAATGATTATGCAGGACTTACCGGAAAATGCATACTTGGCGCTAGCGGCAGATCATTCAACTCCATGTGAAATCGGTGAGCATACTGGCGATCCTGTTCCGATACTTATTTATGGCCCTGGAATCAGAAAAGATCATATTACTCAATATAATGAGATGGATTGTGCTCACGGCGGATTAGGGCGTTTAACGGGCAAATCGTTCATTGATACGTTACACGGGTTAATGGGATACGTAAAAAAACAAGGAAACTAGCCTGCCCATACACTGGAAGAGGAGGTTTAGAAAATGAACGGAATTGGCGTAAGCGGGATGGGCAGAATTGGAAGATTGATCATAAGAAAATTAATCATGAGTGAACTGGGAAGTCGTAACTTGCAGCTAAAAGCTATTAACAGCATCTATCCAATAGAAACCATAGCACATCTCTTAAAGTACGACTCCGTTCACGGAATTTGGGATATTCCTATTTTCATAGATAACAACAAGTTGATTCTTGACGGGCATGCAATCGAAGTAGCATTGGAGCGTGATCCGGAAAATATTCCGTGGACGAACCTTGGGGTCAATTTAGTTATTGATGCAACGGGCAAATTTAATTATAGAGCAGGAGCTCAAAAGCATCTTAATGCAGGAGCCTCTCATGTAATTATTACTTCACCTGGCGAGGATATGGATTTCACCGTAGTCATGGGTGTAAACGACCATCTCTACGACAGTACCAAGCATAAGATCGTGTCTGCTGCTTCGTGCACCACGAACTGCCTGGCCCCCGTCCTAAACATACTAGACCGTGCCTTTCAGGTAAAATATGGCTGGATGACCACAGTTCACTCATTTACATCGGATCAGATGCATTTGGATAATCCTCACATGGATCTTCGAAGAGCCAGAGCCTGCACTCAGTCGATTGTCCCGACTACTACAGGGGTCGGAAAGGCCTTGATTGATGTTCTTCCTCATCTTGCCAAGAAGATACACGGGTTGTCCATTCGTGTCCCCACGCAGGATGTCTCTCTGATAGATTTGACAGTAAAGGTATCTAAAAATGTTAGCAAGGATGAGGTTAAAAAAGCCATTTTGGAATTTGCATCACCTAGTTCCTCTTCCTATATTGGCTATACGGAAGAACCTCTTGTATCTATTGATTTTGTAGGTAATGAGTTTTCAGCTGTAATTGATGGAATCTCAATGATGGTTGAGGGCGATCAGATAAAGCTGCTTGCTTGGTACGATAACGAATGGGGGTATAGCTGCAGGGTGGTTGATGTAGCGTTAATGGTGCTTACTACATTGGAATAACAATTATTCAAGACTACGACTAGTACATAGCTACTAGTCGTTTCTTACGCTTCATCGCATAAGATGCGGGAATTTGTAGTCAGTAGGAAGTAAATAGGGAGGGGAAAATGAGGTTGAGGGAAATTATTGTATTCCTATTTTTCTGCTGGAAAGCTCCTTTATTATGAGCTGAACAAACTCCTGATCGATTTCTTCTATTTTCAGTACTTTTCGATACAATGAAATTAATTGCTGATCATTGAGCGTTTTCATAAAATTTCCTTTCAGAAATAAGATAAGGAAATAATACAAAAAACCCCCAAGCAACATCTTGTGTTTTCTTTAGGTTGATTGGTGTTATTTTTGGTTTTGACAAAAGCTTATGCAGTTCGACACTTAGTTTCTTCACTTGATTTATTACAGGTGCCGGCATTCATTTTGTCCTGTCCAACATATACGAAACCTGATGTGAAGACCAGTTCCTGCCAAGAACTTGTTTTTTCATGAATTTTATTACAATTGATGCAGTAATAATGCATGATATCGTCTCCGATCTCTTGGACTAGCCCAAGTATAAACTAAAACGTTTACAATAGACAGACAATTAAGAAAATTTAATATTTTTAGAAAGTATGCCGATGTGTTTGCCATTGCCAAGGGAAAGATGGATTGCATAAAATGCTAAAAAGTGGTATTGTATTGATCAATAACCCTATTTACAGATTAGGACAATGGAGGAGCCTGCCAACAGCGGGCTTCTTTTTTCTTTTTTTTATTTACCAAATGAAGCGAGGGGACTTAATGGCAAATACCATGTACAGAGGTCAACAAGGAAAAGAAGCTATACTAGGCCAATACGAGGACTACTTGCAGCGCTTGAATATTGATATTTCGCGCACTTATGTGGACACAAGTTTTGGGAAAACTCACATACTGGAGATAGGGCCTCGGGATGCCAAACCGATAATCGTTCTTCAAGGCGGGAATTGCATTAATCCGATGACTTTATCGTGGTTCAAACCCTTATTTTCGTCTTACCGGTTAATTGCGCCCGATACGATTGGGCATCCGGGATTTAGTGACGAAACCAGAATGTCCGCCAAGGATGGCAGCTTTGCTCAGTGGATCGTCGATCTGCAAAACCACTATGGCATTAGGAGCTGCGCGTTCATAGGTGCTTCCTACGGGGGAGGTATCATTCTAATTTTAGCTGCACATCTCCCTGAACGTATAGCCTGTGCGGTTCTGGTGGCGCCGGCAGGCATCCGCATGGGTTCGAAATGGACGATGATTAAACGCGTGCTCATACCTTTGCTTGTCTATAAAGCGACCTCTTCGGCAGCTGCCCTTCAGCGCATAGCGGACGAACTTTCATTTGGGCATATGGATGAAATCGACAAACAAATTATCGGAGACATTTTCACGCATGTCCGGTTGGAGCAAGATATGCCGGAAAGCGTAAGTGAAGCGGCATTGAGGGACTATACGGCACCTACCCTGCTGCTGACAGGTAGTCGGGATATTTTCTTCCCGGGAGAAGAAGTGGTTCAAAGGGCAAGGCAAATCATCCCAAATCTTGACGCCAAGGTTTATTATGAATCTGGGCATTTCCCATCACCTGTAGCAAAAGAAATGATGAATGTCGATATCCGGGTTTTTTTGAACGAGAAGTATTGATACCCTGCGTAGTTTGCGAGGTGTGCTCCGAAGGTGATAACTATTATTTCATGTGAATACAGTAAAGAAGGTCAGCAGCAGCGTATCTGAAAATATGCAAATTAACCAATTTATTTTTCTCTTTTTCCTAGCCCATTTGACCATTATGATTACAAAAGCATTCCAATCTGATGATGAAGAGGGAGGAGAGTTACATAAATTGAGGCAGGTACTTCAATTACTGCATTTTGGTTATCATCAGGCGATGAGCTGCATTTTTCCGGTGTCAATCTTTGCAACATTAGCTCTATCCAGCGTAATAAAGGTACCGTTGATTCATCGTTATGATGCCATTCTCCTTATATTGCTTGTAGTGCAATATCTCATGTACCGCAGCGGGTTAGAGACGAGGGATGAAATCAAGGTCATTTGTTTATTTCACTTGATTGGATTGGCGCTTGAGCTATATAAGGTAAAGATGGGATCATGGTCATACCCTGAGCCTGGGTACACAAAATGGCTCGGTGTTCCGCTTTATAGCGGATTTATGTATGCCAGTGTAGCAAGCTTTATGTGCCAGGTGTGGCGGAGGCTGAGGATGGACATGACAGGCTGGCCTGGGCTAACGCCTGCAGCGCTGCTAGGCGGTGCGATCTATTTTAACTTTTTTACCCATCACTTCATTCCTGATTTTCGTTGGTGGCTCACGGTGCTTGTATTTATTGTATTTTGGAAAACATGGATCATCTATCGGGTCCGGACGACAACCTATCGAATGCCTTTAACGCTCGCTTTTATCATTGTAGGTTTTTTCATCTGGCTGGCTGAAAATATTGCCACATTTTTTGGCGCTTGGAAATACCCGGACCAGCACCAAACCTGGCAGCTGGTTAGCTTCAGTAAGATCAGCTCATGGTTCCTTCTGGTTATCATTAGCGTCATTATCGTTGCACAGCTTAAATATGTTAAATCTAAGTCGAACAACGATACATGATCCACTTAACTATGGCATTTCTTTATAACGAGAAATGCCTTTTTTTGTTTTAATAATTGATATAACAATAATAAAATAAATTAAAACAGTAATAATATATTGTAAAACGATAAATTGTCTGGTAAAGTAAGATTAAAAATTAATGATAAGTGAGGGGCTTTTTATGAAACGAGGAACAACACTCTTTTTAAAGGCAGCGGTTATTCTCATTGGTATCCCGGTTCTTGCTATGTGCATATTTTTGGTGCCTGAGATTGGGAACTTTGCAGCAGAATTGTATCCCGATATTGCTTATATTAACGAACTCGTTTACATTGATTTGTATGCAATGGCGATCCCTTTTTACTTTGCCCTGTACCAAGCCTTTCAACTGTTAAATTATATTGATAAGAACAAAGCCTTCTCTGAATTATCAGTTCGAGCTTTAAAGTATATTAAGCTTTGTGCAATCACAATAAGCAGCTTGTTTGTGTTAGGCATGCCGCTATTTTATCTGATGGCGGAGAAAGACGATGCCCCGGGTATCATCGTCATCGGATTGGTCATGATTTTTGCCTCCATGGTGATTGCCGTTTTTGCTGCTGTTCTCCAAATGCTTTTAAAAGAGGCTATTGATATTAAATCTGAAAATGATTTGACGGTCTGAGGTGACAAACATGGCGATTATCATCAATATCGATGTAATGCTGGCGAAAAGAAAAATGAGCGTAACCGAGCTTTCGGAGCGGGTCGGGATCACAATGGCTAATCTCTCCATATTGAAAAATGGAAAGGCAAAAGCGATTCGATTATCAACTTTGGAAGCGATTTGTAAGGCTTTAGAATGCCAGCCCGGAGATGTTTTGGAATACAAAAGTGACGAAGACACCACCATTATCGGTTAAGTGGAAGCCTCTGGGACACAAAGGATATTAAAAAGGGCAGTACCGCCATTTCGGAGGTACTGCCCTTTTTTCGTTACCTTATGGAGGACTGCCTGCAGGATTTCCAATTTTATACATGCTTGGTCTATTGAGGCTAGGAACTTTATGCAAATCAACGACTAGCGCGTAATAATAATTGTACGGGTTTTTGACTACTTGATTTTCAAATACCCACTTTGGATCCCCGACATGTACCTGATCGGCTAAGCTAGTAATTAGGAAATTCGTCGTATTCTCAACGTGGAACAGGTAGCCTTTCTTGGCTTCCTCAATCGGTGACGAAGGTGCGAACTTCGTCTTTTGACCGTCATATGGTGCAGAGCCGCTTCCGCTATGTCCGAAAATTCGGATATGGTTGGAGTCTTTAATATGCATGTAAGTTGTGTTCTCTTCCGTCTTGCTCCCATAGAAGGTCACGTAATGGGAATTTAAAACTTCAACCTGTACATCGCTCTTAAGATATTCAAAGTTCGTCGCATACAGAGACAGCCCGTTGCTGGCGTCCTTATCCCTGATAGCAAGCAATCTCATCGTGCTCTCGTCCAATGTACTTAAGGCTGGATTGGTTGCGTTTGCTTTTTCGCCGAATAGCTGAGCGTAGACATTGTAAATTTTGCCGCCACCGCTGCCCGTAATCAGCATCAAAGGATGAATAAACTTTCCTGGAACCATCTGGAATTTTTCAAGATTTGCTTTCGTTCCACCAAGAAAACCATGAGTACGGATAGGTTCTATTTGCACAGCCCTCATCTTGGAGCCGCCGCCAGCCTGCCACTTAAGGGAGTACAGCGGATGAGGAAGCGGGTCTGTATTGGTTTTATCCGCACGTGTATTCGCTATCTCTCGCGGTGGCGTGATGGAGATGTCGCTAATGACCGTATTGGCATTCGCATCGTTTGCCGTTCGCACCAAAGGAGCAACCGCTTGAACGGCGGTCCAAGCCGGGATATCTTCGGGCCTCGTGTAAATCGTAGTGAAGGCTGGGCTAACACCGAAAATTTTTGTGTTGGGCTTCAGCTGCAGCGTACCTTTGATCCGGTAATATCCCTTCGGTAAAAATACGTAATCGCTTGCGTTGATTGCAGCCTGAATGGCCGCGGTATCGTCGGCGTTTCCATTCCCTTTGGCGCCGCCGGCGTAGATAGGATTTTTTACACTATAATCGGCGATATTTGCCATTTGGAAGCTTGGGAAATCCGCTGCCGTCCAGCCATGTTTCGACTGCAAAGTAGAGAGAGGCGCTGCATTATCTGAAGCTCCTACATGGGTATATCCTTGATCCGTTTTACTTATATAAACTTTACTGTTCCAGTCTAAGCTATTCCATGTGTCAGTCTTGCCTGTCGCATACTCCGTGATATGGAACCAGCCGCCTGTATTTGCATTTAGAGGAATTCCATTTGTGCCTTCATTATTCGTCAAAACTCTTGCTGCGTTTTTGACATAAAAGTTATTCAAGTAAATGGCTTCCGTATATTTTGGTTGCGCAGGAGGAACAGACGGGTCGCTTGGGGTGCCAATCGCCGAATCGACCAAATTACCGTTGGTAGCCGTAGTTACTATCGCAGGTCCATTGTAGGCTGACGGATATTCAATGGACGTATCGATTAAGTTTAAAGACCCGAAGAAGGGCTGCGACTTGGTCGTACGAACAATGGCAGGCTTTCCGCTTGGGGCCATAATTTTCATGCCTGCTACGACTGTGGTACCCCCGGCTCCTGCAAGCCATGGCACCTCGGTCTGGCCCTGCAGCGTAATATTTTGCATAGAAGGTACCGTGATCGTCTTTGATCTGCTGTCGATGCCGAATTTTCCGCCGGTTACGGTCACGTTGGTCCAGCTTCCGCCATTACCGGAGCCGCCTACAATGCCCACCAAACTACTGGTCGCATCAACTGTAACATCCTGCAAAACCCCGCCTTGCGCGGAACTCATGACGATACCGATCGCTCCGTCGTTGGGATTCGTCTCCGATCCCGGGTTGGAGTTCGTATCGACGGTAATGCTGTCAATCATAATATTGCCTTCCCGGTCGGCGGCATGCTCTTTTCCCCACTCGACCGTAATCTTATCCGGGTTATCATTTTTGTCTCGAGGCCCGATTTCAGGCTGGTAATAATGCAGAACTGCTTTCGGGTTAGTAGGATCCCCGAATCCCGAAGCTTGAGCCTTGAGCTTGATTGTGGTTGTTCCTGTCTTGGAGCCGATCAATACGGTAGGCATTTCATTTTTTTGCGCAATGAGAGTCATCGGGTTCCCCGTACGCATGGAAATGCCGGATGAAAGGTGAATCGTATCGGACACGATATACGTCCCTGCAGGAAGATAAACGGCCATTTGATAGTACTTGCCGTATTCAATCGCTTTTTGAATGGCTGCCGTATCGTCCGTTGTATCATTTACCGTCGCGTTAAAGGGGGCAGCGGTCACATCCAATATACCCCAATCACGCAGAGTCGCATTCCCTACATCCGTGGGGACAGTCAAATCCACGCCGTCTCCCACTGGTTCCGTGTATTGCTTCCACGTGTTGGTGCCTGTGACGGCCGGCCCCCAAACGACGGGAATCATTTTCGGATACGGTGCGGCAATCGTTGTGTCTACACCTATCTGACTGATATAGTTACTCTGGGTTAAAGTACCTTCATTGGGAGGCTCACCAGGTTCGACGTCAATCGTAAACGCATCATCAACTGTCTTAGGCAGCTGGATCTGTGCGCTCACAGCCGATAAGTTCATGGTGACCGCCATGACTGCCGCAAGGGTTGTAGCTGCCATTCTTTTTGATACCTTTTTTAATGACATCCTCTAATTTCACTCCTCTTTCCATTCGTTTTGGTTTTGGAATTGCCTGTAAATTAATGTTCGGGAAGGCACTGACCAAAAGCGAAAAAGTTGAAAGCAGCGTTTTCTCTACAACCTCCTTTCATACAAAAAAACCAATATATTACAATTCAAATTATAGACTATATGAGAACCTTTCAATATGCACAAAATCGCAGGGTATTGACTTATTTCTCATGAAATTGATTCTATTTTTGTAAGTCCATTTGCATTGTTACTTATTCCCGGTAGAGTCGAATTGTGCTAATGGGTATTCGCAGTAGAAGTTTAATTTGTACGGTCGTGGGATGCGGAACGTCCATTGCTTCGTATCGGCCTGCCGACGAGGGCAATGGTCACCAGCAGCATGAATGGAACGAGGAATCGGGCTGCTTCGGTTAATGTGCTGCATTATGCTCGGGATGAACCTAATGGGCTGCTTCGGCACGAAACCGGCAAAACTACAGCATGGAACTTGACGGTGCTTACCCGCTTGTTGCGGGTATTTGCACACTGGAGCAGGAGAGGAAGTATCGGGTGACATGGAACGGTCGAGGGTACAGCAGCCGGGGTAGATGGTGCGATAGAAATTCGATTGAGGGAGATCGTGAAGGGATACTGGGGATCCGGTCAGTATAACTAAAATAAGCTTATTGGGGAGCGACTTAACAAGTCTCAATTAAATTGAGCCGCTGCAGCGTCCGGCTTCCGTATGGTTCATCCACGGATGCTGCAGAGGCCAATTACGCAGCTTTTATAAATGCTGCTTAATGATTGCTATTCTTTCCGCATATTCCTCTTGCGTTAAATAAACGTTGCCCGGGTTCATTTGGAAGGTCGAGCCCCAATCCTGACGATCTGCATATTTAGGGACGATGTGCATATGTAAGTGGTGCATTTTATCGCCGTAGGCTCCATAATTCAGCTTGTCCGGCTGAAACGCTTTATCCAACGCTTCGCACACTTTTTTGACATCCTTCATGAATGCCGTTAATTGATCCTGATCCAGGTGGAAAAGTTCTTTGACGTGGTCTTTGTAAACGACATTACATCTGCCTGCATACGTTTGCTCTTTAAAGAGAAATACCGTAGAGACCTCCAACTCGCATATTTCAATCATAAGGTCGTCTCTTTTCTCATCCTTCATACAATACATGCATTCTCTATTGAGCTCCATGGGATCAAATCCTCTCTATTTGGGTATGAACAAATTCATTATAGCATGACAGGGATTACTGCAAGCGCTTAAGATGATTCATGTTGTATATTATTTGCATAAGGGGATTGTCAAAAATTATAATTCCGTGTAAAACCATATGAATAGGTGTAGTAATTTTTAGATATGTGTGTTATTGTATTTTTGTAATCTTAATTACAAATGAATTACGGGAGCCGTGCATGCCGAAGAAAAGAAATAGTGTCGTGCTTTCCATCCGGTTGGATGACCAGTCGTTGAAAGCAGTGGACCTGCTCGTCGAATCCGGGCTGGAAACCAATCGTTCAAGGGCGGCAGCGCATTTTGTTACGGCAGGGATTCAAGCCTCGGAAGCGCTGCTGCAGAAGGCGCAGGTTTTAGCAGACCATGTACACCGGCTGCGAAACGAGATGATCGATGCGGTGAAGCATAACAATGTGGAGAAGGTGACGGAGCTGATCCGTCAAGATTCTTCCCTCGTGAATGTTAGCAATAGTAAGGGGGAAACGGCGCTGCTTATTGCAACCTATCTTCGTGCGAATGAAATTAAAGAGCTGCTTATTGATCATGGAGCGGAGCTCAGTATATTCGAAGCGTCGGCGATAGGGAGCACGGCTAGGGTGAAGCAACTGCTGGAGATGGCACCGGAACTGATTGGCGCTTACGGTCCGGACGGATTTCAGCCGCTTTCGATGGCGGCACACTTCGGTAACGAAGAGACGGTTAAGCTTTTGCTGGACTGCGGCGCTGATGTGAATGCCAGAAGCAGGGACGGAAGCCTGAATAACATGGCGATTCATGCGGCCATTCTCGGCAACTATGAACACATCATCAGGATCTTGATTCAGTATGGCGCAGATGTCAATGCCCAATGCGAGGGAACGCAGCGTATGGGGTATACGGCTCTGCATGTGGCAGCTTATTTCGGAAGAGATTCATTAATTGAGCTTTTCTTACATCACGGAGCTGATCCTGCCATACGTAATGCCGATGGGGAAACACCATATGATTTGGCAGTGAGCAAAGGTCACCAGCAAGCAGCTGAACGATTGAAGTAAATGGTTTTTCGGCCAGAAATGGATGAATATATAATCTCTACCGGACAGCCGGAGAGGCACATGAAGCATTCGATGTGTCTTTCTGGCTGTTTTTTGTATCCGAGAAGGAAGGATTCCATTAAATGTCATTAGGATAAGGGGTGTATGTATGCAATACAGAAAGCTTGGAAGAACCGGTTTAAAGGTTTCCGAAATCAGCTTGGGTACGATGGCATTCGGTCGATGGATCGATGAAAAAGCATCCGCTGGCGTGCTGGATCAAGCGATAGAGTCGGGCATTAACTTCATCGATACGGCGGACGTATACGGAAGAGGGATGGACTTGGGGGATCCTACCTTAACCGGAGAGTCGGAGACAATCCTCGGTAATCTTCTGCAAGGCAGACGGCATGACATCATTCTGGCCACCAAAGTCAAAGCGCCGGTCGGCCGAGGTGTGAACGATGCGGGCCTCAGCCGGTATCACATTTATAGAGCGCTGGAGAACAGCTTACGGCGATTGAGAACAGATTATATCGATTTGTATCAAGTACACGGATTCGATCCGAATACACCGCTGGAAGAGACGCTTGGTGCGCTGGATGATCTGGTGAAGCAAGGGAAAATCCGCTATATCGGCTGCTCTAACTTTGCGGCATGGCAGCTCGCCAAAGCCAACGGGATCAGCGCGCAGTACTTGCTGAACCGGTTCGAAAGCGTTCAACCGGAATTCAGCCTCATCTCCCGAGAAATCGAGCAGGAGCTCGTCCCGTATGCTCAATCGGATCAAGTCGGCGTCATCGTCTATAGTCCGCTGGGCAGAGGGATCCTGACCGGGAAGTATCAACAGGAAGAGAAGCCTGAGACGGGGTCCCGTTTGGCGGCAGGGGAGAAGCGACTGATGCAGCTGCTTGAGAAGCATCCTTCGCACGAGCTTATTACCCATATTCGACCGCTCGCTGAAGCACGGGGCTGGTCCGTCGCCCAATTTTCATTGGCATGGGTACTCAGTCATTCCTATATTTCCTCCGCCATCCTGGGTGCATCGAAGCCTAAGCATATTCAAGACGCGCTGCAATTTGCCGGGGAGCGGTTAAGCGCCGAGGAATTGGCGAAGATAGATGAAATTTCGCGTAACATCGGAATACTACGATAAGGAGCTGGCGACAGATGACGCAACCAAACTATTCTCAGAATCAAAACCGGAAATTACATTTAGGCTTGTTTCTTTTCTCGACCGGGTACCATCCTGCAGGCTGGCGCTTACCAGAAGCGGTAACGGACGGAGCCTTCGATCCGAAGTTTTTGCAGCGGGTCGCTCAAAAACTCGAGGAGGGAAAGTTCGATTTCTTCTTCCTGGGGGATGCTCTGGCTACAAGCGCTGATATGCAGTATCAATTCCCTTCCCAAATGGTGCGACTCGAGCCCTTTACGATGATTGCCCACCTAACGGCGGTTACGGAAAAAATCGGGCTGATCGTTACGGCAAACACAACCTATGCCGAGCCGTATCATATCGCCCGAATGACGGCATCGCTTGACTATTTAAGTCAAGGACGGGTGGCATGGAACGTGGTAACCGGGGCGGATGCTCGGGCTGCACTCAATTTCAGCCGTGATAAGCACTGGGATAATACGAAGCGCTACGATTACGCCGATGAATTCGTTCAGCTTGTCAAAGATTTATGGGACACATGGGAAGATGACGCATTTGTCAGAAATAAAGAAACGGGAGTGTACGTAGATGAGAGCAAAGTTCATGCGCTGCACCACAAGGGGGAACATTTCTCCGTGGCCGGTCCGCTGAATGTAGCCCGTCCGCCGCAGGGGCAAATTCCGTTGTTATCGGCCGGAACTTCGGAGCGCAGCCAGGAGCTGGGCGCTCAATTTTCCAACGTCATTTTCACGGGGCAAATTTTGTTTGAGGAAGCCCGCAAATTTTATGCCAGTGTCAAAAGCAAGCTGGCGAAGTACGGACGTTCCAGAGAGGAGCTGTTCATTATGCCAGGGCTGGTCCCCCTGGTCGGAAGAACGGAAGAGGAGGCGCGGGCGAAATACCGCGAGCTGAGCTCGCTGCTCGTTACGAATTACGACCTTCGTCCGTTGTCTGCGCGTATCGGAATGGATTTGACGGGCTACTCGCTCGACGATCCGCTGCCGGATTTGTCATTATCGTCGCTTCCGGATCCAGCGGAATCCAGAGAATTCATTCGTCTGGCCCAGAACGCATCCGGGCATGAAGACATTACGATTCGCGAGCTGTTCCATTATTTTGCCGCGGTTGTCAGAGGTCATCTCCTGCTTGTCGGCAGTCCGGAGCAAATTGCTGATGAAATGGAACGCTGGTTCTTGAACGAGGCGGCAGACGGCTTTAACCTGTGCTCGCCTTACATGCCGGGGGGGCTCGATTTATTCGTGGATCTCGTCGTTCCTGAGCTCCAGCGCCGTGGGTTGTTCCGTACGGAATACGAGGGGACCACATTCCGTGAGCATTTCGGCTTAAAGCGACCGGCGAGCAGGTTTGCAAAGCAGAAGGCCGTTTTGGGTAATGGATAAAACCAGACCTCAACGGATGGAAGGAGGGAAAAGTTTTGGACGACAGCAAATTCGGCCTGAAAAACTGGCGGATCGTTACCGCTCAACTCGCATTTTTATTGCTTTTTCTAGCCTTAGTAGAGTACTTGGTTCGTGCTGACATCATCGGCTCGTTGTATTTGTCGAAGCCTACTCAAGTGGTAATAGAAATCGTCAGCTTGTTCTCCAAAGGCGTTATTTTCCACCATCTGCTGGTCACGCTGGGAGAATTTACGGCTGGCTATGTGTTGTCGGCGATAGCAGGCGTTGGTACGGGACTGTTTCTGGTTCTCGTGCCAAGGGCGGAGTCGTTCTTCCGTCCTTTCCTGTCAGCGCTGCTTGCCGTACCCAAAGTAACGATTATCCCTTTGCTTATGCTGTGGGTTGGCATCGGGTTATCGCATAAAATAGCGATTGTCTTTTTGTTCTGCTTCTTTACGATCGCCTTCAATACGATTACAGGCATTAAGCAAACGGCGGATAATCATCTGAAGGTAGCCCGTGTCTTTGAAGCGACTAGGTTCCAAACGATTACGAAGGTGATTTTGCCGTCGGCTGCACCAACAATCTTCGTATCACTTAGGGTTTCTGCTGCGACAGGACTTGTTGGAGCCCTGTTCGGGGAGATGATCGCGTCCAAGGACGGACTCGGCAATTTGCTGGTACAGGCGACATCAACTTACGATACGGCCAAAGCTTTTGCCATTATTACCATCGTGACCATTGTTTCTGTCCTTATTATTTCGGTCATCGATCTGTTTGAGAGAAGAGTTGTGTTGAAATGGAAATCGCATTAGAAAAGATAAACTCTTACATTATTTCGCAGGGGAGAGACTTATATGAAAAAACAGGTGTGGCGAGGAATGGGTCTGTTTAGTATGGTATTGGTACTTATGCTTAGTGCATGCTCCAATAACGCCGGGGGAGGGCAAAAAGCATCAGGATCCTCCGCTGCTGCAGCGGGAGCGAACGGCGGGGAGAAGAAGCTGCAAAAAATCCGTTATGCGGCATTTAGCGGGGTGAGCGGGCTGGCGGTCAACTTTGGCGCCGAGAAAGGCTTTTTCAAGGAGGAAGGGCTGGATGTAGAATTCATCACAACGCAAAATCCTGTGGAGAGCCTGACGAGCAAAGACGTCGACATCGCCGATATTGCAACGACAACCGCGATTATTGCAGCCGGGAAGGGTGCGCCGATCAAAATTGTTGCATCCATGTTCCGCACCAAAGGGCCGTTCTATCTTGTAGCCGCACCGGGAATCAACAGTGTTGAAGAATTGAAAGGGAAAAAAGTCGGAGCAGCTGCTTTCGGCAGCGGACTGGATGTGTATACACAAGTCATCCTAAAGAAACACGGCTTAAGTAAAACGGATGTGACCTATCTGGCTAACGGGGCTAACGATGCGGCTTATGCCAGTTTAACTTCGGGCCAGGTGGATGCGACGATCATTCACGAGCCATTTGCTTCGCTTGTCGAGCAGAACGGCAAGGGTAAAATTTTGGCTAAAGGCTGGGATTACTTGCCGACCTTCCACACCGGCATTTTGGCGTCCAGCAACGATTTCATTGCCAAGAAGCCGGAATTGATTGAGAAGCTGCTGCGCGCCTACTTCAAATCGCAAGAATACGCGAAAAGCCATCCGGACGAGTATAAGGCGTACTTTCTGTCAAAGATCAAGGTCGACCCGGCGGCATTGGATAAAGCGTTCGAGAGGGAAAGAGTGCTTTGGGAAAACAACCCGGACGTGGACAGGAAGGCTCTGCAGGATACGCAGCAGGTACAACTGGAGCTCGGATTGCAGGATAAAATTTACGATACCGATAAAATTCTCGATCTAAGATTTATTCCGAAGAAGTAAAGGGGAGGAGCAGGTACTTATGGCCGAATTCTCGCTTCAGGCAGTTTACAAAAAATATGAAGGCTCAAGCCCCATCGATACATTGACCGATATTAACCTAACAGTCAAAGACGGAGAATTTCTTAGCCTGCTCGGCCCAAGCGGATGCGGCAAAAGCACGCTGCTGGAAATATTGGCAGGGCTGCAGCTGCCCACGTCAGGGGAAGTGCTGTTCAACGGCAAACAACTGAAAGGACCGGGCGTAGAAAGGGGGGTTGTATTCCAGGATCCGTCATTATACCCCTGGCGAACCATCGCGCAGAATGTCGGGCTTGGGCCCGAGCTGGGCCGCATACCGAAAGCGGAAAGAAAAGCGGTTATTCAAAAATATTTGGACATGGTCGGCCTGAGAGGGTTTGAGAATAAATATCCGCACCAATTGTCAGGCGGCATGAAGCAGAGAGCGGGCTTGGCTCGGGCGCTGGCGAACAACCCCGAGGTGCTGTTAATGGACGAACCGTTTGGAGCGGTCGATCATTTGACACGCCTCCAGCTGCAGGACGACCTGCTGCAAATATGGGAGACCGAGAAGAAAACAGTCTGCTTTGTCACGCATGATGTATCCGAAGCCGTATTTTTGGGAGACCGTGTCGTATTACTTTCGCCTAGGCCGGGGCAAATCCAAGCCGTTTTTGAGGTTCCGTATCCACGACCGCGCAAACGCGACGATGTCCAATTGCTCAAAATTCAGAACGATATTTATGCTGCCATTCATCAAGTTAAGTCACAGGACGATCTGGAGTACGTTATCTAATATAGGGGAGGATTGGGCATGTCCAATTCAGTAATTGTCAATGTGGAGTGGTTGCGTGAGCGCATATCGGAGGGAAATCTCGTCATTGCGGACGTTCGGTTTTCACCGAAAGAAGCGAACTATGGCAGGTGTGCTTACGATGCAGGGCACTTGCCGGGGGCTGTATTCGTTGACTTCAAGGCAGACCTGACGGATCCGGCCCTGGAGCATGGCGGACGAAGCCCATTACCGGCACCTGAACGGCTTGCCGAACGGTTTGGAGCTCTCGGAATCGATACGAGTACTACCGTCGTCGTGTATGAGGATGTGAATGGACCTGCAGCAGCCCGTTTGTGGTGGGTGCTTCAATATATCGGCGTCGAAGACGTTCGGGTTCTTGATGGAGGTTTTGAGGCATGGAAGGGAGCAGGACTGCCCGTTACTGTGGAGCAGCCTCAGCCTGCTGCACGCCGGTTGGTTCCCCGTATCCGGGAGGAAGCCTTGGCTGCTGTTGAAGACGTAAGATCGGTCGTGCAAGGAAAACGTAGAGCAACCCTCGTTGATTCGCGGGATGCGAACCAATATTTGGGTCTGGAAGCTCCGTTTGACCCGGTTGCAGGCCATATTCCGGGAGCAGTACATTTTTTCTGGAAGGACGGCTTGCATAAAGACGGTACCTGGAAACCCGTTGAAGCGTTACAGGAGCATTTTGCCGGGTTACCGAAGGATGAGGAAATTATTGTCTATTGCGGATCCGGCATCTCCGCCACACCCAACGTGCTTGCCCTTCGGGAAGCCGGGTTCTCCAAAGTCCGTTTGTATGCGGGAAGCTGGTCCGATTGGATCAGTTATCCGGAGCATCCTATTACAACAACAGAAGACCTGCAATCACACCGACCGAAGCGAAGATAACTCCGAATGCCAAATTCCATAACGTGATCCGGTAAGGGTTCACCTGAAGCAGCCCGCTCATAATCGTTACCGTTGAATTAAACGTGCCCATAAAGGCTGAGGCGAGACTGCAGACAATCATGACGACAGCGATACTGAGCGGGGAAATGACCTCAAGTATAGGCGGCAAAAATAAACCGATCACGCTCATCACGACCAGCGGGTGTAATCCAAGTACGGGAAGCACCAGGAAGAGAACACCTATGCTAAGGAACAGCAGGACCGGCCACGCCGATATTGCTTGAACGGGTCCGGCAAGCCAAGTGAATAAAGGCGTCTGGGCAATCGCCATGTTAAAGAATCCGAAGGATAAAAACAACACCAGCAAATGCCGAAGGCCGTCGGTACTTTCCCGCCATTTCTTACGGCTGATCTTCACAAATCGGCTGAATCGGCGTTTCATGTAGGCCCATAGGATCGAGAAGGGCAGCAGAATTAACGTCATCGCCGTGAAGAAAGTGATAGGGAAGACGGAATGCACCATAAAGGCAGTACCCATTAATAAGGCCAGTGCAAATAGGAACTGGAAGGTATGTCTCCATGACGGAGGCTTGGGTGCTGCAAGGCTGCTTGAGACCGCTGCCGTCTCCATGACCCCGGCTTGGCGATAGGCTAATCCACGGAGACTACCCAATGTGAGAAGTACGAGCGACAAGCCGAACATCCAAGGAAAGAGCTTCGCGTAGGACACGCCGGTTAGTAATACGGCGGTAGCGACAAGTGGCTCTACAGGGCTCCATACGGCCACAATGCCGAAGCCGGGCAGAACCGAGGAAGCCACGAATCGTTTGGCCTCAGCCTCATCCACTCCCGCCAAGTATTTGCCGAGGACCCGCTTCATTAAGGGAAGTGCAGCAAAGAATAGGAACAGGCTCAGACAATAGCTGACGATGATCGAACGAACAAAAAGTAGATCGAGCCGACCGCCTTGCACTTGAAGCCAACGGCTTAAATGGCGGTCATAACCGCCAACACGGATAGCGTGGTTGACAAACGGCAGCATATAAAGAAGGGAAATCAGCATGACGTTAGACGTAAACATTAGAGGGAGCTTCTGGATAGGGATGTGCGCCCAGACTAGACATGCTGCCCCGGCTGTGATGAAAAGAGAGCCTACGATCCGGAACATACGTCTTGCCGCATGGAAGGACATAACGAAGCAAAGGAGAGCCAGCACCCCTTCGATATATTTGATCCATGCAGCCCCTCCGTAGGCTACGTCAACCGTGAAGGAGATTACCAATAAAGTAAATAAGCAAGGTCTGAGTTTTTGCGACCAGTGATCCCACATAGCGAGGCTCCTGACTTAACAAGGATGTATGGAACGATATCGTATTATAACAAGGTTCGGTGAGAACGACAACCCTGGGGCAAGGCATGTATGAACTTGGTCAAAGCGAATTTTGTCATTAGGCTATGAGGCATTCATCATTCGATAAGTGTGCGGAAGCATGGTAGAATCTGTATATGTATGAGTACATACGGATGGTGATGAAATGAAGGAAACAGTAGAGATTTTGGGGATTCCTTTCTCCAAACTCACTTTGGATGAGACGACCTTGCATTTACAACGACATATTCAACAGGAGCATACGAAGCTGCTGCATCTGATCACGGTCAACCCGGAGATTGCCATAGCCCGACAATCGGATCGGGCGCTGCAGGCCATCATTCAAGAAGCGGATTGGATTACACCGGACGGAATCGGGATTGTGTACGCCTCCAGAAGGAAAGGGGACCCGATTACGGAGAGGGTGACGGGGTACGACCTGCTGCTTCGCCTTTTGGAGGAAGGGAATCGATTACAAAGGAAGAGGAGCCGGTCCTTGTGGAGGACATTCGGCGTGCCCAACCGGATGTGCTAATTGTAGCCATGGGAGCACCGTATTCGGACAAGTGGATCCAATCGCATAAGGAGGCTCTTGCAAACGGTAAGGTTGTTTTCGGCGTTGGGGGGAGCTTGGATGTGATTGCCGGGAAAACCGCGATTACTCCACAAGTGTGGAAGCGGCTCAATCTTGAATGGCTGCATCGATTGTTGACCGTACCGGTGGCCAAAGGGCAAAAATCGAGATGGCGCAGACAAACGGCGTTGCCAAAATTTGTGTACAGGGCGATTATCCGTAGAGGATGAACGGCAGTTTCCTTGTTTTTAAAAGAAATATAGTTAACGTAATATATGTTATGTAAACAAAACAACTTTGCAGCTCTTAAAGTAAAAATGAAGCGGTACGCGGTCATGTTGTGGCTGAGTGCTGCTTTTTTTATTTCCCCTGAACGGGTCCCTAAAATAAATAAAAACTTGAACATTGTGTGAAGTTATTTTCAGGAATAGATGGAATATCTATAAAACATACGACTTCATTTGCTCACTGGAAAAAGTAAGTAGGAATGGGGACCGGATTTATTTATGAATAAGGAAATGGCTCGTACTGGAAATCTCCAGCTAATGAAAGAAATCAATCAGGCCTTGATCTTTAATGCCATTCGGGAGAAAGGGCCTTTGTCCCGTTCCCAATTAGCCAAGGATTTGCGGTTAAGTCCAACGACGGTAACCGTGATCGTCGACCAATTCATTGCCAATGGCTTTGTAGTCGAAGTAGGCAAGGGAGATTCGAATGGCGGAAGGAAGCCGATCCTGGTGGAACTGGCCAAGGACGCAGGAATGGTGGTCGCCATTGATCTCGAGCAAAGCCGGGCCGCCCTTATGAATATGAAGGCGGATCTCCTGATAACGAAGCCGATTCCTCCCGTTAGGCAAGGAGAACTGATCACAATCCTCCTTGATGTAATCCGCGAAATGGTCGGGAGCATTCAAGGGCCGCGTCTGCTTGGTATCGGCATTGCCGTACCGGGTATCATCGACCCGAATAAAAGCAAAGTCATTACGGCCACCAGCTTGAATATTAACCACTTGTCATTGAAGGAGGAGCTGGAGAAGCATTTTCAGGTTCCTATCTGGCTCGAGAACGATGCCAATGCAGCCGCCTATGGTGAATTCCTTTATGGCCGAAGCCAGAATGTACACAATTTTTTGTACCTTCATGTAGGCAGGGCCGTTGGAGCAGGGCTATTTCTCTCGGGAAATTTATTTACCGGAGGAGCTGGAGGCGCAGGGGAATTTGGACATATTACCGTCGACCCGTCCGGCCCTCCTTGCCATTGCGGCAACATAGGGTGTCTAGGGAAGCTGATCGGGGCCGCGGCACTGTTGGATCAATGGTGCAGCTGGACGGGGAGCAAGGAGGCTCCAACACTAGTAGAACTGGTCAAGCTTAGCAATGAGGGTGATTCCACGGCAATTCGTTTGATGGATTATGCAGGAGAGATGCTGGGAAGGGGGATTGTCACTCTCATCCATTTGTTTAATCCCTCGTTGATTCTTATGGGAGGTGAGCTTGCACTAAATAACACTCGTTTGTTCTGTCAAGTGAAACAGGTAGTGAAGCTGCGCAGCATGCCGGTGTTCGCAGAGCATGTTCAGATCGAGGAATGCCGGACCCGTTTAAACGCAGGAATTGTTGGGGCGGGCTCGTTAGCATTAAATCACTTTTTTCGAAATGTCAATTTCGAAGCAGGAGACAAAACCGGGAGGGTATATCATGTTTAGAATAGGCTTGGTTGGAGCCGGTACGATGGGCAACACGCACCAACGGGCGTATCGGCAGCTAGATGACGTAACTGTTGCGGCGGTTTGCGATGCGGATATGGAAAAGGCGCGGAGGATTGCCGATGAATGGAACGCTGAGACGTACGGTAGTCTGGCGGCTATGCTGAATAGTGCAAACATTGATGCAGTCGATATTTGTCTGCCTACCGATCTTCATCGGGAGGCGGTAGAGCTGGCAGCCGCTTATGGCAAGCATGTGTTCTGCGAGAAACCCATCGCACTTACGGTGGAAGACGCATCTGCCATGATCGCAGCCTGCAAAAAGGCCGATGTAACGCTGATGGTGGGTCATGTCGTGAGGTTTTTCCCGGAATACCGTTCGGCAAGAGAACAATTGCAGTCCGGGAAGCTGGGCAAGCCGGGCGTCGTTCGAACGATCCGATCCGGCGCATTCCCCAAATGGTCGACCTGGTTCGGCGATTACTCCCGAAGTGGGGGTCCTATAATCGACCTCGCCATTCATGATATCGACTATTTGCGCTGGTGCTTCGGACCGGTTCGGCGGGTGTTCAGCCGTACGCTTAACGGGGAACGGGAGAACTTCGATCATTCACTGACGCTCATTCGTTTTGAAAGCGGTGTTATGGCGCATGTGGAGGCAAGCTGGGCTTACCCGCAAGGCGCGCCCTTTCAGACCTCGCTCGAAGTGGCGGGGACGAAGGGAATGGTCCTATACGATAGAGACAAATCGAATTCAGTCGTACAGTTCGGCGGAACGGCCTCCCCAGCCGGTGTACCGGAAAGCCCGCTGGCGAAAAGTCCCTATGCGCTGGAGCTGGAGCATTTTATCCACTGCGTGAAAAATAAGGAAGTTCCTCTTACCTCGGGTGAGGAAGCGTTGGAATCGCTCAAGATCGGGCTCGCAGCCGTACAATCGGCACGAACCAACCAACCTGTCGATGTGGGGGTGGACCAACGATGAACAAGCTGCGGATAGGGATGATCAGCTTCGCCCACATGGGCCACGCGAACAGTTATGCAGCGGGATTGCAGACGAACGAGTGTGTGGAAATTTCCGGAGTTTACGACGATGATTCACAGCGCGGACAACAAGCGGCCGAACGCTTCAATACAACCTTTTACCCTGATTACAGGCAGCTTCTGGAGCAGGTCGACGGGGTTGTCATCTCTTCTGAGAATAGAAAACACTATCCTCTGGCTATCGAGGCTGCTGAAGCCAATAAGCACATCCTGGTCGAGAAGCCGATTACTACGGATGGAGCGGAAGCCCGCGAGCTGATTGACTTATGCGCCGAGAAAAACCTCGTGCTTCAAACGGCTTTCCCCGTACGTATGAACGAATCGGTGAAAAGGGTAAAGTGGCAAATCGACTCCGGCGATATCGGCGATATCGTGGCCATTGCAGCTACAAATCATGGCAAAATGCCGGGCGGATGGTTCGTCAACTATGCATTGTCCGGCGGCGGGGCGGTTCTCGATCATACGGTTCACGTTGTCGATCTGATGAGATGGTTTCTGCGGAGTGAAGTGAAGGAAGTATACGCTGAAGCGGATACCCTGCTGCATAAGATTCCTGTGGATGACTGCGGCCTGCTTTCTATGGTCTTCGATAACGGGGTAATCGCCACGTTGGATACAAGCTGGTCAAGACCGGAATCGTTCTCCACTTGGGGCGATGTGACAATGAGGATCATCGGTACGAAAGGCGCCATTCATCTGGATGCGTTCGCGCAAGCGGGCAGTCTTTGGGAGAACGGCTCTCCAGCTTCCCATAAATATGTCAACTGGGGCGATAAGTCCAATACCGCTCTAGTGGAAGAGTTTGTCGCAAGCATTCGCGAATGCCGCCAATCCAGCATCACAGGCATGGACGGACTGCGTGCCGCCGAAGTGGCATGGTCCGCTTATGAATCCGTCAAGCAAGGCAGGACGGTGCAAGTTAAGCATTATTGACTGTATGTCAACCCATAAATAAGACAAGGTGCGATGTCATAAAGTCCGTTCTAGAAGGAGGTGAAGGCTATGCAGGACACTTCGCTGCCTCAAAATACCAAATCGAGAATTCGCACAAGGTGGAAGCCTTACCTTAGAAACTGGGAGCTTTATCTGCTGATCTCGCCGGTCGTTGCCTACTTTATCCTTTTCGAATATATCCCCATGTACGGTGTTCAAATCGCTTTCAAAAATTTTGTCGCCACCAAAGGGATATGGGGCAGCTCGTGGGTAGGCATGATGCATTTCGAGCGTTTCTTCGACAGCTATTTCTTCTGGCGGCTCATCACCAATACACTGGGAGTCAGCCTATATCAGCTGGCAATCGGATTCCCGGTGCCGATTATTCTGGCTTTAATGATAAATGAAATCAAGCCGACAAGGATATGGTTCAAAAAAATAGTGCAGACCGTAACGTACGCACCGCACTTTCTTTCTACAGTCGTTCTTGTCGGCATTGTTGTCATGTTCCTCGCTCCGGAAACCGGCGTCATCAACAAGCTGATCGGGATTTTAGGAGGACACCCCATTTCGTTTATGACGGAGCCGGCCTGGTTCAAAACGATCTTCGTCGGGTCGGGGGTATGGCAGCAAATGGGATGGGGCTCCATCATATACCTTGCCGCATTGGCGGGCATCGACCCTCAGCTTCACGAAGCGGCCAAGGTAGACGGGGCGACCCGGCTTCAGCGCATTTGGCATGTCAACTTGCCGGGAATTATGCCGACGATCGTTATCTTGCTAATCCTGAACATGGGATCGATCATGGGTGTCGGCTTCGAGAAGGTGTATCTTATGCAGAATGACCTGAACCTGGAAAGCTCCGAGGTTATCTCCACTTATGTGTACAAAAGCGGGATCATCCAGGCGCAGTACAGCTTTTCCGCAGCCATCGGACTGTTTAATTCGATCATTAACTTTTTTCTTCTGGTGCTTGTGAATTTTGCAGCCAAACGAATGAACCAAACCAGCTTATGGTAAAGAGGGGACGCCTGATGGATTATAGCCGGGGAGACCGAGTGTTTGACGCCGTGAATACCCTATTGCTTATCCTGATTACCGTAATCGTGATGTATCCTCTTTTGTTTGTGCTTAGCGCGTCCGTAAGCGAACCCTCCGTGGTAGCCAGAGGTCAGCTTTGGCTGCTGCCCAAGGGCATCAACTTCGTCGGTTACGAGCGCGTATTTCAGAATAAGGAGATTTTGAGCGGGTACATGAATACCATTGTGTACACCCTGGTCGGTACGGCGATCAACCTCGTGCTGACGATATGCGCGGCGTATCCTCTATCAAGGGCGGACTTCCGCGGACGTCACGTGATTACCGCGTTTATTGTGTTTACGATGTTTTTCAGCGGCGGATTGATTCCGACGTACTTGCTGGTGAAAAAGCTGGGCATGCTCAATACCTTGTGGGCCATGGTGATTCCGAATGCAATTGCGGTTTATAACGTGATCATCATGAGGACGTTTTTTCAAAGCAGCATTCCGTTCGAGATCCAGGAGGCCGCTTCCATTGACGGCTGCAGCAATTTCCGCATTTTGCTTCGGGTTGTGCTGCCGTTATCTATGCCGATCATCGCCGTTATGGTGCTGTTCTACGCTGTTGGCCACTGGAATGCGTTCTTTCAAGCCTTGATCTACTTGTCGGATCGCGGTAAATATCCGCTGCAGCTCATCTTGAGAGAAATATTAATTCAGGGGCAGATGGCGGCCATGATTGATATGGCTGACGACTCACTCGCGAAAAAGCTTATGGAAGTGGAAGTGATCAAGTACGCCGTCGTCGTTATCGCCAATTTGCCGGTGCTGCTCTTGTATCCATTTTTACAAAAGTATTTCGTTAAGGGAGTTATGATAGGAGCCCTTAAAGGATAAATCATGTTATAAGAACAGGGAGGTTTATCGATGAAAACGAAAAAATGGATCTCATTGCTCCTGACCACGGCCGTATCCGCCGGACTTGTAGCAGCCTGCAGCGACGGCGATGCCGGAACGAGCCCGGGGACGGCCGACAAGAACACACCGGCACCTGCGGCGGGCGACAAGCTGAATGCTTCCGGATTTCCCATTGTGAAGGAGCCGATCAAGCTGACGATGATGGCGGGGAAAGCCCCAACGACGGCTAATAACTGGAACGAAACGATGCTATGGCAGGAGTACGCCAAGATGACCAACATCAACGTAGACTTCCAGCTAGTGCCGTTCGACGCGTTGACAGAGAAACGGAATCTGATGATGGCAAGCGGCGATTACCCTGATGCGATATACCTCGGAAGATTCAGCACGGACGACTTGATGAAGTACGGTGGTCAAGGCGCGCTTATCAAGCTGAACGATCTGATAGATAAGCATGCGCCTAACTTCAAGAAGATCATGGATCAATATCCTGAAGTGAAAAAGGCGATTACAATGCCTGACGGCAACATCTACAGCTTCCCGAACATGCTTTCCCCGGACTTCCCGTCGGTTCGGATGGGCGCCAAGCTATGGATCAAGAAAGAATGGCTGGACGCTTTAGGGATGAAGGAACCGACAACGCTCGACGAGTTTTACAACTACTTGAAAGCCGTGAAAAGCACCGACCTTAACAAAAACGGGAAGCAGGACGAAGTACCCTTGGGGGCGACCAAGCTGAAGGACGTCATTCTTCACTTCAAAGGTTACTTCGGCCTCCAAAACCGGGGATCGAGTCATCCTCTCGTAGACATGGGAGAGAACAACCAACTGAGGTTCATCCCGACGGATGATCGTTACAAGGAGCTAATAACCTATTTCAATAAGCTGTGGGCCGAGGGCTTGATCGATAAGGATATCCTGGTTAACGAAAAGGACCAAAATAAATTTTTCGCCAAAGGGGCGGAAGGCGTATTTGGTGCAGTACGCGTAAGCAGCCCTTTCACTCTGATGAAACAGACCGGTTATATCGGCGCACCTTCATTGGCAGGGCCGAGAGGCGACAAGCTGCATTCCGAATACCGACCGGCTGTTGCGGGTCCCGGCGCGTTCGTGATTACGAACAAAAACAAAAATCCGGAAGCGACCGTTCGTTGGATGGATTACTTCTTCGGTGAAGAGGGCAACAAAATGTTCTTCATGGGCTTTAAGGACAAAAGCTACATCGAGAAGCCTGACGGAAGCGTCGAATATACGGATGAAATCAACAAGAACCCGCAGGGCTTGACCTTTGAGCAGGCGCTTGTCAAATACGTGACATGGCCGGGCGGCGGTTATCCGGGCATCGTAAGAGAGAAATACTTCAAAGGGGCGGAAAGCATGCCGGAATCTTTGGAGGCGGCGAAAAAGGTTGCGGCCGATTTGCCTAAGGAGGTTTGGCCGGCATTCAGCTACACTGACAAAGAAACCGATCGAATGCAGGCGTTGAACACCGATATTGTAACGTACATTGACGAAATGACAACCAAGTTTATTACCGGCGCCGCACCGTTGTCGGATTGGAACAAGTATGTCGATACGATCAAGAAAATGGGGCTGGACGATTACATGAAAATTTATCAAGCGGCTTACGATCGGTATAAAAAATAAGGTAGCAATGAATTCCAGCTAACCAAGCATGGAGAGGGATGATCACAATTGAAGGGTAAGCGCTTAAGCTATTGTTGTATCCTCACATTCCTAACTCTTATGGTTCAGCTGCTGGTTCCAGCCTGGGTCGGCGCCTCCACAGGGCCGGCTCTTACGGCTGCTCCCCAGCAGCCGCCGCTCAAGCTCAAAGCGGCGACCTACAACATAAACAACGCAAGAGGCACGGATAACGTACCTGACACGACGCGAATCGCCGACGCGATTCGCAGCACCGGCGCCGATGTGATAGCGCTCCAAGCGGTGGATAAAAATTATTCCAGCCGAAGCAGCTATGAGGATCAGCCCAAGCTGATTTCGGAGAAGCTTGGCATGTACTATGTGTTCGCCCCGAACGTCGATCTGGCTCCGGAGCCGGGACGAACCGAGCGGCGCCAATTCGGCACCATGATATTGAGTAAGTATCCTATCGTTTCGTCCATGAATCATCCGCTGTCCAACTCCGGAACAGAGAAAAGGGCTCTGCTGGAAGCGGATATAGACGTTAACGGCACGACAATTCGTTACTTTACAACCCATATGGATACTTCATCAACCGTGAGGCTGAAGCAAGCCGATGAAATCCTCGCCATTGTGAGGAGCCAAAGCGTCCCGGCGATTGTAGCCGCTTATCCTAACGCGCTGGACACTTCCGCAGAAATGAAGCAGTTATTTTCTGAGCTCAGTGACGCTTTCTTCGACCAACCGGAAGCTTTCACAAATCCGTCTCAACTTCCGGCCAAAAGAATCAGCTACATCATGCCGGACCGAAATTGGGAGCTTGGCGAGGCCAAGGTCGTACCATCGCTTGCATCCACGCATCTTCCGATTGTAAGTGAGCTCACCTTGAATCCGGACGCTCACCTGAACCCTAACATCAAGTCGCTGGCTTTCACGGATAAAATCAAGATTGAGACGGTGGGAACGACAAGCACCTTCAAGCTTCAAGCCTATATGACCAACGGTACGATCCGCGATGTGACGAATCATTCACAATACGCAAACACACAGCCCAACGTAGCGGATATTCCGGCGCCGGGCGTTCTCCGTGCATTAGCAAGCGGAACTACGGTCATTACAGCCACCTACGGCCAAAGCACGGCAAATTTGCCGGTTTCCGTGTACTTGAAAAATCCTAACCTGTCGTCGATCAGCGTGAACGGAGTGCCTATCCCCGGGTTCACCCCTAGTCAAACGGACTATTATTTCACCCTTCCGGCCGATAACCGGCAGGTGCCGGCAGTGACGGCCGTAACGGAGGACCCGAACGGCGCGACTAAGATACAGCTGCCTTCCGTCGTGCCCGGAATCGTCTATGTGATCGGCACTGCAGATGACGGATTGACCGCCAAAGAATATCGAATTCACTTCGCAGAGGAGAAAACAGACGTGCATTTTCCTATAAAAATAATGTCCTATAACATTCATCACGGTGCTGACCCGTCCGATAATTACAATCTGGATAGAATAGCCGATGTCATCAGGCAGTCGGGTGCGGACATTGTCGGCCTGCAGGAGGTGGACCGTTATTATTCGAGCCGCAGCAATAACGAAGATACGATCCAACGATTGTCCGACTTGCTTGGCATGCAGTTCGCGTATGGGGCCAATCTGGACCGTCCGCCGTCAGAGCCGGGGCAGCCGAGAAGCCAATACGGCACTGCCGTTCTGAGCAAATACCCCATTGTGCAGAACCAGAATTATTGGCTTACGAGCTATGGTCAGGAGCAGCGTGGGGTACTCGAGACGACGATTGACGTTCAAGGGGTTCAGCTGAGCTTCTATTCCACCCACTTGGGACTGGATGCCATTCAGCGGAATACCCAGGCGGATGAAATATTAGCTATTATGGCGAAACGAAGCGGCCCCAAAATCCTTGTAGGCGATTTTAACGCGAGGCCGTATGCTCCGGAAATGAGCAAGTTCACCAAAGAGCTTCAGAACCAGTTCGCAGACCAGCCGAATGCGTTTACCATTGATTCGGTCAACCCGTCGGCCACGATTGACTATATCTTGGCCTCCAGCGACGTCATGCTCGGTGAACGTGAGAACGCCCGCGTCATTCAGACGCAAGCCTCCGACCATTTACCGATCGTCAGCAACCTGTACCTGAAAAGGCAGCTGCAGCAGTTACAGTGGACCAGACCGATGGGAAGGCGGTGATCGGGGAGCAGTACCCTCTGAAGGTTACCGGCAGCTATTCCGGCGGATTTACTAGTAACGTCACGAGCCATGTGAAATACACGGTATCCGATTCGTCAGTGCTGACCGTGAGCCCGGCGGGTATCGTCACACCGCTGAACCCCGGTGCGGCTGAAATTACGGCGACCTTGGACGGCATTAGCGCGTCATCTACAGTATATGTGATGAGCAACAACTCCCGGCTTGCCGCTATACAATTAGAAGGCGCCCCCCTGGCGGGCTTCGCGGCCGAGCTTCTGGAATATACCGTATATTTGCCGGAAGGCACAAGCAGCGCACTGCCGATTACAGCTGATGCTGCAGATGCTAAAGCCTCTATTGCCGTATCGCAGGCGGAAGGAGTTCCCGGTGCTGCCACAATTGTCGTCACGGCGGAGGACGGGGTGCACCTTACGACTTACCGTGTTTATTTCGAATGGAATACGATTGTTGGCATGGTCTTGAGTCCTGCTGACTGGAAAGCCGAGCCCGGCGAGGAAACCACTGTAACAGCTTACTTGCAGTATAAAGACGGCTCGCGGAAAGAAGCTCCGGAGAAAGTGAAGTTTGCCCATGGCGACGGTTCGGTTGCATCGGTTAACGCCCACGGACAGGTTAAGGCTCATCTTGCAGGCACTTCAAGCATTACAGCTACATTCGGGGAGTATGCCGCTGCTATGAACGTTGTGGTTAACGGCTCTCGAAAGTAGGTTGAACCCACGCCGGTCGTGTTATGTCGAAATTGTAAAAAAGTTTAACAGACCCCCTACCAATTTCCTACCGCATGAGTATATAATAAGAATCGACCTTAGGTAAAAAGACACGATACAGGCACACTTCGCGAAAGCGTTGGCCGCAAAGCTATAGGGGCTACAAAGGGGGAACCCTTCATGCCAGCCAGCTGCCGAATGTTTCAAGCCTCTTGCATTAAAGGAGACCGAAACACGCGGTTTCCTTTTTTTATTTTTCATGACGGAGGGAAATGACAGCATGGCAACCAACAGGACATCCCAAGGCATTGCACAGAAAGTAAGGGTATTTTTCGCACCGGGCGAATGGATCATGAACCGATTGAAGTATGTTAACAAATTTATCGTCATCGGTCTTCTTGTTATCGTTCCGCTATTGGTTCTAACGTTTCTGCAATACTCCAATGCGTCAACCGCATCATCCCATATCAAAGAGGAGCTGCGAGGCGTTACCTATGCGGATAGTCTTAAAGACCTGCTGATCGCTATGGATACGCGGCGCGCGCTCTTTAGCGGCATCATTCTTGGAGATGCCTCTTTACAAGAAAACGTGCCAAAAACCGAGGAAGCCATTCAGCAAGCTATAGTGTCCATAGAACAGCTCAACGGCGAAATGGGCGAGGATTTCAAAACAACGGAGCGATGGAGCGCTATCCTGAAAAAGTGGAACGAGCTCAAGAACAAGGGGACGGATCTTTCTCCTCAGCAAAGCCTTGATCAGCACGGCTCCATTCTAACGGACATTCGTTCTCTGATGACGCATATCACGAATTCCTCCGGTCTCGTTATTGACGGCGAAATAGGAAGCTACTACTTGATGGATTCGGCGCTTAAGCAAATGCCACTGCTGGCGGACCGCGTCGGCCGCGCCAGAGCTTTGGCGATATCCTTCACGGCTGCAAGATCATCCGGCATCGCTACACAGCAGACTCTTACAACTTTGTCTGAGCAAATCAAAACAACGCTGGAGACCATCAATTCGAACCTGATTATTACGGCGGACATCCACGAGCAAGCAGGATCGAAACTGAAGGAAGCTTATAATAACAATGCCGCGGAAACGTCAAAGCTGCTGGAATTCGTCAATCGGGTTACTTTGCTGGATGCTTCTTTCACCATGAAGCCGAAAGATACATACGCCAGCCTAAGCGGGTCAGTGGAGCTAACGTATAAGCAATATGAAACCCAAATGGAAGTTTTGAAGAGCTTGCTCCAGACAAGAATCGATGAAGCGAATATGCATAAGACAATTCTTGTTACGGTAGCTCTGCTGGTGCTGCTCGGTGTCATCTACTTGTTTATTTCGTTCTATGTCTCCGTTCAAAGAGCGGTCGGTGCTTTGGAAGCCTCGGCATCGGAAATAGCTGAAGGGAACCTGACGTTCCGTGTCCGATTGGAGTCAAGGGATGAGCTTGCCATTGTTGCAAATGCCTTCAATCGGATGGCGGATACGTTTAGGGAAACGATTCTTGCCGGTCAGCAGGCGTCCGAGCAGGTAGCTGAGTCGGCGGAGATGCTGACACGCAATGCACACGCATCTACCCAGGCAAGCAATCAAATTACGGAAGCAACCCAGCAAGTAGCCGCCGGAACCCACACGCAGCTGAAGGGGGCTGAGGAAACCTCCGTAGCCATGGAGGAGATGGCGCAGGGGATTCAGCGAATCGCTGAAACCTCCTCTACGGTAGCGGAAGCCGCAGCGACAGCCGGTGAGCAGGCGATAAGCGGTAACGAAGCTTTGCAGCAGGCGATTGGGCAAATGAACAAGATTCATGCTACGGTAGGGGAATCCGCCGCCGTTGTACAGCAGCTGGGTAAACATTCCGAGGAAATCGATTCGATCATCGGCGTCATCTCCGAAATCGCGGTTCAGACGAATTTACTTGCCTTGAACGCTTCCATCGAAGCGGCGCGGGCAGGGGAACACGGCGCCGGCTTTATGGTCGTAGCTTCCGAGGTCAAGAAGCTGGCAGAACAGACGAAGCAATCGGCGGGACAAATTACCGAGGTGATTCGGGAGATACAGAAGCAAACCGGCGGAGCCGTCACACGGATTATGTCCGGTGTGGAGGAGGTTGAGCTGGGCAAACAGGTCATCGGGCAAGCCGGCAGTATGCTTGAGCGGATCGTTGCTTCCGTACAGCAGGTGTCCGATCAGATCCAGGAGGTATCCGCAGCCGCGCAGGAGATGTCCGCCGGTACGGAGCAGGTGACCGCTTCGATGGCAGAGATGGTGACAACCTCCCGCAACGCCGCCGATCATGCCTTGCAGGTGTCATCCTCCTCGCAGCAGCAGCTTGCTTCGATGCAAGAAATTTCCGCTTCCTCCGACGAACTGGCACGTATCTCTCAGAAGCTGCGTTCCGTGATAACTCAGTACACCGTATGATATTAGCGTAAGAATAACCGCTCTCTGAAATAGGGAGCGGTTATTTCCATTGTAGACGATTGCCTTGTAACGTGACGGCTTAATGCAATCCTGCGATGCCTTTCAGCTGCCGCTCCCGGTACTGTCTTGGCGTCATGCCGCGTATGCGCAGGAACGCGCGGGAGAAGGTGGAAAATGAGGAGAAGCCGGATTCATAGGCGACCTGTGAAATCGGCAGCTCGGAGGATATCAACAGGCTGCAAGCATGCCGTACGCGCAGCTCATGCAGCAGATCGACGAAATGGATGCCGTAGGCTTCACCGAACAGTGTGCTGAGCTGGGACGGATGGACGCCGAAGCGTTCGGACAAGGACGTCAAGGATAAAGGGTCCAAATAGTGCTCATACACGTACTGTACGACCGGCCAGATTCCTTTCGTATTGACGGAGGAAGGTTGACGGACTGCCGCCGACGGGACGATTCCGCTGCTGCGCACGAACAAGGACAGCGCCTCAAGGAGAAGGGCTCGGAGCATGACAGGACGCCACGGGAGCGTCGATTCGTGCTCCTGATAGAGCTTCTTCCATAGGTTCCAGCCTTTTTCGTAATCGGTGCCCTGCAATTGTGCATGCGCAGGCTGGCTGCCATGTTGACCGAGCAGAAGATCCTTTACGCCCCATGCGGCTTCCGGTCCCGCAGTCAGCAGCTTCATATCGAAATTGCAAATGAACATGACAAGCGGATGGTCCCGGTTAGCCCAATATTCATGAATCTGGTACGGCAGCAGTAAGACCATAGTCCCGGGAAGCAGCTCGTGCTCGGTGCCATTGATGCGTTCCGTTCCTTTTCCCTCTATAACAAAGGAGAATTCAATGAAATCATGCCGATGCGAGGCAACCGAGGTGTACTTTTTTTTCTTCATATGAAATGGAAAGTCCGTATCAATGTTGGGAAATTCGAACATATATTGCGGATACATGGCGGCTTCTCACCTCACTCCTTAAGATCAGCTTTTATTATACAGGATGGATTCGATAAAAAAATGAAAGCTTTTATAAAAAAATGAAATATGCTCAGGACTCCCTAAAGGTAAACTATGTACATCAGCTGCATCAATTCTGTTGTGAATAAGGGAGAGGATGAACTTTTATGAAGAAGCTAATAAACCGCGACGCGTTTCGCGGCATCTTTACCGCTTTGGTGACGCCTATGCAGGAGAACGGAGAGATCGACTATGCCTCTCTGGACCGTTTGGTCGAACACCAGATCAGTCAAGGCATTCGAGGCTTCTACGTTGGAGGCAGCACAGGAGAAGGCTTTATTCTGACAAGCGAAGAAAGACAGCAGGTGCTGGAGGCGGTCGTTAAGGCGGCTAAGGGTCGTGTGACGATCATTGCCCATATCGGCTGCATCAGCACTAGGGAGTCGATCCGGCTGGCAAAGCATGCGGAGCTTCAGGAAGTAGACGCCGTGTCCGCGGTGGTCCCATTTTACTATAAAGTTACTATGAAAGAGATTCGTGAGCATTATGAGGCCATTATGGATACGGTCGATGTGCCGATGCTCGTGTATCACTTCCCCGGGGCAACGGGAGTCAGCCTGTCCTTGGATTTCTATGAGCAGCTGAGCCGTCATCCGAAATGTGTCGGGGTCAAATTCACCTCGCTCAATCTGTTCGAGATGCAGCAGATCCGCTCGCGCTGCGGCGACGACTTCCTGATCTATAACGGACATGATGAGGTGTATATCGGGGGCGCTTACTCCGGTTCGGACGGCGCCATCGGGAGCACGTACAACATGATGCCCCGCTTGTTCACAACCATGTACGAGTTCATTTGTTCTGAGGGAAGGCCGGACATGAACACCTTGCAAAAGCTGCAGGCCGAGGCCAATGCCGTGATCGCCCATATGATTCAATTCGACGTGATCGCTTATGAAAAGTATATGCTCTATCTTCAAGGGGTTCTCGCGACACCGACCGTTCGACAACCGCTTAAGCAATTTACGGCGGAGGAGCGTTCCCGTATCGAAGCCTTCTATAGGCAGAGCGAAGTCCTCAGAAGCAGCGGTGCTGCCGCCAAGTAGCCGCTCCTCAACCCATTTAGTAGAAGAAATAGAATTATGCGGCGGCATTCGGTATAATCGAAAATGGAAGCGCTTTATGAGTTCGGCCCAAAGGGGGAGACCATTCCGTGTTCAAGAAAGTGAAGTGGTTTGCGTTGCTCGGCAAAATCAAACGCCGCAAATTTTTCATCCGTTTGATTCTGACGATCGCTCTCATTGCGGTCATACCCAACCTGATTTCCGATGTCGTCGCTTATTACAAGGTTTCTCATACGTTCGAAGAGGAAACGGGAAGAAACAAGCTGCAGTATTTGAATCAGACGATCAATTCCATGGAAATTGTGCTGAACCGGATTAAGGAAAACTCGAATCTGCTTGCCATGAATCAATGGTTCCAGGAATTCGAGAAATTCCCTAGCGGCGCCTATTACGAGGGGCTGAGGGGGGAGATTCAGAAGGAAGATTTACCCGATTTGTATTGGTATTTGGAGAATAAAAAAAATGCCATCTCTTTGATCAACTCGTTCAAGCTATCTAACGAGTTCGTGGATTCCGTTTATTTTTACGACAGCAGCAACAACCTTGTCATCACCTCGGAAAATGACGGCTCCAACCGGCAGTTCACGCTGGATAACTTCTATGATACAGCGTGGGTAGAGGCGCTGAAGGAATCGTCCGAGAACGCGGTTTATATGGATACGAGAATTGCCAGGCAGTATCACCCGGGGGAAAAAAGTCTGTTGTCCATTATTTATAAATCAACCAAAGCGAACAATGCGTTTATTATTAATTTGGATGCGGCGCTGATTTACAAAAAAATTTTAAGCAAGCTGAATGAGCAGGACGATATTTTCGTCGTGTCCTCTACGGGCAACGTATTGTTTCACAGCCTGTCTGCCAATATGCATCAGCCTTTGCGGACGATTCTGCCCGGAGACGAACCGGTTGTCGGGAAGACGGGCTCGTATCGAACCAAGCTGGACGATCGGCAGATGCTGGTCAGCTATTCAACATCCCCGTTGTTGGGTTGGACGTTTATCAACATCTCCGATATGGAAGCGTTATCGGAAAGCACCTCGTCAATTACACAAACGATAGTCGTTTCGGCGATCCTGCTGCTTCTGCTTTCCCTCACCTTCGCCTATTTATCCTCAAGAAGTCTTTATAGGCCGATCTCCTATTTGCAGGCTTTGATCCACGGGACGACGGAGCGCAGGGCGGAGGAAGCGGACGAGATCCATATGATCGGCAGCTTTGTACAGTCAACGCTTACTGAAAGAGATTATTACAAGGAAAAGCTGGAGGAAAGCCTGCCGTTCTACAAAGAGCAGTTCAAATATACGCTGCTTCACCGCCACTCCTTAACGCTGGAGGAGATCGAGGAGAAGAGGGCTTATCTCGACCTTGACATCGAAACCCGCGATCTGGCTCTGCTCCTTCTTTGGTTGGGTGATCGCGAGGACCCGCAGCCGGAGCGGGATATGATTGCCGGCGAGCTGTTCAAAATGAAGGTGATCGATACGATCAAGGATAGCTTAATCCTGGAGACGCCGTATTTTCTGGTTGATTCCGGGAAGGATACCCTGGCGATCGTCTTAAACCGCTGCGGCATGGATCAACAACAGGTATATCGTATCGGGCAAAGGCTGCTTGATATCGTAAATCTGGAAGCAAAGAGCGAATGTACGATGGGGGTCGGCAGAGCCTGCTCATCTATCCTGCAGCTGCCGCAAGCGTTTGAGGAAGCGCAGGAAGCGTTAAAATATCAGATTGTTTACGGTAAGGGCTACGTTATTTCCATCGAAGATTTGATGGTGACCGGCGGTGGCGGCAGCGAATTTGTTTATCCCAAGGACAAGGAAGAGGTGCTGCTCGGTTACATCAAGACAGCTCGTGAGTCCGAGGCGCTCCAAGCGTTTGAAGACCTGGTATTCGAGCTGAACGCACATAAGCACAAGCTGCATTATAATCAAATTCAGCCTATCTTCGTTCAGCTGCTGACAGCGATGATGAACAGCTATGCCCAGCTTGGGGCTAATACCAAGGCGGTTTTCGGCAACGGGACGGATCCGTACCGGGAGCTTCTCGAGCAAGGTTCCTTGGATGATATTTGCAGGTGGTTCCACCGGATTATCCGGCTCATTACCGATTATCTGGAGCGGGAAATGAACACTAAAGGAAATTCACACATCGCCCGGGTAGTGGAAATGATGGAGCGGGAGTACGGCAGCGATATCTCGCTGCACTCGGTAGCCGAGCAGCTGAATCTGAATCCGGCCTACATCAGCAGGCTCTTCAAGCAAATCACCGGCCAGCCGTTCGTAGATTACTTAAAGCGTATCCGGATCGAGAAGAGCAAGGAGCTGTTGACCGGAAGCGACATGAAAATCAATGAAATCGGCAAGCACGTAGGGTACAGCAACGCTTACTACTTTATCAAGGTGTTTAAGGAATTGATGGGTCTGACACCCGGCGAATACAAAAGGTTGTACGGCTCTTGAATGAGAACCTAGCGGTATGCGAATACCGGCTAGGTTTTCTTTTCACATTACGGTCAGGTACGGGTGATAGGGGAGGGAGCATCCATGTTTTTAAAGCCGTTTACGTTTTCGTTCTACATGACGATGTCGATGATCGTCTCTTTCTTGCCGTTATATTACAGCTCATTGGGGTATTCCAGTCTGGAAGTCGGCATTCTGTACGCACTCGGCCCGATGATCGGCATCGTATCTGCTTTTTTCAAAGCCCGATCATCCCCTTGAGCGACAGCTTGACGCTGCTCACTGCCAAGCAAACCGGCAAAAGCTACGCCTCCTACCGGGTGTGGGGCTCCTTAGGGTTTGCCTCGGCGTCCATGCTGTTCGGGCTTCTGCTGAAGGAGTCCGGCATTCCCGCTGCCAAGGGGGTATGCATTGCCATCGTCGTGATGACGCTGTTATTCGCTTTCTTGCTGGAGGACAGAAAGGCAAGCGCCCGAAGGTCGAGTTTACGCATGCTTTCCCTATACTCACCTCTGTCCGTTTCCTATGGTTTCTGTTTCTGGTACTCAGCGTATCGATTGCGCATCGGGTGAACGACTCGTTTATCGCGTTATACCTGAAGGAGCTCGGCGCCCCGGAAACCTTCATCGGCTGGTCATGGCTTCTGGCGGCGGCTAGTGAGATTCCGGTCTTTTTCCTGCTGGGCAGGTATGGGGGGCGATGTAAACCGCTGCTGCTGCTTTCGCTTGCGGCGTTGTTCTACACGCTTCGCTTTTATTTGATGAGCGCCATTCAGGAGCCGTTCGGCATCGCTCTGATTCAGCTGCTGCACGGGCTATCGTACGGCATCTTTCTTTTGACGGCGCTCTCGTACATACAGGAGCTGGTGCCGGACGAATTCCGGGCTACAAGGCAATCCGTCTTCACGGTTGTCTGGGCGGGTTTGGCAGGACTTATCGGCGGTATAGCCGGCGGTTATATTTTCAGTCATTTAGGATACGTTCCGCTTTACAGAATCTCCTCGATACTGGCCTTATGCGCGGCCTCCGGTTTTCTCGGAACACAGCTCTATACCGACTGGAAGAAAACAAGGACAGTGAGCCATATAAAGGCATACTACGATCATGACATGTAGAAATTGTAGTATGAAAACACAAATATTTATTATATAAAACGCTTTCAACGCGTGCTAAGGTTACCTTGAACCAAGCGTTCAAAGGCAGAAAAAGGTTGTAGAACCGAAAAGGGAGGAACAGGAATGAGTAAAAAAATAACGAGCGTATCCGTCATTACCTTGTTAGCCGCTTCTACGCTGGCCGCTTGCTCAGGGGGCGCCGATTCCAGTAAGGGAGCCCCAGGGGAAACACCCAACGCGGGTACCCCTAAGGAAGCTCCGAAAATCTATATTTACCAAAACTCCGGTGCGTTAAACCAGAAGCCGGAAGGCAGCGTACCGGCGGCGCTGGAAGAAATGAAGAAAATGTATGTAGAGAAGCTGAACATTGAGCCGATTGCCATCGTGCCGCCGAAGGGGGCGGCAGAGGAGAAGCTGAACCTGCTGCTCGGTTCCAAGGATGAGATCGATATTTTCCAGGGAAATTGGGACCAATACGCCACCAAGGGAGCCATTATTCCGCTCAATGATCTGCTGGATAAATATGGACAGGATATCAAGAAGGCATGGCCCAAAGAAGCTTGGGATTACATGACGGACAAGAACGGGAAAATCTGGGGAATTCCGCGCGGCGTCCCGTCGGTGCATTACCCGATCTGGATTCGGACGGATTGGCTCAAAAAGCTGAATCTGCAGCAGCCTAAAACGCTGGATGAGCTGGAGGCGGTATTGAAAGCGTTTAAAGAGCAGGATCCGGACGGCAACGGCAAGGCCGATACGATTCCGATGATGACGGATTTGAACGGCATTAAGAATGCGTTCCTTGGCGGCTTTACCGACAACGGTAACAGCAACTGGATCGACCCCGCCGATAAAAAGGTCAAGCCGATGGAGCTCGCGCCGGGCTTCAAGGACTTCGTCGCGAAGATGGCGGACTGGTACCAGAAGGGCTACATCTATAAGGAGGCCTTCGGCAAATTCGACCCGCTTGAGCTGCTGAAGACGAATCGTGTAGGCACTTCCTCCATGTGGTATTCGCGCATAACGCTGCTGTTCCCGCAAATTCAATCGGGCTTAAACCCCGAAGCAAACTACGAGATCATTCGTAACATTCAAGGACCGAAGGGGAAGCTGATGACGGCAAGCCCGGGAAGCACAGCGTCGATGGTCATTACGAAAAAAGCGAAGCATCCGGATGCCGTGATGAAGTTCGTCAACTACCAGTATCAGGATCTGCCGACGAATACGTTAAATGCCGCATTCGGTACCAATTGGAAATATCTGGATGTTAAAAAGTTTGAAATCGAGCTGCTTAACAAGGATATCTCGTATGCAGGCGAATTCATGGTTTCCCTAGGTCTTGCAACTGAAACGAAGTATGCCTTCCGTGATCCGATTAAGAAAATGCATGCGGATTATTTGAATAGGGAAATTTCGAACATCGATGTGGCCAAGATGCCGATCGACGCGATGATCACGTACGACAAGAAGATGCTGCAGGAGAACATCCCTACCCTGGGCGACATCGACCGGCTTCGCAGTGAGGAGCTGGTGAAATTCGTAACGGGCGCCAGACCGCTAAGCGAATTTGATAAGTTCATCGACCAAATGTACAAAGCGGGTCTTGATAAATGGATTCAGGAGTACACTCGTCAGTACAATGAGCTGAAGAAGTAAGAGAAATCGGCGCACATGCGCAAGCGGATGGCGGTGTAGATCGCCGCAGCTTGCGCTGCTGCAGCCGGGGAGAAGGAGAGGAGGGCGTCCGTGCGTACAGAGCAGCTGTCTTTTCAAACTAGAACGAGGCGGCAGTCCGTCGGCCTTCGAAAGCTATGGACCGCCGTCAGGTTGAACCGATTCTATTACTTGCTGATCATCCCGGGAATGCTCTATTTTGTCATCTTTGATTACATTCCGATGTTCGGCGTTATCATTGCGTTTAAGGATATTTCCCCCTTCGAAGGTGTCGGAGCCGTGCTTACCGGCGAGTGGGTGGGGTTCAAGCATTTCGTGAAATTTTGGAACTCCTATTATTTCTGGAATGTCATGCGTAATACGCTGCTGATCAGCGGTTATAAGCTGCTGTTCGGCTTTCCGGCCTCCATCCTTCTGGCGCTGCTGCTTAACGAGCTGAAGAATGCCGTGTTCAAGCGAATCGTGCAGACGATTTCGTATTTGCCTCATTTTATCTCTACTGTAGTTGTGGCCGGCTTGGTGATGATGGTTCTGTCAACGGATTCCGGCATGATCAATGCAGCGGTCGTTGCTCTGGGAGGCGAACCGATTCACTTCCTGGGCGCGCCGGAATACTTTCGGTCCATTCTGGTCATCTCCCATGTGTGGCAGTCGATCGGATGGGGAAGCATTCTTTACCTGGCGGCCATGACGGGAATAGATCCGGGGTTATACGAAGCGGCCAAAATGGACGGGGCGAACCGGTTCCGCCAAATGTGGCATATTACACTGCCGGGCATTACGCATATTATCGTTATCATGCTCATTTTTTCAATCGGCGGACTGCTTAACGCGGGCTTTGAGAAGGTGCTCCTGCTGTATTCGCCATCCGTTTATGAGGTTGCTGATATTATCGATACCTACGTGTACCGGGAGGGCTTAACATCGCTGCAGTATTCGTTTGCCACAGCTGTGGGTTTGTTCAAAAATATTTTGGCCATGATTCTGATTCTGGGCGCTAATTATATTGCCAAAAAATTGAATCAGACCGGGATCTGGTAAGGCAGTGGAAAGGAGGACCTGATTTTCAATGAATTCCCTAAAGCCTTCGACCGGCGAGCGTTTGTTTGATGCAGTCAACATTCTGTTTCTCATCGGCTTGTCGCTGCTCTTTCTCATTCCCTTCCTGTCGGTGCTGTCCACTTCCTTTATCAGTGCTGAAGAGTCGATGAGACGGGGAGCATTTGTGCTCATTCCCGAGAAGCTGGATTTTACCGCCTATGATCTGCTGATTAACCGGGGACCGCTCGTGTTTAACGCTTATAAAATCACTATGTTTAAGGTAGTCGTCGGTACATTCTTGAATTTGGTGTTTACGGCTACCTTGGCCTACGGTCTGTCACGGAAAAGCTTACCGGGCAAAAACGCGCTGGTTCTGATTATTTTTCTTACGATGATTTTTCATGGCGGCTTGATTCCAACCTATATGCTCATCGATAATCTCGGCTTGAAGGATACGCTCTGGGTGCTAGTGCTCCCGGGATTAGTCAGTGCATGGAACTTGTTCATCATGCGCAACTTTTTCATGAGCCTGCCGGAGGAGCTGGAGGAATCGGCCATCATCGACGGTGCTTCCCCTCCGGTAATCCTAATGAAAATCATCGTTCCGTTGTCCATGCCGGCGATTGCGACCATCGGCTTGTTCTATGCAGTGTCGCACTGGAACGATTGGTTCGGTGCTTCCATTTATATCAATGACCAGAGCAAGCTGCCGATCCAGGTGCTTATGCGCAATATTTTGTTAACCGGGGTGATGCAGAATGAAACGCAGGTGGAGTTCGTTCACGATCCTCCGCCTGCCGCAACGTTGAAATCGGCCATCATTATCATCAGCACGCTGCCGATTTTGTTCGTTTACCCTTTTATTCAGCGGTATTTCGTGAAAGGGGTCATGGTCGGCTCTATTAAAGGCTAAGGCTTTGAAGATACAAGAACCATGGAGGAGATGATCAGGTGTTGGAGCAAATGGCGTTGTTCGTGTCGGGTCAGGAGGGGTATCACACGTACCGTATCCCTTCCTTGCTAGTGACGGAGAAAGGTACGGTGCTGGCCTTCTGTGAGGCCCGAAAGAACGGTGGAGGCGATGCCGGCGACATTGATCTGGCGCTTCGGCGAAGCTTCGACCACGGCATCACATGGGAGCCGTATCGGATTATTGCCGATCTGGGCCCAGATACCGTCGGTAATCCGTGTGCAGTGCAGGACCGGGATACAGGAACGATCTGGCTGCTGCTGTGCCGGAATGCGGAGGACGGCCATGAGAAGGACATACTCGCCGGCAGGGCGACACGCGAGGTGTTGGTCATGAAGAGCGTGGATGACGGAGAAACGTGGTCGGAGCCGAAGGATATTACGTCCTCAGTGAAGCTCCCGGAATGGACGTGGTATGCGACCGGTCCTTGTCATGCCGTGCAGCTGAAGAGCGGGCGCTTGATCGTCCCGTGTAATCATGCGGTGCTTCAACCGGAGGAGGAGCGCTCCGGCCCCTATACCGCACATGTCATCTACAGCGATGATCACGGCGAGAGCTGGCAGCTGGGCGGCATTATTGGTGAGAATACAAACGAGTGTACCTTGGCGGAGCTTGCTGACGGCACGGTTTACATGAATATGCGGAGCTATCACGGTCGCAACCGGCGTGCCGTCGCTACTAGTAAGGACGGAGGACTGACGTGGTCGGATCTTGTTTTCGATGAGACATTGGTTGAGCCGGTCTGTCAAGCCAGCGTGCTGTCGGACGGGCAAGGGGGACTCTTGTTCTCTAATCCGGCTAGCACCTCGCGCGAGAGGCTGACCGTGCAATCAAGCCGGGACGGCGGCGAAACCTGGGCTATCCTGCAGGAGCTGCATCCCGGTCCCGCAGCTTATTCGGATTTGGCCCTTGCCGGGGACGGTGCCGTTCTGTGTCTATATGAATGCGGGGAGCAGCGACCCTACGAGCGGATCACGCTTGCCCGATTTTCCTTAAGGAAGGAGATTCATGCCGAATGATTCGTAACCGGGTTTGGTTGGTTGTGCTGGTTCTATCTCTACTGGCCAGTGTCCCCACCTCCTTGGCAAGCGGCAGCGCAGATGCGGACCCTCATAGCCGGAATATGCCGTATTTCACAAATACGGATTTGTACGTATCCGGCACGGAAGGCTATCATACGTTTCGAATTCCCTCTCTCCTGACGACCAAGTCGGGGACTTTGCTCGCCTTCGCTGAGGGGCGGAAGAACAGTGCCTCGGATACGGGGGACATTGATCTGGTGCTGAAACGCAGCTTCGACCAGGGACGTACCTGGCAGCCGCTGCAGATGGTCTGCGATGACGGGCCGAATACATGCGGCAACCCGACGCCGGTGCAGGATGAAAATACGGGCCGGATTTGGCTGTTCATGACCCACAATTACGGCGAGGATACGATTGAGGAAATCAACAGCGGCACCGGCCGGGGCGTGCGGACGATCTGGAGCACGTATAGCGACGACGACGGGGCGACCTGGTCTCCGCGCGTCAACCGGTTCGAGGAGGTGCAGCCGCCCAATACGCGGTGGGACGCTACCGGACCGGGCATCGGCATCCAGCTTCGGCATGGCCCCGCGCAAGGACGGCTCGTCATTCCGGCAATAGGCCGGAACATCCAAAGCGATGACCACGGCGCAACGTGGTACCAAAGCGGCCGACTGCCGGGAGGGCTCAATGAAGCGACGGTGGTTGAGCTGTCGGACGGCACGTTGATGCGCAACGACCGGCTGTCGAGCAACCAGCACCTGAAACGGCGCGGCATCTCGACCAGTCCGGACCAAGGGGCGACCTGGTCGCCGATTACGTACGACCCGGTATTGATCGACCCGATCTGTGAGGCCAGCATCGTCAGATACAAACCGGCGGATAACGCGGAAGGGAACCGCATGCTGCTGTTTGCCAATCCCGCCGACCAGAACCGCCGGGAGAATATGACGGTGCGCATCAGCTATGATGACGGCCAAACCTGGACGACCTCCAAGACGGTGTATGAGGGACACTCGGCCTATTCATCGTTATCTGTTCTGCCGGACGGGAAGGGGGCGCTCCTCTTTGAGGGCGGTGAGTTTACGCCGTATGACAAAATCATGTTCGCGGTATTCAACATGGAATGGTTTGACGTAGAAGAGCCCGATCTGGACGGTCTGCTGTTGTCCGAGGGTGCACTAACTCCCGGCTTCCGGGGGGATATCGGCTCCTATGGATTGGAGCTGTATACCGGAACGGAGCACTTGACCGTAACCCCTGTAACATCCAACGGGGGAATCGCTATTACGATAAATGGAGAGCCTGTCTCTGCCGGAATGCCCCGAACGATTCAGTTGAACGGCTTGGATGCGATTCGTATCGAAGCAAAGCTGAAGGACCGCATTCGGGTTTACACCGTTGGGATTCAGCGTTCTAGACCGCTTCCGGAGCTTCTGCTGCACTGGGATTTTGACAAGCTCGGTGCGAACGGCGAAATCGTGGATGTGACAGGGAAAGGGCACACGGGTGTACTAAGCAGCGGGGCTTTGATACAGCCGGGTTATGCAGGTTCCGGACTTTATTTGAACGGCCAGAGGGCCTTTGCAGAAATGACCCGTACGGAGGACCTGCATACAGGCACAGACGATTTCTCCTTTGCCGTGTGGGTGAAGCCGGAGGCGCTGTTCCAGCAGCGGCATATCATCTACTGGTACGGTCTGGCGGGCAAGGGCTTGCCCCAGTGGTGGTTCTCCGTAGAGAAGAACGGTGCGGTCCGGATGAATATGACGGGTATTCCTCTGGAGCGGGAGGTGGGTATAGCCACCATTGCCGGCATGGTGAAACCGGGCGTATGGACGCATCTGGCGGCCGTTCGGGACGGCTCCGTAAATAAAATCTACGTGAACGGCGAATTGGCAGCGACGTCCGCACAGTATGACAGCAGTCAAATGAGCATAACGAATCTTCAATCCCCGCCACGCATCGGCTTTGACAAAGGTACGGTGGCAAACCGGGATTGGAAAGGGCATTTGGATGATATACGCTTCTACAGACACTCGCTGAGTGCGGCCAAAGTACGAGAGCTTTATCTTCAGTACGATGTGAGTAAGCCTGTGACCCAAGCGGCCTTGAGTCCTTCGGTGCCAAACGGCGCCGAAGGGTGGTATACCACGGATGTATCGGTTACGATGTCCGTATACGATGAATTCTCCGGCCCGGCCCGCACGGAATACCGGCTGAACGGAGGGGCTTGGTCGGTCTATTCCGCACCGTTGACGGTGAATAACGAGGGCCAGCATCTGCTCGAGTACCGCAGTATAGATCTCGCCGGGAACGTGGAGGACAGTCAACTACTCAAGCTCAGCATAGACAAGACGGCTCCGACGCTCGAGGTTACCCCGAATCGAACGGAGCTGTGGCCGCCGAATCGTCAATGGGTGCCTGTCGAGATGAGCATATCGGCAGCGGACAGCGGCTCCGGTGTACATTCGGTGAAGCTGGTGTCCGTTACCTGCAGTGAGGGAGAAGCGTTAGCATATGTCCGGGAAGCGGAGCCGGGCACAGACGACCGCACCTTCCTGCTGCTTGCGGATCGCAACGGCTCCGGGTCCGGGCGCGTATATACCGTCGAATATGCGGTAAAGGACTTCGCCGGACACGAAACGCGCAAAAGAGCCGTCATCTTTGTCCCGCATGACAGGTCAAAATAGAGCCACATTCAAATCTCGTATTTTGTGCTATACTAGCAGAAAAAAGTATGCTTGGAAGGAGCACAGCAATATGATATTGGGTGACATCAAGTTTTGGGAGAAGGAAAAGGGCGCTTTATCTCCAGTGTTTCAGAAGGCAATTGATTTTCTCCAATCCCGTGATCTCGGGCAGCTGGAGCTGGGGAAATACGAAATTATGGGTGATGACATGTTTGCCTTGGTGCAGGAGCTCATTGCCGTCAAGCCCGGCCAAAGAAAATCGGAGTGTCATGCCAAGTATGTCGATTTGCAATACTTGGTTCAAGGCGGGGAAGAGCGCATTTATGTAGCAAGGGCATCCGAGAGCAACGTTGCGGTGGAAGATCGGCTGGCGGACAACGATTATCTCTTATTCGATGAGGTGGAGAACGAGATGGAAATCCGTTTGAAGCCAGGCATGTTTGCTGTATTTTTCCCGGCAGATTTGCACCGTCCGGGCTGCAGTCCCGTAGGCGGCGAGAAGCTGAAGAAGGTCGTGTTTAAGATCAATTCAGCACTGCTTTCCTAATCATTGATACTTATGAAGAGGGCTTTCCTTACAGGTCTTACGGGACCGGAGGAAAGCCTTCTTTATTTTATCAACTGTATGCGAGAGACGGGTCAGAGTGTCATACTCCCGGATTTTTCCTTGCTTGGTTTGCCTCGGGACCAGATGACAACGGGTACCAGAAGGAGTGCCATAATGCCGCCCGCAAGGGAGAGGGCCGCATAACTGGAGTTTGCTACAACGATACCGGAGAGGGCACCGCTTGATGCTCCGACCAAGGCAATCAGTACATCTATGGCGCCTTGTGTTTTGGCACGATTAGCCGGTTGAGTGGCATCAATGATGATCGCGGTTCCGCTAATCAAGCCAAAGTTCCAGCCAAGCCCGAGAAGAACCAGCGCGACGATCAAGCCGAGCATGGAATCGGCCGGTACGGCTGCTGAGGTTATTCCGGCAGCGAGAAGCACCGCACCGGAAGCAAGCGACATGGCTGTGCGTCCGATTTTGTCAACAAGCATACCCGTTACGAGGGAGGGAAGGAACATCGCGGCAATATGAAGGCTGATGACTAAGCCTACCTCGCTTAATCCGTGACCGTGATGCTTCATGTGAATAGGCGTCATTGTCATGATGGCAATCATCACGACTTGGGTTAAAAGCATTACCGTTGTGCCGACCCAGATCCCTCGGGTGCCGGTAACGGGTGAATTCGAACGGATATCGGTAGTGCCGTCTAGCTCCTTGTTCGATTTTTGCGCCTCGGCAAGATCTTTCGCCACGAGGAACGGATCGGGACGCAGGAAGAGATGCAAAATCAGGCCAGCCAGGATAAAAGCAGCGGCTGCCAGAATGAAAGGACCGGCCAAGGCGGGGATTCCTAGCGACTCGGCGAATCGACCCATGACATTGACTAAGTTAGGTCCTCCCACTGCCCCTAATGTAGTGGAAACCATGGCGATGCTTACGGCGGTTGCCCTTTGCGTCGGTTTAGCCAAATCCGTGCCTGCATAACGTGCTTGCAGGTTCGTAGACGTTCCGGCGCCGTAGACAAAAAGCGAAACGAAGAGCAGGGGAATCTGGTGAGCAGCCGTCGCTGCCACAACCCCTGCAGCTCCCAGCCCCCCGGCAATAAAACCGGCCGCAAGTCCTAATCTGCGCCCGTAATGTTGTGACAGCCGCCCGACTAAATAGGCGGATAATGCCGAGCCAAGAGTAACCAGCGCGGCAGGAATGCCTGCGAAGCTGTCATTCCCGAGCAGGTCCTGTACGATTAATGCTCCGACGGTTACTCCTGCCGCTAGCCCTGCGCCTCCGAAGATTTGGGAAATGACGACGGTAAGCAGTGTTCGTTTATAAAGTCGTTCCCGCCATTCTGAAAAATTCGTCTTATCTGAAGGTAACACTAGGAAGCACCTCCTATCCCATAAAATGATGCTGCTCGGCAAACTGCCGCCATTCGAGTACGCTCTCCACCAGATGAAAAGCGTTATACCCTTCTCTTTTCAGTAGCTCCGCTGCTTGCGCTGACTGAAGGCAATACGGCCCGCGGCAGTAAGCGACAATATCCTTACGGGTCGGCAGCGCAGCAAGATGCTGCTCCAGCTCCTCAAACGGTACGCTAATCGCCCCGGGAATATGATTCGCTTCGTATTCATCTCTCGGCCGAACATCGAGAAGCAAGACTTCGCCTTTCTCCATTCGCCGCTTTAATTCCTCCATGGAGATAGGCTCCATCGGGGCATGGTGCTCGAGCACCTCCGTTTTGATCTGCTTGATCTCCACCAGCTGCCTTTCACTCAAGCGGTGCAGGGACAACATAAAATCGGCGACCGCATCGTCTACGAGCTCATAAATGACATAAGTGCCTCTTTTCGTAAATCGAACGAGTCTCGCTTCGTGGAGTATTTGCAAATGCTGCGATACGTTTGCCATGCTCATCCCCGTTTGGCTCGCCAGCAACTCTACCGCTTTAGGACCTTGCGCAAGCAGGTCAAGCAGCTCCAACCGCTTCGGGCTGGACAGGCTTTTGCCGATTCGGGCGAATTCTTGATAAAGTCGGTCCTTCCATATTCTCTCGATCGAGCCCATGCCGTATCACCTCAATTATTCAATAAAATACTTGAATATAATAAAGTATAGTTTCACCTGGATGGAAAAGTCAATTACAAATGTTCCGATTCGCGAGGCGCTGCACGGAACAGCGAAACATTGCTATGCACACAAGGCAGCTTATACTATAATTACCAGTGTATAGGGAACGTGCTATTATCGACTTATAGTTTTCAAGGAGGGTCTGCTCATGAAGCGCTATGGAAGCGTAATCAAGGTAAGAGAGGAAAAGCTGGAGGAATACAAGCGGCTGCATGCGAGCGTATGGCCTGGTGTTCTGAATATGATCCATGCCTGCAATATTCGCAATTATTCGATTTACTACAAGGATGGGTATTTATTCAGCTATTTCGAATATCATGGAGAAAATTACGAAGCGGATATGGCCAAAATGGCCGCCGACCCGGAAACCCGGAGATGGTGGGAATTGTGCGACCCATGCCAGGAACCGTTGGAAACACGGAAAGAAGGCGAATGGTGGGCGGAAATGGAAGAAGTGTTTCATACCGATTAAGGTAAGAGCGAGGTTGACGGGAGGAGGTCAGCCTCGCTCTTTTTTCTTCATGCGGCTTTATATTTCATGATGACCATCCATCCGGTGAGGGCAATGAGTGTAAGCAGCAAAATCATATATAGCGGCAAGAAGCACCAGCCAATGAAGAACCATGCAAGCAGCAATGAAACCGGGCTGGTGGCTCTAAGTAACAGGTACATCCGCTTACCCAGCCCGGATCGGTTTAAAGGGGTCGCTTCGATCAGAAGGAGCAAAGGGTTACAGATCGTCCCAAACAGCAACGGAATGATGATATACAAAGGAAATGCCGTTTGCAAAGCAGACTCCAGTAAATAGACCAAAGCTGCGGCAAAGGCTTGAGTGAAAAAATCCAAGTGCGCCGATTTCAGCTTACGCGGATTCGTGAAAAGCTTCGTCCAGGAGGGAGAGTTTTGGTAATGCACAGCCGCCAGCGGAAGCGATAGGATCAAGCCCAGCATGAATGAAAACAATCCCCATTGTAGTAGTTGAATCGTCATATTCAATCTCCTTTTCAGTAAATTTTCTAATGTGGATGAACACAGCTTATCATTCATGCCAAGCAGACAACGCGCAAATAATGAAACGTCTGCCGCAAAATACTGCGCTGTCCACGCAAAAATTTATTGCAGCTTAACGAATAATCCTTGGGAAAACAGCAATAATAAACTTCGACGGTGAGAGAGAGGTGTGGTTCCGTTGAATGCTTCAACGAATACAGCCGTAGAAGGAGTTATTGAAACCAAATAGAAGCGAGGGGATGTGCCAAAGAGACGTTATTGTAGTATCCTAACTGCAATAAGTTGATGAGGTTACCTGAGTGTTCGAATGGTTCAAAACAAATTCATCACTTCACCGTCAGGGGACTCCGTAAGGAGTCCTTTTTACATGAATAAATGGAAAAAAAAGGGGCGATCACTCCAGTGGAATACCTGGAAGCGACCGCCGCGAATTAAGCTTGGACGTCATATTTGTTTGCCCTCTTTACGTATCTTGGAGAACTCCGCTGTCGCGGTAAACAGGACATCGGAAGAGGAATTTAGCGCTGTTTCAAACGAATCCTGCAAAACGCCAATGATGAAGCCTACGCCGACTACTTGGATAGCAATATCATTCGGAATACCGAATAAGCTGCATGCCAAGGGAATAAGCAGAAGCGACCCGCCTGCAACGCCTGATGCCCCTGCAGCGGACACAGCCGATAGGATACTAAGAAGAACTGCTGTGGCAAAATCGACTTGGATACCAAGCGTATGAACGGTTGCAAGCGTCAAGACGGATATCGTTACCGCTGCACCGGCCATATTGATTGTGGCACCTAACGGAATGGAAACCGAATAGGTATTCGAATCCAACTTCAACTGCTCGCACAATCTCATATTGATTGGAATGTTTGCGGCTGAGCTGCGGGTGAAAAATGCGGTAATCCCGCTTTCCCTCAGACAAGTTAACACAAGCGGATAAGGATTTCTTCGAATGTTTACATATACAATCAACGGGTTGACAACAAGAGCCATAAAAAGCATACATCCAATAAGAACGAGAAGTAATTTGCCGTAATCCAGCATAGATGAAATTCCGTTCTTCGTTATGGAATCGAACACAAGTCCCATGATTCCCAGCGGCGCCCAATGAATGACCCATTTCACAAGGCGGGAGACGGCATCCGCAAAATCAGCAAGCATGTCTTTCGTGCTGTGATTGGCACTGCGCAAGGCGATACCAAGAAGGATGGCCCATGTAAGAATACCGATATAATTCGCATGGATCAGGGCGCTTACCGGGTTGTCAACAATTTGAAACAGTAAGGTCTTAAGCACTTCAACGATCCCTTGAGGCGGAGTCAGATCCTCGGTACCCTTTACTAGGGACAATGTTACCGGAAAAACAAAGCTGGCAACAACGGCGATCACCCCCGCTAAAAATGTACTTAACCCATAGAGGAAAAGGATGGATTGCATATTGGTTCGATGACCCTTATTATGTTTTGAAATCGCGGCCATCACAAGGAGGAGGACCAATAAAGGCGCAACCGCCTTTAAAGCATTTATGAACAAGGAACCGAGAATAGTGATTCCCGTTGCATTTGGAACGGCTAACGCCAAAATGATCCCCGCTGTAATCCCTGCCAATATCCGTTTTACCAAGCTTATTTGATTCCACTTTCGTATGAATGTTCGCATGAATTCCCTCCGGCTAGAATGTGGAAATATAACAAAGCCAAGCAGCAATAACATAAGGCAGTTATATCATAACGATAGTTTACCATGTTAAATATTAATTGGGTATATTAAAAAGTGAAGATGCGGGAGGGTTTTTATGGAGTCGGATAAGAAGGAAGGTGCGGGCTTGTCCACCGGCATGCTGCCGTTTGTCCTGACGGACGCTGGGCAGTTTAGGGACTTGAAGTGAAGAGCGGCAGATCGCCAGGCATTGCAAATCGACCGCTGGGGCATCACCCCGGACATGCAAGACTAGTGCAGACTAAACAAGATTCGTTCCTTCAATGGCAACGGAAATTCTGGATGAAACCAGCTGCTTGCCGTCCCACGTCAAAAGATTCTCCACATAACCCAGGGTATCCGCATTCGTTGTACCGATTATCCGCTGAATCGCAAGTAAATCATAACCGCCCGCTTTGTCACCGGTTGCAATGGGAAACAATCCGCCTATGGCAAGAACCTCCCCTTGGGCTGCCTGCTTGAGCTTGCCGTTTGGATCGTAATACTGCAGCAGATAGCCATACCCCTTGGTACTAATATCAATAATAAATTGCACATTAAGCTGAGGACTCTGTACGCTCACTTTATAATAGTCCTGATAATAAACAAGGAAGGTAAACAGTTGGTTATAGCTGTCGCTATTCAACACTTCGTAAAGCATATGATGTTGGTAGGAATACAAGTAGAAAATGCCGTATCCGCCGCTCCCTCCGGTATCGATGCTCACTAGAATATCGGGTGTGGAAACTTTGGTGAAATCCCCCAGGAACAGCCTTGCATTGTAGCCTGCGTTATTTTTAAGCGGGACCGTTGTCCTTTGGAGGGTCCTTCCGTTTTGAATGACAAGCGTGATCTGCTCTGCAAAAGGGGACGAAGGATCCGGTTTCCTCCCATACAAATACACACTGTCTGCGATGCCGTCACCGGTCACATCGGCTTGTTTCACATCAAGCAATTGATCCATCACCGATAAATTCCTCCTTAAATAGGTTGGAGTCTAATCAAGACAGCCGGGCAAAGCATAACATAATCTCAGAAAGGCACAAAGGAGGGATAGTCAATGGGTTGTGTCGGTGGTGGTGTTGGAGGCGGCTTTACTTCCGCAGCTGCAATACTGGTTCTCTACATTCTGTTGGTGATCATTTTGTCGGCTGGCTTCTTCGTGTAATAGAAAAAAGGTAAATAAGGAACCGGCGGCCTTAGATAGCTAAGGTCTCGGTTCCTTTCCTTACTTATACATAGAGCAGGGTAATGTAATGACTTCTCTTTCAGCTTATGCAGATGCCTACATTATGGTGATGGGTGCATGATCTGGAATTCGCCGCCGAAAGTTTTCTCATTTGACCTTCGACGTAGTACAATGATTTCGAAGGGAGCGAGCGGAAACATGATAGATTGTCCCCATTGTAAAAAGGCTACACCCTACCAGAGGCATTGCACTCATTGCGGCGCCAATCTGAAGCAGCAATCCGCGATTGAGCAATTCGACATGCTGGCCGAAAGAGTAGCTCAAGCGTTGAAGGAAGAAAGGCGCCGCAGGCAAAGAAGGCGGACTATTCAGCTTGTCCTTTTGGGTCTGGTTATTGCCGTCGCGGTCTACGTCGGACTACATATCTAAGAAATGGAAAAAAGCTCTAGACCCATCCATCGATGGTCTAGAGCTTTTTTACTGGTTTAATCTATATAAATTGTACCCTTAGGTACCGGAATTCCTTTGGCAACCAGAGTTATTCCAGTGCCGTCAGGAATATAGACGACCTTCGAATCTTGAAACCCTACATAAAATCCGGGAACCCAGATGCCGTTCACATTCGTTTTCGGTCCAGTCCATTCGGTCTTCATTGTCTCAACACTTACGCTTTGTGTACTTGCTGCGCTATCGGCAGGGGTCGCAGCAGCGGCTGCATTCGCAACCATCAAAGATGCGCAAACGAAGAGTGCTGATACCTTGGTTTTCATCATTTTCATCGTAACGCTCACTCCTTGGATATGTATGGAATCATTGCCAGCTGTCGCCGGATGATCAATATTTACCCAAAGAGGGTTCGTATGAAACAATGAATTTAGTGGGGTCGCATCGTAAAATAAAACGGTAAAGCTAATGCGGCCAGAGCGCCAAGCAATCCTGTTGCCCAGACCGTCGACTTATTGATCCGATTCATATAGTATCACTCCCAAGATTAACTTTGAATGCCTTTACTATGTCCTAAGAAAACAGCGGCTATTCAAGGGTCGGCTAGATACAACCGGACAAATCGACATTCCTCGTCATCAGCCGCCATCAGATTACACGAAAAGGATTGACACCTATCGCGCAATGGTGGACAATAATGGCAGTGTTTTGCAACGTTTAAAACCCCAATTATTGTGATCGGGGGTGACTCCCATCGCCAGACCAAAGAAGGCGGAGGAAGCGAAGCGGGCTTTTAAACAAAATGTGTATTTGAATGAATCGGAATACGATGAGCTGCTTGCCGCGGCTGCGCTACGTCAGATGGAGAAGTCCAAAGCGATTCGAGAGGCGATCCGCCACTGGCTGCTGCAATCGCCGAAGCTGCAAACCCAGGCCGGCGGGATTCAGGGCTATCGCTGTGATGCCGGCCATTTGTTCTGGCTGCAGCAGCACCATATACCGAAGGCTTGTCCTTGCTGCGGGACGACCGACACCAAGCTCCTGAAGGAGGAGGGATGACATGCAGCTTTTTGCCAAGCATCGGCTGCCGGATGCGTTATTTTCGATATTCACCTCGAAATATAGAGAGCTCTATGCCAGCAGCTTATTCGTACTGCTGACCTGTTATCGTCAGGAAATTGCCATCAAAAAAAGCGAGCTTGCATCCATGCTTTGCGATGCGCTGGAGGAGCAGCTGCTTCAGACGCACGACGAGGAAGAGGGACTTAGCGGCAATACGTTATCGGAACGCGCTTACGCGATTATCCGCAAGCTTCATGCCACCGGGTGGCTGGAGACGGAGCAGAGCATGGATACGTTTGAAGAGTACTTAACGGTACCGGAGTTTGCGATCAAGATCATCAAGACGCTTCAGGAAGTGGCGAATGAACGGCCGAAGGAATATAATTCCTTCGTTCACAGCACCTATATTGCGCTGAAGAGTGCAGATACGGAACGTGATGAATATACATATGAGGCGCTGCTTACCGCTTATCGCAATACGGAAGAGCTGATCGACAGCCTCCGAACGCTGCTCGGCAATATTCGAAAATACTATCAGGAGCTGCAACAGCAGACCGAGGTACGCGATTTGCTGGTACAGCATTTTGACCAATATACAAGTCTTGTCATGGAGAAGGTGTACCACCGGATCAAAACGACGGACTGTGTTCCGCGCTTTCGGGTAAGCATACTGCATATTTTAAAAAAATGGCTGGGAGACTACCGGCTCCTCGAAACGATTGCCGGTCAGATGCTTCAGCGCGGCCACGAAGCCTCCGCTGTGGAGGCCCAGCGCAAGGTGAGCTCGATGCTCGATGATATGATTAATGCCTACGAGAATATCACCTCTATTCTGAGGGAGATCGATCGAAAGAACAGCACATACATTAAAGCCTCCGTTGAGCGCTTCCAATATTTGTTGAACGAGAACGAAGGGATGAAGGGGCGGCTCGTCGATATTCTTCACAAGGCGGGCAGCTATGAAGACCCGGACAAGGCCTGGAGCCTGATGGCCGAATCGCTTCCGCTGCATTCCGTGAACCACATTACCACCGATTCACTTTATACGGAACCAAGGCGCAGGGAGCGTCATCAGCCGACGCCGCTGAATCTGGAAACCGAGGCGAGAGAGGAAGAGATCGAGCAGGAATATGAGGGATTGAAGGAACGGATTCGTCACGGTCTGACGCGCAATAAAGTGATTGCCTATATCGAGCAGGCAATGCAGCGGCAGGACAGGCTACCCGGCAGCATGCTGCCTTTGGAGACGGATGAGCAGTTCCTGCAATTGGTCATGTCCGTATTGATGAGTGATGACGCGGGGGTTCCGTATCAGGTGGAATGGCAGGACGGGTATGTCGAGGTGAACGGGTACCGGATTCCGGAGATGATTTTTGCAAAGAGAAAAGGGGGGAAGGCCAGTGGAATGGTTTGAACGCTATCAGGCGATGAGTGATAAAGAAAAGGACCAGTTCTCCCGAATCGCAGCCACGATGCTGCAACAAACCTTCCTGCTCAGGGAGAAGATGGATTTGCGGGAGAGGACGGTGGAGATCAACCGGGATTTCCGCTTTGTCGAATACTATCAGGATGTATTCCGCGGATATTTGGCGATGTCCGGCTGGCAGTTCGATCTGGATGTGACGTACGGCGTATGCTCCGTTTCCCACGGGACAGGAATGAATCGGGCCGCCCTGGGCAAATGGGCTACTTACTTGTTATATGTGCTTCGGCTGATTTACGAAGAGGAGCGGGAGAAGCTATCCTTGCGGAAGGATGTAGTCACAACGCTCGGAGCCGTACACGATAAGCTGTTTATGTTTCAGCTGGCGGAGCGGAAGCTACCGGACGTAATCTGGAATGAAGCCTTAAGCACACTCAAGCAGTATCAGCTGATCGATAAACTGGACGGCAGCCGTATCGAGCCGGAATCGCGCCTGGTTATTTATCCGTCCATTCTGTTCCTGGTAGGGCCGGAGCATATCGGACGGCTGGAGAAAAGGCTTCAGGAGGAGCAGGGCAGCTCGGAGGAGGTTAGCGCGTGAAGTGGCTGAATCGGCTTTATTTGGTCAAATGGCATTACATAGAACAGCAAGTGATTGAATTTGAACGAATCAATTTTCTTACAGGGAAGAATGCGACAGGCAAATCGACCATCATCGACGCGATTCAGCTTGTTATGCTGGGCGATACAAGAGGCCATTACTTTAATAAAGCCGCGAATGAGCAGTCCCGGCGCTCCCTTAAGGGCTACTTGTACGGAGAAACCGGCTACAATGAAGCGGAAGGCGTCGTGTATTTACGCAAGGATGAGGATTTCAGCACCTATGTCATGGCTGAATTTTACCATGAGGCAAAACAGGAGTATTTCACCATAGGGGTTGTGTTCGACTGCGGGCGGGACGGCCGGTGGGATCATAAGTTTTTCATTCTGGAGGCCCCGATTCCGGAGCATCGGTTTATCTTCGACGCCATACCGCTAGGGATTTCCGAGCTGCGCAAATATATGACCAAGCATTACGACCGCAGCAGGTTCCAATTCTTCGACTCGGACAAAGCGTATCGTGAAGGCTTCAAAGGCGTGATGGGACGCATCAAGGGCGATTATTTCGACCTGTTCCGCAAGGCCGTTCCTTTCACGCCGATTATGAATATCAAACAGTTCATCACGGAGTTCGTTTGTGAAACGCAGAACAAGGTCGATATCGAGCATATGCGGGAAAATATCCGGCAATATAAGCTGCTGGAGCATCAAGCCGAAACGATCAAAAGCCGCATCCAGTCCCTGGAGGCGATCGAGGAGGCTTATCAAGCCTACGATGAGCTTTCGCATCGATGGCAATTGGAGAGGTACGCCCTGTTGAAGGCCGAGGCGGATGAGACTGATGCGGATCGCAAGCATTTGATGGATGAGCTGGATCGGAAGGAAGCCGATCTGCAAGCAGTGCAGCGGCGAGTACACGAGATCGAAGGGCAGTTGACGGAGGCGTCGGCCGTCTTGGAGACACTCCGCAAGCAGTACTACTCCAGCAAGGAGCGCGGTGAGTTGGAGCAGCTGGAGGTGTCCGTGCGGCAGGCAAAAGATGCGCTAAGCCAATCGGAGCATGCGAAAACGGAGGTGGAGCGCAGACTGCTGCCGCTGACGACCTCCTGGATGAAGCTCGTTGATGAAATCGAGAATCATGAGCCTGAGATTGTAACACAAGAGCTGCGTCAGCTTACGGAATCCATTCAAACGCAGGCGGGAGCCTTCCCGTTTCAGTTCAAACGGACCGATTTCTCCGACTGGAGACTGCAGACGGAGGAGACCGTCGGCCGGATTCGCCAAGCCTTGGAGGGCATCCGGGTGGAAATGAACCGTCTGCAGAAGGAGCAGCAGGCTTGCCGCAGTCGTTGGACGAAGCTTCGTGAGGGACACAAGGAGTACCCGAATCGGGAGCTGGGACCGCTTCGCGATACCATCATCCGGGAGCTTTCGGCCCGGAGCGGAAAGCCGGTCTCCGTTGACGTCTTGTGCGAGCTGCTGGAGGTACGGGATCCGCAGTGGCGTCAAGCGGTTGAAGGGTATTTGAACAACCAGCGTTTTTATTTGATCGTCCCTCCGGAGCATTATACGGAAGCGGTTCAGATCTACGATCGCATCAAGTTCGAGCGGAAGTTCTACGATATCGGACTCGTCGATGTAGGCAAAATTATGGAGCGAAAGCCGAGCGTACAGGCAGGAAGCCTGGCAGAGGAAGTGACTACGGACAACCCGTATGCCAGAGCGTATATCGATTACATCTTAGGCCGCGTGATCAAGTGCCAGCGGGTGGAGGAGCTCCGTCGTCATTCTACTGCAATCACACCTTCCTGTATGCTGTATTCGGGCTTCGTCTCTCGTCAAATTCATCCGCGGGTTTACGAAACGCCTTATCTTGGACGCAAGGCGCTTGACTTTCAAGCAAAGCAGCTCGAGCGCGAGATTTATCAGCTTCAGGAGCAGCTGGAGATGGAATGGCAGCCGAAGCTGGAGCTGTATCATGCGTGGTCCAAGGCTCCTCTGCTGAGCGAATGGGAGCTGGACCAGCTGTTAGCTCCGGAGGGAACGGCAGCGCTGGCTAACCTTCAGCCTGTCCGTTACCAAGCATGGACCGAGCTTCGGGAGCGTATGGATCAATTCGACCTGAGCGGAATGCAGCGGCTGGAGCAGCAGGTCAAGCATGCGGAGGCCGCCGAGAGAGCATTGCTCGCTGAGAACAGCGGCTATATCAAGCGGCTTGGGGAACTGGAAACGGATATTCGAAGCCTGAAGCAGTATCAGCTGCCTGATCTGGAAGCGGAGCTGCAGCAGAAGGAAAGCAGCATTCGGGATGCCTTCCCTGAGGATTGGATCCGAGAGTATGGATGGCCGTACTATGCGCAGGAACACAGCGGACAACCAAAGCTGAAAGCACTGCGGGACCGCTTGGCCAGCCTGGCCGTAGCGACGGAATACGAGAAGGGAATTCATCACCGGAAGCTGGTGGAGCTTCGATTCGAGTACTTAAAATCGCACAAAGCCACACTTGACCATCTGGAGGAAGGCAACGACAGCTGGTTTGCCGAGCTTCGCCGGATGAGAGATACCTCGTTGCCCGACTATGAGGATCAGATCGTGGAAGCGCGTGAGCGGGCATCGGTACAATTCCAGGAGGATTTCGTCAGCAAGCTGAAGGAGAATATTGAAGCCGCCTACGAGCATATCAGCGACTTGAATCATGCGATTGCTTCTTTTCATTTCGGGAGGAAATCGTACAAGTTCGATATTAAGCCGCATGCGACGTACCGTGACTTTTACCGGATGATCACGGACGATATGCTCATGGAGGGCCGCAGTATTTTCTCCGATGTGTTCATGCAGAAGCACGGCGATGCTGTCGAGCAGCTTTTTCATAAAATCGTATACACCGGTGAGGATACGGGAAGTCCTGAGCAGATCCGGGAGCTTGAAGAGAATTTAGTCAAATATACCGATTACCGAACCTATCTTGACTTCGATTTAATGGAAATCGATGAGAAGGGCGCGGAGTCCAGTCTTTCGAAGGTCATCGCGACCAAATCCGGTGGGGAAACTCAAACCCCGTTCTATATTGCAGTTCTAGCCTCCTTCCTCCAAACCTATCGTGTCAAGCATCCTTCCTTGAACCAAACGGTGCGGCTCATTGTTTTCGACGAGGCCTTTAGTAAAATGGACCATCAGCGGATTAGGGAATGTATCAAGCTGGTGCGGAATATGGGACTGCAGATCATTATCTCGGCTCCGACGGAGAAGCTCGCCGACATTGCTCCGCTGGTGGACAGAAATCTGTGTGTGACAAGGATTCGAAATCGTACCCATGTCAAGGCGTTCGATCCCCGCGAGCTGTTGGAAGAAGACGCAGGGTAGCAGCAAAAAAAGAGGCTGAATCCGCGGAAGCCGTTATGGCTATGCGGATCAGCCTCTCCCTCTATTAGCGGCGCTTGGTGATCAAGTAAGGAGTAATCGTTCTTGTGGAGTTGGTCGGATTGCTGATGTAGAGCACCCACAGGCTAGGTGTCTCCGGGTAGCTGTCAGTAGCAAAGGCGTTGGTCAGTTGAGTAATCGTCCAGCCGCCGCTGATGACCCTTCTATCCGAAGGAGCCGGTAATTCAATGCGTATAATCTGGTTAGCAGCGATGGTAACACTACTTAACACATGACGCCGAAAGCCATCACCCAGATTTTGAGTGGCGCGAACCCGGTTTGCTCCCAGCCTTATGGTTCTTGCTGCACGTTTTCCTACTTTAGTAACTTTTTTCTTCATTGAAACTACCTCCTTATTTTGTGGTACATGATAATAGATGCAAGTTAAGGAGAAACCGTTTGGACGAACTCCTTGGGGAAATCGCCAGTTTTTAGTAAAACCTAATTCGACAAAGAGGTATTGAACGCCAATGAACATACAACACATCCTTGTTACAGGCAGGCTTTACTCGGAATTCCAACGGTTGCAGCGGGAATTCCCGAACAAACAATTCCGGTGTATCCCCGAGAACGAGGTGACCGATGAGGATTATGCTTGGGCCGAGGCCTATGTGGCCTTCAGACCGACGGCCGGATTCCACATGAGAAACATTCGGTGGGTTCATTCGATGGGCGCGGGCGTGGATGCTTACTTGAATCATGCTGAGTGGAGGCCCGGCATTCCGTTGACGAGGACGATCGGTTCGATGGGCCGCATGATCGGCGAATACTGCTTAAGCCATATCCTTTCGGAACTGCAGCATCACAGCCTCTTCATGGATCAGCAGGCGGGGCGGCAGTGGGTGCCTAAGGTTCCTCGTCACTTAAAGGATCAGCACGTACTCATCTTCGGCACGGGTACCATCGGTCAAGGGATCGCACAGACACTTGCGCCACTTGGCGTGAAGGTGACAGGAGTTTCAAGGAGCGGCGGCTTGAAGCCATATTTTACAAGGGTAACCCCGTTAGCTGAGCTCGATGATTTGCTGCCTCACGTGAACTGGATCATCAACGCAATGCCGCTGACCCTGGAAACGGAGCGCTTCTTCAATGCGTCCTTCTTCCGCCGATGGGAGAGCAATTACGCAGATCAACGTTATTTCATCAATGTGGGGCGCGGCCGCTCCGTGGTGGAAGAAGAGTTGCTGCTGGCCATAAAGCAAGGCTGGCTGCATAAAGCGATTCTCGATGTGTGCGAACAAGAGCCGCTTCCTGGCGAATCAGCGCTTTGGCCCCATCCGGGAGTGATCGTAACACCACACATTTCAGCTATAACCGACCCGCAGGAGGCTGTCGTGGAATTCATCCGGACATTGCAGGCTGTGGAGCAAGGACGGGTCGCGGAGCTGCCGAACCTTGTCCAAATAGATCGGGGATACTAAGCGAAGAGTTTGAACTCCCCCCCTAAAAAAGGAATTACAGGCAGTGATGTTTAATATAGTAAGAGTTGAAGCCAATTCTCACTAGAGCACGCCAAGGGACGGGGGAATCATAATGCAGCAGTTTGAGGTGGATCATCATTCTCTATTCGAGCAAATCTATCGCCTTGCTCCTACGGGAATTGCCCTGGTGTCCATGGAAGGCATCATCCTTCGGGCGAATCCTGCTATATGCCGCCTTCTCGAGTATCGGGAGGAAGAGCTTCAGGGGCTTTCTTATACAGACATCACCTACTCCGAGGATCTGGAGCTTAGTATGCAGCAGATTTCGCGAATTGCAAGTGACGATCTGCACCATTATGAGCTGGAGAAGCGTTACGTGACGAAGCACGGCAAGCTTGTTTGGACCTCCCTGCATGTCTCCTTGCTGCGTCATTCGGTGACCCGGGAGCCGCTCTATATCCTTGCCCATGTGATTAATGTAACTGAAAAAAAGGCGGCGCAGGAGAAGCTGAAGGAGGTACAGGGAACCTTCCGGCTGATTTCGGATTATGCGAAGGATATTTTATATTACAGTACGCCCGGCGGAATATGCCAATATGTATCTCCCTCCGTCGAAAGAGTATTGGGTTACAAACCGGAGGAATGGATCGGAAAACCGTTAGGACCGGAAATGTATCATCCGGAGGATCTTGCCGCTTTGAAGGCAATGGAGCTTTCGGATCATGATACGCTGCAATACCGGGCCAGGCATAAGAACGGTCATTTTATCTGGTTCGAAACGGCATACCAATTCATACGGGATTCTCAGGGAAATCTGGAGAAAATTATCGCCATCGCCCGTGACATCACCGAACGAAAGCGGAATGAGGAGCATTTGGCGGAAGCACAGCGGATTACTTCGCTTGGAAGCTGGGAGTACGATTATGAGACGGATCGTACTACGTTCTCCGACGAAATGTATCGGATTTATAATATGAATAAGGATAAGTACCGGATGCTGGACCGGCAGGATATTCTGCATCTCATCGAACCTTCCGATAAAGAACGGCTGCAGAAGTCGTTCGAGGAGCTGCGCAGCGGCGGGGAGCTAAGTGAAGAATTCAGGACTGTTCAGCCCGATGGAGTCATCAAGTATTTGCACATACGAGGCCACGTTACCTTAGGACCGGATGGCAAGCCTAAACGATTGAACGGGACGGTTCAGGATATTACAGAGCACAAGCAGATCGAGCTGAAGCTTCAAGAAAGCGTCGAGCGGTACACCTCGCTTAAGAAATATAATTTGGACGGTATCATTTCCCTGGACTTACAAGGAAATATCATCCACACGAATACCGCGGCGCAGAAGCTAACCGGGCTGACCGACGAGCAAATGTCCGGCCGTCCTTACAGCAGCTTCTTCGACTGCGATCTGGACAGTTTGCTGAAGGGTGGCATGCTCCCTGAGGGAACGAAGGGGCTGCTCAGTACCGTCGGGCATGTGAACGGAAGCTTCTCCGAGGTTCTGTTGACTGCTGTTCCTATTATTATTCAGAAGAAAGTGACCGGCTATTATATTATTGCGAAGGATGTAACCGAGCAGCGCAAGCTGCTTATTGCGAAGGAAGCCGCAGAGCGTACGAACCGGGCTAAAAGCGAGTTTTTGTCCATGATGAGCCATGAGATTCGCACTCCTATGAACGGAGTGATCGGTATGGCCGATGTGCTGATGGAAACGACGGATCTGGACGACACGCAGCGAGAGTATGTAGAAATTATACGCAAGAGTGGCAGTACACTGCTGAGGATTATTAATGATATATTGGATTTCTCACGTATCGAATCAGGCAAGATCACGCTCCGGGAGGAGCATCTGAATGTACAAGAGCTGATAGAGGAAACACTGGACCTCCTGTCGGTCGCTGCCCAGGAGAAGGGGCTGCGCATGTCCTTCGAGGTGGACACAGCTGTCCCGCGCGTTGTAAAGGGCGATGCGGCCAGGCTGAAGCAGGTGTTGATGAACCTGGTCGGCAATGCCATCAAATTTACCCCTTCCGGAACAGTTGAGGTAACGGTACGGAAGAAGGATGAGGGTCCGCCGGATATGCATGGCTCCGTTCAATTGGAGTTTGCAGTGAAGGACAGCGGCATCGGTGTGCCCTTGGAGCATCGGAAACACATCTTTGATCCGTTTGTTCAGATCGAGCATTATATGACTCGGCGAACGGAGGGTACCGGATTGGGTCTCGCCATTTGCAAGAAGCTGCTGGACCACATGGGCGGCAGAATCTGGATGGAGGATAACGATGAGAACGGCTCCATCTTTGCTTTCCGTGTCGTGCTTCAGACCGTATCAGAGCAATGTTCGGAGGACTCCGGCTGCCCGGGTGAATTTGCTTCCGCATCTGCCAGATTGAATATTCTCGTAGCTGAAGATAATGAGGTCAGCCAGCAGGTGCTTAAAGTCATGCTGGAACGACTCGGCCACAAGATTACGATGGTTCATACCGGAGAGGAGGCCGTCTCGGCGATCCTTCGAAATCGATATGATCTCGTATTTATGGATTTGCAAATGCCGGTGATGGATGGCCTGACAGCGGTCCGGCTGCTGAAGCAGAGACTCGGCGCGGAGCGCTCCCCTGTCATTATAGCCGTAACGGCGAACGCCTTATCGGAGGATCGGGAAAGGTGTCTGGAGGCAGGGATGGACGATTACCTTAGTAAGCCTGTCCAGCTGCATATGGTGTCGGAGCTTATCAATAGGTACGAGGGAAGACGCTGATAGTACGCGCTAAGGCATATATTGACATGAAAAAGAACATTGTGATATATAAAAAAAGAGAATAGCACTCGTACCATTCGAGTGCTAAAGAGAGTATAAGGAAGGGAGCACTTTACGTGGCAAAGAAAGAATTTAGAGCGGAATCCAAGCGATTGCTCGAGATGATGATCAATTCCATCTATACACAGAAAGAGATTTTCTTAAGAGAGCTCATTTCCAATGCCAGTGACGCGATCGATAAAATTTACTACAAAGCGCTTACGGACGATAAGCTTGTTTTTAACAAAGAGGATTATTTTATTAAAATCACCGCAGACAAAGAAAATCGGACGCTGACGATTTCCGATACCGGCATTGGAATGACCAGAGAGGAGCTCGAGAATCATCTTGGGGTGATCGCGAAGAGCGGTTCGCTTGCATTTAAGCAGGAGAACGAAGCAAAGGACGGTCACAACATTATCGGACAATTCGGTGTCGGCTTCTATTCGGCTTTCATGGTGGCGGATGTGGTCACGGTGGTGACGAAGGCGCTTGGCAGCGACGAGGCTCTTCAATGGCAGTCCGAAGGAGCCGACGGCTATACGATTGAACCGGCGGAGAAGTCGTCCGTAGGCACGGACATTACCCTGAAGATCAAGGATAACACGGAGGACGAGCAGTACGATGAATATCTTGAGGAATACCGTCTCAAGGCCATCGTAAAGAAATACTCGGATTTCATTCGTTATCCGATCAAGATGGAAGTAACGAGCCGTCGTCCGAAGGAAGGCACTGAGAATGAGTTCGAGGACGTCCGTGAAGAGCAAACCGTCAACAGCATGGTTCCAATCTGGCGGAAGAATAAGAATGAGCTGACGACGGAAGATTACGAGAGCTTTTATTACGACAAGCGATACGGCTTTGACAAGCCGCTCAAGCATGTGCATATCAGCGCGGACGGAGCGGTCGTATACAATGCCATTCTTTTTATCCCGGAGAGCACGCCTTTCGACTACTACACCAAGGAATATGAGAAGGGCTTGGAGCTGTACTCCAACGGCGTTCTGATCATGAACAAGTGCGGGGATCTGCTGCCCGATTATTTCAGCTTCGTGAAAGGGATGGTCGATTCGGAGGATCTGTCTCTGAATATCTCCCGGGAGCTGCTGCAGCATGACCGCCAGCTGAAATTGATTGCCAAGAACATCAAGAGCAAAATCAAAAGCGCTCTCGTCAGCATGCTGAAAGATGAGAGGGAGAAGTACGATAAGTTCTACGAGGCTTTCGGACGACAGCTGAAGTTCGGCGTCTATAACGATTACGGCATGAACAAGGAGGATCTGCAGGATCTTCTGATGTTCTACTCCTCAAAAGAGAAAAAGCTGGTTACTCTCGAAGAGTATATTTCCAGAATGCCGGAGGATCAGAAATATATTTACTATGCTGCCGGGGAAAGCATTGCCCGGATCGAGAAGCTGCCGCAGACCGAGCTGGTCGCGGATAAAGGCTACGAGATGTTGTATTTCACGGAAGAAATCGACGAATTTGCCATCAAGATGCTCATGAAGTACAAGGACAAGGAATTCAAATCCGTATCGAGCGGCGATCTCGGGATTGAAGCATCGGATAAAGAGGAACAAGAGGCTGCCGATGAGAGCAAGGAGCTTTTCGAGCACATGCAGACACTCCTGAAGGACAAGGTTAAGACAGTGAAAGCTTCCAAGAGGCTGAAATCTCATCCGGTTTGTTTATCGGCTGAAGGCGAAGTTTCCATCGAGATGGAGAAAATCCTGAAGGCGATGCCGAGCGGCCAGGATGTGAAGGCGGACAAGGTGCTCGAAATCAACATCAACCACGATGTTTACCGTTCCTTGAAGGATGCCTATGCGAATGACAAGGATAAGCTGAATCTGTATACTCAGCTGCTGTATAACCAAGCATTGCTGATCGAAGGGCTGCCGATTCAGGATCCGGTCGAGTTCACGAACGACATCTGCAAAATTATGGTTTAATATAGCATATATTAGTATAAACCCGACACCTGCGTAAGCTGGGTCGGGTTCTTTGTATTTGCGGCCGGTCTTCGCGGCGAAGTCATAAACCACTTTTGCCTTGTTATAGTGTATAATATGGGTCATCCATCTTTGCTTTTATTACATACGGAGGTATAGTATGAGATTCAGATCGAAGCTGTATGTCGGGTTTGGAACGATCTTGCTCGTTATTCTCATCATGGCCGTTGTCGGATTCATCCGGATGAATCAATTGCAAGCCAACATGAACCTGATTGTCCACGATAAGTATGCCGGGGTCAAACATGCGACCATCTTTCGCAAGGAAATCAACTCCATCTCAAGGGAAATCGGTCATGCCCTTCTGGATTCCAATGACGGGAATGTGGAGAAGTATGCCAAGTCCGTCATTGCCAGCAATATCATCGTTTCCTCCGAATGGAGTCTGCTGCAAAGTCATTCCGTGCGTTTGGAGAATTCGGAGCTGATGGCCAAGCTTAACAGCGAGTACACCCAGTATGGCCGAACCCTAGAGGAGCTCGGCAAGCTGCTGCAGAGCGGTCAACGCAGCGCGGCCATTGCGTACTACCATACGCAGACTGAGCCTATAAGGGAAGTGCTATTTGCTACGTTACAGGCTTTCACTGATCTGTACGAAAAAGAAATGGAGCAATCGCTCGCGGAATCCATGAATATGTATTACAGCACAATGCGGCTTGGCGGGGTCCTGATTTCACTTGTACTTCTTATTTCGGTCAGCGTAGCGGTTTGGGTATTTCTTAGCGTGACCCGAAACCTAAAGCGAATTGGTATCCATATGAAGCAGGTAGCCTTGATGGACGGAAGCATGCCTCGAATCCCCATTCAAACCGCCGATGAGATCGGGGTGATTGCCGAAACCTTTAATGATATGGCGGAAGCGCTAGAGCAAAAGGCGGCAAAGGAGAAGGAGTACCAGCTGGCGCTCGAAGAGCGGAATCGGCACCAAGCCGTGCTCGCCGAGTATAATGAGCTGCTTCGGGGGGTTCAGGAGCTTGAACCGTTGTCGCAGCAATTTTTGAATCATGCGGCACCGCTCATGAGTGCTGGGTATGCCGCCTTGTATGTGCGAGCGGCATCGGGTTCCTCAAGCGGAGCAATGAAAAGAGTGGCCTTATACGGAGGAACGTTCTCAGCAGCGGCGTCTAAGGAGGCCGAAGGGCTGGTAGCCCAATGTGCGGCGCAGAACCGAACCCTGCAGCTGACGGAGATTCCGACGGATTATATCCGGATTCAATCCGGATTGGGCAGCGCTTCGCCTGCCTATATCACACTGATCCCCATCCCTTATGAAGGCCAATCGATTGCTGTCCTCGAATTTGCAACATTCCAAGTGCCTTCAACCGCTGTCCTTGCTGTTATCGACGAAGCGCGCTGGAGCTTAGGGATGGCTCTTCATGGGGCGACTGCCTATCTGAAGGTGCAGGAGCTCTTAAAGGAATCGCAAGCTTTTGCGGAAGAGCTGCAAACGCAGTCCGAGGAACTGCAATCCCAGCAGGAGGAGCTGAGGACGCTTAATGAGGAGCTGGAGGAGCTGTATCAGAACTCAGAGCAGCGCAATGCGGAGCTTGAATGCATTAAATCGGAGCTAGAGGAAAAGAACCGCCAGATTGTGGTGAGCACACGTTATAAGACGGAATTCCTGGCTAACATTTCTCATGAGCTGCGCACGCCGCTTAACAGCTTATTGCTGCTGTCACAGCTGCTGTATCAGAACAAAGAGGAAAATTTAAATCCTAAGCAGGTCGAATACATCAAGACAATTCATAACTCCGGCATGGTGCTGCTGCAGCTGATTAATGATATTTTGGATTTATCCAAAATTGAATCTGGTAAGATGGAGATCATGAGGGAAAAGGCGTCGGTTCGTGAAATCGGCAATGTGCTGCAGCAGCAGTTTCAGCCGCTTGCCCTGCAGAAGCAGCTGGACTTTCATATTGACTATGAGGAAGGCGCCGATCAGGCCGAGCTATACACGGACATCTATAAGCTGCAGCAAATATTACGGAATTTGCTTTCGAATGCCTTGAAATTTACGGAAGCCGGATCGGTCAGCTTGGTGTTCAGGACGACGCTCAGCATCCAGGGTGAGCCCACCTTAGAGGTAGCCGTACGGGATACAGGAATAGGCATCGCGCAGGACAAACAAGTGATCATCTTTGAAATGTTCCAACAAGCGGATGGAACGACGAGCCGCAAATATGGCGGAACGGGTCTCGGACTTTCGATCAGCAAAGAACTGGCGGCGCTGCTTGGAGGGGAAATTAGGGTAACCAGCGAAGAAGGAATGGGAAGTACCTTTACATTGGTTATTCCGTTGGGAGTGGTTGCGCAATTGCCGGCGGCTTCTCCGGCCTTTCCCGAGGTTGCTTCTGCTGCCGCTCCCGCCTTTGTATTGAACCCGAAAGAATTGGATGCCGCAAGGCAGCCGGAAGAGGGTATGACATCAGCTCCCGCAACTCCGCTTAATGGAGCAAAAATATTACTGGTGGATGACGATATGCGCAATATCTTCTCCATGGTCGGTGTACTGGAAAGCTGCGGCATGGAGGTTATATTCGCAGAGAACGGGATGGAATGCCTGGACTTGCTGGAACAAAACACAGGAATAGATCTCATCCTCATGGATATCATGATGCCTAAGATGGATGGCTACGAAACGATCCGGAGGATAAGAGAAGGGAAAACCTCCTTCCGGGATATTCCGATCATTGCTCTCACGGCCAAGGCCATGAAGAACGACCGGAGCAAATGCATCGAGGCCGGAGCGAACGATTATATCAGCAAACCGGTCCAGCTGGAGCAGCTATTTTCTTTGCTGCGTGTATGGCTTCACAAAGAGGAATTGTAAAAATACAACTACCCGTTTCTTTACAGAGACGGTTTTTTTCATTTATTTTGAAAAATGGCGCACCTATGGACTGGTTTCCTCTTCTCAAAACTCATTCTTTCCGTTAGAATAGAGTTAATACCAAATTGTAATAATGTCCGTTAAATTCGATAAATCCTACCTGCTTAATATCCTTTGATTAGGTTGGTTTCAGCTGCTGATGCGGATACTATTTTCCGAAATGGTTTTAAAGGAGGCTGTTGACCTTGAATATACCAACATGGAAGCTGCTTGCTCAGATCTTTTGGACCTTCTTTAAGATTGGTCCTGTCACCTTTGGCGGCGGATACGCGATGATTCCGTTAATCGAACGGGAGGTGGTAGAGCGCCGCAACTGGGTGAAGAGTAAGGATATTGCGGATTTGTTTGCCATCTCGGGCTCTATTCCCGGGGCGATTGCCTTTAATTCGGCGTCCTTCATAGGGTTTCGTATCGCAGGTATTCCCGGTGCCATTGCAGCCACAGTAGGAGTTCTGCTTCCTACCTTTGCTATTATCATTGCTTTATGTATTTTACTGCTGAAAGTACAGGATCATCCCAAAATTGAGGCGGCTATGCGTGGGATTCGGGCGACGACGGTAGCGCTGATCGTTTATGCCGGGATCAAGATTGGAAAAACGGCGGTGCTGGATAAGGCGACACTCGTTACGATGCTGATGACGGTACTTGTGCTGGTTTTCTCGAACGTAAACCCGGTTCTTGTCATTATTGGGGGAGCGCTCGTCGGGATTGGACTGGTCAGCTTCAAGTCCAAGCTGGGCATGAAGGTTGCTCTTGATGATGAGCAAAGTAGCGGGATGCGTTATAAATACGCGGATTATTATCTTGGAGACGGGATTTAAGAAGGGGATGAGACGATGATTTACTGGGAGCTGTTCATCACCTTTTTTATCGTGGGCCTTGTATCCTTTGGCGGCGGGTATGCCATGTTTTCCATTATTGAGCGGGAGGTTACCTCGCACGGCTGGATGACTACGCAAGAGTTCACCAACGCGTTTTCGGTGGCGGGCATGTCGCCCGGTCCTATCGGTACGAACAGCGCTATCTTCGTGGGGTACAAAACTGCAGCGCTGCCGGGGGCCGCTTTTGCCGCGGCGGGCATGGTGCTTCCGTCGCTGATCCTTGTTATTCTTGTCGGGTTGTTTTTTACTAAATTTCATAAGAACAAATGGGTACAATCCGCATTCTACGGACTTCGCCCTATTGTTACCGGACTCATTATGTATGGTGCCATCCGATTTGCAGTCAGCAACCAGCTCATCGGGACTTGGGGATCTGAAATGATAGGGGCGCTAGCTTTCTTTGCGTGTTCTTTAATTGCCTTGCTCTATTTTCGTATCCACCCGTTATACGTTATTATGATTTCAGGGCTCACAGGCATTGCTATTTATAGTTAGCTTATAGAGGAGGATGGAGCTTGGATAATAAACCAGCATGCTGTTCCGCCGGACGTCCTGCCGGCTCGGAGGTAATTGTCGCACAGAACTTCGATAATTTTAAAAAGGATTCGAAATCGAGTGATCCGACTGTGGGAATGATTCGACTTGAAGGCGGTACCTTCCTTATGGGTACGGATAATCAAGAGGGCTTTCCGGAGGATGGGGAGGGGCCGGTCAGAAGCGTTACGCTGAAGCCTTTCTATATCGATCCTTGCACGGTGACCAATGCGGAATTTCAAGCTTTTATTGATGCAACCGGTTATAAGACAGAGGCCGAGCAGTTTGGCTGGTCCTTCGTGTTTCATCTCTTGGTTCCGCCCGAAACAGCCAAGAAAGTGTCACAAGTCGTTCAGAAAACTCCTTGGTGGTGGAATGTGGAAGGTGCCAGCTGGAAGCATCCGGAAGGTCCTGAATCGAGTATTGAAGCTAGGCCGGATCATCCTGTCGTGCACGTATCATGGAATGATGCTATGGCCTACTGCCAATGGAGCGGAAAGCGGCTACCGACAGAGGCTGAATGGGAATATGCAGCCCGGGGCGGACTTGTTCAGAAGAAATACCCTTGGGGTGACATTCTGAAGCCGGAAGGCAAGCATATGTGCAATATTTGGCAGGGAAAATTTCCTGACAAAAATAACGCAAGTGACGGTTATCAGGGTACGGCTCCAGTCCGGGCCTTCGAGCCGAACGGCTTTGGTCTTTATCAAGTCTCAGGAAACGTATGGGAATGGTGCTCCGATTGGTTCAGCCGCGACTATCATCTGAAGGCTTCGACAACGGATCCTCAAGGTCCTTCGGCCGGACAAGCACGGGTTATGCGAGGCGGCTCTTATTTGTGTCATAAGTCTTATTGCAACCGCTACCGTGTTGCCGCAAGAACTGCGAATACACCCGATAGCTCTACAGGAAATATCGGATTCCGATGTGCGGCTGATGTTCGTTCATAAAAAAATGCTTCCCTTTCATTCTTAAGTTGTGTTACATTTTGAATAAAACGTAACACGGCTGCGACTGGGGGAAGCTGGGATGGAAGCAAGCATAATATCAATTCTGGGATTGGGCTTTATTCTTGGCGTTAAGCATGCCGTTGAGCCCGATCATGTCATTGCCGTTTCAACCATAGCGAGCCAAACGAAGAAGCTGTCACGATCCTCTCTTGCCGGGGTGTTCTGGGGTATCGGTCATACGGCTACGCTGTTTTTAATTGGACTGATTGTGTTGCTCTTAAAGGAAGAAATCTCTGAGCGGTTAGCGATGTCCTTAGAATTTTTGGTTGGCGTGATGCTGGTCTACTTAGGTTTTACGGGAATGCTAACGTATCGAAAACTTAGCAGACATACGCATAGTATCGATCGTTCGCATTGGAAATCGGTAGCGGTCGGTTTTATTCACGGGCTTGCCGGAAGTGCTGCGATGGTTTTACTTACGATGTCCACCGTTCATAGTATATGGCAAGGACTTGTTTATATTATCGTTTTCGGGGCGGGAACGGTTATCGGGATGCTTCTTTTTACAACCGTTATCGGACTGCCGTTTGTGTTAACTGCGGGGCATTCCCGGTTCAATCGTGTGCTTACTCAGGCGACGGGGCTCATTAGTATGACTTTTGGCGTTTACTATATGTATAACCTTGGTGTGACGGAAGGTTTGTTCGCACTTTGGCTTCAGCGGTAATTTTCGCTGAAGCCATTATTTGTTTGCTGCGGCGGTCGGTAAGGATAACAGACTTCTAGGACGTTATTCTCAATGAAACAACCGCGAAAGCTGGTATAACGGTTTTTCATACCGCTATTTTGGCGAAAACTAAGCAAAACCGCTTCGCAATCGCGTTTTAGCAGAAAATAACGGTTTGAAAGTCCGTTATCTGCCTCTGACCGATTCAAAAACCACAAATAACGTTCTCAAAGTCCGTTATTGTTCGAGCACCTCTGGTAAATTCTGAAGCTTGCATCGAAGAATGCTAGTGTCTACGATAACCTTCCTGCCACAGGTATGCGAGCAGTCAAGAACGATGTCAAGCAAAGCAGCAAGGAAATCCATCTGCTGAATCAGAAGGATTTTTTGTGTTATACTGGGGCTGGAAAAGAGGTGTAAGCATTGCACATTCAACCAATCGATAAGGAGCAAGCATGGACGCTGCGTCATCGGGTGATGTGGCCGGAGAAGGAGCTTGATTTTGTTAAACTGGACGACGATGATCAAGGCCTACATTATGGGCTGTTCGTGGAGAACAATCTCGTATCCGTTGTTTCCGTGTTCATTTCCGGAGATGAGGCGCAATTTCGTAAATTTGCCACGCAGGTGGAGGAACAAGGTAAAGGATACGGCTCCATCTTGCTGAATAGGGTGTTCGACTATGCTCGGGAGAGAGGGGTGAAGCGGATTTGGTGCAACGCCCGCGCCAACAAAGCAGCGTTTTATGCTAAATTTGGTCTCATTCCTACCGGTGATTCCTTCACAAAGGAAGGGCTTCCGTATCTCATTATGGAATTATACCTGAATACATCAGATGAGGATAAGCAGATATGAAAATCACCTCGGTCGGATGTCTGATTACAAATGGGGAGCAATATCTCGCCTGTCATTCTACGGGAAATGCCTTTTATGATCTTCCTAAAGGTACGCAAGAGGAGAATGAAACTCCTATTGAGGCGTGTCTAAGGGAGCTGCGGGAAGAAACCGGTTTGGTCGCGCCGCCTCATCACCTGAAGGATCTAGGTATATTTTCATACATTAAATATAAGAAAGATCTGCACGTATTTCTCTGGAGGACGGTGGAGCTGCCGAACCTGAAGGAGCTTTATTGCAGCTCTTATTTTCGCCATCCTAAAAGCAACAAAGAGCTTCCCGAGGTGGACGGATACCGCTTCGTTTCATTCGAAGTTACGGACCAATATATGTCTAAGAGCATGGCGAAAGTGATACATGAGATCAGAAAGAACCACTTGTAATCGGGTGAAGGAGTTCGTACAATGCCTTCACGTTCGGGGCTGCTGTGAGAAGCGTCACAGCCGATTCAAATCATTCATGTTACCTTTAAGCTGAATCAAATGAACGAAGTCGTGTCAAAATAAACCAAGCAGTCGAAGTGCGAAAGGAGTTATGAATATGGCGGAGAAAGCATTTATTATGATTAAACCGGACGGTGTGGAACGAGGATTAATCGGTGAGATCGTGACACGCTTTGAGAAAAAAGGGTTGCGGCCCGTTAGAGCGGAGCTCATGAATATATCCAAGGAGACGGCCGAGACCCATTACGGCCATCTAAGGGCCAAGCCTTTCTTCGGTGAGCTGGTGGATTATATTACTTCCGGACCAGTGTTCGCCATGATCGTAGAAGGGAAGGGCGCAGTTCAAAATTCTCGTGCTTTGATTGGCGCGACGAATCCGGCGGAAGCCGCACCCGGTACCATTCGAGGGGATTATGGACTGGACGTGGCATTCAATATTATTCATGGCTCCGATTCGCAGGATAATGCCAGCAGAGAAATTCAATTGTTTTTCCAAAATAAATAATAATGAAAAGTCCGTGAAAACGGGCTTTTTTCTTTTTCCGTCTAGATCGGCACAGGCAGAACATACCTTGCATGCATTTTTGATAATCGGAAGTATGGTTTTCCGTCCAGCATTCCATAATAAAGGTGATGAAATCCAGTTGGGTAGGGGGTAACCATGAAACAGCCCGAGGTGAAGCCGCTGACGGAGGAACTGCAAGGCAATGTGGCATGGATCAAGGAGGCATTTTCGTATCCGAAGAATCATGCGCTTCGAGTACGGGATGTGTTCGTCCCTTTCATCAACAGGGAAGGCACGGTGCTGTACATCGATGGAGCTGCGGATACGCTGGCGATTCAGCAGTACGTCGTCGAGCCTTTGCTGAAATATGTCCACACCCAGCCTCTGCAAGAGGATCAGGTTCAAGTGATGGTGCAGCGGGTCATCACCGGATGCTCAGTCGCGCTGTTAGGCACGGATAAAGAATTGATCCAAGACTTGCTGATGGGTAACACGATTGTCATGATTCAAGGCTGCGCTCAGGCGATTTCTATTGAAACGCCGGGCTTTGAAGCGCGAACCATTGGTGAGCCTAAAGTAGAGCATGCGTTAAAAGGGCCTAAGGAATCGTTCGTTGAATCTGCCGCTACGAATTTATCCCAGATACGAAGGCAGCTGAAAACGCAAAATTTGATCGCCGAAACGATATCGCTAGGCAAAGAGGTAAGGTGTCCGGTTACACTGCTGTATATGAGAAACCTTACCAATCCCGAGCTCGTTAGGAAGGTAAAGGAAAGAATTAAGGTCATCGAAAGCGATAGCGTACAAAATTTATCCATGCTGGAGCAATATATTGAAGACCGGCCGTATTCCATTATACCCAGCACCCTGACGACAGAGCGGCCCGACCGTACCTGTGCTTTTTTGCAGGAAGGGCATGTGGTGCTCATCATGGATAACTCACCCTATGCCATGATTGCGCCGATCACCTTCTGGTCCTTGTTTCACACGGCGGAGGATATGAATCTGCGCTGGGTTTATGGCAATTTTATCAGAATCGTAAGAATATTCGCCATCTTCGTAGCCCTCCTGACCCCATCCATTTATATCGCCGTAAGTACCTTTCATGAGGAAATGCTTCAAACGGACCTGCTGCTGGCGATTGCGGCGACAAGGGAACGTGTTCCGTTTCCTGCGTTTATGGAGGTGCTAATTATGGAGGTTGCCTTCGAGCTGGTAAGGGAAGCCGGTGTCCGAGTACCCAGCGTCATCGGTCCGACGGTAGGTATCGTAGGAGCGTTAATTCTCGGACAAGCAGCTGTAGAGGCAAATATCATCAGTCCGATTCTGGTAATCGTCGTAGCGATTACGGGTCTCGCATCCTTCGCCATCCCGGAGATCAGCTTTAATTTTGCCGTACGAATTTTTCGCTTTATTTTGCTGGCAACGGCCACCTTCATCGGGTTCTATGGAATTGCATTGCTCTTAACTTGCCTGGTTTGTTATATGGTCTCTCTGAAGTCGTTCGATGTGCCGTTCCTTGCGCCGATGGCACCGCACTATCGCTCCTCCAAGGATTTGGTGCTGAGGCCGCCGGTCTGGAAGCAATGGCTTTTGCCGTTTTATACCAAGCCATTGGTCAAAAAACGAATGAAACAGCCGGAAGGGAATCGAAGGTATGATTAGACCTACGGATAGCAAGCTGGGAGTGAGGGAATTTACCTCGCTCCTTGCTCTTACCATTGCCATTAAGCTGACGGATACGACACCCTCCATCCTATTCTTACGGGGGCATAATGCCGCTTGGATGATCCCGTTGTTTTCCGCAGTAATCATTATCATTCCTGTGGCACTGCTCTTATCCCTGCTAAAAAGGCATGAAGGCAAGGGACTGATGGAGCTTCTTACTCTGACGTTCGGGCGATCCATCGGCTTCGCAATGGGATTAATAATATTCGTTTACACTTTATTGTTCACCTCCATCAACAGCCGCAGCTATGTCGATATTATCAACGTAATGATGTACCAAAGAACACCGGTTCCCGCACTGTACATCATGCTGCTATTTGTAGCTTGGTTTGTAGCGAACCGCGGGCTCGAAGCCGTCGGTCGTACGGCCTGGGTTGTCATTCCTTATATCACGGTTATCCTCTGGTCGCTGGTTTACTTCGTGTGGAACGAAATCGATTGGCTTCACTTGTATCCGATTGCAGGACCGGGCTATGATCGGATCGCCCAGCAAGGCGTTCTCCATAGCGCCATGTACGGAGAATTGATCCTTATGATGGTGCTCGCATCAAACGTAAGGAGCTTCCGCTCCTATCGCTTCAGCACTTGGTTAGCCCTGGCAGTCTCCTGCGTGGAGCTAGTCGTCCTGATGAGTGTATATGTTGCCGCCTTCGATTATCCTTCCGTCGTCCAATTGGCTTATCCGTTTCAACATCTCACCCGAGCGGCGTCCATCGGAAAAACACTCACGCATGTGGAATCGTTGTTTTTCGGATTTTGGATCATCTCAGCTTCAATCCACTTTGCCATATCAATCTACGTCACCGCCTTTGTTTTCGGCAAAATGCTGCGGCTCAAGGAGTTTGAACCGATGATCCTTCCGTTGACGGCATTGATTCTGCTGCTCGGTCTCATCCCCAGCCATACACAAACGACACTAATGCTGCGGGACGCTATCACTCAGTGCGGCTCCCTACTGTTTATTTCGCTGCCTTTCCTGCTGTGGATTACGGATCGGATACGAAGGAGGAAGGTGAGTTGAGGAAAACTTCGCTTCTCATTTTATTGGGTTCGCTGGCGGTGCTTCTTACAGGCTGCTGGGATCAGCTGGAGCTGGAGGAGCAAGCCTACGTAGTCGTTATGGGTTTGGATAAAGGCGCATCCGGGATGGTGGATGTTACCTTCCAGATTGCCAATCCGCAAGTAGGCTCAACCGACAAAGGCTCAGCTCAGAATGAGCCGCCAAGCGATACGGTAACGTTCTCAACGCCGGACATTTTATCAGCCAAAGATATAGCCAATAGTATCGTCACAAGAACGATCAGCTTCTCGCATCTAAGAACCATTATCGTAGGGGAGGAGTTAGCCAAATCGAGCTTTTTTCATCACGTTATGGCTGCCGCGGCCAGGGATCCGGAGCTGCGCAGCGAATCGAATCTGGTGGTGGCGAATCAAAGAGCGAGAGATTTCATACACAACAACAAACCGAAGCTGGAGACCCGGCCCCATAAATATTATGAGTTCATGCAGGATCGCTGGAGAGATACGGGGCTGGTTCCTTATTCTACGCTTACTCGTTATTTTCAACGGCTGGGAGGGGACACCTTGTATCTTGCGATATACGCTTCGACTAAACCTCACTCGGTAACGAAAAAAAAAAATGAGGACCAATACAAAGCGGGTGAAATTCCCCACGACTCGGGAGATCCGGCAGAGATGTTGGGATCCGCGGTCTTCCATTCCGGTCGGATGATCGGTACGTTGACGGGGGAGGAAACACGATTCGCTCTGTATTTACGTCGCAAAGCGCTTGTTCACTCCTTTATTGCCTCCTTTAAGGATCCACTGGTTCCTTCATATCAAATTTCAGTGAGAATGATTAAGGATGAGGATACTAAGATTAAGGTGAATACCGAAGGGGATAGGGCTGAGGTCAAGGTGACGGTTCCTATTATACTTCAAGTATTATCGATTCCCAGCTTAACGAATTATGTTACAGATTCGGAGAATCAGAAGAAACTCATAGCCTCCTTGGAGCAGCAATTCGAACAAATTTCAAGGAAAGTTGTAGAAAAGTCTCAGAAGCAGTTTAAGGCAGATCCTTTTCTATGGCATCTGAATGCCAGAGCGACATTCGCTACGTTTCCCGAATATTTAGCCTATGACTGGTCGAAGCATTTTATGGATGCCAATGTAGATATTCACTTTGACTGTCGTATCGAGAGCTTCGGCAAGCAGCTTTTGCCCCCTCTGGCAGGTCGTGCTCTTGTTGAAGAGGAGGAGAAGCAGTGAACTGGATCCTGATCCTGGGTTATATTTATATAACTTATTATACCTTTAGCTACGCCAGGAAGGTATGGCAGGAGGGGAATAGGCTGGGAGGATTCGGCATTGCCCTCGTGTCTGTATGTTATTTACCGATTTCCATATGGCTGTATATCAGATAAGCCGGCTCGGGGAACAGTAGGTTTCTGCTCTTCAAGCCGGCTGCTGCTTTCTTTAGACGATCGGGTTCACTCTTCATCCTGCCCCAGAAATTCATCCAAGCTATGAGAGGCTTTGCTTTGATTGCAAATATTGCAGGCGCATACACAATTCATTGGAGTCGTATGTCCTCCCTTGGAGCGTGGCAGCAGATGGTCGATCGTGTCCCCATACTCCCCGCAGAAGAAGCATTGATGCCGATCTCTTGCCAGAATAAACCGGCGAAAGGATTTATTCGTATAGATCCGTCGGATCGTATAGCGGTTAACGACGACAGCGGCATGTTCCTTCACCAGGATAACAGCCGTCTCCAGATCGGTTTCCTGATACCAGCGCCTTCCCTTATCCGTTCGGCCGCGCATCCGAATGAAGCCCTCGCGGGTCGGCTGAAGCACGGAAGCATCCGGACCTTCCGGCCGGGGGGGAGGAGGAGGCAGCGGGCGGCGTGTCCGTATCTTGGGTGTGACCAGTGAGCCTTCATCAAGAAGCAGCTGGGGTGAGGCTTGCATGACTCGGGGTTGTTCAGGTGTGCCTTGGGCATCGCTTACGACTGCGACCTGGACCGCTTTACGCTGCTTCCGGCAGCTTCGGCATGCGCCGCGGCGTGAGGCTTTACCCGAACGTTTGCCTGTTCTTCGTAAAAATTCCTGTATTGGTTTCTGCTCATGACAGTGAGCGCAAATTTTGTATATGGTGTCCACCTCGCTTCCTTCCCTTGTTATTCTACCATAAACAGGACAAGAAGGAGGAATGTGACTGTCGAAGCGCGCAAATATTACATAGTCTCGCGGAATAGAGCAAGAGAAGCGTAGAGGGGATGTGCGCCCTTGTGTTACGATGGGTAGTATCCATTTCAGCAAAGAAGGGTAGCCCTCATGGAGACATGGCGCAAAAATTTATACATCTTATGGTTTGGGACCTTTTTTACTTCTGCGGGGATCGGAATGATCATTCCCTTCCTGCCGCTTTACGTACAAGAGCTTGGCATCCATGACGTTCAGAAGGCGGCCCTTTGGGCTGCGATGATATTCGGGATTAATCACGTGATGATCGCTATAACTTCTCCGTTCTGGGGCAGATTCTCGGACCGGTATGGGCAAAGGGTGACGATGATTCGGTCAGGCTTCGGTCTGGCCGTCATTATTGCCGCGATGGGACTTGTCCATACACCGGTTCAGCTGCTCCTGCTTCGCGCACTCTTCGGTACGATGGGAGGCTTCTCCACCTCGGCGGTAGCCCTCATGGCCATCGAGGCGCCTAAGGATCAGGTAGGGAGGACTCTCGGCACGCTGCAGACAGGACAGGTCAGCGGACAGCTGCTCGGCCCGCTGCTGGGCGGCATCCTGGCAGAGTGGCTCGGCATGAGGAACTCCTTCTTCTTCACAGGCTTATTCATCTTTATCGCGGCTGTGCTCGTGCTCTTTGGAGTGAGAGAAACGAAGGAGTATGCTCCTTTCCGCTTCAGGCCGTGGCTTCAATCGCTGACGAATCGACGTATGGAACAGCGCGCAGAGGAAGAAGGAAAGACTGCGCCAGCAAAGCTGGAGCTTCGGCAAGTGATGCGGGAGACTCCTGTCATATTCACGCTATTTCTGTCCACCTATTTGATTGCTGCCAGCTTCCAAAGCATCAGCCCGATCATCTCCCTATATGTGAAGAGCTTGCATGTAGAAGATCACGTGGCCCTGATGGCCGGCCTGATCTTCGCTTCCAGCGCACTCGGAACGATGATCGCAGCCCCAATTCTCGGAAGACTCGGCGACCGGTACGGCTACTTACCGGTGCTGCTCAGTTCTTTGCTGTTGATATCGCTCTTGTACCTTCCCCAGGCTACGGCCTCGAATCCTTGGCTTCTCATGGGTATGCGTTTCTTATCGGGACTATGCGTTGGAGGACTTATTCCGTCAATAAGCTCGATTCTGCGAAGACTTACACCTTCCGCTATCAGGGGAAGTGTGTATGCTTATAATTCAAGCGCCAATTCGCTGGGCAACGTCTCCGGTGCCCTATTCGGCGGTCTTATCGCGGGACATTTTGGAATTCCGGTTGTATTTTATATCATTGCAGGGGTGTTCTTCTTGCACTTCCTCATGCTGGCGGTCCAGTATAAGAGATTGACGCAGGCACAGTTGGGAAAAGAAGCGGAACAATAAATATTTCCCGGGCGAGTGCAAATATCGACTGCATTTGATCAATAGTGACTTCATCCAGCATGCTATGACGAAAAAGGAGGAGAGCGGGAGATTACTTCTGAAACTCCTTAGGTGTGCAGCCGGTCATTTGTTTAAAAATGCGGCTGAAATAATAAGGGTCTGGATAACCGACCCGTTCTCCGACCTCCTTGATGGCTAAATCCCGGTGATGGACAAGAAGATATTTAGCCTCATTAATTCTTAATCTCATTAAGTATTTGGAGGGCGGTTCTTCCGTATATTTGATGAAGATTTTACTTAAATAAGAAGCGTTAAAGTTAAAGCTGCGTGCGATTTGCTCCAGACTTATCTCCTTATGGAAGTTTTCCCTAAGGAAGCTCTGGACGAGCTCCACGATTTCCTTCGGATTCGTCACGGCCGGAAGCAGGTCTTTCCTGCTTTCCCTTACGGCGGAATTTTCGTTCTCAATCACGGTAAAGAGCCGGTGAAGCGTACGCTGCAGCTCTGCCGTATTGATGGGCTTAAGCAAATACTCATCGACATGGTATGAGAGGGCCTGGCGTGCATATTCAAAATCCGCATAGCCGCTTGTGATGACCTTCCGGATCCGCGGGAAATAGAGATGGAGCGCCTTCACCAGCTCCATGCCGTCCATGACAGGCATCCGTATGTCGGTAAAAATCAAATCAGGCTGACGCTCCTGCACCAGCCGGTAAGCCTCCCTGCCGTTCTGTGCCTCACCGACCACCAGGAAGCCATCCAAAGATTCAATTTTCTTCTTCAGGCTTTGACGAATCAAATCTTCATCCTCCGCTACAAGGACTGTGATTTGCAAAGACTTCTCCACAGGCTTACCCTCCGTTCTGAGCTATGCTCCCGCCAATCTGGATCGAAGCGCCGCCTTGCGGCAAAGTCCTAATGTGGAAGGTCATATTCCTTCCGTAAGTCAGCTTAAGCCGAATGTAAAGATTAAGCAGGCCCATACCCTCCAGCTTGAGAATGGGAAAAACGCCGGTTTCTTCATATTCTTGAATTTTGGCATGAAGCTGCCCAATACGGGCTTCAGTAAAGCCGGGACCGTTGTCGGATACCTCGACGATCCATCTCCCGTCGGCAGCCGTACCGGTAATGTCAATCCTCCACGGTGGTTCCTTCATCGTAGCATATTTCAGGGCGTTCTCGACGAGAGGCTGAATAACCAGCTTCGGAATACGGAGCGGCAGCAGCCTTTGGTCTATCGCGAACGTGTACTGCAGCTTGGAGCCGAACCGAAGCTGATTTACATCCAAAAATTTAATGGTATAAAGTATCTCTTCTTCCATAGCAACCAGAGACACATCTGACGAAATATAGCGAAGAAACCCGGACATATTCTCGGACATAGCGATGATTTGGTCATTCATTTGTTCTTCGGCCATGACATGGATCGTAGCCAGTGTATTGTACAGAAAATGCGGATTCATCTGGGACTGGAGCGCGATAAGCTTCGATTGCAGCTCCTGCGATTGGGAGAGCAGCAGCTCATCCATTGACTCCTTCAAGCGGGCACTCATCTTCACAAATGACCAATGCAGCTGGTCAAGCTCGCTGAGTCCGCTGTTCAGTACGCGATAAGCACCGTGATCCTCGGTCAGATCCTCAAGCCGCATATTCTGTATGGTGCGGTGAATCTTCAGAATGGGCCGAGTGATTCGTTTGGCGGCAAAGTACGACAAGATGATAGCAAACAGCATGATCAAGAAAGCGATCAGCAAGGTCTGCTTGGTAAATTGAATTAACGGAGCAAACAGCTGCTCCTCGGATACAATGATGACCGTACTCCATCCCGTAAATTCCGAGTAGTGAGCAGAAACCAGCTCTTTTTTACGTGTGTTCGGATGCAGGAAGGCGGCTTGTTTCAACGTCGTCCCGTCAGGCTGGATATAGGCTTCATAATGTGAGGGATCAGCTTGAAGCGGATAAAGCATTTGACCTTCATCGTTATAAATCAGAATCTGTGCCTCATAGGGGTTCTGTAAAGCAAAGTCCGTGACGCTCTTGAAAACTCGGCTGAAATATTGCTTCACCTCAATGATCCCCATCGGAGCGTGAAAGCTGTCATAGAACAACCGATAAAGGGAGAGGGAGTATTGCTTCTCATGAGAGGAGCTGAATTTGGACATGGCTTCATCCGGCACGGGAGAGCTGATGTATTTCGCGCCCTGCTGCTCGACAACACGTTGAAACCACTGCTGTTCCGACGGACGGTAGGTTCGCTCGGTGTTATCGAATCCGCTGCCGTATACTTTACTTTCGAAATCATATAAATAAATTTGTTCCACAGGCCGGGTCGGCCCGATTACGGCGGTAAGAATTTCCGTCAATTCCTTGGCGTTCTCCAAAGCACCGATAGGACTGTAAACGCTCCCATCTCCATCGTCCTTTTTGCCTTCCGAGTAGGCCAAGTAGCGCTGAAACCGATTTTTCACCAAGTTGGAGTACATGACATTAAGCGATATACTGTTCATCTTCTGAATTTCCGAATCGAGCTGCTCTTGGATGGAGCGTCCCGTGCTTTCCAGCGAATCCAATGCATTCTTCTTCAGCAGCTCGGAAGCCCAGACGGAGAAGCATATGACCAGCACGGCAAAAACAACCACAATGATCAAAGAATAGGTGGAAAACAGGATCATACGAATGGTGCCGAAACGCTCTCGCATAATGCCTCCTCAAGGGGGAATATGGAATAGCTGGTTTCATTTTCATACGAAGCGAACCATTTGTCAAAGGTTTTCGGAAGCAGATTCGGTAAAAAAAACACAAAAAACGAATCTCATTTCTCCATGGCATCGCTATGGACACCGATTTATAATTACTTTTGTAAGCGGATTCACGAATGAAACTTATCCAAGGGGTGCGTTCATGATGAAACGATCGGTTTGGATGTCTTCGGTTTTGCTGTTGTCCGGTTCAGTGATGACCGCGTGCAGCGGAGGGTCGACTCCGGCAGCAGGCACTGCGCCTAACCCAACGGCGGAGCAGGCCAGGAAGCAGGTCACGTTGACCTATATCGCGAGCCAAGGCTGGATTAAGGATGCGGAAATGCAGCTCGCCAAAAAGTTCGAGCAGGAGACGGGAATTAGGATCGATTATCAGATCGTTCCCGCCGATCAGTATTTTAATGTATTGAAGACGAAGCTCAATTCCAAGGAAGGTCCGGACCTGTTCGGAGGGCAAAGCGGGAAGAGTGAGATCAAGCTGAATTACAACGTGGAGAAAAATGCCGTCGATCTCAGCGACCAGGAGTGGGTGAAGCGCGAAGATCCGCTTTCCGTCGATCAACTGACACTGAACGGAAAGGTGTATGCACAGACCATATGGGATACGGGAAACAGCTTCGTCATTGCCTATAATAAAAAAATATTCGAAAAGCTGGGGCTTTCCGTTCCGAAGACTTACGAGGAGCTTAAGCAAGCGAGCTTAAAGATCAAGGAATCCGGTGTGACACCGATCTATGAGCCGGTAGCCGACGGCTGGCATCATGTGCTGTGGTTTGCCGAGCCGGGTCCGAGATACGATGAAGTGACTCCGAATCTATATAACGATCTGAACGACAACAAAAAGAAGTTCGCAGACGATCCGACGATGCTGCTCGCGTTAAATCAGCTGAGAGAGATGTACCAGCTCGGATTTTTCGGGGATAATGCGCTCTCGGATACCGGCTCCAATACGGCAGCGAAGCTGGCGAGCGGCAAGTTTGCCATGTCTCTTGCGGCTCAGAGCGTCGTGAAGGACATCGTCAAAGCGAATCCTGAGCTTAAAGAGGAGGACTTCGGCTTCTTCGTCATTCCGCTCGCAGACAACCAATTCTATTACATCAATCCAGGTGGCCCAAGCAAATTTATATATTCCGGGTCCAAGCATATTGAAGAAGCGAAGCGATATTTGGCGTATCTCGCCAAGCCGGAAAATCTTCAATTCATGATCGATAACGATCCGACGATTTCGAACCTGAACTTCTCCGGATTGAAGGATAAATATACGGCTGAGCAGAAAAAGCTGTTCGCGGCGTATCCGAAGAGGGGAACGGATATCCAGGACTACGTCAACTACGTGAATCCGCAGTGGATGGATATAGGCAAGGATATGACCGCCATGTTCAGCAATACGATGCAGCCGGCGGATATTTTGAAAAATATTGATAAACGCAGAGCGAACATGGCCGGAGTGGCCAAGGATCCGGGCTGGGTAAAGTAAGCCTATGAGAAATCAAATGTATCCGTCCTACTTTACGTGGGGGACGCTGGGGATGTATGCCGTATTTTTCGTCCTGCCCGGCTTGATGGGCTTCTATTACTCGTTCACGGATTGGAACAGCTTCTCCGACGAAATCAACTTTATCGGATGGGACAATTTCAAAATTTTGTTTTCCACCGACGAGAATTATGTAAGCTACGCTTGGAACACTCTGAATTTCACCATATCGACCGTTATATTGAAAACGGTGCTGGGACTACTGCTTGCCCTGGCTTTGAATCAAGGCATCCGTATGAAGGGCTTCCACCGCGTCATGATCTTTATGCCCTCCATTGTGCCGATGCTGGTGGTGGGACTGATCTTCAAGTCCATCCTGAATCCGGAAACCGGTCTGTTGAATGAAACGTTACGTTTCCTCGGCTTGGCGGCATGGACTCAGAAATGGCTGGTGGATGTGCAGTGGGCGTTCAAATCGATTATTGCAGTCGATACCTGGAAGGGCGTCGGTTATATTATGATCATTCTGCTTGCCGGCATTCAATCGATCTCAAGGTCTTATTATGAAGCGGCGGAGATCGACGGGGCAAATGCGTGGCAGCGGCTGAAATCGATTACGCTTCCGCTGCTGATGCCGGCCTTGACGGTCACCACGGTGCTGAACCTGCTCCACGGCCTGAAGGTATTCGAGGCGGTGTATGTGCTTACCAACGGGGGACCCGGCTATGCAACGGATGTGCTGTATACGGTCATTTTCAAGGAATTTTCCATGGGAAGATACGGTGTCGGCACGGCCCTTTCCTCGGTGTTATTTTTGTTCATGACCCTTATCGGGTATTTCGTAATCCGCTTGATGGCTAGAGAGGGGGAGCATGAGCATTGATGGGAAAGTCTATTCAAGCTTTGCTTCGTAACGGTCTCGCCTGGCTGCTGAGCTTGTTGATGTTCGTTCCGCTGCTGTTGATCGTGATCAACTCCCTCAAGGATCAGGTGCAAGCGGGCTCCATGGGGATGGATTTGCCGGATCGGCTTCACTGGAGCAATTATGCTGTCGTCATAGAGCAGGGGAAGCTGCTCCAGTCCTTCTTCAACAGCTTATTGTATTCCGGGGCCTCTACGGTACTCGGCATCGCCCTGTCGGCTGTTGCCGCCTACATCTTTGCCCGAAACGCGACAAAGCTTCACCGTTTCTTTTACTTCTTCATTATTTTGGGGATCGCCATGCCGGTCAATTTCGTGACGCTTACTAAGGTCATGCAGTTTACGCACTTAAATAATACGCAGCTCGGCATTATTATTTTGCTTGCGGTTCATTCGATTCCGTTCACCGTATTCCTGATCTACGGCTTTATCGGCACTGTGCCAAGAGAGCTTGACGAAGCCGGGATCATGGACGGCTGTCCGCCGTTCAAGCTGTTCTTCCTCATCGTGCTTCCACTGCTCAAGCCTGTGGTTGTCACGGTAGGCATTTTGAATTTCATGGGAGCATGGAATGACTTTGTGCATTCTCTCTACTATTTAAACAGCTCGGACAAATGGCCAATGACGCTGGCGGTTTACAATTTTTTCGGCAGGTACCAGGTGAACTGGAATCTCGTATCGGCGGATATTGTGCTGACGACGCTGCCGGTTATCCTGATTTATCTTATGGGACAGCGCTACATCATTGCAGGGATGACCTCGGGTGCAGTCAAAGGCTAGGTTGTGGGGATTCCGCGGAATAGGAGGGATTGAATATGTTTTTTCACGATCTTCGCATGGAAAAGGAGCTGATCTTCGAGCGCAGGATCGACAGCGATGTGGAGCATGAGCTCCACATGCACGATTTGCTCGAAATCAATGTGCTCCTTGAGAATCGGGCGGAATTCAGGCTTTTGAACGAATCGTATGCCGGCGAGCCCGGGGACGTATTCATCTTTCGCCCGTATGAGCCGCATTACAATTTGACCGTGGACGCCGATAAGCCGATCAAGTGGATTATGGTGCTGTTCTCTCCCTCCATTGTGAGGATGATTCCCTACGGGTACCGACTGCTGTATCCGTTCTACACCGCCGCCTCGGCGCCGCACATTCCTGCGGCGTCCTTCTACGCACAGAGCATTCAAGCGGCGGCGCGCGCGGCCTTCGAGGAGCAGGAGAAGCGGCTTCACGGCTGGGAATCGAAGCAAATGATGCATTTTATCGATATTTTGGTCCATATTTACCGGTATTCCTTAGACTGCTTGTCGGAAAAGGAGCAAGCGGAGATAGAGACGGGCGTGGTGGCGACGGTGGCTTACATTCTGAGGCACATTACGGAGGATATTGATATTCGGGAGCTAATCGAGATTTACGGCAAGGGGAAAACGAATTTTTACACCGGCTTCAAGCAGGCGGTAGGCGTCACCCCGAATCAGTTTATTCACCGGCTGCGAATGCAGATCGCCATGTATTTGCTCAAAACGACGGACAAATCGATTACCGACATTGCCTTCGAATGCGGGTATCATTCCATTCATTATTTCAATAAGCATTTCAAACAGTACCGCAATCTTTCTCCTAGGGAATACCGCAACCGGACGAAGAAGGCAATATAGTGAGGGCTGTCCCGAAGTCTGCGTATGGCGGATACGGGACAGCCCGCCGTTTATCGGGCGGCGTTGAGCGTACGAACCACCTTCAAGTGCTCTCTTTCCGCCTCGGAGTACTGAGCCTGAAGCTGATCCCAATATCTCGGCGGCGTGACGGGGGTGCCGGCAAAGGAAAAGCCATTCTCATCCAGACGGAGAGGGCCGTTCAGATTCGTTGCATCGAAGCCAAGCTCAACCCTCTTATCCAGCATCGTTCGGAGCAGCCGATAACGGTCCTCGCTCCAGCCTGGAAGCTCCTTCGCCCAGGCTTCGGGGGCATAGCTGTCCTGATACACTTCTTCATTCAAGTAATGAATATAGAAGATGCGCCGCTGCCGGTCGGAAGGATTGAAGGCAGAGCCGTGCGGGGTGGAGAGACAATGAAACAGGACATCGCCAGCTTCCATCTCCAGCGGAACCGCACCGCAGCGGTTGTAGAGATCCTCCTCGGACACCTGCTTCAGATCGACGTGCCCGACCAGATGCCGTCCGTGGATCGCCCAGACGCAGCCGTTATCCGGACCCGAATGGTCCAAATAAATATCCGTCGTAAAGTTCGGAATGCCGAACGTCGTCGAACGGCTTCGCGCCCCGTAGGGAGGATCCTGATGCCAGTGGACCGGGGCGCCGGAATTGGCAAGCTTTACGACGAGGGAATCGTTCCAAGGATAGAAGGAATGGCCGATGATTTGCCCGATATTTTCGAGCAGCTCCTGCTTTACCGTGACGGCGAGGAAGATGTCGTCCCGCTGCCACATTTTCTCAGACCGCCAGTAGGTTTGGCTGCCGTCTCTCGTATAGTAGCGGTGATCCGAGCCTGTTCGGGCCACGCCTTCCGCCTGCACGGCGTCCGCCGCTTTTTGCAGCAGCTCCAGCTCCCTGCCTTTGAATAAACCTCTCATGATCAAATAGCCGTTCTTATGGAAATCTTCAATCTGTTCTTGTGTGAGCATTCTTTCACTCCACTCCTTCGCAAAAGGTTCATTGTCAAGCTCAAGGTTATCGTAGCATACGGAACGTGGGGATACCTTTCTAACTTAAGGGATGCATTTGCAATTTTGTTCAGCGTCAGACGTTTCGGACGGCTTTGAACAAAATCACAAAAACGGACATCGGTCCAGACAAGTTTGCCGGTTATGGATTCGTTATACTTATCACATCGATGGATTAGAGGATGCCGCAGTCCTCGAAACGTGTGATTTCAACTTAGGGGGAAGGAGTCTGTTCATTATGAAAATCATTGGGTATGAACGCGGTGAACGAGGCTTGATCCTCGAAACGACGAAGGGACGGATCCAAATTGAGACTTACAGTCCCTCCATTTTGCATATCGTCTATACGCATGAGGAGGAATTCAGTACCAAGGAGAGCTTGGCCGTGGTGCCTGAGGCGTATCAGGGTGCTGAGTGGAGCCTGACGGAGTCTGAAGGGACGATCGAGCTGACTACCACAAGGCTTCAGCTTAGCATTCTGAAAGCAACGGGAGCGTTTCGGTACCGGGATCGGAACGGGCGCCTGCTCGCCAAAGAGCCTGACCGGGGCGGCAAATCCCTCGTAGCGACGGAGGCGGTCCGTTACGTCTATGACGATACCTCGTCGGTAACCACCAGCATGTCGGCCGATGGGGTACGTGTCCAGGCGGAAGCCAAGGACGCGATCGTACGCAAAGCCTACCACACCAAGCTCGAGTTCGAGTGGGCGGAGGGAGAGGCGCTGTACGGGCTCGGCTCGCACGAGGAAGGTATCATGAATTTGAGGGGAACAAGCCAATACTTGTATCAGCAAAATATGAAAGCCGTCGTGCCTATGCTGGTTTCGACAAAAGGGTACGGGATCCTCATGGACAGCTATGGACTGATGACTTTTCATGACGATGCTCACGGCTCTTATTTATGGACCGATACGGATGACGAGCTTGACTATTACTTCATCTATGGACCGGAAATGGGAGAGGTAGTCTCAGGCTTCCGAACGCTCACAGGCCGTGCACCCATGCTCCCGAGATGGGCGTTCGGCTACGCGCAGTCGAAGGAGCGCTACAAGTCGCAGGACGAATTGATTAACGTCGTTAAGGAATATCGGGAGCGACAAATTCCTATAGACATGATCATTTTGGACTGGATGTCCTGGACGGGCAATCTATGGGGACAGAAGTCCTTTGATCCCGAACGTTTTCCTGACCCGGCGGAAATGATGAGAACCCTTCATTCGATGGATGCGAAGCTGATGGTATCCATCTGGCCGATCATGAACAACGACGGTCCGAACCACCGGGAGATGAAAGAGCATAACACGCTGCTCGGTAACCAAGCGACCTATGACGCCTTTAGTGAGAAGGCACGTCAGCTCTACTGGAAGCAGGCTTACGAAGGGTTGTTCTCGCATGGGATCGATGCATGGTGGTGCGACTGTACGGAGCCCTTCGAGGCCGATTGGAAGGGCGAGGTCAAGCCGGAGCCGGAGCAGCGGCTGGCCATCAATACCGGCCGGTCCAAGAAGTATTTGGATCCGGAATACATCAATGCTTATTCCCTGATGCACTCCAAGGGGATTTATGAAGGACAGCGGGAGGTCACGCTGGAGAAACGCGTCGTGAATCTGACCCGCTCCGCTTACTCGGGTCAGCAGCGCTACAGCGCCATCACCTGGTCCGGCGATACGTGCGCCAAGTGGGAGACGCTGCGCAAGCAGGTTCCCGCGGGCCTGAATTTCTGTGCCGCCGGCGTACCTTACTGGACCTCGGATATCGGCGCATTCTTCGTTGCCAAGAAGGAGCAATGGTTCTGGGACGGTGATTATGACCGAGGCTGCGACGACCCGGCTTACCGGGAGCTTTATCTGCGATGGTTTCAGTACGGCGCCTTCCTGCCTATGTTCCGCTCACATGGGACAGATACGCCGAGGGAGGTATGGCGCTTCGGGGAACCCGGTTCCGTAATCTATGATACGCTCGTTACATTTATCAAGCTGCGCTATCGACTGCTTCCCTACATTTACTCCCTTGCCGGTATGGTGACGCTCCGGCACGATACGATGATGCGTCCGCTTGCCTTTGATTTCCGCGCGGATGAGAACACGTACGATATATCGGATCAATATATGCTCGGACCGGCGCTCCTGGTCAATCCGGTGCTGGAGCCTGTGGGCGAAGCTCAGCGCTTCTGCCGGTCCGTTTATTTGCCGCGAGGAACGAAGTGGTATGATTTCTGGAGCGGGGAACAGCACGCAGGCGGGCAATGGGTTAACGCCGACGCAGGTCTGGATACCATGCCTCTGTTCGTGCGCGCCGGCTCGATTGTACCGGTAGGACCGGACGTTAAGCACAGTATGGAGCTGCAGGATGCACCTTGGCAGCTGCTCGTTTATTCGGGGGAAAGCGGAAGCTTCACCATCTATGAAGATGAGGGAGATAGCTATCGGTATGAGCAAGGTCAGTACGCCGCCACAACGATTCGCTGGGATGATGAAGCCTCAATATTGACGATTGAGGACCGGGTAGGCTCGTATGCAGGAATGAATCCCAAGAAAACGTTTCTCGTTCATAAGGTAACGGAAGGGCAGGGCTTCGTTAAGCTTACGGCGGATCCAGTCGGCCAACCGATTATCTATGAAGGAAAGACGGTGCGAATTCAGCTGTAGCTTTGACGGAGCTTGGCCGCGAAAAGGAGGGGAGGAAGGCTGTGAGTCGGCATCAGACGATGTTTTACCGCTTTTTGCTGTCCTATCTGGTGATCCTGCTAATTCCCATTCTTGTTGGAGTGTATGCGTATAACCGGACGGTAGACGTCGTCAGAAACGATGCGGCGCAGCTGAACCTCTCCGTCCTCGAGCAAAGCAAGGACACGATGGACCGGCTGTTTGAAGAAACGCAAGATTTGGTCTCGCGATTATCGATCGACAGTCAGACACAGCTGCTGATGGAGACTGCCAAATCGCCTTTAACCGCGGAATCGATATACGAGCTGGCTCAGCTGCGAACCGGCTTGAGGAAGACGGTGTTCAATAAGCTGATAACCGATGTGCACATTTATTTTGACCAGAGCCGCTATGTTGTTTCTCCGGAAACCGTCAGCAGCGTGTCAGAGATGCCGTTGCGCTTCAATAATTCGCCGTATGGGGGATGGCTGCGAGATATGCTGGGCGGGTCGAACCGGGAGAGCCGGTATATCAGCATCGAGGAATTGACGGTGTACGGGCAGAGCCGCAGCGGGCTGGTTTATGTGAACCCCCTGCCAGCTGGCTATTCAAGCAAGAAGGAAGGCGCTATCGTCGTCTACTTGAACCAGCGTCATATTACCAATATGCTGGAACGACTCGTGATCGGCGATCATGGCTTTGCTTATATTCAAGACTCCGCGGGGACAATCATTTCCTCCTTGCATGGGGAAGGCGGACCTTGGGAGCTGCTTACCCTGCCGAAAGAGTCCGCTAACGGATACACCTTCCAAACCATCCATGAGCAAAGCATGCTGGTCACCTATTCCACCTCCGCACAGAACGGATGGACCTATGTCGCGGCGTTTCCCTCTGAGCTGGTGATGGAGAAAGCCGGCTATATCAAAAGGATTACCTGGACTCTCGTTCTGCTCGCCCTCCTCATCGGGGGCCTTGTCGCACTGTACTTATCTTATACAAACAACAAGCCTCTGCAAGAGCTTCTGATATCGGTGAAGGAGCTCGACGGCATCATGAAGCTGCAGCTGCCCTTCTTGAGGAGATCCTTCATTGAAAGATGGCTGAGGGGAGAGTTCCATTCCTTCGAGGAATGGGAGGCGCACGCGGCCCAAGCGCAGCTGAACGACCAGCAAACGCGATATACAGCTGCCGTCATCAGGATTCATGCCACGAATGAGCGGGGGGAAGTGGACACATATGCTTTCGATGGCGCTCGATACGACAGATCCAAGCTTCTTACCTGCTGTCCGGAGCAGGAGGGCCATCTCCATGAAATAAAGCGGGGCAAGCTGGTCCTTGTGATCCCGGTGGAGGAACGGCTTGGAGTAACCGAAGCCGCCAAGGACATCAGTTGCAGGCTGTCGAAATGGCAGGAGCACCTCAGGAACGAGCTTCAGCTGACGACGGCAATAGGGGTCGGATCCATCTGCGATGATCCCCTGCTGCTGTGCAAATCATATCAGGAGGCGGAGCAGGCAGTGGAAGGGCGTCTCTTGGAGAACCTTCATCGTGTGGTATGGTTTCAAGCGATGGCTGGCAGCTCCTCGTCCTATTATTATCCGCTGGATGTTGAGCTGAAGCTTATGAATCTGGTGAAAACAGGCGATAGGAATGGGCTCGATCTTGTGCTCGAGCAGATTGAAGTACAGAACGTGGAGTACCGCCAACTATCTCTCAGCAAGAAACGGCAGCTGCTCTATGAAATCAGAGGCACGCTTTACAAGCTTTCCGACCAGCCGGAGGGAGGGACCTGTCCATTCCGGGAGGAAGTGGAGGCACTGGAGCGGTTGGAGGAGGAAGGGGAGTTTGACTTCTCCCATCTGGCATCCTTGGCCAGGTCTATGTGCAAGCGAATGGCGAACCAGCAGCAATCGAAGGAGCGGGTAGAGCTGTTCGAAGAGATGAAGCGGATGTTGAACTCAGGCTTTACCGATTCCGGTTTGAGTTTATCGGTTCTGGCCGACCGGTTCCGGCTATCGGAAAGCGCGGCCTCTGTCTTCTTCAAGGACCAGTCCGGCATCCCCTTCTCCGATTATTTAGAGCAGCTTCGACTTGAAAAGGCATGTTGTCTGTTGATGGAAACGACTCTACCGATCCAAGAGATTGCCGTTCAGGTCGGCTACAATAGCGATAAAGCGTTTCGCCGGGCGTTCAAAAGGGTCGTTGGCATCCAGCCGACCTCCTATAGAAAAACAATTCGTGCTGTTGAGCATTAGCTTACACAGGTAGAAAGCCTTGGTACCAAAGTGGGGAATTACCACCGGCATGCCAAGGCTTTTTAGCATGAATGGTTGGAGGTAGTCTATGAGAAAATCCGCCACGCGTCCAACAAGGGATGCAAAGGTGCAAAAGTGCAGAAATCCACGAACCCAAGTGAAGCTCAGAAGAGGATTTGTGAATAGGCATCTTTGAGAATTCATTATGGCTGAAAACGAGAAAATGCCCATGGAATGTTGTATTTACGCAGAAATCTAACGGGCCCTTATCCATATTATGGTATAATTTTGTATTTTTGCAGAAATGAAATGTTCTGTACGCAGCTGAACAGGCCCTTTCACCGGCCGCGCCAAGCATGAAGTTGACCCGAGAGGATGAGGCCAGATAATGCTGCATCCATATCGTTAAAGAAAGGTGTGCTGCTGCTAAAGAATGGTACCTTATCGGCATTGCAGGGGCCCAGCCTAAGGCGAAGGTACCGTGAGCGCTGCGGTTTCGCCGGTGAAGATGAATGGTGTGCAGGGGGAATGAACTGTTCCTTTACGAAAGCGCTCGCATCCTTTACGTTTGGTTTAAGCGCTTTCACATTTGATGCTTGGAGGAGACAGGAGATGAGCATGGTACATGAAACGGGTTCCCGTTCCGCCCTGGCCCGTCCGCGGTGGATGAGCCGCTGGCTTGCCGACTGCCTGACTAGAGCGAAGAAACAAAGATTACTGCTGCTGCTTTTGCTGCCCGGTGTGCTTTATTTCATTATCTTTAACTACATCCCGCTATACGGCGTGCTGATTGCCTTCAAGAACTTTAAGATGCAGGAGGGGCAGAGCTTCCTATCCGCGCTGGTCAGCTCCCCTTGGGCGGGAACCCTTGGTTTGGATCATTTCAAGCAGTTCGTTCAAGGGCCTCACTTTGAAAAGCTGATGGCGAATACGTTTCTGCTGGGCCTTTATTCCATTGTGTTCGGCTTCCCGGCTCCCATCTTATTTGCACTGCTGCTGAACGAGCTGAGACACAAATACTACAAGTCCTTCGTGCAGACCATCAGTTATCTCCCTTATTTTCTTTCCGTTGTCGCCGTGGTCGGAATGATGAAGATGGTGCTTTCGCCGGGAGATGGCATTGTCAACGTAGTGCTGCAGAAGCTGGGTTTTGAGCCGGTTTATTTTATGTCCATGCCGGAATGGTTCCGTACGCTGTTCATTGGTTCCGGGATCTGGACCGGGCTGGGCATGGGCGCCGTGATTTACCTTGCAGCCTTGTCCAAGGTGGATTCGGATCAATACGAATCCGCGGTCATCGACGGAGCAACCCGGCTCCAGCAAATATGGCATATCACCCTCCCCGCGATCAAGCCCGTCGTGATCATCATGCTGATTTTGAATTTGTCCGGCGTGCTGCAGGTCGGCGCTGAGAAAATCATCCTGATGTACTCGCCGCTAACCTACGATACCGCAGATGTGCTGTCCACGTACGTGTACCGTCGCGGTCTGGTGGAGCTGAACTTCAGCTTCGGGGCCGCCGTAGACTTATTCAACGCAGTAATCAACGTACTTTTCTTAGTAACAGCAAACCATCTAGCTAGGCGATTTACTGAGGAAAGTCTCTGGTAGTTCGGTGCTGCCTGCACACAAGGGAAAGGAGTGAAACATTTGGTTAGAGATACGACGTGGAGCTCGAAGGCTCTTGATTTGGTTGTCCACACGATCATGATTCTAGTGCTGCTCATTACCTTGCTCCCTTTACTCCATGTGCTATCCATTTCTTTAAGCGACCCCAAAGCCATCAGTGAAGGCAAGGTAGGGCTATGGCCCGTCAGCGTGAATGTGCAAGCATATTTTACGATTCTGTTTGAGAATGTGCATGTGCCGAGATCCTTTCTGAACTCGGTTCTTATTACAGCGGTCGGAACCCTGCTGAACGTGATGATTACTACGGTTACCGCTTATGTACTAGCCAAGAAAGATCTGCTGTTCAAGCCGTTCTTCATGGCTCTGGCCATTCTGCCGATGTTTTTCAGCGGCGGCACGATCCCGATGTTTCTTCTGGTCAAGTCACTCGGAATGATGGATACCATTTGGTCCGTCATCGTTCCCCAGCTGATCAGCTCCTGGTGGCTGGTCATCATGATTTCCTTTTTCAAAAATTTTCCCAAGGAGCTGGAAGAGGCCGCGCGGATCGACGGGTGCAATGAATGGAAGAGTCTTGTGAGCATCGTACTGCCCTTATCGAAGGCAGGCGTGGCAACCATTGCCTTATTCTACGCCGTCTCCCATTGGAATTCTTACTTTTCCGCGCTTCTCTATTTTCGCAGCTACGACCATTATCCGCTTCAGCTCATCTTACGGGAAATCGTGCTGCAGAACACACTGGCCGACACTTTGGCGGTGCAGGGCAACGTAGAGCTGGCAAAGGACCTGAAGTCTGATCTCACTCCCCAAAGCGTTCAATACGCAACCTTAGTCGTATCGATTGTGCCCATGCTTGCGGTGTATCCGTTTATCCAAAAATATTTCGTTCGCGGCATCATGATCGGATCGTTGAAGGGCTAAGGGATTGCATGTCGCATCAACCAATTTCATGTAAAGGGGTAGGACCTATGCAGCGTAACAAACCATGGACAGCGGCCATCAGCCTGATTGCGGTACTGTCGACGATGATTGCCGGATGCAATTCAGCCCAGGAAAATGCAGGCAAGGACGGGAGCTCTCCGGGAAGCAGCTCGAGCGGAACGGAGAAAAAGCCCGTTGAAATTACGGTGGCCAGCCAAAACAAATACGCACCTAACAAAATACCGAACGCTTACATTGAGGAAGTGGAGAAACGCTTTGGCATGAAGTGGAAATACGAATCCATTCCTTTATCGGCCGGCATGGAGAAATACAATGTCATGTTCGCGTCAGGAGATTATCCGGACTTCATTCCCAACATGAACAGCTTCAACACGGTGAAAAAATGGGCCGCCTCAGGGTATCTGCTGCCGATTGGGGATTACATCGACAAGCTGCCCAATTATCGGAAGCTGTTTACCGAGGAGCAATGGAGGCTGCTGGTCGACTTCTCCAGTATCAACGGCAAGCTGTATACGCTGCCCTCTATTAACGGTGTATCGGATCCGATGGTTTGGATTTACCGCAAGGATGCCTTCGATAAGGCCGGGATTGCGCAATTCCCGAAGACGACCGAGGAGCTTTATCAAGCTTTGAAAAGGCTGAAAGCAGCTCATCCTGATTTTGCCGGTATCGGTGTTCGCGGCGGCTCCGGCAATACGGGTATCAAGGCGCTAATGAGCGGATTCCAGAACGCGTATCGTCTGCCAAAGGACTTAGGAGGCGCAGACGGCTGGGCGGGCTTCTGGAATGATCCGGATGCGGGCAATCAGGTGGTGTTCGGGGCTGCTACCCAGAAGCATCGGGATATGCTCATCTATTTGGCTAAGCTCTATAAGGAAGGGCTTATAGATAAGGAATTTGCTACCTTGTCGGAGCAGCAGTGGACGGAGAAGAGACTGAACGGCAAATATTTGATCGACTTCCAATGGGTCTCACAGGTAGCCGACTTGACCGAGAAGATGAAGAGCAAGCCTGAGGTCGTCTGGGATTACTCCAGATCGCATTTGCAGGCGGGGGCTCAGCCGGGGCTCGAATTCCGTGCCATCCCGGTGGCCCTCTTCGGGCCTGTGTTCAGCAGCAAGCTGGCGAAGCAGCCTGAGAAGCTGGAGGAGCTGCTTAAGTATATCGATTGGTCGTCGACAGAGGAAGGCCAGCTGTTTCACATGATGGGAATCGAGAATGTCACTTACGAGAAGAAGGAGGGAATCGTAGGGTACAAGGAGGGCTTCGACCGCAAGCGGGTCGCTACGGAATATGGCTTCGATTGGTTCCTGAGCAAGAGCTCCGAAGCGCTGAAGGGCGATAAGCTTGCGCAAAAATCGAAGGAAGCCTGGGCCGTCTACGAGAAGCTGCCCTATGTTACCCCTAAGGTCGCTCCGCTGACAGAGGAAGAATCCGGTACGGTCAACGCAACCATGAGCGCAATCAACGATGTGGTGTATCCTTTTGCCACCAAAGCGGTTATGGGGATGCTGGATGTGTCGAAGGATGAGGTGTGGAACAACTATCTGAAGGATTTGGATAAGGTAGGCTTGCAGAAGGTAGGAGACATTTATAAAAAATATTGGAAATAAGGGAGGCTTCCGTTCATGATCGATGAAACTTGCGCTAGCACGGAACCGCTAAGGGGCAACTCCGACTGGTTCGTCCATGACCGGTTCGGCTTGTTTATCCACTGGGGATTGTATGCTCTCGGAGCGAGGCATGAATGGCTGAAGGGCCGGGAGTTCATGTCAAATGAGCAGTATGATCGATACTTCAAGCGCTTTGACCCGGATCTGTACGACCCCGAGCTTTGGGCGCAGACGGCAAGCGATGCCGGCATGAAATATTTCGTTGTGACCACCAAGCACCATGAGGGCTTCTGCCTTTGGGATTCGAAGCATACGGACTACAAGGCTACCCATACGCCGGCAGGGCGCGACCTTCTGCGCCCACTCGTGGATGCTTTCCGCAGCCGGGATATGAAGGTGGGGCTGTACTACTCCCTTCTGGATTGGCATCATCCGCACTACACCGTCGACGTGAAGCACCCGATGCGTTATGACGCAGTCTATGTGGAGCAGGATAAACAGCGTCAGTTTCAGCGGTATGTGGATTATATGCTTCACCAAACACAGGAGCTGCTGACGGACTACGGCAAGATAGACTTAATGTTCTATGATTTCTCTATTCCAGCGGAGGAAGGCTTTGCGGGCAAAGGCAAGGACGACTGGCAAAGTGAGAAGCTGGTGAAGCTGATTCGGTCGCTACAGCCGCATATTTTGCTGAACGACCGTTTGCAGGTCCCTGGAGATATTACGACGCCGGAGCAATATCAGCCCCGATCCGCCCTGCAGATCGACGGGAGACCCGTGGTGTGGGAAGCCTGCCATACCTTCAGCGGCTCCTGGGGCTATTACCGTGACGAAGAAACCTGGAAGAGCGTCGAGGTGCTCGTCAAGATGCTGATCGACAATGTGAGCAAAGGCGGCAATCTGCTCCTGAACGTAGGACCCACGGGACGCGGAGAGCTGGACGAACGAGCGCTGGACCGCCTGAAGGGTATCGGCGAGTGGATGAGGCGGCACAGCCAGTCCATCTATGGCTGCACCTCGGCACCGGAAACGTTCGTTTGTCCCCAGGATTGCCGTTATACCTACAATCCCAAGACCAACCGTTTGTACCTGCACGTTTACAGCTGGCCTTTCAAGAGCATCCATTTGGAGGGGCTGGCCGACAAGGTCGAGTATGCTCAGCTGTTGAATGACGCCTCCGAAATCCGGATGACGCACGGAGCGCGGGAAAGCTCCATGGCGGAGGGAGCCTTCCGCGAGGGAAGAAGCGCGGACTTGCTGACACTAACCATACCCGTCAAAAAACCGAATGTCACGGTACCGGTTATCGAGCTGTTTCTAAAATAGAAATAAAGATACGTAAAGGAGCTCTGAACCATGGAAATGATCCATCTGGCGGTACAGCAAGACGCAGCACTGCGGATCGAATACGGAGTCGGGCTGCTGACGGCAGCACTTCGGGAGAAGGGCCTGGCTTTCCAGGTCGACGAGCCCTGGACGGCGGATACGTACCGGGATCGGAAGGGCTGGAAAATTTATATCGCCAACCGGACGGAATCCGACTTGATCCGTACGCTGGAGGAGCAGGAGGTGCTGTGCTACCATACCCGGGCGCCGGAGGGAGAAGGTTATTATTTGGCCTCTCTCCCGGGGCAGCTCCTTGTCGTTTGCGGCGGCAGTGACAGCGGCACTCTGTACGGCTGTCTGGAGCTGGCGGACCTTATCCGGAGGGAGGGGCGGTTCCCGCTGGATCTGGCCTATTCGGACGCACCTTCCTTCGCTCTGCGCGGTCCGGCGATCGGACTCCAGAAAACCAAAGTAGAGCCGCCGCGCAGGACCTATGAGTACCCGGTTACCCCGGACCGCTTTCCGTGGTTTTACGACCGCTCGCTCTGGGAGGATTTCCTGAATATGCTGCTGGAGCAGCGCTGCAACGTCATCTATTTATGGACGGGACATCCGTTCTCTTCCTTCGTCAAGCTGGACGAATATCCGGAAGCGCTGGAGGTAACGGAAGAGGAATTCCGGTTGAATGTGGAGACGTTTCGTTGGGTGACGGAGGAAGCGAACAAACGGGGAATATGGATCGTGCTTAACTTCTACAACATCCATATTCCGCTGCCCTTTGCGCAGAAGCACGGGCTGGATTTGCATCAGCCGAAGCCGCTGCCGCTGACCGCCGATTATTATCGGAAATCGATTGCAGCCTTTGTCCGCAGCTTCCCGAATGTCGGCCTGATGGTTTGCTTAGGGGAAGCTCTGCAGGGGCATGTATACGGCGTGGAATGGTTCACCCAAACCATACTTCCTGGGGTAAACGAAGGGCTGAAGGAGCTGAACCTGAAGGAGAAGCCTCCGATTATCCTCCGGTCCCATGCCATCCCTGCCGAGCAGGTCATGGCGGAGTCGCTTCCGTTATATCCGAATTTGTATACGGAAGCCAAATACAACGGAGAGTCGCTCACTACCTATACACCGCGGGGGCGCTGGCAGCAGATTCATCGGCACCTGAGCTCGCTTGATTCGATACACATTATTAATGTTCATATTCTTGCTAATTTGGAGCCTTTTCGCTTCGGAGCGCCTTCCTTTATCCATAAATGCATGCAGGCCGCCAAGTATCGGCTCGGAGCGAATGGAATTCATTTGTATCCGCTCTTCTTCTGGGACTGGCCGTATTCTCCGGATAAGACTTCGCCGCGGCTCCGCCAAATCGACCGGGATTGGCTCTGGTATGCCGCCTGGTTCCGGTATGCATGGAGCCCCGTCCGCGATCCGAAGCTGGAGCGCTTGTACTGGATCGGGGTGCTTGCCCAGCGTTATGAGGATCGGGAAGCGGCCGAGGCAATTCTGGAAGCCTATGAGGCGACCGGACAATGCGCGCCGAAGCTGCTTCGCCGGTTCGGCATCACGGAAGGCAACAGGCAGACCATGAGCCTCGGCATGACCATGAGCCAGCTGACGAATCCCGAACGATACCTTCCGTGGAAGGAGCTGTGGGAGTGCCAATCCGCACAGGGGGAGCGCCTCGAGGAATATGTGCTGAGGGAGCTTAGCGGGCAGCCCCATGTGGGAGAAACGCCGATGGATATTGTCGAGGAGGTGGAACGTCACGCGGTCCATGCGTCGAACTCCATCAAAAAGGCGTTAGAGCGTGTGAGCCGCCAACGTGAGGAGGTGGAGCGACTTGCCTCCGATATCGAAGCGATTCGGCTCATGGTGTTCTCCTACACGAAAAAGATTCTGGCGGCAATCCAAGTGCTTACGTATAAGCATACGGTTAACGGACAATTTTTGAGCGGTGTAGACCTTCTGGAGGAGGCCGTTGCTTTCTTGAATGAAAGTCTCGCCAGCTATCGGGAGCTCGCCGAGCTGACGGACGGCACTTACCTCTATGCTAACAGCATGCAGACGCCGCAGCGCAAGGTTCCGTTCCCTAACGGGGAGACGTTTGGGCATTGGCGTGATTGCCTGCCTTATTACGAAGCCGAGTACCGGAATTTAGCGGAGAATGTGCGTCAGCTGAAGCAGGGGATGTTGCCTCAAGCGGTTCAGGATTTCGAGGAAATTACACCGTATGCACCTGCGCCATTCCTTCTCCATACGCAAGGTGCGGAAGCTTACCGGGTGGAGAAGCGTGCCACGGTGTTTACCGACGGGGATCTGTTTATCACGAATCATGCGGAGGAAATCGAGGGGTTGATCGGCGTTCGGTTCAGTCAGAAGGCGGCTGCAGGCGAAGGCATCAGCCTGGATATCGAGTTCCAAGTGCCCTCCCGGATCCTGATCGGCTACTTTAACTCCCCCGATTCCCAGTGGCTTAAGGTACCGGATCTGGAAACGAACACCCATGCCGATGACCGGGGAGGTTTGAGCCCGATCCTTACGAACGGAGTGCAGGTATACGCTTATCCTTCCGTGAATATTCATGCTTTACAATATGAGCCTGGCCGGCATACCCTTGTATTAGGTAAAGGCGCTTATGTTGTGCTTGGCGTGATTACGGCGGACCAGATGCTTCGGCCGAGAACCGTTGGAAATCATCATGTGAGTCTGGAAACGCTTGACTGGCTCTATGAGCCGCAGAAGAACCATTCCAAAGCGGAGGTTATTTCATGAAAGACAACAAGCCTCTCAGGCAGCAGACGAAGCTGGGCCTGCAGGGTACGGTGTTAGGCTTCCTTGATCCTTGGGCAGGAGAAGCCTCCGATCGATTGATGCGGACGGGAACCGGGATGGTATATCCATCCCAGGACCCGAAGCCGGGCAGGGAGGAATTCGTATCCCAAATGAAGAGGCTCGGGGCCGACTTCTATGTTCATCACGTGTTTCCGGACGGAGAAGGGCTGACCGGGCATTCCGAGCTTCTCGAGGACATGGTCCGTTATGACATGGAGGTTTGCCTCGGTAACGAGTACGGCAATATTAACGGTCCTTGGGTAGATGGAACGAACCGGTATGATGTGCCCGACGGTCCCCTCCTTGAGGCAGCCCGAACGGGTAAGCTGATCGGGCTGCTTTACGATGAGCCGGAGCATCTGCAGATCAACGCGGGTCAATATCGGAAGAATCAATGGCTGCCGCATTGGGGAAGCATGTCGGGGCTAACCCTGGAGGACTCAGCCGAGCGGATGGCTTCCGTCATCGCTCAGCGCGTCGAGCACGTTGAAATGCTGTTGTCGCCTCTAGATACAACACCCAAGTCGGGTGCGTTGATCTCGGAGCAGGTTTTCCCAACCTTGTTCCATGTTGCCGCCCGCGGCGGGATGACGCTTTGTCCCAAGGTAATGAAGGAATCGTTCCAGCCGCTGCAGCTGTCTACAGCGCTCGGGGCGGCGAAGCAGTACGGGAGGGATCTGTGGATCTGCGCGGATTTGTGGGGGCCGGATATCGGCCATTGGTTCACGAGGGTGTCCGGGTTTCCGGGGCATTCCCCGGAGGAATTCGCTTCAGCGCTTCGCATGGGCTATTACATGGGACCAACCCACTTATTTACGGAGAACGTCGATGCCTTGATGACCTATGGCCCCAAGGGCTTCGAATTAACCGAATTCGGCGAAGTCTGGAAGGCATTTGCCCTAGATTTCGTGCCTAAGCATCCTTTGCCGTATGACCACAAGCAGGCTTCGGCCGATATTGCGCTTGTCTGCTCTGACGACAGCAATTACGGTCAGCATGCCAGGCTGTTCGGAAGCAGGGAGCAGGAGGCGCCTCACGCCACCTCCAAACTCTTCGAGGCATGGCATCTGCTTAGTCACGGCTCTATACCTGCACACGGCAGCTGCATGCATATCCCCGGCTACGATTTTCCAAGACATAAGCTGAAGGCAGCCGTACCGAGAGAAGCCTTCCCGCTAACCCAAGGCTTGCCTGAACCGCTGTTGCCGGAGGGCATACATCCGCTCTTTTATCCGAGCAATAATGTACTTGTCTACGATGAGTTTGTTTCGGAAGCAGCGCTGGGAGAGCCGAAGCTGATCTTGCTGGCTGGCAGCCGTGTCCCTGCCAAGACCCTGCAGCTGCTTCGGAGAAAGGCGGAGCAGGGCGCTTCGGTCATTGTAGACAAGTCGCTGGTTCCAGCGGAATGGAAGGAATCGAGAAGACTCGGGAGCGGCTCCTGGACGGTCACGTCAAGCTTCTTAAGCGAGGAGGCGAAGGAGGCTGCGAACCCGTGCCTGGGGGATGCGACCTGCTGGAGACAGCGCTTCGGAAGCGCAGAGGTACGCATGTACAAAGGGGATGCAGGCGGGTTTACCCTTGACCTAGAGCTCGTCTGCAAGTAGGGATTTTGAACATAAAAGGTCGGTTTCCTCTATGTACCGCAACCAGCGTCATTAGATATGCTGGGGAGGAGTAGTTACCATGACATCCTCAACCGAGTAGGTGAAGCCGCATCATGACTGCAAGTAATGAAGTGAAAGCAGACTGGCAGGATCTCGAGATCCTATCGAAAAATACGTTGCCTCCGCGTACCCCGTTCATTCCCTTTGCAGATCGGCAAAGCGTGGTTACTGGAGAAGCGGGCCCCCTTCGCGGGGCTTCGCCCTATTATCGTCTATTGAACGGGAAATGGGCGTTCTCCTATGCGGAAGCGCCTTCCGAAGCTCCGGAATCCTTCTATGCTACGGCATATGACGATTCGGGCTGGGATTCGATTCCGGTTCCCTCTCATTGGCAGCTTCTGGGCTATGGCCGGCCTCATTACAGCAGCTGTCCATACCCCTTCCCGATCGATCCGCCGCACGTGCCTACGAGAAATCCCGTCGGATGTTATCGGACTGCATTCCGTATCGAAGATACTTGGCTCGAACGGGAAGTGCAGCTTGTGTTCGAAGGGGTGGATTCCGCCTTTCACGTGTGGGTTAACGGGCAGCTCGTCGGCTACGGCGAGGGCAGTCATTACCATTCGGATTTTCTTATTACCGATTATGTCAAGAGCGGCGATAATGTACTGGCGGTGCAGGTATTCAAGTGGTCAACGGGAAGCTATTTGGAGAGTCAGGACAAGTGGAGGCTGAGCGGCATTTTTCGTGATGTGTACCTTCTGTCGACGGCGCGGGTCAGCTTGCAGGATGCAGCCGTACGTACCCGGTTCGATGATGGAGATTACACAAAAGCGGAGCTGGAGCTTAAGCTCGATGTGGTCAACAGGTCAAGGACGCCTGTGGATTCATATCGCCTGGAAGTGAGCCTCATGGACGGGCAAGAGCTGCTGTGGGAACGATCCGCAGGGGAAATCATCCGGCTTTCCCCAGGAGAAACGGTAAGTATTCGACATAAGGAGCCGGTGGAAGCTCCGCGCTTGTGGACAGCGGAAACACCAAATATGTACACGCTGGTCTTCACCCTGTACGATGCGAGGAATCAGGTGGCGGAAGTGAAAAGGCTTGATGTAGGCTTCCGGGATATCCGAATCGCGCAGGGAAGACTGCTTGTCAATGGGTGTCCAATTACTCTTAAGGGCGTCAATCGTAATGAATTCCACCCGGAACTGGGCGGGGTAATGACGCTTGAGCAAATGACGCAGGATATGGTTCTAATGAAACGTCACAATATCAACGCGGTTCGGCTGTCTCACTATCCGAACGATTCCCGATGGCTTGACCTGTGCGACCGATACGGTCTTTATGTCATTGCTGAAGCGGACCTGGAGACGCACGGCTTCCACTTTGTTGGAGATGAGGGCTTCCTGTCTTCTCATCCGGATTGGAAGGAAGCGTATGTGGACCGTATGGTTCGCTTGGTGGAAAGAGACAAGAATCATCCTTCGGTCATTCTCTGGTCGCTCGGCAATGAGTCGGGCTATGGGACCAATCATGACGCAATGGCGGCGTGGGTTCGACAAGCCGACCCGACAAGGCCGGTCCTCTACGAACGGGCGTACGATGCCGAGGTGGTTGACGTGGTTAGCCGTATGTATCCTTCCGTAACGACTCTTATAGAGGAGGGGCAAAAGGAGGATCCGCGGCCATTTCTTATGGTGGAGTTCGGTCATGCTATGGGGAATGCGGTGGGCAATTTGCAGGAATACTGGGATGCGATTTATCGATATCCGAGACTGCTTGGCGGCTTGATTTGGGAGTGGTGCGATCTCGGGATCCGGCAAGTAACGGAACAGGGCGAAGCATGGTATGCGTATGGCGGCGACTTCGGCGATGAGCCGCACAGCGGACATTTTTGTTTGGACGGATTGGTCTTTCCGGATCGACAAGTCAAGTCTTCGCTATTAGAGTATAAGAAGGTGATAGAGCCGGTGAAGGTCGAGCTGCTCTCTCTGCGAATGGACGAACAGGTCGAGTTTCTGCTTCACAACCGGTATGATTTTTTGCCCCTGTCTCATTTGGCAGGAGAATGGAAGCTGTATTGTAACTCCGTAGTTGTGGCACAGGGAGCCTTACCTGAACTAACCGCTCATGCGGGGGAGAAGCAGCGGGTTGCCCTTTCTCTGCCGGCTCAACAGATGCTTGCCCCAGGCGAGTATTGGATCCATCTTTCCTTCAAGCAGCGCAGCACAACACTGTGGGCCGAGAATGGCTATGAGGTAGCTTGGTGCGATGTGCCTCTCAAGAAAGTGGAAGCGCTTGCAACAAAGCTGGCTTTAGCGGGCATGCCTGCCCTAGAATACCGCATTCAACAGGATGGCTTCGCGATCAAGGGGCTTGATTTTCAGATCCTTTTTAACCGCGAGACAGGGGCTATCGATTCATGGGTTCATCGCGGCCTCGAATTATTACACCAGGGTCCGCACGTGAACCTGTGGCGAGCGCCGATCGATAACGATGTCCATCTGGCCAAGGAATGGCTCAAGGCGGGCTATAACCGGCTAATCTGCGAGCTTCGGCATATTTCTATTGAACCGCAAAGCGATCAGCTGATTCGGGTCCGTACCGAGCATCGGCTTGGAGCCAAGGGGGAAGGAACCTGCTTTAACTCCATGATCAGCTGGTCGGTGTACGGTAACGGGGAATTGCTTGCAGAGGCGCAGCTGATCCCGATTACCCATCCCACGAGGAAGCTTCCTCCTCTGCCAAGGTACGGGCTGGAGCTCTCCATGCCGGTCGCCTTTCACCGGATGAGCTGGTTCGGGCGAGGGCCGCATGAATGCTACGCGGACAGAAGGGAAAGCGGTAGGCTCGGGGTATTCGAGGGAACCGTGCGGGATCAGTTCGTGCCGTATTTAAAGCCGCAGGAGAACGGCAACAAAGCGGAGGTGCGTTGGTGCACGATGACGAACGAGCGGGGAGAGGGTTTGCTTTTCGCCGGGCTGCCTCTATTCGATATCAGCGCGCATCACTATACGACGGAGCAGCTAGGTTCCGTGAAGCACGTTCATCAGCTGACCCCGGTGAATCAGACGATTATAAAGCTGGATGCGGCACAGAGCGGGATCGGTAACCATAGCTGCGGTTATGCCCCTACTTTGGATGACTATCTACTTGACGCGGAACGAACTAGGGAATTCAAGCTCCGCATGAGACCGATCACGATGAACGACGACTCGCCTATGAGGCTTGCGGGCCTGCGGCTTCCTGAAATCCAATGAAGTGTTCGCCACGAATCTACAGAATCCTCAGTTAATAGCCTCTATAATATAAACCGAAACGGAGGTCTTTACGATGACGATCAAAGTCGCAGCTTGCCTGACGGAATATTCGACGAATCCCCTTGGAATCGATACGCTGCAGCCGAGATTGTTCTGGCGTCTTGAATCCGCGGAACGGTCGGCTTCCCAGACCGCTTACCAGGTGCTTGTAGCTAGGAGTAAGGAAGCGCTCGCTCAAGATCAGGCAGACATGTGGGACAGTGGTAAGGTAGATTCCGACCGTTCCATCCACATCTCATATGCCGGAAAGCCGCTTCAATCCGATACGACCTACTACTGGAAGGTGAGGGCGTGGGATCAGCACGGTGAGGCGACCGAGTGGAGCGAGATCGCTTACTGGTCGATGGGGCTATTACAGCGGGGAGAATGGAAGGCCAAATGGATCGGACGAAGGACACAGTCCGGTTCCGAGCTTCAACCATCCCCCTATTTTCGCCGAAGCTTCCGGCTGAAGAAGCCGGTGCATCGTGCTTTCGTGTATGCAACGGCGCTTGGACTCTATGATTTGCGGCTGAATGGAGAGCGTATCGGGGACCGGTTTGCTCCCGGCTGGACGGATTACCATACCCGTGTTCAGGTGCAGGCCTATGACATCACCGGGCAGGTGACACAAGGAGATAACGCCTTCGGTGTGATTGTGGGAGACGGCTGGTATTCCGGAACGGTAGGATTTCTCGGCAGAGCTGTGTATGGCGAAAGGCCTTTTTTCCTTCTGCAGGCGCACATCGAGTACGAGGACGGAACCACCGACCGGATCGTGACGGACTCCAGCTGGAGAACAACTGTCGGTCCGATCAGGTACTCGGACTTTATCAAGGGCGAAGCCTATGACGCGCGGCTTGAAATGGACGGCTGGGACCGTTGCGGCTATGAGGATGGTTCATGGGAAGCGCCGGAGGTTCGTGCTGGCTATAACGGACTGCTGGTGTCGTCCCTTGAGCCTCCGGTCCGGATCACCCGCTCCTTAAAGCCCGTCTCCGTAAGAGCTACGGAAGCAGGCACCTATATCTACGATATGGGTCAAAATATGGTGGGCTGGACGAAGCTGCGGGTGCAGGGGGAAGCGGGAACAAGCATTATCATCAGCCATTCGGAAATGCTGAATCCGGACGGTACCTTATATCTCGAAAATTTGCGAAAAGCCGTACAGCAGGAGCAGTATACGCTCAAAGGGCAGGGCTTTGAGGAGTATGAGCCGCATTTTACATTCCATGGCTTCCGGTACGTTGAGCTGATTGGCTACCCGGGTGAACCGGATCTGGATACCATCGTAGGCCAGGTTGTGCATTCCGATACACCGGTTACCGGACAGCTGGAGACGTCCGATCCCATGATCAATCAGCTGTACTCCAATATTACTTGGGGTCAGCGGGGCAATTTCCTCTCCGTGCCGACCGACTGTCCGCAGCGCGATGAAAGGCTCGGATGGACAGGAGACGCGCAAATCTTTGCCCGCACCGCATCGTATAATATGAACGTATCCCGCTTCTTCACCAAATACATGCAGGACGTGATCGATTGCCAGCAACCTTCCGGCGCGTTTACAGACGTTGCTCCGGATGCAGGCTGGATCCGCCATAAAATGTGGAACACGCGGCTGAATTGGTTCGCTCCCGATAACGCCGGATGGGGAGACGCAGGGGTCGTTATCCCGTGGACACTGTATTTGATGTACGGCGATACCCGCATTCTCGAAACGAATTATGAGGCCATGAAGCGTTGGGTCAGCTACTTGCGGGACCATACTGAAGATTTGATTCGACCCGATTATGCGAACTACGGAGACTGGCTCTCCATTGATGCCGATACGCCGAACGATGTGCTGGCCACGGCCTACTTTGCCTACAGCACACAGCTGCTGGGGAACATTGCAGGCGTGCTGGGGCACAGTGCAGACCAAGCGTATTACGAATCGCTTCACGCCGACATCGCTCAAGCGTTTCAGGGGGCATTCGTCAGCGGAGACGGAAGGATCCACGGTGAGACGCAGACCGTTTACGTGCTTGCCCTGCAGTTCGGGCTGCTAACCGAAGGACAGCAGGGACAGGCTATAGAGCATTTAGCCGCCAACATTCGGGAACGGGGTGACAGGCTGTCAACCGGCTTCCTCGGGGTAGGCTACTTGCTTCCCGTGTTAACGGATCACGGCCGATTGGATGCAGCCTATACGCTTCTGACACAAGAGGCGTTTCCGTCGTGGATGTATTCAATTAAGCACGGCGCTACGACAATATGGGAGAGATGGGACGGCTGGACCGAGGAGAAGGGCTTCCAGACGCCTTCCATGAACTCCTTCAATCATTACTCTCTCGGCTCTGTAGGCGAATGGATGTTCCGCTACATGGCAGGCATCGAAGCCGATCCGTCGGAGCCCGGCTTCCGGCATACGATCATCCGGCCAAGACCGGGCGGACGATTGAGTGCCGTCAAGGCGGCTTACGAGTCTTTGTACGGCAGCATTAAGGTCGAGTGGGCGCTCTCGGAGCAGGGCGCATTGAAGTTGAGCGTGGAAGTGCCTGCCAACACAGCTGCGACCGTATGGATTCCGGGAACGAAGGTTTCCGTCAACGGCAGCCGCCTCGAAACCGGAACGGCTGTGGAAGGCGTCCGTTCACTGAAGGCAGCGGAAGGCTGCGAGCGGTACCGCATCGGTTCGGGCAGCTACTTGTTCGAAGCCGCTCCAACTGGGCTGGCGAGAACACAAACGGCGATCTAAGGACTAATGGAATAAGAACAGTCCGGACACGGAGTTAAGGAGCCATCACGCTCCGGCTCCCGGCTCCGGCTGTCTTCGTTTTCGAGCAAAGGGGAGATATCAATTCATGTGGAATACCCTACGCACCAAGCTTTCCGGCATTAGAACCGTGCTTCTGCTGAGCTACTTCGTCATCATTGTGCTTTGCATCTCCTCAGTCGGTACCCTTTCCTTCTATATTTCTTATCAATCGATGGCCGAACGGGTGGAAACCGCCAGCGCCCAGATGGTTAAGCAGATGGAGAAGAACCTGGATAACGAGTTCCATAACAAACGAAACGTCCTTCTTGCCCCTTATTACAGCCAGGAATATATTGACAGCATCAATGCTTACGCTACGATGGAGGACCAGACGAAGTTTCTGTTTCGCCGCCAGCTCGGCGATTTGTTCCTAAAAGGCTTCACCATCACCCCCATCCCGGATTTTGTCCGGTTCCAAATTTACTACAGCAGCGGGGAGCTGATCAACGGCTCCGACCATCTTCCGCAAGAGAGCCCTTCGAAGGTACGGGAGTCCTCCTGGTTTCAACAGACCATCGCCAAGGACGGCAAAATGCACTTATTCCGTTCAGGACCGAACTCGGAAGCGGCGCAAGAGGGCGCATCCTATTCGACCTCCCTCCTGATTCGCGACTTCGCGAATCCTGTCGCTTACATTATTGTCAGGGCCGATTACAGCCAGCGTCTGTTTCAAAGCATTGAACAAAACGACGATTTGACGGATTCGAGCGAAATCTGGATCTTGGATGAATCGGATCAATGGGTCTACGCTTCGAGCGGCATCAATGCGGCTGGGCCGGACCAGGATATTCTGTCACAAATGAACGGCGAAGGCGGCCGATTCTGGACATCCGGGGACGCCGACCGCAAGCTGGTGTCCTACACCAAGTCGGCCTATTCGAATTGGAAGACCGTTCTCGTCATGCCTAAACAAGAAATTTTCAGCCCGCTTGATCCCATCAAGACGGCGGCTTTCTATACAGGAATTGTCGTATTCTTCGTTACATCGCTGATGTCTCTTTTGTTCGGCCGGTTTATCACCAGTCCTATCCTTCAGCTGCATAAAACCGTGAATCACATTAAGCGGGGGGACTTCTCCATCCGCGCAAACATTGACCGCAGCGACGAAATAGGCCGGATTGCCATGAATTTCAACGCCATGCTGGACGAGCTGCAGAAGCTGATCGAGACCAAATACGTGTATCAAATTCGGCTGCAGGAGGCGCAGCTGGCGGTGCTGTACTCGCAGATCAATCCGCATTTTCTGTACAATACGCTGGACAGCATTAAAGCAATGGCCGACTACCACCAGGTCGACGAGATCGGGGAGATGGTGCATTCGCTTGCCGACATGTTCAGGTACAATACGAAAAGCAGTGACGAAGTGGTTACGCTGGGGGAAGAGCTTGTCCAGATCCGTGCCTATATGAATATCCAAAGAATCCGTTTTGACGACAGGATCGGTTTTGAGCTTCAGATCGATTCGGCTCTGTATGACTTCCCGCTGCTCAAAATGACGCTTCAGCCGCTTGTTGAGAATGCCGTCTCCCATGGTTTAGAGCGCAAGCGCGGGAAAGGGACGATACGCGTTGGAGCCGAGCTGAAGGCAAACAGCTTCGTGTTATCGGTCGAGGACGATGGGCTCGGCATGTCGGAAAGGCGACTGGAGCGCATCCAGGCGGGACTGCGTTTGCCGCTGTACCAGGATGAGCATGCGTATTCGTCAAAAGACGGAGGCATCGGAATCCGCAACGTCCATACCCGCTATGCGATCCGCTACGGGGAGCGATACCGGTTTGATATTTCGAGCCGCAAGGGAGCTGGGACCCGGATTACGATTACCCTGGAGCTGGACGGAAGGGGAAAGTAGGAATATTCAACATCATTGGTCGGTATTGTGAATGGGGTTCATCGAAGCGCTTTCATATAATGGATTTGTAAGCGATTACTATGGAGGGGTTGAAGAGATGAAAGCAATGAATCACGTGAAAAAAGCAGTCAGGCTCACTACACTCTGCTCGATGGCGGCGGCTCTGGCTGCATGCGGACAAACCGGAGGCGGTACGCCTGCAGCGTCGCCGGGCGGCAACCAAGCGCCGGCCACGGCGCCGGCCAAACCGAAAAGTCCGGTCACCCTCAGCTTCGTGATAGCGAATACGGTGGACGCAGCGCCTTTTCAAAAAATATTTCAAGAATACGAGAAAAAAACAGGCAATAAGGTGGAGCTGCAGGCGCTGCCCGGGGGCGACTTCGACAACATGATCAAAACGCGGTTCTCGACCGGAGATTTCCCGGACCTGTTCCTAATGCAGCCTGGCACGAAGCAGAATGTGAAGCTGAGAGCGGAAGAGACCTTGCGTGAATGGTCCGGGGATGCCGATGTTTGGAGCCGTGTCATTCCATCGATGAAGGAGTTTCAAACGACGTCCGCCGGAAAGATATACGGTGTTCCATTCGGCGCCACCGGTGCCTATGGCGTTTTTTACAATAAGGAAGTATTCAAGAAAGCCGGCGTCGAGCCTCCGAAAAACTACGCCGATCTTATTGAGATCGCCAAGAAGCTTAAGGCCTCCGGTGTCGTCCCCTTCTACGAAGGCGTGAAGGACGGCTGGCCGGCGCAAATTTTCTATTTGACCGGCTGGGTTTCGAACGTGGATCCTGCTATCAAAGATGCCGGTGTAGCCAAGCTGGAGAAGAATGAGCTGAAGCTCGCCGACATTCCGGAGCTCAAGGATTTGTTCGTCAAATCGAAGCAGCTGAAGGAGCTCGGACTTTACCAGGACAATACGCTTGCCGGAACGTACGACGAGCTGCAGAATCGGATGGGCGAGGGGAAGGTTGCGATGGCCTTCATGCTGGACGGCATCATCCCGCAGATGGAGAAGAAGTTCGGCAAGGACTTTGTTTCGAATCAAATCGGTTTCTTCCCGTTCCCCTCGGCCTCGGATGCAGGAACCGCGATGATTACTCCGCCTAACCAGCTGATGGTTCCGACGAAAGCGAAGCATGCAGCGGAGGCGGCCGAGCTGATTAAATTCATGATTTCTCCGGAAATGGTCAATCTGTATTACCAAAACCAGCCGGGCATCCCGATTTTCCAGAATGCAACCAGCGAGCTGTATCCTGTTCAGAAAACGGTCAAAACGTTCATCGATTCCGGCAAGGCGAAGGTCAACGTACAAAACCGACTGACGCCAACCTTTGCCGACTTCCAGAAGACGCTGCAGACCTTCTTTATCGACGGCGATGTTGATAAGGCGCTTAAGGAGTTTTCCGGAAACTACGAGAAGGATGGCAAGGCAAAGCGTCTCCCGGGCTTTGAATAAAGAGCGCGTAAGCGGCCGGGGGGATCGAGAACCCCGGTCGTAGAACGCAGGTGGAAGGGAGGAGGAGAAGCTTGGAGAGGCGCAAATACCCGCTATATTTCTCGTTTCCTGCGCTGGCGGTATTTCTGTTATTTTTCATCACCCCGACACTGATCGGGTTCTACTACAGCTTCACGGACTGGAACATCAACGCGGACACGATCCGATTCACCGGACTTGACAATTATCGGGCCTTGTTTGAGGAGCCGAGGTTGAGAACAGCCTTCGTGAATACACTGATCTTCTCCGCTTGCGTGACCGTCCTGCAGAATGGTTCCGGTTTGGCGCTTGCTATGGTTCTGAACGCAGCCTTGAAGCTGCGCAATGTACTGAGGATGATCTTTTTTCTGCCTTATGTCATTTCGCCGATTGTCATCGGATATATTTTCCGCGCCATCTACCATCCGGAGCACGGCATTGTCAACCAAATCCTGCACGGTGCAGGTTTGGCGGCATTAGCTCAGGATTGGCTGAATGATCCGAACTACGCGCTGTATTCCATCATTGTTACCGACGTTTGGCGCGTAGCGGGCTTCTCCATGGTTGTCTACTTGGCCGGACTTCAATTTATTCCGAAAGATTTGCTGGAAAGCGCATCGATCGACGGGGCAGGCTATTGGAGCAAATTCCGGTCGATTCAATTTCCGCTGCTGGCCCCCGCGTTCACCGTGAACGTGCTGCTCTCGATGATCGGCTCAATGAAGGTATTCGAGATGGTGATGGTGCTGACGGAGGGGGGACCGGGCTATTCGACGGAGGTGTTCTTCACCTACATCCGAAGCATGTTCAGCACCGGGGAGTTCGGCTATGCGACAGCCGTTAATTTGATGCTGTTCCTGCTCGTAACCCTGGTAGGACTGCCGGTTCTGCACGCAATGAAGAAGAGGGAGGTGGAGATGTGACCAAGGAACGAGTCGGCTTAATAGTCCTTGAGTTAATCGCCGTGGCTTGCGCGCTGGTGATTATTATCCCCTTCTTTATGATTCTGGTGAATTCCTTCAAGGACATTCGCGAATCGGCGCTTTTCGGATTAAGTCTGCCGTCAACCTGGCATTTCAGCAATTATGCGGACACCTTCTCGCAAGCTAATATTTTTCGGGGCTTTAAGAACAGCATTCTGATTTCGCTCAGCGTTGTCGTCTGCGTTAATCTGCTCGCCTCTATGGCTGCCTTCGTCATTCAACGGCGTGACGACAAGCTGCTCAGGGCCGCCTACTACACTTTTATTATGGGGCTGATCGTGCCGGTATCCATTGTTCCGACCATCAAGCTGATGGGCGATCTGCATATTCGGGGCACGTATTTCAGTCTTGTTATGTATTATACGGCTGTGCTCCTGCCGTTTGCCGTGTTCCTCCTTGTCGGGTTTATGAAGTCCATTCCTCGGGAGCTGGATGAGGCGGCGCTGCTGGAAGGCTGCAGCTATTTCCGGCTGTATTGGCAGGTAGTGCTTCCGCTGCTGCTTACTGTCCTTGTTACGGTAACCATTGTCGTCATGGTTTCGGTGTGGAACGACTTTTTCGGCCCGTTCTACCTCATGACCGACAGCACCAAATGGACGATTGTCCTGCAGATCTTCAATTTCGTCACTATGTACAGCACCAACTGGGGCGTTGTGTTCGCCTTTATGGTCATTGTCGTTACCCCCGTGCTGCTTGTATATTTGCTGCTTCAGCGCTTTATCATCGACGGCTTGACGGCGGGTTCGCTGAAGGGATAGCCGGCTCCGGACGAACGCCTTGGGAGGGGATCGGGATGCATAAGGTCATGATAGTGGATGATGAGAAGTGGATCCGGCGCGGATTGATCCAGTCGATCGATTGGGAGCGGTTCGGGCTGGAGCTGGCGGGAGAGGCCGGCGACGGGGAAGAGGCTTACGAGATGGCGCTTGCCGTCAAGCCGGAGCTTCTCTTCCTGGATATGAGGATGCCGGGTCTTGACGGCAAGCAGCTGCTCGGACTGCTGAAGCACGCTCTGCCCCAGACGGTAACGATAGTCGTCAGCGGCTATTCCGACTTCGAGTATACCAAGGAAGCAATCTGCCAGAAAGCGTACGATTATCTCCTGAAGCCGGTGAAGAAGGAGGAGCTTTCCGCTGTGCTGGACAAAGCGGTGCGCGAGCTGGAACGCCGAAGCCAAGAGCAGCGGACGGGGCCTGCCGGTGCAGAGGAATGGCTCAGCCGGTATTTGCTTCATAGCGGGGATTCGGTGCAGCCGAGCGGCAAAGTCGATGAATGGATGCCTCCGGAGGACTGGCAGGCTGGAGATTATGCCGTTACGGTATGCCGTCCTGATGTCTTCCTCGATACTTGGGAAGAGGCGCGCGCCGTAAAGCCGCTCCTGCTTGAGCAGCTGGAGCGCCACCGGCCCTTCCTGCTTGGGGGCAGCTTGTTATGTACTGCCACCTCTTCTCCCGGTGATCCGAGGGAAACGGTCATTGCCTTCTGCGCCTCCCGGCTGGGGCAGCCGGAGCTAAACCAGCTGTACCAGGTCATGCAAGCCGCGATGCGGCGTGCAGGGGACGGCAGCTACAGCTTTGGGTTTAGCCGGATCAAGCGAGATCCTCTCTTTCTAGGGGAGGCGTACCGGGAAGCTCGGCAGGCGCTTCGCAGCCGGAGACTCTCCGCTTCCGCCTGTGCGCTGTTCTTCGATGAATCTCCCTCCGCGGCGATGAGTGTTGCGTATCCCTTAGAGCATGAGAATGCGCTTTGGCTTGCCTTGCAGTCAGGGAATGGCGAGGCTGCGGCCCTGGAGTTTGACCGGTGGCTTGAGGCTTGTGTTAAGTCATCTTTTACGGTAGAGCAGCTGCAGCACAATACAGTCGTTCTCATCCATGCCATGAACAAGCAGCTGCAAATGAAGGGTTGTCTGCTGGAGGAGATATGCGGCCAGAAGCTATCCGACTTGACGGAGATGGTCCTTCGCCGGAATGATGCCGCTTCCGTGCGGAAGCTTTTCGCTCAGGAGCTGTTTCCCGCCGTACTGTCACACCATCGAAGGTCCTCCGAGAAGCAAAGCGAGATGATCGTAGCCGAGCTTCGCAAGCTGATTGAAACGCAGTACGACCGGCCTTTATCTCTTCACCAAATTGCAGGCAGCCGTTACATGAATCCGGATTACCTGAGCCGGCTGTTCAAGAAGGCGACCGGCACGAACTTCGTCGATTATTTAGCAGATGTTCGTATTCGCAATGCCAAGGATCTGATGCGCATGTCCAACTATAAAAATTATGAGATTGCTCAAAAGGTAGGCTATGAGGACTACCGTTATTTCAGCCAAATCTTTAAGAAAAAGGTTGGCATGACGATCGGCGAATACCGCAGCCGATTCGACGCAAACCTACCGTTAGGAGGAGAACCCCCTTATGACCAAACGCTTCATACCTGATACGCTGATGCTGGAGGAACGCGCCGCCCACGCCATTAATGCGATGGTGGGCATGGCCGATCATGATCACCAGTGCATTCCGTTCTTTGCCGCGAATCTGATGCATAAGCCCGCCTTCATGACTCACGGCGATTGGGATTACGGGTCAAGCCACGGACGCATGATCGACGGATTGATTCTTGCGCGCCACATGTCCGGGGAAACCTTCGGACGCGAAGTGGAGGAGCGGTACCGGGCCAATCTGCTCTCCTTCTTCAAGGAGGACGGCATGAGCTACCGGCAGATCAACCCTACGCGAAGCTGGGAGCCCAACGCCAATCTGATTGACCAGCGTGCAGTGATTCTATCGCTGACGACCTGGTTTATGGAAACTGGCGATCCAAAGGTGAAGGAAGCCGCCGATCGCCATGTCGCTGCACTGAAACGGATTGCTGTGAAAGAGCGGGATGTATGGTATTATCCGGCATCGGAATATAAAGAAGGCGGCTGGCCGTCCGCCAATGCCGTGCAGCTGCGGCTCGCTCCGGATCCCGCGGCCTTCTGCGGAAGGCTTGTCATGCCGCTGCTGAAATACCACGAGCTGACGGGCAATCAAGATGCATTTGAGCTTTGCGAATTTTTCACGGCGCTCATTGTGGAGCGAAGCGGCGTGTTCCTGCCGGACGGCAGCTTCAACGATTCCCTCGCCTATCGCAGCGGCCATTTCCACACGCGGCTCGGTACACTGGATGCCATTGCTCGCTTCGGCGCTTTTACAGGTGACGCCGCCAAGATTGCCTGGGTCAAAAAATGCTACGACTGGGCGCTCACCAAATGTACGGCCTTCGGCTGGACGCCGGGTGATTTGCAGGAGCAAGCCTATGAGCATGAAACGTGCTCGCTGGTGGACCTGATCGCGATAGGGATTACCTTGGCGAAAAGCGGCTACGTTGAATATTGGGGCATCGTAGAGCGGTTTTTGCGAAATCATCTCGCAGAATCGCAGCTGCTCGATTTAAGCTGGGTGGAGCAAACGGACGATAAATCGAACGATATTTTATATAACAAATCGTTCTATAAGGTGGCTGAGCGCACGCGCGGATCCTTCGCCGGCTATTCGGCGCCTAACGATTTTGTATGTGATGTCAATGAAGGGCGCGGGCACACGAACGACCTGCAAATTTGCTGTCTGGGCTCTGGAACACGCGGGCTGTTTATGGGCTGGAGCAACACGATTACCGAGAAGGATGGGGCGGTCAGCGTGAATTTCCTGCTAAACCGCGGCTCCAAGTGGCTCGATGTAAGCAGCTATTTGCCTCATGAGGGGAAGGTTGTGCTGGACGTTCACACCGATCTGCCGAGGCTGCAGATTCGCATTCCCGAATGGGCGGGCTTCACAAAAATCCGATTCGTTCGCGAGCGTAACGGCGAGGTCGTCGAGGGCACGGGGAAGGAGCCGAGCCGCTGGGTCAATAAGCAGTTTCTGCTGTTAGGAGCCGCGCAGGCGGGCGAGAGGATTACCGTGTCATTCCCGCTGAGCTATCGGAAAACGATCGAAAATGCAGTGGGCCAAACGTTCGAAACGGAGTGGCGCGGTGACGACGTGGTCGGCATTACGCCGCAAGGGAAGAAAAAGCCGTTATACAGCGGACGCCAAGTGTTTGATACCGCTCCTATGCGGGAGGGGGACTACCGGAGGCTGGAGAAGGAGTTTGTTTGGTAATGGTTTGTTCAAATATGAAATGGTAGCGGAGGGGAACCTTATGAAAACTGTGGTTGCCGTGTATACCGGCCAAGGCTTGGCGGACCCGCTTAAGGCGGTGTTCCAAGAGCTGCTTCCGGACTGCCGGCTTGTCAATATTATCGATGACAGCTTGATCGGCGACGTTGTAAGGGCAGGGCAGGTTCCTCCGGCTGTGGCTCGTCGATTGACTCAATATTACCATCATGCAGAGGAGCTGGGCGCCGATGTCATTCTCAATACCTGTTCCTCTGTCGGAGAGGTGGCGGATGCCGCCCGCCATCTCATCGGAATCCCCATCGTGAAAATCGACGATGCCATGACGGCGCTCGCAGCGGCGCAATATGAGCGAATCGCCGTGCTGGCGACGCTCCCGTCTACGCTGGAGCCGACGCTGCGTCTGATCCGCAGGCATGCGGATGCGGTCGGACGACAAGTGACGCTGGTCAATGGACTCGCGGAAGGGGCCTTCGACGCACTTGTATCCGGCCGCCCGGACGAGCATGATCGCCTTCTGCTGGAGACGGCCAAACGCACCGCAGAGGAGTCGGATGTGATCGTGCTCGCTCAAGGCTCTATGGCCCGGATGGAAAAAGCACTGGCTGAAGCCACCGGCAAGCCGGTGCTCTCCTCCCCGCGCCTTGGCGTAGAGCAGGTCAAGGAAGTTCTCTCGCACGGCGGTGCTTGCAACCGAAGGGGTGAGGGGTGATGTCTCAGGAGAGGGTCACGGCCATTTATCTCGTGGAGACGCCTTATTCGCTGGAACGGGCTGCCGCCGTCATTGCCGGGGAGCAGTCTACAGGCACTTTCACTGCCGTGCCGGGAGAGACAGATGAGCTGAAGGAGAAGCACGGTGCTCGGGTAGAGCGAATTGAGCCTCTGGGGGAGACGGATCGTCCGTCTCTTCCCGGCGCAAAGACGCCAATCGCCCATGACGGCGTATACCGTCAGGGGCATGTGACCGTGTCGTTTCCTCTGCACAACTTCGGTGCGTCGATTCCGAACCTGATGTCTGCGGTAGCCGGCAATCTTTATGAGCTGCAGGAGCTGTCGGGTATCCGGCTGCTGGACCTGGATCTGCCCACCGCGTTCACAGCGAAATATCAAGGGCCGAAGTTTGGCATTGAAGGAACCCGGAGGCTGGCAGGTGTATGGGAGCGCCCGATTCTGGGCTCGATCGTGAAGCCGAGCATCGGCCTCACCGCAGAGGAGTTGTCCGGGCTGGTCGGCCGTCTCGCCGGAGCGGGCCTCGACTTCATCAAGGACGACGAGCTGAATGCCGATCCGCCTTACTGCCCCTTCGAGGTGAAGGTGAAGGCCGTCATGGAGGCGGTTGACCGGGCGGCGGATCGCACCGGCCGTAAGCTGATGTATGCCTTCAACATTACCGGCGACTACGATGAAATGAGGCGGAATCACGATCTGGTCGTAGAAGCGGGCGGCACCTGCGTTATGGTCAGTATCCTGAGCATCGGTTTAGCGGGGCTCGCTGCGCTCAACAAATATAGTGAAGTTCCGATTCACGGTCACCGAAATCAATGGGGAATGCTCACCCGCTGCCCTCAGCTAGGCATCGAATTCACAGCATTCCAGAAGCTCTGCCGTTTGGCTGGAGCCGATCATCTGCATGTCAATGGACTGAACAGCAAGTTCTATGAGAGCAACGCCTCGGTCGTTCGTTCCATTCTGGCTTGCACGGCACCGCTATTAGGAGGCTATCAGACACTCCCGGTCATCTCATCGGCACAATGGGCCGGAACCGCTCCGGCGACGTATGAGGCAACCGGCTCCGTCGACGTGATGCATCTGGCCGGCGGCGGAATGCTGGCCCATCCGGACGGACCTGCAGCTGGCTTCCTGAGTATGAAGCAGGGCTGGGAGGCCGCCGTGCAGGGCATTCCTCTGGCGGAGTATGCCGCCGGCCACGAAGAGCTGGCGAGCGCGATCCGCAAATACGGGGGGAGCTGATACCGATGGAGGAAGCTATGACGAAGGGGCGGAAGGTTAAAGCTCGACGTCTCCTTTGCTATTACGGCGATGATTTTACCGGCTCTACGGATGTGCTGGAAGCGCTGTTTCGTGCAGGTCTCCGTACGGTTCTGTTTCTAGAGCCTCCGTCCGAGGAAATGCTGGGCGGACGATTCGAGGCCGCCGATTGCTTTGGGGTGGCGGGCATCGGTCGTTCTTTGCCGCCGGAAGCGATGGAGCGGGAGCTTCGCCCTCTGTTCGAAATGCTGCAGCGTGCGGGTGCTGCCGTGTTTCACTACAAGGTGTGTTCGACCTTCGATTCCTCGCCGGACACCGGAAGCATCGGTAAGGCGGCTGAAATCGGCAGAGAAGTATTTATGAAAAAGAAGGGTGGGTATATTCCTCTTCTGGTAGGTGTACCGTACCTTAAGCGCTATACCTTGTTCGGTCATCATTTTGCTGGAGCAGGAGGACATGTGTATCGATTGGACCGGCATCCCACGATGTCGCTTCATCCGGTAACTCCTATGAGGGAATCGGACCTTCGGGAGCATTTAAAACAACAAACCAAGCTGCTAACGTCCCTACTCGATATCGTGGCGCTCGACGGATTGTATCCTGATGTCCGCGGGCGCCTCGAAGCTATCGTACAGAACGAGCAGCCGGATTTGGTGCTGTTCGATGTCCTGGATGAACGCCGACTCGCGACAGCAGGTCGATTGATCTGGGAGCAGGCGGATCAAGGCGAAGGCATATTTGTTATCGGCTCCTCCGGGGTGGAGTATGCACTTACTTCAGCCTGGAGAGAAGCAGGATTGATTCCGGCTGAGGAACGGCTTGCCCCGACGGCGCAAAGCGTTGACCGGCTCCTCGTTGTTTCAGGGAGCTGTTCGCCAATTACGGAAAGGCAATTGAAACGCGCCTTCGAGGCGGGTTATGCGGGGATTCGCGTTCCGGTGACGGAGCTAATGAAGCCGGAGAAGACCCCTGTGGTTATGGAGAAGCTGCGTCAGGAGACGCTTCAGATCCTCAAAGAACAGCGGAGTGTCATCCTTTATTCGGCGGCCGGGCCTGCGGATGCCAGCATCGGGGAGCTGCGGGACTTGCTGACGAGCCGAGGACTGCGTCCAGAGGATAGCAGCGCAATGCTTGGCGCATTGCTTGGAGCGTTGGCCAGGGAGCTAGTCATGGAGGCCGGCCTCACCCGCATCGTTATTGCAGGGGGAGATACGTCGGGCTATGTTACCCGGGAGCTGGGCATCTTTGCGTTGGAATGCAAAGCGACGCTTGAGCCGGGCGGGCCGCTTTGCCGTGCGTATTCCCATCACGCGGCGATCGACGGGCTGGAAATGGTGCTCAAAGGCGGTCAGGTGGGCAGCGACGGCTTCTTCGAGCATGTGCGGCTTGGAGGCAAGCCCGTTAATGCATCGGAAGTATAAATGGTAAGCCAGGTCGCATAAGCGGCCTGGCTATATGGCTTTGCACGATTTGAAGATTACAGGGGAAACGGTGAAGCAGTGCTCATCCCGTCTGGGGTGCAAAGCTGCTAAAGTGCAACAATCCTTAACCCTAAACGAGGTTCAGAACGAGATTTGTGAGAATACGCATCTTTGAGAGATCACAATGGCCGAAACCGAGGCAAATGGTCTTGAAATGTTGTATATTCGCAGAAATCTCTTTGATTTGGATACATTTCTTGGGAAAAGCTGCCTTTTTGCAGAAATGTGCTATTTTAACTGCATAGCGCTTTCCTTAATTGGTATGCGTAATCCGCCCGCATGACCGAATCGCCAAGAAGAATGGCGCAATAGACAATGAAGAAACCCGGTCCTCCCGGTATGATAAAGCTATGCAAGGGATGTCAACGATGGAGAGGAGGGAGGGCTTTGAATAAACACCTGATCCCCGAAGCTGCCGATCCGGTCCGAACCGAAGAGGCCTCCCGGTTGAAAAAGAAACGGCTTATCAAAAAGCATGTGACCGCCTACGCCTTCCTCATTCCCATTTTCGTATCCATGGGACTATTCAAATATTATCCGCTGTTCACCGCCATAGTGAAATCGTTCTATCAGTGGAACGGGGCGAACCTCAATACGTTCCTCGGATGGCAAAATTATGCGAAGCTTTTTCAGGACCCCACTTTTTACGTTTCGCTTAAAAATGCAGCCGTGCTTACGGTGATTTTCGTCCTGATCCAGCTCACCCTGCCGCTTTATGCCGCCATTGGGGTGTTCCACTCGCCTAAGAAGCTGCAAAGTATATACCGGGTGCTGTTTCTGATCCCGATGGTTGTGCCTCACGTGATTGTTTTCTTGCTGTGGCGCTGGATATATATGGGCAACGGAGTGCTGAATACACTGCTGAGACAGCTCGGTTTGGAAGCCTGGGTGCATGCCTGGCTCGGGGAAAGCGCCACGGCCCTCGGCGCCCTTCTGTTCGTCAATTTTCCGTGGATCGGAGGAATCTACTTCCTCATCTACCTGGCAGGGCTCATTACGATTTCCAAGGAATTATTCGAGGTGGGGAGCATCGAGGGAATGAATGCCTGGCAGCGGTTTCTGCATATCGAACTTCCGCTGATCAGGAATCAGATTCGGCTGGTCGTCATTTTGGCTTTCATCCATCAATTTCAGAGCTTCGAGAATGTTCTGGTGCTGACCAACGGCGGACCGGGCTTCTCCACATTAACGCCCGCCTTATATTTGTACAAAAAGGGGTTCGAGTATAATGAGCTCGGCTATGCTTCCGCTATCGGTGTGGTGGTCTTCCTTATTCTTTTCTTGTTTACGCTTACGACGAACCGTTTCATCAAACGAACGGAATCTTTGGATTAGGAGGCGCTCTGATGCGAACATGGTCATTAGGCAGGGCCGTAAACCAAATCTGCCTTGCCGGGCTTCTGATCCTGACGTTATTTCCGTTCTACATGCTGATGATCACCTCATTGAAGCTTCAGGATCAAATTGTCCATCATTTCTGGTACCCGGTGCTCCCGCTGCATGCAGACAACTTTGTGTCGGCTTTTCTGCAAACGGCTCCCTTTATAGGAAACTCGCTGTTGATCTCTGCCGGAATCATCGGTTGTGTGCTGCTCAATTCCACGCTCGCCGGCTATTCCTTCGCGAGGTTCACGTTCTTCGGCAAAGAGCCGTTGTACTACCTGATCCTTCTCCTGATGATGGTGCCGGGCTTTCTGCTATTGATTCCGCAATTCATCCTATTTAAGCAGCTCGGGCTGCTCAATACGTATTGGGCGCAAATCCTAGGCCCCATGGCCGGGGCTTCGGCGCTGGCTACGATGCTGATGCGGACCTTCTTTGAGGGCATCTCCGGAAGCTTGATCGAAGCGGCTGAAATCGAGGGGGCCGGAGAGCTGCGCATTTTTGCCCAATTCATCGTACCGTTATCCAAGCCCGTGATCGCAACCGTAGCCATTATTAACGCGCTGAACGGCTGGAACAACTATATATGGCCGCTTGTCGTCACCTCGGGCAATAGGGTGAAGCCTATCATCTTGGCACTAAGCAATATGAAAGGGCCTTTGGATCAGGTTCAAGGAATCCAGTTTGCAGGGTACGTCATTGCATCGCTGCCGCTGCTCATATTGTTCGTTGCTGCGACGAAGCCGTTCATCAGCGGAATTACCGCCGGTGCCGTGAAAGGCTAACCAATTCTATACGGAAGGGTGCTTGCCCATGAGTATCAAACGTTCCATCCGAAGTCTCATTCCCCTCTGTGTTACCCTGCCCCTGGTTCTTTCCGGGTGCGGTGAAGCTTCTTTAACAGATTCCTCCGGCGGGGACAACACCGGCGGCAGTAAAATCGAGCTTAACGTCATGGTCATGTCGGAGGCGGGCGGCGATCAGACGGAGCAGCAGGTATGGGAGGAGACGGTGCGTTCTTATAGGGAGAAACGGCCGGATGTGGAGATCCGCCTGCAGCTGCAGAACTTCGGGGGCGTCGAACAGCACAGGGCCTGGGTCACGACTCAACTGATCGGAGGAACGGCGCCGGATATTTTTACGACCCGATATATTTGGGATCAGGAGGACTTAAAGAAAGGACTGCTTACGGATCTTACCCCTTACTATACGAAGAAGCAGCCCCATCTTGGCGATAAAGCTTGGTCGGACATTTTTCCCAAGGCGCTGCTGCAGCGGCTGATCGGTGATAACCAGACATATGCCAGCGTGCCTACAAGCGTAGACTCGGTTCGTGTTCTGTACAATAAAAATTTATTCGACAAGGCCGGTATCACCAAGCCGCCGCAAACGTGGAACGAATTCCTCGCCGCGCAGGAGAAGCTTAAGGCGATCGGCGTGACTCCCTTCGGATTTCCAAATACGAAGCCGGGCGATTACAGCTACAGCTGGTCGGTGCGCATCTTGACGGAGGAGCTGATTGCAGGTCAATACGAGCAGCTGGATACGAACAAAAGCGGCTTTATCGAAATCAACGAATATGTGAAGGCCGTAGACGAAGGGACCGTAGACATCACGAAGCCGCCTTACAAGGACGTGTTTCCGATCATTAAGCACTGGAGCCAATATTGGCCGAAAGGCTATAACGGCATCGATTTCGCCAGCTCCTCGGATATGTTTCTGCGCGGCGAAGTCGCCATGGTGATGCGAACCTCAGGACAAAGCAAATCGCTCTTCGAGTCCAAGGCCCGCGGCTTCGAGATGGCGGCTTTCCCGCTTCCTTACTTGACCAAGGAGAATCATCCGCAGGCCCTGGGCAAGCTGATGGAAATCGGCGGCGTGCCTGCAGGGAACCTCGCTATTCCCAAATCCATCAAGCCGGAAAAGCTTGACGCAGCCATTGATTTCATGGCCTATATCACCTCCGCCAAAATACAAGGGAACCATGCGGAGAAGCTGTATCGTACGCCGGCGACTACGACGGCGGAGCTGCCGGATCATCTGAAGGGCTTCGCGTTCGTAGGCGACCCGATGAAGCTGAACATTTACGGCGGCGAGGTGGATAAGAACGTGACCGAGAACAATCAGAAGCTGGGGCAGCTTTATTTGGAGGGCTCGATTCCTTTGGAGACGTACGTAGGTGACCTTAAGAAGGTAATGCAGGCCGGAGTGCAGCAGAAGAAGGAAGAGAACAAATGGAATGCGCAGAATCATTACGGAATAAAGTAATAGACAGGGGATACGGATTGCCTAAAGGGTGACGGGTATCCCCATCTTTGTTCTTCCAGCACACTAAGGACGGAGCCCTTGCCTATGCTAAAGACGAAGATGTTCCTTTCCTTTTCCATGGTATCCTTGTTTATCGTCGGGATCACCTGCGGCATGTTCTACATCAAATATACCCGCGATATTATGCACCAAGCATCCTCTTTATCCTCTATCATCTCCAGGCAATTTTCAGAAATGGTCGATTTGTATATGCAAAATATCGAAGAGCTTTCTCTATCCGTATCGATTTCTCCTGCCGTCCAAAGCGCTCTAATGGATTATAAGAGAGCCGGCGATTCCTTCGAAAAGGAGCTGATCGGCTATAGATTGAGCCCGTTTTTATTTGATTTTTCCTATCCTAAGCCCTATGTTCAAGGCATTTCGATTCATACTTTGGACGGTTATCTGTACTACTATGTCAAAATGGTCGAGAAACATCCCGCCGCTCCTTATCCTCGGGAAAAGCTTCAAACGCTCGTGGAGGAGCTGGAAAGCAAAAAGTTTATTCTGCAAACCTCCGTCAGCGGTGAAGGCATAGGGGAACCGGCCAAACGGATCGTCTCGTTCCACCGGCGCATTCATCGCATTCCTACGCAGCAGGCCATCGGAGTAGCCACGATCCATATCAACGTTAATGCCTTTAAGGCGCTGGCACTCCCGAATCTGCAGGCGGATGAGCTGGGAACCCAAATGACCATGCTGCTCCTGGACGAGCAGGGGGAGATCATTTATGAGAACGGAAGCGTAGGGGGGGAAGGCTCGCGTCCGATGTTCCCTATGGATTCGCTGAAGCCCGGGCAATCCGCAGGCGAGCTGGTGTGGAGGAGCAAAGCTTACTTTTATACTTATGAGGCTTCCGGTTATACCGGCTGGCATACCGTTTCGCTTATCCCGAAGACGATAGTGCTTCACAAGCAGCAGAACATCCGAAACCTGATTGTTGCCGCCGGACTGGTTACCATGCTTCTCGTCGCCTTGGTCTCCTATACGCTGTCGCATCAAATTACACTTCCCCTCCGTAACATGATGCGTAAGATGTCCAGTGTGGAGCTTGGCAATTTCAACCAACGGATGGAGTATACCGGACGGAACGAGATCGGCAAGCTAAGCCGGATGTACAACCATATGCTGGACAGCATCTCGCGTCTCATTCATGAGGTCTATGAGTCCAAGCTGGCGGAGAAAAATGCTCAGCTTGCCGCCCTCCACGCACAGATCAATCCGCATTTTTTATTTAACACGTTAAACATTATGAAATCGATCAGCCGTCTGCGGGGCATCGAGGAAGTGGCCGAGATTTGCGTATCGCTGGCCGGTCTGTTCCAATACAGCATGAAGCAGCTCGACAGGCCCGTCATACTTCTGGAGGAGCTGGCACACCTTCAGCACTATTTCAAAATCCAGCAGCACCGGTTCGGTGACCGTCTGGAGCTTGAATACCGTATCCCGGATTCGCTGATGAAGGCCAGACTGCTGAAGCTGACCCTTCAACCGCTTGTTGAGAACGCTGTTAACCACGGCCTGAAACGAAGGAAATCCGGCGGGAGAGTTCATATCCAGGCGGAGGTGCGGGAGGGTATGCTGCTCCTGACCGTTTCGGACAACGGGGACGGCGTCGAGCCGGAACGGCTTACCGTCTTGCAGCGGTCACTCGGTACGACCCATGCGCTGCAGGGTTTAGAAAGGGAGTCGAGCGGCGTTGGCCTGCTGAATATTCATCAACGGATTCAGCTGTTCTACGGCAGGGAATACGGAGCGTTCATCGAGAGCAACCCCGGCTCGGGAACGACCGTTACCCTTAGGATGCCTTTATCGTTCGCAGAACAAGAGGAGGAGGCTGAAGAGAGCTATGAACATCTTTCTGGTTGAGGATGAATATTGGGCATTGGCGGAGCTGGTTGAGCTGTTCCGGGTCTATGAGCCGGAGCACCGGATATATTCATTCTCCAATGGGGAGGAAGCGCTGGAAGCAGCGGGGGAGATTCTTCCGGATCTCGTGCTAACCGATATCAACATGCCCGGTATGGACGGACTGGAGCTGGTGAAGGAGCTGAACCTTCTGGACCCCTCCATTAAGAAAATGATCATCAGTGTCCATGACCAATTCGAGTATGCGCGGATGGGCATGAAATTCGGTGTCGTGGATTTTTTGGTTAAGCCCGTTTCCAAGGAGGCTCTGTACAAGGCTGTTGATCAAGCGCTGCGGCAGCTGCTGGAGGAAAGGAAGAAAACGGAGGAATGGTTTCATGTCTCCTTGACACGGATGCTGCTCACGCCGGAGCTGCCGTCCGATCCCAGGTTATTAGGCTTTCACGAAGAAGCCTGTCTGCTAATCCTCGTATCCGGTGAGGCTGATGAGGGCAAAAGCCAGCTTACGAATTCGATGCAAACTACCGAGAGGCTGATGACTTTGCTATGCGTTCCTGCCAAGGAGGATTTCGTAAAAGTAGATTTGGACGGCAGGCATAAGGTCTTCCTTAGCAGGGCGGCGGCTTCGCTTCGGCAGGAGATTGTAAAAACCCGGTTAACAGAGTGGGTGGCACCGCAGCATCACGGCCCTGAGGCCTTGCATATCGGCTTTGTTCGGAAACCGGCAGGACAATCTTTGTTCGAAGTCTTGGAACGGCTTAAGAAGCATCTGGAGGAGCACAAGCTGTTTGAATTTCCGACGATCGTATCGATGAACGAGCAGCCTGCGGATGCAGACCTGGGCGGCGTCTGGGATCGCATCCGGATTCTGGAATCGCACTATCGCAAAGGAGAGCTCTCCAAAGGAAAGGATGTCCTCATGCGTCTGCTGAACGAGCTGCGCCGTCATCGTTTGACCAAACGGCAGCTCGATTTGTTGATGAACGACATGTTCTATTCGCTCAAATTCAATCTGTACCGTTCTCGAACCGGCCATCTTCCTGTTCCCGATCTTCATGACGATTCGCAGTTGTTTCAGCATATTTATTACTACGACAAATTGCTTTCTCCCCTTCATGACAAGCTGGTAGAGCTCTATGGGGCGGAGGACAGGAAGGAGGCCAGTCCGAAGGAGCTGATCCCCATTCTGCTGCACCTTATCCATTTGGAATACCGTAACCACATGTCCCTGCAGCAGTTCGCCCAACAGCATCATGTCAGCTTGGGATACTTGTCCCGCATGTTCAAGGAGCAAACCGGGTTCACGTTCTCCGACTATGTTACGGAGCTTCGTATCCGTAAAGCCAAGGAGCTGCTGTGCGGTGGCGCCTGCGGGCTGCAGGAGGTGAGCAGGCTCGTGGGTTACGAGGATCCCAAGTATTTCAGCGCGCAGTTCAAGAAGCTGGTGGGCATGACACCTCATCTGTATGCTAAGCAGGCGATGTCCGCATCAATGGAACCGGAGAGCAGCGAAGGAAAAAATGTCCCCCTCAATCGGTAAAATCGTATGTATTCCCGTGTAAGCTTATCTCCTACAATGAAATTATCATTCCATGGGTACAGCACCCTGGATGCCGGGTGGGCTTCACGGCCGCCTAGGTTAGGTTTCACTTATGGGGAGGGTATTCGTATGAAACGTAAACAAATCGTTGCCTTCATTACTTGCGCAGCACTGCTGTCCACAGCCGCTGCGGGATGCTCCCAAGGCCAGACTACAGGAGGAGGGGCTCCGGGGGACAATAAAACGGCTCCGGCGGATAGCAAGGGACCTGAACTGAAAACGCTTACGTTGTTGACCGGGACGACGGGAACGGCATATCCGGCCCTTCAGGCCGTAGCCGCGGAAGCGGAGAAGAAGCTGAACCTCAAGATCAAATTCGATGTGAAGCCCGACGGAACGGAAGGTGATAACCTGGTGAAGACGAGGCTGGCCACCGGAGAAATGTCGGATATTTTATACTACAACTCGGGCTCGTTGTTCCAGGCGTTGAACCCGGAAGAGAATTTCGTCGACCTCACGAAGGAGCCTTATATGGATAAGCTGCTTGATTCCTTTAAAGTAACGGTCAGCTCCGGCGGGAAGGTATTTGGCGTGCCCGGCGGCTCCTCCAATGTGGGCGGGATTCTCTATAACAAACGGGTTTATAAGGAGCTTGGGCTTACGGTACCCAAAACATGGTCGGAATTCATTGCCAATAGCGACAAAATCAAAGCGGCCGGCAAAACGGCTGTCATCGGCTCCTATAAGACAACCTGGACCTCCCAGCTCTATGTGCTTGCGAACCATTACAACGTTCAGGCGCAGAACCCGAATTTCGTTAAGGACTACACCGAGAACAAAGCCAAATATGCAACGACGCCGGCGGCCCTACGCGGCTTCGAGATGACGGCGGAAACGTTCAATAAAGGTTACATGAATAAGGATTTCCTCGCAACCACTTACGACGGGGCGCTCAAAATGCTGGCGGAAGGCAGCGGTGTCCAATATCCGATGCTGACCCACGCGGTCGATGCGCTGGCCCAGAACTTCCCGGATAAGGTGAACGATATCGGCGTATTCCCGGTTCCAAGCGACAATCCCAGCATCAACGGGTTTACCGTATGGCTGCCGAACGCGCTCTATATTAACAAGAAGAGCAAGAATGCGGATGCGGCCAAAAAGTTTCTGGAGTTCCTGGTCTCTTCGGAGGGCATGAAGATCTATATGACCAAGAGCAAAGCTAACGGACCTTATGTCATTAAGGGCATTAACGTTCCGGACGACGCGTATGAGGGGATTAAAGAAATGCAGAGCTATTTTGACGCGGGTAAAACCGCACCTGCACTCGAATTTGTCTCACCGGTGAAAGGTCCGAACCTGGAAAGCCTGCTTATTGAGGTCGGCACCGGCCAGAAATCTCCCGCCGACGGGGCAAGCGATTATGACAAGGACGTCAGGAAGCAAGCACAGCAGCTCAATTTACCGGGCTGGTAAGCAGCAGAATACCAGTAGCCGCGGTTTCCCCTTCCTTGGGCGGGACCGCGGTTCAAGGAGGGAATGGGATGACCTTAGCGCAGAAGAAGATGTATTCTTACTTATTCCTGCTTCCGGCAGGAGTCATCTACTTCGTGTTCTATTTGCTTCCGACGATCATGTCGCTGTTCTTTAGCATGACACGGTGGACATTAACGAAGTGGCAGTACATCGGCTTTGACAATTATGTCATGTTCTTCGAGGAAACGTCACTGCGAATCGGGTTTAAGAATACGTTGATTTACGCCGTCGTCACCTGCGGGCTGAAGGTGGTCCTGGCGCTGCTCTTGGCCACGCTGCTAACCTCACGGATCTGGTTTAAGGATTATTTCCGCTCGATGGTGTTTTTCCCGACGCTGCTCAGTACGATTGCCGTTGGGATTGCCTTCAGCACGATGATGCATCCGACGCAGGGGGTCATTAACAGCGCTTTGGCCTCCATCGGCATTGAAGGCCCGGACTGGCTCGGCAATACGAAGCTTGCCTTGTACTCCGTTGCCTTGATTGACGTCTGGAAGGGGGTAGGGATCGCCACCGTAATCTACATCGCAGGCATTATGTCCATCCCCCAGCACTATTACGAGGCGCTCCGAATCGACGGGGGCAGTGCTTTCCGAAGCTTTTGGCACATTACGCTGCCGCTTAGCCGGCCTGCAATGAATTCGGTTATTATTCTTGCGTTTATCGGAGGGCTGCGCACCTTTGATTTAATCTGGGCGACGACACGAGGCGGCCCGGGCTTCTCCACGGATCTGATCGCCTCCATTATTTACAAGCAGTATCAGGCGGGCTTTTACGGCTTGGCTACTGCGGGCAATGTGATCTTGTTCATCGGCATCTCGCTGCTGGCCTTCCCGCTGTACATGTTCCTCAACCGACGGGAGGTGGAGCTGTGAGCGGCACCGTTCGAGTATCGCAGTCCGTCTTGGCAAAGCGAAAAGCCGGCGTCCTCTCGTTCTTCAGCCGATCGATGGTGACGCTGGTGATGCTCGTATTATCTACAGTCATTTTTTGGTTGCCCTTTTATTTTGTTATTGTCAATTCGTTCAAATCGAGTGTGAAGGCCGCGGATATGACGATGTCCTGGCCGGATACGCTGCACATCATTGAAAACTATACGGCCGTGCTTACCGCTTCCGATCATATGCTGATCAGAGCATTTTACAACAGCACGCTGCTTACCGTTCTGTCTCTAACCGGTCTTGTCTTTGTCAGTTCACTTGCCGGTTTCGTGCTTCAGCGCAGGGAGCGGAGCAGGGGAGCGGCCACCCTTAACTTTCTCGTCCTCGCGGGTCTCATGATTCCCCCGGCTGTAGTGCCGACGATCTGGGTACTGAATTCCGTAGGGCTGTTCAAGACGCTTCCCGGCTTGACGCTGGTAGAAATCGCCCTTCATTTTCCTTTCTGCGCCATACTGTATAAGGCTTTCACGGCTACCGTTCCGCGCGACATCGACGAGAGCGCGTTCATTGACGGCTGCGGGGGCTTCAAGCTGTTTACGCACATCATCTTCCCGTTGTTAAAGCCGGTTTCCTCCACCATTATCATTATTCAATCGGTCAGCATCTTCAATGACTTTGTAAACCCGCTGTACTTTTTGCCCGGAGCGGAGAACGCAACCGTACAGCTGACGCTATACAATTTCATGAGCATGTATCTGACGAATTGGAATTTGCTTTTTGCCGATGTGGTCTTGATTTCCATTCCACCGCTTATCTTATTTTTATTTTTCAATAAAAGGATCGTAGCAGGGATGACGGCGGGTGCCGTGAAAGGATAAGGAGGTCGTTTGGCGTAATCGCCTATGAAATTGGCGGATTTCACAATGCGGAAAGCGCTGGATTCCATTATGATAAATGTAGCAGGAAATGGAAAGGGAGGAAGATGGCTACTACGCAGGAAGCGCCTGCCTTACACAATTACAAGCACGAGCATGGCGTATTCCGAAGAAACGAAGGAGGATCCATGGTACGCCAGCTGCACAAGGCACAGTTTTTTCATGAAAGTGAATGCCCCTTCAGCATCGGTTCCTATGTTCATGACAAGGAAATTACGGAACATTCGCATGACTTTGTTGAACTGGTGTACTTAGCGGACGGTCAGGCTGAGCATTGCTTCGAGGGACAAAGCTATCCGATCCGGGCCGGCGATGTCTTCATCATCAATCCGGGTGAGGTGCACTCGTACCGGACGATGCCCGGTCAGCGCATCGAGCTCATCAATTGCTTGTTCATGCCTGAGCTGATCAATGAAGCGCTTCTGCGCGAATTGGGGGTTTCCCGCTCCATGGACTACTTCTACGTATATCCCTTTCTCGATGCACGAGAGCGCTTTCACCACAAGCTCAACCTGTCCGGTCCCAAAGCGGGGGAGGTCAGCGCCCTGCTTAAGGCCATGATCGTCGAGTGGGAGCAGCATCGCCCCGGTTACCCGACGGTCATCCGGCTGCAGCTGCTTCAGCTGCTGATCATTCTGTCCCGATTTTATGCCGAGGGATGCAGCCAAGAGCACAAGCCGCTAGAGAAAGAGCGGACGGTTTTGATCCGCAGAATCAACGGTTTTTTGGAGCGGCACTTTGACCAGAAGCTGGCGGTGCCGGATTTATGCGATTTTTTCAATATCAGCAACCGGCAGCTGAACCGCATCTTCAAGCAAGAGACCGGGCTGACGGTAACGGAGCGCATTCATCAAATTCGTATCGAGCGAGCCAAGCAGTATTTGCTGGACGGTCATGAGAAGGTGATCGAGATCGCCCATAAGGTCGGCTACGAAGATCCGTCTTTCTTCACACAGCTGTTTCGGCGCAAGGTCGGCTGTCCCCCGGGGCAGTACAGGGAGCTGTATACCAAATCCAGTTCATAAACGGAGGTAGTGATATGACGTTGCAGGTTGGGGTCGTCGGGGTCGGGAATATCGGATCCATTCATGCGGGGGTGTATAAGGAGCATCCGAAAACGGAGCTTGTGGCCGTATGCGATATTATGAAGGAGAAGGCCGACCGGGCGGCCGAGAAATTCGGCTGCCGCGCATTCTACAGCGTGCAGGAGATGCTGGACAGCGGGATCCGGCTGGACGCTTGCAGTGTAGCGACGAAGGGGGAAGAGAACGGCGGGGAGCACTTTGAACCGACGATGCAGCTGCTCGGCGCAGGCATTCCGGTTCTCGGAGAGAAGCCGATCTCCAACCGGATCGAGGAAGGAGAACAAATGGTCGCGCTTGCCCGGGAGAAGCGGCTTCCCTACGGCGTGAATTTGAATCACCGCTTCACTCCCGCGGCGGAGCGGGCCAAGCGTTGGGTGGAGGAAGGGCGTCTCGGCAAGCTGCACATGATCAACATGAAAATGTGGATCAATAATCCGGTGGAGACCTCCCCGTGGTTTCATTTGCGGGCGCTTCATCCGCATTCGTTCGATGTCATCCGCTACTTCTGCGGCGACGTGAAGCGTGTAGCTGCCTTTATGATGAAGGGAGAGGGCAGAACGATTTGGTCCAATGCCCAAATCATCATGGAATTCGAGAACGGCGCCATTGGCAACCTGGTCGGGAGCTACGATGCCGGACCGAGCTATGGGCTGGAGCGCTGCGAGCTGGTCGGGTCCAAGGGCCGATTCGTGCTCGAGGATGCGTGCGAGCAGCTTACCTTTTATCCGCGGCAAGGGATTGAGACGGAAACCTACAGCTGCCTTGGCGGTATGAAGGCCTTCCCGGAAACGTTCAAGAGCCGTATTAGTGATTGGATCGAGCAGTTGGACGCCAAGGTGCCCTTCGACCAAATCAACGGCTCCGGAGAAGATGCACTTCGGGCTCAATACATTATTGAGGCTGCGATCCGCTCCTTTGAAACATCCAGTATCGTCGAGCTTTAATCATAGGGGGATGAAACGATGATTCGATTAGGAATAAACTCGGTGTTGTTCAAGGAATACGATTTCGCAACCGCAGCTAAGCATATTCAGCTCTGCGGGTACGACGGAATCGAGCTGGCGGCGATTAAAGGCATGTGCGAGCATCTTGAGCTGGAACGTTGGAGGGAGCAAGCCCCGCAAATCAAGGCGATCACAGAGGAGCTTGGCCTTGCGCTTCTCTCGATGGAGGTAGCCTCATTGGATGAGCAGCGGCTTCAGCTGGCATTCGAGGCTGCTCGCGAGCTCGGTATTCCTAACGTAAACGTCGGGCCGGGGGGCAAATCGAACGTGGACGAGGACTTGTCCGCTTCGATCGATAAGCTTACGCGGATGGCGGAGCTGGCCGGTGAATATGGGGTGACCTTGTGTGTCAAAGCGCACGTAGGACAGTCGGTCTACAATACGCCTACTACGCTTCGCGCGATGGAGAGCATTGACTCGGCCGCGTTCGGGATCGATATGGATCCGAGCCATATTTATCGCGCCGGCGAGAATCCCGAGGAAGCGCTGGCCCAGGTGGTCAACCGGGTACGCCATATTCATATCCGGGACTGCAAGGGGCGCCAGGCGGGTCCTGGTCCCATCGAGGCCCAAGCCTGTGGACGCGGAGATATCAACCTGATCGATTACTGCAAGGTGCTAGTGGAGAGCGGTTATGACGGTCCGGTCAATCTGGAGGTGATCGGGGCGAACGGTCATTCTCTCGCACAGCTGTCCGTTGTCGCCGCCGAAAGCCGCGGATATCTGCATGCGGTATTGAAGTCTCTTGGAGCCAGATAAGCTCGCTAAGCTGTAATTCATCTCTAGTTATCAGCCTAACGAAAAGGAGTCCTGTCCGATGAAGAAAAAACGGCCCAACCTGCTATTGCTCGGAATTGACAGCCTGCGGAGAGATCATATGAGCAGCTACGGTTATTCCCGCCTAACGACCCCGCATCTGGATCGATTGAGTCAGGAGGGGGTGCTGTTCGAGCAGCATTTTTCACCAAGCATCCCCACTACTCCGGGGTATGCCTCAATGCTCACGGGAATGGACTGCTTCGGTACGGATGTCGTTGCGCTGCGGCACGGCGGTCCGCTCGGCGAACATGTGAAGACGCTCGCGGAGGTACTGGAGGAGCAGGGCTATAATACAACCTGCGTCGGCTTCACCGGCAACCCTTCGGCACGCGGCTTTCAGACGTATCTGAACTATGAAGCATGGCTGCCGGACGAAACGGGACGCTGTCCCAAAGCGGAGAACCTGAACGAGGTCACGCTGCCCGAGCTGAAGAGGCTTGCGGCTGAAGAACATCCGTTCTTCTTATTCCTTCGTCACATGGACCCGCACACTCCTTATTTGCCTCCGAAACCGTTTGAGCGGCTTTTTTACGGCGGGGATGAGAAAAATCCGAATAATCGCTCCTTGGATGCTTTATATGATTTTAAGCCGTTTGTCGAATATTTCACCTCTTGGTTTCCCGAAGGCTGCACGGACAGTTCGTATATTGATGCTCAGTACGACGGGGCTGTCGCTTACATGGACGCATCCATTCAAGCATTGTTCCGGCAACTGGAGGAGCTTGGTCTGGAGGAGGAAACTTTGGTTGTCGTGACCTCAGATCATGGGGAAACCTTGAACGAGCATGAGTGCTATTACGACCATCACGGGTTATACGAATCGAATTTGGTCGTCCCCCTGATCCTGCGTTACCCCGGCAAGCTTCCGTCCGGCAAGCGGGTAAGCAGCCCCACGCAGATTAAAGACATTATGCCGACCTTACTGGAGCTTATGGGCATCGATACGGACATCTCCTTCGACGGCAGGTCCCTACTGCCGCTCATCCGGGGAGAGGAACGCGTCCCGGAGAGCGAAATGTACATCACCGAGTGCACCTGGATGCGCAAGCATGGCTGGCGCACCCCGGAGTGGAAGCTGATCGTAGCGCTGGAGCCGGATCTGCACTTCAAGCCGGAGGTAGAGCTGTACAATCTGATCCGGGATCCGCTTGAGCTGAACAATGTAGCTGCAGAAGAACCGGAGCTCGTACAGCTGCTGACAGCACGAATGGAGTCGCATATCGCTGCACGAGAGCGGGCGACCGGACGCACCAACCCGATGTACACGAATCTGAACTGGCACGGGAAGGGGTGCGGTCCTTTCACGTCCTCCCAGCAGGCCTATGATTCCATGCAGATTCGTTCAGCTTCCTCGGCAAGAAAGCTGCAGGCCAAGGAGGCGGAGAAGGAAGCGGGCCAGGGAGCCGAAACGGTTGCGGCAGCCCGTGAGAATTCGTCGGAGAAGGCCTGATTCGGCAAGAGCGAACCGGCGAAATAACGAATCGAGGAGAGGGCGAAATGCAGAAGGTTGCGGTTGTCGGGCTGAATAATATCGGGAGGATCCACTGCCGTTCTTACGGTGAGCATCCCGATGCTGAGCTGAAGGCCGTTTGTGATCTGGATCGGGAGCTGGCAGACCGGGCGGCGGCACTGTTCGGAGCGAAGGCGTACTATGACGTGAACCAGATGTTAGAGCAGGAGGAGATCGATCTTGTCAGCGTGGCTACCGGCGGAGTGGAGAACGGTTCCCACCACCATGGCCCGGCGATGGCGGCCATCGCGGCAGGCAAGAGTGTTCTTGTGGAGAAGCCGATCTCCAATGATCTCGGGGAAGCCCGGGAAATGGTCAGCTTCGCGAGGGAAAAGGGGGTCCGACTCGGGTGCAACCTCAACCATCGATTTACCCCTATGGCACGTAAGGCGAAGGAATGGGTCGATGCGGGTGACCTAGGCTCTCTGCTGTTCGTGAACATGAAGCTGACGATAGGCAACGCGAAGGAAACCAGCCCGTGGCTGCACATGCGAGCCCTGCACCCGCACTCCTTCGATGTGCTGAGGTATTTCGCAGGAGATGTCAAGCGGGTTCAAGCTTTCATGACGAAGGCACCGGGGCGCTCCATGTGGTCCACCGCCTCCATCAATCTGGAGTTCGCCTCCGGCGCCGTCGGACACTTGGTAGGCAGCTATGACATGGATAACCGGCATCCGATTGAAGCTTGTGAGGTAGCGGGACATCGGGGGCGCTTTGTGCTCGATAATGTTTATGAGTCATTAACATACTATCCCCACGGACAAGAGGAGCTTCGAGTCTACCGCAACCCCGTGCTTGGTGGCTTTCCAGGCTTCGACGCGACCTTTCGATCCCGTATCGCGACGTTCATTCAGCAGCTCGAGGAAGGGGTCGCTCCCGATCGAATCGAGGCTTCCGGCGCAGACGGGCTAGCCGTTCAAGAGATCATTGAAGCGGCTATTCAATCGCAGCTTGGTGACGGCAAAGTGATAGATGTTGGTCGATGGTAGTTTACATAATAATAGTTATGTAATCTATGAACGTAGAGGCATGGGATACGGCGTTTCGCCGTCCTCCATGCCTCTGCTGCGTGAATTGGCAATATTTAAGGGATTTCTTCCAAACTTGGTTATGTTATAGTAAATATGCCAGCCGGCAAACAACTAGACCAAATGGAGGAAACTGCAGTGAAAATGACAAAGCTCAAAGTCATGCGTTTAACGGCATTCCTATCCACAGCTATAGTGGCCGGGACAAGCTTGATACCTCAAGGACAAGCCTTTGCTGCCCAAATCGGAACTATTGAAGACGGTGTGTATTTCCGCACCGCACCAAATACGGATTCTCGAATCATTCGTATGCTGAAGGAAGACGAGAAAGTAACGATCGTCGAGAAAGTGAACAATTATTGGTATAAGGTCAAAGATAAAAACGGCGATGTAGGCTATGTATCCTCCAACTCTAAATACATAAACGTATCGCAAAGCTCACAGCAGTCTAGTCAGACGGGTACAATCGTCAGCGGTGTCAATATGCGCGCCGGTTCCAGCACGGACTCCCGTGTGATTCGCATGCTGAAAGAAGACGAGAAAGTAACGATACTCGATCAGGTGAACAGCTATTGGTATAAAGTGCGCGACAAGAATGGGGATGTCGGTTACATATCGACAAGCTCGAAATACATTAAGGTATCTGGCAGCTCCTCCGGCGGTTCCTCCGGCGGCTCGTCAAGCGGCGGTTCCTCCGGTAACCAAGGCAGCGCATCGGCCAGAATTGAGAAGGTGATAGCGCTCGGCTACGATTTCTTGGGTACTCCATATGAATTCGGCTCCAATCGAAACAATACCAATACCTTTGATTGCTCTGATTTTGTTCGGCATATCTTCAAGGAAGCAGGCGGTATTACGCTGCCTTCGGACTCGCGTAAGCAAGGCGACTGGGTAAAGGAACACGATACGATTACAACCAATTGGAAGAACTTGAAACGCGGCGACTTGATGTTTTTCATGTCCTACCGCGGAACGGGCTCAGACGATTACCCGAGGTCGAATAAATTAGGACAAAGAATTACGCATGTCGGGATATACTTAGGTGACGGAAAAATGCTGAACACTTGGTCCAACGATTCCGGTGGAGTTCGTGTGGATACGATCGATAACAAGCATTGGGAATACCGGTTTATGTTCGGCGGCAGCGTCATTAAATAATAGGGACTACATAACATTTCATATAAAAGAGCCTGCAGACGTCATGTCTGCGAGGCTCTTTTTCTAATTCCTAGCGGCTCTTTTCTTTGGCGGATAAGGGGTTTCGCAGGTCAAACTCGACTTTGTTGTACCCGTTGCGACCGACGTCCTTCAGGGCACCTTCCTGCCACCTCTGATAAACATAAATAATAAGTGATAAACCGACCATGATCAAGAATACTTGAAAATCATTGAGCCGATTCAGCCGGAACAGCCAGCCCTCAAACAAATAGGGGCTAAGCACAAAGCTCTGCATAGCACCAATGATCACATTCGTTATAAGAAAAATCCAAAATTTACGGTACGTAAAATAAAAAATCCAGATGGTCCCTATGAAAAATACACCGTATACAAAGGAGATGTTGGTGATTTCCCCCCCGGGTGCAATGCTTACGAGCATTTCCCACCAATTAAGAGAATAGGCGATTTCAAAAACGATGGTAACCAGTAGAGCGGTGAAAGTGGCAACGGGAAAATATTTTTTGACCACTTCTTTTTTTAGAAAAAAAAGGGTGAGCCAGGGCACAAGTAATGCGGCCCAAAGCGTGATTACGGTTAGCGACATATGTAAGCCCTCATTTGTTTTTACTAGTAGTTATTTCCATCCCAATAGGAAAATAATCCCTTACGAATGCAAAAAAGGATGTACCTTAAGGCATTGCTTAAGTACATCCTGCTAACGCTTCTTGAATTTGATTCGGCGGAACCGGCTTACTGATATAGTAGCCTTGTATTTGATCGCAGCGGTAGGATTTCAGAAGCTCCAGCTGCTCCACCGTCTCCACACCTTCGGCTACAACGGTCATATCCAGTTGATGAGCCATCTCGATTAGGGTAGAGATGATGACCTGGTTACGCGGGTTATCCTTCAATTGGTCAATCAAGGTTTTGTCAATCTTCATAATATGGATGGGAAGCTGGCACACGTATTTCATCGAAGAGTACCCTGCCCCAAAGTCGTCAATAGAAAGCGTAAATCCGAGTTCACGCAAACGCAGGAAAACATCGATAATCTCATCGAACTTTTCAATGGCGAAGCTTTCCGTTACTTCCAGCTCAAAATGATGCGGGACTGCCTTCTCCTCCATAAAAATGAGCTGCAGTCTCTCAACAAATCCTGGCTCCAGCAGCTGGATACCGGAAATATTAATGGCCACCAGGAGGGACATATCCGGATTCCGGCTTTGCCATTCAGCGTATTGACGGCACGCTGCCCGGATAATCCATTCTCCAATATCGTGAATCAATCCTGAGGATTCAATGATCGGAATGAATTCGTAGGGCGATACGGCTCCTAGCTCCGGATTCGTCCACCGGAGCAGAGCCTCGACTCCAGTCATTTTATCAAGTTGAAGGTTCCACTTCGGTTGATAATGCAAGGAAAGCTCCTTGTTATCGATGGCGGTTTTCAGATGCTGTTCGATCTTCAATCTGCGGGTTCTTACCGTATCAAGCGATTCGGTATACAAGCGATAGTTGTTTTTACCGGCTTCCTTCACATCCAGCATGGCCGTGTCGGAGTAGTGAAGCAAGCTTTCCGCCGTGTCGCCATGCTCCGGATAAAGACTAATCCCAATACTCGCTGAAATCATAGTGCGGCAGCCTTCAAGCTCGAAGGGGGACCCTATGGTTTCCTTGATCACCTGTGCCAAATGCTCTACCTTACTGGCTTTCCTGTTGCGGAAAGTAATGATACAAAACTCGTCTCCTCCCATGCGGCAAAGCACATCGTCTGCATCGATGCAATCCTGCAATCTTTCGGCCGTACTGATTAACAGCAAGTCACCGGCCCTGTGCCCCATCGTATCGTTAATCAATTTGAATCGATCCAAATCAACGAACAATACGGCAAAGGGAATATTGCGGTGTATGTAATCCTCCAAGCATTGATAAAACGCCTTGCGATTGGGAATGCCGGTTAACGTATCATGCCAGGCTTGATAGTGGATTTCCGTTTGCGCCTGCTGAAGAGAAGCCATCATGTGATTGAAGGATCTTTCAAGCATAGTCATTTCATCATTGCCGGATTCCTGAAGGCGAATCGAGAAATCCTGATGATTTTTAATGCGATTCATCCCAATCACGGTGTGCTGAAGTCTAGTAAACAACGTTTTCTGCAGAACGATAATAATAATGAGAAAGAACAGTAAAGCGGAAAGTGCATAATAAACTAAATAAAAGTTGATGCTCCTTTGGGCTTCCTTATATAAGTCGCGGGGCTTTTCAAACTGCAGAACGAGCGCCGGCCGATTCTCAAAGTCGGTAAGCAGGCAGAAGCCGCGGTTTACATCTTCATCCGTTTCCGTCCAGAACAGCGCATCACGTTTGCCGGGCAAGTATACAGGGACAGCTTCGGCAGGCGGACGGTAGGAGGGATCCACCACCTTGATTTGCAAGGGCATGTCCGATTTTTGAGCAATATATTGAATGTAATTTGCATCGAGAAACCGGGCAAACAGCAGCGTTCCCCGAACGGGACCTAGGTTGTCGCTGGTCAAAATCGGATAAGACGCGGCAATGATCGGCTGGCCGTCGATCACCAGCAGCCCTTGCTTTCGAGCCAAGGAATCGGGTTGTTCGAGAAAGGCGGAATGATCCTTTAGCAGCGCATCGATGAACTTGGACGGATAATTCAGCGGCCGGAAGCCTGCATAATCATATGCTTTCGCGAAATAGACCTCCTTCCGGCTGTTCATAAGCAGTACAACGTTCAAACGGCTGGAGGTAAACAAGGAATCCGTGTAGTTTACTGTCAGATAAGGGTCGTTCGGCGTGGGAATGGGTGTTCGGTTAATGAAGCTGTACGTATCGTCCCATCCGGCATAATTGATGGCAATCGCTCCGAGATTCGTATATTCGTCGTAATAGGCAAGTAGGCTTTGTTTCATGCTCTCGTGCATAGTACTGCTTTCCATCTTCTTGTAATTTTCCAGCAGCGTATTTTCGGAAATGAGATAAAGAACGGAGAACAAGATCAGTGTTGTCACCAGTATGTAGAGCATGATTTTCCTGCGTAGCGGCATAGTGATTTCAACCCCCGATGACATTCCATTGATGTAATTGTTGATAACACATTACGTGACTTTTAGCTCATTATAAACGACAAATTATGACAAGGCAATGGGGTATGAGCTGCTTTTGAAAATGCTTCCTTAGAAAGATATAACAACTCGCAGGGGAAAGTTGAAAAGGGGCCAGCCTATGGCAGACCCCTAAATGAACTTTGTGCATCAATTAACCGAGGAAAGCGATGGAACGCTTCGTTTTCCGCGCAAAGGCGATTGGATTGTCGATGGCTTCCCAGTGAATGTACATTAACCTGGGACTATCATTCAACCAGTGATTATGCAGAGCAGTCACTTTGATTCCATTTCTTTGGAGATTGCGAATCAACCGATTGGCCTGATTTTGAAATACAGCTGTTTCTCCCAAGCATAAAGCGCGTCCGGAGCTGTCCAGTGACTCGAAGGAGAACAGCTGATAACGGACTAAAGGAGAATTCGTGCGTCTGCCAAGAATCGTAGCGTTTAATCTTCTGGATCGACTTACAAAGCATACAGGTCCCGGATCGATTTCATGCTCTCCACCTAAAATCCTTGAGAACTGATTGCACAATCTTCTGAAGCGCGGGCTAACGTTAACCATGCTGGTAATCTACCTCCCCATTGTGGATGAGATATTGTATAAGAATAAGGGGGGAAGCGATTGTGCATGAGCCTACACATACCATATTTTGGCATTTGCCCTATTGGGATTAGTAGTACCAAGCCCTGGAAGCAGAAAAGACCGTCGGAAACTGCTCAGCGATCCCGCTCGTCATCACGTCGGCCATCATTAAAGCTCGTGGTTCGACTCGGTCATTTGTAGCGACGTTTTCTTCATAATTTCCGGCAATTCGAGCTGCCACTTCGCTGCTGAGAAGGTTCAGATGCTCATGCATCATAGCAGTCCATTGGGCTCTAGACCAAAAAGGATTGATATTGCTTAGAAATTCGGCTATAGCATCGGCGTTCCTAAACCATCTTTTTTGAGCAGCTTGAGCAGCAACCGTATTTCCCGCCTGAAGCGCTTTGACGAGTTCGGCAGCAATCGTGAGATGTTCCCGAAGCAGCTGGGCAAATTGCGCTGCGATACGTGAGCCGTAAAGAGGCCCAAGGACGGCGGCAAAATCGGAAGGGTTTCTCAGAAGCCTGGCTGTCGTAACATTCTCATCCGGAAGACGCCCAACGATGCTATTTACCGTTAGTCTCGTCCAATACACATGCTGTTCCCATAAAGCCCTCAGTTTTTGGTTTAACTCTACTTTCGACGGTGTCCAAGCAGCAGAATATGACTGACGATGGATAAATGAGATCGGACCATAATTCACTGGCGTAACGCTCCTTTTTACTACTTTCCTTCAGTATATGGGCGAAAAACACAAGTGTGCTATTGCCTTGCATAGGTTTGACGCTTTAATACCAAGGTGGAATAGTGAAACGAAGATATATCGCCCGGTACCTACAGGTGCCGGGTTTTTGTTCATTAATACAACTAAAACGCAACTGGATAGAGGCTTATAGACTGTATTATGATCGAAGTGCAAAGCTGCAATCTATTGGATGCGGAGGAACCCATGATGATTATTGATGGAAGCGGGAATGCGAGCAAGCCCTCAGAAATGTCGCCCGCCGGCGCGGCGCCGGTCCCCGCCCCCGATTTCAGCCGGATACGTCCGGACGATTTCGCCGATGAAGATTACATTTCCCCACAAGTATGGTTGAACGACCGCAGAGGAATCCCGTATTACTTCAAGCACTTTCACACGGTGGCCAATGCAGTGCGGTTGGAGGGGCCTCATCGCGGTTTCGTCGATATTGCGGTGCATCGCAGTCCAGAGCATAACTACCCCTATAATGCGCGAGTACAAGAGAATCACCTCTGGTTTGCTTATTTCTACACCAATCCTTCGTCATGGAATCTGTACTACGGCATGCCCCAGGTCCAATATCGGCTGGAGGCGGTACTGGAGCACCTGCTAACCTTGCAGGGACCGGAAGGAGCGTTCTCCGAGTACAGCCCGGGAGGCTACAACTTGCCGGGAACGTCATTCGCACTGCAATTCCTCGGTCAAACCGTCCGACTGCTGGAGGAGGCGAAGGAGTCTAATCCCGACTTCCCGTTCATTAACGAGAATCTTTATACCAAGGTATTAGATGCGAGCCGTAAGGCGATTGAACACGTCTTGCATGACAGTGCGCATTGGAAGCACGGCACCGGGTTCACCAATCAATATACATTGATGTGGTCGGCAACCGCCGCCTACTTGGCCTTCCGTCCGGATGGGGCAATCGAATCGAAGCTGCGTGAGAGGATGACCGAATCTGCGAGCGCCTTCATCAGCCCTGCGGGATTTTATTATGAGAATCACGCTTTTGATATGAACTACAACATGGGGGTTCATATTCAGAATATGATGGCGGACTATTACTATTTCAAAGATACTCCGTTAGAGCAAGAAATGATCGAGAAGGAGAGCAGATTTATCGAATGGCTGTCCTACAATCTGGTGCGGGAGCCGGACGGATCATTTTTCACTTCCAATGCTGCTGTTTCCGGGCGTACGGAATCCGCTCACTATGAGAGAAAGGATATTCCGTTAGCAGAGAAGCTGCCGCTGGCTAGAGCCTTTGTCAAGTCGCAGGAAGAGGTGGCTTTGGAGATTCAGCAAGCGAAAAGCGAGATCGTGAAGGACGGCAGCTGGCCTAATGTTCCGGAGCTGCAGAGGAAAGGCGGCAGTGCGTTCAATCCGTACGGCCTGTACAACCGCATCTTGTACCGCTATTATCCCACGGAAGCCGAACGTGCGGAGGCGATCGCCAAGCTTCCGTATCTCGCGAGCGAAAGCTTCAACCATCACCGCAGCGACGACCGCAGCGGTCTTCAGTTCACCTACGTGCGGCGACCGGATTATTATGCTGCGTTTAATGCGGGACCGTGTAAGGTGAACGCTCAGGTATTCGGGATCGGGCTGCTATGGCACCCCCGGGCCGGAATAATACTGTCCAGCCAGACCGAAGCTGCATCCATGAAAGCAGGCAGAGGGCTCTCATGGGGCACGAAACATCATAACAGTCCGCGTGTGTACGAGAACGGAGATGTTTGTCCGCGGTACTATGTTGACGGTCAAGAAGTGATGCCTATATGGGGATGCAGCGATATCGCTTCAGGCGATATCGCGATGAGATACGAGCTCGGGACCGAGGGTCAGAAGACCGTTCACTTCGGAGAAGAGAGCATTTCGGTGACCGTCCGACATCCGAACCGGTTCGAAGAATATCTTCCTCTTATGGCTGCCCCGGGGGATCAGATCGACCTGGAGCAAGGCAGTATTGTGCTGAATCGTGGGGATACCAATATACGAATTACCTTCGATGAGGGTGCTGAAGCCGAGCTTGTACCTAGGAGCTTTCACATGTATTCCTATCAAATGCAAATGCTTATACTGAAGGCTAGTCAAACGCTCCAGTATACTATCAAGATGGGATCGCGCTAAGAACGGTCCGAATCAAGACGCAGAATCGATAGCTTACGACTATTTTGAATTCTGTGTCTTACTCTACTTATTATTTTGTAAGCACTTACTTTAACATATATGGCTTGTGCTACAATATCGAAAAGTGCTTTTTACTATAGAAATGAGGTGATTTACTAGTTTAAGGAAATAAAAGAAAAGGATAAGCGAAATGAAATAAAGGAGGCTTGCACGTTGATGAGGATGAAACGGTCCCTAACTTTAATGTCCTTGCTTACGTTATGCATTTCGATCTTGGCGGCACTGCTATCCCCAATTCTCTTTACCCAGCCGGTGAGTGCAGGCGAGGAGCCTGTTGTCGTTGTGGACGAAAGCGCCGATACTTCGAAGCTGTTCTATAAAACAAACAATGTGGCGGTAAGCACAAGCAGCCCGGAGAGGTATGGAGGGGATAACTCCAGATTTTACAAGTCGTCGAGCGGGGAGGCTTATGTGATTTATAAGACTCCGGATGCAGACACACGCATTTGGAGCGGCTTCCAAATTGTGACGTGGTACAATCGAAGCGGTGCTGGTGTCATGCCCGGGGATATGTCGTTCGAGGCTTCGCCTGATCATACAGTGTACACACCAATTCAGGGAGTAACCAAGTCCGTCAGCACGGATCCGTTGGTCGGAGGCTGGGGGAAGGTGACCTGGGAAGCGACGGCTTTGCCGCCCGAGACTCGTTATGTCAAGATTGTGTTCGGAGATACGACAGCGCACCCGAGCAACTGGGCGATTCAAATCGGTAAATCCACTTTGTTCTCGGTATATAACCGGCAGGCGCTGCAGGACGAGATTGACACGTCGCAAACGCTGCTAAGCAGTGCTGTGGTCGGGGAGGGCCCCGGGGAGTACCCTCAAGCGGCGGTTACCGCGTTTGCTTCGGCGATTGAGACAGCTCAATCAGTGAATGCGAATCCTGATGCTATACCGGGCGACCTGCAAGCAGCCTTTACCCAATTGAGGCAAGCCCGCACCACGTTTAAGGATGCCGTCAACATGGCGCTGAACTGGCCTGCAGGGGCCGCTATTACGTCAGCCTCATCAAGTCTCAGTCACATTACGGTCACGTGGCCTGCCGTCATGGAAGCCAATCCATCTTCAAGCGTCGTTTACCATGTATACCAGAATGGCAGCGAGAAGGCTTCCGTTACCGGAACGACCTATACCTTTACAGAACTTAAGCCCCAAGCCAAGTATGAGTTTAGCGTTGTGGCCAGCCTAGGGAATCATGCTTCCAAACCGCTCGGTCCGGCTGTTCTCGCTACCAGCGACATTGGACTCGTTCCGGCTCCTGACTTCAGCTTAATCGACCCGGATGATTTTGCCGATGAGGATTACATTTCACCGGAGGTGTGGGTCAACGATCGCCGGGGGATTCCCTATTATTATAAGCATTTCCACACGGTAGCGAATGCAGTGCGGCTGGATGAGCCGGATCGCGGATTTATCGATATTGTGGTTCACCGCAACCCGGATGATAATTTCCCTTATAATGCGCGTGTTCAGGAAAATCATCTGTGGTTCACCTACTTCTACACGAACCGTTCGTCATGGAATATTTATTATGCCATGCCGCAGGTGAAGTATCGTCTGGAGGCTGTGCTGGAGCATCTCTTAACCTTGCAAAGTCCGGAAGGGGCGTTCTCCGAATATAGTCCGGGAGGCTACAACTTGCCGGGGACGTCGTTTGCTCTCCAATTTCTCGGTCAAACCGTCCGCTTGCTGGAGGAGGCTAAAGCGGCGGATCCCAGCTTCCCGTCCATTGATGATGCGCTATACAATCGGGTGATCGAGGCGAGCCGAAAGGCTATCGTTCACGTTTTAAACGACAGCGCTTTCTGGACCCATGGCACCGCCTATACGAATCAATATACGCTTATGTGGTCGGCGACCGCCGCTTATTTGGCTTATCATCCCGATGCGGCGATCGAAGCGAAGATGCGCGAACGGTTCGATCAATCCTCAGGCGCCTTTATTAGTCCGGCCGGCTTTTATTATGAAAACAGCGGATATGATATGGGCTACAATATGGGGGTCCACATCCAGAATATGATGACGGACTATTATTATTTCAGAAATACCGATCTGGAACAGAAAATGATTATTAAGGAGAGCAAGTTTATCGATTGGCTGTCCTACAATCTGGTGCGGGAGCCGAACGGATCGTTCTTTACGTCGAATGCGGCGGCATCCGGGCGTACAGACTCGGGCCATTACGAAAGAAAAGATATTCCTCTCGCGGAGAAGCTCCCGCTCGCCAGAGCTTTCGTCAAAACGCAGGAGGAAGTTGCGGCGGAGATTGTCAAAGCCAAAAGCGACATTGTGAAGGACGGCATCTGGCCGAATGTGCCGTCTCTGATCTTGAACGGAAACAGCTCCTACAATCCATACGGACTGTATAACCGGATCCTGTACCGTTACTACCCAACGGAGGCCGAGCGTGCGGCGGCGGTTACCCAGCTACCTTACCTTGCTAGCGAGCGATTCAATCACCAGCGTAATGACGATCGCAGCGGACTGCAGTTCACTTACGTACGGCGTCCGGATTATTACGCGGCATTTAACGCGGGGCCGCGCAAGGCAGCCATGCAAGCCTTCGGTCTCGGACTGCTGTGGCATCCGCAAGGCGGCATCATGCTGTCCAGCCAGACCGAATCCTCGTCAGCCTCAACAAACCGCGGATTATCTTGGGGCACGAAGAAGGCTTCGGCCGGCCGGGTTTATGAGAACGGGAATGTGCTTCCGGTCTATCGAATCAACGGACAAACGCTGCAGCCGGCCGTCGGACATGGCGATATAGCGCAGGGCGAGGTGGAGGTTCAATACCAGCTCGGTTCGGCCGGGACGAAATCCGTTACCTTCCTCGAGGACGGTATTTCGGTACAAGTTACCCATGCGGAGCCGTTTGTAGAATATGTACCGATCACGGTAGGAGCGGACGATCAAGTCTCGTTGAGCAGCGGAAGCTTCACGCTCGTACGCGGGAATTCCGTGCTCCAAATTACCTTCGACCAAGGTGCCGTCGCGACTCTGGAGCAGAAGAGCTACCGAATCTATGACAAACGGATTCATATGCTCATGCTGAAGGCTAGCGGCTCATTGTCCTATACGATAACGATGTCCACCGACGATTCGGCGCCAATTACGAAGGCGACTCTGGAGCCTGTCGGCGAGAGCGGCTGGTATACGTCCGAGACTGCGGTAACACTGGACGCGACGGACGAAGGTACCGGCGTGTCGCGTACCGAATACCGGCTGAACGGAGGGGAGTGGAAGCCCTACGAAGGGGCTGTTACCCTCGCTTCCGAGGGGAGGCATGTGCTGGAATACCGCAGCTCTGATCGGGCTGGAAACACAGAAGAGATTCGCACCGCTTCGGTACAGATCGACTTAACGGCTCCGACGATTGTTGTTGTACCGGACCAGGCAAAGCTTTGGCCGCCCAACGGGCGTACGGTGCCGATTCGGATGAACGTGCAGGAGGCTGACCGTATCTCGGGTATAAGCTCCGTTACGCTGGATTCTATTGAAAGCAGCGAACCGGACCCTGAAGGTGCGGCGGAAGCGGAATATGGTACGTACGATACCGAATTCCTGCTGAAGGCGGCAAGAGCAGGCGAGGGAACGGGGAGGGTGTACACCATTACCTATACGGCAACGGACCGGGCGGGGCACCAGAGCAGCGGCACGGCCACGGTCACGATTCCACACGACGCAAGTAATGAATAGTTCAATACACTGCATGCCGAAAAAAGCGTTTGGTCATGTGACCAAACGCTTTTTCCAAACCATTGTTACTTGGGCTTTGCCGCCTTCGCTGCCTTGGCCGTTTCGATGGCTTGGTTGATCTGCTCCTCGAAGCTTCTTAGTGCCGTGTTCGAATCCGTCTTATCCTTAACCATGGTTGCGAAGGAAGTGCCGAAGTCGACGCCGACATCGGTCAGCTGGGAATCCCGCGGCTCCGATGGAGGTGCATCTGGATAATAGAATAGGGCACCTACGTTTTTGCCCTGCCATTCCGGAACATTTTGCCCGAACGCCTTCTTCACGGCAGAGCTCTTAAGAGTGGTTCCCTGTCCATTCTTGGACAGAAGCGTCTGCATTTCCTCGGAGAGCATATAAGCGATGACCTCGAAGGCCTCGTCCTTGTACTTTGACGTCTGGGCGACGAACAGCGACAAGGTAGCGGGCTTGAACCCGACATTCGGCTTCTCCTTCAGGCTTGGAACCGACACCACATCCCAATTGAGCTGAGGGTTGGCGCGAACGGCGCCGATAATGCCGGGATGGCTGTTGACCATGGTTGCGATCGTTCCCTTAGAGAAATCGCCGAGGGGTGCGATGACGGCATTCGGGATATCGAAGAAGCGCTTCAAGTTGTCATACAGCAGCTTGTAGCCGTCATTATGAATAGTTGCTTTGTCTTCCTTCGGATGGAGAGGGCTGAGAGACAGCTGGTTATTCAGCATAATATTGTTGGGCTGCGTTGTAAACCCTTGATACGTAACCGCTCCGTCCGTCCGGGTCAAAGCCCGGGAAAGCTCATACACATCGTCCCATGTCATGCCGTCCTTCGGGTATGCGACGCCAAACCGGTCGAAAATATCCTTATTGTAAAATAAAGCATACTTATTCATTGTTAAAGGCAGGCTGTATAGCTTCTTCTCACTGCTTTGGGCAAGCGTATGGGCCAGCACGTTGGGCTCGATGGCATCCAGATTGAAGTTATGCTTCTTGACCAGATCCTGCAAGTCGTAGTGGAAGCCGTTCGTAATGACCCTGCTTGTGGTAAATGCGGCAGATTCATAAATAATGTCCGGCAGCGTACCCTGTGCGATCAAATCGGCATACTCGCTTCCTTTCCCTCTGTTTATAAAGTTCAAGGTAATATGGGGAAATTTTGCTTTTAAGGCATCCTGGATCGCAGGGTCCAATGTAGCCTCAAGCGTACTTTGCGCGAAATACCAGGTCAGAGTTACCGGATCCTTCGACTTCGGTGGAGCGGGCTCCCCTGTTGATTTGACCGCTTCGCCTCCGCTGCAGCCGGACATTAAAGCAACGCTCAAAAGGCAGCTTACCCAAACGGCTTTTCTCTTTTTTACCATGACAATCAACCTCCGTTTTTCAATAGTGTTCAGCAGGTCCCTGTCAATAAATCTCATTGGTGTCTGTGTCATGCGCGCTTTTCTAAACGAAAACGCTGTCATTTTCCAATTCAGCAGTTCATTCGTTCAGCAGATGAAACGTGTTCTAGCGGGGGATAACGTTATGGTACAATAAAATATAAGCATGATATAGTTGAGTTTTTGTTGAATATAAAATGAAAGGGCATGTGTATCCTATGGCCAGAAAAAAGTCTGTCACTTTGCCTATGTTAGCCGAAAAGCTGGGGTTAAGCGTGTACACCGTATCCAAAGCGCTGCGCGGGCTTCCCGGGATGTCCGAGACGACAAGAAAAGAAGTCATACAACTGGCCAAGGAGCTCGGATATTTGACGAAGGATCAGGAGCGAAGCCTCCTATATGAGGGAATTCCACGGCTCTCCATTCAGCAAAGGCGTTTCCTGTTGGTTACCAGCTCACATTATTCTTATACCATTCAGCAATTGTTCATTGGCTTGAAGGAAAGGATGCTGGAGCTGGGCCACAAGGTTGATATCGTCTTCATGCCGCAGTCGCTGTCACCCGAAGGGTTCGAGGATTGGGCGGAGCAAGAGGGCATCGTGTACTCGGACGGATTGTTTATTGCCCCGCTGATTCCTGAGCCGCTGGAGGCCTTACTGCTTGAGCTGAAGCATCCGCGGGTACTGATTAATTTTCCACCTCTAGGTGCTAAGGTGGACAGTATCATTTGGGATATTCACGAAGCCACCATTCAATCGGTGCATCATTTAATTGCAAACGGTCATCGCAATATCATGTACGTTGGAGATACGACCAAAACCCGAGGGTACAAGCATCGCTGGGACGCATTTCAGCTGACGATGAAGCAGGCAGGCATTGAGGTTGAAGAGAGCAGCCATTTTATCGGGCTCTCCACGATTGATCCGAAGTGGATTGCGACGTTCCAAAGTCATCTTGAGCGCAACAATCCGACGGCACTGATCTGTTCTTCCCAATCGACCAATTTGTCCTGGCTGTTCTATGCCTGCAGCGAAGCCGGCCTTAAGATACCCGGGGATATGTCGATTATCCTTATCGATTACCTGCAGGCCAGCATCGTTCCGGATATTACACGTCCCGTGCTGTTTATGCAGGAGACGGGGTACCGGGCCGCCGACCGAATGCTGTGGCGGATCGCCAATACTCAAATGCCTTACGAGCATATTCGCGTACAAGGCACGTTCTACAATGGGTCGACCGTCAGGAATTTGTGAATGGAAATATTGCAAGCCACAGAAGCCGCCGTACTGATGCCTAGAGGCCGAACCTGAACCGGCATGCTGGTTCAGAGTCGGCCTCTGTAGTAAACAGAAAGCGATTAAGGTGCTTCTACCTTCAACTGATCAAAGTAAAAGCTCCCTGTATGTCCATCGCCAATGCCAAGCCGAACGCCGCCCAGATTGGCCGCAGCGCTGCGGAAGTCGGCATTCGCAAGACGGCGGATCCCGTCCACATACAGATCGAACTTGTCGGTATCGGTATTCATCACCAACAGCAGCTCATACCAAGTACCCGCCGTAAAGCTTTGCAGGGTAGTCAGTGTGGTACCGTTATAGGCCTTAATGGAGCCGGAATCGAAAGCTACACTTATAGCCGGTGTTCCTGAGCCGTCGAGAATATAGGGAGCCATCTTCCAGCCGCCCGTCTGCTCAGGGCGAACCCGAAGCTGAAGGGAGACAATCCCGGCGGAAGGTGCCCATGTTATTTGGGCATTCGTCGTTGTTGCGGAGACGGACTTGCTCAGCAGCACGCTTTTATCCGTCGTGCTCGGCATATTGGCTGTTTGTACACTGCCGCTGCCGGTGGTAACCGTCCATCCTGCAGGTATTGTGCCGGCTGTTCCTCCGTCGAAGTCTTCCTCCAACAGGACGATGGGGGATTCCGTGTAGGCGGAGCTAACGCCTGCTTCGCCCTTGACCGCGGGATCCTGCGTTTCGTTTCCGGACCATAGATTATTCATGGCCCCGACACCAGTCTGCTCGTAGGTCAGAGCTGCACCCGATGCTGTATCGATCGATGATTGGACATTGTTTTGTACACGGATGTACTCGCTATAATTGTCGAGATAGAGACCGGCGACAGGGTAACCCATTGCATAGGCGCTTTTGCTCAAATCATGGATGTAATTTCGATCGACAATCGTTCCGGGCTGCCGGCCCAGCGTATAAATGGCTCCTCCGTCATCGTGAAGCTGCATCACATGATGGATGCGATTGGCGCGGATTCGGTTCTTCCGCATCCCGGCTTCACAATTGCAGCCCGCCTGGCCGCCAAGCTGTATCCCCATATAAGGAGAGTACGAGATCTCGTTGTGCTCGATAACGACGCTTTGAACAAAATAGCCTACTATGCCTATGCCATTCGTATACTGCTGTCCAACGCGCGAGACGGTGTTGTTGCCGATCAGCACCTGTGATGTCAGATCGGTGATGGAAGCCGTTTTGGGGGAACGAAGTTCGATACCGTTAGCTGCAATAGCTTCGAAGGTATTGCTTACAATTTGGCTCATCTTGATCCCATTGCCGAGCTTCAGCCCTGTGGCTCCAAGCTGTCGGAAGGTATTGCTTGTAAAACGGAGCTGGTAGCCGTAAGTGGCCTGGACGCTTCCCGGAACTGTTAAAGAGGTGATAGGGGAGACGGCTTGGGTAGCCACAAGGCCGCTGCTGCTTGGACCGTCCCAACCGCTGTGCCGAAAGGTCAGTCCACTGAATTCGAGGTGATGGATCGGATTCGCGGCCGTTCCGTTCAGCTGCAGCAAGACATCCACAACGGGAGCGGTTACCGTCGCACTTGCCATATTTTCACCGCTCCGCGGCTTGTAGTAGAGGATATTGGCGGAACGGTCCAGATACCATTCTCCGGGGGAATCAAGCATTTCGTAGGCGTTCTCAAAGTGATACGCATTGGAGGTATAGAAGGGAACGGATTTTGTAAAAGCGCTGCTTTGCTCCGGCGAGAGAAAGCTGACATAGGCGTAGCTCGCATCCGTCGTAAATGAAGCGATTCTTAGCCGGTTATGATACCAATGGGGCTGAAGCACCATCTCGACCTGATTGAGATGATTCCATGAAGATATCTCTGCCTTGTTGATTTTGTATTGTCTGGTTGTTACATCGGCGCTGATCGCGTCGTAGTAGGCGCCAAGCGAGTTGGCGTCGGTCAGGTTCGGCGTACGGGCGCGAACGGCGGCCGTCTCTCCTACGTACAGCTGACGGAATCGGGAGGTGACGCCGGTTTTCTTGTAGATGCCTGCTATGGAGTCATGCAGGGTCCAGCCTCCGGTAAGCGATTGTCCTCCCGAGATGACGGGGGTTTCGCCGGTGTAGTTTTTCCAGACGACCCGGTGGCCGTTCATACCTGAATCGCGATAATCGAGGACCAACGAATCTGTAAGCGTATACAATCCGCCGCGAAGCATAACGACAATGTCCCCGGTCATGCTGGGATTAACCGTGCGCACTTTGTCCCTAACCCCTGTCAGGGAACATGGGGCCGATACGGAACAAGCGGTGCCGCTTCCGGTTGGAGAAGCGTAGTAGGTCGCCTGGACGGCGGCTGCAGCAGGAGCTTCTTCCGGCAAAATGCCGACAGAGGCCAGCAGCAGGGCGGCCGTCACGGTAAGACCCATTTTGTTTATCCTCATCCATTTTCCTCCTTCATTTTTTGGTGAATCCGCCGAGAACCCAAGTTCAGATCTTCTTATCGCCTCCCTTTTTCTGGATTAACACCAGTTTATCGTTAACGATTCCAGCCGGCAATCTACAAGAATATTGTATATTCCGTTTTGGCGGAGCCGGAGTGGGGCGTTCCGCTCTCATTATCTCGAAACTATCATCGGGAATATCCGAATCCACAACCGACAATCGTATTCCGTCAGCGCTGTTGATCGAAAAATTGCACAATAAAATCCCGAAATGCAAGCGCTGCTTTTGATAAATAATGTTTATCGTGCCACACTAGAAAAAAGGAGCTTTGGCAGGCAGGGCTATCGATTCCAAGAAGCAGCAGTTCAGCTAATGGCGAGTCATCGCTCTTGTTACATGCGCCTACCAATGAGAGTCCGAGCCCAGCCTTCACCAGACTAATCTTGGCCGCCGGGTCGCTTACCTCACAAACATAATTGGGCTTCATGCCGGCTCTGCGGAACAGCTCGTCATCTCTCACCCGATAGATGTGGTCCTTAGTATACCCAATAAGGGGCTCCCCGGCCACTTCACTAAGATCAATGCGGACTCGCCGTGCCAAGCGGTGTCCTGGGGGAACGGCGATAAACACATCTTCCTTCATCACAGCCTGATCACGCAATCCCGGTCGGGAGAGAGGAAGTGCCGTAAAACCGAAATCGATCCTTCCGGCCTCGAGCAGCTCCTCCATTTCCTCGGCAGTAGCCTGTGTCAGATGAAACTTCACGCCGGGATGCAAGGAAAGAAATGCTCCAAGAGGACCGGTCAGACGATTGACTGTAGGAGTAGCCAAGTAAATGCTTCCCTGCTCAAGGCCAGCCATATCGGCAATTTGCCGTTTCCCTTCCTCCAAAGCGCTTAGTGCGGTCTCCGTTTTCTCCAAAAATATTTTTCCGTATGTATTCAGCCTAATCTGCCGTCCATGACGGTCAAAAAGAGGGACTCCGACAGCTTCCTCCAATCGAGCAATTGTTTTGCTTAGTGCAGGCTGTGCAATATGAAGCTCCTCCGCCGCCCGGGTCATATGTTCAAGACGAGCCACGGTACGAAAATACTGTAATTGAAGCAGTTCCACGACTAAACACCCCTTTATATACTTCAAGGAATAAAGAGCATAATTCAAGATGTATTTTTAATTATAACAAACATCTCCTACAATAATAACCGTACTTGCTGTTATGAATGCAACCATGTGCAATGTTGTCCTAGGGGAGATTCGTTCGGCTCTTATTGTTGTACGTTACTGGACTCATTATGGATAAACGGGGAAAGGACGATCGATTCATGAACATGAGAGCAGCAGGGTTTAACAGGTTTGGGGGACCGGAGGTTCTTGAAGTGATGTTGTTTGAAAAACCGGAACCCGGTGTCGGCGAGGTGCGAGTTCGTGTAATTACAGCCGGTGTACAGCCTGCGGATTGTGCAGTTCGGAGGGGGTGGACACCGCCGGGAGCGGAGTTACGATTACCCGCCATTCCGGGCAATGAATTTGCCGGTATTGTGGATCGGATCGGGGCGGGTGTAACCCATTTTCGAGCCGGCGATGAGGTGATCGGGTTTCGTCTGTTGAATGCTTATGCGGAATATGTAACGGTATCGGAGCTTCAGCTTGTTGGTAAGCCAAAAGGTATGCCATGGGAGGAGGCCGGCGGATTCTCCGCATCGGGACAGACGGCGCATACGGCGTTAGAGGAGCTCCGCATCGCTCCGGGTGAAACCTTGCTTATTAACGGAGCGGCCGGAGCGGTCGGCACTGCAGCGGTGCAAATCGCCCAAGCTCAAGGTGTTAAAGTCATCGGTACGGCAAGCCCTGGTAACCATGCGTATCTAACAAGTCTAGGAGCTATCCCTGTTCCATATGGGGAAGGGATGGCGGATCATATCCGGGCACTTTTCCCTGAGGGAGTTGACGCTATGCTGGATGCTGCTGGCGGGGACGGACTGGTGATTGGCACAGGACTTGTCCATAATCGTAATCGGGTTGGAACGATTGTAGCTTTCGACGAAGCGGAGGTGCTGGGCATTATCGGTATACGAAGCAAACGGTCGGCAGAGAGACTGGCTGCTTTGGTGAAGCTGTATGAGGCTCATAAGCTTCGAATTCATGTCCGAAGCGTGTACCCGCTGGATCGGGCTGCAGACGCTCACCGCGAGGTGGAGCTGGGTCATGGGCGCGGCAAGGTAGTGATCAGGATAGGGGACGTCGACGAATGGCTTCTTCGTAAGAACACTGCCGCTGCCGATACACCGACGCCCTCGCGATGATCGTTCCCTGTGAATCCCGCATCGGTGTAGGAAAATTTTTACTGAATATTAGAAATGTATTCAGACAGCAAAGAAACCGGCTGCCCAAGGAATGCTTGGTGCAGCCGGTTTTGCTGATTATTTGTTATGGCCGTGCCTTGTCGCGACAACCTCCCAGATGAGTGGATCGGCGTGATTACCGGCTAGATCCTGGGCCTCCAGTACGATTCTGTTGCGCCCTTGATGGAGCGATATGACGAACGAATAGGTCAAGTCAGGAAGAACGATGACCGGAATGCCGTCCACAGTGAGTCTTCCGGGCTCACTGAGCTGGCCGACAAGGGTATAGCTTCCTTCCGGCACTTGATCATCCATCCCATTATTGTTCACGCGGGGATTACGGATCGAGATGGTGGGTGCCGTAGTATCGCGCGTCATCGTGAGACTTGCAGGTGCAGCCTGATTGCCTAAGGCATCGACGGCCTCCACTGCAATCACATTCAAGCCTTCGTTCAGCTGAACGGTGTGTGTGAAACGAAGCGCTGGATCTACCGCAACCTCCGTTCCATTGACCGTAACCTGAGCCATCCGGTTCACACTCCCGCTGAGCGTGAAGTATGTTGCTTGGGTTACGGTGGCGCTAGGCGTATCCAGTTGGATTACTAACGGGCTTACTGTCTGTACGGTGGCCGGGGTTGAATAGGTGCCTTCAATGGAGTTATTCACAGCGGCAACAGCATATCGATACGTTCGATCGTAAGCCAAGGTATTGTCCGTGTAGCTGAATTCGTTTTGTGCAGAAGCCAATAGTGTAAAGCGGCCGTTCTCGCCTTCGCTGCGATAAATATGGTAAGAGGTCGCTCCCGCTAGCGGCTCCCATTCGATTCGGGCTGAGTTGCCGTATACTGCGGCGGTAACCCCTGAAGGAGCACCGATGGCCGGTACACCTACCCGAACATCATCAATATATTCATTGACCTTGTGTGTAGCGGATGACAGGAAATCTACCGCACTCAGACTGGCGGCATTCGGCCAGCCTTTGTTCTTATGGAACGGAATTATTCCTGACGATACGCCATTGATAAATACTTCGGCTGACTGGGTTTGCACATTAGCGATAACTTTGATTTTGTACCATGTATTCGGCTTGAATTCGTTATTCGTCGGAAGCGGCGCCGCCTTCCCGTTGCTATCGTCCGATTTTCTATAATAGAAGCAGTAGGAGGTAGGACAGCCTGCGCCGTACCCGGAGAACAGCTCGACATAATGCTTGCCGAACGGCACATCCAAGAGTCTGAGGACGCGAGGGTAATCCGCACCTTCGGTTTGCATAATGCTGGCTTCCGCTATGATCACACCGGTTTGGGCAGGAAAGCTCTTGGATGCGCGAGTTTGGCTCGTGCTGTTATCGTATAAATTCAACAGCTGCTTGGAGTTGTTGCCGGCAGGCGCCGCGGGAACGGCATCCACCTTGACATGATTCAGCTCGGTACCCGGTGTAGGTCTGAAATCATAACCTTCCGGTATGGTTCCGATGGCTGTATCTTCAAAGTCATTATTAATTAAATAAACGGCGGCAGGCATCCCAAGCAGTGCTCCGTTCCGTTCCTCCGAGCTTTCCAGGCTCGGCCCGTTAGCATTGAGTGCTTGGATGACATAGAAGTAGTTGACGCCCGCTTCCACCTCCGCATCCGCATATTCCGTCGCCGATACGGTTGCTACCGTCTTGTAAGGCCCGCCGGGGGTTAAGCCTCGTTTCACTTGATAAGCAGTTGCTCTTTCTGAAGCGGACCAGGTTAGTAGTAAATCATTCGGGCCTCGGGATAATGAAACGTTCGTTACCTTATATGGAAGCGGAGGGAACTTGTTGAACTGAATTTGCGAAAAGAGCGATTTATTATAGTTCTCAATCAGGTTGTTTTCTTTGGCGGCATCCGCCATCAACCCGATGTAAACCTCGTTAGCCTCCAGCTTCATAGAGGAAATAGGAGTCCAGGAGATTCCCTGCTGGGAAATGTAGCCTGTAACCGTATCACCGAACTTCACTATCCTCATATAGAAGGGAGGATTAATGGAAGGCAGCGGCGGCGTCTCGGCAATCGCTCCGCCTTCGGTGTCTCTGCTGTAAAATTCCGCTACGTGACCGTCGCCCCTTACGGCAAGCCCCATGAGCCCGAAGCGGGATCCGGGAGACAGGGATTCCCTGATCATCACACCTGCTTTGGCAAGCGGAGTCGTGTGTGTAATTTTATCAATACGAGCAATGAGTTCACCGTCACCCGTCAGCTTCTGATAGGCATAGTGGAACGACTCGACGGGACCGCTGATGTTGCCTGCACTTTTTACGGTTAGAACACCGTCTTGGAGATTCGCGTGCCCTGGTAGTCCGGGGGAGCCGATATCGACGGAGCTCCAGGGAGAAATATCGCCGGAAGCGTTAATATGGACCGGAACGGCTGACGAATCGGTGGCAGTTCCGCTGTTATCGATGGCCTTGGCCACGAGATAATACGTTCCTTCCGGTACATCCGTCCAAGTGAACTGATACGGCGCGGTGTCGTCTTCACCCATCAGTACGTCATTACGGTAAAATTTTACTTTGCTGATGCTGCCGTCCGGGTCGAACGCATTCGCCTCCACGGCCAAGGTGCTTCCTTGAGCGGATATGCTATTTATAGTCGGCGTGGTAATTCGAACGACCGGATTTTGCGAGCCGATGCTGACGATGGAATTCAAGTATTCCTCCAGATTCGTATAGCCGTCCCCATCCGCATCGGCGTTCCGGTCCGCCGCTTCATTCGGATCCAAGCCCTGAGAGATCTCCCAGGCATCAGGCATGCCGTCGTGATCCGTGTCCGCCGGTGCAGGAGAACTCAGTAATTCCGGCCAGCCACCAACCTCTACAGGACTGTTAATCTGACGTCCCGTTCGATTCTTAATGTCATTAATGATTCGCGCATCCGCGGAATCTCTCTTCGGCAGAATCGCTCCGGCCTGGTCTAGAACAAGCTCATAGGCTTCCTGAGCCGTATGGGTAGTGACGGTATGGAAGGGAACAGGCTCCGAGAGTTTAACATTCCCCGGCTCAAAATCGAATACGCCCGCCCAATTATCCGCCGTAACCCGGGGAGAGCCTTCAATATAGTTACCCTCTATGTACCATCGGCCAACGCCGCCGATATCATCTAGGACAAGCTCCCTTGCATCTAGCACGGTATCCGGGCCGTATTTATTATAATTGTTCACCATGTTGACGTAAGCGCCGTTCCCGCCGTAAGCGGTTTTATAATTCCAGTTGTAAACGATATTGTTTCGGTAGTCCATATTCCGTTTATCTTCTTCCGTTCTTCCTTTAAAGCGGGGGTTTCGGCTGCTGTTGTGAACCAGAATGTTGTGATGATAGGAGTTGTTACCGGCGCCCCAAAGCCCGCCAAAGCCGTGCCTTCCTTTCTCATGCTTCGACATGTGGAGCGCCTCGCCGACGATGGACCATTGAACCGTTAGATTATCGCTTTCTTGCGGGGAAAGCACCTCATCGATTGCCCATGTGATGGAGCAATGGTCGATCATAATATTTTTGCGTTTGTCGATCGTCATCGCATCACCCGCCGAAGGGGTTCGGTCCCCCATCCGGAAACGCATATAACGAATGATAACATTGTCGGCTTTAATATACGTCGAGTGATTGTTCACGCTGATGCCGTCTCCCGGGGCCGTTTGCCCTGCGATCGTAATGTTCGAGCCGGTAATGTTCAGCGGCGAAGCCAGATCGATGTTACCGGAAACACGGAACACAACGGTCCGGTTTCCTTTACTGACCGCATCCCGTAAAGAGCCGGGTCCGGAATCGTTGAGGTTGGTCACCTCATAGACCTCGCCTCCACGACCTCCCGTTGTATACATACCGCCTCCTTCCGCACCGGGGAAAGCGGGCAGAGCGGAGAGGGGGGCTGTATCGGATGCAAAAACGGGTACCGCACCGACAAGTAAGGCTACGGATAATAAGGATGAACAAGCAAGCTTCTTTACCTTCACATGATGCCTCCTTCGCAATTAATTTAATGGAATAATTTACCTTCAATTGAAAATTATACAGTAAATCGCTAGTGCTCATTATAGGTGTAACATTTTATTTTATAGGGCTACTATGCAGAAACTGGTGTATAATGGGTCGTAACTGCATGCCCCCGGCGCTTTAAGGACATGATCAAGATGAGGTGATGGTGTTGGTGTTGCCGGTCTCAAAACAAATGCAAAAGACAGTCCGTCAATTGATCAAATTTCATACCGTCGGATGCCTCAATACGTTACTGGACATTGGTCTCTATTTGATATTAACGAAGCTCGGCGTAGCTTATATGATTGCACAATGTATTTCTTATGCCGGCGGGACCTTGAACAGTTATGCGATGAATAAACGATGGACCTTTCGAACCCAAGCGAACCCGGCACAATATGCCTGCGGGGCCTTATTTCGATTTCTTACACTGAATGCCGTTTCGCTTGGAATCTCTTCCTTGGTGCTAACCCAATGCTTGTATAGCCTGGGTTGGTCTAACGTGACAAGCAAGCTTGCGGCCACTTGTGCCGGGATGCTCCTTCAATTTATCGGCAATAAATACTGGGTGTTTCGTGAACGGAAGCCTGTATTCCAAGATTCCATAAATTCCTAATCTAATGATTATCTTACATTTTTGATTATCGTTTATTTGCTCTCGCAGCCCTATGGGGGCAAGGGATCACGCTGCTTACCCGATCGTTACCGCAGCGAAATTTTCTTATCAAATGATTATGCTCCATGCGAATGCTGCCCCCTCCTACATCCCCTTATCCAGAAACCGATGAAAACCAAGGAAGTTAAATAATGTGTATTGTGAGTAATGATAAGCAAACCTATAATTCGTTATGAAAGGGGATTCATTCCATAATTAACCAACTATAGAAAAGTGCAGAGGAGGGAGATTATTTCCATAATCGGTTTTGTCGGCCTGCTCTACATTGCTTTATATCATGTATTGACTCGCAGAATATCCTATAGCCCAGTGCAAGGGCAAGATGAGCATTCCATGAAAGCACTCTATCTGTATTTGAGTATCGGAATTCTTCTACGCCTTGTTATTGCCGGATTGATCACGGGCTACGAGGCGGATATACAAACCTTTACCGCCTGGGCCCATACCGCCTCAACCCAAGGGTTATCCGCCTTTTATTCTCAGGGAATCTTTGCCGATTATCCTCCGGGTTACATTTATGTACTCTATATTCTAGGTACAATCCGCCGATTATTCAATATTCCGTTCGAGTCAGCCTCCATGGTGATGCTGCTGAAGCTTCCGGCTATTATGGCGGATATCGTATCGTCCTACCTGTTATTTCGGTTAGCAAGAAGGCGGTTTGGCGAAACGGCCTCCGCCGGCATTGCTCTGCTGTACTTATTTAATCCGGCGGTCCTGGCCAACTCCTCTGCTTGGGGGCAAGTAGACTCCGTATTTATGCTAGGGGTTCTTATTCTTATTCAATTTTTAGTACAAAAGCGGCTGTCTGCAGCATTTGTTGCCTATGCAATCATACTGGCGGTCAAACCGCAAGCATTGCTGCTCGGACCCTTACTGTTCATGTATTTGGTACGAAGACGAAGCTTCCAGGGTCTTGCTGCGGCGTTCCTAAAGGGAATCGGGACGTTTGCTCTCATATTCTTGCCGTTCATCATGCAGAAGGGACTTCACTGGATTGTTCAGCTGTATGCGGGTACGCTGTCTTCTTACCCTTACGCAAGCTTGAATGCGTACAATATATGGGCGTTAACCGGCAATAATTTCGCTCCTCTCGATCAGACTTTTCTTTTCGTTTCCTTCCAAGCCTGGGCAATTCTGTTCACTTGTGCTGTCATCGGCTATGCTGCATTTCTGTATGAGAAGGGAGCAAACCGTTCTTTCAAGCTGCCCTTGCTGGGAACGCTGATTCTTACCGGTGTTTTCCTGTTCATGACGAAGATGCATGAACGGTATCTGTACTATGCTTTGCTTCCTTGTCTGTTGAGCTTTATCTATAGCAGGGATCGGCGTTTGTTGTACATTTTCATCGGACTCAGTCTAACGCAGCTGATGAATGTAGCTCAAGTTCTCCTTGAAAGCTACCGGAGGGTGTACTTTATCCCTTCATGGGATCCGCTCCTGATCATAATATCGCTAGCCAACATTGGATTGTTCGCATACCTGTGTTATGTGTCTTGGACCATGCTCCTTCGCGACGATACTAGGCTATTGGAATCCGGAAGGAACAAACCGAGTGTTCCACCATCTGGAAAGAACTCCCCCGGAAGCCCATTAGCGATCCGCATAGTACCCAAGGAATTCAAGCTGCAATGGAGTAGAAAGGATACGTTCCTTCTAGCCCTTTTGGTCTGCGCTTATTCCGTCCTTTCTCTGGTCCAGCTGGGCTCCACGAAGCTTCCGGAGACGTACTGGAAGCCTGCATCGGCAGGTGAGGAGGTTACAATTGATTTGGGCAGCCCCCTCACGATCGACCGGTTGACGCTTTTGCCCGGCATAGGGGAAGGCTCCTTTACCTTGGCCTTTTCTGCGAATGGGCGGAATTGGACGGGGAGCATGTCCCGGGAGCTGACTGTTCCGAACGTTTTCACTTGGCAGATCATGGCCCCAAGCCAGGATGCCCGATATGTCAAGATCAGAGTAGATCGACCGGGCTTCACGCTCTATGAGCTTGCTTTTTATGAACCGGGGCGGAAGACTCCTATACTTGTTGTTGGTGTAGATGAGAGAATAAATACGCTATTCGATGAGCAAGAAAAAGCAGCATATCAGGCATCATTTATGAACGGTATGTATTTTGATGAGATTTATCATGCCAGAACGGCCTATGAGCACACGGTAGGTATGGAGCCTTATGAATCCACGCATCCCCCCTTGGGCAAGCTGCTGATTGCTGCGGGAACGTTACTCTTCGGCATGAATCCCTTCGGCTGGAGGATCGCAGGGGCGGTTTTTGGCATCTCTATGCTGCCGGTCATGTATTTGTTTGGCATGCGAATGTTCGGACAGACGCGGTATGCCTTCGCTGCAACGCTGCTGCTGGGCTTTGACTGTCTTCATTTCGTGCAGTCGCGAATTGCGACGATTGATGTATTCGCAGGCTTCTTCATTCTGCTGATGTTTTATTTCATGTATCGTTATTGTACAACCAGCTTCTATGAAGTTTCGTTACTGAAATCGTTTATTCCCTTGGCTTGGTCGGCATGTTCTTCGCTTTGGGCGTCGCTACCAAATGGATCTCGCTTTATGCCGGCAGCGGGCTTGCAATCCTGTTCTTTCTCTCGCTCCTCCTGCGATACCAGGAATATCGTGAGGCTCGGCGTCAGCTTGAGAGGCGGAACGCCAAGCCCGCGAAGAGAAGGCATGAACCAGTGGAATCGATTCGGCACAAGGTTCAGGTGTTTCCCGCGTATGCCTGTTTCACCATTCTATGGTGTGCAGGCTGGTTCGTACTGGTCCCGGCGATCGTATATGCTGCATCGTATATCCCTTGGTTTCAAGCAGCCAGAACGGGTCGCACCTTATCGGATTTGCTTACTTATCAGAAGCATATGCTCAGCTATCATGCCGGACTACAGGCAACCCATCCCTTCAGCTCGTCTTGGTGGCAGTGGCCTCTGATGAGCAAACCGGTTTGGTACTATGGGGGGACCGAGCTGCCCGGTAACCGCGTTTCCAGTATTGTTGCCATTGGAAATCCCCTCGTGTGGTGGGTGGGACTCCTATCCATGATTACAGTAGCGGCTGCTGCGTGGACCCGTCGTCAATGGATCCCTCTATTTCTGCTCATTGCTTTCTTGTCTCAATATGTCCCTTGGATGTTTGTCGCCCGTATTACCTTCCTTTATCATTATTTGGCCATGGTTCCCTTTATCATTTTAGCCATTACGTATGTCAGCCAAAGACTGATTGAAGCGATTCCAGCTGCGCAGAAATATTTTTATGCTTATTTGACCGCTGTGGCCGCCGTGTTTCTTCTTTTTTATCCGGTACTTACAGGGCTTACCGTTCCAAGAGCGTACGCCGTTCACCTGTTACAGTGGTCTAAGCATTGGATTTTTTTCTGAACTTTCATACTTAAGCGGAGAGGATGAAGACGATGACCGGTGATATTCGTTATTCCGTGATCGTGCCTTTGTTTAACGAGGAAGAGGTACTCCATGAAACGTATTGCCGATTAACAAGGGTGATGGAAACACTCGAGGAGTCCTATGAGATCCTCTTCATCGATGATGGCAGCAGGGATGGAACCAACCGGATAGCTAGTGAGCTTTGTCGGAGCGACCCGCACCTGCGACTCCTAACATTCTCCCGAAACTTCGGACATCAGATTGCTATCACCGCAGGGGTGGATTATGCCCAAGGACAGGCGATTCTCATTATTGACGCCGACCTGCAGGACCCCCCTGAGGTAATGCTTGAGATGATCGCGTTATGGAAGCAGGGATACGATGTTGTATACGGTCAGCGAATCCGCAGAAAGGGAGAGACGCTGTTTAAAAAGTGGACGGCTCGCATGTTCTATCGGTTTCTCCGATCCCTCACAAGCTTCGAAATCCCGGTAGATACCGGAGATTTCCGTCTTATGGACCGTAAAGTTTGCGATACGCTTCGAGGCATGAGGGAGAAGAACCGGTACGTTCGGGGCCTGGTGAGCTGGATCGGCTTCCGTCAGACTGCAGTACCTTACGTGCGCGAGGAGCGCTGGGCAGGGGTAACGAAGTACCCTCTTAAGAAGATGCTGCGCTTTGCCTCTGACGCGATAGCCTCCTTTTCCTATAAGCCTTTAAAGCTGGCGTCTTACTTAGGTTTTTTATTATCGTGCATCAGCTTCCTGTACTTCATGATTGTCCTCTGGCAAAAGCTGTTTACGGATTCCACGGTGACCGGTTGGGCGTCGATTGTGGCTTTGAATTTGTTCTTTAACGGAGTAATGCTTATGATTCTTGGCATTATCGGGGAGTATATCGGACGAATTTATGACGAATCGAAGGGGAGACCCTTGTACATTATTCAGGAAAAAATGGGCTATGACGAAGCCGCTTTGTCCGATCGGAGCCGGTGGAAGGAGAAGGTCGTTCATCTGTAAGGTATATCCTTTGGAGGAGGTGGTTGCATTACTCGATGAATATATGAGCTACAAGGAAGGCGAAAGGAAACCCATTCGTAAGGAGGAATTCAAGTGAAAAGAAACAAACATGTTCGTAAACAAACGTCTCTCTTGATGGCATTGACGTTGAGTGCTTCCTTGTTCGGAAGCATGCTGCCTGTTCACGCCGCCACTTTGTTCAGCGACGATTTCAATGATGGCAATGCTGCGGGCTGGACTACCACAAACGGTTCCTGGTCGGTGGTTCAGGACAATGGGAATTATGTCTACTCCCAATCCAGTACCAGCTCGGAAGGGCGTGCCACCTCCGGATCACAGGCTTGGACGAACTTCAGTGTTTCTGCTGATGTAAAGGTTAGCAATTTCAACGGAAATCGGGTGATTGTCGCCGGGCGTTACAAGGACGGCAATAATTACTATGGTGCGACTCTGAGCGAGTCAGGTTTGGAGCTCCGGAAGAAGGTAAGCGGAACGACGACCGTTCTAACCGCCAAGTCCAAAGCGATCTCGGCGAATACGAACTACCAGGTAAAGCTGGAGATGTCAGGTACGACCATCAACATGTACGTCAACGGAGTGTTGGAGTTAACAGCGACAGACAGCACGATCACGAGCGGTGCCATCGGTTTAATCGGATGGAAATCCATAGCTCAGTTTGACAACGTCAAGGTGGATGATTTCTCAGGTACTACACCTACACCTACACCTACACCTACACCTACACCTACTCCAACGCCTACACCTACACCTACACCTACACCGAACCCCTCATCGGTTATTTATGTCGCTCCGAACGGAACCGATGCGAACGATGGAAGCATCGGTTCTCCGACGACCCTTACCAAAGCGATTACCAGCATCGCTCCGGGCGGCACGATTTATATGAGGGGGGGCACTTATTCTTACTCATCACAAATCACGATTGCTCGTGGCAATGACGGTACCGCCAGCGCGAAAAAATCCATCGTAGCTTACGGCAGTGAAAAGCCGGTGCTTGATTTCTCTTCGCAGTCCTACAACGCTTCGAACGTCGGACTCAACGAGCGAGGGCTTCAAGTGAATGGTCATTACTGGATAGTCAAGGGGCTTGAAATCAAAGGCTCGGCGGATAACGGCATCTTCGTGAGCGGAAACTATAACCGGTTGGAGAATCTGGACGTGCATCATAACCGGGATTCGGGCGTGCAACTCAGCCGGTATGCATCGACAGCCGCCAAGAGCGAATGGCCCAGCTATAATGAGATCATCAATGTATATTCCCATGATAACTTCGACCCGGATAACGGTGAGGATGCCGATGGTTTCGCTGCCAAGCTGACGATCGGACCCGGCAACGTATTTGACGGATGTATCGCAGCATACAACGTGGATGACGGCTGGGATTTGTATACGAAAACGGACACCGGCGCGATCGGTGAGGTTACGATCAGAAACAGTGTCGCTTACCGCAACGGTCAAACCTCGGACGGCAGCTCGACAACAAACAGCGACGGAAACGGTTATAAGCTGGGCGGCGAACAAATTGCAGTAAACCATAAGGTCATCAATTCCGTAGCCTTCGAGAACAAGAAGCATGGTTTTACCTATAACAGCAATCCCGGATCGATTACATTAACCAATAATACTTCCTATAATAACGGGCTGAAATCGGGCAGCAACTTCGCCTTCGATATTGGAACCCATGTATTCACCAACAACCTGGCCTATAAAGCAACGGCGAGCGACAAAACAAGCGGCACCGATGTACAAAGCACCAATGTATGGTGGAAGAACAACGTGAGTACGAACGGCAAAGGTCTCGTTGCCGGCAATACAGACTTTATCAGCCTAACGCCCGCTGTCACGCGCAATGCGGACGGTTCCCCGAATCTCGGCAGCTTCCTCAAGCTTGCGGACGGAAGCGATTTGAAGGGTGCGGGCTTGAACGGCACCGATATCGGCTATATTCGAAATTAACGATCAGGAGGAACCATTCATGAATATAAGTTGGAAAAAAGGAATCGCTGTCCTTACCTCGCTTGTATTGACCGCTTCCTTACTGACCGCGGTGATACCGTCAAACACGGTTCAAGCGGCAACCTTGTTCAGCGATGATTTTAATGATGGAGATGCAAATGGGTGGGCTACAACAAACGGATCATGGTCCGTTATTCAGGATAATGGCAACTACGTTTATACTCAGTCGGATACCGGATCGGAAGGGCGTGCCACGGCGGGAACGCAATCATGGACGAATTACAGCGTAACGGCCGACGTGAAAGTGATGAATTTTAATGCGAACCGAATAATTGTCGCAGGACGCTACAAGGACGGTAATAATTACTACGGCGCAACATTAAGCGCGTCGGGGCTGGAGCTTCGCAAAAAGGTAAGTGGAACAACAACGGTTCTAGTCAGCAAGTCGAAGACGATCTCAACCGACACGACCTATCAAGTCAAGCTGGAGATGTCCGGAACAACTATCAACATGTATGTCAACGGAGTGCTTGAGCTGACGGCGACGGACAGCTCCCTAAGCAGCGGTGCGATTGGACTTATCGGCTGGAAAGCCGTCGTGCGGTTTGATAACGTTCAGGCAGCTGATTTTACAGGCACGACGCCAACGCCTACACCAACTCCGACACCGACACCTACTCCGACACCAACACCAACGCCTACTCCGACGCCACCACCGGCAGGTACTTTAGCGCAATATAACTTGACCGGCTTCTCTGCAGGAAATACGGGCGGGGGGAATGTCTCTGAAACGAATACGGCACTTTACCGAAAGGTGTATAATGCCACCGATCTTGCCCTTGCTTTGAAGAGAAACTCCGGGGTGAAAGTCATTGAGATCATGAACGACCTTAACCTCGGCTGGAATGAGGTTCCCGCTGAAGCAAAGGTAATGCCATTCTCGCAGCATTCCACCGCATTAACGCATCCCAAATTGATTCAAACCGGCGTGAGCAAAATTTACATTGATTCCTTTAACGGGCTGACGATTTTCTCGGCCAATGGAGCGAAGATTAAGCATGCTGCTTTTACGATCAAATATAGCTCCAACATTATCATTCGCAATTTGGAGTTTGACGAATTGTGGGAATGGGATGAGAGTACGAAAGGGGACTATGACAGAAACGATTGGGACTACATCACGGTAGAGGGCAGCACCAGCAAGGTATGGATTGACCACTGCACGTTCAACAAGGCCTATGACGGCCTGGTCGATGTGAAAAAGGGAAGCAACGGGGTTACCATTTCCTGGTCCACCTTCAAAGGTGACGACCTTAGTCCGACCAGCTTCGGAACCCAGCAATTTAATGCACTTGAGGCGAATCGCGCTTCGTATCCGATGTATAATTATTTGCGGACGCTCCTGAGCAAAGAGGATATTATGAAGATCGCTGCCGGACAAAAGAAGGGACATTTGGTTGGGTCGACCGAGTTTGCATCCGATAATGCCGCATTGCAGGTAACGCTGCATCACAACTATTACAAGGATATCCAGGATCGGATGCCGCGTTTACGGGGTGGCAATGCTCATGCTTACAACATTGTTATGGATGCCTACGATGCCCATGAAGCCAGTAAGCTCCTGACGACCGAAATGAAAACGGCCATCACTGCGAAGGGCTTTAAATTTGGCGTAACGAGCAACGGTGCTATTTCCACTGAAGATGGGGCTGTGCTACTGGAAAATTCCCACATTATCGGTGTAATGTCGCCGGTACGAAACAATCAGGCTGATCCTTCAGACCCTAGCTATACCGGTAAAATCCGTGCTTTAGATACGATTTATTCCTTAGACGGTACAAACTTCAGGGGCAGCAGCGATTCAGCAGGCAGCCCGCTTGCACCTGTACCGGCTCCGGTCAAAGTCTTCTCATGGAATGGCTTCAGTACCTTGCCGTACAGCTATTCACTGGATGACCCGTCCACGTTAAAGAGCCGATTGACAGCAGCTGACGGCTCCGGTGCAGGGAAGCTGAACTGGTCCAAAGTAAACTGGCTGAAAACCAGCTATTAACGGATGAAATATCGCGCCGAAGAGCGGGAGCTCAACGGCGCGATATTTTTTTCACGGGTGCATATCTATGCAATTAATCGTATTTATATAAAGAAAAACAACTCATTCCGGTTGTTCCTTCCCCTGTGCAAGAAGCTGGTCCGCCGCTTGCTGATGACGAAATTGCCCTGGTGTTAGCCCGCTGCGGGATTTAAATAATTTGCTGAAGTAGCTGACATTGGCGTAACCGATCTCACGGCATATCTCCTCCATGGAGAGGTGGGGCAGCTTCAATAACTCCATGGCCCGCTTAATCCGGAGCTGGATCAAATAGTCGTTCACGGTCATCCCAGTAGCATCCTTGAAAATTCGACTTAAATAGGACGAGCTGCGCTGCACGTATTCGGCGATCGTATCTACCGATATATTCTTGTTGAAATTCTCATTCATATAATCCGTCGCAAGCTGCAGAGTAACATCCGTCATCTTGGAACGCTTCTCCCGATGATAAGCGATGATCCGGCTGCACATGTCTAACAGGCACACTTCCATGTCCTGTAATGTTTCCGCACGAGCCAGAGCGTCCGCACAGGACGGCCGCTCGCCGAACGCCGCGGACATATCGCCCCCGGCTTGAACCAATGCCTTCACGATTTCCCCGCTCAATTGAAAATATAACTGCTGAATGTTCGCTTTACTCAGTTTCTTTTCAATCACGGTACGGGTGACTTGCCGGATAGCGGCGGTGCACACCTCCATGTCCGTTTGGAGCAGAGCCTGCAGCAGCTTCGTTTCCAGCCCATACGGGTAATAATAAGCTTCTTCCTCCGCCTTCCCAATGTCCAGAATAGAGTAAGGAAGAATTTCGCCTTTGCCAATGTAGATTTTCAGATTGAGTGCTTCCAGCGTATCCTCATAGGCAGCTCTTACCGATGCCTTTCCCGAATAGACCCGGCTGACGGCAATCGTTACGGACAAACCGTAACGTGCAAGCAACTGCTCCTTCAGCTCTTTAGCCTGCTCTAACGGGTAGTCCTCTTCCTCCGATGGAACAGAGAGGAGAATCACCGTCCGTTTATCATCCTTGGCGAAGATCTCGCCATTAACCCGCGCCTCCAGCTCTTCCATAAGCCCGTAATGGAACAAGTGGAAATGGAATGCACCGTCCGGTCCCTTCAGCGGATAAGGCTCCTCAAGCTCCATGGTCAGTACGGCAAACCGGGTGAAATCCACCCGAAGTCCCAACAGCTCCGCCGCGTGCTCCGAACCGCGATCCGAGCCGCTTTTGCCGCCCCCTTGGATCAAATCGTTTAAATATTTCTCCTTAATAGCTGTACGATTATCGGTTAGCAGGGAGTCGACCTTCCGTTTCTCCCTCATCAGCGTCTCCTTGTTGCGGGTCAGCTGCTCAAAGATATGACGGATGAAGCCGGCCTCATCACCCGCAGGCGGGGTTCCCATAGCGTTATCCCGGTCTGTTGACTCGGAGCCGCTAATATACGAAATCACGCTTTGAAGCGGCCGATACAATCTTCTAGATAAATAAAAGGAGATGGCGAAAGCAGCTGTTATATAAATCACGGCCACGACGAATACGATGTACTTAATCCGGTTCATCCCTTGCAGGAGCACAGAACGCTCGGTAATATCGACAAAGCTCCAGCCGGTCAGCCCCGAGGTCGTATAGGAAACGATCCGGTTGGAATCGTCGATATAGGAGCCGCTCCCGGCGGACAGCCGCCCTAAGTCCAAGCGCTTGAGCAAGGCCTCCCCCGTGGCGCTTTCGGAAAACAGTATCTCCCCGCGCGGCCCCAGTACCAATGTGGTACCTTTCTTATTATGGTAATGGCTTAAAAAGTCGGCGAACAGCAGATCCAGCTTCAAATTGATCACAATGGCACCCTCCACCTGACCGATCAACGGCATTTTCTGGATCAGTCCGGCAGCGGGACGGTCCGGGGCGAAGCCGTTCGGCCTCCCTGTGATCCAAAGCGTGCGGGACTCCGATTCCTGCTTCCATACATCCAGCCAGGAGCTGTCCGCAAAGGTGGAAATAGGGGAGGTCTTTACTTCAGGACGTGAAGTCACGACAAGCCCTAAGGGGGCGTAATACAAATAGATGGAGTCGATGTAAGGACTGATTTTTTTCTGCTCCTCTACAAAGCCTGCTAAATCAATCAGGGAACCGACGCTTAATCTGCCGTCGATCGTGTGGTACAAATAAGATTGAGTCATGATCATACCGATGGCTGCATTTTTAATGGCAGCCAGCTCCTTATGAATGAGCTCCTGTTGCTGTGTCAAGATCGACTCGTTGTACCCGATGGAGTTTTGGATGCTGTTGTCCGCCGAGATGGAATAAGTGACCGTAGCGATGAGGATGACAGTGACGACGGCTATAGCGGTCATGGATAGAAGCAGTTTAACGAACATCGTGTTATTGTTGGTTGATCGGTATCTCCACATGGCAATCACCCCTTATCTCCATGGTAGCGTTTGCATAATTGAAGGACATATAGACACACTGACAGGGAAATTATACCATAGTTACGAAATCTGAATAGAGGATGCCCGGAAAACATACGAAAAACAGAATAACATAAACCGTTTCCTACAGGGGTTATGGCCAAAAACATAAATAGAATCGAAATAAAGGATTGTAAAGCTCAAAACGTAAGACTATCGTAGAGATTGTAACCGCTCCCATCACTCGGCCGGGTGCTTTACCAGGATGCGGATCATTCAAACGCGGTACAGGGGGGAGATTCCTTTGCATAAAAGAGTTCAAACGATAAGCTGTGCCGTTCTGTCGGCTAGTATGGCAGCCGGCTTGTTAGCGGGCTGCAGCTCGGACGGAAATGAAAAGACCATGCCCGGTAGCAATCCAAGCGTAAGCTCCGGTTCCGCCAAGCCCGTGGAAATCACTTGGGGCATTCACTTTCAGGCCTCAGGAGTGGTGACCGATTCTCCGGTGCAGAAGTGGCTCGAACAAAAATTCAACGTGAAAATCAAACCTGTGAAAGTGACCGATGCCAGTATCGCTTCCGGAGAAATTCCGGATATTTTCATGCTGGGTGATCCCGCAAACGTAGCGGCCTACCAAAGCCAAGGCGTACTAATGAGCCTTGATCAGAGCATGTTAAAGGAAAACATGCCTGAGTATTATAAGGATATCGAAAAAAACAACGCTCTTTTTCAAACCGTTACCTTCGGCAATAAACTCTGGGCCATCCCCATGTTCATTGACCTGAAGCCGTATGATCTGGCCATGCTGTGGCGTAAGGATTGGCTGGATAAGGTCGGCATCGAGAAGGCTCCCGAGACGCTGGAACAATTCGAGAAGGCCGTCTATGCCTTTGCACAGAACGACCCAGACGGCAACGGCAAGAAGGATACCTACGGCTTGACCGGTACGGCAACGTCGACATGGTCCTCCGGCTTTTATTCCATCTTCGGAGCGTTCGGCGTGGAGCCGACGATGTGGCATGAAAGGAACGGACAAATCATAAATGGCTCCATTATGCCTGAGACGAAGGAAGCCGTGGCCAAGCTCCGGCAGTGGTATGCCGATGGAGTGATTGACCCTGAATTCATAACCGATACACAGGATTCGTACAGGAAGAAGCTGTACAACAACCGGATCGGAGTCATCGAGGAGCAGATTAGCAAAGGGGCGCTTCCTGATTCCTCAACCGTGACGGAAATGAAGTCCTTGAATCCGAACGCCAAGCTGGTATTTACCAAGAACCCGAAGGGTCCCGGCGGCGACGGCTCGTGGGACTGGGGGGTTAAGAGCAACTTTGTCGTCATCGGCAACAAGGTGAAGGACCAGCCGGAGAAGCTTCAAAAGCTGTTTGAAATTTTGCGGGCTCAGAGCAGCGATGAGGAAACCATCAATATGACCAGCCTTGGGGTGAAGGGAACCCATTGGGACTTCGCGGAGAACGGCGCAACCTCCGGTGCCACGAAGTTCTTGGCCGGCTTCGAGAAGCAGGAGCAGCGCGACCAAACCGGCGTTCGTCTCTTTTCGCTCGGCAATATCACGACCCAGACATATCGCGAGAAGTATTCCAATCCGAAGCTGAACGACGCGATCAAAGCCACTTCCTCCGCCCCGCGGTGGACCGATGCGCTTTTGTTCTCGGCACTGCCTTCCGACGCGAAGTATAAGAAGGACCTGACATCACTGATGCAAAAATATTTCGCCCAAATCATCAGCGGGGAGCTGCCGCTCAGCGATTTCGATAAATTTGTAACGGAGTGGAGGGCCAAGGGCGGCGACCAGCTGACCAAGGAAGCCAACGAGATGTACCAGAAGCAATTCAAAAAATAACCCGGGCACGGCTGTTCCGCAAGGCCGGATTAGGCTCTTGCGGGCTTGCCGGTCCGTGTTTCAAGGAAGTGTAGCATGAGAACCATTACCAAGCACGGTGAGCTGCTCGCGCTGTTTCTGTTTTCTTTTGCTTTTTTCTTCATCTTCAAATACGGACCGCTGTACGGCGTGATCATTGCATTTAAAGATTTCCGGGTCGTAGACGGCATTTGGGGGAGTCCGTGGGTTGGATTCCAGCATTTTGCAGAGTTGTTTCGTAATGGCGACTTTTACCGTCTTCTAAAAAATACCCTTCTCCTGAATCTGTATATGCTGATGTTTGCCTTTCCTGCTCCGATCGTTCTGGCACTCTTGCTGAATGAGGTGCGGTCCCGGTATTTCCAAAGATTCATTCAAACGACGATGTATTTGCCCCATTTTGTATCATGGGTCATCATGTCGGGTCTTATCATTTATTTTCTCTCGCCGACCTCCGGGGTTATTGCTGAAATTGTGGGGTGGTTCGGAGGGAAGCCTGTATTCTATATGGGGAAAAAGGAGTACTTTCGAACCATCGTTGTGAGCTCCGCTATTCTCAAGGATTTGGGCTGGGGCTCGATCATCTACTTCGCCGCCTTGTCGGGAATCAATCCGGAGCTGCAGGAGTCGGCTATCATCGACGGAGCGAACCGCTGGCAGCGAATGACCAGGATCAATATTCCGTCGATCATGCCCACGGTAGCGATCATGTTTATCTTAAGTCTGGGAGGTTTCTTAAGCGCAAATTTCGAACAAATCATCAATCTGCTCAACCCGGTCACCTATGAAACCGGCGATGTCATCGATACTTATGTCTATCGTGTCGGTCTGCAGCAATTCCAATATAGCTACACGGCGGCCATCGGCCTGTTTAAGTCGCTTGTGGGACTACTGCTCATATTGGGATCCAATCTCACGGTGAGGAAGCTCAGCCGCGGAGAGAGCGGGTTATGGTAGAAGCAGGGGGAAGTACGTCATGAAGGCAAAACAATGGCAGGACCTTATCGCTCCAGCTATCATCTACGCTATGTTATCGTTATTGGCGCTGATCGTTGTGTATCCGTTTATCCACGTGATTTCGGTATCCTTCAGTGGCCGCGGGGAAGCGCTCCGCAGCGGGTTTCATTTCATCCCGCGGGATTTCGAATGGGCAGCTTATAAGGAGCTGCTGGAGTATCCGTTCATCTGGACGGGCTACATGAATACGCTGTTCCGTATGTCTGCAGGCACGCTCCTGACGCTGCTGGTTACCGTCTGCGCCGCTTACCCGCTCTCGCGTCCCGATTTCCCCATGAAGCGTATTCTGGTGCTGCTTCTTCTCTTCACGATGATTTTTGACGGGGGTATTGTGCCTAACTATTTGTTAATGAAGGAGCTGCACCTGCTGAACTCACGATGGGTCTACGTGCTGCCGACAGCGGCTAATGCTTTCCAGGTGCTTGTGATGATCTCGTTTTTCCGATCCATACCGGACGCGCTGATTGAAGCGGCCCGCATTGATGGTGCTAGGGATATGAGGATCCTGTTCCTCATTGTACTGCCGTTGTCAATTCCGTCGCTCGTAACCATAGGGCTCTGGTCGCTGGTTCACCATATCAACGCTTTTATGGATAATCTGCTGTACGTCACCGATCAGTCCAAATTCGTTCTGCAGCAAGTGGTCCGGCAAATCCTCATTGAAAATAAGCTGGATCCGTTCACGACAGCCACCGATACGACTCCTCCCGCCCCGGAAAGTCTGAAAATGGCTGCAGTCATCGTCTGCACTTTACCGGTGATTGTGTTGTATCCGTTTTTACTTCAATACTTTGAGAAAGGAACGATGATTGGATCGGTAAAGGGCTAGAGCCGGGGGACCAAACGGGTCCCTTTCGGAAGTCCAATTCGACTTGGAGGGATGAAGATGAGAAGAAGAAAGATTATTGTCTTATGGGTCATTGCCTTGCTGCTGTTTTGTTTCCCGTTCACCGGAGCTCAAGCGGGGGAATTCTCGGACTCGGGTGCCACCTATTATGTATCGGTAACCGGAAGTGATTCCAACCCGGGAACACTCGAGGCTCCCTTCCTTACCTTGGAGAAGGCTAGAGATGCCGTGCGGCAGCTGAAGCAAAGCTCCGGGCTCCCTGACGGCGGCGTCACGGTCTATTTAAGAGGCGGCAGCTACAACCGTACCGGCAGCTTCCTGCTGGAGGAGCAGGATTCCGGAACGGCGGATAAGCCGATCAAGTACCAAGCCTATCCCGGAGAATCGGTTCGGTTGAACGGAGGCAAAAAGCTGGAGAAGAGCTGGTTCACCCCGGTAACGGACTCTTCCGTCCTTAACCGAATCATCAGCACGGACGCCAGAGCGAAGGTGCTTCAGGTCGATCTGATGGGCCACGGCATTACCGATTATGGCGTCATCAGCCGTCATGGTTATTACAAAGCAAATGACGTCAGCCAAGTCCCTCCCATGGAGCTGTACATCGACGGCCAAGGCATGACGTTGGCCCGCTGGCCCAATAACGGTACCGTCCAGATGGGAAATATACTTGATCCGGGCCCGACTCGTAAGGACCCCGATCTGCAGACAAGAGGAGGGACTTTCGCTTACACCTATGAACGGCCGGAGCTTTGGACACAAGCGAATGATATATGGCTGGATGGCATATTCGGGTACAGCTGGGAATGGTCGTACAACAAGGTCGCGGCCATCGATACGGCCAATAAGACCATTACTTTAGCTTACGGGGAAATGAGCGGTCTGTTCAAAAATTGGTACCCCGATTTCCATTTTGCTCAGAATTTATTGGAAGAGATCGATATGCCCGGGGAGTATTACATCGACCGGAGCCGTGGCATTTTATATTTCATGCCGACGGCCGCTTTTCAAACGGATGCACCTGAAATTACCGTCTCTATGCTGAAGACACCGCTTATTAATGCCGTTAACACGTCTTATGTGACCTTCGAAGACCTGATCCTAGAGAACGGAAGGGATTCTGCAGCAGTAATTATGGGCGGCAGCCATGTTAGGTTCTTGCATTGTGAAATCCGCAACTTCACGAACGGCGGCGTGCTGATCAACACCCAAAGCAGGTGGCTGTACAACGACTTCGCCAAAGCGACAGGGGTGAACCATGCCGTCATCAGCAGCCATATTCACCATATCGGGGGAACGGGAGTCATTCTAAACGGAGGCGATCGGCTTACCCTGGAGCCGGGCAACAACGCGGTGGAGAACAGTCACATCCATGATTTTGCCTACTACCATAAAGCGTATAACCCCAGCGTAATCCTGACGGGAGCAGGGAACCGCGTATCCCACAGCGAAATCCATGACGCGCCCCATCCCGGAATCCTGATCTTCGGCAACGACCATCTGGTGGAATACAACAACATCTATGATGTATGCAAAACCTTCTCGGACCTCGGCGCGATCTATATGAATCTGGGCGCTTCGCCGCATGAACGGGGATCGGTGATCCGCAGGAATTACTTCCATCACATAGGAGAGGGCAAGGCCGGCGTGCAGGGAGTCTATCCTGACAATTTCACCATGGGATTGACGATTGAAGAAAATATTTTTTACCGGATGGGCAATTCCGCCATTCTTAACAACGGAGGTGCTCATATCCGTACCCGCAACAACCTCTTTATCGACGCGAAAGTTCCGTACGATTACGCGGATCTCTACTTGGGCAGCGGCCCTGACCAGCAAATCTCTAAAAATTACATGCCCCAGTGGAAGGCTCTGTTCGAAAAATATAACAACTTTGCCGGAATGCCGCATTTAGTGAAATACCCCGAGCTGGCAAACTTCTTCACAGAAAACCGGTATTATCCGGACACCAACACGTTCCAGAATAATGTCGTGTACAATCCGACGAAAACGAGAAGCAGCACTACGAACGCGCAAGGGGCGTATGATAAATTCAATCTGGTCCAATACGCGAAAAACTGGATAACGGACCGTGACCCGGGCTTCGTGAATCTAGCAAGCGGTGATCTGAATCTAAAACCGGATGCGGAGGTATTCCAGCAGATCCCGGACTTCCAAGCGATCCCTTTCCATGAGATCGGCATCCACGGCAAGACCGGACCCTATCTGTCTCCGGAAGTGATTCCTGTACAAGAAGTCAAGCTGTACGATGAGAATATCACTATCGGCATCGGCAAATCGTATACGCTGTACTCGGCCGTGCTTCCTTGGAACGCCACAAACCCGAAACTGCAGTATACTTCCAGCAACCCGTCGGTCGTGAAGGTGGATGAGGACGGCAAGCTGAAAGGAATCAATCTGGGGAGCGCGATCGTCACAGCGGTCTCTGCCGACAACCCGATCTTACAGGATGAGGTGATCGTTACCGTCGAGGTCGGCGATGGAATCATGGATTATACGGATTTTGAGAACGGACGGAACGGATGGCCGAGTGATCCGAATCGGAGTATCGTCGAGGTTGACGGAGGCAACCATATGTATAAACTTCTGAAGGGTGCTACTGCACTGAATGAGAACGACTTCAGCGATTATGAGCTGACCTTCACGCTGAAGACCCCGGCTGAAATTCCGGAATTAGCCACATTCTATGTGTTCGACAGGCTGAATCCGAGCGGCAGCGGCGGCAGAATCGGATACCGGAAGTTCGCGGACGGTACCTCCTCTTGGATTCTTTATAATGCGGCTTGGGGTACGGTTAAGCAGAACACGCTTACCACCCAGGATCTTCTCCCGGATACTGTCTACCACATTAAGATGATCGTCAAGGGGGCGGAGATCAGTGTTTACGCCAACGGCAAGCTTAAGCTGAAGGCCTCCGACCCGACATTCAATGCTTCCGGTAAGGTCGGATTCTATGCCGGCGGCTTCAGCTATCTCATGTTCGACGATATCAAGTTCTCCGTTCCCACGACAGAGGTTGCCGGCTTGCTGCTGGATAGGAGCAGCATCAACATGGTAGTAGACGAACGGCAGAAGCTCCAGGTCCAATTCGATCCTTCAGATGCTTCCAACCGTTCCCTCCTCTGGCATTCCATCCATCCGGAGGTTGCCACTGTCGATGCGGAGGGTACGATAACCGCTCTTGCGAAAGGGGAGACCGAGATCATCGTTACATCAGCTGCCAATCAGGAAGCGACAGCTACCGTCCGGATCCTGGTATCGGACATTTTACACTATACTGATTTTGATTCGGGAGCGAACGGGTGGCCGGTCGATCCGAATCGCAGCGTTGTTACGGTGAACGGCAATAAGATGTACAAAATCGTAAAGGGAGCCTCCGCGCTTCATCCGAAGGTTTTTACCAGCTATGATCTAAATTTCAAGCTGAGGACGCCTGCAGCGATGCCAGACCTGGGAACCTTCTACGTCTATGACCGTTCCGCCTCCGGCAGCTCGGGCAAGATCGGATACCGGAAATATGCGGACGGCACTTCCCAGTGGATTCTCTACAATGCGGCATGGGCTGTGCTGCAATCAAAAAATTTAGCTTATGAGGATTTGAGCCCGAATACAGAATATCAGGTTCGAATAAGTGTCGATGGGGCCTCAATTCGGGTGTTTGTGAATGGCGAACTGAAGCTGGAGGGAATGGATCCCAAACACAATCCGTCAGGAACGGTGGGCTTCTATGTGGGCGGCTTCAGCGAATTTTGGTTTGACGACATCAAATTTACGCTGATAGACCGGACCGCCCCCGTGACCACGGCTTCGATGACGCCGGCGACGCCTGACGGTACGAACGGGTGGTATACTACCCCCGTGACGGTTGCCCTGCATGCCTCTGATGAGGGTTCCAGTGTGACAAACAGCGTGTATAGCACGGATGGCGGCGGGACATGGGCGACTTATACCGGCCCCATCACGTTCAGCCAGGATGGCCAATACACGATGTTATATCGTTCTGTTGATTTGTCGGGGAACAGAGAAGCCGCTCAATCCCTAAGCTTCAAGCTGGATAACGGGGTCCCGGTGCTATCCGTCGCTCAGCCTGCTGCCAGAGCCTATGCGGACTCGGAAACCTTGACACTATCCTGGGCAACAGCCGATGCGATGTCCGGCGTGGCGCCCGACAAAACGATCGCGTACCTGGACGGTGTGACTGTGGAGCAGGGATCCGCTGTTCCACTGTACACGCTGCCCTTAGGCTCCCATACGTTTAGGGTAAACGTCAGCGATGCTGCCGGGAATATGCAGGATACTTCAGTAACGTTCTCTACATATGCCGATGTAAGTTCACTAAAGACATTGATCGACGAATTCACTGAAAGGTCCTGGATTGACAATACGGGGATTGCTAACAGTCTCATTCAGAAATTAGATACCGGTCAAACGGAAGCCTTTCTACATGAGGTTCAAGCGCAGACCGGCAAGCATATCCGAACGGAAGCAGCTTTGTATCTACTTCGGGACATCCACGCAATCCTTGCGAGGAAGAGGATGGAAGAATAATAGCAAAGAGGAGGCTGTTCCACTTGGGGAGCCTCCTCTTTTCATACTTTATTGTCAGTTTTATTGGAGCAGCTTGAAAAACTCCCGCATGAAGCCGGGCAAATCCGGCCAAGCATGGCCGGTGACCAATTGGCCGTCCACATGCAAGGCTTCCGGGCCGTATACCGCGCCGAGCCTCTCTACGTCATGGCGGCAGGCCGTATAAGCCGTCATTGTCTTGCCTTCAAAATACCGGGTATCCTGCAAGGCGGAAAACACCTGAGCCGCATGGCATATCGCCCCGACCGGCTTGTTCTCCTCCAGGAAGTGGCTAAGAATTCGCGGAAGCTCCGCATGGTTGCGGATGTACTCCGGTGCCCTTCCTCCAGGGATGATCAATCCCGCATAATCGGCCGGGTTCACATCTGCGAAGGCGATATGAGCAGGCAGCAAATGCGCCGGTTTTTCCGTATACGTCTCCCAGCCCTCCACGAAATCGTGAACAACGGTATTCAGCACCTTCTTCGCCGGAGCGGCAATAACCGCTTCATAGCCTTCCTCCAGCACCCGGAAATAGGGGTAATACACCTCTAATACCTCCGCTGCGTCTCCCGTCAAAATAAGGATCTTCTTAGACATTAACGATTCACTCCTTGGAAATTTATGGGCACCCAACATCTATTATGATATTGTATCAACGGTATTGTAAATGGGTGGGAATTGTCGAAAGTTCCCGGGTCGCAAAAAAGGAGAGAAGCAAGAAGGGGAGACTATCATGAGGTCATATCGTTTTGCGAAAAAAATGTATAAAAGTGGATTAAATACAAGAAAATACTTACATGATCCCACCTTACATCTGGAGACGGAGTTCATGAAGCAAAAAAGAGCCGGAACCGCAAAATCGGATTTGAAAAGTAAATTTAATGACATTAACGAATTATTGAAGATGTCCGCCCGATCCGGCGATTTCATTAGTACAAAAATTTCTATGCCAAATCAACCGATCAGCATCTCCTATTACAAAACGCTAATCGACCAAAAGTTGCTGCAACAGCATGTAATTCACACTCTGCAAACCCGCTCCTTGGATTCTGAATATAAGACTCTTGACGAGATCAAGTCTTGGATTCCCATCGAAAATATAGAAATTACCGACAAGGTCTCGCGCATTCAGTCGAAGCTGCTCAAGGGGTTTGCTCTTGTTCGACTTCACGAAAATGATGCTGCGTTCGCGTTAATTAACGTTTCGAGCAAACAAGGAATGCGAACAAATAACGATACGGAAAATGAGTTTAGCGTTGTCGGCCCTAAGGTCGGTTTTGTGGAAGACATCGATACGAACATTCGTTTATTAAGAGATCAAATCAATATCCCGAACTTGATCGTTAAAGAATTTACCATAGGAAGCATTTCTCAAACCAAAGTGGCCGTAGTCTATATCGATGGAGTGGCCAACGAAAGGTATATCGGGATCGTTGAACAAAGGCTATCGGATATTGATTTCGAGGTCGTATTTGATTCCACCCAGTTGGATCAAATCATGTCCGATAATTCCTTAACCCCATTTCCATTATTTCTATCCACTGAGCGCAGAGACCGGGTGGTTTACGCTTTGATTAGCGGTCAAGTTGCCATCATTAGTGACGGTTCTCCGTATTTTGTAACGGGACCCTCTACTTTATTTGATTTTTTCATTTCCCCTGAAGACTACTATCTTCCTTGGATATTAGGCTCGTTTTTCAGATTGATTCGATTTTTTGGAGTTATCTTTTCACTATTTGCGACATCCATGTATGTTGCCATTACAACGTATCATTATGAGGTAATTCCGAAGGATTTGCTGGGTCCGCTCATTTTCTCCAGACAAAACGTTCCGTTTCCTCCCTTTATCGAGGTGCTTTTCTTAGAAATTACGATCGAGTTTCTTCGCGAAGCAGGAGCTAGGCTGCCAACCAAGATTGGCCAAACACTCGGTATCGTCGGAGGTATTGTCATCGGACAAGCTGCGGTCGAAGCAGCCCTAACGAGCAATATTTTAATTATTATTGTCGCCTCATCAGCCTTAGCCTCCTTTGCGACACCCATATATAAAATGTCGAATACAATACGCTTTTTGCGCTTTCCGATCATTATTCTCTCCGCCATATGGGGAGGATTAGGGATGTTTATCGGAATTGGGTTTCTGCTTGTTCATATCACGCGCTTACAATCACTGGGTTCTCCTTATTCGGTTCCGATTGCTCCACTTAGATTCAGAGACTTCGAAGACAGCTTTATACGGTCTTCTTATCAATTTCTAAATAAAAGACCCAGCTATCTAAGGCCGAAGACAATCCATAGATATACGCCTGATTCTGTTAAGACGAGTAATGATTTCGATGAAGAATGAAGTTGAGGGAGCCATGTTCTACCGTGTAATAAGGCTGCTATTGATCGTATTTTTAAGTATCGGCTTAACCGCTTGTACCCCAAATAATATTGTGAATAAGATTGAACTTATTCAAACCATTGGTTTCGACACCTCAAGGACCGGAGTTAAAAGCACGGTACTGGTTTCCAGATATATGGAAAAGGGGCAGCCGGACCTGCAGCTATTGGACACGGAATCAAATTCCATTTATGATACGGTTCCGAGATTAAATACGAAAACGCCACAGCCCATTGAGTATGGTCAACTAAGGATGGTACTGTTCGGCAAGCATTTTTCGGAAAATGGAGTATCCAATGAGCTTGAAAGCTTAATTCGAGATCCGAAAATCTCATCGCGGCTTCAGCTTGCCGTCGCGGATCGTGACGCTTCGGAACTGATGGAAATCATCCGCAAATCCAAGAAGCCGTATTTTTTATCGGATATGATTGAGCAAAACATGAAGTCCGGGAATGTACCATCATCCAACCTGCATACCTCTTTATTTAACTTTTACGGTGAAGGCCGTGACATGTTTTTGCCGCGGGTTACAGTGGAGCGGGGAAACGTGAAGATCGACGGATTAGTGTTGTTTCGAAATGATAAAAAGGCTGCCGAAATCGACATTAAAGATACTTTCTTGTTAAAGATGCTGATCGAAGACTCGAAGGGCGGAAGCTATATGGTTCCGCTCGAAAGTATCCTAGCGGATTCAAAGCCGAACGAATTTATTCTAGTGAACAGTATTCACTCCAAAGCGAAATATAGCATAAACTCAACAAACTTGGTTCCGACTGTATCCATTCATCTCAGGATGCAGGTGAGTGTAACGGATATTACAAGCAGGATCGATCTGATGTCCCAAGAGACGCTGTTGGAGCTTGAAAAAAACATGGGTTTATTTTTTCAAAGCAAAGCCAGCGCGCTTCTATCATTCTGCAAGAAAAACCATGTGGATCCGATTGGTTTGGGGGATTTCATCCGGAGCAGGTCAACACAATGGAATGCTGAGCATTACAACGAGATCTACTCCGAGCTCACAACCAACGTAAGTGTTGAAGTAAAAATTGTAAATACCGGTACAGGCGAATGATCCATTGAATTCTGTTAGTTATGAAATAAACCGGGGGGTATTTTCTGCTGTGAGCAATGGCGTTCAAGAAAGACACTTGATATCTCCATACCTCATTTTTACGGTTCTGTATGTCAGTATGGTTGGGGTAGGAGTTCTCAGCTTTCAAAAAGAATTGATGAAGCATGCAGGATATAATTCTTGGATTTCCGTGCTTTTGATGGGGGGGAGCATACATATCGTAATATGGATGATATATAAAATTATGTCATCCCATCAAGGTTTGGACGTCACATCCATTCATCAAGCTTGCTTCGGTAAGCTGTTGGGATTTTTGTTGAACCTGGGGCTAGCCGTCTATTTTTTTAGTAGTGCCTTTATCGAGTTTCGCACCTATTTGCATGTTATTCAAGTGTGGGTATTTCCGGTAATGAAGGTTTGGCCCTTAAGTATTTTAATTGCAGCGTTAATCTACTATACCGTTTCCGGTGGATTTCGATCGGTTGCCGCACTCAGTTTTTGGGGGCTGATGCTTACGATTTTTTTTATCATTCCCCAGATACTGCTGGTTTTACCTTATGCACACCCTCAAAACCTGCTGCCTCTTTTTAACCATTCGATAATCGATATTATGCATTCAACCAAAAGCATGTTGTTTCAATTCATGGGAATTGAAGCTCTTCTCCTATTTTATCCATTCATCCGTACACCTGAAAAGTCTCAAAAGTGGGCCCATTTCGCAGTATTGTTTACAACGGGTCTGTACTTGGTTATTCTTACGCTTACGTTTATGTATTTTAGCGAAGGCCAGCTTCGCAAAATTATTTGGCCAACGTTGAGTATGATCATGATATTTGAAGTGCCCGTACTACAAAGATTAGAATACTTAGCTATTTCCGTTTGGATCATCAAAATCATTGCCAATATTTCTTTAAGTATATGGGTAGCATGCCGTGTTATGAAAAACTCTTTGCGAATCAGACCTCGTTTAAGCTTGCTTGGGATTCTTGCCGGGATCCTGGTGTTAACGATTTGGGTGAAGGATAGCGATAGGATTCATTGGTTTTCCGAAAGCTATCAGACTGTCGGGTTGTATTTCATTTACGGTTATATCCCATTACTCTTTGTAGTTACACAAGTTAAGAAAAATCACTAAACCTCCAATCAGCCAATGTTTACTGTAGGTTCCGTTCCAGCTATATATCCACTTTCTTCAAGAATTGATATAATTGGAATAGGAATACAGGATAAAATATTGGGTAATAAGGAGTAATTATGAAAGTAATACTGGTGGATGACGAGAATTTAGCCTTGAGCTACTTGGAATATCAGCTGATAAACAGCGGCTATGGTCCGATTGAAATTATGGGTAAATTCACCAACCCCTTTGAAGCTAAACAATTCGCAATGAAGAATGACAGTCTTCAAGTTGTCTTTTTGGATATCCATATCCCTGAGATAAGCGGACTTGAATGGGCTGAGCAAGCCTTAGAATGGAATCCCCATTTACATATTGTATTTGTAACCGCCTATGACCAATTCGCCATTTCGGCTTTTGAGTTGAATGCTTTGGATTATTTATTGAAGCCCGTTAAGAGGGAGCGGTTAGTCAAAACCCTGCAGCGTGTAGAAGAGCGTCTCCGCGAGGCAACTGCGCCGTTACATCGTAACAAAGCCGGGCTGCGAGTAACCATGCTCCAACAGCTGCTGATCGAGGAAAAACCGGGGCAGCTTTCACCATTACGGTGGCGAACAACAAAGGCTCAAGAGCTGTTTGTTTATTTGCTTCAGCATCGAGGTCAGATCATACGTAAGACAACCCTTGCCGATCTGCTCTGGCAGGGCTTCGAGCCGAATCGCGCGAATTCCCAGCTCTATACGGCAATCTATCATATCCGCAAGACATTAGAGCCGTTTGCACATCATCTGGAAATAGCTAGCACGTCGGAGGGCTACATGCTGTCCCTCCGGGATGTCACATTGGATGTGGAGGAATGGGAAGGGCGAATCGGTGCCAATGTGCCGATTACTGCGGAAACCATCCAAGAGCATGAGCAGTCCATAAGCTTATATAAGGGAGATTACCTGGAAGAATGCGATTATTGGTGGATTGAAGGGGAACGGCACCGGCTGAAGATGTTATGGATTCGAACCGTCCTGCAGCTTGCCTCCTGGTATGCTTCCTGCACTATGTATGACCAGGCCATAGAGAAGTATGCAGAAGTAACTCGGCGTCATCCCCAAACGGAGGAGGCGCACTTTGCCTTGATGAAGTTATATGCCGATATGGGTCAGTCCCAATCGGTACATCGCCAATATGAGCAGCTCCTGAACGTATTGTGGGAGGATCTTGGCGCAATGCCCAGCCATGCCATCACAAATTGGTATCAGCAGTGGAAGAGCAATAAGGAATGAACCTTTGAGGTTCATTCCTTATTTTGGTATTCTAAAGGTTACGGTCGTACCTTGATTCAGCTTGCTCTCTATCTCCAGTCCTCTGCCGTACAGCTGTTTAAGGCGCCGGTTCGTATTGCGAAGTCCAATTCCACCCTGATCGCTTGTCGGGGAATCGAGCGCTTTTCTCATCTGGTCGGTATCCATTCCTACACCATTGTCGCGAACCGAGATATTTATATCATTATCGTGACGGGCTATTTGGATGGATACTATCCCTCCAGAGGAACGGGTTAATAATCCATGTCTAACCGCATTTTCCACTAACGTCTGGATAGAAAGCGGAGGCACTTGAAAATACAGTTCATCCTCAAGCATCCACTGAACCTCAAGCCGCTCCCCGAAACGCTCTTTTTCAATATACAAGTAACTTTGAACAAGCTCAAGCTCACGTTTAACGGAAACCACGCTGTCGGTATTGTGAAAGTCAAAGCTAGTCCTCAAATAGTTGCTGAAATGCTCCAACAACGCCTGCATTCTGGAGATATCTATTGTTCCTAGAGCGGAAATGGTGTTAATGGTGTTATAGAGAAAATGGGGCTGAATCTGGGCTTGCAGCCATGCGGCCTCAATCCGTAACCGCTCTTCTATCGAAATTTTAAGCTCTGTCCATGCACGAACACGGGACTTCAATTCCAGTGAGCTTACCGGTTTGGTCACATAGTCGTTGGCCCCCGATTGGAAGCCCGCTTGGATATCTTCCGGTCGGCTGCGCGCTGTTAACAACAAAATAGGAAGCTCGGAAGCCGAGTATCGTTCCCGAATGATTCGGGCCAGCTCGTACCCGGACATGTGCGGCATCATCGCATCCATAATCAATAAATCAAAATCAGCCTGCTCCAGGTTGGCCAATGCCTCTGCGCCGCTAAGAGCGGTACTGACCTCATAATGCTGTCCGCCAAGCATATCCGACATGATTTGTAAGTTCACAGGATCATCGTCAATTACCATGATCTTAGGCCAGTTTCGAATGAGAGTCTCCGTCATCCCTCCGTGTTCCGGAGAAGCCTCTGCGGCAGCGGCCGACTCATCCATAAGGAATTGCGGGATATATTCCAAGCGATTTGTCTGCTCATCTTCCCCGGACAAAGGAATTGTAAACATGAAGGTCGAGCCTTCACCAAGGATTGATGTCACATGCAGCTCTCCGCTCTGGAGTTCGACAAGCTGCTTGCAAATGCTTAACCCAAGCCCGAAACCGCCATAGGAGGACGTATTTGTATTCCCCTGTTCATAAGGAAGAAACACACGCTGCTGCGTATCTTCGTCCATGCCGATTCCCGTATCGCTGATTTGGATCCGTGCCATTCCGTTTACAAGATCGGCGCGGATCGTAATCCTTCCTTCATCGGTAAATTTAACGGCATTATGCAGCAGATTAAACATAATTTGCGTGAGCCGGTGCTCATCTGCCTTGACAGAGGGAAAGCGATCCGGTATATCCACTATTAATGTAATGGGCTTGCCTTCAAGCAGGAACCGAATCATCTCAACCGTTCCGGAAACAACAGATTGAACCCTTACATTCCCCAAGCGTAATTGAAGGGCTCTGTCCTTCAAACGTACAATATCCAGCAAATCATCTACCATCAGGGACATGCGCCGGGCGACCGAGACCTGCAATTCCAATCTAGTTTTTTGCGCTTCATGGACAGGGTGATTCGGATCGTCCAGCAGATTTTGGGCAATGTTGATAATACCATGAAGCGGATTACGCAATTCATGTGACGTATTGGCCAAAAATTCGTCTTTCACTTCGTTTGCCTGCTTAAGCTCTTCGGCAAGCTCCTTCGTACGGGCAACAGAGCGGAAGAAGCGTTTAAACCAGAAGGCGGCAAAGGCCAGCACCGTGAAAATTAGGTCGAACGGATAATGCATGAGTTCGTAAGAAAAAATTCTGGGACTGAATAGGGTCCAGAAAATATTCATTCCAAGACTGGTGCAGCATATCAGCAAATAAATAACGTCCTCTTGTTTTCTGACGGCGGCCCGAAGAATACTGCTTGAGACGACGACGGATAGAACCAGCACAGCAACTAATAAGCTGCTCATTGTAGGCAGCGTGAGTTTGGATGGGAACAAGGCGACAAAGCCGGCATAAGCTGCGCAAAAAATAGAAAACCAACGGACCGCCGGGATATTTCCGTGTTCCGGGAACATATTCTTAAACAGCGGGGGCAGGAAGGCCATTACACCAATATAAGAAAGCAGCGTAATCTTAACGGTTACCTCGAACGATTGAGGAAACCAAAGAAAAAGCAGCCTGTCGTCTGCCGCTATAACGCTTATCAGAGCACAAAAGATGGTTAGTGCGAAGTAATTCAGCCCTCGATTTCCGGCACCAAGAAAATAGAGCATCAGCGCATACGATGCGTGTACGAATAAGACAACACTCAGCAGCAGCTGAAGGGTAACAGAGAGTAGGGTTCGGTGCTCGACGGCTTCCTGAGTTCCGAATCGGATGGATTTGACGATTCCACCTTCGCCCGCATGGTTGGAAACGGGGATCCATATGTCTAAGCTGCTGCTATCTCTCGGCAAGGTTACGGTATAGGGAATTCTACGGGCCTCGTAGGAGTCGGGGGCCTCTGCAGGAAGGCCTGTACCACCCGCCAGCTTTCCGTTTACATAAACAGCCGAAGCATTTTTAATCCCATTCGTTCGGATACTATAGGAATTTTCTTCATGCTCATCCAGCAGAATACGAAGTCGATAAGTGCCGTAACGAAACGAAGTAATCTCTGAACGTGCCTTATCAAAATAGGCATCCCACGCGCCGGGCACAGCAATATATGAATTATTCCCTTGGTGCACTTGTTCCCGTGAAGCTTCCTCCACAGAACTGACAATCCGATTGGGGTAAAATTCCCACTCGCCGTCTAGAACGATAGTTCGGTCTTTCGGAAGCGTCCAGCCTCGAAGGTCGAGGACTCCTCGCTCCACTTTCGGATGAATCACCGGCTGCTGCAGACTGACCACAGACAAACGCAATGCCGTGATTCCGATAATAAAAACGGTGATGATCAGCACCATCTTCCTTCTCATAAGAACATCATTACCCCAGTCATATAAAATGTGCAAGTTTAGTTAGCCTGAACTGAAATTACCCGGGATTCGTATCCTGGAAAGGCTCATCATATACCCTTGCCCTATTGTACACTCCGAGTTTCTAATATTTCTAGTATTTTTCGCTATGGAAGATTGTCGAGAAATTGTAGAGGTGACTATGGCATAATAAATGAAACCGTCAGACATGCCTCAAGAACTGGAATAGATGGGATCAACTGTTGTGATTGTCGTACAACAGCAGGAGTGAATGATATGCACATCGAGGGCAGTTACAATTATTATATAGTCGCTTTATCGGTAGTGATTGCGATCTTGGCATCCTATTCCGCTTTGAACATAACCGCGAAGATTTCGCATGCCCACGGAAGAAGCCAATTTTTTTGGCTGCTCGCAGGGGCGTTTGTTATGGGTAACGGCGTATGGTCCATGCACTTCGTCGGCATGCTGGCTTTCCATCTTCACGCAACGGTGGAATACAATATATGGCTTACTTTACTTTCCATGCTGGCCAGTGTCATCTCCTCGTTCATAGCCTTCTATATCACCATGCCCAAAAACATCAATTGGGTTAAAATTGCCGTAGGCGGTCTGATCATGGGTGCCGGAATTGTCACCATGCACTACATGGGAATGGAAGCTATGATCATGACTGTCGACCTGTCTTACGACAAGAAGCTTTGGACCGCCTCGGCGATCATCGCTTTTGCAGCTTCTTATGCCGCGCTGTTTTTGTTTCTACGCTTTCGCAGTCAACCGTCGGCGAGTTGGCTTAAGTGGCTGTCTTCTATAATAATGGGTTTTGCTATCTGCGGGATGCACTATACGGGGATGAAGGCGGCCCAGTTTCATGGACACGACGGGATGATGGAGCAAGCCCCTTCCGTTGACATCTTCTTGTTATATGGTGTAACGGTTACTGTATTTATCATTTTTTTCATTTCTTGGGGTGCCATCTATTTTGACAGGCATGTTCTTGAACGAATGGCCTATCAGGACACTATCACCGGTCTGCCGAACCGTAATGAGATGAACCGTTTTTTTGCTATGCATAATGGGAACGAAACGATAGGCATTCTCTTCCTGGACCTCGACCGGTTCAAAGCTATCAATGATACCTTAGGGCATAATATCGGGGATTTGCTTGTTCAAGAGGTTGGTTCCCGATTGAGGGAATTTATTCGCACAGACCAGGTTGCATTCCGAATCGGCGGGGATGAATTCTTGATTATCGTAAAGAACTGCAATCAGGAGCGGGCGGAGATTGTAGCTGACAAAATCCTGAAAAGCATAAAGCAAGTATATTATATCGATGGAAATGAGCTTTATGTTACGGGAAGCATCGGAATCAGCATCGGCACGATTCAGGAATCCGACAAGCTGCATCTGCTCAAGACCGCTGACACGGCGATGTATAAAGCCAAAGGACTTGGAAAAAACCAGTATTGCGTTTACACGGAGGAAATGGGCTTCCAAGAGGTCCGCAGGATGGAATTAGAAAAGGATTTGCAGCAAGCGCTGGAACATAGGCAATTCTATATCGTTTATCAGCCGAAGTGGGATGTGAGAACGAACCGATTATACGGGTTCGAAGCGCTGATTCGCTGGCAGCATCCGAGATTGGGTCTTATTTCGCCGGGAGAGTTCATTCCGATTGCGGAGGAGACGGGACTTATCGTTCCCATGACCAGGTGGACGCTGGAAGTGGCATGTCAGCAAATGAAAGAATGGCAGTCGCAAGGAATTCTGCAGCCGGTATCCGTGAATCTCTCGGTGCGTCTATTCCACTCCGACAGCTTGGCGGAAATGATCGAGCACACATTGAATACGGTAGGCCTTGAGCCGCGGTATCTCGAATTGGAAATTACCGAGTCGATGGTATTTTTCGATATCAACGACATCATACGCCAGCTTCAAAGCCTACGGAACCTTGGGGTTAGGGTTTCCATGGATGACTTTGGTACCGGATATTCTTCCATCGGGCTGCTGGATCGCCTCCCGATTGATGCATTGAAGCTGGACCGGTTGTTTACGAACGATCTGAATACACCAAGCAAAAGGGCTATTATTCATGCGATTATCCTAATGGCCGAAAATCTCAAGCTTGATGTGATCGCCGAAGGCGTCGAGCATCAGGAGCATATCGATTTCCTGACACAGCTCGGCTGTTATGTGATGCAGGGATATTACTACGGCAAACCAATGGACCATCAGAATATGGAGCTGTGGCTGGAGCGCTACAAAAAAACGAAGCATGATTCTATGGATGCATGACATTGTACTAAGCTTGTAACAGTGGAAAAGTAAGTTTCCATTCCATTACCTAATGCGAAGTTGTGATAAGATTATGGTGAATATTGCCCATTTTATTAAGCTAAACAGCATAACGATAATGAACCGGCATGGGAGGTTTGCTGTCACCTTGGAAGGTGTTACCTCTAACGGGCGGACCCACGAATTAGTGGTCGGAGAATGGAATTTGTACAAAGAGGCGCTAATATGTGCAAGAGGGTTTGCAGCATTGTTTCAGTTTCCCATTAAGGGGATCATAGACCAGGCACCGCCCAAACGCTGATGCCCGAACTTCGCGAGTCCATACTCCAAATCAAATGATTGCGGGAAGGTACCCATGAAAAGAAACGTATTGTCTGCGCTTCTTATTGGTGCAGGTGTATTCATCATTGCTTTTCCAAGTATTGTGGAAACATATCATGATCGTCAACAGCAAGCTCTGATTCAAGAGTGGCAGAACGCCTTTGAAACGATTAAGAATGTCGAGGACTCTTCTCTGGAACCAAGTGAAGCTGTTTCACCGCTCGGGGATGATGCAACCGGTACTACCGTTTCCGACGCTCCCGCATCGAAACGCGAACGGGTTCCGTTAAGCGAGAACATGGTCGGTTTGCTGTATGTCGACAAGATCGATTTGAAGCTTCCCATCTTAAAGGGGGCGAGCCCGGAAAATTTGAGAACGACGGCTGCCAGCATTGAAAATACCGGCAATGTCGGTGAAATCGGCAATTTCGCTGTTGCCGGCCATCGTAACCGTACCTTTGGCCGTAATTTCAATCGGCTGGACGAACTCGCACCCGGCGACGCCATCGATGTCGACAACGGAAAAGAGACATTCCGCTATCAGATTACGGAGAAGCTGTACGTTGAACCGCATGAGGTTTGGGTTCTGGAGCCGAAGGGAACGGAGAGGGAAATTACGCTTGTAACGTGCCATCCGGTGGATACGGGTACACACCGCTTGATTATTAAAGGAAAAATCATTGAGAATGTGCAGTATGGAGTTGAGATCGCCAGCTAAATATGCGATTTAATAGACGTGCCGTTTTTTTTCTTCTTGAAAAGAAACGGCTTTTTCTTTTCCTTTTTTGACATTTTTTATTCATTGTAGAGATCTTGTAGAGATGCGTTGGGTACAATCTACATTGGCATCTTAGAGAATGACGTAAGGAAGCTTTGAAAGCGAGTGGAAAGGGAGGGGAACGCCAAAGTATAGTCAGATAAAAAGACGTAATATTCTGGTAGGAGATTGACCGAACGGAGGGAAAGAGCTTTTGAAACGGAAAGGGAATCCTGTGGGTACGCTCGTGCTCACCATTCTGTTCATGCTGCAAACGTTGTTCGGGCCTGTCCTGCTGCCCGCGGCTCACGCCGCCGGTGCGGAAATTACGGAGAACATACTCAAAAATTTGAAGGTAACGATTACGGACCAGCATCAATCCGTAACCGTGTCCGTGTATGACGATCCGCAGGTCGCGCTGCTGAACATCGATTGGGAGCAGAACGCAAAGGTTAGACTGGACTACGATTGGGCACTGCCGAACGGCCATGCTTATACAGCCGGTGACACCTTCAGGTTTCAACTGCCGGAGCAGTTTAAGCTGTTCTCCGGAAGCTTGAACTTCCCGCTGGAAACGGGAGAAGGCAGTGTAGGCAGCTTTGTCGTCAATCATCTGACGAATCAAGCGGTCATGACGTTTAACAACCAAATCGAAGAGCTGGAAAACATTCAAGGCTCCCTTTGGTTTGAAGCGGAATTCGACAAGACCAAATTCCACAACGATGTCACACAGCAGATCGTATTTGATGTAAAAGGCAATACCTTCTTTGCCTTTACGATGCATTTTAAACCGAATGTAGGCAGTACCATTGAGAAAAAAGGTTCTGCCAAGCCAGGTTCGTACAACGCAAAAACGATCGACTGGACCGTTGACGTCAATAAAGTGACGGACGTTGTATACGGAGCGGTCGTGACGGACGAGCTCCCTGACGGACTGACGCTGGTACCGAATTCGATGAAAGTCTTCGAATTGGATGTGAAGCTGGACGGTACCGTTATCCAAGGAGCTGAAGTCAACCCGAACGACTACACGATCGGAAAGACGGCCGGCAACAAAGATTTTACGGTAACCCTGGGGAATATTGCGAAGGCTTACCGCGTTGCCTATTCTACGGATATTGTCGACCTGCAAAAGCTTACCTTCAACAACACGGCAACCTTCTCTCATAACGGTAACCCAAGCGGCGTCAGCAGTACGGCTCCAGTTACGGTACAGAGAGGTAGTCATTTAGCCAAAAAGTCAAGTGAGTATGATAGGGAAACGCAGCGAATCACCTGGGAGATCGAGTACAATTACGACGAAACGGAAGTTACCGTTCCTGAACTGATTGACTTATTCAATACGTCGCAAGAGCTCGTACCGGGTACGATCCAAGTGTTTCCTGTAACCTTGAACGGCAGCGGGAATGCGACGAACGGTGCTCCATTGACAGCTAATACGCATTACACCGTGGATCCCATTGCCGAAAACGATCCGGAAGCAGAGGAGAACCTGCATGGCTTTAAGCTGACCTTCGCCAATGCCCCGATCCAGTCTGCTTACAAGATCATTTATCAAACGCGCTCGATTGACCCGGTGAAAGAACCCGTAACGATCTCCAACAAAGTCACCGAGCTTAATCATGGACCGGGTGTTGTAGGTACAAGGCCGATTCAGCCGCTGGTTATCGAGAACGCCTGCGGACCGATCGATTACGCAGCGCAAACGATCGGCTGGGAAATCAAGCTCCATGGCGGTATCAATGATTTGCCGGCAGGGGTCAAGCTTTCTAATATGCCGGGCGCCAATCTGGAGTTACTCCCGGGAACGCTGGAAATTCGCGACGCGGGCAATACGATAGTTAATCCGTCGGTTTATCAGGTCGTTTATAATCCCGGACTCAACGAACCGTTCACGATTACGTTTTCGAATCCGATCGCCGATAAGTATACGGTGGTTTACAAGACGAAATATGTTGATTTGGCCGGCGGCATCACCAGCTTCACCAATCAGGCCAAAGTAGAGTGGACGGGGCACGAAGCGTATAACAGCACGTACAAATCCGTGACTCGGAACTGCAGCCCTGTAGCGAACGTGCAGAATAACGGGTTTAAGAAGGGCCAGTATAACGTCCAAAACAAAGAAGTTACTTGGGAAGTCGGGGTAAACTACAACAGCATGAATATTCCCGACGCCATCATTACGGATGAGCTGCTCCAAGGGCAGAAGCTGGTGGCCAATTCAATTGAAATCTATCCGATGACAATTCAATCAAACGGCGCTTACGCTGTCGACAAAAGCAATCCAGTGGCTGGGTTGACCAATAACAGCACTGATACGAAGGTCGACATCGGCTTGGGACCGATTAGCACCCCGTACTTCTTGACCTTTAAAACCACGTACAACGGGGCGTTAATTAACGATTCGAAGATATATAACGCCGGCAAGCTGATGAACGGGTCCGTACAGGTAGGGAAAGATTTGACTGCCGATGTAACGGTTCCTCACGGCGGCGAGTATGTATTCAAGTCAGGCACACAGAACGGTTCCAATATCAAGTGGACCGTACATATTAACCGAGGTCTCTCTTATGTGCAGCAGGCCCGGGTGGTTGACAAACCAAGCGCCAACCAGCTTCTGCTTGAAAATACCTTCAAGCTGTACGCTACCAGCATCGCGGCGAACGGTACTGTAACCAAGGGGGCGGAGCTGCCGGCTTCGGCCTATGAGCTTAAGATTCAAACGGATACCCAAACAGGAACTCAAACGTTTGAGCTCAAGTTCAATCAACCCATCGATACGGCGTATATCCTTGAGTACGAATCATTGATTGATGCGGCACATGGAGAAGTCGTGTCCAACGAAATTGTTTTCAAAGGCGAGAACGCCGTTGAAGTTACGAAATCCGTTGAGGATGAGGTTGTCGTTTCCTTCTCCTCCGGCGGAGGAACGGGAAGCGGGATTAACCGGAAGCTAACCGTTATCAAAGTGGATGTTGACAATGCCGCTCTGAAGCTTCCGGGAGCCACCTTCAAGCTGGAGCGGCTAAAGGGCAGTATTTGGGAGGACCGCGGTACCAAAACTACCAACGCAAGCGGAGAAGTCGTATTCGACAAGCTCCTGTCCGGCACGTACAGGCTGACCGAGACCGCTTCACCAGCCGGTTATGTACTGAATGCGATACCGCTCAATTTTACCGTTCTGTTGAGCGATGGCGACAAGACGCTTAAAGTCGAAAACGGGAAAGTCCCACTGCCGGCCGATCGTAAACTTACCATCGAGAAAGTGGACGAAGACAATGCCGCATTGAAGCTTGCCGGGGCCTCCTTCAAGCTGAAGCGACTGGCAGGCGGGACATGGACGGACGTTGCCGTTGGTACGACGAATGCGAGCGGCAAATGGTTATTCGATCAGCTGCAGCCAGGTGATTACCGTGTAACGGAAACTGCCGCACCTGCAGGATATGTTCTTAATGCTTCACCGGTTAATGTTACTATCACAAACAGTGATAAGGATATCGTTGTCGGGAACAAGAAAATCGTTGTCGCTCCAATGACCTACAAGTTAACCGTTGTGAAAGTGAAAAAGGATGACCCTGCGTTCAAGCTTGCCGGAGCCTCCTTTAAGCTGGAAAGACGGATCAACGGGACATGGACCGAATTTGCTGTAGGAACGACGAATACGAACGGTGAGTTGTTATTCGACAATCTGCTTCCAAGCGAATATCGAGTGACGGAAACTGCCGCACCTGTCGGGTATGTGCTTACTGCATCGCCGTTCCATGTGACGGTCACGAACAGTGATATCGGCATTGTTGTGGAGAACGAAGAGAAGAAAGAGCCGACGACTCCTACAACTCCGACAACTCCAACAAGCCCTGCGGAGCCGACCGACTCAACGGATACAACAGACCCGACAAAGCCGACGGCTCCAACGGATTCTGTAAGTCCGACAAAACCGACGACTCCAACCGATTCGGCCAAGCCAACGATTCCAGCGGATCCAACCAAACCGGTTGAACCAACGGATTCAAAGACTCCAATGGAATCGCCAAAACCAACGGATCAGCCGGCTTCGGAAGAGGAATCGAATGAAACTCACACCAATCCGGCGGAGGACACTCCTGTTGGGGAAAATGTTGGCTTAGCTGAAAATGAGTCCAATGTAAAGGATTTGGCTGTCAGTACTACAGACCAGCCGGGTGAAGAGTCCGGTAAATCCAATGTACTTCCATCAAGCCAAGGCGGTAAACCTGCCATGCTTCCGAAAACGGGAGAAAGCAGCCCTATCATTCCGAACGTTATCGGCGGGCTGCTGATCTTCATCGGCCTGGTTATTTTCCTAAGACGTAAATCCGGTCGTTTGGTGTAACAAGCAATGGTATAAATACGATAGTTTTAACAATGAAAGATGCCTCCTTGGAGCGGTTTGCTTCAAAGAGGCATCTTTTTGTTGATCGTTAAACGTAGTTAAGCCCCGAAGCATAAGGGAACGGCACCGGAAACAGCTTGGCCAGCTGCCTGAGCGCGTCCGCATCCGCCTCGAGCTGCGGCTCGGCGTCGAAAACGAGCGAGACGAACTGACGGGCATCCAGCTCCAATGTATGTGTGCCGGCCGATAACCGAACCGCACCTGCTTCGAGCGGCTCAACCCGAACCGATTGGCTGAGCACATCCCAATAAGGCGCAAGCTGGCGGAACAGCCGCTCCGCATTGACAACGAACAGTGTAACGCTATTGTTACGTTCGGCGCTTGGCGAATCCTGAAGCGCTTGCGCCAGTTCGGTATCAAAACGCGAAACAGGCACGTCCAGCTCTGATAGTTCGTATCGTCCTACCGCTTCGGCGAGAAGGTGTGCGACCATTGGGGCCGATCCGGCCCATTCGATAGCAAGCGGACCCCTTTTCGGCTCGAGGCCATCCGGTACGGCGACAACAGCAAATGCGGCAATGCCGTTAGTCCCTTGCTCCTCCGCCACTAATACGCGGTGACGCAGCTTGACGCAGCTCGCAAATGACTCGGCGTTCATCATGCGAGCCAGCTCGGACAAGCTCTGCTCATAACGGATCGTGCGTGCAGAGGCTAAAGCATGAATCCTGAACCAATCGGTCTGCGCAAGCTCCCGTACGGTTACATGGCCTGCTTCATTCGGGTACCGGCTGTTAATTGCTGCGGCGGTCTCCGGATTCAGTGTAAAGTGAGTTACGTTCCCGAACGGGTAACAGCGGGCACGTGTGTAGAGTGAGCGGTCCCCGGAGACGAGCAGCAGTGAAGCACCTGCCGCATCGATATGCTTCTTGACCGCTTCCAGTAGCTGTCCGGCATAGCCCTTGCCGCGATGATCCGGGTGCGTGCACACAGAGCCCAGCGAATAAACGCGAAGCTGTGCGTCCCCAATCGCGATGATCGCAGGCACGACACCCATGAAAGCAACAAGCTCGCCGCTTTCGAACACGCCAAACGACTGCTCCAATTCGCGGGAAAAAACGAGAGGGAACGCTTCAGCCATAGACTTTTGTTCCCCGTCGCGAAAGGTTGCGTCAGCAAGCCTGGCAGCTGCCTCCATTTCTTGCGGACGAACGATTCTGATTTCGGTTGTCATCAAACCCACTCCTTTTTTTCGACGTTGCATCTGTCCAAATAGTAACACCAGAATCGAAAAAAGCAAAAGAAAAGTTTGATTTTATTTAAAAATGTTTGTATATATTAAGGCATATGTGAGCTGGTTCAGTGAATGAAAGTCCACAATGGGGGAATCATATGACGCGCTGGTTAGGAAGATCTCTTCATCGTAAACTGTCCTTTTTTCTGCTTATTTCCATCCTCGTTCCCATGCTGCTGCTCGGCTATTTCTCGTTTACGATGGCTTCTAACGTGACGGAGGAGAATGCGAAGCAATCCGCTATGAGCATTCTAAGACAAATCGATACAAACCTGGAATTTATCGTCCAGGATGCCGAGAACATGTCGTTGTTTCTGATCGGCCACAAAGAGGTGCAGCAGTACTTGAGCAGCGCTGAGGAGAATGCGGTCAAACAGACGCAAATGATCGAATTTTTATCCAATCTCGTTTATTCCAAGAAGTATATTTCCGACATCACTATTTACCCCAAATACATCGCCCACCCGGTATCCAACACGACCATATTCGAGTCCGGGTTACCCGATATAACCAAGGAGGATCCGGGCTATTTCGACAGGCATTCCAAATGGTGGACAACCGTGTATGAGAATCATACCGCCGCAGGTGTAAAACGGGTCATTTCTTTAGTGCGGCCCATTCGCAGCACGAACAATTTTGAGCAAATCGGCAAACTCGTCATCAGCCTGGACGAAGCCGTCGTAGAGCGCATGCTCAAGCAATCCGGCCTTAATGGCGAAGGCTACGCGATGCTGCTAGATCCAAAGGGCGGAATCCTCTCCAGCGGGTCCCGCTCTTCGTTCCGCGGTCCGGTCGAATCTGTGTTGACGGGGCTGATGCCGCTTACACAGATAACAGGGTCCTTCAACTATGGGGACCCTCCTGATGAGAAAACGATCCTCTATCTCACCGTTCCGGGGGTGAACTGGAAGCTGGTCGGAGTCATTCCGCTGGCTGAGTATAAGGCACAGAACCGCTACGTGCTCACCCTTACGGCGGTAGCGGTCGGCATCGCAGGGCTGCTCATCGCGTCGCTTGTCGTTTTTTTCGTGCAGCGGGTAACCCGTCCGCTTCGAATGCTGACGCATTTTCTGAAGGATACCGATCCGGAGGAGCCGATGCAAATGTATCCCGTTGAGTCCATGGACGAGGTAGGGCAACTGGTTCGCAGCTATAACAAGCTGGGCGAACGTATTGAACGACTCACCGGGCAAGTGAAGCACAACGAATCGCTCAAGAAGGAAGCCGACATGCAGGCGCTGCAGGCGCAAATCAACCCGCACTTTTTATACAACACGTTATCTTCGATTCACTGGATGGCGCTGATGAACAAAGATATGAAAACCGCTGAGATGGTCGGCAACCTGAGTGACTTTCTCCGCTTCAGCTTAAACAAGGGAGCCCAGTTCTGCTCTGTCGAGCAGGAGGTGTCTCATGCCCGTCACTATGCGAATATCCAGTCCATCCGCTTCCCCGACAAGTTCGAGGTACACTTCTTTATCGACCCTAGTCTTCACAGCCATATGATGCTGAAGCTGCTGCTTCAGCCCTTAATTGAAAATGCGCTCATCCACGGCATCCAAAAAAAGGAAGGGAAAGGCGTCATCCATGTGCATGCGGTTATGCAGGGGATGCTGATGACGTTCGTTATCGAGGATACTGGTGTCGGCATAGAACCGGGCAAGCTTCAGGACATCCGGGACCGGCTGACTCCGCCGGATGACCGTACGGTTATCGTGCAAGGAAGCTACGGGCTGCGGAATGTGCATCAGCGTCTATTGCTTCATTACGGCCACGAAGCAGGGCTTCGAATCGAAAGCACGGAAGGGATCGGCACGCGTGTCATGTTTACAATACCTGTAACGGAGGAATCCGCATCATGAGAATATTAATCGTCGACGACGAAGTGATTATCCGCACCGGTCTCAGCACCGTCATTAACTGGGAGGAGCTCGGCTTCGAGCTGCTGCCTCCCGCCGCTTCCGCAGAAGAGGCGCTAGTGCGCATTCCTGAGGAGCGGCCGCATATCGTGCTGACCGATATCCGTATGACCGGCAAAGACGGCTTGGAGCTGACAGCCGAGGTGAAGCGGCAGCTTCCGGATACGGAAATCATTATTTTGACCGGGTATGATGATTTTGCCTATGCACAGCAAGCGATCCGCGAAGGCGTCAGCGACTATTTGCTGAAGACGAGCTCCCCGAACGAAATCATCAAGGCTGCAATGGAGGCGAAGCAGCGTCTGCTGAAGCGGTGGGATGCCCAAAAGCAGGATTACATTCAGCAGACGGCTTTTCGGGGAAGCTTGCTCGAGAAGCTGCTGTCGGATGGGGGACTGGACGGGGCCTCGATAGCCCAATTCCCTCAGCTGCTGCCGAAGCTCCGCATGAACGCAAAAGTATTCCAAGTGCTGATCATTGCGGCTTCCGGTTGGGGCGATGCAACGAATTACGCAAGTGCGCTTCATTTTGCTGTGGACAATATGGCCGCGGAGCTGCTCGATTGTGAAACACTGCTTCGCAAGGATTACGTGGTCATCGTCCTATCCAGTGATGCAACCATTGACATGAATAAAGTTAAGCTGGAGCTTGGAAGAATCAGCCGGAAGCTGAAATGTAAGCTGTTCATCGCCGCCGGCTCGAGCGTGCATACGCTCTGGGACCTGAAGATATCATATAGCGAGGCGTCATTCGCTTTTACATTCAAAGGTTTCCGGGGTCAGGAAGACTATGTCACCTACGATGATGTGAAAGGGAACAAAGGCGGAAGAACCATATGCTCGCAAGAGGAGGAGGAGCAGCTCGTTTCCCATCTCAAATCCGGCAGTGCCATCGAGCTGAGGCATTGGGCGAATCAAATGATCGAAGCTCAGCTTGCTGACCCGGCCGTAACGCCTGCCTCACTGCAAGCCTTTACGGACTCGATCGTTATTTCGGGACACCGCTGGTTGGAACGGGTAACGGCGGCACTCGGAGGCGAGGAGAAGCTGCCTGAACAGCTGATGACGGACTCGCACGAGATGTCGGAAAGGCCGGAGGAGAAGCTGTTCAAGCATCTGCAGTCGCTGATGGATAAATACCATGAGCTGCTGGCGGGGGAGAGGGTCTCGTATATAAAGCGAGCAATAGCGTATATCGGCGACCATCTGGACAAGAACGTAACCTTGCAGCAGGTCGCGAAGCATGTGCATTTGAATCCGAATCATTTTAGCGAAGTATTTAAACGGGAGACGGGTCTGACTTATATTGAATTTGTTACGCGAGAACGCATTCGCCGGGCGATGGAGATGCTGGACGATTCTCCGATCAAGATCAGCGAGGTGGCGCGGCGTGTCGGATACGAGGATGTCAAATATTTCAGCCAATTGTTCAAGAAGATTTCGGGGAAAACGCCGTCGGAATACCGAACGAAGTCCTGAATATTATCCCCCCTGCGTCCGAAGTTTATCCCCTGCCCAGAAATATACAGAGCCCCTATACTAAAAATGTAACCACACAAGGGAGGTCTCGCTAATGAAAAGAACAGTAAAAACCGCTGCAGCTCTTACACTTACGACATCGCTGCTTTTGGCCGGATGCGGCACGAATAACGCCGATACAGGGAAAACTGCCGAGGGGGGCAAGGGGGAGAAGGTCAAGCTCTCCATCTGGCACAACTATACAGGTGACGATCAGCGTGCAAAGACAATGCGTTCCATCATCGAGCAATTCCAAAAGGACCACGCGAACATTGAGCTTGACGTTCAAGCAATTCCTCCGGACGGCTACAGAACACGTCTGAAAACCGTTGCAGCCGCAAACGAAATGCCTGATCTGTTCGTGATGTGGCCGGGTGTGATGACGAAGGAATTCCAAGCAGGCAACCTATTGCAACCGATCAATGCGCTTCTGGACAGCAAGCAGGAGTGGAAAAACGGCTTCCTGCCGGGCTCCTTCGACGGCTTTACAATTGACAATAACATCTATAGCGCGCCAATGGCATTGTCTCCTACATCGATTTTGTACTACAACAAAACGATTATGGAACAAAATGGGGTACAGGTGCCGAAAACTTGGGACGACCTGCTGAACGCCGTAAAGACGCTGAAGGAGAAAAAAATCACACCGATCGCTTTGGGCAACAAAGCGGCTTGGCTCGCGCAATCAAGCATCCTTAGTTCGTTAGCCGACCGCGTTACCGGCACCGAGTGGTTCTTGAAAGCGGCTGCGCAGAACGGTGCGAGCTTCACTGACCCGCAATTTGTGCAAGCGCTCCAATACTTACAGGATCTCGGCAAGGCGGGCGCCTTCCAGGAAGGCTTCAATGCAATCGATAATACGCAAATGGAGCAAATGTTCGCCCAAGGTAAGGCTGCGATGATGATTGACGGCGGCTGGGCGCTGACGAACTTTGCCGCAAACGCCTCCAAGGAAGCGATGGCCCAAATGGGTGCAACGGTTCTGCCTTCTATACCGGGCGGCAAGGGGGATCCCAATACGCTGTCCGGAGTCGTAGGTACCGGTCTTGGACTTAGCAAGAACGTTACCGGCGCTAAGAAGGATGCCGCGTTCGAGCTGATGTATGCGATGGCGGGTCCGGATGCGCAGAAGCGGGTACTGGAAAGCAACCAACTGGTCAGCTATAAGGTAACGCTCGATACGAGCAAGGTCACACCGATTTTCGCGGAAGTATATAAGCTGGTTAACAGCGTAAGGACGACACCCGTTTACGATGGAGTATTGACCTCTGCCGGAGCGGAAGCGGTTAATAACGGCATACAAGAGCTGCTGATGGGCGGCAAGCCGGCCGATATCGCTAAGAAAATTCAGGACGCGCAAGCCAAATCGCTCGGTAAATAACTCAGGCGATCCTAAGCTCCAGCCCCATTTTGTCGCGGTTTCAGCTTTCCTTCTTCCGAGGGCTTGCTGAAACCGTTCTACCTTTAACGAAAGGAGCAGCTTTATGACGACTTCCGCCCGCATGAGGGGTTTCATCACCCTAGGACTTCTTCCCGCATTGCTCTTATATTTGGTATTCGTCATTGTCCCAGTTTTTTGGTCGGCGTACTATGGCTTATTTGATTGGAAAGGCATAGGCGCAGCAAAATTCATTGGCTTCGGAAATTACCTGGAGGTTCTTCAGGATCCTATATTTTGGCTTTCCTTCAAAAACAACATGCTTGTAGTGGCCGCCTCGGTTTTCGGACAAGTGCCGATCGCACTTCTTTTGGCATTATTCCTGCTTAAAAATACATGGTTCCACCGGTTTATCCGTTCCGCTGTCTTTATGCCGATGGTGTTGTCCTCGGTTGTCGTAGGTATTATATGGGGTTACATTTATCACCCGGAGATCGGTATTCTGAATTTCCTTCTGGAGCGTCTGGGACTCGGCTCGTGGAAGCAGCAATGGCTGTCCGATTCGCGAATATCGATGTATGCACTGATGGTGCCGATTATTTGGAACTATATTGGTCCCTATCTGATCATGTTTATTGCCGCCTTGCAAAATATATCCAGCGAAATTGAGGATGCGGCGAAAATCGACGGTGCCGAGAATGCGCGCAAGCTGTTCTCCGTTACGCTCCCCATGATTTGGGATACGATCAAGGTCGCGGTCGTGCTCTGCATCTCAGGCAGCTTGAAAGCGTTCGATCTGATTTATATTATGACAGGCGGCGGGCCGGCGCACTCGACGGAGCTGCTCGCCTCCTATATGTACAACAACACGTTTTCGATTTACCGGTTCGGTTACGGCAGCGCCGTGTCCACTACCATAATATTGCTGAGTCTGATCTTGATTGCAGGCAGCCAATATTTGATGAAACGAGATTACCGTTAAGAGGAGGCTCCGATAATGAAAGCACACGTTCATTCCGTAAGGGCATCCTCCTTGAACAGGACAGGAAGCCTCCGCAACTGGAGGGTCGGTGCCGCCAATGTTCTGATGGCGATATACGCCGTGGTCACGCTATATCCGCTGCTTTGGCTGTTCGCCAGTGCACTGAAAACGAACGACGAATTTTTCTCCCGTCCGTTTCAGCTTCCTACCGTTTGGCAGTGGGAGAACCTGTCACGGGCCTGGAAGGTATCCGATATGAGCACAGGCATGCTCAACTCCGTGATCGTGACGTTAGCGTCACTTGTGCTGACACTCGTGATTGGGGCACTTGCCGCCTATGTGCTCTCGCGGTTTCAATTCCGCTTTAAGCTTTTCTACATGGGCTTGTTTCTGCTTGGCATGCTAATCCCGATTCACAGCACACTTGTTCCCTTGTTCATCTTGATGAACAAGGCGCATTTGCTGAACACTTATTGGGCGTTAATCCTGCCTTATACGGCGTTCGAGCTGCCCATTGCGATATTTATCGTACAGGCTTACATGAACACGTTTCCGAAGGATATTGAAGAAGCAGGAATGATAGACGGGACCGGCTATTGGGGCATTTTCACAAAAATTATGCTCCCGTTATCCGCTCCGGCGCTGTCCACGGTGGCGATCCTGGCCTTCTTGCGCTTCTGGAACGACTTCTCGTTTGCGCTTGTGTTCATCAGCAAGCCGGCGTTAAAAACGCTACCGCTCAGCTTGTCCGTATTCGCCACGGGTTATATGACCGACTACAAGCTGACCATGGCCGCTTTATCTATTGCTGTGATCCCGACCATCATTGTCTACCTGATCTTTCAGGAGCACATTATGAAGGGTATGATCGCAGGGGCAGTTAAGGGGTAGGTTCTTAAAATTATACAGCCTTTGTTTGATCCTCTGATCAGACAAAGGCTGTTCGTTTTCCATTGGCGAATCTTTACGATTTGAAAGCAAAAGGGAACCCGTTTCTCAACGGGCCCCCCCAATATTTAGAATGGGTTCATGACATGGAAGAATACGTTCGGCGATGCCATCCGGTAATAATAACTGCACCAGCCGGTACCCTTGTGGTTGAACCGGTTGACGGAGCTGTACACTAACCGTTGCTGCTCCAGTTCTTCGATTCTATCGATGCGGCCCTCGACATAATCGAGCAATCGGACTGCCGCCGTATCCAACCGGCTCACTAACCCGCCATAGCGGATGTCGAGCACCTCCCAACCGAACGGCTTGAACATCCGGAGCCACTGGCTGCGATGGGCTTCACGCAGTTCCCGGACGGCGGCCGTTATTGCGGGCAGCTCATCCGTCGCCGCACGCCGCAATGCTTCGGTGTCCCGTGCATCGTAAGCCCGCTTCAATTCGATGCCGACCTCGCTTTTGCGCTTCAGGACGCCACACAGCTTCTGTGGAACCTCAAACACGTAATCCAGCTCTGCGTCCTTGTCACGACGGCTCAAGATGTCTTGCTCCAGCTTAGCGTAGTGGCGCGACATCTCCAAGCCCTCGATCTGTTTGTCGAAGAGCCCTAGCAGCACGTCCTGGTACAAAAGAAACTTGGATGGATTGCTTTGCTTCCGGTTGTCCGGCTCCGAGCCTGGCGTTTCGTCCAAGTACTTGAGCCGTAAGAAAGCATCTGCATCGATGCCGGTACAAAACTTGACTCGCTCGGCAAGATACCCGGGTTCCGGCTGATCCTCCAAGTAAGCATGCTCCGCGTAAAGCTGCAAGCCTAGGAGGGCAGCGAACGGATTGCCCTCCATTCCGTCATCGCCCCACATGGTCGCGTACACCTCTCGGATGCCTTCCCGTTTGCATATCTGCAGTGCAGTGTCCGAGGCCTTCAGCGATAAGCCATAATTGACGCCGAACGTATTGAAGATCCAGACCGCGCCGGCAAATACCAAATTACAGCCAAGAGGGCGATGCTTCGCAATCAGCTTCTCGTAATCCTCCTGCTCCGTATGGACATAATCCCAATACACCATGTCTACATCCTTGGGGATGCTCCGCGCCATGTCCTCCGGTATGTTCGTGTCTTCATCGTAATATTCACTGCCGTTCCCGGAGGCAAGCTTCAAGAACATATCACTCCACATCATCGGCTTTAAACCACGGCGACGGGCGCTTTCCAGCACCTGTTCCAGATGTCCCGTCATGATCTCGAAGCGGTTCTTATACCCGTTCCGGTCCAAATATTTGCCCCGGCCCAGCTCTTCCGCTTCGTCCATGCCGATATGGATCTTGCGGCTGCGGAACGGTGTGCTGGCTGCTTCGATCATGCGGTCGACAAGCTGGTCAGTCAAGCTTTCGCCTACAAGCAGCGCGCCTTTCGTATCCCGGTAGTGCGACACCGGCTCCCACTTTAGGAATTCCTCCAAATGCGCTAACGTCTGGATGCTCGGGAACGCCTCAATGCCAAATTGGTCAGCGTAATCGTCAATTTCCTTCAGCTCTTCCTTCGAATATCGGCCCCGCATATAACCGAAATAGGGCTCCCCGTCGATCTCATAAGTGTCCTCCATGTACAGCATAACAGTATTTAGCCCCATCAGAGCCATCTTATTCAGCATCTTTTTCAAGCTGTCAACGGTCAACACGCCGTTGCGCGACAGATCGAACATCGGTCCGATCGTATCGAACTGCTGCTGCTCCCGGATCCGAAACGGATGACCCTTGGAGCCGTACTGCAGAAGCAGACCGAGCCCGCGGAAAAATTGATGCTTTCGTCCATACCGAATACAAGCTGATCCTCGTTCAAGGGCAACCTCCAGTTCTCCACCTGAAAGCTCTATCCGAACTGGTAGACCGTCCTCCGCTTCGGTAAACCTCAATTCTTGAGACAATGCCTGAATTCCAGGCCGTAGAGCGGCCAAATCCCCATCCCAACGTAGCTTCATCTACATATCCTCCTGAAAAATCATTCGATTTCGCACCAAACATTATAACGTTATATTGTTTTTTTCAATTTCTATGCTAAACTAAGATATAGGGGAATGCAATAGGTTTTAAGATTTTCATTATCGTTTCAGAAGGGGGTGAAATGTATGCACGATCGGTTCGTCTTGCGTAATTTGAAGCTCGTGAATGGGGAAGAGATAGATATCGTCATTTCCGACGGGAAGATTGCTCAATTGGCGCAGGCGGGATGCGGAGAGGGAAATGCTGTTATTGATTGTTCCGGGCAATACGTATCGAGCGGGTGGATTGACCTGCATGTTCACGCCTTCCCGGAGCTCGAGCCTTACGGTGACGATATCGACGAAATCGGAATCAAGCAAGGAGTAACCACGATCGTGGATGCCGGAAGCTGCGGAGCGGACAGGGTTGCAGAATTGGCAGCCAGCAGAGCGCGCGCCCGTACCCACATGCTTGCGTTTTTGAACATTTCACGCATCGGGCTGGAACGTATTGACGAATTATCCAATCTTGCATGGATCGATGAAGCCAAGGTGCTGCAGGCGGTTCAAGAACATAGCGAGTTCATCGTAGGATTAAAGGCGCGTATCAGTAAAAGTGTGGTCTGCGACAATGGTCTGGAGCCATTACACAGGGCGCGGGCGCTGTCGAAGATCACCTCGCTGCCGTTAATGGTACACATTGGTTCCGGACCACCCGGTATTGAGGAGATCCTTCCTTTGCTGGAGACAAAGGACATCATTACCCATTATCTCAATGGAAAAGCGAACAATCTTTTTGATGACGAAGGTAAGCCGCTGCAAGTGCTGTTGGATGCGATCGGGCGCGGCGTTCACCTGGATGTCGGCCACGGCACAGCAAGCTTCTCCTTTAGGGTTGCCGAAGCGGCCAAACGCCATCGGATCCGGTTAGGTACGATCAGCACCGACATTTATCGCGGGAATCGGTTAAAGGGTCCGGTGTATAGTATGGCACACGTTCTCTCCAAATTTCTTTACCTCGGCTATTCGCTCGAGGAGGTAATTGCAGCGGTCACCACCTATGCGGCCGAGTGGTTGGGGAAGCCCGAGCTGGGCTGTATTCAAGAGGGAGGCGCCGCAAACTTGACCCTATTTAAAGTTTGTCATGAGACAACGGTGCTGCGGGATTCCGAAGGGGAGCAGCGAATATCGGATAGGAGAATAGAGGCCAAAGGAGTTGTTATTCATGGCGAGTTCATTAAATGCCAAATACGGACTGAAACGAGTCATTAATGCAAGCGGACGGATGAGCATATTAGGCGTATCCGCACCTACGGACACTGTGATGAATGCGATGAAGCAAGGCGGACAACATTATGTGGAGATCGCCGATTTGGTCGAGAAATCCGGAGAGTATATCGCACGGATTCTCGGATCGGAGGCAGCGGTCGTCGTGAACTCGGCGTCCAGCGGCATTGCGCTGTCTGTTGCCGCAATCGTGACCCAAGGCCATAAGCGCCGCAGCGAGCGCCTGCATCAAGATCCCATCGCCAAGAATGAGATCATTATCCTGAAAGGGCATAATGTGCAATATGGCGCGCCTGTGGAAACCATGGTCTACTTAGGAGGCGGAAAGCTAGTTGAGGTGGGTTACGCCAATGAAGGAAAAGCCGAGCACATTGAAGAGGCGATTGGGGAAAACACGGCTGCCATACTTTTTGTTAAATCGCATCACGCCGTACAGAAAAATATGATTTCCGTAGAGGAAGCTTGGGAAATCGCGCAGCGAAACCGCATTCCGCTTATTGTTGATGCCGCGGCGGAGGAGGATCTTCAGAAGTATGTTACCTGCTCGGACCTCGCGATCTACAGCGGCTCGAAGGCCATTGAAGGCCCGACCTCAGGCATTGTCGGCGGCAAGCGGCTTTACATCGATTGGCTTAAGGTTCAGCTGCACGGAATCGGACGAAGCATGAAGGTTGGGAAAGAAACTACGTTCGGACTTCTTCAAGCTCTGGATGAATATATGGCCAAAGAAGACCGCAGCGAGCAAGAGAAAGCAGCGCTGAACACTTTAATGCCGTTGGCGGATTTGGACGGGGTGCAAGTTACCGTTGTCCAGGACGAGGCGGGCCGCGCCATATTTCGTGCCCGGATTCAGATTGACCCGGTGAAATCAGGCACGACCGCCAAGCAGGTTGTGACGGAGCTTCGGGATGGTGAGATCGCGATCTATACACGTGATTACGGCGTGAGACAAGGCTATTTCGATATCGATCCACGTCCGCTTCAAGGGGACGATATGCAGGTCATTGCAGCCAGAATTCGTGAAATCGTAGGAGGGAAGTAAGATGGCAAGCTTAGCGAAGCGATTGTACAAAAACAGGGCTGCCTTAAACGTTCTGGCAAACAGCGTGGAGAATGCCAAGGAGGTATTTGAGGCTGCGGAGGGTTACGTGCTGATCGGCGTGCTCTCGAAGGATTACCCGACAGTGGAAGCTGCCGTAGCAGCCATGAGGGAATACGGCCAAGCGATCGACGAAGCGGTTTCGATAGGGCTTGGCGCCGGCGATAATCGTCAGGCAGCTGTCGTCGCAGAAATCGCAAAATATTACCCGGGCAGCCATATTAATCAGGTCTTTCCAGCCGTTGGGGCTACGCGTGCAAACCTGGGTGGCCATGACAGCTGGATTAACAGCCTGGTGTCTCCGACCGGCCGCCCCGGTTATGTCAATATTTCGACCGGCCCGGTTAGCGCCGCGTTGAACGAGCATGCAATTATACCTGTGAGAACAGCCATTGCCCTTGTACGCGATATGGGCGGCAATGCGCTTAAATATTTCCCAATGAATGGCTTGAGCCGTGAAGATGAGCTGCGCGCCGTCGCCGAGGCTTGCGGGGAGGCGGGCTTTGCACTTGAGCCGACGGGCGGTATAGACAAGGATAACTTCGAAGCCATCCTGCGCATTGCGCTGGAGGCGAACGTACCTCAGGTCATTCCGCATGTCTATTCCTCCATTATTGACAAAACCTCCGGCAAGACGATGACGGAGGATGTCCGCTACCTGCTGGATAAGATGAAGAGATTGGTTGATCGTTATGGCTAAAAAAATCGCAGCCTTCGGTGAGGTCATGATGCGTCTGCAGGTGCCGGGCTATGAGCTTCTGTCGCAGGCGAGCCAGCTAAGCTATTCTTTTTCCGGTACGGGCGTGAACGTAACCTCGGCGCTTGCGCGCTTTGGGCATACGGGCTACCTAGTGTCCACCTTGCCGGCCAATCCCCTCGGTGACGCCGCAGCGGCATATCTTCGCAAGCTAGGAATCGCTACTACTTTTATGAAGCAGAGCGGCAAATCCATTGGGATGTACTTTTTGGAAAATGGGTTCGGTACACGACCAAGCAGAGTCACGTATACGAACCGGTTGGAAAGCAGCTTTAATACTGCACCGGAAGACACGTACGACTTTACCGCCATTGCCGGACAGCTGGATGTCGTCCATTTTTGCGGGATAACGCTTGCCATGAACGATACGGTCCGTGCTCAAATGAAACGCTTCGCACAAGCGGTCAAAGCCCGCGGAGGAACCGTTGTCTTCGACTGCAATTACCGGCCTTCGCTTTGGGGGGAGAACGGCTATGCGAAGGCGAAGCCTCATTACGAAGAAATGCTGAATTGGGCTGATATCGTCATGATGAATGAGAAGGATGCGATGTTCATTCTCGGTATGCCCACATACAAGGAATCCCGCAGAGAGCAGCTCATTCATTTGATTCCCGCCGTCGCGGAGCAATTTCAAATTGCCGTCATTGCCGGCACGCACCGTTCCATTAATGGCGACAACACGCATTCTTTGCAAGGATTTCTGTATAAACATCAAGGCTTTGCCTTTTCAAACAAGCTCACCTTTCCTGTCTATGATAGAATAGGGGCAGGAGATGCCTATACGAGCGGAATTATTCATGGGGAGCTCAGTCAGTATTCTCAGGAGAAAGCCGTCAACTTCGCAGCGGCGGCCGGCATGCTGGCGCATACCATTGCCGGCGATACGCCGATGTCGTCCGAGAGCGAGATTCTTCGAGCCATGACAGAAGCCGTAGGCGATGTAGAAAGGTAGCGGATGCAGCAGTGAGTTTATCTCGAAAAAGCAAACCTTTGTATTTGCAGATCAAAAATATTATTAAAGACCGGATATTGCACGGGGTGTATCCTATTGAGAGCAACATTCCTTCCGAGCCCCAGTTAGAGCAGGAGTTTGCCGTCAGCAAAATTACCATTCGCAATGCCGTTAGCGAGCTTGTACAAGAAGGCTACTTGGAGAAGAGCAGCGGCAAAGGTACGAAGGTCATCCGAAATACGTCGACCTCCAAGCTTTCCACCTGGAAACGTTTCACGGAACTTTTGGTCGAGGAAGGCCATAAAATTCAAAAGCAATTACTGCGAACGGAAGCGGTAAGCCATGAAGAGGGGACGCTGCTGCACCGATTATTCGGAGAACGCAGCCTTCGCATCGAGCGGCTATATTTGCTAAACGGCGCGCCTTATATTCATTACACACATTATTTGACCCTGCGCAAGGGGGATATGGAGCTGTCCGATCTGGAAGCCCAATCGTTATATGGATTGCTTGAGGAAAAGGACGTTCCCTTAGCAAAGTTTCGGGATCAATTCACCGTTGCTTTGGCTCCGCCCTTTGTGGAGCATGCCTTGCGTGTGGAAAGTTCTACGCCGTTATTAAAGCGCACGCGCTATTCCTATGACGATACCGGGGAGCTTATCGAATTTAGCGAAGGATATTATAATACGGAAATGCAGCAATACATCGTGGATTATGATGTTTAGGTAAGATGAATGGTTACAACGGAAATGAGCTCTTCCCAAGCGGGTTTGAGCTCTTTTTTCATAGCTTCTGACGCCCGAAGGCCCCATAAATATTTAATAATACGGATTGCAGGAAAATAATTACATGGAACGAATATATACTTTGTAATAAATAAATCAATTGGATTAATAAAATGAAAGGAGTCATGGAAGAAACGCATTTTATATTACTTTGCCGTAAGCAAATGAATAAGGAGATGAGAAATGCCTTGAGAAAATCATTGTTAACCCGCTGCTTCACTTGTTTGATGGTATCCGCCTTGACCGCGGGCACCATGATACCTTTGAATACCCAGGTATCAGCCGCTTCATCAATCGTCAAGAGTTCTTTGCCGGCAATGTTAATTACCGAGCTAGTCCCCGACTCGGGTGGAGATGTGAGCGGGGAGGATCCCTTCGAATATGTTGAAGTATACAATAACAGCGATCAGCCGATCGATTTTAAGGATTATTCCATTCTCTACCGCTACCCCGGAGAACCGGGAAACGACCTGTTCTGGCGACCCTATACCAATGAAACCATTATCATTCAACCAGGGCAGGCCATGGTGTTCTGGGCGGTGACGCCAGCTGGAGAGACGAAGACAGTGGCGGATTTTAACAGTCATTTCGGGACCTCATTGATTGAGAACAGGGATATTGTCCGTATACCCGGCGGTTTAAACAATTTGCGGGAGCGTACAATTGTAGTAGCCACAAACACGGGACATGATATCGTCCGGGCCAGCTATAACCAAGGGGTATTGGACACGCAGACGGATATGGGCATTGTGTACGGTGCTCCCGCGCCGGGCAGCCTCGATATGCAAAAAGTCAGTGCCAAAAGTGCACCGGCTTCGCCTGGCACCTTATCTCCGGGGCAAGCTCCCGCAGAGCCGGTTCAAACGATGCCTGACTCGATAGCTCCGACGATTCGTGATATCTCGAATTTGACGGGAATCGATCTGATTCAACCGATCGAGCTTACTGCGGAAGCAAGTGATGACCGGCTGCTCGCCAGTGTTGCACTGCATTATAAAACTAACAAGACGACAGATTTCAAGAAAGTTCTCATTGCCCGCAGCGCGGACGGACGATTCCGCCACTCGCTCGAGATGATGGAATGGTTCGCAAGTCCGACGCTGGAGTACTATTTTTCCGCCTCGGACGGCACGAATGCAGTATCGACCACGCCCCGTACATTAGCATTGGCCGGCAACGAAAAGAGCCCTTCACTGAATGTAAAGCATGATGATGTCCTGACAGGGGAACGTACGTTGATCGGATCGGCAACGGGCTCGACCGAAGGCATGGGCCTGGCCATCGACGGTGCGCAGGCATCTCCTCTCGAGAAAGCGATCGAGAAGACCGCCTATTTTGTATTTGAGGCGGATGATATCGACAAAGGGCAGAACGTGATCACAATGGGAAGTGAAACCTTGCATCTCATCCCGTTCGCAACCTCCGATTATAAAACCATCGTCGTCCCTGTACGACCTGAGCTGTTCCGTTATGGGCAATCCAATGCAATCGCGATCCGGGCCGGATCGGTTACACGTCCCTATTACGAAGATCAACCGGAGCCGGGCTTGGATGACTTCAATATCCGGAATGTACGTCTGGTACTCGCAGACGGTACCGTAATACGAGATCCTAAATACGCTAACCCTGCAACTGTGCTGGATATGGGGGATAACGGCCGTTTCCTGCCTATCGTCTACTTTCAATTCGCAATACCCGCTGCTTATTGGAAAGGATCAGCGTATCGTTGGAACACGCTAGCCGTCCCTGATGGCCGTCATACCGTTGAGGCCGTAATGCCGGACGGAGGTCGTGTTGAGGCGAATGTCATTGTGGATAATCAAGGACCGGTCTTCACTACGAACATGGTTAACGGAAGTGCTTATAAAGGTGCATTCGTTATTCAAGCACAAGCAATTGACGCCGCTTCGGCTGTAGCTTCCTTTGAGGCTGCTTTGGACGGAACGGCCATCCGGCTCCCCTATGCGACTTCCTCCGCGGACTTGTCGCCCGGTGAGCATGTGCTCACCTTAAAGGCGGCGGACCTCGCAGGCAAAAGCAATGAGCAAACAATTCGATTCACAACTTCTGAAGAACATCCATTACAGCCTCTTCTTGTGAAGCCTGTCAACCAAGCGGAGGATGTCGCCACGGAAGCCGTTCTACAGGTGTCGGTATCCGATCCCACCGGTGATCCTCTCCAGGTAGGATTTTATCAAGGAAAGCGACTGAATGCGGCCGATTCCAGAGTAACCGTCTATTCCCATGCAGCGGATGTAGAACCACCGTTATCGTTGTCCCTTCCGGGGGAAAATCAGCTTACAGGCCAGGATAAATCGGCGATAGGGGCTTCGGATAATCAATATTTCACCTCGGAAGCAACGGAACAATTTCCGTACCAACGCTTTGCCGTGGAGGTTGGTAACGGCACGGGTGCCGGCGATCTCATCGAGCTTCGTTGGGAAGGCCATTCTTTAAAAGGCCGCAAGGTCGGGTTGTATGCTTGGAACTTTGCAACCGGCAGATGGGACTCCCTTAGCGCGGTCGTCGCATCGTCTGAGGAGGATTTTACTTTATCTGCAAGCTTCGATGCGGGGGATTATGCTCGAGACGGTATGGTTCAAGCTTTGGTGCAGGATGAAATTCCTCGTCGCGACCAGTACGACTTTACGATCGGATGGCTGCCGGATACGCAAATTTATGCCGAAATACTTCCGGAGTATTTTGAATCGCAGGTGAATTTCCTTCGGGACGCTAAAGAATCCATGAATATTCAATATGTTGCGCATATCGGTGACATTGTGAATTCCGCCGGTATTGAGGGGCAATGGGAACGTGCCGACCGTTTCATGAAGGTGCTGGAGCAAGCCGACATTCCTTACGGTGTTGTAGCGGGTAACCATGACGTATTCGACGGCGGTGCTACCTCGGAGCCCAACTATTCCGCTTTTTCCAAATGGTTCGGAGCGAGCCGTTTTGAGAATAAGCCCTTTTATGGTGAATCGTACAAAGACAACCGAGGTCATTACGACCTCATCTCAGCCGGTGGCAACGATTTCATTTTCGTGTATATGGGCTGGGGAGTGAACAACGAGGACATGGACTGGATGAACAGTGTGCTGAAGCAGCATCCGGATCGCAAAGCAATTATTGTTGTTCACGAGTATTTACAGAACAATGCCGCCCGTTCCGCCACCGGGAACAAGATTTACCAGGGAGTAGTCGTTCCGAACCCGAACGTCGTCATGGTCTTGAGCGGCCATTTTACCGGCAGCGCACTTCGCACGGATCAGATCGACGATAATAAGGATGGGAAACCCGACCGTAAAGTATATCAGATGCTGAACGATTATCAGGGCATTCCCAATGGCGGAGACGGATATTTGAAGCTGCTCCATTTTGATACGGAATCGGATACCGTGTACGTGAATACCTACTCTCCGATGCTGGAAGATTACAATTACTACGAGCCTAGCAAGGATGAATTTACGCTTTCGCTTGAGCTTGCCCCGCAAGTGAAAAGAGTTGCCACAGATTTGTTCGAAGTGAAGGTGTATTCGAACGATCAGATCGGTATGGTTGAGGCGAACAGCGGTATGAATGCGGAAGTGGTTTGGAATGGATTAAAGGGAAGCCAAATGTATGAGTGGTACGCTCTAGCGAAGGATGGCTTCGGGGGGACAACGTATTCGGATATCTGGTCGTTCCGAACCCGCCTCACGGTTCCCGCACCGGAGCTGCCGAAAGTCCAGAAGGTCACGGCCACATCCGCGGAGCTCCTTTGGAATCCGGTTCAGGCATCTGACGGTTCGAGTGTTACGTATCTTGTGTATGGAAATCACGGGACCGCCGCTTCGGTTACTGACCATGTATATAGCGTTATCGGTCTGCAGCCGGATACAACGTATACGTTCCACATTACCGCTGTGCATCCTTCGGGTATTTCCTCAAGTCCTAGCGCGCCTGTGACCTTCACAACGCAGATGAACCTCGACGCGCTTCAGGAGGGGGTTCAGCGCTTCATTTCTGACGGTAAGCTGCTGCACCCGCTCTCGAAGCAACTGGAGCAAATGCTTCTTCAAGCAGAACACCATGATCAGAAGGGGCAACGGGACCAAGCTGTGAAGAAGCTGGAGGATTTCCTTAAGCACTTGAACAACCAAGGGCAAGAGAAGCATATTACTCCAGATGCGATGCAGTGGTTAATCCGGAAGTCACAGGCATTGAAGCAAATATGGCAAGGTCAGTACAATCCGTAAGAAAATAGCAGAAAAACGAAGATCCGCATCCAGCAGCTGGAGCGGATCTTTGCATTGTATAGGTCATTATAAAGACAATTGATCAATAGGAATTTTGAACACATTCTGCAGTACCAGTCCAACGGCAAGAGCGGTACCGTCGGGCGAATCTTCTTTGTGAATGAACGCTAAGCTCCGGCACGTTTCGGGTACATTCGCAAGCACTTGCGCCTCCAGCTCACTGATCAATACCGATCCCAAGGCCTTCAGTACACTTCCTGTAATTAATACACGATCCGGGTTCAACAGTGTAACCGTATTGGCTATCGTATTCGTAATAGCCGCCATCAGGATACCCGCCAGCTGCACGGCCTCCGGTTCCTCCGAACGCAGCCGTTCTGCAAAGGATTCGAGAGTAACCCCGATATTTTTACCTATCCCATGGGCTGAAGCGAGGGTAGTCAAGCAGCCTTTCCCCCCACAATAGCAAGGGTAGTCGAAGGGAGCGGAGAATGTCTTAATATGTCCTACTTCGCCTGCCACGAAGCTGGATCCCGTCACCAATTGTTTCTCGACAACAATCGCGCCCCCGATGCCGCGGTCGAATTTGAAGGTTACGTTATTCCTGGAGAGGGCCAGAGAACCGCCCATGTTTTCATTGAGAGCGAGCAGGTTGGTGTCATTCTCTAAATAAACCGGTACGGTAAATTCCTCCTCAAGCAGCTCCCCAAGGGGAATCCGTTTCCAGCCAAGGCCGGGCGAACGAAGCAGCATTCCTTGACTCGAGTCGACAAGCCCATGGACACTGACGCCGATGCCCTTCAGCTCGGAGGTATTCGGTACTTTCTCCACCAGGTTGTTTAAAACACCACGTACCACTCGCAGCAAGTCTTCCTCGGACGAGTAGCCATTCTCCCGAAGCTCGAACGAGGCTAATCTTTCATTCCGAAAATTATAGAGGGCCCCCTTGGCGGAAGATCCGGATAATTCCAAGCCAATAGCACAGTACCGGGAAGCGCTAATTAACAGAGGGACTCGTTTGCGCCCGCTTCCGCTCTCTAGTGCCTGGGGCTCGCCCTCAATGATTACCTTGTCTTGTAAAAGCCGATTTACGATATTCGTCACCGTTTGCGTGCTAAGTCCTGTTTTCTGGGCAAGCTCAACACGGGATATCGGGTATTCGGAGAAAATCAGATGCAGCACTTTTTGCTGATTAATGGATTTTAACAGGGTATGGCTTGTGGACTTTACATTGGACATGGTTTGGCCTCTCTCCCTAACACACGGTACGAATCGGGTCTCTTACCACTTAGTTTATCATTCTCGCAGTCTACATGAAAAGACGTACTTTGTCGAAACATTCTTATTGATTAGATAGAAAAATAAGGATATTATATAATAAATATAATTGATTTATTATCCTACAGGCAAATTGTAACCGCATTCATTCATTTGATACTCTTAAAACTTTACATTGTGAATACAATTCCATGCAAGAGAGATAACAATTTACCTGTAGAATGATTAATAAATCAATTGATTTTACTAATTCAAAGGGGGTATCACAATGTCCAAAAATTATGGAAAGCTCACGATTTTAAGCTTGGTAGTCGCATTGTCCTCATCTGTACTTGCCGGGTGCGCCGGGGGGGCGCAAGAACAACAGCCGGCTCCCCAGCCGGGCACGAACTCGAAGGCGGAGGTCTACGATAACGGTCTGCCTAAGAATGATAAGGTAACTCTAAAGGTCGGATTTTTCATGGGGGGCTATGGGCGGGAATGGTTCGATTATGCCATCAAGTCCTTTACAGCGAAATATCCCAACGTCTCGTTCGATGTGACCGCTTCGGCGGACATGAAGAATATCCTGCAAACCAAAATCTCCGCAGGCAACGATAACGATATGTTTGACTTCTTCAATACTACGCCTCCAGCTGGAGCTTCCGGCATTGTATCGCTTGCTGAGGCTGGTAAGCTGGAGCCGTGGGACGATTTGTTTGACCGCAAGCTGCCGGATGCATCCACCAAGTCCTTGAAAGAGATGATGTTGCCGGGAATGTTCGAGTCGTTCACGCGTGTCAATGGGAAAATCTATGAATTTGCGACGGCAAGCTCCTTTGGGGGATTATTCTATAATAAAACGCTTTTCGAAAAAAACGGCTGGAATCAGAGTCCAAGAACCTGGGCCGAGTTTAACGAGCTTCTGGAGAAAATAAAAGCAACCGGCGTGAGCCCCATTACCTTCCCGGGCATTCATCCGAATTATTATGATTGGGCATTCGGGCCGGCTAAGCTTTTCGAATTAGCCGATATGAAGGGCGGCGCAGATAAGGCGATTGAAAACTTCAAAACCTATACCGGTCCTCAGTATACAAGTCCGGAAAGCCTCGAGCATTGGAATCGACTCTATGAGCTCGGCAAGAAAGGGTACTTTCCTGAAGGCCTGCCGGCTTTAACCCATACCCAATCCCAAATGCAGGTGATCCAAGGGCAAGCGGCTATGGTAGCGACTGGAAGTCACGTAGAGAACGAAATGAAAAAGTCAACGCCGGAGGATTTCAAGTGGGGCTTCATGGCCGTTCCATTCGTAGAGAACAAAAATCAAAAGATCTGGGTAAGAAGCGGTATCACGAACTTCCAGTATCTGTGGGCCGGCAAACCGGATTTGAACAAGAAATGGTCGAAGGAGTTTATCCTTTGGTTAATGACTTTGGAAAATCAGCAATTTGCTGCGGAGAAGTCCGGTGCACTTCCGATGCGTAAAGATATCATCGACGATGCAAGCAAAGTCGTCAAGCTGTCAAGCTCGGCTCAAGCGATCCTGAAGTACATTAAAGAAACCGATGCACGTACGTATAAAGCACACAGAACCATCAGCATCTCCGATCCGAACCTTGCCAAGGCGACCAAAATGGTGGAAGAAATGACAGTTAAGGTCGTTCTCGGCAAACAGGATCCGAAGCCGACTCTGGAGGAAGCGGAGCAGCTTCTGCAGAAAGCGGTGCAAGCCCAGAAGAAATAATCGGGTGACGGGCGGAGAGGCTCATCTCTCCGCTTTCCCTCATGATAGGAGTTGAATTCTTTTGTCCGATCAGGTCTCCACTGTACTGAAAGATCAGCGTACCTTGCCGTCCCGCAAGCTGGGGTTGGATAAAGCAAGCACGCAAAAGTGGCTGTTTCTTATTTTGGCCATCGTCCCTCCCTTTGGCGGATATCTGCTTTTTACCCTGTTCCCGAACATCTTATCCGTGTACTACGCCTTACTCGATTGGGATGGGCTGACCGAGCCCAAGTTTGTCGGCATTCAGAATTTCGTTACAGCATTACAGGACGAATATGTATGGCGTGCTCTGGGTCATAACGTCATTTTTATGATTACCATTCCTGTCCTGGTTGTCCTCATCTCTTTGCTGCTTGCCTATTTGGTTACTTACAAATCGTATTTCGAGAATGAGTTTTTGAAGATACTGTTCTTTTTTCCTAACGTTTTGTCCATCGTGGTGGTCGCTTTGCTCTGGGCGTTCATTTACGATGGCACGTATGGCTTGCTTAATGGTGCTTTGAAGCTCCTTGGTATGGATATGAAAAACTTTTATTGGCTTGGCAGCGAAGACACGGCGATTTGGGCGCTCATTCCGCCATGGGTATGGGGGGGCGTAGGCTTATATGTAATCATCTTCGTCAACGCAATGACGGCCATACCCAAATCGTTATATGAATCGGCCATACTTGAGGGCGCTAATCATATGACCCGTCTATTCTCCATCACGCTTCCTCTGATCATGCCTGTGGTTCGGGTAAGTGTACTATTCCTGGTTGTAGGAACACTCAAAACCTTCGAGCTCGTTCTGATCATGACGAACGGCGGTCCTTCCGGATCGACGGATGTCATCGGTCTCTATATGTTTAATCTTGCTTTTGGGAAAGAGTATATTAACTACGGTTACGCATCGGCTGTCGGTATGATCCTCTTCGTCATCTTGGTTACGGCGAAGCTGCTGATGGATAAATTTTTGCCGAACCGGGGTGTGGAGTACTAGTACGGAATAGAGGAGGGGAAACGCTTGAAAGAAAAGCGAACGTTCATGGACGTCATCTGGCGTCTGTTATTATACTGCTGGGGAATCACCATCTTGTTTCCGCTCATATGGGTTTTCTATGAATCTCTCAAAACGAATCCGGAATTTTTCAAGGATTTATGGAGTCTGCCCAAAAAAGCACAGTGGTCAAATTACGTCATCGCCTGGACGGAATACGGCTTCGGTCAATCGCTGCTGAATACGCTTTATTATGTAGGCGGAAGCCTGGTGCTCAGCCTTTTCTTCACAACGCTGAACGCCTATGCTCTTACCCGGGTAGAGTTCAAGGGGAGGAGCTTGATCTGGGGCTTGATCATGCTTTCCTTATTCCTGCCTGGTATTAATGCACTGGTTCCCCAATATGTTGTCATGAGAGAGCTGGGATTAACGAATAGCCTGACCGGCTTGATTCTGCTGTCTTCATTAGGGGAGAGTGTATTCTACTTAATGCTTCTTGGGGGATTTATGAAGTCCCTGCCGAAGGATTTGGAGGAAAGCGCGCACATCGACGGAGCTTCGATTTTTCAAGTATTCTGGAGGGTCATTGTGCCCTTGTCCACACCGGGGATTGTCACTGTAGCCATATTCAAGTTTCTGGGGTATTACAACAACTTTATGGGACCGTTCATTTATTTGAGCGACCCGAAGAAATATACCATTGCCGTGCAAATGTATCAAGCCAACAAGATGATGGAATATACGACGGACTGGGTAACCTTGTTTGCCGGTGTTAGTATCGCTATGGTTCCTTCAGTGATCGTATTTATCCTATTCCAAAAAATGATCATGCAAGGCGCGACATTAGGGGCAGTTAAAGGATAGGTTTCTTTATCCGTTTTTGGCCTTAGAGGAGACGAATGAAACGATGGCAATGGCAAATTATCGCTTCTTGCACTTGATTTAGACGGCACTACCTTAACAGATGATAAAAGGATCACAGAACATACTCGTCGCAAAATCTATGAAGCCGTCGACGCAGGGGTGACGGTCATTTTCTCCACAGGACGTGGGCGGCAGACGGCAGGGCAACTCTGGGATGAGCTCGGGCTTAACGCTCCCATGGTGCTTCTGAATGGAGCGGAGCTCTGGAAAGGTCCCAAACAGGTGTGGGAGCGGCATTTTCTTAGCCGTGAGGAGGTTCGCCAGCTGCACGCCATAGCAGTTAGAGTCAATGCCGGCTTCTGGGGCTACAGTGTCGAATGTCTTACTGGGGATAAGGACTGGACGGACGCGATGTTTGATTTGGACTGGATGAAGTTCGGCATTCGTCATGAGGATTCGGATGTTCTGAACGAGCTTCGCGACCAGGTTCGGGCCCTGGGGTCCCTAGAAATCACAGCCTCCGCATCCATTAATATGGAAATTTCAAGAGTAGGGATTACCAAGGAGTACGGAGTACGGAGGATATGTGAGTACCTTGGAATCGAGATGGAGGAGGTCATGGCGATCGGCGATCATCAGAATGATTTGAAGCTTATTCGAGCAGCGGGCTTCGGAGTGGCCATGGGCAACGCTGAAGAAGTAATCAAGCTTGCGGCGGATGCCGTGACGACAACCAATGAGCAAGACGGAGTGGCGACAGCGATAGAACGCTACTTATTCGGATAATCAATTTACATTTATGAGGAGTGCTGCAACATGAAGATTGCTGTGGTCGGCTGTGGAACGATGGGCCGTACACACGGGGCGGAGCTAGCCAGAATGCCGGGTGTCCATTTGGTTGGGTTTTGTGACATTCAAGAGGATGCTGCTCTCTTGCTTTCGAAAGCATATGAAACAAAGGCCTATTCTGATTTTGATCAAATGCTGGCAGAAGCAAATCCCGATATCGTAGATATTTGTTTGCCTACGAATTTACATAAAGAGTATGTCCTTCGGGCGGCTCGGAAGGGGAAGCATATCATTTGTGAGAAGCCGATCGCTATGGCCCCGGAGGATGCGGAGGAAATGATCGAGGAATGCCGGAAGCAAGGCGTCCGATTGTTTATAGGACATGTGGTGCGGTTTTTCCCGAGCTACGCGGACATTCGCCACAAGGCTGAACAAGGGGTCGTGGGCCGTCCCGGTGTACTTCATGCAAGACGAATGGGCGGACATCCGGGACTAGCCAAAGACTGGTACAACCACAGTGACATCAGCGGTGGAGTCATCCTAGATCTGATGATTCACGATATTGACTTTGCCCAGAGTATCTTCGGCAAGGTTGATTCGGTTTATGCTATGCACCGTAAGGGCGAAGGTCTGGAATACGCATTGGTTACTTTGAAATTTGAAGGCGGGGAAATGGCTCATCTAGAAGGGTACTGGGGCTATCCTGGGCCGTTCACGACCAGCGCCGAGCTTGCCGGGAGCGGAGGCGTCATTCGCTTTAACAGTGAGGAGTCTCTATCGATTCGCGTATGCAGGAAGACAGAGGCCGATAGCGAAGGACCGACGGTTGCCGTTCCGAAAAGCCCTACAGTTCATAGCCCATACTATCTTGAATTGGAGCATTTCATTGCATGTCTCCGTTCCGGACTTGAGCCGACGGTAACGGCAACGGATGCACTTAGCGCACTGCAGATCGGTCTTATGGCTATAGAATCAGCGGCGACGGGCCGTCCCGTGAAAATGAAAGAATATCGCAGCAAAAGGAAGGGAGAGGAACGTCAGCATGTCAAACATTAAGGTAGGGATGATCAGCTTCGCACACGGACATGCGGGCGGCTTTTTTGCACAGCTGCAGCGTTTGTCGGGAGTCGAAGTAACGGCTATTGCTGATGTGAATCGCTCCAGAGTAGAGCGTTACTTGACGGCGGATGAACGCATCCGGTATTATGCAGACTACCATGAACTGCTTCGGAGTGATTGTGATGCCGTGATCATCTGCTCTGAGAACATTCATCATGCAGAGATGACGATCGCCGCAGCGAAGGCGGGAAAGCATGTGTTATGTGAGAAGCCGTTGGGTCTTTCCATTCGTGAGATGAATGAAATGATCGATACCTGCCGAAGTTATGGGGTCCAGCTGATGACGGCGTTTCCTTGCCGGTTTCTTCCGGCCGTAATTCGGGCCAAAGAAGCTATCGAACGCGGGGATATCGGAGCGATCGTAGCGGTCAAGGCGACGAATCGCGGCACGATGCCGGGCGGCTGGTTTGTAGAACCGGCGCTATCGGGTGGCGGGGCGTTACTGGACCATTCCGTCCACGTTATGGATCTGCTGCACTGGATTCTGGACAGCCCGGTAAAGGAAGTTTACGCCGAGTCAGGGACGCTATTTCATGACATCCCTGTAGAGGATGCGGGCTTCGTTCACGTAACATTCGCGAGTGGGGCCTTTGCCTCCATTGATACCAGCTGGTCACGACCGAAAGCGTTTCCTTATTGGGGAGATGTCACATTGGAGATTGTCGGTACGAAAGGACTACTCTCCGTCGATGCTTTCGCACAAATCAACGAAGTGTATAGCGACGAAAGCCTCAAACCTAAGTGGAGCTACTGGGGAGACGATATGAACCGCAGCCTAGTGAAGGCATTCGTTCAAGCGATCCGCATGAACGAAGAAGTCCCCGTTACCGGGGTCGACGGTATGCGATCCACACTCGTAGCGTTGGCGGCATACGAGTCCGTACGCAGGGGATCGCCCGTTGCATTGGACGAAGCCTACGATTTCAATGGATAGTCCGTCCTAACGAACATAACGATACCGATGATAGGGAAGGTGAAAGTCCTTGGCTGAGCCAACACGGCAAACAGGGAGCATATCTCATTTAGATGAAAATATGAGGGTCCAAGAGCTCACGGGGGATCGCATGCACTGGTATTCCCCTCTCGAAGGAAACTTTCACGTTGCCGGATTCGCTTGGCTGCAGACCGATCGTGTTTATCGTCGGCTTCCATTGAAGCCCGAGGTTATGGTGCGGCCGGCCGTGAATGATCTCGCAAACTGCACCTCCGGCGGGCAAATCCGCTTCCAAACCGACTCCAGAAAGGTGTCCGTGCGAATCCGGCTTACCGGTGTTCCGGATATGTACCATATGCCTCCTACAGGAGAGGGAGGCATAGATGCGTACATTGGCATACCCGGGAGTATGGTCTACGCCGGAACGTCACGTTTCCCATCCGGTCAACTGGGTTACGAGAGTGAGCTTTTCGCTGGCTTGACGAACGAGGTACGCCAATTTACTCTCAATCTGCCCTTGTACAAGGGGGTCGAAGATATATGGATCGGTCTTGAGCCCGGGGCGATCGTCACTGCGCCTGCGCCTTATGATTCCAAGGAGCGTATCATTCTTTACGGTACCTCGATTACTCAAGGAGGCTGCGCCTCGCGTCCCGGCATGTCCTACTCCAATATCCTAAGCAGGAGAATCAACCGAGAGTTCATCAATCTGGGATTCTCGGGGAACGGCAAGGGGGAGCCGGAGCTTGCCCAGCTTGCTGCGCAAATTGGGGACCCTGCCTGTCTGGTTCTTGATTACGAAGGTAATTGTAGCACGGAGCTTTATTGCCGCACGTTACCTGAGTTTATTAGAATCTACCGGGAGGTTCATCCTTCCATCCCGATCATGGTAGTTTCCCGTATTGCGTATGGCACAGAGGCGCATAAACCGGAGGTGCTGCGAAGTCGATTGGAACGCAAGCAATTTCAGTCAGACCTTGTGCAACGGCTCCGTGAAGCGGGAGATACCTTGTTATTCTCCGTGGATGGATCGGAATGGCTAGGCCCTGAGCCCGCGGAAGCTACTGTAGACGGTGTGCATCCGACGGATCTCGGCTTTATGATGATGGCGAACGGCTTGGAGCCAATCCTTCGAGATATACTTACGATGAGGTGATTAACTTCAGTCAATAACCGTGAAGAAAAGGAGGCAGCCGGAATGACCGGTTGCCTTTTCTTCGCTATGTTTAATCCTACACATGTAGAAGCCGGCGCGATAGTAACCGGTGGCATTACTGCGACACCGGGCAGTATAATTCCATTTACTGTGGTACAATATGGGAAATCAGGAAATCAAAAACGGAGTGTCGTTTTGAAGCAAGAAGTTGCATGGGGAACGAAAAGTGGCCTTTCGAATACCAGCAGGAAGAACTAAAAATTAGGGAAGTATTGGCGGCCAAGCCCATTATTGATTTTATGGTCGGAGTAAGTGATTTAAAAGAAATTGAAGCATTTATTGAACCTTTAGCATCTAATGAGGACCAAAGCTAAGGAGATATTTGGAAATTCTACAAGATGAACGGATTGTTTGAGGGATATATGGGAATAACTGTATCTGTATCAGCTAACTATTCCTCAAAGGATGATTGCAATGTCCCTCGCGGTTCTGTCTTTAATGGCATGGATTGTGATGATTGTATTCGCGATTGTACCCAAAGGGTTAACGCTTAGGGAAATGGTTTTTCTATACTTCGTGATAGTAATCTTAACTATTACTCTATTTACTATACTTGATGTCAATTTGAACTGGGTTCCACTCACTCGAAGAGTAGAAGGTTCCTTTGCCATGTATATCTGTCGTTTTATCGTAATTCCTCTTCTAGTCCTGATGGCCGCATGTGTCCTCCTTTCACACTTAAAAACGAAATGGCGAGTGGCATTATCAGCGATCATCGTAATGGTATTATCCGGGGCAGACCAGATTTATTTGGGGCTTGATCTCATGGAATATGCGAATTGGAATGTATTCTATTCCGTTCTGATGTACGGGATATTTGTGGTCCTCATTTGGCGGATTGCCCATTGGTATAAAGGACTGGATAAGGAGGTCTCAAGTAAATCTTGAACGACATTCAGTACGATCATTCTTCTTTCAATATGAACGAGTGGTTTATCGTCATTGCACTCTTCTTTGGAGCCTTGATGGTGTTATGGCTGCCACGACGTTTTTCAAAAAAGACGGCCGGCGTATACCTCATGTGTGGCGTGTTTTGTGGCTTTTTTTTCGATCATACATTAAGTGTGCTTCCGGTTAGTTATTATGTAATTAATGATACTTCCCACTTTGAAGTGATGGACTTTTTTTCTCATGTGATGTATGCACCATACAGTTTTCTTTTCTTTTATCTATATGACTTATTCCACGTCAAACCGCATAATTCACTGGTCTACATTCTGGTGTGGGCATTTGTAAGTGCTGGGTTCGAGCGGTTGAGCGTTATCATTGGGATTTTTCATTACGAAAATGGATATAGCATCTATTATTCTTTCGGAATTTATTTAATGGTCTTAAGTCTTTGGGTGACTATATATCATGTCTTGAAAAATTATGGAGACAAACAATTTTAGCTTTTTCGGCTGTTTCATGAGGGAGCAGATCGCCGTGTCGGCAGCTGCACCCTGGTTCGCGTTAGAAGTGAACGTATTCTCACGCTAAACGAATGGACAACGGCTACACATGCACAATAAATAACTTTAGGTCAACCAAGATATAACGGGAGATGGTACCATGACGGCTTATGAGAAACCGCCCTTGACCATGAACGAAATCGAAGAAGTATTGCGTGACCATCTCGGGCCTGGTGCGGCAGAGATTACGCCGATGTCCGGCGGAAATTTGAGCAGCGTGTTTACGAAAGAATCGAATTTTATACAGATCATTTAATTGAAAACCCGTTTACCGGTTATAAAGTAGATGTTATGGGAGTGAGTACACTAGAGGCCTACGCTGTTGCATTTGAGGTTTTCGTTTCTCATTCTATGGAAGATAAAAAGAAAATGAATTTCAAACTAAATGGTTTACCCTACATTGAGTTGATTCCAATACCAGGACCAAATAATTCATTTAGTTTTTCAATTTCAGATTTACATATTGATGATTTCTTTAATGATGCTTGGGGAAATGCTTTTGACACCTTCTATAGTTTGGAAAAGGAACGAATTATGGATGCAGTAAACCTTGAACTTCAGGAACTAGCCCTACAGGAAGTTATGCTTATGGCCGACCGAGAGCGAAAGGAAAAGATTAAAATAAGTAAGAAGGAAGTCCAGTTGCAGGCGATAGAAGAACTTGTAGATGCGTTGCTTGATCAGGATACACGGATACTTACATCTGAGGAACCGGACAACCGACTCACAAAGATGGATTTCTTCTTTAGAATGCCATATAAAATCGATCCTCGTGTAGTACGCATTAACAGTGTAAAAGTCATTAAAAAGGGTGATTTGGAGTACTTTCTCGCTTACCCAACAGGTTCAGATGAAAAAACGGGCGGAGTATTCCTAAACCCTTCACATACACTAAAATCTATTATAGAAAAGCTAATGCCGTTTTATCCTATAGAGTTAATTACAGACGTAAATCATCAGGGCAAGAGAAGCGCAGTTAGCCTACGTATCTCGAATCTTATCGAACCAAATGAGTATGATCGTGTATACATAGATCAATTAAGTAATATATTGAAAAGCTTGAAACATTCATTGATAAATGATGAGACTTTAAAATGATATCTTCAAAAGACACTGCATACCACTTATCAGACTTTAACCACCACGGGACGATGCTTTATAGAAGATAGTGAATGGGAAAGGAGATGCGAATGTGAACCGAGGACGATATGGCTTAATTATTGCAGAGGACAGAGAAAAAGCGAGAGAAAATTTAATAAGGCTGATCTTGCAGTGGACGAAGATATGAGAAAAAGAGACTGTCATTCTCTTATGATAGAGGTTATTGACTCGGGTAATCCAGCCCTTCCGGAGAGGATTGTATCCTGATGTGAACCAAGTTCTAAACTAAAAGCACTCCAAGGCAATGCCGAATCGAAAAACAGAACGAGCCTACCGAGGCTGAATTGATGCAAGAAGCTGACCAGATACGTGCCAGTCGGGAGCGACGTCTATATGGAAATATATTATAGCCGTGAAGTATTGCCCGCGCGTAGTCCACGGATTTTCAAATGTTTAATTTCGCGTCTCGATGGATAAATTATACCATATAGAGTATTTATGGCGATTAAATAAATGGAAAAGAGGACAGCAAGTATGGGGGATTCCTACGTCTTTGGTGGTGGTAGCATACTTTTTTCCCGGAGCATCGAAAACGAAACCGGACGGAAGTGATCGGTTTAGAACTGACATGATGAGAGTAAGAGAGACATGGAAAATTCCCTTTGTGGAGTTAAATCCAATAGAATTAACTCAACAAGAAGCAAATGAAATTAATTTGCAACAATGAGATATAGATTGTGCTAATCCTTTCTTAGCTAGTACTTCAGGCGCAAATAACCCCGCTCGCGCACAGATGGCCCGAAGAAGATATTGGGATGATGTTAAACTCAATCTCTTTGGGAATTGGATCTCTCTTTTTTATGTACCCTTTCCTATATTTCCAGACGGTAAAACCATTGGATGTGCGTATTCTCAAGTCGGAAACCCTGTATATCATTACATTATTATGACGGAGGATTCGAACAAACCGGAAAATCAAAGTTGTTTGGCACATGAAATTGGACATATTCTTTTTGGTACGGTTCCCGGTCAAAATAACCATGATCCAACCGGTCCAGAAACTCCAACGTTAATTCAAAATGATGATGGAACTACAACTACAATCTTGCCTAGACATAGTTTGAAACCAGATAATGTGATGTGGTCGCCATCTGGAAACAATACTGTTATTGAACCTAGTCAGCGTGAAAAAGCATTAAAATCGAGAATACTAACGTCTATAACACCGCCAGATGTATGGGATAATTGATGGCCAGTATAATTAGATTACATAAATTAATATTGGACTCGCATTCTTGTTCAATTCAATGGAGCACACTTTAGTTTACGGCTTGGTCTACAGGTATTTATGAACTCAGCGATGATAAGACAACAGAACGGCTCCCATATGGCGTCAAACGGAAGAAAGCACTAAAGTTAACAATTGAAAGATGCCGGCATCCGCTGACTTACTCTTACATTAGTCTACAAAGCGGACGCACTGGCATCGAAAATCGAAACACATCAATGAAAAAAAGCAGTTCATCCCTAGCGGAGAGGAGCTGCTTTTTTGCATTGTTCCACGGGAGGGGAATCGGCTGCCAGGACTGAAATCGTGTTAGACTGGAAAATAAAGTTCTAGACTAACGCGGCGGCGCGAACTAACGGGTGCCGCGCAGGGGGCGCCCACAGGGTTGCAAGAGTTTTTGCAACTTGTACTCAACTTGTCCGGACTTTCTTGTCACTAATGAATGGATGTCTTATCGTTGGTTGGACTCTGATCAAAGGAAGCAGTTTCAAAAGTAATATCGCTGCGGAACACACAAGGGGGATAGTAACTCATGTTTATCAATGCAGTGAACAATAAACTATCGTCGAAGAATTTCCAAAGTTTTAGTTTCGAAATAGGTGGAACGTACATCCATGACAAAGGATATCATTTTGTAAAAGATGATCCGTCAATCATTTTTGGGCACCCTGGATTTGAAAATCCAAATGAATTTAGATATCTTGAAGTTGAGCCTTTAGAAGAACCTTACGAACCTTATAATGATGGGACCTATATAGCCAGAAAGATAAAAATAATAAGGGAAATACCAATTGGAGAAATAAGAGTGATGACTAAAAATAAAGGTTGGTTTAATCAAAATAATGATGGATCTTAGTATTGAAGAAGGCATCTGGTTTGGATAATTTGGAGCTCGCCGTTGGCTGTGTTGTAGAGGAGAATTCCTCCCCCGGTTCATCAACTTGTCCAAAGTCTACTTTAAGTCAACTCTGGCATCTGGGATCATACCGGTGAAGCAAAAGGGAAATGAATTTTTATGTGGCACCTATAAATTAGGATTAGTAAATGAATGGAATTTCAAATTAATCTCCATTGATGAATCCTCAGTACGCGCCTTTTGTAGTGGAAGCATTCAACACATTAGAGTAGGTCATAGAACGGCAAGCCCTAGTCATCCATCCTTTGAGATTGAATTCAGTACAAAAAAAGAAAAATGACATGTGGCAAATAGTTTCCGTTCGGCGATATTCTTAGCTTGGTTGAATAACTACTGATTGTTAGCTGCTACAGGCAATATAAAGTTACTGGAGGGCATAGGCTTAAAGGTCGAGAGTACAAGACCTTACATACGAGCCGCAGCGCCGGTATTATTGATGGGTCATAATTATCACAGAACTCAGTAGTGAGTTAGGGAATTCTTCTTAAACTAAAAATCAATTTTAATAGCGCATTTTAAGCTTATTGGAAGGTATGCCTAAAGGAATTTGCTCGTAAGATGGCCGCGGCCGTTAAGCTAACGGGAGGATAGTTTCAATTGTCTTTAACCAGCCCAATAAACCGGATGGATTGGTCCTGGTGGCAAGGTTGATTTTCCTGAAAGCCTCACTGAGGGGGCTATTCGAGAGGTTTGGGAAGAGACAGGGTTAAAGGTGAACGATTTAGTTTACAAAGGTTTAGATGAATACGTGGACCCGAAAAAAAAAACTCCGAAAAGGGGTGTTTGGATGTTCAAGATTGGAGCGTTTGCGAAACTGAGCGGTGTGACGGTGAAGACGTTGCGCCATTATGACGAACTCGGCTTGTTAAAGCCTGCGCGGGTAAATGAAGAAACGGGTTATCGTTTTTATACAGCGGAACAGCTGCTAACCATCCGTCGCATTGCAGGGTTCAAAGAGCAGGGCTTAACACTCGAGATGATGCGACCGCTGCTGGCCGAACGTGCCACTCTGATGCAAGTGGAGCGTACGCTGCTTGAGAAGCGGAAGGAGCTGGAGCTCCAGATACAAGAGGCTCAGAGACAAATTGCTGAGGTCGATGATCGCCTCGTGCGTATTGAACGGCATGCAGCGGCTGCAGAGGAAGGTATGTTCTCGTTTCGAAGTGTGGAGCCGATTCTCGTCGCTTCCGTCCGGGAGTTATTGCCGAAAGGCCAACTGTGTCTGCTGCTCGATGAACTAAAGCAGTATGTCCGCTCACATGGCGAAGAGTCGGACAGGGAGATGACGATCGTATGGCATAGAAGGGCCAATTGCGATGAAGAGCCTTCGGACATCGAGGTCGCTATTCCTATTTCGAAATCGATCCCTATTAGCCGCAGAGTGACGATTCATGAATTGCCCGGCGTTAAGGAAGCGGCTTCTTATATCCATCAATGCGACCCGTATAAAGATAAGTGCAAGGCAAGTGAGGCGCTGCGGGCATGGATCGCTAACCAGGGCTACCGTCCGATCGAGACGATTCCGGTCCGGGAGATTTATCTAACGGCAGACAAAGATATTTATGGCCAGTTGCGAATCGCTGAGGCGGTCGTGCCGGTTGAACGGATCTGAAAAGAAATGGGAACCACTCTTGACTCTCCCCTTATGGGGAGGGTTTATCATAACATTAACAAATAGATAAGGAGTGGATTACATGAATATGAAGCGTTTAGAAGGCCGAATCGCAGTCGTCACAGGAGCTAGTCGAGGGATCGGGAGAGGGATCGCACTGCGCCTCGCAGCTGAAGGTGCTCTTGTCGCCGTACATTACGGCACACGGAGGGACGCGGCGGAGGAGACGATCTCCGCGATCGAAGCAGTAGGCGGCTCAGCCTTCGCCGTCGGCGCAGAGTTGGATTCCCTAGGCGGAATCGATCAGCTCCTTCAGAGCTTAGATGAGGAACTCATCCGCAGGACCGGCAGCATCCAATTCGATATCTTGGTCAACAATGCCGGCATCGGCACATCCTCGTCATTTGAAGAGACGAGAGAAGAGGACTTCGATCTGCTGTTCGCGGTCAATGTCAAAGCGCCATTTTTCCTCGTCCAGCAATCACTCGGACGCTTGCGTGACGGTGGTCGCATTATTAATATCTCATCCGGAGTGACACGCATTGCCTATCCGCATATCATGACCTACAATCTAACCAAAGGCGCTCTCAATACGTTCACCTTGCACCTGGCACAGCTTCTGGGTCCGCGGGGCATCACCGTGAACGCAGTCATGCCCGGTATCGTCGATACGGACGTCAACGCGTCTTGGCTGCACACGCCTGATGGCCGTAAGTTTGCCGTTGAGATGTCGGCGCTTGGACGTATCGGAGAACCCTCAGATATCGCGGACATCGTCGCCTTCGCAGCGTCGCCGGACGGCCGATGGATAACGGGACAGATGATCGATGCAACCGGCGGTTCACATTTGTAAGCTATGTTAGGAAAAGAGCTAATGTGGGCGAAAGAACAGCGTGATCCTACTTCCACAATGTGTTAAAATTGAAACAAAGTTTCTTTTCCCAGGTGATCGGCACTTCATCATCCTATAAAGCGTATCAATCAGAGCATGCTTAGGAGGAATTTAAGATATGCCAAAGCGAATTCTGCTCGCAGAGGATGACCATGAAATCACCCAGTTGATTGAAAGTCATCTAAAACAGGAGAATTACACGGTTTTTTCGGCTCTTGACGGCGAGGAGGCTGCGGCTTTTATTGAAAAGGAGACGGTCGATTTAATATTGCTTGATTTGATGCTCCCCAAGATCAACGGCATGGATTTGCTTAAACGAATCCGGGAATCAAGCGTTGTCCCCGTCTTGATTATTTCTGCAAAAGGTAGCGACCTCGACAAGGCGCTAGGCCTTGGCTTTGGTGCGGATGATTATCTAAGCAAGCCATTCTCCATGATAGAATTGACCGCTAGAGTGCAGGCTGCGATTCGAAGGGCGACGCAATATACGCAAACGGAAAGCAAGCCGGCCGATCTGCCTACGATTTCGTTTAAGGATCTCATCCTCGATTTACATATGTTTTCCGCGAAAGTTAAAGGAAAGAGCGTACGGCTTACCTTAAAAGAATTTCATATTTTGAAGCTGTTTCTAACCCATCGGAGCAGAGTTTTCACTAAGGAGCAAATTTATCAACTGATTTGGGAAGACGATTATTACGGGAACGAGAACGTCATTAATGTTCACATCCGGAGACTACGGGAGAAAATCGAAGAGGATCCGTCAACCCCGCAATATATTCAGACGATTTGGGGAATCGGATACAAGATGGGCGACTAGGATATGGTTCTTCTATTATTAATCATAATTGGCGTATTGGCAGCTATCATTGGCTGGCAATTTGTTGCCCAAAGGAAATTCAAACAGAATATCCATGAAATTATGCAGAACATCTCAGACATCATTGAACATGAAACGGCCGAGAAAGTGCTGGTTCCAACCGACCAGGACACGATTCGGCAGTTGCTCATCCAGATCAACCGTCTCCTGGATTATAACCAGAAGATCATTGCGGACTATGCCAAAACAAAGGACAGCCAGCGGAAAATGATCTCCAATATGTCCCATGATTTGAAGACTCCGCTGACCATCATTTTGGGTTATACAGAAAAACTGAATCAGGCGACAACGTTGACCAGGCAAGAAGAACGGCAGATTCATGTGCGGCTGAACGATAAAGTGAACAGTCTGATCGCATTGGTCAATCAATATTTTGACCTTGTCAAGATCGAATCGGAAGACTACGAGATCCCTTTAAGCAAACTATCCCTGAGCGAGGTTTGCCGGCAGAGCGTGCTTGAGTTTTATGACCTGCTAATGTCAAAGAACCTTCGTGTCGAGCTTGAAATACCTGAACGCCCCTTTTATATCCTTGGTAACGAGCATGCCCTGCATCGAATATTAAGCAACCTAATATCGAATTCCATTCGGTATGGAAGTGACGGAGGAGTTTTTGGGTTAACGGTTCGGGATGAAGGAGAATTCGTTGCCGTTGACGTTTGGGACCGGGGCAAAGGAATTGCAGAGATGCACCAGGATCGCGTATTCGAAAGGTTATATACCTTAGATGATGCCCGAAATCCGCAATTTCAAGGAAGCGGGCTGGGCCTTAGTATCTCAAAACGTCTAACGGAGGAAATGAAAGGGACGATCCGTCTAAGCAGCTCGCCTTTTGAGAAAACGACCTTTACCTGCAAGTTTAAGCAATTAACTTATTAACGTTTTATGAGATGTTCTGTTGCTGCTGAACATCTCTTTTATTTTTGTTTTAAAAGTGAACAGAAAGCTGTTCCATTCTTAAGAAACAAGTAAGGAATGGGAAAGAAAAAACTCGATTCTGTAGTCTATGATAGAAAGTAGCAACAGGAAGTGCAGTGAAACCAAGGGAGGTTCAGATAAAATGAATACGGTCATTCGAACTTTTGAACTGACAAAAGCAGTAAAAGGAAGAACCATCGTATCCAATGTCAATCTTAACGTAAAAAAAGGCGAAATCTACGGCTTGCTGGGACCTAACGGCGCTGGTAAAACCACGATTATGAAAATGCTCACTGGGCTCATCATTCCAACCTCAGGAGAGATCATGCTGTTTGGCAAGAAACTTGTCGAAACCTCCAAAGAAAGCTTGAAGCGCGTTGGGAGCATAATTGAATACCCAATCTTTTTTGAGCACCTAACGGCAATGGAGAATCTTCAGATTCACTGTGAGTACTTGGGCTTTTATGATAAGAAGGCTATTTACCAAGCGCTGGATCTGGTTCAATTAAAAGGAATCGAAGATAAAAAAGTGAAGGATTTCTCACTCGGCATGAAGCAGCGTCTGGGGATTGCCCGAGCCGTGATTACTAAGCCGGAGCTGATCGTACTGGATGAACCGACCAATGGATTGGATCCGATAGGCATTAAAGACATGAGGGACCTGATTCGAACGCTAAACAAGGAATATGGAATCACGTTTCTCTTTTCCAGCCATATCTTAGGGGAAATTGAGCAGGTCGCGGACAGAATCGGCGTCATTCAGCAGGGACAATTGATCGATGAGGTGTCATTGTCAGACATTAGACAGCGGAGGACCGATTATATTGAGCTTGTAACTTCGAACGTGCAAAGATCAGCTTTTTTACTGGAGCAGGAGCTTCATATTTCCAATCTAAAAATCGTACAGGACAAGAGAATCCGCATCTATGATGCAGGTATCTCTACCGGGCAAATCTCAAAGCTGCTCATTTCGCAAGATATTGAAATCGAAGAGATCCGGAAACATACTAGTACGCTGGAAGACTACTTTTATCATCAAATCCAAGGAGGAGATAAGCTTGCTTAAGCTGATTGAACTCGAATGGAGAAAGCTAGAGCAGAAAAAAGTGATCGGTGAAGTTATGATTTATTGGGTCATTCTTATGTTTTTGCCGGTTTTCTTTCTCGAGGTTGTGTTTACAGATATGCCGACGGTTCGTTTTGGCGAGAGCTACGCTGCAGCGATTGAACTGATGTTGCCGATCCAGATGGGGTTCCTTTTGTTTGGAGCGTCTTTAATCAATCATGTATTTATTGAAGAGTATAAGAAAAAAACAATGGCTCTTTCCTTTGGATACCCTCTAAGCCGACGAAGACTCGTTATGGCGAAAGTACTGTTTATCGCATTGGCGGTTTTCTTTGGTACGCTAGTATCCTTTGTGCTGGCGGGTATCACGACCTATGGGCTTGATCAGGTACTTGATGTGATTGATGGGAAGCCGACGGCAGCAGACCTGATAACTTATGCAGTCCGGATGATTATTCATTCCATTGTAGTCGCGCTCGCCTCGTTGATTCCACTATTTTGGTTTGGGATTTGGAAACGGGCGGTCATCCCAACGGTCATTTGTGCCATTACCCTCATGCAGTTTCCAAATTTTCTTGGTCTTCTTCGGATCACGCTGAATCCGGATCTGCTTTATGCGGCACTTAGTCTTTTAGGTGTGGCAAGTGTCTACTTGTCCGTTAAACTGGTAAATAAATTGGGGGATCTGTAGTATTGCAAGCTGATCCCGCACATTGGATCGTACCATGGTAGTGAATGGGGAATAGGATCCCGTGTTCGCCAATCATTTATTTACAGATAAATAAATTTTTTTGGATTTATGGGAGGAAGCGTTCATGAAGGCATTTGTGACAGGAAGTACGGGACTGTTAGGTAGCAATCTGGTCAGATTGTTGGCGCAGGAAGGTTGTGAGGTGAAGGGCTTAGCAAGATCAGCTTCTAAAGCAAAAATGCAGCTCGGAGATACAGATGCACAGATCATCACTGGCGATATCAATGACCCGGATACTTTTGTTTCGGACTTATCCGGCTGCGACGTCTTATTTCACACGGCAGCCTATTTTCGGGAATCATTCCAATCGACGAAAGATCATTGGCCCATGTTGGAGGAAACCAATATTAATAATACATTGAACCTGTTCGAAATGGCAGTTGAAAAGGGCGTCAGTTAGAAGAGGAAGTTCCTAACTTATTGAGGGCGGGTTTGCTTATCGTTATGCTCCCTGTATTTGGAATGTTAATTAGTTTCTTTGTTAAATACAAAAGGCATGGGTACGGTTGGATTCTTAGTCATTTCGTACTTTTCACAATGTGTGCATTATATTTTACTAGAATACTCGAAACAAGAGCGTTCACTAGTTCTGCTTATAATTCGTTGGCATTTGCGACGATGGGGATTGTCTGGGCTATAAGCATCTCCTTTTTAGTTATGGGTCTTCTCGAAATAAGCAAGAGGAGTATAAGCAAAAGTGATTAAGCTATCGGAGAACGTTAGTTCAACTACAACTGATGAAATCAACAATATAGAAAACTAAAGCAAATCAAAGAAAAAATAAGCTTGTTCCACCCGGATTCGAGCTTGTTTTTTCAGTGTTCCACGGAATGTACATCCGCCGCCAGGAGCTTGCGCTTTTTCTCTATAAGGGCTTGTGCGGCCTTTAGTGAATATGTTAACTGCGTTCATTTTTTTGGGTAGCTTCCAGTGGGCCGTGGTACAATATGGAAAGATAATAACTACTTTCCGTAGGATGTGTTCCTAGATGTTAAACAATCTCAAAAAGCTGCAGACATGGTACCTTTCGCAATGCGACGGTGATTGGGAGCATATGTATGGAATCAGAGTCTCAACCGTTGATAATCCAGGATGGTATGTTGAAGTCAATATTGCTGGAACGACCCTTGAAGGAAGGTCCTTTGAGAGCATAAGAATTGATCGGGAAGATAGAGACTGGATCTTCTGTAGGGTAGAAAATAATACCTTTATAGGCGCGGGTGGTCCCTCAAATTTGGACGAAATTCTGGGGGTCTTTAATAGTTGGTCATGTGACAATAGTGGGGGCATAAATGGTAGATAGAATACTGTTCACATTTTTTGTATTACCGATACTAGCTTGGGGCTTATTAAGTGTACTCAATCCACAACTAGCACTGAAATATACATTGGGCAATCTGTTTAAGAATGTGCAACCCAATTCAGACTATATTAGAAACACTAAAGTTTCCGGAATTGTATCAATAATTTTCGGGATATTCCTAGTTTTTTGTATTTTTTCTGGGGGCTTTGGACTATGATTCCGCGTCCAATAATGGATGCTATGTTAACTGCTTTTGCCCGGTAATAGAGAAAGGTGATTATACCTAATGACAACTATTCAGTTTCTTCATGAGAAATTACTAAATTCAAATAAGCCTTTAAAATATTCGATTAAGGATATCGACGAATTTTTGAAGACCCAATATAAAGCAGTAGAGATTGGAATAGAAGAGGTTGACGATCTAAAGAAAGACCCTCTTGCGAATTTCAATAACATCGTGAAATGTTATGAAATCTCGAATGCTGAAGTATTAAGCTGTTCGTTTTCTCCAGATGAGGTTCGTATTCAAGGTGAGATAGAACGATGTAACATGGCTTATCCGCCACCTGCTAATGAAAAAGAAGCAATGTGGCAGAACATCCAACACGGGAAACTACTGCGAGTAGTCCTAGAAAGTGAGGATGGGCATATCTTAAGTGGCTTTACGATACAAGGACTATGCGAGAAATTAATAGATCAGTTATTCATCTTTAGGGGAATCGACAAAAGTGATTGTGTTCTAGGTAATTCCATATACGAAGGATACTTGAAACTTCTGCACAAAGCCGGTTATATCTGAGTAAGATTGCGTCCGACATCGTGGGATATGTCAACTCCATTACGTTAACGGCGAACGATAGCGCAATAACTAGGGTGCGGATCGCCGCGCGGCAGCTGCTCCATGATTCGCGTTAAGCTAAAGGACAGATTTGCGGAAAGTTATCAATTTAACGGAAGGATAAAGGAACTGTTGCATTGATATCTAATCCAAAACTTAAACGTAGTGTTGGAGGTACAGATGATAAAATTAGCTGTAATAACTGATATTCATGGAAACAGCCCCGCATTAGCGGCAGTACTTCATGATATTTCTTCTAGGGGTGTTGATCACATTTATTGCCTGGGGGATGTGGTCGGTATTGGACCCAATTCCAACGAAGTACTTGAATTGTTATTGTCACGAACCGATGTTTCTTTTGTTATAGGTAATCATGATGTAGCGGTAATAGCCGCTTTTCGTGGTCAGGAGGCTCCAGAAGGGCACCAAAGTATACGGCACCATCACCAGTGGTTGGCCGACCGAATCAACCCAGTGTACATCGAAGTGATGAGTAAATGGACAAAGCAACTAATCATTAATCATTTCGATAAACAACTGCTATTCACTCATTATCATCTCACCCCAGATGGCTGGTTTATGGATATTGAAAAGAACCCGACAGAGGAGAATTTAGATCGACTTTACAACGAAACCAATTATAAACTGGTTTGCTTCGGACATCATCACATTGTCCATGACTTTGTTGCAAGCAAAAGAGCTTATTTTAATCCTGGTGCATTAGGATGTTACGACAAACCGCTTGCAAGATACGGTATTGTTACATTAACAGAGAATGCGTTCAACGAAGAGTTAATCGAAGTGCCCTACGATAATACGGAGTTTTTGCAATCTTATCATCAACTGCTGGTACCCGAACGGGAATTTATTCTGAAGATATTCCATGGTGGGCAATTGGCGTAGAAGCGATTTGTTGCACTAACGGGAGAGGTTAGTTCAATGATTTTAAACAACTTTATTTCTTGCCCAGCCAGCACCATGGGCCGGGTTTACTGCGTTTCTTGCGGCCATTTTAAACAACTTTATTCTCAGGGAAACAAGAAGACCTTTCCAAAATCAAGAAGAATCGCTATTATGTATACGAACAGGCATTCTATCTCTGGGGGTAAAGCATATGGGTTTCTTTAATGAGTTGGACCAATACACAAATGAAATTAAAAATCGTATTGCTGCTTCGGCAGCTGCAATATGCGTTATGAAAGATAACAAAATCGTACATGAATGGTACTCTGGATTTCACCATTTCCATAATGGTGCCAGGAAAGTGGATGAACTTTCTCAATTTAATGTTTATTCAACTAGGGTTACATATGTTGGTCTTGCCGCTGCTATCGCCATACATGAGGGTGCAATAAAAAGCCTCGATGAACCAATTAGAAGCTATCTTATGAATTATGACAGCGAAGTTCTCGGTAACACAACAATAAGGCATTTAGTTACAAGAACAACAGGCTTACAATTCCAAGGAAACGGCGTATTACGTAAGTTTGAAGAGGGTATGTCCTTCGAAGGGAAAAGGCCTGAAATATTGGCATCTATCATTAAGAATGCCACAGGAAAGACTGTTGCTGAAATAATAAATGAACGAGTTTTCAAACCACTAGGTATGACTCAAACCGAATGGAGAACCGCTGGTAAGGAGACTTTAGTGTGTGATATTAATGATCCCAATAGCTACCCAACTTTAAGACTTGAATCAAATGAAGGTAGTGACCGTAATCTCTATGTAAGCGCAAGGGAACTTGCCCTATGGGGGAACTTACATCTTAATGAAGGGTCCTTTCAAGGGAATCAGATTCTTCCCAAGGAATTATTTGAATGTGTTACGTCTGTTCTGACCCCTTCTTCGTTAGCGCCTCACTTACCTAGGCTTGGATCTTTTTGGTGGATTCAAGATAAGAATGTCACAAACTCTGAAATTGGACCCGAGCTTCCTGAAGGGACTTACCAAATTCTCGGTGCGTCAGGTTGTTCATGTACTGTTATACCTAAACATAAAGCAGTGGTTGTAAGGATGACAAATAGTCTGTGGACTTTTGGAGGAAAAAATGGATTTGATTATATCTCAGATATTCAACGGTTCGGCAACCTCAGTGAGATGGCGTTAAATCAATACTCTAAACTCACTTACTGACTTAACGGGATACGATAGTTTTCATAAAACAATCAGACGAGACTGACTGCCGGTAAGATCGGCGGTCTCATTAAGTTAATGGGAAACGCTAGTTCAATCATCACGTTACTATTTGTTTTGTCCGGATGCCTAAGAGAATGCAGATGGCAGTTGGGGAATCTTCGGAGGCGGCCCTGGTATTGGGGCCTCCCTGCAATTTTACTTAATTACGTATAACTCTAGTTAGACGAAATCGTTTAAACGGGAACATATGTATGCACGATAGTTGAACCAAACCAGGGAGCAGCCGCGCTGCTCCTTAAGGGCGAATAGATTAATACAAAAAATGGATATGTGAGGAAGATTCTAATGACGCAGTTTTATCTCATTCGCCATGGTGAACCTCAATGGGACATAAATGAAGAGTATAAATTAAAGGGGCATGGTCGGGATTTGGTACCTCTTACGAAAAAAGGAGTTAGCCAAGTTACTTTGACAGCAAAAGACAAACGTTTAAGAGAAGCAGAAATTATTATTTCTTCTCCATACCCAAGAGCACTTCAAACGGCTGCTATTTTATCTAAGGAACTTGGTTTAGAAATATCGGTTGAATTCGACTTAAGGGAATGGCAACCGGACTTAACATTTGAATATGATTCGTTGCAAAGGCTTAAAGAACTTGGGGATGATTACGATGCTAACAGTGGAATCTATCCTCCAGGTGTAACTAAACTTTGGGAGTCCAAGGAACTTCTGAAGAACCGGATAGAGAAGGTAATTGATAAGTACCTTGAATATCAAAAGGTGATTATTACTGGACACGGCATGGCTTTTCGTACCTTGGTAGGAGAAATAGGCGAAATTCCACATGCTTCAATTATTGAGTATTACAAATAGAAGTAAGTAGCAGCATTACGCTAAAGGGAGACGATAGTTTAATCCTACACAAGCTGCCGCGACAACGACCGGCAGCTTTATTGCGCTATCGGACAATATACTGGAATAAAATGTTACTATTTGTTATGCGTTCATGAGAGTGAATAAGAACTTAACGCGGGGGCGATTACTTGATACAAATAGCTAATACATCTGAGGATGTAGAGTACATAATTGAAGCACATCGAAGAATCTACACAGATGAATTCCAATATGATTTTGACTTTGTCAATTTTATTGCAGATGCTATATCTGAATTCTCAAATAATCGTTGTGAGGGAATGGATAACATTTGGCTATTAAAGATTGAAAATGACCCTAAAGGGTCAATTGTCATTATGAAATATGAAGAAGGTACAGCTCAGCTGAGATGGTTTTTAATTGAATCAGAATACAGGAATATGGGCTATGGGAAGCCCATGCTACAGCGTGCTATCCAATTTTGTAGTGATGCAGGATACAAGAAAGTGTTTCTTTGGACTAATAGTTCATTAAAAGCAGCAAGGGTATTATATCAATCGGTTGGTTTTGAAATAGTCAAAAGTAGAACCAGAAAACTCTTGAACCAAGAGCTTATTGAGGAAAAGTGGGAGTTGCTTTTATAAGTAACCCATTCTAACGAGGAACGTTAGTGGAACAATCAAGGGAGCAGTTCACCGCAGCTGCTCCCATATTACATTGAAGTAACTGGAGGATACTTGCACCATTAAGTATTTACAAACCCATTTCCCAACTGGTAAAATTACACAAATGCGGTGACGGGAAGAGTAAATAAGTTGTACTTTAACAGAGAGCTCCGGTAGATGAAAAGGAGTAAAGGAGAACTTATTGAACCAAGACCCTGAGCATCACATCGGAACTTGAGCCATTCAGGGGATGGTGTGACAGGAGCTCCTGTTACAGAGCTAGAGTATTACGCATGCACTGTTATGCCGTACTCGATAAGGCTCGTCTGAAGACAGAGTAGCGAACTGGGGTGGCACGACGACGAAATCTCGTCCCCAAGAAATAAATCTTGGAGGTGGGATTTTTTATTTTTTTAGTTATTGAAGAATTCTGTAGCCTTGAGAATCATAGGGTCTTTTCATGTGGAATGAAATATATTCTGGAGAGGAGTATAAATCCATTGATAAGGGCTTACTGGAGGTATTTTCTATATATCCTTAACCACAAACTTAATGTTCTGATCGAATGTTGGAAGGAGGGTTTGTATATCGAGGGTATTATTCATGATATATCTAAATTCTCACCAGCTGAGTTCTTTCCCTACGCCAAAAAATTTTATTCTGGAAAACCCTTAAACCAAGAGGATGAGTTAAATTGGAAATATGCCTGGCTCCGCCACCAACGTAAAAATAAGCACCATTGGGAGTATTGGGTGATTAACCCCAATACAAAGGAGGCATTGCCCATGCCAAAGAAGTATGTAGTCGAGATGGTGTGTGATTGGCGTTCCTTTTCAAGAAAATGGGGGAGAAAAGTAAAAGAGTCTAATCTAAACCTTATAGATAAAATAGTGGTTCATCCGGAAACGAAATGAGAGCTTGAACTTCTGACATCCACTCAACGGAATCCATTGAGCTAACGGCGAACGATAGCTCAATAATCAGGGAGCAGTTCATTTCTAGTAGCTGTTCCCTGTTTTCATTGAATTAACGGCTAGATTTGTTCAAAAAAATTCATGTTGATGGGCCATCCAGAACATGGTAATATCTATTCAATTTATACATTGTTTTGGGGGGACGCCATGTCTATTAACCCAATATTGCTTTCATTTCCTGAAGAGTTTGAGACTGATCGATTAATTATTCGAGCTCCTCGATGGGGGGATGGTTCCCTCGTGAACGAGGCAATCCACGAGAGTGCAAGTGAGTTGCGTCCTTGGTTGCCCTTCCTAAGGCACCTCCCTTCAGTTGATGATTCAGAATCGTATGTTCGCAAAGCCAGACTTAACTTTTTGGAGCGCACAGATTTGGTTTTACACATAATAGATAAGCTAACAGGGGATTTTGTTGGAAGTAGCGGGCTGCACCGTTTTGACTGGAATGTTCGGAAATTTGAAATTGGTTACTGGCTGCGAACATCGCAAACAGGAAAAGGGTTAATGACCGAAGCAGTTATCGGAATCACCAATTTTGCAATAAATACCCTTGAGGCGAATAGAATCGAAATACGATGTGATCGGCGAAATGCGTCAAGTATTCGGGTTGCGGAGAGAGCTGGTTTTATGTTGGAAGGTACACTACGTAATCTAAGTTTAAACGAATCAGGTAACTTGACGGATATAAAGGTATTCTCCAAGGCTAAGGGGTATGAATTCTGAGAAGGAGGATTCCGCTAACGAGTTCATTCTACGGCTGGATAGCGAACCGCCAGGTATTGTTGGCGTAGTAATGTTAAGACTTAGACCTACTGGCTTTGCCTGATCAGAGCGAGAAATAATTTACTCGCAACATGTATTTAAAGGCCTGCAGAAGTAAGATAAAACTGGCTATAGATTTCCTTATGAGGGGGTGGATTGTTATTGAGATACAGCTTTTGTCCCAAATGTGGGGGGGCCCTGCGACTTAACGAGAAGAAAAGGCTGGTCTGCAGCGAGTGCGGATTTGTTTTTTATCAAAATCCTACGGCAGGCGTAGCTATGATCCTCATTCGAAACGGCAAGGTGTTACTTGGTCGAAAGCGTGGGCGCTACAGCGGGCAATGGTGTGTGCCGTGTGGTCATGTGGAGTGGGGAGAGGACGTGTATGAGGCGGCGAAGCGTGAAATGCAGGAAGAGACGGGGCTGCACATAGAGCTTACCTCCCTTTATACTGTCTGTTCCCTTTATGGTGAGCCGTACATAGGCACTGAATGGTATAATCCCGAACAGCAGAGCGTCATGATCTGGTTTATGGTTAAAGTGACCGGCGGCGAGCTTAGTGCGGGAGACGACATCGACCAAGTGGGCTACTTCTCTTATGACGATCTCCCCCGGATCGCTTTTCCCGCACACGAAATCGTGATTCGCAAATTGCATGAGGAGCAGTTCATATAACGAGCTGCAACTGAATTTCGGGATTTTTACGCGCTGGCTTTGCGCTAACGGCGAGCATACTACACTGAAATGGAAGAAATTAGGGAGAAGGGTGGATAATGAATGGACCCTCGTCAAATTGAGATTTTATGTAATGAATTAGGGCTTGGTAATATAGCAGTAGCCCCTACTGCGTTATCTGGCGGTTTATTACATCGTATGTATTCAGTACAAACCACCTCAGGTAAATATGTAATCAAAGCGTTAAACCCGGAAATTATGAGCAGACCAACGGCTATGCAAAACTTTATTAGGTCAGAAATTATCGCTAATCGTGCTGCAAACTATGTTCCAGCTCTACCAGCTAAGAAGTTTAATGGAGTTTCTGTACAACAAGTGGGTAAGCAATTCTGTCTCGTATTTGAATGGACGGATGGCAAAAACCTAAAGCCAGGCGAAATAAATACGGATCATTGCATAATAATGGGTAGCATTCTTTCGTCTCTACATACTGGGGATTTTTCAGACCTTGGGATAATGCTTAATTCCTCTGAAGAACGGGAACCAACTAATTGGAACTTCTATTTGTATAAAGGGCAACAAAGTAATGCAGAATGGACAGGTTTATTGTTACAAAACATTGAAATGCTTTATGATTGGAGCGCCGAAGCGATAAATTCTGCCAAGCAAATTTCATCAGACATGGTCATTAGTCATGGAGACTTAGACCCAAAGAATGTTTTGTGGGATGATAAACCAGTCCTGATAGATTGGGAATGTGCAGGATACAGAAACCCTAAACAAGATTTAATTGAAACGGCTATTTATTGGTCTGAAAGTGAGTCTGGCGAGATTAACAAAGACAAATTCTTATCTTTCATAGATGGTTATAAAGGAACAACACAGGACCAAATTCATGCCAACTGGAGAATGATATTGGCAAGTGGATTTTTAGGGAAGTTGGACTGGCTAGAATATAGTCTGAAGAGGTCTTTATGGATTGATTGCACGGATCAAGATGAACAGAAAGCTGGGACTGAACAGGTTGCTGGAACTATACTAGCTATTAAGCGATATGCAGAGGAAATTAATAAAATTGAAGAATGGCTAAAAGGAATATAATTGCTCGGTAGATTACGCTAACGAAGAACGTGGCCTAAAAATAGTCAACGGTATCAATGGAGGATAAACCGATGATGATAAAAGAAATTAATGATATGTACAAAGAGCAAATTAAAGATTTTCGAGGATCAATTATCATATCCAGAGGACAAGTACATTCGTTAGATAAATTGCCAGGATATATTGTATTAATCGATGATGAAATAAGGGGACTACTAACATATAACATTTGTAAAAAGGAATGTGAAATTGTCTCTCTTGACAGCATGGTTGAGGGGCAGGGTATAGGGACTAAACTGATCGATTTAGTTATTGAGAAGGCGAAGGCAGTTAACTGTCAACGAGTTTGGTTAATTACATCAAACGACAATTTAAAAGCTATTCGTTTTTATCAAAAACGGGGTTTTGACATAAAGGCAGTTCATCAAAATGCGATCACTGAAGCAAGAAAAATAAAGCCTTCAATTCCGATGATTGGATTCGATGGGATACCTGTTCGTCACGAGATTGAATTTGAAATATTATTATAATGTTGAAGCTGCGGGTAACGAATGGCTTCATTACGCTATCTTGGAACGAGTTCAACTACCGGTTGCTGGATCAAGAAATGGATGGAATAGAAAACAAGAGCATATTAAAGAAAAAATAAGCTCGTCCTGCTTGGATTTTGAGCTTATTATTCAGTGTTCCACGGAGGGCCAATCGACCGCCAGGAGTAAATTTGGACAGATCCGTGGCTTGCGCTTTTTCGCTATAAGAGCTTGCGCGGCTGCTTTTAGATGATATGTAAACTGTTATTTTATTGGATGGTAAATTTTTATTAATTAAAGGATATTTATGGAAAACAATGAATTTATTCTTATCGATGATTCTTATTGCAAAAAATCGCTACAAGGAGGGTTAGTGGTGCCGGAAATTAATAAAGAAGATGGTTTCATTTTGCATCAAGAACGTATCGAGCTGATACCAAGCTACCACTCAGATCACACTGAGGCATTTCGTCTTTATTACCGAAGTGACGGACTCAAAGTAGTTGGATTTATTGTAAAACCCAAAGAAATGACGGGGAAGGCACCGCTATTAATTTATAACCGCGGCGGCGCTGAAAATCGCTCGTTGATAGAAACCAGGCATCTATCAACGTTTTTTTCTTTTTTAGCGAGAAAGGGATACGTTGTTATCGCCTCTCAATACAGGGGAAATGATGGAGGGGAAGGATACGACCGTTGGGGTGGCGATGATATTAATGATGTATTGAATCTTGTAAATGTAGCAAGGCAATTACCTTATGTAGATATCGAGCGGAAAGTTATGCTCGGTCAGTCAAGAGGTGGCTTAATGACGTATTTAGCGATTAGGAAGCCGCTAGATCTTCGAGCAGCCGTCATCATGAGCGGACCGACTGATTTGGTTGATCTATACCATAAACGCGATAAAGAAATGAAGAAGATTCTGGAGCGATTAGTGGGGAAACCCAATATAGACGTCGATGAGTACAAGTTACGCTCGCCGATCGAATGGGCTGATGAAATCAATGTCCCGTTACTGATTATCCATGGCAGGAACGATAAAATGGTTCCTGTAGAGCAAGTCAGAGAATTCGTACAAAATTTAAAGGTGCTTAATAAAGATTACAAGTATGTTGAATATCCTAATGGAGACCACTACCTTAGAGATGAGTGGAATGAAGTCAGGAATGAAATAATCGAGTTCTTTAATAATAATTTAGAGCAATCAATGCGGCTGCCGCAAGAAAGATAGCCTGCTTTTTTGTGTCCAATAATGGATGCTATGTAAACTAGAGTATCCGGAAAGGTGATATCTATGAAGCACCAGTTGAGTAAAGAAGAAATGATCGATTTAGTAAGAAAGATAATGAATTCTGAAGGATCTGAAGCAGAAATAGATATTATGATTGATCTCCTCAAAAAAAGCGTGCCCCATCCAGAAGTAAGTAATTTAATATTTTGGAATGAAGAAGAATTAACACCAGAACAGGTTGTTGAGCAAGCTATAAGTTATAAGCCAATACAGCTATAGGGTAGCCGTTTAATTGCGTCCGACTTCGTGGGATATGTCAACTCCATTACGTTAACGGGAAACGATAATTCAATCACACCACGGCAGCCGGCCAACTGATCGGTTGCCGTTTGCCTTGAAGTAACGGTAAGAATACTTATAACCAAAAGTAACCAACCAGATGCTAAGATTTAGGTTAAAATTTAATGAGTATCCTTAATAGTTGGAGGTATGCCCATGCGAAATATAGATTACAGCAACTATTTTTGGCAAGATGAAGAGATAAGGTTGCGTGCGATACAACCAGAAGATTGGGAAAGTCACTATATCAATCGATTTGATACACCTGCACGGCGCCTTCTAGAGTGTGCAGTTGAATTGCCACCAACGTTCGCAGAAGCAAAATCTTTTATAGAGCGATTTTCTGACTTTTCGTCAAACCGTCTTATGTTTACCATTGAAAATTTGGATGGTGAAAATGTTGGTGGAATTAATTTAAACAGTATTGACGAAAGAAACGGTACGTTTAGCATTGGGATCCAAATTGACAGAGATAATCGAGGGAAGGGTTACGGTACTAGGGCCATAAATATACTCTTAAAATATGCTTTCTTTGAGCGCAGGCTTAATAAATTCAATAATTTCGTTCTTGAAGGGAACGAGGCCTCGGCTGCAATGCTTAGGAAAGTAGGATGTGTTCAAGAAGGAGTACGTCGCCAAGTGTACTATACCAATGGAAGATATTATGATTCCATCTTGTTTGGATTGACCAAGGACGAATATGTTGAACGACTTCAGCTTTGAACTAACTGCGAACGATAGCATCATGACGAACAGTCATCCGGCAACTTTGATGTCTGTGAACCATCGGGGTGGTTTAGGCAGAGTTGTATACCAAGATAGTGAACAATGTTTCATTTAATATTTAGATTATCAATAACAATCATACATAGATTCAAATTTTTAAACAGAAAAGAAGGTATTGACTGATGAATTCGTATACAATCAGACCAGTAACAGAGCAGGATACACCATTTTTGTGGGAAATGTTGTATGAATCTCTATATGTCCCAGAAGGTCAAATACCCTTTAACCGAAATGTGATTTATGAACCCTTCTTATCTAAGTATGTGGAAGGTTGGGGTAAAGAAGGAGATCTGGGATTCATTGCAGTAAATGGCGATGGCCTCTTATTGGGCTCAATTACTGCACGATTTTTTATTGAAGACAAAAAGGGATTTGGATATGTTAGTAATGACATACCAGAACTAGGCATGGCATTAAGGGCGGAATATCGAGGAAAAGGAATTGGAACTGCATTATTAAAAATGCTTATCAATGAAATGAAAGAGAAAGGGATAAAGGGAGTATCATTAAGTGTAGACCCAGGTAATTTGGCAGCAGTGAAATTATATCAACGATTCGGTTTTATAAAAGTTGGAATGTTTGATACATCAATAACTATGGTTGCATACCTTTAAATCATTGAGCTAACTGGGAACGATAGCTCAATCAAGACGCGGCTGCTGGCATTATTCGGTAGCCGCGTTAAGCTAAAGGGCAGATTTCTGCAATAGGAGCTTTTATTGGTAATGACCAAAAGATGGATGGATATGGTAAAATCTTTGTAGGAATTTTACATGGGGGAATTACATGCCAGTGAGTAAAGTAGAGTTTCTAGAGAATGTAAAACTATTGATACAAATGCATTCCGTTGGGCATCTCGGTGGAGAGGTAATGCCTGAGGATGTTCTTTTAGGTATTGTTCCCGATGAAGAATTAATGAACGTGTTGACTCTTGGGATGTCTCTAAATTATCAAAGAAACTCCTACGCGTTATGGCAGTCGATTGTACAAGCTTATACCGATGTTAACTCCCGGTGGGTGTTTAATCCAAGTGCTGTCTGCAGGGGTAGCATAGACGATTTACGAACCGCGCTGATAAATCACCGTGTTGCTCTACAACCCAATCGTCACCCGGAGATTTGGAAAAAAGTCGCAAAGGGAATCGCTGAATCTTCTCTTAGGGGAGATGTATTTGGATTAATCGATTCAGTTCAATTTGATATCGCTGCTTTAAAAGAGATTATGCAGATTAAGAGGAAGTCTGAGTTCCCTTATCTTTCTGGTCCTAAAATCTTCAACTACTGGTTATATGTTTTGGAGTCATACACTGCAGTCAAGTGGAAATACCGTAATCTTATTACAGTAGCTCCTGATACACACATCTTACAGGCAACCGTAAAATTAGGACTTTGTTCTCCGGAAGTATTAAACGGGTCGGCAGAAGATAGACAAACGGTTGCCGAGGCGTGGGAAAAAGCACTTTCCGGTAGCGGATTGTCCCCAATTGATGTACATACACCTCTTTGGTTGTGGAGCCGTGCAGGATTTCCTGTACTGTCTACAAATGTGTCGCCGTTAACGGGAAAAGATAGCTTCATAAGATCCAGGGCGAGGCCGACGCAGCCTTGAGGTGTTGAATATTGTATTTAATAACAGGGAAGCACTCTGATGAAAGGAATTACTGGAATGGTCTTCATTATGTTCTTAATTTTCTTCGTGTTTTTTACAATTCAAACTTTGTGGGTAAAATGTTCAATCCATAAACTGGAGACCTCATCCCGGGTCAGTCTTACAGTCGTTCAGTTATCTGACCTGCATGGTCGAATACAATTTATCAACGGTTCATTAAGCAGCATTGTAAACAAGGTAAATCCTGACTATGTCTTTATTACCGGAGACCTGGTTTCAAAGAAAAGTCAAATATACAACGTATTAAGGGAAATTCGCAAATTAAATTGTCCCAACATATATTTTGTTCCGGGTAATTATGAGCGAGAAGGATTAGTTGGATTCAGAAAAAAGTTGTATTCTGATGAAGAGTACAGTTTTATATTGCGAAGCCTTCAAGAGCAAAACGTTTCTGTATTATCGAACAGCGGGACACAATTAGAAACCAATCAAGGTAAGTTTCTATTATATGGCTTTGATAACTCCATATATGGAAATGAACGACTGACCTTAAACATTGAAGAATTAAACTATGATTATTTTATAATGCTCGCACATTCTCCCAATATTATAAACTTTATTGAAGAAAAAAAACTCCCTTATGATTTGTTATTAGTAGGGCACACACACGGAGGCCAGATAAGGTTTCTGAATCGAACTATTGGAGCATATAAAAATTACCATGTCGGGCTTAGGAAGTTAGACCAACGTAGAAACTTTTACATTAACCGGGGCCTAGGTACAGTGAAGATTCCTATCAGAATGGCATGTTTCCCTGAGATTGCAGTTTTTAAAATTGGGTTCTAATAGAGAACTAATGGTCAGCCGTTAAACTAACGAAGAACGATAGCACAATAAATAGGGGAGCAAATAGCCGCTGCAGCAGCCCCCTTATTTCAGCAAGCGGACCTGTGCCGCAAGTGGCTTCTTTTAGCTGATGGGAAAGTTTGCGTCCTATTAATCCCAAATAGTCCTATAATATTAAAACGCACTGATCACCATTTCAGACGATCAATGTTATCCTTGAAGGATTTATCCTCTGAATCATTTTCTTTTTACAAGAAACGCGCACCCGTCGTATGCGGATAGAATGTAGATGATGCGCGGCCACCTGCATCGCAGAGCGTTAACCTCGTCGGCTGCTGGGCGCACACAAGGGGAAAGTTCGATTCTGGCTCTTCTCGTGGAGATTCCCAGAGCGGCCGATCAAATAACCATGGGGCGACCGCTTCTCAGATTTCGTATTTTAAAATACTGGCTCAAATCGTTTTAGAATTTGCGGGTTTTTATGTTATAATTTGTAAAGCGGGCAGCTTCAGATCACTACTGCTTTCGCCTTTATCACCGTCTTTGATGCAGGGTTACTGTTAGGTGGCAACTCAATCTATGGTTAAAATGGGGTTAGGTAGATGCCCGAGGTAAACCAAGGGAAGTATGTGACAACTCGGAAAGATCATACGTGTAAGCGGTGCGGCGGCGTGATCCCGAAGGGTTCTAAAGTATATGCAACATCCACATACAAGCTTCTAGGGTCTAACTGGACCATATCACGTACACCACTAACCGATTATTATCATGAGGTTGGTAGGTGCAGATAGGGAGAAAATTCTTAATGATTTTTAAAGAAAACTTAGGTTCTTACTTCCATTTATTGAATGGCAAGTATAAGCGATTAACCCGCCAATTTGAAGCCGATCTCCCAGAATTTCACTCTCAAGATGAGGCATTTCATTTCTTCAAGCAGCTCTTTGGTGAGGACATCAAATTGAGCGACATCGATCTCGTTGACGGTCAAAAGCTATATCATTACACACTGGTTGTAAATCGCCCGGCATATGAAACAGGTATACAAGATCTTGAAAAACAAGGATACTCGACCGGTGTTGATTTCATGATGGCAACGCATGAGATTCAGATCTATGAAAATGGGAGACTGCATATCACATTTTAGGGGAGATAGGGCTAAATGAAGGGTAGAACTAGCCGGCTCCTACTTTGACCCCATCGATAATAGTGCCTCATGATCCGGTGCAGAATGCAGGCAAGCCTCGATGATACCTTACTGTGCTGGATGGCTTGGGAGCCGAAGCAGATGAGTATACGTTCTTTGAGCAATTCGATAGAGAGGAAAATATATGACGACAAATTGTAATTGCTTTTTGAAGGTAGAAGAGTGGGCTTACGATGATTCTATTGGCTATTGGTATGCCGTTAGATCATGCGAAACATGCGGTTACTACTGGGAAGGGCCGGATTATTCGAAGTCAAATCCTAACATACACCCAACAGACGGAAAAATAGGGAATAAGTTTTTCAGAATCCAAGATTCGTACGATCCAAAGGAAAGAGAGTACTTCCATATTTTTTGTTATGATGAACAAAACCGGTATGGTGCCCCCGTTAAATTAAAAGAAGTCGAGGATATCTATCAGTTTTGTGAGCTGAATAAGTACTCCCACTCTGCGATCCGAGTAATAGACCCTACTGAAGACGCGATTACGCTAGAAGTTATTAATGGTAAATATGTATTTCCGGAGGAATGGAAACGATTTAACGAGTAGTGAATTCCCAGGAGAATAATTGAAAAAGATGCTTATAGACTTACGGAGGCGCCGCATTACGTTCGCCGATTCGTTAGCAGCGGCGCCGGCGGAACGGAGCAAGGCATGCAGCCGATGGCAGGGAAGACAGCGGAAGCGGGATTGTCGGACTAAGCAGTATTTACTCTTCATTTCTTCTAAATTACGCATAACTCTAGTTAGACGAAATCGTTTAAACGGGAACGTATGTATGCTATTCTGTATATACGCAGCACACATTATTTAATGTCATTAACAATTACACAGTCATCGGATTATACAAGCCGGCTTCTATAAATATTTGCTGGGGTGTTTGCCCTCTTTGATAAGCTTTTAAAGCACTTAGTTCAAATTCTGGCGAATACGTGATCGCCTTGTCTGACACATGCAGTACATTTGGATCGCTTCTAGCTGTCTGATCTCAAGCGGCGTAAAGCGACGTCTGTTCATTGTGGACTTATTGCTTTCTGTCATTTAAACCTCGCTCCTCTCTGACAACATCCATTATAAACGGAAATGACCCAGAGGGTGGGCACTTTTTTCAAAGTGTCCACCTTCCGGGTCACAGTTCAAGGATAACAGCCTTACGCTTTTATTTCCGTAAGCGTGCAACGGTTGGCGATCCGCACCTTAGGCGATGCCAATCTCACCAGGCTTTAGGAAGGATGGATCGTACACTGAAATTGGTCGACTCCAACAAAAAGTAATGAACCTGAGAACAGAGAGGGCCAAGGCGGCCCTCTCTGTTTTTTGTGTGTACGCCCAGCATGGGCGTCATCTTTAGGGTGAAAGTCCCGAACGGGGGCTGGCGAGCGCCTACCGTTAGCCAAGGGCAAGGGTGTCCGTCGTGAGGCGGAATCTGAAGGAAGCCGGAGGCAAATGCACGGGCCAAGGTACACGAACCCAATTGGAGGCAGTGTCAGTCGGATGAGTTGCCACACCACAACGAAATCCTAAGCCGCCAAGGACTGAGGCTGTAAACTTGGGTGGTCGCGGGCAGACAGATGGCGTTCTTATCTGGGGAGGCCTGCGGAGCACGCGAAGTCACTTCGTAACCGCGGCTGAGAAGCCGCGCTGAATCCGCAGGAGTCAGCAGAGGCCATAGTACGGGTAGTACGGGACGCCGGAAACCGGAAGGGCCAAACCGAAAGGAGAGAGGAAACCGATGCGTTCGTATGAAGAGCAACGACAGCAGAATATCTCGCAAGAGAGCTCGCGGCAAAGAGAAGCGGTGAAGCCGTCAGGGTATGCCGGAGTGCCGAGTTCTTCGTCGGCACAAGTCGCCCCTTCCCCTCGCGAAGTACAGAGCGACTTGTTAGAGAAAATGCTCGAGGGAGAAAACCTTCGGCTCGCCTACAAGCGAGTGGTTCAGAACGGAGGAGCGCCCGTGTGAAACGCGCATTGTCGGAGTATGGACAGGGGAAGATGGTTTCGACTTCCTAGGAATGCATCATCGAAAGACGAAAGCTGAGACATCCAAAGGCAAAGTATACTTTATTTTCTGCCCTTTACTTTGACCCCTGGGCCCGCCTTTTCAAATAAAACCGATTTTTCTATACATCGGACCTTCATTTTTTTGACGCAACCGGCACGTGTACTTCCGCAGAACGTTTAATCTGGATAAACAGCCGCTGCAGGCAAATCTCAGGATCTCGGCCGACGATTATTACAAGCTGTACGTCAACGGGCGTTTTGTAGGCCAGGGTCCGGCGCAAGGCTATCCCTTTCACTATCCCTACAACGAATGGGACCTGATGGAATATGTAACGGCAGGCAATAATACGGTGGCTGTCCATGTTTATTATCAAGGTCACGTGAATCGGGCCTATAACAGCGGTGACTTGCGCATGGGGATGATTGCCGAGCTGTCTACGGAGCAAGGAATCGTTCTAGCCTCCGACCCTTCATGGAAATATATGATTGCCGGGCAGTACGGCACATCGGGGACGATCGGCTACCACACGCAATTCCTGGAGGATATCGATCAGAGGCTCTGTATCCGGGATTGGCACATGCCAGATTATTCCGATACATCCTGGGCATTTGCGGCGGTCAAGGAGGATGCGGATTACATGCTTGTACCTCAACCTACACCGGCTTTAGACGTGTACCGCAAAGCGCCGGCAAGTGTCATCGAACTGGAGGCAGGGCGTTATCTGATCGATTTCGGACAAGAGCTTACCGGTCAATTTGAGCCGAAGGCTTGCGGCAAACCGGGACAGCAGGTGGAGCTTCGCTTCGGGGAAGAGCTGGACGGTGAGCGTTACGTCAGATATGAGATGCGCTGCAACTGCAGGTACGTGGAAACCTGGACCTTGTCGGGACAAGAGGATACGCTTGAGCCTTATGAGTATAAAGCGTTCCGATATGTTGAGGTGATCGGGCCTGCCGGGGTGATCCGGCCGGAGAGCTTTACGGCGATCGTCCGCCACTACCCGCTGGATGAAAAGGCCTGCCGCTTCGAGTCAGAGGACCGGATGCTGAAGCAAATATGGGATATGTGCAAGTTGGGTGTACAATTATGCGCGCAGGAAAACTACGTCGATTGCCCATCCCGCGAGAAAGGGCAATTTTTGGGAGATAATACGATCATAGGGCACACCCATATGTACATCAGCGGAGACTTGCGGCTGTTTCGTAAGGCAATCCGCGATTTCGCGCTTTCGGTTCAGGTTTGCCCCGGGCTGCTCGCCGTTGCCCCCGGTAATTTTATGCAGGAGATTGCCGATTTCTCTCTTCAATGGCCGATGCAGCTTCTGAACTATTACCGTCACAGCGCAGACCTCGAATTCCTGAAGGAAATGCATCCTGTTGCAGAAGGCATCCTCACATATTTCAGGAAATATGCACGGGAAGACGGACTCCTTGAGAACGTGAAGGAAAAATGGAATTTGGTCGATTGGCCGGACAATCTGCAGGATGGCTACGATTTTCCATTAACCCGGCCGGTAAGTGACGGATGCCACAATGTCATCAATGCGTTCTACTATGGCTGTATTCGAACGGTCCAGGAGATTCGGGATATTTTGAACGTTGCTTACGAGGATGAGCTGCCGGCGCTTAAGCAGTCTTTTGCTGCTGCCTTCTACCGTTCCCAAGAACGATTGTTTGCGGATTCCACGAGCTCGGATCATTGTTCGCTTCACGCCAACATTTTCCCTCTGCTGTTCGACATGGCGTCCGCCGAGTCGGTGGAATCCATTGTTTCACTGATTGCACGAAAAAAATTGGGTTGCGGTGTGTACATGTCCTATTTCCTTCTCAAGGCACTTGCTGTCCATGGGAAAACAGAGCTGATCTATGAGCTGATCTTGTGTGAGGATGAGCGTTCTTGGGTCAATATGGTGCGCGAAGGGGCGACCTCGTGCTTTGAAGCCTGGGGCAAGGATCAGAAGTGGAACACAAGCTTGTGCCACGGCTGGGCGAGCTCTCCGATCCCAGTACTGATTGAGGATATTATCGGCCTGAAGCCGACGAAGCCGGGCTGGTCAGAGATTCAATTCGCCCCGCGAATTCCGCAGGGGATGAAGGATTTTCAACTGGGGTTTCAAACGCTCAGCGGGTCAATTCGTATTGATTACTCAGCCGACAAGCTTGACATCCATGCTCAAGAGGGGATTTCGATCATAGAGAATAAAGCTGTGTAACCCCCGGTCAGAATATGCGGCAAATACCTTTTCAAGTAACGGTGCTGTTGGGGTCTGGGGTTACAATGGTCAAAGCAATTTAGTCTGTCTGCAGAAGAGAGTGAAAACATATATCGACCTGTTCAGATCGATATTAGTAATGTAATATCTATAGTTTCTAACGGCTACAATGTACTATTCAGATAGATGATCAAAACAAGAGAGTTTATTACTCCTTCTAAATTAAAATAAACATTGATAATATAAGAAAGAAACCTACTATGATTCAGTAGGTTTTTTGTTTTTTGTTTATTGGTAAGAATGGAGTTGGTCCATCTAATCGGACAATGTTTATGTCGTCCGACAGCATAGGTGATATATGAAGAGCAGATGGCCAAAGTGCCAAATTAGGTTACATAATGCATATTATAGGACTCTGTAGATGGATATCATAATAACGATTTCGTCTAACTAGAGTTATATGTAATTAAGGGAAAATTTGGACCCACAGCAACGGGCTGTAGGTCGCACTACTACCTCCTTGCAAGTCACCCTTCCATTTCCAAATCCATTGGCAGACATAGCTGATCCATGGTATATTGAATAAACAAAGAAACCTCTCCTTTCAATGGTTGCTCGACACTTCCATTTTACCAAGGATTGGTTTCTTTTTGTTTTACAAAATTGGGAAAAAGGGGCTTCCCCCGTCATCTATGATGACTTTTGGGACAGCCCCTAGAGTTTACAATTTGAAACGACTCACTGACTCATTCAGCTCATCGGCCATTTTTGACAGTGCATTGGCTGAAGCAGTTACCTCTTCCATAGAAGCGAGTTGTTCTTCTGTGGCTGCCGATACGGATTGCGTTTCTAAGTTATTTGCTGCTGCGATATCAGCTAATGAATGAATACTGGTGACCATCCCGTTGATGCTGTCGGAAATATACTGTGTATTTTGCTCTATTTCTTGGACTACCTGGGAGACGGAGGAAATATCCGTAACGATTTCCCCAAACAATTGACCTGCATAGCTGACCGCTTCCGCACCGGTCTCAAATTCCCCGGCTACCACGTTCATTTCCTCTTTTGCCTTCCCGGCATCACGTTGAACAACAGATATGAGTTCGGATATTTGTTTGGCTGAGTGTCCCGTCAATTCGGCTAATTTGCGAATTTCCGCAGCGACAACCGCGAATCCACGACCCGCCTCTCCCGCACGAGCGGCTTCAATGCTTGCGTTTAATGATAAAATATTCGTTTGCTGAGCAATACTTGAAATCATGTTCACAATGTTACCGATTTCGATGGATCTCGCGCTCAATGCATGAACACTTGCGGCCAGCACATGAAGGGTTTGTCCAACACTTTCCATCTGTACCACCGCATTCATCACCGTATGTTCCCCTTGCTTAGCTTTAGAAGACGTAACTACTGCTGAAGTTGCGGCTTCTTTGGTTCTATCTGCGATGGCGCTGAGTGTGCCGCTTAACCCGTCAATCGTTTGAGCCCCGTTTTGGATGTTGGTAAACTGTTGTTCAGCGGCCTCCGCCAAGGTTTGAGCCGATCCCGCGATGTGTTCCGTCACCTTAGAGCTTTGTTCGGCTCCGGCCAAGAGCTGCTGTGAAGAAGCAGCAAGCTGATGGGATGTTTCATAAACTTCCAGCACCATAGACTTAAGCGATGTGACCATGGTATTGAAGCTTACCCCAGCCTGTCCAATTTCATCCATCCCCTTAACGGAAGTTTGGTGGGACAGATTTCCCCCTGCGACGATGTCAATTGAATGCTTCAAATGAACAATCGGCTTTGACAGTCGAGAAGAGATGATATAGGAAGCGATCAAACCGACAATTACGATCATGACGGATATGAGAATGGCTTGGTTCCTTAAATCATAGATCGGTCTGAGTAATTCATCCTCTGGGGCACTAAGTACAAGCACCCAATTGTTCGCTACTTTGTGATAATACCCCAGTCTATTTTGACCGTCTAAGCTAAACGTTAGGATCCCTTCTCCTCCTTTAGTACCATCCGTAAATGCGTTTGTGAGTTCGGTAACATTAAGGTCCTGTACGGTTGATTTCATAATGTTTTCTTTTACCAGGTGATAAATCATCTTGCCGCTTGAATCAAACAGCATGGCATATCCCGTTTGCCCAAATTTCGCTCTCGCTACGGTGTCGGTGACTTCCGCAATAGGTAAAGAGGCAGTGAAGCTGCCGACCACCTGCTTATCCTTCATTAGGGGACTGCCTAAGATAACGGATAAAGAGCCGTCAACAGTGGAGATCACTGGGTCTGAGATGGTTAACTTTCCTTGGGCCAAGTCTTTCATGAACGGACGGGCCGAAATGTCGACAGGGGCTCCCTTATGATTCGTACTGAGCTTACCTGTTAATTCATGAGTAAAAATAATAGCCGTCAGCTCAGAATTTTGTGCTTGAGCTTCCTTTACATACGCTAACTGCTTAGCTGAGTCCCCGTAGTATTGCGAGCCACCCTTGGCGATAGAATGCAATACAGATAAATTCGAGTTTAAAAATGCATTGAGCTCATTGGCAACGGCCTCCGCTTCAAGGTGAACATCTACCCTGATAGCCTCATTTACAATCCTCGCGCTATTCTCATAATTCAAAACGGATAAGACAATTAAGCTAATGACTAACAAGGAACCCGTAAAAGCAGTGATCCGCATGGCAATGCTTTTGAATTGAAAGCGCATCCATTTGTATTTGTCTCTTTGAAGCACATTTTTTCCCCTTTCAGTAGATGAAATCGTTAGATGATACTAGGGAAAAAGCAAACGTTCCGCTAGTAAAAATTAGCAAAATATAACACGATCATTATATCTAAACTTGTCGCTTTCAGTCAATATATGTCGAAATGGAATATAAGAAAAGCTTCTATCGAAGCCCTCTCAGGGATGTACATTCGTGAGCAAGAGGTAACTTTTCTTGAAACATTAGAATCCTTGAGCTCCGCTCAAAACTTATAAATTCTAATGTTATAAGAAAAGCTTCTATCGAAGCCCTCTTAGGGATGTACATTCGTGAGCAAGAGGTAACTTTTCTTGAAACATTAGAATCCTTGAGCTCCGCTCAAAACTTATCTAATGTTATCAAAAAAGAACAGCCCCCATTCGCATGGGAGAGCTGTTCCAGTTCCTTACACCTATAATGGGATCGAACCGGGGGGCCTCCTTTAATGGCCTTAGGGAACTTTTGCGTCGACGCTTCCTTAACGGCTGATCCTCCCTTCGATCCCAAGGGCCGAGAACGTTTCCAGCCATTCCTCTGGACAACCCGGATCGGTTATCAGCATCGAGACGTCCTCAAGCTTAGAAATTTTTGCAAAGGTGGATTTGCCGAATTTGCTGTGATCTGCAACGACAATGGCCTGCTCGGCTCGCTCCATCATTTTTCGTGATATAACCGCTTCCGCCAAATGATAGTCGGTAATACCGTCTGCCATTGAAATGCCGCCTACGGAAATAAACGCTTTCGTTACCTTAAATCGATCCAGCAAATGTTCCGTTAACGACCCCGTGGCCGCATGGTACTGCAAATTGATTTCTCCACCTACGAAAATCAAGTTGCCCTTAAACACTTCCATAGCAAGATTTAAAATCGGAACGGAATGCGTAATGACCGTAAGATTGTGGCGGTCCTTTAGATGCGGTAAAATTTCGATCGTGGTGGTACCGTTGTCGAGCATAATCGTTTCGTTGTCTTCCACCAAAGAAGCGGCAAGTTTGCCGATGGCGGCTTTCTCCTCTTTTCTCATCTGGGTTCGCTTGAGAAAGGGAGGCTCAACCAGCTCCATTCGTATTTTTACGGCGCCTCCGTAGACCTTGCGAAGCTTTCCTTCCTTCTCAAGCCTGTCCAAATCACGGCGAACTGTCTCCGTTGAAACGTTAAGCAGCTGTGACAGATGATGTACCTGTACTTTTCCTTCCGTATTAAGTCGCTGCAGGATGGTCGACCTGCGATCCTCGTAAGTTAACGACATCAGAGCCCCCAATGACGAATCTTATAGAAATGATGATGTTTTTTGTTGTTTTTAATAGTTTAAGATTTCGAATATTACCTGTCAATATCTTCTGTTTCTCGAAGTTTTCAGTTAAAAAATTCGATTGACACATTTTAAGGAAACATTATACAATTGTCAGAAATCAACACGATGCCACACGAAAACATATAAATACGCCATGAACAATAAACTCGGAGGTTGCTGCTAATGCGTCATTCACTTGCTTTCCGCCAAGACGGCACGTTTACGATCACACAATTTACCGATATTCATTGGAAAGACGGAGGCCCAGCGGATCAACGCTCACGACGGCTTATGGAGATTGTGCTTGATGAAGAAAGACCCGATCTTGTTGTATTCACCGGTGATGTGATCTATACCGGCGACGTCACTCCGGGGAGGCCTGTATGCGATAACCCGGAACAGGCCTTACGGGAGGCCGTTCATGCGGCGGAAGTCCGTAACATTCCATGGGCGATCGCCTTCGGCAATCACGATACCGAAAAGGGCATATCCCGAGAAGCGCTTATGGAAATCGTCCAGTCCTTACCATATTCCGTTACTGAGCGGGGGCCGAAAGAGGTGAGCGGCGTAGGAAACTATGTACTGCACATTGAAAATGATAAAAACTTGCCCGCCGCAGTCCTTTATTTTTTCGATTCCGGGAACCTTTCCCCAGTTCCTCGGATTCAAGGCTATGACTGGATTCGCAGCGATCAGGTGCAATGGTACATGGCCGCCTCCCGTAAGTTACGCGAGCGTAACCACGGAAATGCGTTACCTTCACTTGCTTTTTTCCATATTCCGCTTCCCGAGTATAGAGAAGTTTGGGATACGAAAGTTTGCTACGGCAACAAATTTGAAGAAATAGGCTGCCCGCGCGTGAATTCGGGTTTGTTCGCTTCCATGGTTGAAATGGGAGACGTCATGGGTACCTTCACCGGCCACGATCACGTTAACGATTATTGGGGCGAGCTGCACGGCATTCGGCTCTGTTACGGCCGGGCGACGGGTTATAATACATACGGAAGAGAGAATTTTCCGCGCGGAGCGAGAATGATTCGGCTGCACCAAGGACAAAGTGACTTTGAGACATGGCTGCGCCTTGACGATAACACTGTCATTCGCAACCAGCCCGAGCATCTTCCGGGTGTTTAGCTCCGTAATTGATGCCTAGTTATTATAGATAAGCAAAAGCCAGGGACTGTTTTCCCTGGCTTTAAGTAAAACTAGTTTAACAAGATGATGCCCGATGTAAATTTATACATTATCCCAGATGGAATGTAACCGCCATGCCGTAAGTTCCAGCAGCTCGGCGTTCCCATTTCGTGAAACGAGTTTTACACCTAATGAGCTGGGATCCGGATAAATACGATTCGTAATTGTTCGTTGACCATCGTTTGCAAACAGTTCTATAGAGGAACGGTCCAGGAAAATATGCAGCTTGATTCGTCCATCGTTCATCGGCTGCAGATCAGCCTCACTGATACCCCCGTCTCCCTTACCGGCACGGGTACGGTCCATCTTAAGCTTTCGTTCGGCTGCGGAATAGACGATTTCCGTGAACTCCTCCTGATTCGTCGAGGAGCGGACCTGCAGGCCGAATTCAGCTTCAGCTCCTGATGCACTTGCATCAAATATGGCCACTATTTCCAATGCATCCCCGAGTAATCCGTCAACGAGAGCTACGGTATCCGAAGCGAACGTTCGCCGGCTGAGCTCGTACCGCTCACCGCGCAGTGACTGCAGTTCCTTCACCGGTACCATCCGCAGCGTACCGTCCTCCGACAGCTTCAGCTCCCGGGGAAGGGTAAATGCCCCCATCCAGCCTTCCTCCTGCTCCGGCATCCTCGCTCCCCAAATGTTCATCCAGCCGATCAGAATTCGCCTGCCTTGATGGTCCAGGAACGTCTGGGGTGCATAGAAGTCGAAGCCGTAGTCAAGCCGTTCGGATGTGCTGTACTGCAGCTTGCCCGTGGCGTAATCCATAGTGCCGGACAAATACATCGTCTTGGTTGCTCCCATATTCATAGGTGAGATGACTAGGACATGCCTATCTCCATCTCCGAGCGGAAACAAATCCGGGCATTCCCACATGTTGCCCATTGTGCCGTCGCTCTCAGCGGCCACCCCCATATAGTGCCAGCTTCTCAAATCCTTCGATGTATAAAGCAGCGCCTTTCCCAGGCCGTCCTTCCCATATCCGAGCACCATATACCAATCCTCGCCGCGCTTCCATACCTTCGGGTCGCGAAACCCGAAGCCGCCCTCCGACGGCGGTCCGGAAATCACCGGATTATCATACGGCTTCTCGAAGTGTACACCGTCCTTACTTGTCGCAATGCACTGTACTTCCTCGGGGCTACGGCCATCCACATGTCCCGTATAGATCAAGGTCAGAACGCCATCCTGTTCAATCGCGCTTCCCGACCAGCAGCCATAGCCCCCCTCCGTACCCAGATCATATTCTCCCGACGGAGCGATAGCGACTGGAAGGTGCTCCCAGCGGACTAGGTCGCTGCTCTTGGCATGTCCCCAGTACATTGGCCCATGCTGCGGCTTGTAAGGATAATGCTGGTAAAACACATGATATTCCCCTTGATAATGAATGAGTCCGTTCGGATCGTTCATCCATCCTGCCGGCGGCATCAAGTGGTAGTGCAAGCGAAAGCCGTCCTGCGGTATCGCCTTCGACAGCTCTTGAAGCGCTTCATTCGCCGCATTCACCCGTGCTCGATGAGACCCTGGCAATTCAATTTGGTTAGTCATGAGTTATAACATCTCCTTCATTTCATGATGTGCCGATAGGAGGTCGTGAATCTCATCTGGTCCGGCCAAGGCCGGAATGGCGCCCTTGCGCGTCGTTGCCAAAGCGCCCGCCGCATTGGCAAAGGCGACAGCCTTGAGCAGATCCCCTTCGCTCCACCCGGGGATCGGCTTCTTTTGCTCCAGTACCTGGTAAAGAAAAGCCCCCAGGAAGCCGTCCCCGGCTCCCGTCGTATCCACAACCTTTACGGGAAATGAGGCGACGCCGCCCCATAATTTCTCCGTACAGTAATAAGCTCCACGAGGTCCTGCCGTAACCAGCAGCAGGCTGATCGTGTATTGCTCGATGAGCTGCGCCGCTCCGGTTGCCAGCTCCTCTTCCCCTGTCAGAAAGCGCAGCTCCTCCTCCGAAACCTTCACCACGTCAGCTAAGGCTAAACCTGCTTGAATCGTCTTCCTCGCGTGGTCGATATCCTTCCATAGGGAAGGTCGCCAATTGGGGTCATATGAGATCATCGCTCCCCGGCTCTTGGCTCTTCGAACGGATTGCAGGGTAGTACCGCAGGCCGGCTCGGAGGTCATGGAGATGGAGCCGAAATGGAAAATGGCGGTATTCTCCAGCAGGGACGGCTCTACCTCCTCATATTGCAAAAGTTGATCGGCCCCCGGCTGGCGACAGAAATGAAACGAGCGGTCTCCGGTCTCATCCAAGTGAACGAAGGCCATCGTCGTATGTGCTTCGGCTGTGGTCACCAGCCCTTGAACCGATATGCCATAACTTCGCAGCGCCTCATTTAAATAGACTCCAAAGGGATCGCTGCCTACCTTTCCGACGAATGCCGCTTTCCTGCCAAGCTTCGACAGTGCCGCGGCAACATTGACGGGCGCTCCACCCGGATTGCGTTCATAAAGCGGCTGTCCCGCTTCCGAAAACCCTTGGGGTGTGAAGTCGATCAAGCATTCGCCCAGTGTTACAATATCGTATTTCATGTTGATAGCCTCCATTATTCTCTTTATCCTTTAATGCCCGACATGGTGATCCCTTGGATGTAATAGCGCTGAAGGAAAAGAAACAGCAGCAGAATCGGCACCGTAGAGAGCGTATTGGCAGCCAGCAGCTTGGACCAATCCGTGCCTTCCGTAGAGGAAAGGGCGGAGATGGCTACCTGGATCAGCTGCTTTTTGTTGTCGTTAATGACAATCAACGGCCAAAGATAGGCATCCCAGTTGCCTAAGAAGGTCACAATGCCAAGCGTAATCAGTGCAGGCACCGCCGCGGGAAGCATAATGGTCACGAATGTCCGCGGTAAGGATGCTCCATCGATTCGCGCCGCCTCCAGAATTTCATCCGGGATTTCCGCGAAAAATTGCCTCAGCATGAAAATTCCGAATACAGAAAGCATGGAAGGAACAATGACGGCCTTGTAAGAGTTCAGCCATTCCAATTTATGCAGGAGCAAATAGTTCGGTACAAGCGTCACTTCCCCGGGAATAATCATCGCTGACATAAACAAAGCAAACAGTGCCGGCTTCAGGCGAAATCGGAGCTTGGCGAAGGCGAATGCAGCCATCGAGTTAATGACTAGTACCGCAGCGGTGATGACGGCAGCAACCCAAAACGTATTGCCGATATAACGGAGAAACGAGGTGCGGGCGCCGAACATGACGTTCTCATAGTTTTTCCATGTAAAATCGATGGGGATCAGCATGTGGATATTCAGAGTAGAAGCATATTTGAACAATTCCTGATAGGGGCGAAGCGATCCGAATACCATCCACACAATAGGGAGAATCGAGACCGCTGCGCAAAGCAGCATGACAGCATATTTGACAACTAAGAGCGGTTTTTTCATGGTTTCCTTCCCCCTATTCCTCGGTATCCTCTCTAAAGAGCCTCATTTGAATGATGGAAATCGTTAATACGATGGCAAACAACACCAAGGCGGCAGCAGTCGCATAACCCATTTGCATCTGCTGGAACGCAAGCTTGTAAATATAAAATACGACCGTTTCCGTAGAGCCGTTCGGCCCTCCGTTCGTGAGCACAAAAACCAGTCCGGACAGCTTGATCGCATCGATCGTGGTAATAATAACGACAAAGGCGATAGTCCGCTTCAGCAGCGGAAGCGTGATGCTGACAAACTGCTGGATTTTGGAAGCCCCGTCGACCCTTGCCGCTTCGTACAGATCCCCCGGAATGTTATTTAAGCCTGCGAGGAAGATAATCATGAAAAATCCCGCAGCCTTCCAAATCCCAAGACCAATGACGCCGTTCATCGCCGTTTCGGGATTGGATAGAAAGCTCGTAATGGGCAAGCCCACCGTTTTCAATATCGTGTTCAGCAGACCGAACTCTTTATTGTAGATTAACTTGAATACAGTAGCCGCCACGCCGGTAGAGATGACCACCGGGATAAAATACGCGGTCCGGAATAATCCCGTCATCCGCGCAGGCTTCTGTATCAGCAGGGCAAGACCTAAGGAAATGATGGTTTGGATCGGTATCACCACGGCGGCAAAGTAGAAAGAGTTCTTCAAGCTGTTGTGGAATGCTTTGTCATGCCATAAGGCAATATAATTGTCCAGCCCGATGAAGGACTTCTTGGATGCAACGAGCGAGTAATTCTGAAAGGAGATGATGAACGCTTGAAGCATTGGGTAGAAAACAAATACAATCAGTAAAAGCAGCGCAGGCAGAATGAACCAAAGAGCGGTCGTTTGCTCGTGTCGATGAAATCGCTTGGCTGCTCGCTTTTCTTTTGTCGCCGACAGTGTAGTAGGTATTTCCATGACGTAGCCCTTCCCCCAGGATTATTTTTTTTCAAAAACAAACACATTCAGAACGCTGGCCACCGAGCCGTCTCCCGTAACAGCCTTGATCTCCGCTTCTCCGGCTTTCAGTCCGGTTACGTCGGCGTTCGTTATCCCCGTTCCCTTCACAGCGGCAATCTCCGGATCACTGCTTTCCCACTTCAGCTCCTGTACCGCCGACAGGGGAATCACCGCAGCCTCCACCTGTCCAGTCTGACCGACCTCGACATCCAGAACGGGCTGACTCAGCACTACGCGGAGCGGAGTTGTTCCGCTCGGGTCCTCATCGCGCCATATGGACTTCATGGGATAATAGCGGAGCTTCTCCAAGGTAACTTTACCCTCCGAAACGAAGAACTCCAATCCATTGCTAACGGCATTCGGGAACAGGATAGACGAAACCACGGCTTCGCCGTCATTGGCGAATACTTCTAATGTCGATTCATCCACGAAGAAGCGAAGCTTAAGCTTTCCTTCATGTGGCTGTACGGGGGCCTGCATAATCTCGGCAAAGCCGCTTTCGAAGGAAGAGATGCCTGATTTCGTACGGTCAACCGTAAGCTTCGAGGCGGCGGCATCGTAGCCGACCAGTGTCTCTTGCCCTAATCCTGTCCTAAGCTTGAATCCGAACCTCGAGCCGCTGCCCACAGTAAATTCTGCCTCCAGCTCATAAGAGGTTCCCTTCATTCCGGCAAGGGGATTGCGACCGGGAACCAGCTCCTGCCGGGACAGCTGGACAGCTTTGCCGCGCAGCTTCGTCAGCTCTTTGACCGGAAGCTGAACGAGCTTAAGGCCGGTCCCCGGGATATCCCGCAGCCTCAGCTCCCGCGGGATGGATAAATTGCCTTTCCATGCGGCGGTCGGCATCTGGAACGGATATCTCCAATTCGACATCCACCCCGTCCAGATTCTCCTGCCGTCCTTAGCGGGGATATCGGAGAAGGATACCGCTGCGTAGAAGTCCTTGCCATAGTCGGTCCATAACGTTTGATTCGGTGGGTTCTCGTTTTTGAACGTCTTCCCGTCGAAGGCGCCGACGAAATATTGGGCGGTGGAGCCCTTCGTTACGGTGTTATTTCCAATGGAAACGGCAAGTACCCATTTCTTCTCCTTCTTGCCTTCCACCGGCAGCTCGAACAGGTCCGGACATTCCCATACCGCCGCATGTGAGCCCTGACCTAGGCCGAATTCGCTTTGCAGCTTCCACTCCTTCAGGTTTGCGGAGGTGTAGAACTGGACCTTCTGATCCACCGAGACGACCATGACCCAAGAGCGGGTGGGCTCATGCCAGATCACTTTAGGGTCCCTGAAATCCTTCAGGCTGGGATTAGGAATGACAGGATTGCCTGCGTATTTCGTCCAGGTCCGTCCCTTATCCGAGCTGTATGCGATGCTCTGCGATTGCTCCCCGTTCTTGAAGTGAGTAAATATCGCAACCAGTCCGGGCTTTCCCTGAAAAAAAACGCTCGTATCTTTCCAATCCACCACGGCGCTGCCCGACCAGATTTCACCGAGCGAGTCCCGCGCCAGCGCTACGGGCAGATGCTCCCAATGCAGGAGATCCTTGCTCACCGCATGCCCCCATTGCCCGCTGTTTTGATAAAACTGGTGATACTCCCCGTCGTAAAACACCATGCCGTTCGGATCGCTCATATGGCCTGTCGGAGGCGACAGATGATATTGCGGGCGGAACGGCTCCGTATAATGATTCGGCTCTTTGCTTCCCGCCGCATCCGTGCAGCCCGATGCCAATATACTGAAGAGGAGCAGCGTACCCGCCGATGAACGTTTCATCTTGTTACTCCACATCTTGAATCTCCTTCGCCAATGGTTTCCCTCATTGTATCGAAGTTTCTCACGCATTCATTTCAATATGATCAGAAATTTTGTTTTAACTTGCTTATGCATGACGAAAAAGCCCCACTCCTGGGTCTAGGAGTGAGACTTGATGATGCTATTCCTGTCCGAGAAGCTCTTCCCGGTATTCCTTCGGACTCATGCCAAAGTACTTTTTGAATGCGGTGCTGAAATAGCTGGAGCTGGAATAGCCTGCGATCGTGGCAATATCCGTAAGCTTCAACCGCTTTTCCTTCATCAGCTCCACTGCCTTATCCATCCGCAGCTTCAATACGTAATCGCTGAAGGTGAGCCCGGCATTTTGCTTGAACAAGCCGGACAGGTAAGTTTCATTGATATGGAACATTTCAGCTAAGGAAGACAAAGAAAGCTCGTAGGAGAAATTCTCGTCAACGTACCTTCGGACAGCTTCCGCGAGCTGCTGGCCCTGGGAGAACCGGGTCTTCCTGACCTCTTCCATAACCAGCTGCGCCAGCTCCTCCAGCTGCTGAAACACTTGCTCTTTGGAGCTTGAGTCCCTGACAGCCATTTGGCAATTCCATAAGTGCCTCTGAAGGGAAGAGTCGCCGATCTCGAATTTTTTGGCAATGGTACTGAACAGCAGGATAATTCGAAACGTAAGGAAGGTGAAGGCAAACATAGGCGTATCCGAACCGGTGTGAAAGATCGTTTGCAGATGCTTCTGTAACCCCGCCGTATCCAGTCCTTCGATCGCTAGGGTCAGCTTGCGTTCCATGTCGGGAGACAAGGAATGCTCCAGTCCGGAGAGCGGCTGCTTCCCCCCGGGAGATTCGACGACCGTTCCTTGACTCCATGCCAGCATGCAGGAAGCATAGGCATCCTTCCACTTGGCTAACCCATTCACGGATTCCCCCATGCCGATAACCGTTTCGACGCGAAGGTACTGTTTAATATTGCGCCGCAGCTCACCGGTCAGCTCGGCAGCCGCCTCCCCTTCATCCTTCCCTCCCTCTCGAACGATGAGGAAATACATCATGGAAGGGTAATGATAGTCGTATAAGGGATAGACCTGCGACCATGGCTCCACTGTTTCCCTACATACCATCCCGAAGGCGAGGCCAAGCAGATCCTTGCGTTCGCTCCAATCGTCCAGTCTCCCTTTCGGTATTCTCATTTCTACCACACAGAACCGGACGTGCAGCTCATCCGCAGCCAAGGCGCCCAGCTGCAAGCGATGCAATCTTTCCTTCATGTCTGATAAGCTGGACCACTCCTCCTTGACAAGCTTCCAGATCATCTGCTCCTGAAGCGTTCGCCAATGCTCGCTGTTTTGGATTTGGTCCAGCCGCTCGGTTTGACTCTTCGTTTGGTCTTCCTTCAGCTCATCGGCCAGCTTGCTAAGCAGTACGGTTAATTCGCTTCGGACGACCGGCTTCAGCAGGTAATCCTTGACGCCGTATTGAATGGCCGCCTTCATATATTCGAAGTCGGAGTAGCCCGACAAGACCACGATTTTAATGTCGGGATATTGCTTCTTACATTCCTTGATGAAAGCGATCCCGTCCATTTGCGGCATCCGCACGTCGGAAATGATCACATCCGGCAGCGGCTGCTTCTGAAGAAGCCTCAGCGCCTCCAGTCCGTTCGACGCTTCGCTTTCGATCCGGTAGCCCGCGGCAGCCCAGTCAATCTTCGCTTTGATGCTGTTGCGTACCCCTATCTCATCGTCAATCAGCATGATCTTGTACATGTGTAAATCACCCCCTTATCAACGGAAGCTGGAGAATAATTTCCGTACCTTGTCCCTCTGCAGAATGAAGGATGAACTCGAACTCGGGCCCATAGTTCAACCGGCAGCGGGAGAGGACGTTGCGAAGCCCAATGCTGTACCCTTCGTTGTTAAGGATTGCGATGAAATCATCCTTGCTTCCTTCCTCCTGCAGAAGGCGGATCTGTTCCTCGGGCATGCCGATTCCGTTATCGCGCACGGACAAATACAAATGGTCATCTACTATTGATGAACGGATGCACACCTCGGCAGGCCCGTCCTTCTCCAGGCTGTATTTTACAGCATTCTCCACAAGCGGCTGCAGGATGAACTTGGTGATCAGCAGCCTTCTGCTCTCCTGATCCTCCTGTACCTCCATGCGCAACCGTTCCCCATGCCTCAGCCGGAGGATAAATAGATAATCGCGGATGTAGTCCATCTCTTCACCGACTTGAACCAAATCGCTGTTCAGATTAAGCGAATACCGCATCATTTTCCCTAACGCTTCCGTTGCATCCATGACAAGCTCTTCCCGCTTTGTTGCGGCCAAACCACTGATGATCTCCAGCGTATTGTTGTAAAAGTGCGGGTTGATCTGCAGCAGCAGCGCTTTATATTCCGCGTTTCTTCTGCGCAGGTTCATTTCATATTCCGTTTCGATCAAGTATTTCAGGCGCTGCGTCATTTGGTCGAACACGCCGGCCACGTAGCCCACTTCGCTGCCTTTGACGGGTAAATCCTGCATAAGACCAAGTGCGGTGGCGAACTCCCCACGCTTCACATGCTTCATAGCGAGAGCCATTCTGCTGAGAGGTCTGGTAATACCGTAGGAAAGCCGGTAGGCTACGGCCAAGGCAAGCAGAAGCAAAAGCGCGCTGACGAGAACGATCATCTGGCGCGTCTGATGAATCTGGGCATACAGCTCCTCTTGAGGCACGGTGCCGATGAGGGTCCAATTTTGCCCGGCAAGCTGGCGAAAGAAGATCGAGTAAGTAATTCCCTGATGCTCGATAGGAAAAACACCGCTTGCCTGCAGCGGATAGCGAAGCTTCGCTTCGACTATGCCGATCCGGAGCAAATCCTGTTTAACGGACAAATCTTGATTCAGGATGCTTTCCCCATTGTCCGCGAGCAGAAACACCTCGCCTGTTTTCCCAAAGTGGATTTTATCAATCGCATTGCGGAGCAAGGAAGTAGGGTAATTCACTTTGAGAACGCCTACGTTACGCAAGTTCTGCAGATGCACCATAGGAACAATCAGACTGTTCACGTGGCGAGAGCGCAGCAAATCATCCGCCTGGTCAGGTTCTTTATGTGCTGAAGTCCATCTCCTGCCATCGGATGTATAATCTTTATACCAAACGCTATTCAAATAAGTGCGGTCTTGCGTCCAAATACCGCCCCCTTCCTTAGCAAAGGCAGAGAGTGTAATGCCGTTCGAGTTGTTAATGGTATACGAGGATAAGTGCTCCCGCATTCTTTGCTTGGCCATAATCTGCTCTTGCACGGCTTGCCCCTGTTGGAGAAGCGTGGCCGCCCATTCTTGCGTTACTCTGCTGCTCATCGCTTGATTGCCGATATCCTCGACCTGCGTCAGCAGTGTGTTCACGTGGGAGGCGAACTGTTCAATCGTCTGCGAGGCTGAGGATTCTACGGAGGCTTGAATCAGCCGGGAAGATTGCTCGCTTAGAAAATAAGCCATCGCAGCGAAGGGAATAATCATGAGAATGGAGAAAGCCGTCATCAGACGACTGCGTAATGAGTAAAACACCGGACAGCCCTCCCTGCAATTGCATTAGTAAGCTAAGTCGATATTGAAGAGTTACGTCCATTATAGCAGAAAGAGGCGTTCAACAGGTTGAACCGCCTCTTCTGTATCGTTTGTCAGCCGGAGCTAATTAGCTTACTTCTGCATTCCCAAATCCGAGTAGGCCTTGTCGATCTTCTTAATAGCTTCGGCGGTGGATGCATCGATATTTCGTTTGCCGATAACCACTTCTTCAAACAGCGTTTTCACGGCCTCCGACATTTGAGGGAAGATCGGCGTGATCGGACGAGGTCTTCCGTATTTCTGATTTTGCACAACGAAGACGTTCTTCGGATATTGGTTCAACTCCGGAAACTCCTTCGCAGCCGAATAGCGAGACGGAATGTCCTTGGTCATGGTGCTGTACGCGATTTGTCCTTCCTTGCTGGTGACATAATTGACAAATTTCCAAGCCTCATCCGGGTTTTGGCTTTTGGCTGAAATGCCGAGCGCCCAGCTTCCGTTGGCTACCGCTTGCTTCGTTCCCTTTGGCAATGGCGCAATGTCGTAATCCTGACCCAGCTTGAAGTTCGGGAACTTATCGGCGAGGTAAGCGAGCGACCAGGAACCGTCCACGGTCATGCCCAGCTTCCCGTTCGGGAACGGATCCGGCGGATATTCCAATGCGGAAACACCGTGCTTGTTGTACATGTCCGCATAAAACTGCAGTGCTTGCTTCGTCTCCTTCGAATCGAGAAAGCCTTTAGACGTTTTGCCTTCCGGGTCCATGATCTCCCCGCCGAATTGCCATAAGATCGGATATTTGAAATAAGCGGTAGCTCCCGCGTTGTTAAAGCCCTGCGCCGGATCGATTCCGAATATCCCTGCCGCCGGATCGTTAATTTTCTTCGCTGCCTCCAATACCTGCTCCCAAGTCCAAGGCTCATCCGGATTTTTGGAAGGAAGCGGGATGCCCTTGGCTTCGAACAGCTTTTTATTATAGAACAGCGCTATCGACGATTCCGTCAGAGGTGCCATATAAATGTCGTTTTGGTACGTATAAGTGGCCAGCGTCGATTTGGGGATATCTTCCATGTTACCGTCCGCTTTGAAATAAGCCGTCAGCGGCTTGAGCGCCCCTGCATGCGCGTAGGAGCCTAATGTCGGAGCGTCGAGCGCCATAATGTCCGGCGGGCTGCCTGAAGCGATGGAAACCCTGAGCTTTGTGTCGTAATCCGAATATGGAATTGGAGTCATTTCGACCTTAATGTTGGGATTTTTCTCCATAAAAGAAGCGACAAGCTTGTCATAAGCTGCGTTTTCCGTGTCATTCCCGGAGTTTCTCCAGAATGTGAGCGTTACTTGCTTATCCTTGCCCGCGGTTGCGTTGCCGCCTGTAGTGCTCTGGTTGCCGCCTTGATCCGAGCAGCCTGCAAGCAAGCTAACCGCCAGAATGGAGGCACAAACGATTTTCAATTGTTTCTTCAATTCCTTTCCCCTCTTTTCTGTGATGGTGAACTTCTTAACTGAATCTTAGCAAAAGGAAAGGCGGAATAAATTCATTATTCTCTGTTCCTTACTTTCAATTTGATTGTGACAACCTTTGGAGCGGGAAGCAATATTTGTTCATAAAGAAATCATTCCGGCCGTCACCGCCCATTTGAACAAGGAAATCCGCCGGGACAGGCGGAACCTTTCCCGGCGGATACCTTCGTTGTTGTTAGAGCTGCTGCATGCCGTTAATGCCAAGGATGCTGCCAGCAGGATGGACATGTCGGACAGCGATACTTTGTTGACCAATTTCATTTGAATATCCTCGCCTACTAATGTGAGTATACTAGATACCTAAGTATGCCGTCTTGCCTTGTTTTGTCTTACCACGACTTTACATCGTTCATGACAGGTGCTTTCCGGTATTACCCCCTTAACCGTTTTTCCCCTTTTTTGCCTAATTGCCTGATAAAGGTTGTCCCTCATCTACCCTTAAGAGAACCAACCATCAGCCCTTGCACAAAGAATCGTTCTGTCCATGATGCGGACCATCATGAGCCGTAGCGGCACCAGATTGGGGTTGTCGATTTACAGCATCGCCGGAAACCAGGCGTTCTCCCAGTGTAGCGAGTGCAGGCGTTGACAGCGGCAGAATGATCCGGAAGAAGATGGTCCACTCGAAAGGACTCAAGAGGTCGGATGGCTTTCGCTTGCCCCTATTTTGCTTAAGATGACCACGGAGCAAAAATGACAAATAGCCGGGCAAGGATGAACCCCTGTCCGGCCATTTTTTCCACGAACTACAGCGTGATTTTGCACTCCAAACGATCCTTTAATTTCTAAGGCACTTGCGCATGGTTTCGAATCTCTACGGTGCCAAGTTCAAACGCCAGGACGATCACCGTTTGTTCACCGGTGATATTGGCCTTTGGCTGGGAGCTTCCTTCCTGCTACCCGGGACATCGCCGGCAGAATTTCTGCCCGGATTGTTGTCCCGGTTGTCGTGGTCGGTTTTTACCGTTACGCTTGGGCCGATGATACTCCAATTCCCAGCTGCATCCGCAGCTTTCACCGCATAGGTGTATTCGGTGTCCTTAACCAAACCGGTGACATTGAAGGTGTTCACATTGCCAAGAGAAGCTATTTCCGTGTACGTAGCGCCTGTCACCGTATAAATATTGTAGCCGGTCACTCCGACATTGTCGGATGCACCTGTCCAGGTTAAGGTCAATCCGGTTTTCGTTACATTGGACGCAACTAACGTTCCATTGGTCCACACAGGAGCTGTTGTATCCGGTGTAGGATTTGTAGTTCCGGATGTCACTTCAACACCGTCAACAACCAATTTGATGTCGCTAAAGGTTATATCCGCATTACGTGCGACAAACATACCTACGTATACGTAATCCGAATCGATGCTTGTGAGTTTAAAATCAAACCCTCCGGTGATAGCTGCTTCATTTCCAAACTTTGCTGCATAACCGTCTGAATTGCCTGTAATAGAAAGACTCACGGTATCTCCCTCAGAAATTGGGTTTACAGCGGTTCCACCCTGGGTAAGTATGCCGCTCTTTCTGGCGAAACTATTCCAGTATCCTCCTGTCGCTGCCTTTGTGAGCTTTAAAGGTGCTGCTGCGACATAATCACCCATAGTCGAGTTTATATAAGAATCGATATACATTTCGTCCCTGGCCATCAGACCAAAGGATACTTGATCATTGAGATCAAAGCGATTGATTTTAGCTTTTGCTGTTAGAGCAAATGTACTGTTGGCAGGTACTTTATAATAGTACATGGCAAATCCATCCGTACCGCTGGCTATTTTCCCTTTATTATTTGCTACTGCAATATGCATGTTTCCATTGCTGTCTGTTTCGAGGATATGATTTGCAGGACTCGGACTACCGCCAACATCGCCGAATACCGTCCCTTTCCAAATACCATGATCACTCCACAAGGTACTTTGCGGCAATTCACCGGTATACTGCGGTTCTTGGTAGTTAGGATTTGAAACTAACGTATCTGCTTTTGTTGGCGCTGCGGCATGGATCACATGCTCTGCAAGTCCGCTTACACCTAATTCTTTGATTGCATTTGTTACAAGATATGCATTATATTTACCGCCCCAGATATTGGTGTGTGTATTATCCACACTTGACGGCTTCGAAGACGTCCATGCATGCAGATACAGCGATTCACTCGAGCCTAATTGGTCATATAGATTTTTGGTCAATGCAGTCATATCAACTACCGGGATATTCAACGCTGTTCCCAAATCCCTAATGGCCTGCGGGTAATCTCCGCCTGCAAAATCCCCGGTCGTTGCCGTAATATGAAGATTTGAATGACTCCACACCCCTGTATCGGTCCTTCTAACAATAGGTGTAGTAAGTATTACTTGAGTTCCCGCCGCCTGAGCCGGTTTGATGTAGTTTTCATATAATGAATTCGCAAACGAGCCTTGATCCAAATAGGTTCCGTTCGGATTTGTATACCTTTCCGCTTCTGGTTTTTCATCATTATGGCCAAACCCGATGAGTAAGTAATCTCCGTTTTTCATTCCGCTGAGCAAGGTCCGATACTCCGGATTGACGGTATAGCTCTTGGAGCTTCTTCCTGACAAGGCAAGATTTTGTATGGTGAAGGAGCCATCCAGATAATTTCCAATCTGAGTACCCCATCCATACCTTGGATAATAGTAATTATCCGCAAAAGAGCTTACGGTCGAATCCCCGACTATCCAAATCGTTGAAGCAGGAGTATCTTTTGCTGTAATAGTCAACTTTATTGTAACTCCTGCGGCAAAGCCATCTACTGTTCCGTGAACGTCCATCGTTCCCACCTTTGTAGTGTCAACCGCATCCCAGGTGACACCAACATCCTTTTGAGTTCCATCACTGTATACTGCTGTTACCGTTTGCGGAAGCGCAATCGTTCCGCCTTGTATTACTGTCTTATCTGCAGGCTGTACGATTGAAGTTATGATTGGTTGTTGCGATGCAGCGGAAAGAGCATCAATAAGGGCCTGCGTCTCACCGGTCCAATACGTATTTAGCTGATTTGTATAATTACCGCCTGCATCAGGGGTAAATACATTTACTTTACTGCGTGAATCCACTTCAAATTGTACGCTATTCTTACTGTCTACGCCACCTACTCTTACAGGTGGGATAACGTAGTTAGAGATGTTAAATCCAAGGCCTTTTATTTCGTTAGCAATGAAGCCGCCGTTATAAAAACCTCCGATTTTATTATTATGAGTTGAATCTGCAGGAACCATGATGGCCTTTGCTGAAGGGGAGCTTCCATTATTTGCTGCAGGATCATTCTTGTATGCCTTCTCAAAGGAAGCTTTGGTTAACTCAAACATACCAATAACTTGAACTCCCTGCTCCTCACCTAACTGTTCAACAGCTCTTACATAAGCATTATTGGAAGTCGTAATCGTTCCTGTTGTGGCATCCGTAGCATCATGATGAGGTCTTATTGTGCCATCCGCGATAAAATACTGTCTTGCGACTGGGGTAACTAAAACAGGTGTTGCCCCCGCATTTCTTGCTACATCAATATACTGCTGCAGATACCACTTGAAGGTACCGCTTGTATATGGATAGTATTCTGTGCCGTACTGTGCTGCAAGAGTGGCCGGAGTTGGTTCTTTCACGCCCGGATTTGAAGGATAAATGCCATTAGCATCCGGTTCTCCCATAGAAACAAATCTCTCTAAGAGATATCCTTGTTGATTTGCCGAATCGTTATGTCCAAACTGAATCAGCAAATAGTCGCCTGCTTTAATAGTATTAGCAATTTTATTAAGACTTCCCTCATTGATAAAGCTTCTTGAGCTTCTGCCTCCGTTGGCATAGTTGACAATATTCACTTTATCCGAATTAAAAAAGCTCTGTAAATATTCCCCCCAGCCTCCGGTATCTGATGTCGGACCGTAAGTCTTAACCGTTGAATCGCCTGCTATATAAATATTTACACGCTGGCCATCCGGAATTTCATTTCCTCCGCCGCCCGATGACCCAGCTCTAACCAGATTGTCAAGCTGAATAGACATCGGTGTGCCCTTTAAACCGTTTACGGTTTCCGGCGTAACAACGGCCTTGATATAATAGCCTACATCGGCGCTCGTCATTTTGTAGGTTTTGGAAATATACGGTGTTGTTGCATGGATCAACGTCTCCGTACCATCCGGACCTACCCGGTACCACTGAAGTAAAGAACTGTCGTTTAAGTTATCATTAGGATTATTAAATTCATAACCTAAGCTAATGGTATTTCCGGTGTAAGGGATATTGATATCATCATCCGTTGTGAAGAAAGGAGCAATTTTAAAAGTTGGCGCTAACCCACTGTCAGCTGTATAAAATGACGGCGTCCAACCTCCAAAATAATCGGCAATATGGATTGCGGCTGCTTGCGCCTCAGTTAACACGGATGCTCTTCTTTGGGATGTATCTACTGCTGTACCGTTATAAGTTGTATTGTATTCTGCAAAATGAGCGTTTTCAGGCGGGCCGCTCATATCCGTCCAGCCTCTGGGGTCAATGATGGAACCGTTCTGAAGCTTGGTATTCAAAAAGGTTACTCTTGCACCTGCTCCCCAAGGTCTCCCGAAGAAACCTGAAGCCTGCATAAGTTTACCGCCGGCGGTCACTGCACTGTTCCTAAATAGATATCCATAGGATGCCGTATCCCTTGCCGCTGTAATATAACCGCCTACAGCCTTGTCACTGTAACCGGCGAAATTCAATGTTACATTATCAAATACTACATTGCCATCGCCAAATATATAGTCTGTGTTGCCTTCTATAAAAGAGTTCTTGAAATAACTGCTATTCGTGCCGCTTCCGCCTGTGTAAAGTGTGTCCTGGCTTCCAAGGAAGCTGCAATTCACGAACTCTGCACGGTTTCCCTCGATAATTATTGCTGCGGCTCTTTCTGTAGCTGTTTTCGAAGTAACATCAGTAAAAGCCTTTCTGTCAACATTAATCGTACTTGCGGATGGTATATTGGCAAGCTCCACAACATCTGCTATTTCCTCATCCGTCATATATTTATTGAAGGAATTTTCAAATATTATGTTTTGAGCCTTGAAGTCGGTAGCCGTACTGGTGAGATAAACGGTACCCCCCCATTTACTGACAATATTTTTGGAATACTTATCAAATGCATTCTCTGCGTTATAGAAACCATCGGCTCCGGCGCTGTAATATTTATAACCGATTCCGTAATACCACGTAATTTTAACCTGTGTGCTCGGATCGCTGGTTGGATTTGGATTCGCATTTACAAGTGTAATATAGGGGGTTTTGATGATAAGCTGTGCCCTGTATACACCCGGTGCGATATGAATGGTGATTCTATGAGCTTCATCTGTCGGGTTCATTCGGGCTGCAGCAGCAAGAGCATCTTTCACTGTACTGAAATTATTCGTCTTCGAGCTGTCGCCAACATACAAATCCGAAACCCAGGCAAGCGGCTCTGGAGCCGTGTTGTTAACAAACAGAATATCCTTTGCGGTATCCTGCCCATTCATAAACACGTGGGAGCTTGTGCTATAATTTTCGGAACTAACAGCCGAAACGCTGTACGCACCGTCTCTAAGACTTACCGTATATCCTCCGTTTGAAACGGTCCCGGCATACATGTATCCATCATCCACATTTGTAAATGTAATACTTGAAATTTGAGCTGTAGTGGATAATCCCTGGAATAAACCTGTTGCAGTATGTACCGCCTTTTTAGCAACGGTAATATCTTGAACGGTGTCAACGCTTACATTAATGCTGCCGCCATCCACGATTTCATAATCGTTGACACCTGAAATAACGGCTGTATATGGTACTCCATCCTGAACATCAGCTGCAAATGTCATAGCATTAGTATTTACTGCAGCTGTAACCGGTGAAGTGAGGCTACCTGCTGGAGGAGTAAATTTGATTTGTAATTTACTTACATCATAACTGCCGTCGAAGCCCTTAATATTACCGCTTATGTTGACCAGCTTGTTTGCCACAACATCAAAGCTAACACTTTTTCCTGCCGAAATATCAGAAATGGATGTACTTACAACCTTGGTTTCATCGGAAATTCTGTAACTGGTTATATTCTTGAAAGTTGTAATATAATCAAAGCCGGCAGCAAGCACTGCGTTAAAAGTATTGTCAGCATTCACATCTACGGTTGTCATATCGCCTGTTTTCTGATTCGTAAAATGAAGTGCGTAGCCTGGAGAAATATCACTGCCGTTTACATTCACAATCCCACTTACCTTGACTCCAGGCGTTCTAACAACCCTTTGGAAATATGGCTTTCCGCCAGCACCAGCCGTAACATAAATTTGATAGGATCCGGAATATTGCGCTGTGAATTCAACCTTCTGTGCAGATGTAGTAAAAGCAGCCTTACTATCCTGAACTTGTGTAACATCCGGCTTTACTGTTACGGTTGTACCGCTTACACTGATGGCCGCGTGAACCATGTGAATGGTTTCATCCCCATTGCTTGTTCCGCCATAAACCGTAATTTTATCTCCTGCCATAACATTATCAACGGTCAAAAATCTTCTCCCGGTACCTCCTGTACCATTAGCGTAATAAGCTCCGTTTGCGTTATATCCATCATCATAGCTATGCTTTTGAGTTCCCCAGAACCCAGAGGAATTTATACCAACGGTAGTACCATCTGACTCATAATAGTATGACCTATCGCTTGTAACCGGATTGGCTATCGTTACATCTCCAAATGAAGTGGTTACAAACGTACCGGATTTAATCGTCGTTTTACTGTTAAGAACTTCCGCTGTAATATGATTGTTGTATAAATCTCCCGAGGTTTGGATTCCTCCAAAATCCCAAATGTCAACTTTCCGGTCGTTAGATGTTTCACTGGCAAATACACCAACGTTGTTAAAGGTTAAGGTGAAAAACATGAAGAAAGTCAGTAATGTGCTAATCGCTTTCCTTGACTTCATTTGAGAGCTAATTTGCGGCTTTTCCTTCTGCACGTATCAGTTCTCCCTTCAATGTATTGTGTGTCCCTTGCGATGGTTATTATAAAGGTTGACACTATGTCATAGTCAATAAAGCGTTTACACTTCTGTTATGGGAATACCAACTAAAACGTACTGCATTTCCTGGTTATCTTCTATCACATTGGCAATGACAATTCCAATAATATCCCCATTCATTTTCAAGTTATGGTCCTTCATATACTTAGTAGGTTCTTTCAGCAAATCATCTTTTACGTTTCTTTCCTTATTTACCGGGAATTTAGCGACACTAATGAGGGATTTCCGTTGTTCATATCTTTCCGTATATTCATTCTCTTTTATTTGATATCTATCCAAATGGGCCGTTTTAATAGCCCAACCCGCATTTAGAACGATACGGTCTTTTTCTACATCTTCTTGTCTAATCAGATACATTCGCACGACTTCCGGCGACGAGTATAAATAATCCTGGATGGCTGTTATTCTTTGGGGTTCCGTCAATATTTTATCCCCGCTTTGATAAAGTACATAGGAAAGAGCGTTGCAATCCCTTATGTAGCATAGTTGTTTTATTTCATCGGCTTTTTTCATGAGAACCAAATCATCTTTAAGTCTATGTCTTAAATTTGTTAAATAGCTAATTTGCTCGTCAAACTCCTTCATTCGCTTCTCGTATTCAGAGATTAAGCCTGCCATATCGCTGTTCTTCATATTTGCTATTTCGATATGTGTAAAACCATACTTCCGTAATAGTCTGACATTCATGAATGTCGATAGATCATCTTCATTGTAGTATCGATAATTGCTGTTTTCAGATCTTTTGGACGTGATATAGCCCATCTTTTCATATCTTCTAATTGTATTTGTTGTAACGTTAAGCAGAGTGGCTAATTCACTGATCTTGTATTTCATAAACAGCCCCCCATCACGATTTCAATTATCTTACGCTGCTTCCTATTATATCCTCATATGTTGCAGCATGAAATACTTCCGCTCATGTGCCATGGAGACCAAGTATGAGTTGCTTTTATATTCCAATGAAATTTATAATATCGATAGACCCGGAGTAAACTTGAGTAGGAGGCCAGGCCGGCATGCGTACTGCCTTATTACAGCGAATGAAGCTATGGTTCTCTTCCAATGATTATGCGAAGCTCGCTGCTCTGTGCTTTGCGTTAGTTTCTCTTCCCCTAATTACCTTAGGTCTCTTTTCATACTTCAAATCGGCAGGAATGCTAGAGAGCAATGTAAGCCGGGAAAAGGTGCTCCACATTGCCCAAATCCAATCCAATATAGAACAAATGCTGAAGACAATCGAGCTTTCCGCTACGCATTTCTTGAGCTCCCAGTCCTTGAAATCAGCCTACTATGAGCCTTTATCCCCTATTCAATTCGAAAAATATAATGAGATAAAATCAGAGTTGAGCCATCTCCAGACGATGGACAACAAAATTACCGATATAGCGATGTACAGTGGTGAGGGCAATTGGGTGATTAATAACAGCGGTCTTTACCGGCTGGACACGTATCCGGGGGCATCTATGCTGCTTCGTATAGCCGAGCAATCGAATGCGACCGAGTGGAAGGTCATTTCCGGGGGAAACGATAACCGGCTTGGATGCGCCGCTAATACTGTTCATTTGGTTAAGAAGCTGCCTTTAACGGCATATGAACAAACCGGATTATTCCTTGTTACGGTCCCTTCCTGCAATCTACTGGATACTCTATCGTTTGACCGTTCCTCCGAATCGGTATTAATTCTTGATAACACGAATCAGGTATTCGCAGGGGAAGGCCAGCTGTCCGACGCGCTCAGAGCTCAAGTCGCACAGGCCGTTATGTCGCAGTCGGGGCAATCGTTCACAGGTCAGCTTACGGCGACCGTAGACCGTGTGAATTACGCGATCACGTATCGTAAATCCAGCTATAACGGCTGGACCTATGTATCAGCGGTTCCTCTCAATCACTTGCTGAAGCAGACCCGAGAAATTGGCTGGTTCACTGTTACTCTTTGCTTGTTGCTCTTAGCTTTCTTTATTTTCTTATCGTGGAGATGGTCCAAAAAGCTTTATCTCCCTATTGTGAACCTGTATAACCTCTTGGCAAAGCAAACTAATGAAACCAGGCAAGCCAAGGGAGAGCTTCACTACATCGGTGATCAGCTGCAGAGGCTGCTGCACACCAAAACGGAGCTGGAAAGCAAGCTTTACGGGCATTTGGAGCAATCCAAAACACTGTTTATGGTTCGCTTGCTGCAAGGTCATCTAAAGGAAGCGGAAATCATAAGAAGCCTGACGTCTTTAAGGATGGCACAACCGGCTTCGCCCTATTTCGCCGTTGTTGCCGTTAGGATCCACGCCTTGGAGAAGGCGGGTTACGAGGCGAAGGACCACGATCTCCTCCTGTTTGCCATCAACAATATTGTAGGAGAGCTTATCCCGTCGGAGAAAAGACTGCATCCTATTGTTTTAGCAGATACCCAGGTATCACTGATCTTCAGCGATCATTCGGAGAAGGAAGCTTTCATGAGTGAACTGAGCGCTTTCGCTGCGCTTATTTCCAAGACAGTTCTTGAATACTTAAGGCTTGAGGTTAGTATCGGCATTAGCAGTCCCGGGGCTGAATGGAAGGACGCGCACCGGGTGTATCAAGAGGGAATGGAAGCGTTAAGCTTCGGAAGCCGTCTTAATGAAGGGCATGTCACGTATTTTGAGGACCTGGGTGAGGATCACGCCCTTCACTATTCCTTCCCGCACTTAATAGAAGCTGAATTGTTCGATGCCATTAAGCGATTGGATCAAGAGTCCGTAAAAGAAAACCTTCAGTTGCTGATAGAGGATGCCTTCCCTCCGAATAGTAGCCCCTCCGCACCTTATCCTTTTGTGCTGAACCGGCTTTTGATCAACCTGCTCGGACTTATGCAGAGCTTGGGGATTCGTTCGGAGCCGACCGGGGACGAGCATCATTCGATGTTTGACAGGCTGTTTGAGCTGAGATCGGCCGAAGAGGCCGAGGGCTGGTTCCGTACAACATTGATAGATCCGCTGATGATGCAGATCCAAGACCGAACGGAATCGAGACACCAGCTTATCACGAAACATATGGTACAAATGATACAAGAAGAGTTCGAAACGGATTTATCGATCGAAACCTGCGCAGAACGTCTGCATTACAATGCAAACTACTTAAATTCGATATTTCGCAAGGAGATGGGTCTGCCCTTTGGGGCTTATCTGGCCCAATACCGGCATCAGATGGCCAAGGTGTGGCTGGCCGAAACGACGATGTCCGTCAAGGAAATCTCGGAACGGCTGCGCTATAATAATTCCCAAAATTTCATCCGCTCCTTCCGCAAGGCGGAGGGGGTCACTCCCGGCAAATATAAAGAGTCCCTAGGTACGGAGCAAAGTAACGAATGATCCCTAAAGCACCGCCCTCTTAGGAGGAGCAGGTGCTTTAGAATGCTCAGCTACATCTTCAAAACTGATTTGCCATACTCGACGGTCAGCTCTTCCGTCATGCGGTCTCCGCCAAGCTTGCGCCATTTCTCCACTTCCTTCCGGAATCCCTCCTCATCAATCAGCCCGAGAATATACCGGTAAGTAGCGTCAGTGACGATTTTCTGGAGTTCTGTGCCCTTTTCCGCCTGAGTAGGGGATATGAGTCCCGCTGTAGGGTCATACACAGCTATGCTCTGGTTATCCAGGATAAGCCTGTCCACTTTAGCCTGCAACGCGTCGGTCTGCTTCCACTCCCAATAACGGAAGTTGATAGGCCTTAGCACATTCATATACGGATTTAGCTCGCTCTCCCTTAACGCTCTCGTCTCTTCATGCAGTTCTACAGCTCTCTGGCCTGCCCGTTTATAATGTCGATCCTCCACACCATAGGTGACAAGGTTATATACCTCCTCCGTCAATAACCGATCGAAGAACGTAAGCAGCTCGCGAAGCTCGGTTTCGCTCTTTACGCTTGATTTAGGAAAAAGGTAAAGCCCTCCGAGTCCCGTCGATGCCCATATCCGATCACCTTTAGGCCCGCGAATGCGGTTCAGCACCTCCACCTCGGCTTTTGGATTGAACTTCTTTAATCTATCTCGCGTCGTCGGAGCGAACAAATTGCCGATCATGATTCCCCCTTGACCTTGATAAAACATCTCTTCCTGCTGGGACTTGCTTGTCACGGAGAAATCCGGGTTTATCAATCCTTCTACATAAAGGCGTCTCATGAATTTCATGGTATCCAAATACTCTTTGGTCATGAACTCCGGTATCAGCTTGCCGTCCGACACCCCCCACCCGTTCGGTGTACCGAAATAGGAGGAGAGGTTCTTAAATGCGCCATAGATCAAATCGTTTCGATCCACCAGACCGTAGGTATCCTGCTTTCCGTTCCCGTCGGGATCGTTCTTAGCAAAGGCTGTCATGACTTGGTACAATTCATCTATGGTCCGCGGTTCCTGCAGCCCAAGCTTATCAAGCCAATCCTTCCTGTATTGTATTCCCTGGCGTGATACCTCCAGCTCCCAATACAACCCGTACACTTTGCCGAAGTAAGCGCCGTTTTGCAGAAGGTCCGGCTTCAAATATTTCATTAGGTTTGGATAATCCCGTAAGTAGGGAGCGATTTCCCAGAATACCCCGGAACGAATCGCGTTGACAACAGAGGTTGACTTCAAATCGGTTGCCATGACCTGTACGATCTTAGGCAGCGTCCCCGTTACAATAGCGGCATTCAATCGGTCCGTGTAAACATTGCCTGGAACCCAAGTAAAATCCAGTTCCGTATTCGTCTTCTCCTCCAGCAGCTTCTCCACGAGCTCTTCCGGAGGGCTGCTTCCATACAATATGGCCATCATAGTGATGTTGGGGATTTGACGTTGTTCTTCTACAGCGTTTAATTCTCCGCCGCCGTTTGAAGAACAGCCTGTGACGGCAAGCAATCCGCAAGCGGCTGTGAGGAGGGCCCTTCGCTTTTTTCCGCGGGTAAGCATAAGCATCTTCACCTCCGCTGATGGTTGTTTCAGTATATTATAACAAATTGAAAGCAGACAGAAGGAATGAATTCCCCTCCGTCTGCTTCTATAGCTTATTTTTTCGTTGTGACCGCCTTTAGCGCGGCATTGTATTCCTCCATCATTTTTGCTCCGCCTTGCTCCTGCCATTTCTTTACCGCCGCTTGGAAGCCTGCCTCATCAATACTGCCCAACATATATTTGTAGCTTGCATCCTTGATGATCTCCTGCAGCTGCGCGCCCTTCTCGATGAATGTCTTTGACTCCAAAGGTGCGGTGGGATCGTTAATGGCAAACTTGGTAGCCTCCGCCGTAAGCTGGTCCGCCTTCTCCGCAACCGGCAAGCTGTACACCTTCGGTTTAATGTTTGTAATCCTGGCCAGAGTTAATCCCATATAGCCTTGAACGTCCTTCTCTAGAAGCTTGGCATCCGTGACCGGCTGCACTTTTCCATCCTTCATGTTATAATGCGTGCCTTCTACACCGTAAAACATCAGGTTGGCAATTTCGGGATCAAACAGCTTATCGCAGAAGGCGAGGATCTGTTTCAGTTCTGCCTCGTTCTTCACCGAGGACTTAGGGAACAAAATGACGGTGCCATAGCCCGGTACAGCCCAAACCCCAGGCTTGCCGTTCGGTCCCACAATGCCGTTTACAACATCATACTGAGCTTCTTTAATCGCTTGCTGCGTCTTGGTCTGCATGGTTTGTACATCCGGCATGGAACCGATATAGACTGCCGATTTGCCGTTGTACATCATACCCTGCTGATCCGCTTTACTCGTTACCGGGAAATCCTGGTTAATGAGCCCTTCCTTATGAAGACGTTTCACAAAGTTCATCGTATCCACGTACTCTTTGGTCATAAACTCGGGTACCAGCTGCCCATTAACGATTCCCCAATTATTCGGTGTTCCAAACCAGGAGCTTAACGTTTTGAAGGAGCCGTAGATAAGATCGTTTCGATCGGCTAATGGAATGGCTACACCGGATTCTTTAAACTTCTTGAGCATGTTATAGATGTCATCCGTTGTTTTCGGAGGCGTGATGCCGAGTTTGTCCGCTAAATCCTTCCGATAAATAATCCCTTGCCGCGTGAGCGGTACCTCCTGATATAAAGAGTAAATTTTTCCCTCAACGGCAGTATTCTTCAATACATCTGGGTTCAGCTTGCTCAGGTTCGGATAATCCTTGAGATATGGACCGATTTCCCAGAATTGCTGACCTTTTATTGCATCTTTCACATGGGTAAAAGAGGCCTGGTTACCAAGAAACGAAATTTGAGGCAAAGTGCCCGTCGCAAGCGAGGCTTGAAACTTCTCATCATAAGCGCCGCTCGGTACGAACTGAATATCCAGCTGAGTATTGGTCTTTTGTTCAAGAAGCTTCTCCAGCGTGTCCGAGGGAACCTCCGGTGTATGCAGCACTGCCATCATACTAATCTTTACGGGTTGGTTGGCTGCGCCTCCTTCTTTGACTGCAGAGGGAGCTTTGTCACCGTTTCCACAGCCCGCTGCGAACAAGATAGAAGCTAATGTGATTCCGCCGATACTTTTCCATCTCTGATTTCTTTTCATTGCTTGACCTCCAGTGAATTCGTTTATCGGATGCACAAGCCTTTCTTTTTTGTCTGAGAAAGCGGCTCGTCTTGCATCCCCTGTCTTTAACTCGGTTCCACATTTACATTCTACAAGCGGCCAACGCTTGGAGGATATAATCATGTTCGCAGAACGCGTATCGATGAAACCGCCGGAGATAATCAGCAATGCAGATTTGGGATGTACGGCTTTGATTGCTATGAATATTTTATAATGATTTCCCCCGCCATGAACAAAGATAAACCTTTATCTTATGAAATGATTATCCGCTTACCATGACAATGAACAGCCTCATCGAACAATGAAAAACGACCAGCCGAAACCTTGACTGGTCGTTAAAGCAGATAACGACTTGTTGGCTGTCGGTATCCCTATTAGTAGTTCACCAGGGTCTGTCACCTACAATAGCCACACGCTCCGCTACCCTGCGGTTCGGGAAATAATCCGATGCCGCGTAATGCTGTGTCGCTCTGTTGTCCCAAAAGGCAATGGAATTGGGCTCCCAGTGAAACCGGACCTGAAATTCCGGCAGCTGAGAATGCCGGAACAGATAGCCGAGCAGCGATTCGCTCTCCTCCGGCTCCAATCCGACAATCCGTACCGTAAAATTCGGATTGACGTACAGTGTCTTTCTGCCCGTTTCCGGATGGGTACGAACGACCGGATGCTCCGCTGCGGGGAATTCAGCCTGACGCTGCTCCAGCTCCTCAGGGGACAGCCTGACGCCGAAGACGTGGGTGAAATCATGAATGGCCGTTAAGCCGTCGATTCGCTGCTTCACATCGTCCGGAAGGTTATCATAAGCGGCGGCCATGTCGGCCCACAAAGTATCGCCGCCCAAAGGGGGAACCTCCTTCACACGGAGAATCGCACCAAGGGCGGGTGTAAGCCTCCAGCTTACATCCGAATGCCAATTGTTCTCATGGCCCGCTGTTTTGTCATTTTTGGCGAATCGCACGACATCCTCTGAATTGCCTTGCGGCAGAAAAGGATGGGTTTCCAGCTCACCCCACAGACGGGCGAAGTCCCTCTGCTGTTCACTCGTAATATCCTGATTCCGGAAGAAAATCACCTTCCATTCCAGCAAAGCCCGGTTCAGCTCATGGCGAAGCTCAGGAGATACGGGCTGGCGCAAGTCAACGCCCTCAATTTCGGCGCCGATCAGCGGCCCTAAAGGCTTTACATGAAACAGCGTGTACGGCTTCTCTTCCGTTCCTTCCGGCAGGCGTCGGATGATACGGGGTCCTCCCTTTAGTCCTCGATCGGGAATCTGCAGCGGTCGCTCGTAATTGGTAACAGTTTCTGTCATAGAACATTCTCCTTTTTCATCTGTATTTATTTTTTAGTACCTTGTTTCTTGTATTCGTCGCTGATTTCTTTCAGGATCTTGTCACCGCCGGCTTGACGCCACTTTTGGCCGAGCTCGGCAATCCCCTTGTCAACGTCAAGCTTGCCGTTTAGCAGGTTTACAAAGTACTGGTTATATACTTCGTTCACCGCTTTGCCGAATTCAATCTCCGCCTCGGTCTTCTTGGTTACCAGATTCGGTACGAAATATTGGGAGGCCACCTTGACCGAATCGAGTGCCCGCTCAATTCTGGGCTCAGTTTGCGGCAAGTAGTTTTCGTCAATCGGCCAGGTGACGTTACCCCAAGCGAGTGGATGTGCCCAGCCGTTCCCGGCGAAGCCGTCCTTTTCCCGTTCCGCCTCAATGTAGTTGATTTTGTCTCCCTGCTTGGTGTAATGAACACCTTCGATTCCTAACTGCAGAAGATTGCGGCCTTCCTTGGATAAAAGGAAATCGATAAATTGGGCCGCCTTTTGCGGATTCTTCGACTTCTTGGTGACACCCGTAAAAAGGGCTGATTTCGAACGTGTAGCCATTCCTTGTTTACCCTCCGGTCCGGCAGGAGGCGGCGCGTAGCCGAGCTTTCCTTGCGGATTGACCTGCTGTAGGCTGCCTTCAATACGGCTTACGTGCCGGAACAAGGGTCCGTCCATGAGACCGGCTTTGCCTTGGAAAAACTTCTGTTCCTTGGCCGGACGGTCATAAACGATAAACTCAGGATCTATCAGCTTCTCCTCGTACCATTTTCTAAGCTCCTGAATTCCTTTTTTGAAGGACGGATGCTCGAAGCGTGGAATCACTTCCCCCTTTTCGTTCAGAGCATAGTCGGCATAGGGTAGACCGTGTGCGTACAGAACAAAATCGAATGCCGTCAACAGGTCTCCGGCATTAGGCTTATTGGTGATATAACCGAAGGTGTCGGCCTTGCCGTTTCCGTCCGGGTCTTTTTCCACAATGGCCTTCAGCGTGCTGCGAAACTCCTCCAACGTTTTGGGATGTGCAAGCCCCAGCTTATCGAGCCAATCCTGCCGGAACTGTACGGTGTAGTTGGATTTCTCCGCTCCGCTGACGAACGGATAGCCGTAATATTTCCCATCCACCGCCGTCCATTGCAGGCCATTGTCCAGTTTGGCTTTCAACGCCGGCGTATCCTTCAGGTAGTCGTTCAGAGGAAGAAGAATGCCTTCCTTGATCCACTGGGATACCGAGGCCGAAGGGTACTGGGTGGTTACGACATCCGGAAGATCGCCGCTGGCAATCGCTACGTTGATTTTGTCATATGAAAACTCCGGTACGATTTTGACCGTCAGCTTGATGTTCAGCCTCTTGTTAATCTCCGCGATGATGCGGTCATTAGGTACCAGCGGCTTCGCCCCTTGATCCCCGGTCGTCAGATACACAAGCTCATACGGCTCATTCGGGCCGGCCGTCCTCGTTGACGCCTGGTTCTGGTTCGAGCATCCGGCTGCAATGACCAAGACGGCTGTTCCTAAGCCGATAACCCGATTTCTCTGTTTAGAAAACTGTGATTTCTTCATCTTTCTTCCTCCATGCAAGGTTATATTTTTTTGAATGAATTACTCCTTGACCCCGCCGATTAAAACACCGTTAACGAAATATTTTTGGAAAAAGGGATAGATCAGCATGACCGGAATCGTCGCCGCCATGACCGTAGCCATCTTGATCGACGGCCCCAGCAGAAACAAGCTGTCTCCACCGCCGGAGTACGAGGACTCGTTCTCGAACAGCATGCTCCGCAAGAACAGCTGAAGCGGCCAAAGATCCTTATCGCTGATGAAAAAGATGGCATTAAAAAACTCGTTCCAACGGGAGACCGCATAAAACAGCGTAATGGTGGAAATCGCCGGCATGGATAAGGGAATGACGATTTTGAAAAGAACTCCTAAATCATTGCAGCCGTCAATCCGCGCCGCGTCGATCAGACCGTCAGGCATGGAGTGGAAAAAATTTCTCATGATGATCAGGTTATACGTGTTCAATGCACTTGGAATGATTAACGCCCAAACGGAATTCATCATTCCCAGGCTTTTCACGATAAGGTATGTCGGGATGATACCTCCGCTGAACATCATCGTAAAAACAAGGAGAAACATAATGACGCGATGCCCCTTCAAGTCAGGCCTGGAGAGAGCATAGGCTGCCATCACCGTCAGAATCATATTGAGTGCCGTACCCACAACGGTAACGAACAGAGTCACCCCGTACGATGTCCACAGCTCCTTCATGGAAAATAGGTAGGCATAAGCCTCGAGCGTAATCGATTGGGGATAGAGATGAATGCTGGCACGAAGATACTCTTCAAGCGAAATGACGGATACGACCAGGGTGTCCCAGAAGGGATAGACCGTGATAACGGCCACTATCGCTAGGAACACGATGTTGAACGAATCGAAAAGCCTTCCTGCCGCACTGGTGCGGTTCATGGTCTTTACCTCCTTTTGTCAATAAACACCTTGTTCTCCCAGCATTCTCGCAAGCTTATTGGCAAGCACAAGCAGGGCAAAATTGATAATGGATTTGAACAATCCTACGGCTGCCGCAATGCTGAATCTTCCTTCGGTCAAACCAATGCGGTATACATAAGTGTCGATAATATCCGAGACGCTGTATACGCCGGGATGGTAAAGCACGAAGATTTGCTCGAAGCCGGCCTCCATAATTCCGCCCAACCGCAGAATGAGTACGAGTATGACCGTGCTACGGATCATCGGTATCGTCAAATGAATCAGACGCTGCCAGCGATTCGCCCCATCGATGACCGCCGCTTCGTACAGCTGAGGGTTGATCCCCGCCAGAGCCGCCATATAAATAATAGTGTTCCACCCGAACTCCTTCCAGATCATCGAAAATACGAGCGTGCTGCGAAAATACGATTCATCGCTTAGGAAGCCTATCGGCTCAATCCCGGCCGCCTTCAGGAGGTTGTTGACCATTCCGTTGTCCGTAGACAGCAAATTGATCAAAATTCCCCCCAGAATAACCCAGGAGATGAAATGCGGCAGGTAGATCACCGTTTGAACCGTTTGCTTGAACAGCTTTGCCCGAACTTCATTTAACAGTAGGGCAGCGATAATCGGTGCGGGAAACCCGAAGGTGAGCCGGTAAAGGGAAATAATGATCGTATTTCGGATGACCTGCCAAAACTTATCCTGTGTAAACAAATACTCGAAATGTTTAAAGCCGGCCCAGTCGCTGCCAAGAATGCCCTTCGTAATACTGAAATCCTTAAAAGCAATGACCGCCCCGTACATGGGAATATAATGAAAAACCAAATAGTAGAGCAGCGCCGGTGCCAGCATCAAATACAGATATCGATTGAACCAAACGTACTGCAAAAGCTTATGTCTGCTGCGGACCCTCTTGCCCGGCAAGGGCTTGATCTTCACTGCAAGCTCGTGACTCACGATCTATTTCTCAACTCCCTTGGTGTTCTTGATTCGGTAAAAAAAAGACACAACATCCCTGCGGAATGCTGTGTCTCCGGTAATCCGGTCAACGATGATAACGAAGTATAGATAAAGGCATGTATCCTTTGATGGTTTAGGCCGATTCCTCTTGCTCTGAGCCCGGCCGCCTTGTTACGCTCTTCCGTCCGTCGATGCTGACCGGGACATCACCGGCTACGGTAACACGGCGCACGACCCGATGCTGATTGCCATAATCATTGATTGCATAATGCTGGGTTGCCCGGTTATCCCAAATCACGACATCACCTGCAGACCAGCGCCAGCGCACCGTGTTCTCCAATTTGGTTACGTGACTTTGCAGCACCGCGAAGAGATGTGCGGAATCCTGTGAAGGAAAGCCAAGAAATTTCTTCACAAAATGACCGAGAACGAGAGTTCTTTCTCCTGTTTCCGGATGCACTCTGACTACCGGATGCTCGGTTTCATAAACCGTCGAAGCAAAAACCTCTTTATGCCGTTTGAGTTCTTCAGGGGTCGCTGACTTCCGCCCGGATGCATAATCATAGTCGTTTGTGTGCAAGGCCCATAACTGATTGGCAAGCACCTTCAGTTGTTCGGGTAATTCCTCATAAGCCGCCGCCGTGTTTGCCCATACAGTATCTCCCCCGCTTTCCGGAACTACGACGGCCCGCAGAATGGAAGCCTTCGGATAGTCTGCGACGAAGGTTACATCCGTATGCCAGGAGTCCGCACGGCCGCCGTGGTTGGAGTCAAGCTCCAACAGGTAGCCGGTGCCTTGCCTGATTGGAACAGTTGGGTGCGCCACCGGTTCCCCGAACAAGCTTGCTAACGCTTCTTGCTGTGCATCATCCAAATGATTCTGCCCGCGGAAGAATAACACCTTGTACTTCAGAAGCGCCTTATTTAACTCTTCTACTACTTCGGCGCCGAGATCCGCCGATAAACGAATACCTGTGACGATCGCCCCGATTTTTCCGGCAGCCGGCTGGAAATGAAGTCCGCTTTTGTTTTCTTTTACAAGTTCGCTCATGTTTTTTCCTCCCTAATGGATAAGTAATGCAAATGATTGTATCCCGCATGATACCTTGTCGGGCCCCCAACGAAAAAAGGAGACGCAACACTTAGTTAAAAGTGCGGTCTCCGGTTGTCCGGTAGATAATATATAATTCCGATATGTTTACTGCACTTTGATAATAACATGTAGGCAGTTACCCGTCAACCACCTTTTTCCAATGATTTTAAGACACCTGGGTAGGTTAAAGTACAATTCCCTACCTTTATATGATGAGCAAATGTCCATATTTGAACAAATGATTCTAAAAACTACTTCATGGAATATAATTACATCGACATCAACCAGACCGACAACGGTCGATTCTGGAAGCTAAAAGTGAGCACAGGAAGGGAGGGAACCGGACGCAGTAAAAGCAAAATATGATTTACTGGGAGGTTCTATTGATGATGAAGAACATGCTTACTAGAACGGTTAAAAAGACTTCGAGAACCGGCAGACGGTTTATTCTCTCCGTTGTCCTCCTTCTCTGCATAGTGATCATGATACCCGTCTCAGCTAGTGCGGCATATTACAACACCTACTCCACCGTAGCAACGCTGGGCAATGCGAATGATTGTTACGTCGCACAGGGATTTGCCGTCGGTTCTACCTACACTTATTCCGTAAAAATAAACAATGATGAAACCAAGGCTGTCATTTACCGCACCAATATGAACGACGGAACCACTGCACTCATGACAAACGGCGACAACGGGACCACCTACGCCACTTATCTTGGTCATGCCAACGATGTGGTGCTCAGTACAATCAACGGGGAATATTATATGTTTGTGGTCACCATGAATAAAGGCAATATGAGTCTCGTGAAACTAAAATATGTTGGGGCTACCTATTACAAGGTTGGTAATTACACAATTCAATACAATAGTGCAGACGCGTCAATGTCGGGTGTGAAAATTACCAGCAAAGACGCCAACAACATCTATTTCCTCTTTAAATCCGGTAAAAACTTTTACAAGGGCACGCTTCCGCTGACTGCAAACAGCGGTACCATAAATGTAACCAGCGCCTTTAGCATAAATATTGAAGATGCGCTGGTAAATGGCAATACCGTTTCTAACATCACATCATTTGCGTTCCAGGGCTTCGGTTATTACAACAATTCGATATATGTACCGATGACCTATGAAAACGTCAGTATTGTACTTGTTTATCGTAATATATCTTCTGCCACGGGTACAATTTATGCAGATAACAACCTGTCATTCCGCATTACTTCTTCTACCTATTCGGATCTTTTTGAGATCGAGAGCGTCGGTATCGCCAACGGGGATAAACTTTGGTTCAACACCAATCGAAGAACAGCACCGGGTGATACCGCTAACGACGGCGTGCATTATTTCAACAACTACAGTGCCTCCTAGATAACAGTGGAAACCGTTTCTTTTACATGAAGTTATCTCCTATCCATTCAAACTCCATGTCATGTTTTTTTCACCAAAACTGTTGTCAAAACGAGTACAGTTATGATATGGTGTAACAAACATAGAGAGAAGAATTCCGGATATGGAATGAAGACATAGGAGAAACTTATTTGATGACTAACAAGAACAGCCGAAATACCGTTAGACTTGCTTTGCTCCTTGGTTTATTTTCGACACTTGGACCTTTTACCATCGATATGTATTTGCCCGCTTTCCCTCAAATTGTTCAGCGTTTCGGGACGACAGCATCCCTCGTCCAGCTCAGCCTAACCGCCTGCTTATTGGGGCTTGGCATCGGACAGCTGGTTATGGGTTCGCTTAGCGACGTCTACGGCAGGCGGAAGCCGCTGCTCATTTCCATGGTAATCTATGTTGTGGCAGCTTTAGCTTGCGCAATCTCACCGAATATTTGGCTGCTGATTCTATCACGGCTAGTTCAGGGGTTTGTTGCGTCGGCGGGTATCGTTATCTCCCGTGCGATTGCTCGCGATTTGTTTAACGGTCACGAGCTTACCAAATTTTTCTCGCTTCTTTTGCTTGTCGGAAATTTGGGCCCGCTTGTGGCGCCGGTTACCGGAAGCGGTGTTCTAGCGCTCACAAGCTGGGTCGGCGTATTTATTGCTTTGGCGCTGCTTGGAGTTTACCTCCTTGCCATGACCAAATGGAGTCTCCAAGAAACGCTCCCTGTCGAGCGGCGCAGTCCCAGCAATTTCACTCAGCAATTGCGAAACTATGGAACGCTTCTGCGTGACCGCTCTTTTACGGGCTATATGCTCGCGCAGGGGATCATGATCGCGGGGGTATTCGCTTACGTTTCCGGTACTCCTTTTATTTATCAAAATATTTACGGAGTTTCCCCTACGGTATTTGCCCTGTTGTTCGGATCCAATGGCATCTCCTTGATTATCGGTTCGCAATTGGTCGGTCGAATGGCTCACCGTGTGTCGGAGCAGACCTTCCTCTTGTTCGGTTTAGGGCTTGCCGGCGCAGCCAGCATCGCCGTTTTATTGGTTGCGATGCTCCACGGACCGCTCTACGCACTCGTTATTCCGCTCGGTTTCTTCGTAGCGGCCATCGGTATTACATCCACGGCTGCTTTCCCTCTTGCGATGGAGAGCCAGGGCCATATGGCCGGCAGTGCGGCAGCACTGATGGGAGTTATCCCCTTTTTGCTTGGTGCAGTCGTTTCTCCGCTGGTCGGCATTGCTGGAGAAAGCACGGCTGTTCCACTCGGTGTCATTATTTTGACAACAAGCGCGGCAGCGATGCTGTCCTACTTTCTTTTAGTAAAACGAGTTTCGATGAAAGAAACAAGTGGAGCAACTAGGAAACATGGATAAATAAATCGAAGCGGCCAGACACTGATAGCGAGGTGTATGGCTGCTTTTTATATTGTATTGCACTTCCATAAGCCAGCGGACGCAGGAGCTAATAAAGCTTCAGGGAAGGTTCACTTGCCAGGAAACGCCGAACCTATCCACGACCCAACCGAATTTTTTACTGAATCCATAATTGCCTAGTGGCATTAAAACCTTGCCTCCTACAGGCAAATCTTCATATAACCTGTCCATTTCATCATCCGTATCGCAAGTCACGAAGATTGAGAACGAAGGTGTGAAGGTAAAAGCATGCTTAACATGACTGTCAATGCACATGAATTCTTGTCCTTTTAAAGTAAAGGTTGCTTGCATGACACTCCCTTCAGTACCTGGTCCTTCCGGTCCATAACGGACAATGCTTGTCACGGATGAATCCTCGATCAGCGAAACGTAGTAATTCATGGCTTCTTCGGCGTTACCTTCAAACATGAGAAACGTTGCGACTTTTTTCATATCCTACAGCACCTCCTAGTTGGGTCAGGTTTTTATACAGTACCAATATGCTGCTGAAATGCCTGTTTGCCATCATTGCTCTGCCGGGCACCACATTTAATGAAAAAGGTCGTTCGACTATGATGCCTATCTTAGTATTGCCTTTTTTTGGTGTGTGCTATGTGATAACTATCAAAGCTCTAGATTGTTCTAATAAGCGATGCCAACCCTGGTGCGGTTATATTCTGCGCTGTTGATTTGGCGGTAGGCGAATTCTGCCGTATCTGAGACCGATATCGAAGTTCCACCTTCCGGTAAAAAATCGCTTTCAACGCGATAAGTTCCAAGCCTATCTCCATTGGGCAAGTAAGTAGGACATACGATCGTCCAATCCAGCTCTGAATGTTGGAGCAGTTCATAGACACGACGATGCTCTTCTGCTGCAAATGTGCTTCTCCGGAGGGATTCCGATGACTGATAGCGATACAGATCCGGATTCGTTCGGCTGCGCAGAATGCCGGCTGTACCGACGGAGACGATCCGCCGTATCCCCTGCTGGTTCATCTCTTGTATGACTACATTCATCGATTCCGACAGAGTTGTTGCCCCGTCCGTCCCCAGAGAGCTGAACACTGCATCGGCACCTTGCATGGCAATTCGTATATCATCCTTGTTTATTGCATTACCTTGGATAACAGTCAACCATCCGCCGGTAACCGCCAGCGTATTCGGTTCGTGCACTAATGCAACAACTTCATGCCCATCCCGAAAAGCATCGGCAACGATCCGGCTGCCGACGCGGCCAGTGGCGCCCAGAATCAACAGCTTCATTAAATAACCTCCAACGCTCACGACTGTTCATTATTTAGTTATTGTATCACAGAATCGTTCCCAAAAGGGCGCAGCAAAGAGAGGCATCCCGTGGTTCTTCGGCACTCTCGAATTCCGAAGCCTGTTGCCATTCGCTCAACCAAGCCTTCATTCATTTTCGCATCGGAAGGGCCTTCGCTTCCCTATTACACGGGAAAAGCCCTTCGCTGCGGACATGACGTCCGGAGCGAAGGGCTTTGATGCTGTAAGCTAATTCGGAAACCGGATCGGCTCTGCCAGCGGCTGCATACCGGTGAAGCTATTCCACACGAAAAGCTTCACATAGTGTCCTGTTACTTCTTCCGGCAAGTCGAAGCCTGCCCCGAGCCTTACCGATTGCCCGGCAGCTACCGCCTGCTCGGCAAATCCGATTCGGCTGACCGAATGATCCGGCCGATAAAGCGCCGCCACAAACACGGCATTCTCCGAACCGCCCGCAGCGACATTCTCCAGCGTTGCCGACAACCGCAGGAAGCTCCCTCCGTTCAGCGCCGTAACTGGGAGGCCATTCAGATCCACCGCTTGGAATTGTACAATTCGCAATGCCGGCACTTGAGGCTGCCCGCCGCCGGCACTCCGGAGGATCTGAAGAACTGGGTGCCTGCCGCTATTGGCCTCTTCCTTCGAATAAATGTTAACGTTGCCGTTCTGGCCGATGGTATCTGCAATCATCAACGTTGCCCATCCGTCGCTTTGGGCGCGGATAAAGTCAGATACGTCGACCGAATATTTCTTGATATCTGCGCTATCAATCGTGAAAGAGCCTAGCAGAAAGGCCGTCTCTCCAACTCCAGCCACGTTCACCAGCTGCTCCTCCCGATTCGGTGCGTTGTTCCACGTCAGCTCTGATTCCGTCCAAGCATCATTAGTAATGCCGAATACTTGAAGCGTCACTGCCGTTGTATTGCTCCCTGTTCGTGCGTGTACCTCGAAGGAAGCTTGCTCGGCCTGATGCGCATTCGTTACCGGGAACTTGAAATAGGCTATGCGCCCCTTGGTTCCATCCTCGCTTCGTTTCACATTGAAAAATTTGAACCAGTTTCGATCAGCTGCATTCGATGCCGTTTTGTCCGGATCCTCTACCCCATAATTTGAGTCCGGCCGTTCGATATCGATTTTAGCGTCGTGTGCAGCAGCAACCGTTTCCGTTTCCCCGGGCTCTTCTCCTCCAGGCAGTGTATTATCCTGCAAATTAACTCCCGTATTGCCGGCAATCGTATTGCCTGTCATGGTGACGCCGGTACCAGCGGATAAGAGCACGCCGTTCGTATTCGACGTGATCAAGTTATTTTCAATGCGCACATCCGTCGGAACGCCTGCTCCCACGCCTCCCGCACCCGGGTCGCCCGGATCCTGCTCAAGAACGATACCCCAGAAGCCGGTCGCCGGGTTGCCCGTGATCGTGTTGCCGCGAATCACAGTCCTCGGCCCGTTCTGAATCAAAATCCCTCGTGAATTGGCCGGTTCTATCGTGCCGCTAATTGTATTGGACTCGATTAACGTATCCGGAGACCCCATATGAACCTTAATACCCTCGCGCGAATTGGAAATGGTATTGTTGACAATGTGGTTAAAAGGTCCTGAAGCGTCGTGATTGCTTGGCGCTGTGCCGCCTGTGTTGCCAAGCGCGATACCGGCCCCTGTCAGCACCCCGGAAATCTGGTTGCCGTGAATTTTATTCAAGTATTCATCCTCTCCGTGCAGGTCGATTGCATCCAGCCTCGAATCGGTGAAGACGTTGTTACGGATTTCATTGTTATGCGCGTAATACTGAATAATGATGCCGTGCCGCATGTAGGGTCCTACGAACGTGCTGTTCTCTACAACGTTGTGGCGAGTATCGTTGGCATAGCCAAGCCGGTCCGTTTTGGGAATGCCCTGAATGGAGACGCCATAGCCCGCACCGCCCCCGCCAACGTCGGTCATATTCTGAAACCGCGCATTACGGACTACAATATCGCGGCTTTTGCTGATTCTGACGCCCATCTTCTGGAACTTTTCTACGGTGACTCTATCAATCGTTATGTTATAAGAAGGCTGGCCAAGACCGTCCTCCAAGACGATGCCGTATTCCGGCCCCCCTCGTTCAGGGTTGTTGACTTGATGATTCGTCGAGTAGGTTCCGCTAAAGGTCGACGTCAGGGTAAGATCCGAGATAAGGATATCACGCTTAGCGTAACCGCTGATCATCTTGCTATTGGAGGCGCTTCGGTCAAAATGGGATCGCAGGACGGTGCCCGTTTGGCTCTCTCCCCGTAAATGGACACCATTCTTCAGACCGATATGCGACGTTCCGTCGTTCGGCAGCGTGCCGATCAGATCGTAAACACCAGTAGGGAAGTAAACCTCATCTCCAGGTTGCGCAGCTTGAATCGCCGCGTGGATCGCCGGCACGTCGTCAAGCCCATCGTTAGGTACGGCGCCGTAGACGGTAACGTTAATCGTTGTGCCCGTAACCCTGCTAGGCACATGCAGCGGGTACGGTTCGCCGTTCGCCTTGAACATGCCGGCCACAGTGTAAGGCGGCACATCCTCCCGCACCTCTGGCGGCGGAGGGCTCAGCGGTAGAAGCACAGGATTACCGCTCGAGGAAGGCCCATAGATGTGTACGACCGTCAAGCTGTTCCATGCGTTAGCTGTATTACCGTACCCGACAATACGAACATAACGCGCTTGCCGATCGGCGAAATCGAAGGGCTCAAGGTTCAACGTCGTACCCCCGCTCTCACCGGAGAAAACCTTTTCCCAAGCGCTGCCGTTCTGGGATACCTCGATGTCAAATATCGTACGTCGGGCATTACCGCTGTGGAACGCGGCACCAATATAGCTGACCGTCTTGATCGAGCCAAGATCGAACTGGATCCACTCGCCTTGCCGTTGACCGTCGATGATGGTACTTTGCGCAGACCACCGGGTCGTCAGGCTGTCATCGAGCACATTTTCCGGAAAGTTGCCGTCATGGCTGCTTGCGCTTACCTCTGCAATGTCGTATTTGACGGCGGTTTCCGCTGGTGGCTGTTCTTCGTTGTCCGACGAACCGTTGACCGGTGCCGGTATTTCGTGCGCGCCAACATGCAGGGCTGAGCTTCGCCCGCTGTCTTCCGTATAAACGAACGGATAGGAGCCGGCTGCCGCGTTCAGCGCCGGACTGTTCGCGCCCGGTCTGAATTCACCCTCCCATAGGACGAGCAACGGATCGATTGTCCGAATTTGGCTGTCGGTGGCTATGATCCCCAGCTCGGCGCTTCCCTTCGGATACATGATATTGCCCTGCCAGATGAAGCCCTCCGTCAGAGCGGAGCCTGTTGACTTGAAATCAACCAGAGTATTCCGATCGCCAACGACGATATTATTGGCGAACGTTATATTTTGCGGCGGTCTTGTGTAATTGTTGTTGTTGGTAAAGCCAAGCTCCAGGTGATAGCGGTTGTTGACCAATGTATTATGGGCAATGACAATATTCCGCGGACGGAAATGCTTCGACAGATCGGTGGTGGACCCGTAGTCCGCGTCACCGTTCGTAATCGTTATCGGGGCATCCCATTTCGTACCTGTCAGCCCTTCAAAGTAGTTGTTAAAAATTTTATGATCATCCCCGTAAACGCGAATGCCGCCGGTCCCTGTTGGATTGCCGTTCTGGTCGAGTCCTTCGCGGTCATTGCCGAGAAACCGGTTACCGTATACGAGCGTGCCGTTCCCGTGCCGCAGCGACAGCGTGCCGAGAGATTCCTTGAACGTATTGTAACGGATCGTATTGCGCCCGCTCTTGACCGAAATGATTTCAGGATCGGAATCCGTCCGTTCAAAAAGGTTGTGCTCGACCGTTGTGAAAGAGTCATACAGCGACAGCTTGCTTTCTCCGATACGGATCGGCTCCGATTCATTCGTCTGTCGTGGCAGTGTGTTTCGGAACGTATTGTGATCGATCCGGTCGTATTGGGAAATGCCGGTGAAGCCCGGATTGTCGCCGCCGATAACGATAAATTTACCTGTGTCCAGCTTGTTTTCGAAAATGTTATGGTCGATTCGGTTATGTGAGCTGTTCGCTCCATCAATTTGCACCCAGGTCGACGAACCCGTATGCGGTGGATTATGGAAGACATTGTTTGTTAGCCGCACGTGCCGGTTATTCGTCAATCTGGCTGCATAGCTTCCTTTGTTCTCAAAGAGAAAACCATCCAGAGTCAAGTAGGAGGAGCCGCTAATGTATAAGGTGCCTCCCGTGATGACCGCCATACCCTGCTGCAGCGCCTGAATACGAATGGGCCGATCCTCCGTTCCCTGCTTGTTGGAAATGGAGGGAAACGTATAGCTTCCGTTAGCGAGCTGGAGAAAATCGCCGGGTCTAAGGTCGTTGATAGCGGCCTGCAGCTGGCTATTGTTCGTAACCGTTATGGTTCGATCGCCAGGGTCTGGCGGGTCCGTACCCGGGTCTTCCGGACCCGGGCCACCGCTCCCTTCTCTTGTTACCAGCACGTCGTCATAAAGCGCTGTATTCCCCGCGTAACCTGAGCCGCTGTTGTTATACAACCCAATCGCCCCGCGGGTTAAAGCAGCATCTGTCGCTTGAATGACCAGCTCCCCGTTCACATACCCTTTCAGCTCAGAGCCGTTCAGGGCAAGGCGCAGCTCATAAACCTTGGATTCGTCAATTGTGCTGCTGACCACTACAGTCGATAGCGTCGATTCGGAATTGTTGATGCGCTTGGTCAAGAGCACATCGTCCTTCGTAGTGCTTCGGCGAATCAATAATGTGTAATAATTGTTTTTATCCACATATCTTGCTGCAATACCAACCCGTGCTGTGCCGGTCGTCGGCGTCCCGGTCAGCATGACCTTGGCGGAGACAGCGTAATCCGCCCAATTCATATCGCCCCGCGATACCACATACGTCGTTCCTGTCGCGTTCTGCCTCAGCATAGGCGACTCCCGTGTTTCGAGATCCCATACACCGTTGCCGGTGCCGTTCGACCAGACGGACCCTACCGGGCTGGACGGGTAGCTGTTGAAATCATCCTGAAGCAGAACAACGGATTCGGCGCGAGCAGGAGCAGCAAACGGCAGGGGGAAACCCGCCAGAACAAGAGCGGCGGCAAGAAGTATTCGCACCAATCGGGTATATCGATTCATACTCGCAACCCCTCCCCATTAACGGTTAATAAATTGCAGCTGCACAAGCATTCGTTTTACCATGACAGCTGCTTCCGCCCGTATTGCGTGAAGCTGCGGAGCGAAGGAGCCGTCGGGCCTGCCGCTTACGATACCGTCCTGCACGGCCGTTGAAACAGCTAATCGCGCCCACTCGGATATAGAGGCAGCATCGGTAAACTCATTGTCCGTGCCCTTGGCGGAGCCGGCTTTTCCTACAACAGATATCGCCCTTACAATCATCACTGCCGCTTCCTCTCGAGTAACTGGACGCTGCGGTCCGAAGCTGCCGTCTTCGTACCCCGAGATAAGCTTGTATTTGGCTGCCGTTGCCACGGACGGCGCAAACCAGTCGCCAGACTGAACGTCAGAATAAGGAGCAGCAACGGAAGCGGTGGTAAGTCCAAGCGCCCGGACGAGCAGAGCCGCGAATTCGGCTCGGGTCACCTGGCCGTGCGGAGCAAACTCGTTTGCGGATACACCGTTTACGATGCGCTTTGAGGCAAGCATCTCAACGTCGCCTTGAGCCCAGCTTCCATTCAGATCCGCGAATGACTTGGGCATCTCGATAACAGCGTATATGCTGTTGCCGTTGCGCTTCAGTACGGCATTCCATTGTCCGTTGGTCTTCACAAATACGGTCGGTACAAACGCAAATTCTTTGGTTGCCGGGTCGTAACGCAAGCCGGTGGCCGCTGCCGGGTTAACCTCTCGAAGTAACGGCACGCTACGGTTCACATACTGGCTGCCAAAATCGTTCCATTCCACAGTTTGGCCGCCGCTTGTCATCGTCACCTTGTACTCGATCGCGGCTGAAGCAAGCGTCGGTCCGAACACCGCGTTGATATCCTTCTCCACCGGAGCCGGTGCCCTTCCGACGGCGATACTCAGCCGGCCTTGCGGATCCATTCTACCCGCCAGAGCGGATAAAGGAAGTTCATATGTGCCGCTTCCTGTCGCGACAGCAAGGGACGCGGTTGCATGCTTTTGGGCAAGGCTTTCGAGTACGCTTAAGGGCAGCTGTACATCGACGGACTCGTATGCGGATACATCAATCGTTAATACATGATTGCCGCTGCTGATCCAATTGATCGCCGGACCGAAGGCTTCGCCTGTCAGTACGATAACGGCCACCGATTGGCCGTCTGCACGCTTTGCTTGTTGGACGGCTGCCTCATTCGGCCTTACAATCGGCTCTTGCGGTCCAGCGCCTCCGATACCGGAGCCGCCACCGCCGTTGCCGGAGCCGCCACCTCCGTTACCGGGATCGCCACCTCCGTTACCGGGATCGCCACCTCCGTTGCCGGGATCGCCACCTCCGTTACCGGGATCGCCACCTCCGTTGCCGGGATCGCCACCTCCGTTGCCGGGATCGCCACCTCCGTTGCCGGGATCGCTACCCTCTGTTGGCGGAATGACGAACGTCGTTGTCTGCACCTCAGTTACTCCACTGCCCCCGACCGTAACCCGATAAGTGCCCTGGACACTCGGATGGGGACGGTACGTGAAGGTGTAGGTTCCGTTCTCTCCGCTGGCGGTCTGGTCCAAATAATCGATCGTTCCAGCCGGAGATGTAACCATCACCGTCACCTGCTTACCGGCTCCGGAGGCAATCGTACCCGATATCGTCACCTGTCCGCTGCCTGCGGCTGCAGAAGCCTGCACGCTCACCTGCGCCGCCAGAGCGGATACCGGAAATACCGGGCAAATGAGCAATAACGAGATGCACAAAGCGTATAACCTTTTCATCGTATTCCTCCTCATGGGTGATCGAAATAGGTTCGGATATGGTACAGTTCCTCCGATGACCCGTTGGCAGCATCCCGCACGGACACCTCGACCGTATAGTCGCTATCGGATGGCTCGAACTGACCGTTCCACTTAAATTCCGCAGTGCTTCCCGCCCTAACCGTTCTGCGAACCGAGCCTCTCAGCACCTCCTCTTTGTCCGCATTGGACTTCAGGACCCGGAATTGCATAACGGTGTCGAACGAATCCACTGTCAGATTTTCGAGCATCCCACGCAGTTGGATGAACCCTACCCCATCCAGGCTGACCACCCGGTCGCCGGAGAGCGTGTGGAACGATACGTCCCTGACGAGCAGAGGGTAAATGGGCATTGCCGCTACCGGTACGCTGAAGCCGCTTTCGAACGCAGCATTACGAGCGCGCACCTTATACGTGTAGGTTGTGTCGTTTACAACATCTGTATCGGTAAACTCGAGACCCGCCGTCTGGCCGGTAAGAGTGAAGCCGCTTCCGTTATCGCGATAAACCTCGTAGAGCGTCGCTTGATTCGACGCGTTCCATGTTAGGTGTACCCGCTTACTGGAGGCCACTGCCGCAAGTCCCTCTGGTACGGCGGGTGTTTGGAGCTCTTGTATGGTCAGCATCAGGAGCGGCGGTTTATCGAGAGCATGTTCCTTGGTGGCATAGTTCGCCCCCCTGCTCACACCGGAGCTCGATTGCATATAAAAGCTGGCAATCCCGTCCGTCTGCCCGCGTACAAACTCAGTGGCTGGAAACGAAATATAGGTTCCGACGGCATCCGCATTCACTCTAAACTGCCCGAGCGGCACACCCGTCTCCTGAGGACGGTTTGCATCGGTGATGGTCCCTTCCTGCCAGGAATCGTCTTGAATGCCGTAAAGCGTGACATCGTATCCGTCCGCCGGCGTACTGCTTTCGAGTGCGGTTACGTAAAGCTTCACCGCTGCATGCTCAAGCATTCCGCTATATTCAGGGATAGGAAACTTCATGTATGCACGGCGTATATCCGAGCCGGACGAATTGCTCTTCACGTTCATTGTAGTCTGTGAGCCGAACGGTCCGCTGCCAGGCCTCGTATAGGAATCAGCCGCTGCTTCAGTAACCAGCTGAAGCCCAGGTGCCGTAACGGTTACAGGCTCGCTGAGCGGCGAAGCGTTACCGCTCTCGTCAACGGCCAAGACCCGATACACGTAGCTGTTCCCGGGGTTAAGCCCCGTATCGGTGTAGGACGCTGCAGCAGCCGTTCCTCGAACCGCCCCGTCCCGGTAGACGGCGTAGGTCACGGTTCCCGAATTGTCGGTGGACGGCTGCCAGGTCAACGTTACGCTGCCTGGCCCCGACCATTCCGCTTGAGGTGTACCCGGTATGGTAGGGGGCAGCGTATCGGGCTGCGCCCCTTGCCAAGCCTTGACCATCAGCAACGGAGGAAAGGCGTGCTCTTTGGTAGCATAGTCAGCGCCTCTACTCGCTTCAACTCCGCGAATGCGGAAGCTGACCGTGCTATCTGTCTGGCCCTTAATAAAGTCGGTTACATCCGCTGTTACATAGCTTCCGACGCTCGACTGCGTCACGGTTACGACTCCTAGAACCGTTCCCTGATCGGCAGGCGCGTTCGCGTAGGTCATGCCGACTTCGCTCCAGCCGTCATCGGACATGCCGCGAATTTCGATCTGATACATTCCTCCTGCTGATACAGTAGCTGATTCCATGGATACAACATATAGCCGCAGCTCCGCCTCGTACACACTGCCAATCACGGAGGCAGTATCAAATTTCACGAAAGCGTCCCGGTTCTCCGTTGTCGTCCGCTTCACTTTCATGCGGTCATTCGCTCCATATTTCGTGTCTGCGGTTGCGCCCCCTTGGACCCATGTATCCGCAGATGCGCTCAAGCTATACTCGAGAGAGGGAACACCTGCTTCAGCATGAGCCTGCTGAGGTGCTAAGGCTATATTCAGCATCAACAGCATGCTGAGAAGTAACATCATTGATTTGCGCATCGCTACTCTCCTTTCGACATGCGGCACCAAATCGCCGAATATCCGATCGGCCCGCCTCATGGCATCACCCTCGTTTCCGCTAGCGGCTCTAATCCCATGAGCTCGTTCCATACAAATATGCGAAGCTTTAATCCGTCCGAATTATGCTCAGGAATCGACAGACCTGCAGCATACAAATCTGTCTCCCAGCCCGAAATATCCCCGGTCACGGCCGAGATCCGAAGCGTTCGGCCAGCGCCGTCCTCCAGGGCAACGATAGCGGTTGCACGGCGGGCTTCAGGCGAATTGTTCGTCAGCGGGACCGTGATTTCCAGCCAGCCGGATGCAGGCAAGCCTTCCACCGGCTCTCCCGCCGCATTCTTCATGAGAACGGCCCCAACCGTGACAGCCGGCAAGGAGGATGCAGCAGTCCCGTACACCTCGATCTCGGAAATACTGTTCCAGCCGCTGGACGAATTGCCGTAGCCGAGCAGGCGAACATATCTGGCATTGGCTTGGTTTAACTCGTAAGCCTCGAACCCCGAGGTCAAACCGCTTGTTTCCGCATTCGAGATGACTCGCGTCCAATTCGTGCCGTCAGCCGACACGTCGAGGCTGAAATACGACTTGCGGACTTGACCGCTGTGATAAGCGATTTTGATATGGCTCAGACTGCGGATTGCCCCCAGGTCGAGCTGCAGCCGCTGGGCTGTTCGACTTCCGAGTGTGCCTTGGCTCAGAGCAGACCAGCGTGTAGCGAAGTCGCCATCCACTACATTACCGGGTACATTCCCGTCATGCTCGTCAGCAGTTACCGCAATGATGTCAAGCTTCTCCGTCCCTGTTCCTTCACCGAGCGCAGCGAACTGCCAATTGGACAACGCCGATCGGTTCCCCGCCGCATCATACGCTTTCATCGCCATGAAATAAGTACGGCCCGGCAGCAGCGGCTGCACCGTTACCGATTGAACGCTGCCTGCGGACAAGGGGGTGGGAACGGAAGTCACTCGCACAGCAGACTCGAAATTATCCTCTGTAATAGGATTGGTGCTGTAACGTAGATCATAGCCGGCCGCTGTACCCACATAGCCGTCATTGCCTGTCGCTGTCCACTCCAGCACAACGGAATCAGCCGATGCAGACACTACACGCAAATCGGTGATGGCTGCCGGCGGAACAACATCCTCCGCTATTGGCATAGTCAAGGCTGCCACGTTGGATAACGCCGCCACATTCCCGGATTCATCCCCCGCGCGTACTGCAAAATAGTAACTCGTATTTGCAAATAATCCTCCGATTTCGAAAGCTTCCACTGTTCCTTGGGATCCCGGTGTCGGCTCCCCGGCGGCCTTCACAGCCTCATCCCAGTTATCATCTGTTATCGGGCTCGTATGATAGCGTACATCGTAGTAGTCGGCTGTGCCCGTTGATCCGCCGTTGCCGGGTGCCGTCCACTGGAGCCGCACTCGTTCCGGGGAGACCACGTCTGCAGACAAATCAGATACCGCTCCCGGCGGGACCTTATCGGTAACTCCTGCATCCTGCAGCAAGAGTACGAATTCAGCCTCTCCCGCGGTCGTCTGAAATGCAACGAAGCTACCGTTCACTACGAATGCCGCCGGTTCCGCATTCAATAGAACCTGCTGTACCTGCTTCCCGGCGGGAACACGCAGGCTTACCGCCGCACCGCCCTCCGGTGTGAAGATTCGACCTGTGTGACGATCTCTACGGCTCACATCCGCTGCGACTGTTACCGGAGCTGAAGCACGCAGCCATTCCGTATTGCGGTAACGCAGCGAGCTTGCCTCCCGAACCATGTATTGCAGAGGAAGCCCGGAATCCCTTACATAAGCGAATGAGCCGTTGCTCTCCACATGCCCGACTTGAGCGTTGCCGTTCCCTCCCTTCAACATGTAAGTGTCCAGATTGCCGTCTATCGCTACCGTTCCGCCCGTTCGAGTGCTGTTGCTTAGATCTTTTACTTCCGGAAGTGCCGCTGCGATAGGCATCGGGATAAGATTCTGCAGGAAATCCGCAGCTGCCGCTTGTTTACTGGCTTCCACGTAGCCTTGCACGGTGTAGTCATCCTTCACGTACGACACCTCTCCAGTCCGGTCCGTGAAGGCAGCATTGTCAGCAAAAATCCAAGCGCCCAGCTTCGCTGCCGAACCGTAGACACTGTTCGGGTAAACCCATTGACGGAAGCCTCCGCTTCCGCTCATTGCGCCTTTACCGCCATGGACATATACGCTGAAGTCTCGTGGTGTCCCGTTACGGCTTCGGAGTTGATCAGCAATGACGAAATATTGCTGGCCCGGAAACGCCACCGCACGGTCCATATACCCCAGGCTTTCACTGTCAGGCGGAAACAGCAGCGGGCTCTCCCCCTTGGTCGTATCGTTCTGAATGTCTATGAAGCGAGCCGACTTTTGTTGAAAATCAAAAAAATCGGTATCCATGCTGTACAATGAGGGCGGAGTTTCATTCTGCGCAAAATCAACCGGCCACTTGCCGTCCAATGTCGCAGTATTATGAGCGGGCGCGGTCCGATACCAGGTTCTCCGCTCCGCATCACCGTACGCCGAACGTGAATAGCCGGCATCGCTGGCCATCATCTGGTTTTCGGCATGAATAATGTAGCTCAGATGGTCAAAATGGTTATGGTTGTCCGCCTCGGCTACACCTTGAAACAGCAGATATCGGCTGGAAGGATCATTCGTCAGCCAGTTGTTACGGAAGATGGTCTGCCCGCCCTCGAGAAAGAAGCTCGTTCCTGTACCTGTAGGGGCTATGGGTTCAATCGAAGGCTCGTAGGTCAAATATTTGTCCAGATCCATCGTGTCGTCGTAGCTTGCGCCTGTATTGTTGCCGAACTCACCGCCCCACGGCGATGTATCCGTTGTCATATACCGCCATTGGAACAGATTGCCCCATTTGGCGTCCGGGTGGAGCGAAGTATGGTCTTCCTCCGTCATGAACTGCCCTGCTACCGTGTGAAGAAAATTGTGGCGCAGGAAGGAATCCGCGAAGTTTGGCATCCAGCCTTTGTTATTAGAAACGTGAAATTCCCAAAGAAAAGCTGGCTTGAACAACCGGAATTGATCGACGCCGGACACATTCTTGTAATGGTAAAGGAACGGCACAAAATTGATGTGCGAATAAATGTAATACTGGGAGCCTTCCCGATAGATACCGTCGGAGCTGAAGAAATAGGACAGGTTCGAGTTGGCCGACTCCAGTGCTTCTTTAAGCCAATCGGATGGCGAATTCATTCCCGGCTTTGAATAACTGGACAAGGCTAGCGCCAGCGAGCCGAGTCCCCAGGCAGGCTTCGAGCGATGGTTATGGGGACGCGGCCCCCATCCTCTGTCATTCCCGCCATCGACACGGATCCAGATATTGTCATACAGCGTCTGCGCCTCGAAGGCGAGACGGTCACGGATCTCGGCGTCCTGCTGCGGGGTCAAATGAGGCTGCATCCAATCATAGGCGGCAGCGAAGTTTTGTGCCCAATTAGCCCGATAGGTCTCATCTATGGGCGAGCTCGATACGTTCGGATCGATTTCCGCACACGTATAAATGGGGCCGTCGTACGCACGCAGCAGCGCTTGAACAGCCCTTTCTTTGTGTTGCTCATTGCCCTCCATTAAGTATAGGAACGCATTATACTTCGCGATACGGGCCATGTCTCCGTAATAAGCATGAACGACATTCCCGAACACACATCCCGGCGCTTGCGGAAGCTCCATAGTTAAGTAAGGGCTGGTTCGAATCGAATTCCACAAGGACGCCGCATAAGGATCAGCCAGCCGCTTGGCATATAACGCTCCGACCCCTCCCGTGTCAAACCACAGCTTCGGATGCGACTCCTGCCCGGGCAGCACAGGCGTCGAATCCGCCACAAAACCGCTGTAGCTTTCGTAGTTGACTGACGCCTGCACAGTCGATGCCGACGCAAGCACTTGAACGATGGCCAATAGGAAACAGATCGTCCGGAATATCGGTTTCTGCAATTTACTCACTCCCCATTCGTATATGTAAGCGCTTTAAAATCAGCTTTATTTTACTGGATATATGTGCCAAAGTGTGATGCGCTAACTTTATATGGAGTTGTGCTTATTTTAGGTTGGCATGACAAACCTTTAATCACCTTTTCGTGTCCGTCCCTCAGCTTGAGAGTTGCGTTACAGCTTCATTTAATACAAATATTGTGATGGTAGTCTTCATGTAAGAGGCACGACCAACGAGCATAAATAAAAACAGAGAGAACATGTCCCCTCTGTCTTTTTCCGAATACAGTTTAATTTTTTAAGAGACTATGAATTGCACGACGATTGGAGTTCCTCCATCAAGAGCATCGCCGCCAGGAATGGTTATGGTTGTGGTTGTTACGGAGGAAGTATCGGCTGTTTGCATAATACCGTTAATATACAGGTTGTAATAATTGTACGTGCCTGGAAAAGCCGTGGCAGCCGCACCGGCATCGTTCGTAAAAGCCGTAGCAGCAATTGCAAACGTAGCCCCGGTACCGGTCCCTGCGCCTATTGTTGAAGTATATCTTCTAGTGTTTTGATAAGGAGTAACAATTGGCATCCTACCTCACCTCCCTTCTTGATACAACATATTCGATTGATTCATAGAGGTGAGGGCTTATAGAAACTGATATAAATGGAATCTGTTTGCCTTCCGGTTACTATATTAGGTTACTAGGACCGAGAATTGAACGATTTCCAAAGTCAGTGGCGTACCTTTATAGATACTCATACCATCTGGATACAAAGTCAGTGCATTTGGACTTATATTGTATGCGTTGCCGGCCTGCATAATCCCATTAATAAATAAGTTATTATAGCTATTGGGACCAAGACCTTTGAAAGAAGTTACTATATTCCCCATATTATCTACGAACAGGTCAGCGGGAATATTCAAAGGGCCTATAGAAGTCAAATCCTGACTAGCGTTATAATAGTATCTATACACCACCGGAATGATAGATACATCTGGGAGAGGCCCCGCCGGTCCTTGTGGGCCAGGTGGACCTTGTGGACCTTGTGGACCTTCATAACCCAATGGACCACGCGAACCCCGTGGCCCTTTCGGACCTGGAGCACCCCTTTTTCCTTGTTTACCTCGCGGTCCCCTGGAACCACGTTTCCCCTTTCGTCCAGGAACCAGAATGCAAATCACTTTGGTTACCCATTTCCTTCGATTTGACTTTCGTTTTTTTAGGTTCTTTTTACGGAGTTGTTTACGTTGCATTCTGAAGCAATAAGTGCACTTCAAATGACACACCTCCTTTACAAACAACGGTTACCATTTCTCATTCAATTCTTATGCTATGTGTTCGACAGATTTAGGGCATGGATATTTATCCATTATTTTCCATTTGGCGAGATGTTTCTGGTAAAATAGGCATCCGCTCCATAACATTATTCTGATGAAGCGCTGCAATAATTGCTTTGAGGCTTAGTCACGAATCCCGTTGCTTTTCTTATTTTAAAGACTTTAATCAACTGATCCTTCAGAGAGGCATTACATGTAACCTCAATAATAACCTCGCTTTTGCGGCTGGAGGAAAGCTTTAATTTCTTCTTGTTTAACGCTAATTCGATGATCAATCCCAAAAAGAAACCGCCTGCCAGGCCCAGTAGCCCCCAAATGACCGGTCCCCAGTACAACACGAATCCATAGATAGCTCCAAGAACAGCTAAGATTGTTCCGCCCATCATTGCCCCGTCCAGAATGCTTCTGCCATCGACACGATGAATGGAATCAACGATATTTACTTGAGACTCAAGGTTTTCCAAAGGCAATGCGACGATATTGCGCGGTGGAACTCCCAGCTCTCCCAAATCATGGATTGCCATCTCCACGAAGGGCGAATGCTCAAATGTGGCAACGATTTGAACGGTATCGGTTTCATTTGTGTTTAGGTGTGCCATGTTTGCAGCCCTCACTCTAAGGTATCGAATTTGTTCAATATCATACAAAGTGTTGTTTTCATTTACCGATGCGTATGCCTGATAATATCTTTCCTTTGGAATAGCGAGCTTTTATGTTACCTGACTGAAAATCCTGATTTGGCATAGGTTTTCTTCTCCTGCCGCTGGAAATCTTTATGTATTTTCATCTGAAAGGATTAACGCACATTGAATCTACTGCTGGCCGCTATCCTATCTAAAATTTACTAGCATCCCCCCCAAACCAAATGGTACAATTATCCATAACCACAAATAAAGTGAGGCGATACATTATGGAATCAAGTAATCACGTGACAATAACAGTAGAAACGACAGTTAATGCCCCCGTTGAACAAGCATGGGAATATTGGACAGAGCCGCGGCATATCACGAAATGGAGTTTTGCCTCCGAGGACTGGCATGCACCTAGTGCCGAGAATGATGTAAGAGTTGGCGGAACATTTGTTACTAGAATGGAAGCCAAGGATGGAAGCTTTGGATTTGACTTCGGCGGAGTTTATGATGAAATAAAAGTTAACGAGCTTATTGCCTATACGCTTGGAGATGGAAGAAAAGTTACGATCAACTTTATTAGCCAAGACAACAATACTAAAATTATTGAAACATTTGATGCAGAAGGAACCCATTCCGTTGAGCAGCAGCAAGCAGGCTGGCAAGCATTCCTAGATAATTTCAAAAAATATTGTGAAATTTCTAAATAAGGATAACATAAAGCCTTCCGGGAGGAAGGCTTTTGTTTTACTTTTTTATCCATATTCATTTCATTTCAAATACTGTTTACCGTAAAGCTGTCCGCATGCCGCGTTAATGTCCGATCCGAATTGCGTTCGGATGGTCACTTTGATCCCTTTTGACTTCAGAATCCGAACAAAGCTTTCGATCCGCTTAGAATCCGACGTCCGGTAACTTTCTGGAGTAACTTCGGTTGAGTTATAGGGAATCAGGTTTACGTGATAAAGATGTTCCCCTGGTCCCCTACCCCGTAACAACTCGGCAACCGCTTTCGCATGCGCCGTCGAGTCATTGACTCCTCGGAGTAAAAGATAAGCAATATACACCTTCCTCCCTGTATGTCGAATATGATGATCCAACAAACGGAGGACGTCTCGGATTGGAAACCGGTCGTTGATCGGCATCAGCTCACTCCGTTGATCGTCAAACGGCGAATGCAGAGAAAAGGTTAGATTGACTTGGGGATACTCCCTTGTCAGCTTGTCGATCCCCGGCAACAAACCGATGGTGGAAATCGTAATTCGTCGATGCCCTAATCCAAAAAGGCCTGGATCGGCCAAAATATTCAAAGCATCAAAGATATTCGGGTTGGCTAGCGCCTCCCCCATACCCATGAATGAGACACTGTCTAAGCTGTGACCATTCAAGTGAAAGTAAAGCAATTGGTCGGTAATTTCGTCGGCCGTCAAATTTCGTTTCAGACCTATCGTACCGGTAGCACAAAACCTGCACCCAAACCCGCAGCCGCACTGAGTGGAAATACAATACGATTTCCACCCATGCTCATATTGAAGGCGTACGGCCTCAATATGTTCATCGCCAGCCACAGCAAACAACACCTTGCTGACCTGACTCGATGTGAGTTCCTTTACCGGAAAGATGCTGCAGACCCGCGGACCCATCGTCTCCATCAATGCTTCACGCAGGGATTTGGGCAGTATGACCATTCGTTCGAACTCGCCGATTTTCCCCTTGAAAATCGCTTCTGTAATTTGTGAATATCTATATGAGGGTTGCTTCAACTCGGACAATACTTGGCGAATCCTTTCATATTTCGAGACTGGCTTCATGTCTTCTCCTTACCGCCGGAGAAAACGTACCAAAGCAGCCATTAGCCAGCGCCTTAACTACGTCATTATCCAATTACGAAGAGAAAGCACGATGCATTTGCAGACGGATCGCTACGTGCATTTATCGATATAATGGTACTTCTCCGGCATTTTGTTTTTGTGAACCGCATCCTTTGAAATGAACCGGTTCACAAAATCATCTACGACCTCAATCATCATCACTTTCATCCTCCAGGAAGGGTTAGTCTGTAAGTTCTACAATCTTTGTCGCGATATGCTTGCAAAATTCGCTGTCATGCTCCACGAAAAGGATTGTCGGAGCGTGCTTCAGAAGCAGCTCTTCGATTTGAATTCGAGAAATGACGTCGACGAAATTCAGCGGTTCGTCCCATACATGCAAATGAACCTGCTCGGAGAGGCTTTTCGCGATGAGCACCTTCTTCTTCTGGCCGCCGCTAAAAGATGAGATGTCCTTTTCGAATTGCAAACGCGAGAAATCGAGCTTCCGTAAAATCGATTTAAACAAGCTTTCGTCAATCCCGTTGTTTCTGGCGAAATCCGACAAATTGCCGCGCAAATGCGAAGTGTCTTGCGAAACGTAGGATATTTTCAATTGGCTCCCGATTCGTAACGCCCCGGAGTAAGGGATATCCTCGCCGCAGATCAGTTTGAGCAAACTGGATTTGCCTGAACCGTTGGGACCGGAAAGCACAATGCGATCCCCTTGCTCTATAGTGAAGCTGACGTCATGGCAAACTTTCTTCTCGGCATAATGAATCGATACGCGGTCAAGCTCGACAAACTGGTGTTTGTGATACGTCAGTTGTGATATTTTCAGGCTTTCTGAGCTTTCGACGTTCTTAAGCAGCTGAGATCTATCCTCGATTGCGGATTGTTGTCTTTGCTCTATCGATTTGGACCTCTTCATCATTTTGGCTGCCTTGTGGCCGATGTAACCTTTATCTACCTTGGAACCGGAGTTGCGAGTCCCGTTTTTTGTTTTTTCCACTTCGTGCGACCAATTGCTCGTCCGGTTGGCCGCATCGGACAACCGCTTGATGTCCTTCCTCAGCTTATCGTTCTCGGCGAGCTCGAATTGGTCCTGCCGTTGTTTGTTCTCCCACCAATCGGAAAAATTTCCTTTCTGGATTTCGATATTGGTCTTATTGATCGCAAGAATATGGTCCACGCAGTTATCCAAGAACGCCCGGTCGTGCGATACCAGAATAAATCCGCTCTTATCGTTCAAATAATCGCTGACCAGCTTTCGAGCATGAAGGTCCAGATGATTGGTAGGCTCGTCGATGAGCAAAAAGCTGTTTTCCTTCAAAAACAGGGCTGCGAGCAGCACCTTCGTTTGTTCACCATTGGACAAGGTCCCAAACGGTCGATATAATACCTCCTCCGTCACTTTCAAAAGCGACAGCTCACGCAAAAGTTGCCAGTGCTCGTAATCCGGATAGATGTCGGTTACGATATCAATGGTATTGTGCTCTTTGTTCTCAACGTGGAATGGGAAATACTCGAAACTGACGTTTGCCGATATGGTTCCACTGTACTCGTACTTACCAAGCAACAGATTGAGAAACGTGGTCTTGCCACGGCCATTCCTCCCGGTAAAACCCAACTTCCAGCCAGTATCCATTTGAAAACTAACGTTCTCAAAAATGTTGTCGTAATTGCCTTCATAGGCAAACGTAAGGTTCGTGACTTTAATCAATGACATATTGGACCTCCAATCAAAAAAAATAGAGCTACAAGAAAGTTACCTTTCTTGTAGCTCAAAAAATACGGATAATCCACCCCCGGAACAAGGGAGATTACAATATATTTAATGAGTGAAAAGAATAAGGTAACTTTCTTGCCAATAAAGAATAAAACAATCCGCTTTATTCTTTAAACCAGGCAAGAAATATTACATTATCCTCTTCATCTCCATTCGTTACGTTTAGCGATATCTTATCATATCCTTTTCTTTATTTCAACGTTCCATAAAATGGTTATCTAATAATAAAAACCAACGAATAGATTCGGAACGATAGTTACAATAATATCCATATACGGTTCCGATGAGGTGTGAGCAATGGTCTTCTCCAGCTTAGTCTTCTTGTTTGCCTTTTTACCATTAGCACTGATTTGCTACTACTTCTCACCCCCAAGGCTTAAGAACCCTGTACTTCTTCTGTTCTCGTTAGTTTTTTACGCATGGGGCGAGCCGCTTTGGATCATCGTTCTCTTGCTTAATGTGCTCCTTGGATGGTGCGGAGGTCTGCTCCTGGATAAGCAAGGCGGCGGTCACTCAGCTAAGAGGAAGGCCATTCTTGCCATCTCCATCCTGTTCCAAGTGGCGCTGCTGTTCCACTTCAAGTATGTGCCCTTCCTTTTGGAATCGTTGGCTGCACTGACCTCGATAAGAATACCTTATGAGGATCCGGGACTCCCAATCGGCATTTCCTTTTTCACGTTTCATCTCATATCGTATCTTGTGGATGTATACCGCGGTGAAGCGCCGGCGCTGCGCTCCTATGCCAAGCTTCTCCTCTATATCGCCATGTTTCCGCAGCTTGTGGCTGGCCCCATCATTCGTTATGCCGACGTGCAGCAGCAACTATCCCGGCGCACCGTCACGTTAGAGGAGTTCAGCTATGGTATCAGCCGCTTCGCGGTCGGTTTGGGGAAGAAGGTCATTCTCGCAAATGCGTTGGGGGAGCTGTCGCCTCTGTTTTTGGACGGCAATCTTCAGCAGCTTTCGCTCGCAGGGGCGTGGTTCGGTATTGTGCTGTTTGCTTTGCATATTTATTTTGACTTCTCGGGATACTCGGACATGGCGATCGGTCTAGGTCGAATGTTTGGCTTCAAATTTAAGGAGAATTTCGATTACCCCTACATCTCTAGGAGCGCTACGGAGTTTTGGCGACGCTGGAACATCTCCGTTGGACGTTTCTTCCGAGATTATGTCTACATCCCAATGGGAGGCAACCGGCGCAGACCGTGGCTGAACCTGTTTGTCGTGTGGTTTGCGACGGGCTTATGGCATGGAGCAAGCTGGAATTTCGTGCTTTGGGGATTATACTTCGGAGTCTTGATTGCACTGGAAAAAAGCATTCTCCTACGGTTCCTCACAGCAATGCCCAGGTGGGTATCGCACTTGTATTTTATCGCAATCGTACTGATCGGTTGGGTGTTCTTCTATTTCGAATCCATGACACGGGGCGTGTATTATTTGCGAGTTATGTTTGGATTGACGGCAGCACCGTGGATCGATGAAGAGCTGCTGATTCATGTTCAGAATAACGCCGTTTTGCTGATCCTGGCTCTTATTGGATCTACCCCGCTGCCAGCTGTGCTGCATGATACCCTAACCTCGGGGAACAGGCCGCCTCCGCTTGTTCAAGGGGTATATCGGCATGCGCTGGTTCCCGCGGTATGCTTTACCTTATTGGCGCTATCCGCATTGCTATTGGTTGGCCGGAGCTACGTACCGTTTTTCTATTTCCGATTCTAGGCGTAAGGGGAGGTTCACAAAAGATGCGCACCGGTTCGATTCTGCAAATTTGTTTGTTCCTCGCCTTCCTGGCGGTCGGAGCTTCACTGTCTGTACCCTTCGGGAGAAGCGCAACCCTCTCAGAGATGGAAAATCGCGCCTTAACCGTTTTTCCTGAACTAACGGCACAAACACTATGGTCCGGAGCGTATTTCCGTCAGCTGGAAAACTTTATTGCCGATCATGTCGCCTTCCGGGATAGGCTCGTAGATGTCAGCAAACTCGTCCTATCCTGGCGCGGCTTCGTAGGCCGGGAGCAGACGTCGATCATAAGCTCACAGGCAAATAATACGTCGGAAACTGCTGTTAAACCGGAGCTGAAGCACACAGTCGAACCGGGTGTGACACTGCCGCCTGCTATTCTACCGGCAGAGACGGAAGCGGAGCCTGAGGTTAAGGGACATGTACTGGGCAAGGTGCTCATCACGGGAGACCGGGCTATGAACCTGTTTACCTATGATTCGGAGGCGGGACGGGCCTATGCCGATGTGATGAACCGGTCGAAAGAAGTGCTTGGAGTCCCTGTGACCGTGCTGTTAGCACCGACGGCGGTGGAGTTCCTTACGTCAGCTAAACTTAAGAAGCTCTCCTCCTCCCAGCGGGAAGCTGTAGAGGCTGTGTATTCACGCCTCCACCCGTCCATAGCAAGGGTTGATGCGATAACTGCGCTTCAGCCGTACGCCCGTGAAGAATTGTATTTTCGCACGGATCATCATTGGACAGCAACGGGTGCTTACTATGCCTATTCAGCCTACATGAAACTCCGAAACGAAACGCCTTTGCCTCTAAGCAGCTATCGGGTGGAGAAGATATCAGGCTTTCTGGGGTCGCTCCATGCTGCCACGAAGAATCGGCAGCTGGGAGACAATCCGGATACCATCACGGTTTACCATCCACCGGTGCAGACGGAATACACCGTTCATTATACCGGGCCATTGACCCTGCCTCTCCTGGATATGGGCCATGCGACACGCAAAAACAAATACCGGATCTTCCTTAGCGGGGACCGCCCCTGGGGTGTGATCCGAACCGATGCGGAGCGCACGAAAAGGCTCCTAGTGGTGAAGGACTCTTACGGGAATGCCTTTATCCCCTTCCTTACGGCACATTATAAGGAAATTTATGTGGTCGATCCGCGGCAGTTTGATCGGAAGTTATCCGAATTTCTTCGGGAACATCCCGTGGATGAGCTGCTGTTTTTGAACAACGCAGAGGTTACTATGGACGGGGGATTCGCTGAGCAGCTGAAGAGACTGGTTGAGTAACATATTGTTGACTAACTTAAGGGATAAGACTAGGAAAAAGGCTTCCATGCATTGAAGATAAGCGTATGAGCGTATCTTCAACGTAGGAAGCCTTAGGTTTTGTAGAAGCTGTCGATTGAGGACTATACGGCAAACCCTTTTAGAGAATCGTTCAGCTTGGCGGACAGCGCTTCAAGCGCCTTCGTCGTTTCCACCAAGCGGTTGCTGGAATGATATTGCCGGTCCACCAGTCCTGCGACGCCTTCCGTTGAAGCAGTGAATTGCTCCGATAAAGCGCTGACCTGCAGCAGCATTTCATTTAATTCTTGACCGGCCTCCACCGATATTTGCAGAGAACCCCAGACCTCATGAAAGCGCTCGGCGAATTGCTGCATGGAAAGCATCACCTTCTGGAAGATCTCCTGAGAATTGTCGGATGCATTCAGCTGTCGTCTGAAGATCGGCATCGACTCCGAGACCAGCTCACTGGTCTCTTCCATATAGCTATGGATCCGCTCGATGATTTGCCCGGCTGATTCGATGGAGTTATGCGATTGTACGGCCAAATTCCGGATCTCCCCCGCGATGACCATGAAGCCTTTGCCCGTTTTTCCCGAAGAGGCAGCGACAATACCCGCGTTCAACGATAATATATTAATCCGCTTCGAAATGCTCTGCAGAAAATCCATGACGACGGAGATAGACTGTGTGCTTTCCCTCAGCCGTTCCATCTTTTGATTCAAGTCGGTAATTTTGGCTTCGACGATCTGGCTTTGCTCCGAAAGCACCTGCATCGAGGAAAGTCCTTCGTGACTTGCAGCTTCCATCTGCTCCGAAGCCTGCATCATATGCGTGTTTTTCTCTATGACGTCATTCAAACACTGATGCAGCTTTCCAATCAGCACACCGCTTTTTTCGGCGTCGCTTGCCAGATTACTTGCGCCGATTGAAATCTCGTTCATAGTGGAGGCGATTTCTCTTGACGCCGACTCGTTCGATTCAACCAGTCCGCGAATTTCTTCCGTGGAGTGGAGCAAAAGATTGGCGGACTGGCTTGTGCTGCCTACAATCCCGTTAATCCGATCCATCATACTATCAAAGCTTGTCCCAACAGAGCCGATCTCGTCGGAACGGCGAAATTGCAGTCGAACGCCCAGATCGCCTTGCTCGGCAAGCTGCATCTTGCGCTGTGCGATAATCATCGGCTTCCCGAACGTAAGGTAACCCCACCAGCCGAGAAGGCAAGCCGCAATTACGGAGCCGCCGAGCAAGTAATAGAATCGCTCCAGAATCTTCTGGGCATCCTCCAGTAATTTGGTTTCCGGTATGGCGCCAATCAGCGTCCAGGGTTGATTGCGCAGCGTAGTGCCGGCCAACAAGTATTTGTTTCCCTGGGCATCGGTATAATCTGCGATCCGGGTGTCCTGATTGGGGGAATGCTTCACGGCGGCCGGATCCCCGAATTCCGCCTGAGGGCGGTTTGTGAAATAAGTTGTTCCGTCTTGTCCTATCAAATGAATCTCCCCGATGCCGCCGAAGGTGATCGGGCTCAGCATTTTTTCGAAATAGGATAGCTTGAATTCCGTGACGATGACGTCGGCCCACACGAGGTCCTCTGGACTCCAAAAGGCTCTTGCCATGGCGAATACCGTTTCGGGAGCCTCGAACAAAAATGAGCCCTTCTGCGGTTTGGAGAAAACGACTTTGCCTTTAGCGGCGACGGCTTCCTGAACTAGAGGCAGCTGGTAAGGATTCGCTTTTGCCTTGTACGCTGTAATACTGCTGATTTGAATCTGATCATCTCCGTTGTGGCGAATCATCGAGGAGGAGAACACCATATCCGAATTCGTCATGACGGAGCTTTGCATGTACTCCCGAAACGCCTTGTCCGCTTCTGTTCTCAGCTTGTTCAGCTCGGTTGACTTCTTTAACAGCTCTGTTTGTTCCGATTCGAGCCGGGTTAGCGCAATCGGCTTCGGCGTGTTCGGCTTCAGCTCCGAGTTCACTTTTTCAATCTCGGCTTTTATGGCGGCGAGACGCTGCAGCGTTCTCTCGTATTCCGCCAATTCAACCGGGCTGTCAGGAAGCAGCTTGCGGCGCTTTTCCGTCAAAGCTTGATTGTTTACTGCGAAGATGACGGTGTTGTTGAACACACCCTCCATTTGCCTCTCCCAAAGATCGACCTGCTTCGCGGCGTCGCGGGTTACTTGGTCGGCGTTGTTCCCGACCTTTTCTTTCAAGGCTTGCGCAGAGATGCTGTATACCAGCCAACCGGATAAAGCAAAGCTCGCTACTATACTAACGAGAAAAGCAAGAAACAATTTAAATCCGATCGAACGAAGCCGCACCCTCGAGGTCTGTGCCTTCCGAATCCAACGGAGCATCGAACTAACCCCCTTATTTTATTTTGAAAGCCATTATGCAAAGATGCTTGAGATTGTTAAATAAAGCGCTTTCTTTTTAAATATAACCTAACCTATGTGAAGATAGTGTGAATATTTTTCGTGTAAATCCGTCAAAAAATGGGCGTTACCAAAAATTACAAAGTAAAAATATATTTTAAAATCGACAAAAACCGACATTATTTTGTTACATTTAAGAAGGTAGAAATAGATTACATAAGCTAGCTAGCTTTATGACAACCGGAGGTGTGTGCGTGGTTAGATTTAAGGGTCGTGTATTGAAAGTTTTGTTGACGACAACGGTGGTTCTGCAGATTACAAATGTTCTAATCACAGACGGGACGCATAGTGTTCACGCGGAGGGGCCGGCGGATCCAGCACCGGTCGTTAATCCGGTCGGAATGCCGAACGGAAAGAAGGTGTTGTTTGACAACACCCATGGCCAAACCGCAGGTGCAGCGGACTGGGTCATCGACGGTGGATTTTCCGATTTTGCCAATGGGCTTGCTGGAAGAGGCTATTCCGTAAAGGAATTACGCAAGACAACGCCGATTACACTCGCTGACCTCCTAGATTATGATGCGTTTGTGATCGGTGAAGCTAATATTCCGTACAAAGCATCGGAACAAGAGGCAATGGTCCAGTATGTCCAAGGTGGCGGCAGTATTTTCTTTATCGCCGACCACTACAACGCAGACCGCAACAAAAACAGGTGGGATGCTTCGGAAGTGATGAATGGGTACCGCCGCGGCGCGTGGGACAATCCGGCAAAGGGCATGACTGCCGAGGAGGCCGCCTCTTCCGCAATGCAGGGGGTGCAGAGCTCGGACTGGTTATCCGATCATTTCGGCGTACGCTTTCGTTATAATGCACTTGCCGATATTACTACCGGTCAAATCATTGTCCCTCCGGATCAGTCCTTCGGGATAACACAAGGCGTGAGCAATGTCGCGATGCACGCTGGCTCAACGCTTGCCATTACAGATCCTACCAGGGCAAAGGGCCTCATCTACTTGCCGCAAACGAACGCAAAATGGGTTAATGCCGTGGACCAAGGCGTATACAATGGCGGCGGCATGGCAGAGGGTCCTTACTCCGCGATTGCCAAGGCAGGTGCGGGAAAGGCAGCGTTCATCGGCGATTCCTCCCCTGTGGAAGATGAAACGCCTAAATATTTACGGGAAGAGACAGGTACTTCTAAAACTACCTATGCAGGGTGGAAAGAAGAGCAGGATTCCACTTATCTCCTCAATTTGATCGACTGGTTAACGACGGATGAGCCGAACATCACAAGTTTGGATCAATACCCTGGACTTGAGCTTGATCAGCCGACCCCATTACTGCCTTTCGAGAATCCACCCGATTCTACGGAGCCGCAGGCAGAACCGTGGGCAGCACCCGCTGCAGGCTATAAATGGTATGACCCGTCTACGTTCAAATCGGGTTCTTACGGTTCTGCTGTTGCTGTGACGAATCCGACTTTCTCGTTTGTATCGCAGTCGCCGATGCCAAGCAATGAGCAGGCGTTCCCGGTACGTGTTGTTATCGACAATATGGCTCCGGGCGCTACCTTATCGAACCTCAACGTTGGGGCTTATAATCCAAGCGGCGGAGCGCAGCTCGGTATGATCAGCCTTGACGGCGGTGCAACCTGGCCGACAAGCCCAGGCTATAGTGCTTCATTTGCCGTTACTGCTAACGCTAAGGGGCATGCCGTTAGAGAGGTACTGATAAAGCTTAAAGGCACCCCTGCCTCCGCTAACTTCCGGATCAGGCAGGGCTCAAACGCTTTACTGACAAAGACGGTGCCGGCCGACGCCACTGCACAGCCGCAGGAGCTTCCACCGGATATCCCGCCGGTCAGCACGATCGTTATGGCAAGAAGTAAAGCGAGCGGTACGACCGTCAGCATCGAAGGGATAGTGACTACGCAGCCTGGAGCATTCGGTGACCAGTCGTTCTACCTGCAGGATTCTACAGGAGGAATATATGTTCCCCAAAATACGACGGGTTATAACATTGGTGACAAGGTGCTGGTCAGCGGAGATTTGACTTTGTTTAACGGCGAACTGGGGCTTGCAAGCATCCACCACTTGGCAAAGACCGGAACCGATGCCATTCCTGTACCCGAGACGGTTACTTCCCTGCACGCCTATAACCAAGGGCAATTGGTATCGCTGGATCAAGTTGTCATCCAAACTTTGAGCGACGCAGCACCCGCCGGTTCTTTTGAATTTGATGCTGTCGCGGCAGACAGCACAACAACACGAGTACGAGTTGATGTACGAACGGGCCTTTCGAAGGATATTTTTCTACAATCGTATGGACTTGGGGATAAGGTAACAATCTCCGGCGTTGCTTCTGTCGATAATAGCACGTTCCAGCTGAAACCCCGAGGACTAAGCGACTTCGTGCAGATCTTGCCTGCAAGCCCCTCGGTCGGCGGAACGGGCAATTCGTCGGGAAGCGGAAATGCGCCGGCCAGCACTGTAACCGGTCTAACCATTTCGACCCTAGAGGGACCTGTATATGCAGGGAACTCCAAACAGCTCTACGCGAATGCCCAACTATCGTCGGGTTCATCAATGGATATAACTTCGTCGGCAGTATGGGAATCCAGTTTACCCGGAGTGGCCACTGTGTCCGGAACAGGTATTGTTTCCGCACTCAATGCAGGGACAACTGTGATAACCGCCACATATGAGGGGCATTCGTATCCTTATTCATTACAAGTTCTGCCTGCATTAGGGACGAATCCAAATCCATCGCCGACAGTCACGCTCGCAGGTCTTAACGCAACGCCGGCAACTTTTACACAAGCAGCAGGGTATCCTTCAGGCAGTACGGTCATCCGGGCAGTCTATCATGACAACTCGACTGCAGTGATTTCCAACCAGGATGTTATTTGGAGCTCCCAGAACGCGAATATCGCTTCCGCTAGCGAAACCGGCATGATTTCTTTCAACTCCGTAGGGTCTACCGTGATTACAGCTACTTACGGCGGACAGCAGGTGTTTATCTCTGTAACAGTACTTCCCGCGGAAATCTCGCCTACGGTATTTGTTCCGGAGGAATCGTCGTCCACATCCCAGGATGCATTAACCCCGGCTCCAGTACGGACCGCACCTGTATTACCCGCAGCTCCGGCAGTTCCGCCAGGTCCTGGGGCATCTATAAATGCTGGTGCACCAGATAAGGCACAGGCCGGTACTCCGATATTCCGAAATGAGATTACCGTGACAGAGAAAGTAGTCCATTCCATTAGGACCAATGTAGCCGAATCGTCCACGGAGGAGAAATCCATACCGGCGGATACGGCAGGGCATTGGGCTGAAAAGACGGTTGGCATTTTCGTAAAGCTGCATATTATCGAGGGCTATGAGGATGGGACAGCCAAACCGGATGCGACGATTACCCGTGCAGAATTTGCTCAGATTATTTCGCGCGTATTCGATGTCAACAGCTCCGCTCGCCCAGTAGTCATGAATGATCTAAGCGGTCATTGGGCCAAGAACGCCATCGAGAAGCTGGCTCAGTCGGGTGTTCTTAGCGGTTATGGCGACGGTACCTTCCGTCCGGACAAGGCCATTACCCGAGAGGAAATGATAATAATTCTCTCCCGTTTAGTCAACTTGAGCGTCGTACAGAAGGACGAGAGCAAGGGCTTCTTCAAGGATCTTCAGGAGTCTTATGCGGAAGAGGAAATTAAGAACGCGGCTGAAGCAGGCATCATCAACGGGAAGCGTGAGGACACGTTCGACCCTAAGAGCGCATCCACACGCGCAGAAGCACTTCAAGTGATTCTTAACACGCTTAACTTGAATCCTGAAGTGAAGACGCTTCTCGACACGATGAAATAAGCGCTGGAGGTGCGACGGGGCTGATAACCCCATCTCCTCTCACAGAAGTGAACATTTTGCCCTTTCGCTTCCCTATGGAAGTCGGAAGGGCTATGTTTGCGTCCGGGAATTTACGTCCGTTTCATTTATCATGTTCGGTTCAAACCCTTTTGCGGCTTCCACAAGATTTCCCTCTGTATTTAAAACAAAGCTGGTTGGCTGCAACCCAAAGCTATCTACGTCACCTACCGCTGCCTTCCCCGTTTCGGGATTGTTATCTTTCGCCATTTGTCAAATCTCCCTTCTTGATTTTTCCCTAATGGATAGAATCCCCAATCATCGGATCTAATTATGTAATTCCTCCTCAATACAACAGATACGTTTTGTATCCATAACATTACGTCAATTCCTGTCGGCCCGTGTTCCCCTCTTTCCATAAGCACGCTAGTGCAAAACAGCCTGCCTCTCTAAGAGGTAGACGTTCGCGGAGTCAGGACACCTTCGGGGCTGCAAGCCAGATGCTTACGCCGGCTTCGATCCAGCAGCGGGTATTTGAAAAGCAGCCCCTCGTACACCGGCTGAAGCTCGGGATGCTCCCAGAAGTCTTTTGGCGTAATCAGTCCGGCAGGACGATCCCATAAGCCAACTCCCGACTGCTGCAGCACCTGCGCCACAAATTGCGAGCAGAAGTACGCATGCCGCGGCGCCAGCTCAATCTGCAGTAGCACACCTAGTAATCCGATCAGATTGTACCGATACCGGTCTTGATTTTTCCGAAAGATGTGAAGGAGCCGTTGGATGTTGTCTCGTTGTCTTTCTGTGATAGAGAGTCGCAAAAGTGCACATCGGGTATTGGGAAAATGAGCATAAGTTCCTTCAGTAACGGTCTCTCGGATGAAACCGCCTGACCAAGGATTGGTCGGGTGTTTACGCCCGAAGCTGTAAAGCTCCTCCAGCTCAGCATCCAAAGCAAGCGAAGCGTGCGTGTAGGGAGACGCCGTGCAGGCTTGAATCATTTTTGCAAATCTCGTCCCCGTCGCCGTCAGCAGAATATAAACCTCACTCATTTTTCATCCCCCCTTTCGTGCTGCATCCTCTTGCCTGAAGGAATCGGTGTTAACGCTCCGGCACTGCGCATCTACTTCTCACCGTTCAAACCAACTGTCACCATTGTAGGTTCCATTTCTTAACAGAATGGTAGGGGAAATCTTAATAAGTTATTAAATTAGACTCCGGCTGCAATATTCATATCAACACTACAAAAAAACAAGGGCAGGTCCTGTTTTGGACTCTGCCCTTGCTCTTTCATAATAAACCGATGATCTGCAGCACAGTAAGAATAACCTCAATTACAATGAGAGTCACTATAACCCATTCCACGAACAGTCCGCGGATCGAATGACTGATATTCGAGAACCCCTCCAAGATGTGATAAAGAGTATCCGTCTTGTTCTTGAGAATTTTATATCGATCGTTTAATTCGAAAAATTCCAGCATTTTGTCATAAAGCTCATTAGCCGAGCTGTTAGTCCACGTGATCTCCGGCTTATCCAAAATCATAATATAGGCAAGTGTATTATATTCATGGCGTACAATTCTTGCCGTCATCCTCGCCAGCTCCTTGTTGCCAATGCCCAGCTTCCCCCTCTCCAATCTATCGATCATCGTTTCGAGGTTATCCTGGATATTGCTTAGCTGCTCCTCCGTCTTTTCCAGTGCAACGGATTTGGCCAATACGGTAGAGATCAGCTCGGGATAAAAGCTTTCATATTCAGGAACCGCCACGAATTCATCCGTCATTTCAATGGTATCGGCTACCTCCAGATGCAGCCGGTAATCGTCCGTATAATGAAATACGGATTGGAAGTCGATGTCATTTTCAAACGTATGTATAAACTTTAAAAAGCTCGTTATTTCTTTATCACCGGTATGGTTGATGAAGACAATACTGCCGAAGGAAAACACAAGCACTTGCTGCGTCGGCCCTATTGAATAATTCATAATGGACCCAAGGAGCTCCCCTTTTAGCACTAGTGGCTGCTCCCATGTATATCTTTTGGGAATCCCGCAGTGGATTGCGATTTTATTCAGGTCAATTTCATTCGTAATCGCTATTGCTTTAAAGGTAATATCTTTCATTCTCACGACTCCGTTCGGTCAGGCTTCTACTTCATTGTTAGTATTACCATGACCTGCCAGTTCGCAAACCATCAAGTTAGCTTTCATGGCTTCGGACCATGAATTGCTTTAGGAGAGCCTGGATTTGTTCCATGACCATTCGTTCTGAATCCGTTTTAACAAAAAAGCAGTGCCGGCTCCAGTCAAGAAGAAGAGCGGCCCCCCTTATATCTCCATTCTTTGCTTGCTCTACAGCGGCCAGTACCTCCGTTTCGCTTGGTACTCTTTGATGTTTGCGGTAAAAGCCAACCATTTGGGATACGGAATGATAATTGTACTTCATTGTCATAATGAGATCACCAGGACTCATTCTAGCACTTTATTGCCATAAGAGCCTTGTCTAATATATTCCATCAGATGATTATGCCCTGCCGAGGCCGTATAACAGACGAAATCGGATACATAATATAATCCATGAAAAGAAAATATTGCACACTTATTACAGTCACGTCGCTTAGTCTCTTGTTCTTCGTTAGCCAGTCCGCAGCGGCCATTGCACCTGTAAGCCCGAGAGCGGAGGCTCCCCCTGCCACAAAGTGGTCTTATGAGGGGGTAACGGGGCCTGCGCATTGGGGAAAATTAGACCCGGCCTTTGCCGTATGCGCTAACGGTAAAGAGCAATCTCCCATTTCCGTTGATCCGCAAAAAGTAACCAAACTAAAAAACAAGGAGAGCATCCAGTATCATTATCAACGCACTTTGTTTACTGTAATGAATAACGGTCATACCATTCAGGCAAACGACCCGTCCGGCTCTAACTCGATTGTCCTGGAAGGGAAGCCTTATAAGCTGCTGCAAATGCATTTTCATAAGCCTTCTGAGCACGAAATAAACCGTAAACCGTATATGATGGAAGGCCACTTGGTTCATCAAAACGCAGAAGGAAAGCTTGCGGTGGTGGGTTTTCTGATTGAGGCAGGGAAAACAAACGAAGAGCTAGCGGAAATGTGGAATAAACTGCCGAAGCAGCAAACGGAATCCGATATCAAACTCGAACGAGAAATCGATTTGAGCCGCCTGCTGCCTGAAGATCGGACGAGCTATCTATATAACGGATCCTTGACCACTCCTCCTTGTACGGAGGGGGTGAGCTGGATCTTATTAAAGCAGCCGATTCAAATGTCAAAAGAACAAATTGAGGCCTTCGGTGCGATTTTCCCGGACAATCATAGACCCGTCCAGCCTTTGAATCAAAGAAAAGTGATAGAGAACGAAGCAAATCGGAAGTGAAAAGATAACTGTAAAAGCCGGCCGTGATGGCCGGCTTCCTTTTTGAACTATGGTTCCCCCGTTTAGGGCACAAGTATGGTTCCCTGAATATATGGCAAGACTTCAAGGTAAAACCCTTAAAGGATATGACACCATGTATTTACTCATTGTCGTGTTGGTTTATTGCCTATTCGCCAAGATATTCATTGATTGGAAACGATGGAGGGAGTTCTACCCTACCATTCAGTTTTATATCATTTGCAACCTGCTGTATAACCTCATCTTCTATCAGCATACGCTGTGGGCTTATAAGGCGGTCACCGTCAGGTGGTTAAATCATACGCTCATTGATATCGCATTTTCATTCTTCATTGTCCCGGTTGTTCTCATGATCTACCTTCAGTATTATCCCAAAGGAAGTAAACAATTTTTTTATGTATCGATGTGGGTAGCCTATTTCACCTTTTTAGAATATCTCTTTTATCTTAAGGGACTTTTTATCTTTGCTAATGGCTGGAATATCGGTTGGTCTGCCGTATTTAATATCATAACCTTCAGCATCATCCGCATTCATCATCGGAACACGCTTCACGGCTTGATCATATCCGTTCCGATCGTTGTTATCCTTTTATTTCTGTTCCACCCAGCCATACACGAATTAAAATAAAAGGGAGTGAAGCCGGCGAATGGAGATATTGTCCACTCCATTGTTCTTTATTCTCTTGTTAAGCACCTATCTGGCGATGGGCTTTTACCTATGGAGTCGGAGAAAGTAAAGTGTAGATCTAAGTATGTTACGCATGCGGGGAACCTGACGGGACAAAGAACGGCGGAACCCGAATCCAACCTCGTTTACGCATCACTTGCTTTAATTTCCCGGAGAAACTAATCTTCTCGGTCTGGAACTCGAGAAACATGACACCTACATCCGTACGAATCGATTGAGTGACGATTGTGGCGGCTTGCATGATCAGGCTTGCGATTTTCAATGATAACTCGTTAGCAATGACATCATCCGTTAATTTGGCGCCAAGCGGCACATCACGCGGTTCTGAATGAGGCAAATCTTCAGGCGAGGGAGGCAAGGATATCCCTTCCTTCAGCAAAAATTTATGGAGCCGTTCTCTCTGACTGTTTCCAAGCTGCAAATCTTCTTCAAGCAAAGACTTTAATTCACGGTCTGTGGTAGTGTTGATACCGTATTGTACGGAAGTTTTGGCTAGTTCAAGTCCTGCCAGATAAATCCAAGACCCCATCACTTCCCCGGCATGAAGCGGCTGGTCATCTTTTTCAGCTACCATTGCTTTTATAGTATCGATTGTTGTTTCAAGGATATTTGTCAATTGGTTAGCCTCCCTAGATTGGTAATTCATTAATATTGTTTTGCGTCGTGCGCTTTGCTATTCAATTATTTTACACCGAAACCGAGCAGGGAATGTACGGCTGACAAATACCCTTAAAAAACAACCTATGGAATAAATCAAAGGGCACGCTTAGCGCTGCCTTCATTCCTCATCCTCTCACAAATACCTGGAGATATACCGTACCATTTCCGCAGGGAATCTGTTTAAATCCGTAATATTCAAAAATCGTCCGTCCCCGTATATACTGCCGATGATCTCCTTGTCTTGACCTATGGCAGCAGCCACAAAACGTACACCTTTTCGTTCAAATTCCGCCATAGTTTGCTTCATGTCTTGAGCAGCAGCCTCCCCGGTATAGGACTCCATGGCTTTCGGTTGACCATCACTGATACTGATGAGCAGCTTTGTCTGTCCTTCGGCTCCCGCCAATCTGTCAGCCATGATCCGAAGTGCCATTCCGTCCCGATTGTTGTTTCTGGCACTTATCCCCATTAACCGATACCGATCCCGGCGATCCGGTTTCGCAAAATCCGCATAGGAAAAGATCGACATCTGCTCCAGCCGAGATACATCCGCTGTATCACCGGAAATAAGAACCGGAATATCACATAACATGCAAAACTCATAAATTGCGATTGCAGCTCGCTTCGCAGCTTCCAGCCTCCCCGCAGCTATCATAGATTTGGATTCATCGACTCGAACACCCACAACCAAAGAGGGAGAGTCCGACGGCGGAAGCTTCCTGGAAAAATATCTGAAGTCCAAATAGCCCAGACTTTCGGCTCTAAATTGATTGCCATAATAGTGACGGCCTGCAAAGTCCGTAGAGATTTCATGCTCAATGAGCGGTATGGTTTTACGGGCGATTTCTCTTATCACAGGTAGAAGATTCTTGCTCATGCTTTCATACTCTTTTTGATTTTCCGGCGTATAATCCGGACGGTGAACGATAAGCTTTACGTTGTTATGAATCGAATGAGCGACAATTTCTCTTGCTTCCTTGTTCAACTGCTTACGGAATGCCTTTTCATTCTGCTTGTTTTGGGCCTCTTTGTTTTGTTCAGTAGACACAGCGAACGAAACATGGTCGCCAAACTCACTTCGTATCCCCTCTTCAGACTTATCAAAATGGATACTTTGGTTGCTGGAGTTCTCGTCACTCTCGGTAGACTTTACTAGCGCGATCCCCTCCACGTTGTCATCCGTTTGCGCCTCTTTATATTCAAGCTCTTCCGAAGTGGTTACATCCACCGTCCCGAGAATTCGTTTTTTTTTAATCCAGCGTCCAGTTCATCCAGTTTTGTCATCAGTCCGCGAGATTGAATGGCTTCTTCCAACATCTTGATTTCTTCCGGATCAGTAGTGATTTTGTAGATTACTTTATGATACAGAGAGTCTTTCACGGAAATCCCTGCAGAGACGGCATCCGTCCAGTAGAAAAAGGACCGCATCCCCGCCACACCTTTGATCGCATTGGCTTTGGCTGTCTGATCCAGAACGATGATGGTGTCGGCCAATATTCCCAAAACGGTCTGATCCTGAAATCCCACCTTCGCGATCGCACGTTCGATCATGACCTCCTTGGTCGGCATATCCATCTTTTCTGTGTGTTGGATTCGGTCACGCAATGCTTCATTTAAGGGTCTGGTTCCTGAATAATTGCGATTTGTCGTAACCACGACAACGAAATCGGGATGTCTGCGGATGATTTCCGTGGGAAGGTTGATACTGCCGTCAGGTTCCAGTGCGGAGTTAAGAGCCATAAGAACAGCTGCATCGCGGATGACGGTCGGCTCCTGGATTTCTAACAGGTACCCGTTCTGATAGGCTCTTACAATTTCGGACGGATAGAAACGATACTCCACCGGAGATGGTTCCGATTCATCTGACGCTTCATTATTATCCGATGTGATGACCGGAAGAATTGCACCTATCACATCAGATTTGTCCATATCGGCAAAGCAAGTTACTTTCGTATACGGCAATCCGAACTCTGCCGATAACGCCTTCGCCAATTGTGTTTTCCCTGATCCTGCATCTCCTTCCAGCAAAATAGTTGAGATTTTCATCTCCTCTTTGCTCCAATTCCGTTTCACCTCTTTGCAAATTCGCTTCTCTGCAGCACTAACTTTATGAGAAGAAGGCTTTTTCCACACTAGAGCTTGTTCCGTCTCTGACAATTGTCTACCCGGAGATAAAAGATAGGGTTTGTTCTCATTCACAGTGCTCACCGCCTTCCCCTTATTATTTAATATCCCAGTTCCTTCAAAATCCCGGACAGCGTACGCAATCTCTCACCGATCATTTCTCCGTCATCGCTTAAAGCCTGGTGAAACAACCGAATATCCTCGCGAATCTTTTCATTTTCTGTACAAATCGATACGTTCATGGCTCCCCCTTGAATACCAATGCGATCAATGGCAGGCTTCTCAGGATTGTAAAGATGCTCATAAATATACGCTTCCTGAAAGTATTCCAAAGATCTGCAAATCAGTATGGATAGATCAAGAACACGGTGGAGTGGCATTTCCTCAGATTGTTCAGACCACTTCTGGTCGGTACATCTCCAGATCCTCGCAGATAGTTCAGCCTTTCCTCTGCCGTTCCCCGTTGTTAAACCTAAGGAAAGACCTTTCGCATCGGAGTGACCTGTATGACGTCCGTCGATCTCATGATAGTTATCCGTAATAACAACGGACTTATGGTTGTGTAATGATTGTATCTTCATCGTTTCCCCTCCGTGAATGTCCAAAGATTATAAAACAAAATCTTTCTCAATAGACATTATATATTTTTGTTTGTTTATTAGCAATCATATATTTATTTTGTTTGTTTTAAGATAGAAATTGGTATCATAAGAAAAAAGAAAAAGCCTCCCGCAGCTACGCAATTCGTTGCTGTGGGAAGCTAAAGTCCATATTTACCTATAGATAATTGGAGGCGATCCATTATCTCAGCGACTGAAAATACTGTCCAATCGTGTGAAACCCATCCTTATAGCGCTCCTGATATGTCGGCTGGCTCCAGGTTTTCCATGGAATGGTCCAGGGAGCACGGTTCCCTTGCTCCGGCAGACTGCCGAGCAACGCCCCGTCCCGATCCAGGGCCAATATAGATACCGCTATGCCCTCCGACCGCACTGTCCGAAGCATGTCCCTCCCCAGGCTGACGTTAAAGCTGCGCGGGTCGTCGATGACCGTGCCTTGGGTCGGATCCGATACAAGCAGGCGGCCCCATGGAATTCGGACCGATACGCGGTTTCCTTCCGAGTGCCAATGATTGGCCGAGTTCGTAAGCGGTCCGAACTTCAGCTTGCTCGACTCCTCGTACTGCGCCTCGATGCGGCTTCCGTCCTGTCTCACGCGCTTCTTCTGAATCTCCGTTCGCATGACCTCGAAGTGTCCTTCTTCTGCCGCCTGAGAAGCATAACGTCCTGCCGTCATGTTGTAGGAAGGTATGACCTGAAGCATCCCTGTATCTGTGCCGCTCAGCACCAACTGAAACTCCATGCCCGATGGAGCCGTCTCCGGCCGGGTCGGCGCATATTTGTGCTCGCCGCGAACGCGGTCATACGTATCCAGTCCGATGCGCAGCTCATGCTTCGCCGGGTCGAACGGCTCCTGCAGCTTCAGGTCTATATAAAGATACGAGGCGTCAGATCGAAGCTCCGCTCGCTGCACTATTCCTTGCTTAGCTTCCGCAATAGCGCCGGGAACGGTTGGCTTCACCGATTCCATAGCTACCAGCCCGTAATTTTGCTCCGGGTCGATCGCGTTATGCCACAGCACGTGCCGATCGTACGGGATCATATAGGGTTCGGTTACCCATGTTTTCTTTGCCCACTCGTCAAGCCACTCAAAAACTACACCCCCAGCATAGCCTTCCCGCCGGATCGCCTTCAGCATGCGAACGATGCCTTGCCCCTGCTGCTCCTCGGTCATACCGCCATGATTATAGCCGTCAGGGTTGGAATGTGCATTGCCCATGCCGGTAGCAAGCCCGAATTCCGCCACAAGCGCCGGATATTCTTGGTGCATGCGCATGAATTCCTGCAAGTAGCCGCCGTAGCGAAGCCGTCCCTCTTCGTCGTGATAAGCATCGTACGCGACTTCATTGTTCATGAAATCCGGATAATTCGGATAGATGTGATAGGCTCCGAACAGCCCGGCCTTCATCTTCGGTCCATGCTTCAAATGCCGGATATCGACCGTCGCACTGTCGTTGAACTCCTGCGACTTCATCCCCTGCTCGTTCCACTCCGACGTATGCTCGATAGGATCCAATGTCGGCCAATTCACGACGGCTACAGGGTGCTGCCAGCCATACTTCTTCTCCTCGTAAGTGAGCGCATAATCTGCGCTGGCGGCTAGCCATGCTTCCGTCGGACTCGCTCCTGAGGTCGTCAAGTAATCCCCCTGGAAAGAATATCCCGGATTGAGTTTATCCGTCGCCTTCACTTCCTCCGGCTCAAGCTCGCGCCCCACCAGATAGCCCAGCACATATGACGAGACATCGCTCCGATATTCGCCGTAGGCTCGACCTTGCCGCGGCGGGATGGAAGCTTGTCCGTGTATGGCATCGATAACACGCTCCATCTCTAACCGATACTCCGTCATATAGGCAGTCGACAAATAGTTATGATTCTCCGGGTTCTCTTCCGGCCAAATTTCCTGCAACAGCCAGATCTTCCGCTCCGGATGCAGCCCGTTATAGCGTTCCAACGCTCGATAGAACGGCGGAGGCAGCAGCGTATAGACGCGAATGGAGTTAGCATTTAGCTCCCCCATACCCTCCAGCCACCGGTAATACGTCGCTTCATCCTGCGGGAACTCCGTAAACCACTTACCCGGCAGCGCTGCTCCCAGATTAACACCCTTCACGAACATGTCGGACCATGTATCTCCAGTGAACGTCTGAAGCATACGTCCCTGTGTCCGCGAAACGAGCTTGGCGCCCTGCGATACATCCGGAGCAGAAGCGGCTGCCGGATTATGGCTTGACTTGCGCTGCTCCGCGTCGGCGAGGATACCGTCCATGAGTCCCACATAGCTGTGCCAGAAGAAGGAATTTTCGTTGCCCAGCGTATCGCGTGTAAACCAGCGCTTCAGCTTGGAGAGTCCCGCATAGTGATAATAGTTCGGGACAGCCGAATGGTCGGCATAATCGCCTGCAAAATAATACGTCGCATTCGCTCCGAACGCACTGCGCACGACGGCTGGAAACCTTAGCGGAATACCCTGTTCAGCCAGCTTCCTTGCGCCAGCCTCAGTCGCATCAAGCGAGTACTCCGCCAACACCTTGCCGCCGCTCATGGGCTCAGTGATATCGAACCAGTAATTGTAGTAGTGAGAACCGGAAAGGCCGGTCAGCTTGCTGCCTTCTTCTGTCCACACATACCGGCTCCCCGCCGCGCCGATGTCCTTGCCCATCTCCAGCACCACAATATCGTCCTGTTCCCCTACGAAGAGAAAGCCGGGACCTTCAAAGCCCCACTTCCCTCCATGTTTACGTTCATACGAGGCTATCGCCCAATTCGGCACCTCACCGCCCGGCTTCAGGTCGGGAATGTAACGGCCCATCCAACCGCTCCAGCGGACGCGCAGCAGCTCGTACAATTGCTCCCGTTCCGGATCCGTCGTCGGACTGCCGAATGCATTGAATTCGGCTATGAAGGAAACCGGCTTCTTAGAGGACAGAAAGGCTCGGAACGCGGCCACATCCTCCTTCGTGACCCCGCCGTATAAGCTCTTGGAGCGGTTGCCGTCCGGATGGTGCCCAAAGAACTCCTCTTCATAGACGCCATAGGCATCCGTCATATAGAGAAGATCCGTTGACGCCAGACCTTGAGCGTCGGGTAAGGGTCGAACCTCATATTGCCTGTCCGCTTGCGGATGGAAACCGTAATAGTCCTGTTCGTAGTTGAACTTGCCCCCCTCCGCTTTGGTAAGCTTCCGATGGTTCAACAGCCACATCAATCCCTTATGCTCCCTATAAGATGTGTCAGGGACCGTCTTATCATATATCGTCACCACCAGTGACCTCTCCTCTTGGATCATCCAAACGATCCAAGGCAGCGCGATCAGCAGCAGCAAGCTTACCGCCGCCCATAACGGGCGCGGGAGCCCTTTTCTTCTCAAAAGCGCGCCTCCTTCTTGCAGTTATTGTGTTTGTAAGCTTTGGAGCCTCGATTCATTATCCGGGCGGTGCTGTGCTCTTGCGCGAATCCATTACGCCGGCCTTGCGCGCCATATCCCCCCAGCCGTGCTTCTTGCCTCTGATTGCTTCGAAAAGTCCGATTAACCGCCACCAGGTCATGATCGGGCGGTACCAGAACGTCTCGGACGCCGAATAGAGAAACAAGCGGATCAAGTGCGAGGGCAGCGGATATTTGCGCATGCTCCACTCCTCAAGCAGCACCGCGCCCATGGAGAGGAAGGAGCCGTAAATGAGCAGCGCGACGAACAGAAGCGCGGCCATCGGATAATACACGTCACCGAGAATCACATTGATCACTACGTTGATATACCCTAGCAACTCCACGAGCGGCCCAAGCAGCTCTACGAACAAATAGTAGGGCATCGCCACCAGACCGATGCGGCCGTATCTTGGATTCAGCAGCATTTTTTTATGCCGCCAGATGCTCTCGAACAGCCCCCGGTGCCATCGGGTACGCTGCCGCTTGAGCACGGCCATCGACTCCGGTGCTTCCGTCCAGCAGACCGTATCCGGGATGTAGACGATCTTGGCGTTGCTCTTTCTCTCGCGGATCAGGCGGTGAAGCCGGACGATCAGCTCCATATCTTCGCCTACCGTACCGACCTCATAACCCCCTGCAGCGATTACCCAATCCTTGCGGAACACGCCGAACGCGCCGGATACGATCAACAGCACATTGTATTTGCCCAGAGCAATGCGCCCCATGAGGAAGCCGCGCAAATATTCGATCACTTGCATAATCACAAGCTTGTTGCGAGACAATCCGATCCGGTCTGCGGCCAAATGCCCGCTGACGATCTCGCTGCCGTTGGCAATACCGACGCTGCCGCCGGTGCAGATGACCTCTTCCCCCGGACGCGCCTCCATAATGGGCCGGACTACCTTCAAGAAAGCATCCTGCTCCAGCACCGTATCGCCATCCAGTGAAACGAAATAGGGATACTTGGACAAATTGATGCCTGCATTGAGCGCATCCGACTTGCCGCCATTCTCTTTGTCGATCAGGAACAGGTTCATGTGCATGCGAGAACGGTAAACCCGCCGGATGGGCTTGACCTCCTTGCGCAGTCCGCTCCAGACGATCTTGCCCTTCATTTCTACCATATCGAATTCCGCTACGACCCTCTCGACGGTGCTGTCCTTCGAGCCGTCATTGACTACAATAATTTCGTACTCCCGATAGTTGATGCTGAGCAACGAGCGAATACTGGAGACAATGCCCACTTCCTCGTTATACGCAGGCACGATTATGGATAGCGGCGGCGTAAAGGCGGAATTCAGCGCATCCTCGTAGACAGCGGCGCCAAGTCCTCTCTCCGCGCGAATCTGTTTGGCCGATGCGAAGAAAAGCAGCATATAGAAGACGGATACGCAGATGACATAAACCATCAAGAGCACATTCAATCCATCCAACAGCGAGTAAAGCCACTCTGCATTGCCTAAATTCATTCCATCGCCACCAGCCTTTCCACAGCCATTTCCCTTGCATAGCGGTCCGGGTGCTGCTCCGCAATTCGCTGGAGCGTCTCGGGGCCATATTTAAATCTCGAGATCGATTTGGCGGTTTCGATTCGCACCAGATAATGGCTGTCACCGATCCAGTGCTCCAGGTAGGGGAGGAAGCGGTCATCCCTCAGGCTGCCCATGAGCCGAATCGTCATCAGTCGTTCAAACCAAGCGGCAGGCGAGCTTTCGTCAAGGCGAACGGCCAAGGCCTCTAACGCTTCATCACTCATCCAGCCGAAGTTCGCAATTCCCTTTAAAGCGCGGATGCGCTGTTCCCCATCCTCTGAGATCAGCATGCGTTCGAACAGCGAGAGCACACTCTCCGTCCTGGCGTTGCGGATGCGCAGTACATCCAGCAGATGTCCCTGCAGCCGTGAAGGTAACGAATCATACCTCTCCGCGAGATGAAGCAGCGCGGATTCCGACAAGACCAGCAGCATCTGGCGAATGACAAATACGGGAAGCTCCCGCCTGTCATCCGTTAGCCAAGCCATTGCCTCCTCCCGCTGAAAAGCGGCTATAACCCGGCAAATCATGAACCACTCCTGCTCGTGCAGCTTCTTGTTCTCCGACAGCTCCAGCAGAAGCGGCGCGACCTCCGTCATCTTAAATCTTACTATGGAGTACATGGCATTCATTCGTACGGAGCGTTTCTTGCTCCTCAGCTTCCGGCGAAGCCTTTCCGTTAAATACGTATGAGCATATTCGAGAATATAACCGTGTTCGGTTTGGGAACGGGTCAGCTTCTGCCGATGGAGCAGATAGCGCTCGTAGATATCGTACTGCAGCTCAGTCCGCGGAACGGCCCGCCTGGAAATATCGCCGGCCACCAAATACCGGTCCATTGCGGACCCTTCCGCGGCGATCTCCTCGAGCTCTCGCTTCTGAAGCGCGTCCTGTCGCAGCGTATATAGCTTCACGACGAGCAAATACAAGAATAATAAGATCAGCAGCGTAACGATGCCAAGCGTGGCATAGAGGGTGTAGCGTAACACTTCCTGGACGTCCGTCATTTCACAATCCCCCGAATAAAGCGACGGATGCGCGCTTCCAGCTCCGGCAGGCTGAACGGCTTGGTCAAATAGTCGTCCGTGCCTTCCTCGAGCGCGGTGACGACATCCTGATCGGCGTCGACCCCCGTGAGCATCAGGATTTTGTATCGGCGTCTGTCATAATGCGCCCGAAGCCGTCGCAGCACCTCCATGCCGTTCATCTTCGGCATCAGCTTATCCAGAACAATCAGGTAGCTGCCAGGCTGGTTATGCCATGGATCCTCGAAGAACAGCTCGCCGTCGGCATACACTCGCAGATCGATCTGTACGTCGGCCCCACCGATATCCCTAAGCTGGCGGGCCAGCAGCTTGCATAGCAGCGGGTCATCGTCGATGATAGCCAGCTTTATCGCCGTCTGCTTCACGGCTACCGCCTGCTGCGTCTCGAAGCTCCGAACCGTATTGCCGCCCTCTCGCTTCGCCTGCTGCAGCGCCGCTTTCGCCCTCTCGAGCCAAACCTCCGGCGCCTCCCCAGAGGGGCGTATCTCCGCCACGCCTACCGACAAGGTGCGCGAGAATGTCCCTTTCGATGTCTGAAGCCGACTTTGCGCCATGCGGTTGACCAACGCCTCCGCCAATTGCTTACCTCGCTCTTCGCCTGAGAACCCCGTCAGTATGTAGAACCTGTCGCCATAGTCGCGGAAAAGGACGCTGCCGCTCCCGCCAATCTCCTCGGCCAACTGAACGAACTGGTTCAGCAGCCGGTTGCCGTGCATGTGTCCGTAGGTGTCGTTTACATCGGCGAAGCCGTCGACGTCCGCGCAGAGCAGGGCAAACGGCTGCCCGCCGCTCGCTTCCGCAGTTACCCTGCGCTGCATTTCCATAGGATAAAAACCAAGCGTATAGGCTCCGGTCAGAGGATCCCGTAGCAGCAACTGCTTCAGCTGCTGGCGTCTAACCAGCAATCGCCGCAGACGAGGCACGAGTTCCTCCAAATCGACAGGCTTCGGGCAGAAGGCGTCGCCGCCGCCTTCATAGCATCGAATGCGCGTCGCCTTATCGTTCTTGCCGCTCATCATGACGATCGGGACGAAGCTCACAAGCGCCTGCTCGCGGATCGTATCCATGATCTCGAAGCCGCTGGTATCCCCCAGTACCGCATCCAGCATGACGCAGTCCGGCCGCATCTCGAAGAACAGACGAATAGCCTGCTCGCCATCGGTTGCGGTCACAACCATCCAGCCCTCCGCCTCCAGCGCATCCTTGATCAGCTGCAGCAGTGCCGCATCGTCATCTATTAATAAAATAACGTGTTCCTTTTCCCTGACGGCTTCCCGCACCACGTCGGAAGCTTTTGCGGCAGGAAGCACGGCGATCCCGGCCTCCTCTGCCGGATACCCACCCGCTTTGGTTTCGTCAGCCAATGAGAGCAGCCCGCGAAGATACGCCCCAAGCTCCTCCTGCGGCCACTGTCGATCGCTCTCCTCCTCAAGCTGCTGCAGCAGCTCGCCCGCAACCTCGGAGAATCGAGGCAGCCCTATCGTACCTGCCGTTCCGCGTACGGAGTGCAGGAGGCGGTAAACCTCGCGGTGCGGTATAGTTGCAGCACGCTGCCCCGCTTGCAGCCAGGCGGTCGTCGTTTGTTCCAGCTGTTGTAAGAACATGAGCTGATACTTATTGAGCAAACGGAAGCACACTCATTTCTACTTGTAGATTAGAATGATTTCATTATACTAGCAAACCCGACGGATGAATATATGCCGCTGGGACGAGTCGAAATTTGGCACAATTTGTCTGAATCTCCATGGGTGAAATCCCTTCTATAAATCCTGGGAAAGTCGAATCATATCTCTACAGCGTATCCCGTTCTCATAGATTTCCTCCGGATAATGTCTGGTGAAGAAATCCATATCAATCCCAACTATTCTGAAACCGCACTTTTGATAAAGGGCTAATTGTCCTAAGCTCGAATTTCCGGTGCCAACCTCTATTGTTTTAAAGCCCTTCGAAGCAGCTGTTTGAATGGCATGCTGGACCAGCTGCTTCCCAACACCTCTGCCATGCATTGGCTCCGTAACGGCAATGTTAACCAGTTCAACCGTTGCAGGTCTTGTAGATAAGAGCACGTAGGTTCCAATCATTTGATTGTCAGCTTCGGCTATATAACAATCCCCTCTTTCTACATAGTCCTCGATAAGCTCTTGCGAAGGGTCTGCTAATAGCAATAGTTCCATCGGATAGTTTTCATTACGCTCTAGTTTTCTGATTTTCATTTATTTATCACCTTTACAAATATTGTCATCAACGCTCTGAATGCTAAAGAATTTCGGCCTTACTGTCAATCACCGTAAAGAAAGGCAACCGACACAAATTTTTAACGTAATAGGGTTGCTTATTTTCACGATAACACAAATAATAGGATTCATGCTGTCAGACGCGAGTAGGAAAAAGAATCATTCCGGCATCATGAAATCGTTGAAAGGAACAGACATCCAATGGAATTACTACAACCAGGAATTAGGGAAAAGGCTGCCCGCAGCTCGTCTTCCCTCGCTTTATTGTCTTTAACTGCCGGCGCATTTGCGATCGGCATGACCGAATTTGTTATTATGGGCCTGCTGCCCAATGTCGCCGAGGATCTGCACGTGAGCATTTCGGCCGCAGGCCAGCTTATCACGATGTATGCGCTGGCTGTTGCCGTCGGCGCTCCTTTATTGACCATGCTCACGCACAAAATCCCGCAAAAAAAACTGCTCTGTTTGCTTATGGGTTTATTCATTCTCGGAAACGTCATATCGGTGATCGCCCCGAATTATGCAGTCTTACTACTCGCCCGGATGATCACTGCCCTGACGCACGGGACGTTCTTCGGTGTCGGGGCCGTCATTGCATCCAGCCTCGTCTCTCCCGAGAAACGGGCCGGCGCCGTGTCCATGATGATGGCCGGCCTCACCATCGCGAATATTATCGGCGTTCCTCTCGGCACCTACATCGGTCAGCATTGGGGTTGGCGCGCCTCCTTCGGCTCCATTGCCCTAATGGGAGCCGTAACGCTGATTGGCATCCTGGCCTTTATCCCGCGGCTCAAGCAGGATCCGCCCTCAAGCGCATTGCAGCAGTTGGCGGCACTGCTTAACCGAAAGCTGCTCGTTTTCCTGCTCATCGCGGTACTGGGCAACGCCGGTCTTTTTTCGGTGTTTACCTACATTACGCCATTGCTTGTTCAAATTACAGGGTTTGCCGAGCATAGCGTCACCTGGATCCTGATTCTGTTCGGCTGCGGAGTAACTGCCGGCAATATCATCGGCGGAAGGCTGGCGGATTGGAAGCTTATGCCTTCCATACTTGGTATTTATTTTACCATTTGCGTCATTCTGACGATATTTACCTTTACCGTACATCATCCGATCGCCGCTATCGTTACGATCTTCCTTTGGGGGGCTGCTTCCTTCGCGGTATTCCCGGGGATGCAGGTGCGAATTATGAGTTTGGCTCGGTCAGCGCCAGCGCTGGCATCCACCACAAGCCACTCGGCGGGCAATTTAGGCAACGCGACGGGCGCTTTTATCGGTGGCATGGTCATCCTTCATATGCCGATGACCTCGCTCCCTTGGGTCGGCGCCATGCTGGTTGGACTTGCCTTGCTGCTTGGCATCGCTTGCTATATATCGGATCGTAAAGCTTCCACTTAAAATCAAAGGAGCTGCCTCAAGTCGTTCAATTGAGACAGCTCCCCTCATGGTCTTTTTTTTTATATAAAAAAGGAAGCGTCCCAGAAGTAGAAATACTACTTTTGAGACACCCCCACGAATACATAACAGTGCTATTCTAAGGATTCGTTCAGGCTGTTCAATGCCTCTTTGATAGCCGGGCTTAAACGATAGGTGTTGATGATCGTTTGGATCGATTCGGCACGTGTTGCTCCACCATTTGGGTCAAACGTTTGATTTGTCTTTCCGGTAAAAATCCCCAGGGCGGTTGCCTTTTTGATTGCATCCGCACCATAAGCTTGGTCTAGATCGGTAAATTGTACATTCGAGGAATCGCGGTTAAGTATAAGGGCGTTTAATACACGTGTGATCATGAGCGCCATTTCTTGGCGGGAGATCGTTTGTTCAGGCCGGATCGTACCGTCACCGTAACCGGACATGACACCAACGCTTACAAGCTTCATTAAATATTCAGATGACCAATGGCCGTTAATATCATGGAATTCAGAGAAGTCCTCCGGCCTGATGGTAACCGCTCTTCCTGCCATATCAACAAAACCTCTTGCAATCATGGCTGCAAATTCCGCACGTGTAATTGGGACATCCGGTTCAAACGTTCCATTAGGGTACCCATTAATAACCCCAAGCTTGGTTAATTTTTCGACGGATGGAATCGACCAGTGCCGGTCAACATCACTATACTCTATTTTATTAAGAACAGCGCCTTTGCTGAGGATGTCAGCCGCCCTTGATTGCACACCGGAGATGACATTGTTATCTGTTCGCACAACCTGGCTTCTAAAGATATCGTTAGGATCCTGGAAGGGTTCGTTCGATTTCTCCGGAGTTCCCGGCCTTTCCGGATTGGCAGGTTCAGTGTTTATCGGCTTAGGAGCCTGTTCCCCGCCTGTAGCTACGGGAGCCGCGGATGGCGAGCTTTCCGCCTCGGAGGTAGGTACAGGTTCGCTAGGAGGGTTACTATTAACTCTTCCCAGTGTAATTGTCCCCGAATCGACGCTTTGCCCTGCAGGCACCGTCACACTCTTACTGTTGCCGGCAAAGCCCGATGCACTTGCTATGATCGTTTGATCCCCTGCCGCAACATTGGTCAATTCAAAAGCGCCCAGCGCATTTGTTGTTGTGCTGACCTGTCCGATGCTGACAGATGCTCCGCTGATCCAGCCATGATCCGTACCGTAAACTCGACCTGTTACCGTCCCCGTCGTTTGTCCGGGAGGATTGGTCGGTGGGTTTGATGGTCCCGACGGAGTTGATGCCCCCGGAAAAACCAGCAAATAATGAGTATTCGTAAGCGTTTCATCCATAGCCGAGACATAGTGCTGCGGGAAGAAGAAAGGATAGATAACATAGGACCCGCTGGTCATAATAATGTTATTATCGTGAACAGCAAACGCCTTGGCAGTATATGTAACTGTCATCCCGGTATCCGATGCACCCCGAGGTATGTCGAAAGTAATCGTCTTATTGACCTCATCAATCACACCAGCATGATTATCAAGTGCTAATGAAGTAATCGTTCTATCCTTAATCAGATACCTAACGTTCACAAAGTAGTCCCGAGTACCGGAGATACCGTCAACTCGTACGGTAGCTGTTAATTTAACCAGATGATCCAGATCATCCATAGTTCGGTACACATACCCCAGCGGAGAAATAACAGACGGCTCGCTGGACACCCAAGATACGGACGAGGAATATTTGCCGCCAATAGGTAACGTGATGCCTCGGCTTCGAACCCCCTCAGCAGTATCCCCATTCTCGAATCGGATCTGTAGTTCATCCAGTGCTTCACGAAGCTTGTCTTCTGCTGTTGGTTCGGCTTTTACAACATTGACCGTAAATTCTTTAGTTACCGGAGCCTCGGCACCGGCGGAAAGTGTAGCTGTCAATGTGACTTGCTTATCGCCCCCAACATAAGGAGGTCGTTTAACAACACCCGTGTTAGAAATAATTGACGTGTCGGATGAAGCCCATGTAATAAAGGTACTGTTCAGCATAACGGGTAATGTAACGCTTGACTGGACATTATCTTTGTTTTGTCCAGCCGAGAAGGAAATTTGGAGTGTTTCTTTGGTATTCTGTAAGCTGTTGTAAGTATCCCATGTTACTGTTACCGGGAAGGAGGCAGATGTTTTGCCATCCCGGGCTGCAGTAATGTTCGCAATACCTTCCGTTAGGCCTGTAACAATACCGCCCGAAGACACGGTGGCAATAGCTTCATTGTCCGAATGCCAAGTAGCAGTTGTGCTGATATCGGTAATTGAAGCATCCGTCATCATGCCATTGGCGGTTAACTGAACCCCTCGGTTAGGTGAAAATCGGGTGGGTCCAACAATGTAAATAGAGTTTGCTGTAGGTGCAGCTGCCAATGCGATGTTAGTGTCAAGGTAAGTAAACACCGGAACACTCAGCATTGATGCCACCATAGCTGGAACTAACAAGCTTGAAACCAATTTCGATGCTCTTCTGCGTAGTCTCAATGAAATACACCCCAAAAATTATTATCTACTTTAGGTCAATAATTGCGTGTGAAAATCCTAAATAATACAGATACGATTAGATGAATTCTTTTTATAGACCTTTCATTGTAAGTTTACCTCGCCTCCTAATCTTCTTGTTGAATACATTTTACATGTTACATCATTCTACTTTTTTCGACAACTATAATATCACATTACTGCATCCTGTGACGATATAAAGATATTAACCCTTCATTTCGGGACCTTCTTCCTATATTTGAAACACCTATAAAGTCCGTAAATAAATATCACCGACACTACTATCGGTGTAATTTCAGGAAGCATGATTAGAGCAATGAGAACATCCTAATACAGTAATAAATCCAAAATTCCAAACACAAAAATAGAAAGAAGCAGGGTTTGAAATTTATTGTAAATAAGATATATACGTGTGGGTAAGCTCCCTATAAACCTCATGTAAACAACCTCTTCCCGGATTCGTTGTACAAGCAGTACGAAACAACTTTCATATAGTTACAATTATCATTCCATCTGCACCTCTACTCTTCTATGGGTACATTATGTGGGATCGGAGGTGTAAAAATAACAAAAGCCGGCCATTGCGGCCGGCTTTTTGCGTTATCAATAGTTACATCAAATACTTGCTCAAATAATCGTTTCGGAACTTTCCGTGCGGGTCGCATTGCCGGACCAATTGTTGAAATTCAGGCAGCTTACTATATAGCGATTGCAGCCTTTCCGCCGGCATGGTAAACAATTTCCCCCAGTGGGGGCGGGCATTGAAGGGGGCCAGCTGGTTTTCAAGCAGCGGCAGCACTTGCCGGACCGCTTCCCAATTCGGTTTCCATGTAAAGTGGATCCCGACCGAATCCTGTTCGTAACAAGGACTCATCCATAGGTTATCTTGAGCAATCGTACGTACCTCGGAAACATATAGCAATGGCGATATGGAATCCCTTATACGGTCAATTTCACATAATGCCTGATATGCATCTTGCCGCGACACGAAATATTCGCTTTGCAGCTCTTCTCCGGCGCTTGGTGTGAAATCCATACGGAAATGCGGCATTCGTTCGTGCCATGGTCCTGGAATACCCAGCTGTTCGGTACAATTCTCCGCGGTACAGCCCGGTACCGGATGCCTATGGTTTGCAGCCAGTGTCGCCCCGAAAAAATCCTTCTCCGCAGTACCGGAATCGGGCTCGCCCATTCTCCGCTTTTGCCAAACCTGGTTGAATATCGGTTTTTTCCAATCCGTGAATAAGCTGACGCTATAAGCGCTGGAGAAAATTTCGTCAAAATTCTCTTTCAGCTGTGCCAGAGGCAAGTTCTCGTAGACGAATTGCAGCATATCAAATGCCGGAACGACATCGAAGGTCATCTTCGTCACTACGCCCAATCCCCCCAAATTCACCACGGCCCCGGCGATGCCCCTATCTTCTAGATCACGTGAGAACATGACGGTTTCCCCGTCCGCATTGACCATTTCAAGCGAATGCACGGCGGTAGCTAAATTGCCGTTTCGATCACCGGAACCATGTGTCGCGGTGGCACATGCGCCCGCAACGGTAATGTGCGGTAGCGAGGCCAAATTATGCAGCGCATAACCGTTATCGTGAAGATATCGACAAAGCTCCCCGTACCGGATTCCGGCTTCGACCGTTACCCTATGATGTACTCGATCCAACGTGATTACCCGGTTCAGCTTCTGAAGAGATACAAAGCTGTCGGTTGAGTCGGCAATCCCGTTAAATGAATGACGTGTACCAAGCACCTTGATATGTCGGCTCCGCGCCACCACTTCTTGAAGCTCCTCGACATGCTCGGGAACGTGCAGCTTCGACGTACTGTACCTATAGTTTCCTGCCCAGTTAATCATATCCATCGGTTACCTCCTTCTTTCTTCTTCCATTAACTTCGGCCAATCGTAGTGCTTGTCCAGGCTTCGTAACATTTCGCAATAGCACTCATGTCCTCCGCCCCCCAACCGCTGTTGCATGCAATTTGAAAAATTTGCTGCACAGCCGCTTGCATCGGCACCGGTACCTCCAGCGATTCCGCCAGACGGCCCGCAAGCTTCAAATCCTTGAACATCAGCTGAGCCATGAATTGTGCGGAGAAGTCACGCTGCAATATTTTGGGGCCCTTCATCTCGGCCATTCCGCTTCGTCCGCCTCCGCCGGAGAGCACCTCGAGGAACAGCTCCGGATCGCCGCCGGATTTCTGAACGATAGTCAAACTTTCCGCAAGCGCCGTCAAGTTCGCAGCAACAAGCATGTTATTGGCCAGCTTGGCATTCGCCCCCGATCCGCTTGGGCCCATGTATACGGCTTTCTTGCCCATCGCTTCAAACAACGGTGAGCAAGCTTCATAGGCTTCTTGATTTCCGCCTACAATAAACGTCAGCACACCCTCCATAGCCTGGGGTTTACTGCCCGTAACCGGCGCATCCAGCATCTCAACGTCGTAGACGGCAAGCTGTTCAGCCAGCCTTTGGCTGGTAACGGGGTAGATTGTACTGCAATCCACCACTATGCGCGGCTTGCTCTTCTCGGATTCCTTGCAAGCGGTGAGAATCCCCTTCTCACCTAAATAGACTTCCTCCACGGCTTGGTCATCCGTCAGCATGGTGATGACGATCTCCGCTTGTGCAGCGGCTTCTTGCGGAGAAGATGCCAATTCTACATTGGAAAGGGTTTCAAATTCCCGCATTCTATTCCGGTTACGATTATAAACAATCAGGGAAAAACACGCTTTATGCAAATTCATGGCCATCGGCTTCCCCATGGTTCCCAATCCGATAAATGCGATTTTCATTGATTTAGCCTCCTGTCGTCTGAATGGTCTTTGCATATTATCTTCTCTCTCCAAACAAGGAAATCCTTCAAGCGCTTAGACAGAAAAACGCCCCGAAAAAGGGACGTTTAACATTACATTCTATTAATTTCGAATCAAGTAATCGAATGCGCCTAAAGCTGCGGTTGCGCCCGATCCCATAGAGATAATAATCTGCTTATAAGGGCTGTTCGTGCAATCTCCCGCGGCAAACACGCCGGGTACGCTGGTAGCTCCGTGACTATTCACGACGATCTCGCCCATTCGTGTGCGTTCCACCGTATCGCCCAACCAATCCGTATTAGGTACAAGTCCGATTTGTACAAAGACACCCTGCAATTCAATATGCTGAACGGTCCCCGTATCGCGTTCGATGTAAGAAATCCCGTTAACTTTGTCCGTACCGGTAATTTCTTTCGTTTGTACGTTCTTGAGAACCGTGACATTCGGCAAGCTGTAAAGACGCTTCTGAAGCACAGCATCCGCTTTCAGCTCCGGCATAAACTCAAGAACCGTAACATGGCTCACAATGCCGGCAAGATCAATCGCCGCCTCAATACCTGAGTTACCGCCGCCAATAACCGCAACATGCTTGCCAGCGAATATCGGGCCGTCACAGTGGGGGCAATAAGCCACACCTTTGTTCTTGAACTCGGCTTCGCCCGGAACGCCAACGTTGCGCCAGCGTGCCCCCGTGGAAAGGATAACGGTCTTGCTCTTTAGTACTGCACCGTTCTCAAGCTCTACCTCGATAAAGTCCTTTCTTTCGAGACGCTTGGCACGCTGCAGCTTCATCACATCAATTCCGTATTCTTTCACATGTTCTTCGAGGCTTGCTGCGAGCTTAGGACCTTCAGTGTATTTGACGCTAATAAAATTCTCAATACCTACCGTATCCATTACCTGACCGCCGAAGCGTTCCGCGACGATACCTGTGCGAATGCCCTTACGTGCTGCATAAATGGCTGCACTGGCCCCTGCAGGACCGCCCCCTACAACCAATACGTCGTAAGGCTCTTTGTCAGCAAATTCGGATGCATCCGGAGTATCGCCGAGCTTCGCAACAATTTCCTCCAGTGACATCCGGCCGCTGCCGAAGAATTCGCCGTTCAGGAATACGGACGGCACAGCCATTACATTTTTACTTTCGGCTTCTTCTTTAAACGCCGCGCCATCGATCATGGTATGGGTAATGCCCGGATTGAGAATGCTCATCAGGTTTAGGGCCTGAACGACATCAGGACAGTTGTGGCAGCTCAGACTGATGTAAGATTCGAAGTGATATTCGCCGCTGATGCGCTTGATCTGCTCGATTACGCTCTGCTCAACCTTAGGAGCTCTTCCGCTTACTTGCAGCAGTGCTAGCACAAGAGAAGTAAATTCGTGCCCTAAAGGAATACCGGCGAAAGTAACGCCGGTATCTTCCTGGGGACGATTCACACTAAAGCTAGGAGTTCTCGGTAAGGAAGCCTTCTCTACCGTAATTCGGGGAGACATGCCGGCCAGTTCATCCACCAAAGCCAGCATGTCAACAGATACCGCATCGGACGCTGCGCTAACCTTAAGTAGCACGTCCCCTTCCATAAGCTGAAGGTATTGATTTAATTGTGCCTTAATATCCGCGTCCAGTATCATGTCGGTGCCCCTTAAATTTTGCCTACGAGATCAAGGCTTGGCTTGAGTGTTGCAGCGCCTTCCTGCCATTTAGCAGGGCACACTTCGCCTGGGTTGTTACGAACATACTGAGCTGCCTTGATCTTGGTAACAAGAGTGCTTGCATCGCGGCCGATGCCGCCTGCGTTAATTTCAACGGTTTGGATGACACCGTCCGGATCGATGATGAAGGTGCCGCGATCAGCAAGACCGTCGGACTCGATCAGCACATCGAAGTTACGGGAGATCGTGTGGGATGGATCGCCGATCATCACGTAAGTGATTTTGCCGATCGTTTCGGAGGTGTCATGCCATGCTTTATGTGTAAAGTGAGTGTCCGTGGAAACGGAGTACACCTCAACACCAAGTCCTTTCAGCGTTTCGTACTGGTTTTGAAGATCCTCCAGCTCGGTCGGGCAAACGAAAGTGAAGTCTGCAGGGTAGAAGCATACAACGCTCCACTTCCCTTTGAAATCCGCTTCCGTAACCTCAACGAATTTACCATTGTGATACGCTTGTGCTTTAAAAGGTTTTACTTCTGTTCCAATAAGAGACATATTCCATTTCCTCCTAGATATAGTTTTGTAAATAGTTTAACCATAAATATATAATAACACGTTTTGGGAATAAATTCATGAAGGAACGATGAAGACAGCATGAAACCTTGATGAAGATATCATGAAGGTTTCATGAAGATGTCGTCGTGACGGATTAATGCTTAGTCAACATTCCTAATTACCTTTAATACAGCTAATTTTTGAACAAAATTGCTTGTAGCCATTCCAGGATCCCCACAAGCAATTTTTACATTTGAGAGGTTGTTTGGGTAAATAATCAACAAACTCCCTGACCACTTTCATATGCAGGCCTAACCTCCATTGCTTACATTTCGAATACCGGATTAATATAACCATTGAAATCCAGAAATATAATTTTATGGATGCACACTCAGGAGTGAATTGACCAACGGACAAGGTGACTAGCTAATGACCCCCGTACTGGTAATATTCACATGGGGGATGACCTCGAATTCAGCCGATGGGTAAAGCTCCTGCCATTCGTCCCAAGCCTTTTGCCGATCCCAGTTCTGCGCCCTATACCGCAATCCGAATCCAATGGGGTCAACTTTAGATTGCTGCAGCTTCTTGAGAAATAACTGAACCCTCTCCTGTACGGTCTGTTCCGCCAGCTTTTCCAGATCATGTAACTCATCGCCTCGGAAATGGGTTTTCGATGTTTCCTCAATAATCCCGCTTATCTTTAACCGTACTTTGATTTTCAGTTTGCCGTCAGCCTGAGGAACGATCGTGAAAAGGCTCCTTACATTCTCTGCTGCAATGACAAAGAAATCATTGCCTTGGTTGACTCTGATGTCGTATTTCCCGGTCCCCTGGTAAAACGTATTGAATATTTTCGTTTCACGCGGTGTAAGAACAAGCTTTTGTTTCTTTTTATCCAGCAGCGAAACACGATTGATCGTTAACTGGTTGCCTCCACGCGGCTCAAGCACCGGCAGTATAGGGTCGATTCCACGCTCGGTTAGCCTTCTCCGGAAGTCAAACATATACTCGGAGACGACATACCCCGTTTCCGTTCCTGTCTCTCCGAAGAACATAAACAGCATATTGGAAGGCAGCCTCTCGGTATTCGGCTCCAATTTAATCACATCGATAGCTCTGGGCCTTCCGATCCCCATCCAGGCAATTTGCTGAACGTCTCTTCGCCGGAAGAACCAGTCGCAAATTTCCTGCATTTCACCTTTTTTGGCAATACCCTCGCCAATGATAATCGCCTTCATATGGCCGAGATCCAATTCCTTATCGATTTTGGACTTGACAATACGCAGCGCTTCAGCAATTGAATCGTTCTCCTCTGTTACCAGAATCGAATTATTAGCGCCAAATTTCTCTTCGGGGCTTGGAATAGCAAGACGGATCGTAACCATGTATTTGCGTTCCTTGTTCACGGGCTCATCAATAGCCATGGAGACCGCAAAAAAACGTTTATCGATGTCCTTGAAGCCGCACCCCGTCAGACCGCCGCACAAGATGAGGCATAGGGCAAGTTTACATGCTATCCGCTTCATGACGTCTCCTTCTTGCAGCAAAGTAGATAAAAGCCACTAGGACAACTTCACTGGCCAAACGAACAATAAGCCACACCCGGCCCAATTTAAAAATGCTTTTCTCATCCAGCATTACCCCAATGAAGATGACGGCAGCTCCCAAAACAGCAAATACTAAAAATCGGATTATGGTCCCCCGTGTACTTTCCGCTTTGACCATTGAAGTCAACAATTGGTTAGCCGCGTGCCAATGCACCCCAATGCTAATGGCGGAGATCCCGGTATAAAGGACGATAAATATGTACATGACGCGTTCGACGATGCCTAATTCAATGCGCATGGAATCTGCTGTGCTAACCCAGGGATATGTGTAATCCCCCACACCGTCTGCCCCATGAAACCCAATGGGTATGTAGAATGATGTAAGGAGGATACCTAATCCCAAAAGACCAAACATCCAGATCCGCTTGGTTTCCACCGGCTTTTGAAACACCTTGTTAAAGAACACCATATTGAGGTAGCCGCTGAAAATATAAGTGGCTGCGGACAAGGTCTCCAACCCGGGTGGAGTAAAGATATGACCGGTTGTGGCGATCACCGAGTCATACAGGAAGGCTCTATTAATAAAAGATTTGGCGAAAATTAATGTGATCAATGGTACATAGAGAAACAAAACGATTTCAACGGTATACAGAACGTTTCGTGATTTACGGGTGGCAATGTACCAGCCGACAATTACAAAAAGCAGGATAATCTGCCAGATGGGATTATCGGGGTTGACATAGCGGATCGTAATATCCGCAATGGCATAGATCGTGATAACCCCTGCAAAAAACCATAGCAGGAGACAGTAGACCTTAATGAGTGCTGCCACCTTTTTTCCCATCATTTGCTCTAATATTTGAGGCAAATCCTGTTGAGGGAGGTGCGCTAACGATTTCATTAACGTATACATCAGCAGGGTTCCGATAGGAACGGAAATCAGCATGGAGGATAACGTACCGCTGAATCGGTACTCGATCAGGGTTTGCGGTACATAGCTGATTACGTTAGTCAGCATATTCAGCAGAACAAGATAATAAAAGTACCGATTCAACGGCGCGCCCCCTCTCGCAAATCAATTGGTCTTTTCTTTGGCGCTCCTTAAGAAAATTTTCAAGTAGGGCTGTCCGAAGCTCTCTTGATCCGCCATGTAGATGATCACTCCCAGGAAGCTTAAGACTAGACCCGGCAGCCCGAATAACGCAGTCATAAATAAGATTATGTATCGGAAGACACGGATACTGAAATGCATCTCGGTAATCGGAATGACAAAGTTGGTGATGGCAACGGCAGCAACGATAATGATCATGATGTTGCTGACCAGCCCTGCTTGCGTTGCAGCCTGCCCCAAGATCAGACCGCCTACGGTTGTAGCCGTCGGCCCGATCGTTTTGGGCAGCCGAATACTTGCTTCCGTCAGAAGCTCCATCATAAGCAGCATAAACAATACTTCTATATAAGACGGGTATGGCACCGGGGCCCGACTCCCCGCTATGGATAAAGCAAGCTGAACACGCAGAAGTTCCGGGTTATAGGAAGTAAACGCCACATAGAAGGAAGCGAGCGTTAAGCTAGCCAGGAGACCAAGGTACCGCAAAAACACCAGGAAGCGGGTAACCCAATAATGCTGATAGAAATTGTCAATCCCTGCCATAAAATCATAAAAAACAACAGGCACCACAATGCAAAAGGGAGTGCCTTGAATCAGCACGGCTACCTTTCCCTGCGCTAAATTAAAGACAACCCGATCCGGTCTTTCCGTAACCATCATCGTCGGAAGGATGGAGCGTTTCGTATTGTTTAAATGCAGCTGAAGCTGCGCGGCCGCTTGGATGACGACACTTTGAACTCGGTCCAACCGCTTCTTTACTTCTTTCAGTACCTCTTTATTTACAAGCTTTTCGTCATATGCAATACATATAGGTGTTCGCGATAGGGTACCTACCTCCATATTCTCCGTTACCAAAGAAGGTTGATTGTACCGGAAACGCAGTAAATTCACATTAATGCTCAGATCCTCGCTGAAGGCGTGCTTCGGGCCTTGCACTGTATTCTCTACGGTTGCTTCGCCGAAGCTCGTATTTTCATTTTTGGCGGCATCAATGAGGATGACTTCTTGATTCACTACCAGTACGGCGGTGCCGCGTAGCATGGCTTGCACAATCGACGGCGGGTCCGGCAGCTTTTTTAAAGTGGTCAGCGCTTTGACATATTGGCTGTAATCGTGGAGAGACGGAAACTGGGTAAAAAATGGGATAATATACTGATCATGAAGCTTTTTCTCGTCGGAAACGCTTTTCACATAATATAACCAAACACAATTCCCTTGAAATTCGAGCTTCTGATCAACGAAATCATCGGAAGACGATAGCTGCTGAAGAAGATAGTCCTGTAATCTCTTTGCATTTTCATCCATTTCAACGACTCACATTCCTCATTTTTGAATATTTTCCCCCTTCCGGCCGTGATTATTCCACAATAAGTCAGCCCAATTGAATTATAAAAGAAAAAAGGGGGTGTCCCATAAGTAGAAATTCTACTTCAGGGAACACCCCGTTTCTTTATGTGGAACTAAATTTCGCTTGAAATAGTGGAAGGCGGAAGCCTATCCCGCCGAATTTGGAGCTCCTTTGGCTCCCACTGCCGCTTTCTTGAGTAAATTATGGGCAAGACTAAGCAGACCTACCTCGATGTTGACTTTAGGGAGACCTCTAAGAAGAAACCTCCGGAATCCTCGATTCTTGTTCCAAGGTACAATTCATACAGAGATCGCTCCTTATTGGTTATGGTAGGTGTTACTTCCATTTTACCAAAATTGAGCGATCTTTTCTTATTTACGTACCCCAAAAGGGATAACATCTAATCTATTGACGGCAACCAAGTGTTTGAGCTTAGGCTGAAGGTATTTTCCCACGACCACCGATAAGATGGTCATATTTTCACGGACTTATGGGACAGCCCATACATGATATCCCGATAGGAAACGCTTCTTAAACGGGCTTGGGAGTTGGGGTCGGCTTGGCATAGCCTGTCTTGTAGTTTAGATCAATCATATCCCGGATTTCTTTAGCCGATTTGCCGTCCTTCAGCATGCGTGCCGATTCCACCGCAATATTGAGACAGACGCCGCAGCGGGTTCCATGATCATCCCATACGACGGACCCGTCCGGGTTGATTTGTTGAACGAAGCAGTTCATGTTGCTTTTATGTCCCGCACTTTCGCCGCAGCCGCAGTAGCATGGAATCCATTGAAGCAGATCTGTGCTTAAACCCGCGATTTGATAAGCTAAACGGACTTGGTCCGGCTGCTTGTCTAAAAACGTCGGAAGTGCCTGTATCGAGGCTGTTTTTTCCTGGATATCATGATTGGCGTGACTGTCGTGTTCTAGCTTAGCCGATTCCTTACTGCCGCATGCGACCAGTGTCGCTAAGGATAATCCGATCGCCATTAATTTGAAGGAAGTTTTCAACAAAGCTCACCTCAGCATTGGAATGGCACTACTATATCACAGGTCGTCCGGCGAAATCATAGAAAATGCGAAATGTTCACGAATTGCACAAGAAAAAGAAAAACCATCCTAAGGTCATTCTGTGCTAAACTGTTGGGGTATCTCAAGTTACGAAAAAGGATGTAGATCCCCATGAGTTATTCTTGGAAGCGTAATCTGGCGATGTTGTGGCTCGGTTCTTTTCTGGTCAGTATGGCTTACTCCATTTCATTTCCCTTCCTGCCGATATTTCTGCAAAACGATCTTCATATTACAGAGCATCTGGAAATTTGGACGGGGATCATCTTCGCCGTTACGTTCCTCGCCAGCTCATTTATCGCTCCCTTCTGGGGCTCCTTGGCGGATAAATACGGGCGAAAGCTCATGATGCTCAGGGCGGGTCTATGCTTATCCCTCGCCTATTTTCTGTACTTTCTCGTCCAGACCCCCTATGAGATGTTATTTGCAAGAATCCTGGAGGGTCTGCTCGCGGGATATATTCCGTCGGCAATCGCCTTGGTAGCCACCCAAACACCGGAGAAGCACGTCGGTTATGCATTAGGGATCATCTCCACAGCAGGTGCCTCCGCTTCCGTGATCGGACCCTTACTCGGTGGCGTCGTCAGCCATTGGGCTGGACCTCGTGAAACCTTCTTTGTGGCGGGCGTGATGGTTCTGGCAGCGTTCGTCATCGCATTCCTTTGGGTGAAGGAGCCTCATTTTGTTAAATCGGAGAAGAAGCGATCTTCGGTCTGGAGTGATCTTAAGGAAGCTGCCGCGAATCGAAATTTAATGATGATTTTGCTCTTGATTTTTATTACTTCCACCTCCATCATGATTGTCGAGCCTCTGCTGACGATCTATGTGATTCAGCTGGGCTCAAGTGAATCATCCGCATCCTTGCATTCAGGCATCATTTTCTCCGCAGTGGGAATAGCCACATTAATTGCCGCACCGGTCTGGGGAAAGCTCGGCTCACGACTCGGTAACGGGAAAGTACTGTTTGTCGGACTTCTCGGCGGAGCCGCGGGTAATGTCCTGCAGATCGCATTCACTCACTTGGTAGGCTTCGGGGTGTTGAGGTTCGTCTATGGGCTATTTTTTGCAGCGGTATTTCCGGCTTTAAACGCATCCATTGTCGAGAATACACAACCTGAGTTCAGAGGCCGCGCTTTTAGCTTGAATCAGACTGCTAATCAGCTGGGTCTCGTCATCGGGCCCCTCCTTGGAGGCATCCTTGGCAGCTTGCTTCCCATTCCATACATTTTCCTGATTAATGGAATAATGCTCTTCGTAGTGGCGATGCTGATGAAGCTCCCGCAATTCTCATTTTACAAAGCTCGTGTTAAGGAGATTTCTTCATAAGCTCCTTATTGTAACTGCGAAACGTTCCTCCCCGTTACCGGCCTATCATGTGGAGGAATCGTTTCGCTTCTTTTTTGCCGTTCATGTAATTACTCGAACCTGCGCATCTCATTATTTTCTACCGCCTTAGCATTTTCTACATCATCCAAAACCTAGATATATCAAGGGTTTCGACCATGTCAGATATGCTATAAAGCGAAAATACGAAGCAAATATAAAACGCTTTCTTTACGTTGGGAAAGGTACCCACTATATTCGAATCAAGGTGCTGACGATACAGTCTACCTCCCCGGGAGTACGACATACGATCAGCTTCTTCGCTCCAACAATCTAAGGAGGTATACAAATGAAACGTAAATGGGTCAACTCCATCATGACGGCTTCACTTGCTGCTGCAGTAGCTGCAGGCTGCAGCGGCGGCAACACAGCGAAGGAACCTGCCGGAGGAACCAGTCCTTCTCCTGCCCCGGCATCGCCTGCTGCAAATTATGGGGATACCGGAGGTCTGAAGCTTCCTATCGTTGATAAGCCTACAACGCTTACTTGGATGCTGGTCAGCGATACCCCGAACCTGAATGATTCTATGGTAGTGAAGGAGATTGAGAAGCGTACAGGCATTAAACTCGATATTCAGGCCTACTCCTCTCAGACCTATAAGGATAAGCTGAAAGTCGTCGTTGCTTCCGGCAAGCTCCCCGATATTTTCCACGGTCAAACGGTCGCGGAGTTGAACAAGATGGGGGCTCAAGGCGCCTTAGCTCCAATCAACCCTTATTTGAATGAACTGCCTAACTTTAAGAAGCTGTACGTCGACAATAAAGAAAACAACTGGGTCATGAAGTCCTGGTCGGACGACAAAAACAATATGTACTCCTGGCCGATCTACGGCCTACAGCGTGATGTCAACCATGGCTTCTTGTACCGTAAGGATATTTTCGATAAGCATGGAATCAAAGAATGGACGAACACCGAGGAATTCTACAACGCGCTCAAAAAGCTGAAAGAAGCTTATCCTCAGTCCTATCCTTACGCATCCAAGACGAAAGAAACGATTTTCCGCGATTGGTCCTATGGTTGGGGACTCGGTGGAACTAGCTTCCCTGCAGCCTACGATGAAAAATCGAAAAACTGGGAGCTTGCTTATACGCAGCCTGAGTTCAAAGACATGCTCGACTTCATGAAAAAGCTGTACAACGAAGGACTGATGGACCCTGAGTTCGTAACGGACACCGATGCTTCGTGGACAGCCAAGATGACCTCCAGCAACAAATCGTTCGTTACCTTTGACTGGATCGGCCGTCTCGACTCCTTCGCCAATCAAGTAAAAGCACAAAATCCGGAATACAACCTCCGTTACGGCAATCCTGTAGGCCCGACCGGCAAAATCCGCAGTCTGCCGAAAATCGATAACTGGGGTATCGTCGTTTCCAATAACAAAAACAAAGAAATTGCTCTCAAGCTGCTTGATTACTTAACAAGTCCATCCGGCTCCTCTCTTATTACCATGGGGATTGAAGGCGAAACCTTCAAAATGGAAAACGGAAAGCCTGTTTATCCGGAGCTGAAGGACCTCCCGCTGATTGATATTAAATCTCTGGAGAAAAAGTACGGCATGTGGATTGAGGGAATGTATCTGCGTCCGGACAAGCGCAGCGTGTATTACAACTTCACGGAGAAAGAGAAGGAAGCTCAGGATAAGATCATGAAGGACAACAAGTTCGAGCCTGCCGACCCGGTTCTGAAGTTTAGTGACGATGAGACCAAAACACTCGCTGAGATGAAAGTATCTCTGGAAAAAGCCGCCAACGAATTCGCAACGAAATATATTATGAAGAAGGAATTCGGCGACGCTCAATGGAAGGAATGGCTGCAAAGCGCGGATAAGCTAGGCGCAGCAAAGTTTATCGACGCCTATAACGCAGCACAAAAACGTTACGATGATGCCAAGTAAGCAAGGGGGCGCTCCGACGCTTCCTACCAGAGGGCTCTCATCGACATGGCGGCATATGAAACGGGATCGGCAGCTGCTTCTTTTATTCCTACCTTGTATATTGTTCTTTATTATCTTTCGTTACGGCCCGCTATACGGGATGATCATTGCCTTCAAGGATTACAATGTGTATCAAGGCATTCTTGACAGCGAATGGGTTGGGCTGCGGCACTTTCAGCGATTCTTCGATAGTCCTGATTTCTGGTTATTATTCAAAAATACGTTTCTGCTCGGAGTATTTACATTGCTATGGGCATTTCCTTTCCCGATTCTCTTTGCCGTGCTTCTTAATGAGGTTCGGCATATGGCCTTCAAGAAAACGGTCCAAACCTTCAGCTATTTGCCGGCTTTCTTGTCTGTGGTTATCGTCAGCAGCATGATTATTGATTTTCTCTCGCCAACCCATGGATTGATTAACCAGGTATTAAAGCTGATGGGCTTCGACGGTATCTATTTTCTTGCTGCGCCGGAATGGTTCCGTACGGTGTACGTATCTACCGAAATTTGGCAGCATATGGGCTATGAAGCGATCATCTATCTGGCGGCTATCGCAGGCATCGACCCTACTCTATACGAAGCGGCCAAGGTAGACGGGGCGACACGTACGCAAATGATGAGATACATCACCCTCCCAAGCATTATGCCGACGGTCCTCATCATGTTTATCATTAAGGCGGGTGCTATGTTCCGAATCGGTTACGAGAAGGTGCTTCTCCTTTATAATCCGATGACTTATGAGGTCGCGGATGTGTTCTCCACTTACGTTTATCGTAAAGGTCTGCTCGAAACCAACTACAGCTACGCTTCTGCGGTCGGGATGTTCGAAGCTCTGATCGCTCTGGTCATGCTGCTGATTTCGAATCTGATTAGCAAGAAGGCGGGAGGGAAAGGACTATGGTAATAAGTCGCAGAAGTTCTTCCGGCACAGGGTTCACGATGTTCGATGCCCTCCTGGTCTTTCTTTTAGGTCTTGTGGCGATTGCGACGGTTTACCCCGTTCTGTATATCATAGCCATCTCGTTTAGCGACACGGCCAGCATTGTCCAGAATCAAGTGTTTCTATGGCCTAAGGGCTTCAACATTGACGCCTACATTCAGATTCTGCAGGATCCTAGAATTCCAAGAGCTTATCTGAACACAGTGCTCTATACCGGCGTGGGAACGGCGATTAACCTGCTGATGACGGCTGTTGCAGCTTATCCGTTGTCGAGGCCCGGCTTTTTCGGGCGGAAATACTTCATGATTGCGATTGTGCTGACCATGTTTCTGAACGGCGGGATTATTCCTACGTATCTGATCGTCCAAAAGCTCCAGCTGATTGATACGATGTGGGCGCTTGTATTGCCCAATGCGATATGGACCATCGAGCTTCTCATTCTCAAGAGCTTCTATGAATCGATGTCCGCATCGCTTCGCGAGTCGGCTGTTATGGACGGAGCCTCGGAATACCGGATTTTGTTCAGCATCATTATTCCGTTATCCAAACCGGCGCTGGCATCCATCGGTCTGTTCTACTTCATGGGGCATTGGAACAGCTTCTTCCTCCCTATGATTTATTTGAACGATTCCGATTTGTATCCGCTGCAGGTCGTGCTTCGGGATATGCTCATCTTCGATAGCGCCAAGGAAACGGGGATTGCGGAGCACGCGGCGCTTACGCCACAGGCTATGAAGAATGCAACAATATTTTTATCTATGATTCCGGTGCTTATCGTTTATCCGTTTGCGCAAAAATATTTTGCCAAAGGAATTATGCTCGGTTCTGAGAAGGGATAATTCAGCAGTTGGTCGAATTACACATAAGTATTAGACCGATGAACTATTCCAGGACGTGGTGGTGAAGACTCGCATGCCAATGCTCAGAATCATGGCCAGTAAAGGAATGCTGCGAATCTTTTGTGCGCTGCTTCTTGTTGTCGTCATCATGTTTCTATCGAATTATATTGTTTATAAAAACTCGATTCAGAGCATTTATAAGCAAGTGAGCGAGAATAACAGGCTTGTGGTCAATAACGTGATTCGCTCGTTCGATAACAGCTTCAAAAAAATAAATGATATCATTTATTCCGTACAAATGCTGCCTTACAATGCGTGGGATGAGATTGATAGCGGGTCGATTGATATGCATGACGCCTATATGATGCAGAAAAATATCGGCACTTTAATCTCCTCCGTCAACTACATTGAGGATGTGGTTGTTTTTCACAAAAACTCTTCTTTGGCGATCACATCCACCGGCACCATTCATTTACCTGAGCTGTTTGCAATCAAGTACATTCATCCGATTTATAATGCTGAGTACTGGTACTCCCTTGCTTCCTCCGAGCACCCGCTCAAGATGATGCCCACACAATATTTCGGCAGAAAAACGGCGGGCGCGGAGGCGCCGGGAAGGAAGCTTCTCACGGTACTCGGCAACAATCAGATCTCCGAGCTGAACATTATGGTGTTCATCGATCTGCAGAAGCTGCTTAGTGAGGTAAACCAAATTTCTATGATGCAGGGGACCTCCCTGTTCCTTCTCGATGAGAATCAGACCATGATTCTCAACACAGAGGATGATTGGAATATGGTTGGACTTCTGAGCGACCTGAGAATCGACGCAGCCCAGGAATCCACGGTACAACGTAAGGATTATGAATACTACGTGTTTAAATCCGAGTATAACGGCTTTACTTATATCAATAAGTCGCCAAGAGAATTCGCCAATCTGGAAGCCGTCTCTACGACCAATCAATCCATTATGCTGGTGTCGATCCTAAGTGCGATCGCCCTCTCACTTTTACTAAGCCATTTCTTATATAAGCCGGTGCAAAATATCCTCAAGCTGTTCGGGGGGCGGCTGGGCACGGGCCCCGACTATCCCAACATCAAACGGGAGATTCTCAGGTTACAGGAAGCAAATGACGAGGCGCAGCGTCGGCTCGCATCAGTCCATGAGGACATGCGCAGGAACTACTTTCTGAGGGCGCTGGACGATCACTCGGATTCGCTGGAATTTGAGCTTCAAGGCCGATCCTACTTTGGGGAGCTTCTTCCCTTGGGACAGTTCATTATGCTGTCGGTCACTTTTCGACCCAAAGAGGATCAAGTGAAGCATTCCCATGTATCCCCGGAGGAGCTTCTCGATTGTTTGCAAACGGGCTTAAGCCAGCGGCTGGAGCATGTCGTCCTGTTTCATGAAGCAGGCCTTACCTTCATCGGGCTCATCAGCCTGCGCCAGGCATCTCATAAAGAAAACGCGATGAACCGGGTCCGCAGCTTCCTTGTGAGTCTGCAGAACAAGTCGTTTCAGAATTTTGGCATCATTGCAGCCGCCAGCCGGGTTTATATTTCAAAGATCAGCAATTGTCGTCTTGCCTACAAGGATATTGTTCGCTGCTATTCCGAGCGGAATCTGACGGATGAGGGTCCCTTGTTTGACATTCAATCGATACGTCCGTCATTCAGAGTTCACTTAGCCCCTCAAGAAATCGAAAGACTTTCCTATTCCATCATGACAGGAAATAAATCCGAAGCGGAGCGGCTCGTATCGGAGATGCTGGACGCCAACCTGAAGCTGGATATCCAGTATCATCAGCTGTTATCGATTGCCGAAAGCATCTTCTACGGCATGATGAAGCATTTTCCTTCATCTACTCGCCTCCCTGCGCAGCAGCAGGAGCTGGAAGCCACGTTCAGGAGAAAGCTGGAGCTGTCCGTTGACTTCAAGACGGTCCGAGAGCTTCTTGTTGCCTCGGCCCGCACCATTGCTTCGCAGCATGAGGAGACTCAGACCAATAAGCTGAATCGTGCGGCGATTGCCGAATACATTGACAAGCATTACATGGATAATCTCCATTTGGAACATATGGCGGAGCTGCTGGAGACGAGTCCGAAGTATTTCTCCAACTATTTCAAGAAGCATTTTGGAGTTAATTTTGTTGAGTACTTGAATAAAGTACGCTTGTCCAACGCGTCCGAATATTTAAGAAAAACCGATCTTTCCATTACGGAGATCGGAGAACGGACCGGATATCTAAATGCGACTACCTTCACAAGCACCTTCAAAAAATATTACGGGGTGTCGCCAAGCGAATATCGTAAAAATCCGGCGATGTAAAAAAACTTCTATCGATTAAATCTGATGTTATAAGAAAAGCTCCTATCGAAGCCCTTTCAAAGTAGTGCATTCGTGTCAACAAGGTAGCTTTTCTTGAAACATCAGAATCATTGAGCTCCGCTCAAAACTTATAAATTCTGATGTTATAAGAAAAGCTCCTATCGAAGCCCTTTCAAAGCAGTGCATTCGTGTCAAATAGGTAGCTTTTCTTGAAACATCAGAATCATTGAGCTCCGCTCAAAACTTATAAATTCTGATGTTATAAGAAAAGCTCCTATCGAAGCCCTTTCAAAGTAGTGCATTCGTGTCAACAAGGTAGCTTTTCTTGAAACATCAGAATCATTGAGCTCCGCTCAAAACTTATAAATTCTGATGTTATAAAGAAAGGACTTCATCATGAAGACAGTAGCTGCACAGCATGGACATATACTCGTCCTGGACAAAGAGCCCCCTGCTCTCCTGCCGGGGCATGTGATCGTTCGTACAGAATTTTCGGCGTTAAGCCCTGGGACGGAGCTCTCCATGGCCAAAGCCTCTAAAGAGAGACCTGTCTACCTTGGCTACAGCGCCGTTGGCATTGTGCAGGAGGTCGGCGACGAAGTGCAGGGCTTGCGGCCCGGTCAGCGAGTAGCATGCTATGGCGCTCCTTATGTTCATCATGCGGAGCTAATGTCGGTGCCGGCGAATTTGGCGGCGGTGGTTCCGGAGCATGTTCGACCTCAGGAAGCGGCGTTAGCGGGCCTGGGAGCCATAGCCGTCCATGCACACCGGATCGCCGACCTTCGTTTCGGGGAATCCGTCGTCGTAGTAGGGCTTGGTATCTTAGGCAATTTGATTGCCCAAATAGCGAATGCCGGTTCGATGGTCACGTACGGTTACGATCTCAATCCCCATCGCGCGTCGCTTCTTCAGAACTGCGGTGTCCGCCATGCATATTGCAAGCGCGAGGCGTTAGAGAAGCAGATTGCCGAACAGAGCCGCGGGGTAGGCGTCGACTGTGTGATGTTATGCGCCAGCGGCAGCGGCCAAACGCTGATCAACGACGCCATGCATTGGCTGCGTGATCGCGGCAAGGTTGTCATTGTAGGCGATATTACGGCCGAATTCTCACGCAGCTTGATGTTTCAGAAGGAGGCTCAGGTGCTGATCTCGCGTGCCGGCGGACCGGGAAGATATGATGAGTCCTATGAGCGCAACAATCAGGATTACCCGATCGGTTATGTGAGATGGACGGAAGGACGGAATATTGCCGAGTATATCCGGCTGCTTGCAGACCGACGCATTCAAGCGGCTCCGCTTCTTACTGGAACTTATCCGCTGGAACAGGCACAAGAAGCCTATGCCGGTTACAGTAAGGATGGCAACACCATCGGAACCTTACTTCAATATTAAACTCAGCCTGACGGAGTTTTCTCCGGAGGGCTGTTTTTGTTTCGGCTTGACCCCCTGCAGAAACGTTGATATAAATAAACTAGACTCTGTTCAGTCCACCTTTGAAACAAATGGAGTATGTAAGAACAATTTTCTACGGGATCAGCATACATTCGGGAAGAACGCAATAGAGCTATTCCCTGTTGTGAATTTTCAACATAGTTTATTATAAACAACAATGTAAAGGAGCTTCTACATGGATGCATCTAGTAAGCCCACCAATTTCTTAGTCAAGCAAAAGGCGTTTCTGAAAATGTATCTTTTTACTCTCATCGAACGTGATGATCTGTATGGCTTACAGTTCCAGGATACCTTCGAGGCTGAGCTGTCCAAGCACGGTTATCGTCCCTCCCACTCCGATATCTACAAAATCCTGCATGAAATGTACGCGTCTGGATGGGTGACCCGAACCGAGGAGCTCCGTTCGAAGGACAAAGACGGATTCCAAAAGGTCATTTACTACCGATTTACCGATGAAGGGCGCCGGCAGGCCCAAGCTTATAAGAAGCTGATGAAAGTCGAGCTTGAGCGGTGCATCGGACTTCTACAAAAAGCCCTGCAGGATAACTACTCCTAAGCGGCAACATAGCCAGCCCCATTTATTGAAGCATATATTGCTTCAATAAAAAAACCAGATCGGAGACTTACACCGATCTGGCTTACGCACATTATTTAGGAGCTCCTGCTCCTTTTTCTTTCTCTTCCATATCCTTCTGCTGCTGTAAAGCAGCGGTCAATGCTTCTTCCCCTTTTTGCTGCATTGCATGGAGAGCATCCTCTATACTTTTCTTTCCATCCATAGCGGATTGAATTTCCGTATTGGCTGTGCCCATGAATGTGCTATATAAGCCTTGCGTTACTGGTAATAAATCACACTTTTGTCAGCGTAACAAGAAAAAAGCCCAGGATGCCGCTATTTGGCCAGCCCCCAAGCCTTTTTATGAAAATGGGTGATATGCCGGAACAGCTCCTCACCTTCTTCAGGCATTTTGCTCCCTTCCCGCAGATGAAGATACATCGCTTGATATGGCTCCGGAACCCAGATGTATTCGTGGACATACTCGGTTAACGTGAACCCGGCCTGTTCCCAGAAGCGGCGACGGGCAGGATTCGTTTCTCCCTCGTCCGACTCGATTTCCAAGAGCATTCCCTTCATTCCCTGCTGCACGGTCCATGCTTTAAGCAGTTCTAGAAATCGCTGCCCGATCCCTTGTCCCCTCAGCTCATGCCGTACGGCAAGATAGTCAATCAGCAATGCATCAACCTCTTTGATGGGCGCGGATATTGCCATCGCCTGAACCTCGTTCTTCTCCACGGCAAGATGAAGGTAACCAGCATGCTGTTCAAGCAGCCGCCGTATGATAAGATCACCTTTTCTTCCCGTGGGAAAAGCTTCCCGGTAGATCGGCTCCGCTTGCATCCAGCGTTCCGGATCCCAGTGATTCATAGTGACAAGCTTCATGAACGGACTCCTTCGATTTAGATAATCAGGCTTTATTGATAGGCCGTTGATATCCCATCATGTTGCTGACCTTCTTTATCATACACCGAATACAGTATTAAAAGAAACATCCCCCTGCGAACACTCTCATGCTCGTTCAGGCGGATGTTTCCTCTGAAGGCTTAGATTGCTTTAAAGCGGAACAGCTTGCTGTCAAAATCGCCATGCTGCCTCGGCAGGCTTATCCCCGCGTACATCAGCTCGTCCCCGCCATAGATCTCTCCCGTTTCCGTATCCCGGTAATCCCGTTGCGGATCAAGGCCCTTCAGCTTTAATCGGCTTAACGGCTCATTCGGCTCCGCAAGCACCCGGAAGCTGCAAGCGAGCACATCTTGACCGTCCTCGGAAACAAACATCCAGGCGGCATCGTTTTGCTCGAAGGGGCTCAACAAGCGATAAAATTTGCCATACTGTACGAACTCACGAAGCTCTTTATAAAGAGCCACCTGCCGCTTGGCGAGCTCCCTTTCCTCCGGTGTAAAGGTGCTTACATCCAGCTCGTATCCGAAGTTCCCGCTCATTGCTACATCGCCGCGCATTTTTAAGGAAGTGACTCGATGCACCTGATGATTGGGAACAGCAGAGACGTGAGCTCCCATGCTGCTAATCGGATACACGAGGCTGGTGCCGTATTGTATCTTCAAGCGTGTCACCGCATCCGTGTTATCGCTGGTCCAGGTTTGCGGCATATAATGGAGAATGCCTGGGTCGAAACGGCCGCCGCCGCCCGAGCAGCTTTCGAACAGTACATCCGGAAAGGACGACGTTACCCGTTCCATTACATCGTAAAGTCCCAGCATGTACCTGTGGGCCGTCTCTCTTTGACGTTCCGCAGGAAGCAGTGCCGAACCGATCTCCGTCATGTGACGGTTCATGTCCCATTTCACATAGCTGATCGGCGCTCCGGATAAAATCCTCGATACCGACGCAACAATATAATCACAGACATCCGCGCGGGATAGGTCGAGAATCAGTTGATTGCGCCCCTCGCTGCGGGGACGGTTCGGCACATGCAGGCACCAATCCGGATGCTTGCGGTACAACTCGCTGTCCGGAGAAATCATCTCCGGTTCGAACCACAGACCGAACTGCATCCCCTGTTTCCTAACCCGCTCTACCAGATCCTCCAGACCGTTCGGGAGTTTTTTCCGGTCCACTACCCAATCGCCCAGTGAAGAGCGATCGTTGTCCCTTCGGCCGAACCAGCCGTCATCCAGCACGAACAGCTCGATTCCCAGCTCACTGCCTGCTGCAGCGATCGCTTCGATTTTATCCGCATTGAAATCGAAATACGTCGCTTCCCAGTTATTAATCAGAACTGGTCGAGAAGAATCGCGATACTTGCCGCGGCACAGCCGGGTACGGTACAGGTCATGGTACGTGTGCGACATCCCAGTCAGTCCGGTTTGGGAATATACCATGACAACCTCGGGCGTTTGAAAGGACTCTCCTGCCTTTAGCAGCCAGCTGAAATCAAACGGGTTGATTCCCATCGATACGCGAGTGGTATGGAACTGGTCCACCTCAACGGATGCAAGGAAGTTTCCGCTGTATACAAGACTGAAGCCGTATACATCACCGGTTTCCTCCGTGACTCCCTTCCCTAGCAGGGCGATAAACGGATTTTGTTGATGGCTGCTTGCTCCTCGACGACTCTCAATCGATTGCGTCCCCGAACGCAGCGGACGGGTTTCCATGTACCGTTCTCTAGCCCATGCCCCGGACAAGTGCAGCAAATCATATTGGTCATGCGGAAAATCGACACTCATGCTAAGCGCGCGCTGAAGACGAAGCGGTTCAGCACCTTGATTAGACAGCTTCGCGCTCCGAGTCACCACATTTCGCTTCGAATACGCCGTGTACGAGAGAATCACTTGCAGGCCGGACAGCTTGTCCTCGAGCACAATGTCCAGCGTATCCGCTTCTTCCTCTCTTTCCACATAGGTAGAGGGTAGTCCGGGCAGCGCCTTCTTGCCGCTTTCAATCGTGTGCGACACATACTGAAGATCAGTAATCGTCGTACCGTTCTCCAGCTGCACCTGATATGCCGGCTGGCGATAATCGGAGTTCCCGTACCCCGGATATTCCAAAGGAATCGTGTCTAGGGACAAGTTTTGATTCTTAGGATTATAAACCGGCGAGAATGCCCGCTCTCTAGCGTGCACCGCATGGGCCGCCTTCAAGGAACGCAGCTTCGGTCCCCAATATACGTGACCTAAATGGCCGGACGGAAGCACGTGCAATACATAGCTCATATCTCCCGCCCGCAAATGAAATAATTGCTGCTCTTGATCATATAGAATGGACATAGTAAGCTTTCACCTCTAAAAAAGATAAGATCTATGTGTATCTTACCTTAGCGGCTCCTCGATACCTATGGAAGGATGCAGGAACCGCATGGAGAAATGTAGTGACTACAAGTCAAGTGAAAAGTAAATAGTCGTTCTGTGCCCGATGAATTTTCTGGGAATATGATATCGCATTTTATTGCGTCCTATAATATTTCTTATGTATACTGTTTTAGCTCAAGTTTAAAGGTAGTGCCTTTATAAACTTGAGCCCTTTAAATCACGCCTGCTCACTCTGCAGGTCATTTACCATCACATCAATGATGTTCTCTGGAGAGTTTCAATCCATGCCCTGGAGGGCATTCAGTTGAGATATGGCAAATCTCTCTTTCTGAATTATCTTTTCGCATTATCACAGCTGTAGTTTTATGCGGATTGATAGGCTTTGAAAGAGAAATGGAACAATCACGCCGCGGGTTTTAGAGCACACATCCTGGTTTGCGTCGGGGCGGCTTTAATTATGCTGCTTTCGACTTACGGCTTCTCCGAATTTGCTTATGAGGTAAACGTGAGGATAGACCCTGCCCGCTTGGCTGCACAAGTCATCAGCGGGATAGGATTCCCGGGGGCAGGTGCAATACTCCGGAACGGGTTAACGGTTACCGGGCTTACTACGGCCGCTTCGATCTGGGCAGTTGCCGCAATCGGACTATCCGTAGGTGCAGGCTTTTTGTACGGTGCGGGGCTCGTGACAGTTGTCGTTCTTTTCTGCTTGTTTTTATTGAATAAATTCGAGAAGTCGTTCACCAGAAACCAGCGGGTACATCATTTGTCCTGTAAAATCAAAGATACACCGGGTTGCATGAGCAGCATTATAAGGGAAATGGAAACTCAAGGATTAAAAATTAAACACATTTATATTCAGTCTGAGGAGGCCGTGGATGACGGGAGCGCAGGACAGCGTAATACGCTGCTCCGGTTCACATTAACGGGCATTGATCCGGGCCAAACTGGCACATTCGGTTGACAAAATATCGAGGCTGGGCGATGTTTTAACGATTGATTACGGCTATTTGTCTGGCCGGGCTGCTGCCGGTGCACAAGACAAGACCGCACGTATAAGCAGAACCTAGCGAACATATGGCTGCTAGATCCTTTCCGGTTTAAATCCGGAATAGAGGCCAATCGGTAAAACCGGCTTCCACCCTGAGTTGCTGGCTTCACATCAGGACTCCCTAACAGGTACTTATAAACATGACAAAAATCCTTCATTGCCATGAAGGATTTGGTTAAACTATGGTTCAGTAATGAAATTACACTGTTGTTTTAAAGTTTGCGACGGAGTCGTTCAGCTCTTCGGCTAATTTAGCCAAGCTTTGAGATGTTGCTGCTGTTTCCTCCGACGCCGCAGCAGCCTCTTGGCTTGCAGCTGAAATGCTTTGAATGGAATTCATTACTTCCTGCGTTTGGGCGGATTGCTCTTCACAGGCTGCCGCGATCTCGGACACCTTATTTTCTGTCTGTCCGATCATAGAGATAATATTTTCGAAGGCTTTTCCGGTTCGCTGCGACTGTGTCACACCTGAATCCACTGCCTTTACTACGTTCGTGGTGTTTTCTTGCATCCCTTTTATAATCGAGGTGATTTGCTTCGTGGCTTCACTGCTTCGCTCCGCCAATTTTCTCACTTCGTCCGCTACTACTGCGAATCCGCGCCCTTGATCGCCCGCTCTCGCTGCCTCGATGGCGGCATTCAGCGCCAACAGATTTGTCTGATCCGCGATGTCGTCAATGACCTCAATGATTTCACCAATTTGATTCGAATCCCGCTCCAGCAAGGTTACCTGTTTGTTGACCTCTTCCATGCTTTTAATGGAGCCTTCAACAACTTGCCCTCCTTCACGAGCTATCGTATTTGTACGGACGGCTAATTCAGAGGTTTCCTCTGCATTCGATGCTACTGTGCCGATAGCTGCGCTTAGATCGGAGAACAACACCTGCATCGTTTGAGCCGCTTCAGCTTGGAATGCGCTGCCGCTAGCGATCTGTTCGGTTGTTGCAGAAATTTCTTGACTGGCTGCTGCGACGTTCTGAGAAGATTGCATCACTTGGCCAATCATGCTGCGAAGACCCATGCTCATGGTATTAAACGATTGAGCAAGAATTCCAATTTCGTCTTTACGGTCGAGATAGGTATCAGCCATTTGCTGAGTAAAGTCACCCTTAGCCATCGTATCAGCCATCTCGGCACATGCAACGATTGGCTTAACAATGCTGTTGGTTAACAAATAGATGACTCCAGCTATAATGAACAGTACAACGATTCCGGCAATCGACGTATTGATCAAAACTTTCGTCGAAGCTGTTGTTACTTCCTTTAAGGGAACAACGGTAGCCACAGACCAAGGAGTCTTTGAGGCTCCGATGCCGATAGGCGTAAAATGCTTATATTGCCCATTCGCATCCGTGATGGTAAGCTCTTTGCCTTCTTTGATAGCCGCAACGGCGGCAGGTACTGTATCGTCTCCTGTAAAGACCTCAGCATAAGGCTTACCGATCCTTTCTTTGAAGGTCGACGTAAGAATTCGAGAATCATTGGAATAAACACCCGCGAACCCGGTCTCATACAACTTGAATCCATCGACCATTTCCTGTAATGCATCCATACTCAAATCCACGCCGACAACACCGACTACTTTGCCATTTGCATGTATCGGTACAACGGCAGAACTCATTAGCATGTCCTTACCCATTAAGTTATACAAGTAAGGATTGAGAAGCGTTTCCTCTCCGCTGTTTTTGGCCAGCAAATAATAATCGCCTGTACCCGGTTTTTCATACCCTGTAGAGATATTGAACTTTACTTCAGTCCCTGAACGAGACCAAGCGATATTCATACGACCATCAGAGTCCTGATTTGGTTTCCCCGCATATTTGGCATCCTCGCCGTCAAAGGCATTCGGTTCCCAGAGCGTCCAAACTCCCAAAAATTCCTGATGGTTTTCAGCAATATTCTTAAGCATCGCGTTAACAAGAGCACGATCCGTTTTCCCTTCTGTCTTCATAGCTTCCATTGACTCCGCCAGGTTACGGGCGATATCCATTGCCGTTGCAACATCCTTTTCGACCTTCGTTGCGATGAGACCACTAGATGCCGCCGTTAATTCATAGGCTGCCTTCAGTGCCGACTTTTGACTGCTGCTCCCCACATAAGCTACCAATCCACCAAGTGTAATCAAGATAAATCCTAAAATGGTCAAGAGCATCCGTTGCTTTAACTTCATTTTCTTAAACATATATTTCCTCCTATACTATAGCCAAACCTCTTAACTAGGACTTCGGAACCACTTATCTAATGATAAAATGTCTAAATATGTAGATAAACTTACTACAAACAAGTCCAATTTTCAAGAGAACGCAAAAAAAATGCGGGGGGACGTAAATTTCACAGCTCATGCCTGTGGAAAACTTGCACAACCGCATATTTTTTTACGTTTTGGTTCTTTATGTCTAAGAGATTTATTGACCGCCGCCCAGCTCTTTCTTCAGCAGCCATTCCCCCCATGTAGCCGTCACGCCGCATCGATAAAAGGTCCCAATCAACACCTAGCCCCATGCCTCACGGTAATGGAGTGGTAACAAGCACCTAGGACGTTAGAGGAGATTGTTCGGGGGAAGAATATATTATCTCTAATACATATCAATGGAGACTTCTCAGGGAAATAGTGTGGGGACGATTATTGTACGAAACAAAATAAAACTGCATGTAGAGGTATGACAAACATGGCTCAAGGACAAAGCGGAAACAACAATATCTTGGTAGTCCCTCAAGCTAGACAAGCATTAGAGAAAATTAAATATGAGGTGGCCCAAGAGTGGGCATTCAAATTCCTAAGGACGGATACTATGGCTATAGGGCCACACGGGATACCGGCGCGATCGGTGAACACATGGTCCGTCGTAAGTCCAAATCGCCGAGCAGCACTTTGCAAGAACACGCTTCCCCACTAACATCGCTTAATGGGGATCGTTGTTTTTGTTTACAATTTGAAACGACTCACTGACTCATTCAGCTCATCTGCCATTTTGACAGTGCATTGGCTGAAGCAGTTACCTCTTCCATAGAAGCGAGTTGTTCTTCTGGCTGCCGATACGGATTGCGTTTCTAAGTTATTTGCTGCTGCGATATCAGCTAATGAATGAATACTGGTGACCATCCCATTGATGCTGTCGGAAATATAATTTGTATTTGCTCTATTTCTTGGACTACCAGGGAGACGGAGGAAATATCCGTGACGATTTCGCCAAATAATTGGCCTAGTCCCTTGGATAATCAAGGCTCATAATATCCAAAAATGATACCTTTACAGTTTCGTTTCCCTTATTTATATGGATTTTACCAGTCCTTGAATCCAAATGTACGATCTGACCCCGGAGCTGTTCTTCCCAAGCCCAAATGGTTAGCAACACTTCTGATTTCTCATGTAATGCTTCATTAATTTGATATGTTAATTCCTCTAAAACAAATTCGTCCCATGTCGGTCGTTTAGGTATCTTTCCTTTTGCCACTATCGACGTCCTCCTAAACCTATGGTTCGATTCTAGGATAGGAAAAACTCTTTAAGAAAAAAGTGGCGTAAACTTAAAATACTTAATAAATTCCTGCCTTTTCCGGCAATTTCATCTTCACCAAGCGCTTCCTATATCTTTTAGGCATGTGGGACATGCGCAGACGGGGATGGATGCGCCATTCGACGGCTGCCGGACGCCCCAGTGTCTCCGAATAGAGTGGGGCGGTCCATTGATGCAGAACAGACGGATCCAGTGTATCATCCAGTCATCGAAGAATGGGAATATAAATGCCTCCACAGTGGAACTTCAAAAGCTCTCCGTAACTGATTAAAACGCAAACAAGGCTGCTAATCCCGGCAGCCTTGTTGGTTTATGTTACACGTTCTGCCGCATCCTGATCAGCAGCAAGTAGCAAAGTACGGAGCTGGAGGAGGTGACGGCGATCAAGATCGCGAGCGGCAGCGCGGATTCTCCGCCGCCGATTCCGGCGAGCGGCGAAGTAACCGCCCCGAACAGCAGCGACAATACACCCAGCAATGCAGCGGCACTGCCGGCGTTCTTACCCTGATTTTGCAGCGCCAGCGACGAGCTGGTCGGCCCCACTACTCCAACACTCGATACGATCAGAAAGAAAGCCGGCCATACTCCGGGGATCCCGGCACCGGTCAGCACCATGGCGAGCAGGAGGATCCCCCCTGAAGCCGCAATGACATAGCCGGCTACCAGAAGCTTGATTTCAGGCACTCTTCCCACCAGCCTGCCGATAACCTGCGAGGCAAGCACGAAGCCGAAGCCGTTGACGGCGAAGATGAGGCTGTACGTCTGCGGCGATACGCCGTAAATATTTTGCAGAACAAAAGAGGAACCGGACAAGTACGCAAAGAGTGCGGCGGTAACGAACCCGGAGGAAAGAGCAAAGCCCATGAACTCCCGGTCCCGGAACAGTGAGCCGAAAGTGGTCAGCGTCCGGCCGATACCCCCTGCGGACCTGCGGCTCGGAGGCAGAGTTTCCTTCAGCCCTAACAAAACGCTGAAGAACAGCAGTATCCCGACGATGCAAAGCACGACGAATACGCCACGCCATGACGTAAACCGCAGCAGTTGTCCCCCGATGATCGGCGCGATAATCGGCCCGGCCCCATTGACGACCATCAGCATCGTCATGAACTTGGTCATCTCCGTACCGGAAAACAGATCCCGCACTACCGCCCTGGAGACAACCATTCCCGCCGCTCCGGAGAAGCCCTGCAGCGCCCGCAGCCCGATCAGCCACCAAATGTTCGGGCTGAATGCGCACAGAAGCGAGCATACCGCATACACCGCCAGTCCGAGCAGCATGGGAGCCCTTCTTCCCTTGACGTCGCTAATCGGTCCTGCCAGTAAGTTGCCGAGAACAAGACCAACTAGGTAGAATGTTAAGCTGAGCTGCACATACGATTCCGTCGTCTGAAACTCGCTCACAACGGCGGGCAGCGCAGGTAAATACATATCGATGGTAAGCGGCCCCATCATCGCCAACGAGCCGAGAATCGCGACCAAGGTCGCCTTCGAGGGTTTGCTCACGTCGGCCGGGTCTTGTAGGGCTTCTTCCTTATTCATTGTTAACATACTCCTTTACTCCGATGTATAAGACGTAAGTAATGAGTGTAAACCATATCCGGCCAATTGCCTAGTTCCCTGTTCATCAACCCCGGAAACAAAATAATGACTTTCCTACAGTAAAGACCATGTCGGAGACACGGTCTTAAGTGCAATAATGCTATTTTTCATACAAATTAATTCGTCTCAGCATATGGCGGTTGTTGTCAAACAATATGATATTCCCGCGGGTATCCATACTAAATTTGGTTGGGCTTGTGAGACTGATTTCCGTTGAATTGCCCATGAAAAGGGGCTTATCCGCGTTCTGTGGCTCCGTATCATCATATGAGCCGGTTCCGGGATTCCAAAGCCCCCGCTGATAGGTTAACTGGTCCAGCATGACGTACGGTTCAATCTTACCATGGATATCTATGCGATAGAACCCTTGATGATCGTGTACATAAAAGCTGCCGTCTCTTGATGAAGCTTCCAGGATTTCTTCCAGGCTCACCGTAGCTACCTGTGTAATCGTATCGTTCGGTTGGATACGGAGAATACGCTTGTTCGCTTTATCGAGCAAATAAGTTTGTCCTTCCCATACCGTGGAAACGAGTTGGCTTAGCTTGGCTTCTCTAGGCATAAAGCTTGTTGTGACAGATTGATCTTTTCCAACAGTATATACCTTGTTCTGGTAGCTATTGCTGTAATATACCTTTCCATCACTAGTGGTTGAGAAAAAATTGAATTCACCGAATATATCTTCCTCTTTGGAATAAGTGATAAGCTCAACCTCTGGAACAACCTCGAAAAAAGCGAAGCTTACCGATTCGGATGAGATCCCCTGCTGTGTGACGTTAGCGTACGTGTATACTTTGTCCTTCAACTCATCATAATATAGTCTTTGCGGATTCAGCTCGAAATACAGCAGCTTCGATTCACCGTTTTTCTTAGTTGTGTAATTGAAATTGAATTTCTCGGTGAGCATGATGTGCGGGTTCAATTGCTTGCCCTCGGCCGACCGGTACATCGAAATGAGATGTCCGGTTGCTGACGAGCGGTCCCTACTGATATCCAGTGTATAGATGTTGTCATTCTTATCTACTGTAAGATCCAGAAATTCCTTTGCTGCCCTGTAGCTGATCGTATTGCCCATTACAATTGGAATAGTGCTGTACTGCGTGTCCCGCTCCGTTAAATTATCGACCGTAGGTCTGCTCAGCTTCTTTTTCGCGGGAACGAGGACGGGGGAGGATTTCTTTATGCTTGTGATCGTAATTACCTGCGAGTTGTTGTCGTAGGTCACCGTCTGCTGGAGACTTTCGCTAATGAAGCGAAGCGGCACCAAGGTCGTGCCCTTTATGATTGTGGCCGGTTGCTCCAATGAAAGGGAGACACCGTTCACACGTGCCTCGGAATGAGCCAACGTTAGCTGAATGGTTGTCGCATCCTTCTGTAGAGTAACCGTCTGTGTCAACTCATCCCATGACACCCTTGAGCCTAAAGCCTCCGCAATAAATCGTAATGGTACCATCGTAACACCATTTTGCAAGATGGGACTTGTTTCTAGTGTAACGGCATTCCCACGGACTTGAGCAGTTTGTTGATTTAATTTTAATGTAAGTACCGATGGAGCGTCGGGATTATTAAGGGCATGGGCATAGGAAGGCAGGAAACAACAAAGGGAAAGTCCTGCCAACAAGAATTTGCGGAATCGTTTGGTTTTCTTCATTAGAATCTCCCGTGTTTACGTAATATTACCAGTTTACTAGGAGAAGTGCCAAACTGCAATTTCTAAATCAGCACTGATTCGGATCCTGATGGGTCTTATATATGCTAAAAAAACAGCGGCACCCTTGGACCGAGATATCAAAGTCCAAGACTGCCACTGGATTATTGCGTAAGCCTCTCGTTGATATGCGCGCGCAAACCGAGCAACCAACCCGCTTCTACTGGGTGCTCGGTCATCGTCAGCGGCCGGTCGGGCAGCCTGACCATATTTGGAGCGAAAGCCGTGCTCTTGCATTCCGAGGGAGCCACTCTTTTCCTCGCTAAGCCTTACAGACCATCAACAGATTGCCGTCCGGATCGCGGAAGGCGAACCAGTGATCGTACTCGATTTCGGTGACGAGCTCTGCGCCCTGCTCCTTCATATACTTATACGAGGCAGCGAGATCGTCCGTCAGCAGCATGAAGCCCGGGGTTTGGAATGTCGGCGGACCGCCGGGCTCTTTACCGCCCCACATCGGCATTGTATCCAAAATGAGTCCAGACCCTTCAACAGGAATCGAACACAGATGACCGTTCGTTATACGAACGGATTCGACGGGAATCCCTAAAATCCGGCAATACCAATCCCTAGCCTTCTCGATATCGCTGACTGGAACGAATGCCGCACCCGTCCGTTTCAAGAGCGGCGTACGCCTAGGCTGCTCCTCCCGATTCGCCTTGGCTTCCGGTTGTCCCTCCGTTCTGTAGCGCTTGAGCAAAGCGGAAACATCGATGCCGTCAATCGTCAGTCCTTCGATGTTGCACCCTTCGATGCGAACGCCGCTGAGATCGGACAAAGATATCGTGCTGCCCGTCAGCTCGCACATCTCGAATCGAAGCGGACGCTGTCGCCCCTGATCTTCCCGGTAGGCCGGGTGCCCTTTCGGCGGCAGGCCGATATTGTGGATATAAGCCCCACCTAGCTGAGCCCCGTCGATTTCCAGGTCTGACAGGTTGGCATCGGTGATGAAAGTCCTCGACATATTGACGTCCTTGAAATGCGCTCCGCTCAAATCCGCGCATGCAACACGGAAATTGGGCAGCGAAACGTTGCGGAACGATACTTCCTCCGCACGGCAATTTTCGAACTCCGCTCCTGTAAGGCTGGAATTCCGTACCACGACTTTTTGCTTGTTCTCCCGCTGATCGATAATCTCCATTTCTTCTCCTCCTTCAATAACTCGTGGACTAGTAGGCTGACAAGCGGTTGACGTCGCATTCATCGGACATTGCACTCCAACAAAAATTTCATTTTGGTGGGTAGAACGGCAACAAACTGTATCATCTTGCGGCATATGCGATGTCATATGCGAATATATATTCGCAATAACAATTTCTACGCAAACCAATTTTTTCCTTCCGTTCATATGTAAAATATTTTTCCGCCACTCGGGATTGCTTAATTCCGTCCCGCCCTTTTGTAATTAACGACAGAAGGAGCAGCTGCCGCGGCAATCTGCTCCCTGGATCAAATATCGGTAACCTAGGCAATCTCTATCACCGTTTCCAACCAGCTTCGGCATGCCGCAGTCCAGCTTTGCACCGGACCTTTGGTCGTCCCCATGCCAAAACCGTGTTGTCCCGCTCTATACGCATGCAGCTCGGCGGGGACGCGTGCTTTTCGCAATGCAAGATAGAAGTTGACACTGTGTTCTGCCGGGGTTATCGTGTCATCGTCAGCAACCATAATAAATGATGTTGGCGTATCTTTAGTAACCAATTCATCGGTACTGTATTTCTTCAACACTTCCATAATTGGAGTCGAGCGGTCCCGTCCGTCGTTTGTGTTCCAACCCCTCAAGGAAATACAAGGATAACATAAAACCAGAAAGTCGGGCTTTGCACTGATTTGATCCACTGAATCGATAGGTTCATAGATTGTTCTGTCGTAACAGGTACCTAGAGCAGAAGCGAGATGACCGCCCGCAGAAAATCCCATCACTCCTACTTTTGCAGGGTTGATCCCATATTGAGAGGCCATGCTGCGCACTAGCCTGACGGCTCTTTGCCCATCCTGCAAAGGAACATCGAGCGCCTGTTCATGTCCGTCGCCCGGCATTCTGTGTTTTAGAACAAACGCTGTGACACCGAAGGAATTCAGCCATTCTGCGATATCTGTGCCTTCCAGATTAAACACCTGTCTACGGTAGGCTCCCCCTGGTATTACAATAACGGCAGCTCCGTTAGGCTTTTCCGGGATAAAGGGAATGAGCGACGGTGCAGTTACTCCCTTAATCACCCTTTTATAGGTATGCTCCCAAGGCTCTTCAAAAATGATCTCTTCCATGTGTACTTTCTCGGATCCCGGGGCCTTGCCCGGGAACAAAAAGATTTCATTTTCCATGAATCATCACCATCCTGCCTAAATCATAACATTTCGTCAGGACTATGGCCAAGGATAGTATTTGATACAGTCTTGGTCAAACAGACGTTAGATACCACAGATGAAGCGTGGTTTGCTTCGAACTGGACTCTCCGATGCGGCAATACGATTATAGCAATTCAGCCTAAGGCGGCTGCGGTTAAAAGCCCATCTTGATCCATCCGCTTTCCTGATCGATGATAGGTTCTCGCGAGAATCCCCCGGTAGCTTCCCACCATGCTACGGCCCGTTGCCGGAGCTCCGCACGCTGCTCCTCTATCTGAGGCTGCCCAGCGATATTCCGAACCTCGTCCGGATCGTTCACCAAATCATACATTTCCTCGAGGTTCTCCTCAAGATAATATACATATTTATACCTCGAGGTCTGAATGCCAACCATCGGATGGCGTCCCCAATAAGCCTTATAGTGTTCGAAGAACACATGCTCCCCCGTAAGAGGCTCCGACCGCTCCATAACCGGCAGCAGTGAACCTCCTTCACATTCCTCCGGCAATGGAATGCCCGCTGCATCGAGCAATGTACCGGTAACCGCTGCGGTCGAGACGAGATCGGGGATGACCTTCCGTTTGGATTGCACCCACGGCACATATACGATCATGGGCACATTATATAGCTCTTTGTAAGGAAGTACGCCCTTCAGACGCAGCCGGTGGGCCCCCTGCATATCCCCATGATCACTAGTGAACAGAATCGCCGTATGCTCCATCATTCCCTTTTCCTCCAGCCTATCCAGCAATCGTCCGAGGTAGGTGTCCATAAGCGCAACCAAGCTGCGATACCGTTGAGCGTCCCGGCGTACCAGCTCCTCCGTCAGCTCCGACTCCCCTTTGGAGGAACGCTCCCGCTGAAACGGCGGCTTCCCCGACAGATCGTCGGAGTAGAATGTGTTCGGAACCGGCATCTGCTCCAGCGGGTATTGTTCCGCGAAGCGTTCGATTAGCTCGAAGGGCTTGTCAACCGGCGTATCCGGATGCGGCATATACCAATTCAGCTTAAGGAAGAACGGCTTGCTCCCGCAATAATCGTCCAAATAATTTAGCGCTTGCGTCGTCGAAATTGCATCCTTATTGCTGTGGAACCGCGGATCATCGTTGGCTCCGCCCAGCTCAAGTCCATCTAGTCGGTAATCCGTTACGGCGAAGTCGTGATCAGCCGGCGATAAGCCTAAATGCCATTTGCCGAAATACGCCGTCTCATAGCCGGCCTTGTTAAATTCCTTGGCAATCCCCCAACCCTTGGGATCCAGTGTATGACCGATCTGATAGACCCCTACTTGATGCGGGAATTTTCCGGTCATCCAGCTCGCCCTCGAAGGCGAGCATTGCGCCGAGGTGCTGATTGCCCCGGTGAAGAGTACGGAGCGATCAACCAGACGATCGAGATTCGGTGTATGATAGCTTGGATCCATACAGCTCATCGCATCGATCCGCTGCTGATCGGTAGAGATCATAATAACGTTTTTCACTCGTTACGCCCCCTAATTTCTTAAGATAAATAGAACGGTTCATAGAAGCTTTGCACAATCACTCTGCTGCATCCGCCGCTACTCGAAACCCGATATTTCCCGATGAGCTATCGGGTGTATTCGACGTACGAGCAGCTACACGATATCGATTGCAATAGGACTTATGGCATAAATAAGAGCCTCCGCGCATCACCTTTGACTCCCCGTGACCCGGCCCTTTCGGATTCACGGCTACATCCTTACGGTGAAAGTCTCTGCTGAACCAATCGGCACACCACTCCCACACATTCCCGGCCATTTGATACAGACCATACCCGTTCGGAGGAAACGCATGAACAGGCGCGGTGCCGATGTATCCGTCGCCGGCGTTGTTTTTCTCCGGGAACTTGCCTTGAAAAATGTTGCACATATGCATTCCACTCGGTTTCAGAAGGTCACCCCAGGGATATTTCTTTTGCACAAGCCCGCCTCGTGCCGCATACTCCCACTCCGCCTCTGTCAGCAGTCGAGTGCCCGACCATTTGCAATATGCCCTAGCATCATTCCAGGATATGTGCACAACCGGATGATCCGGCCGATCCTCCATGGTAGAGTCCGGTCCCTCCGGCCGTCTCCAAGAAGCTCCTTCAACGTTCCACCACCAAGGTGTGCCTTGGGACACCTGAGTAACCTTGGCAGCCGCAGTAGCGAGCAGGTGGAACACGAACGACCAGCCGTATCTCTCCGCATCCGTCACATAATCCGTCGCTTCTACGAAGCTCATAAACTGTGCGTTCGTCACCGTATACGGGCTAATAGAAAAAGGGTGTACCGTAACACTGCGGATGGGCCCTTCTCCGTCCGAGGGGAAGCCCTCTTCGTCCTCAGTGCCCATCAGGAAGGTCCCCCCCGGCAGCCTAACCATATCTAAGATTTCTGCGGATTTGCTCCTAGATGAGAAGAATGTCTCCTGCTTACCAATGGTAGTTACATTGCTCGTTCTGGATATGGAGCAGCAGGACCTTTTTTCCATATGAACCAACCCTCCTCCATTATCTTAGCTGTACACAGCAATCCCTGTGAGCCCTGAGATCATGATGACGAAGAACGGATGCATCTTGAATCTCAAAAGCGCCAGCAAGGAGCAGGCGAAGAAAAGCATGGCGACGAGCGTCGCCCCGTTCAGCTCGCCGATGATATGGTTACTGATAGCAAAGCGGACGGCTCCATAGAAGATTAATCCCGTAACTATCGGCCTAAGTCCGTAAAATGCAGATTGAACCCATCGGTTGCGGTCGATCTTGCTGAAAAAAAGCCCTGCGAGAATCACAATAAGTAACGATGGAAGCACCATACCCGCTGCAGCGAAGATGGCTCCCGGCAGCTTCGCGACCTGGTAACCCACAAAGATCGCGCTGTTCGTTCCAATCGGACCGGGAGACATGCCTGCTACCGCAATGACGTCGGTAAAATCCTGTATGGTCATCCAGCCATGCGCGGTCACCTGCCGTTCGATGACAGGTATCATGGCATAGCCTCCACCAAAGGAGACGAACCCGATCATGAGAAATGTGATAAATAGCTCCCAATACATCATAGGAAGCAGCTCCTTTCGCCTAGATGCCGTCGCCAACGTAATAATCCGTATATTTATATCGTGGTGCTCCAGCCTCCTCCGTATGCTCTTCATCGTCTAGGGGCACCTTCATACCCAGTCTGTTCTTCAAAACGACGAGTCCTATTCCAAGCAAAGCGCCTGCTACGATTATGAGGATCGGGTTCATATGTCCGAACAGCATAGCGATCACCGTACCCATCACAATCATAAGCGTTGTTTTGTCCAGAACGGCAGTCTTGCCGATTTTGATGCCCGCATAGACGATTAAGGCGACGGTAGTTGCACGTATGCCCTGGAAGGCAGCCACGATCTTGGGATGATGCTGCACCTGCAAGAAGAGGATACACAAGGCGATAACAATAAGAAAGGTCGGAAGCAGCACCCCGGTCATTGCAGCGAGAGCACCGGGAATTCCTGCAATGCGGAAGCCGACGAAGGAGGCCGAATTAATTGCGATAGCGCCAGGAATCGACTCGGATATAGCGAAGATGTCCGCAATATCCTTGTTTTTGACCCACTTACGCTTCTCCACGACCTCACGCTCAATCAACGGTATCATCGCATAACCTCCGCCGAAGGTAACAGGACCAATCTTGAAGAAGGACCAGAAGATCTGTCCAAGCAGCAGCCAGGATATGGGTTTCATGCTCTGGCCTCCCTTATTCCACCACCGGAAGCGCCGTAGCCTCCTTAGGCACTGGCCACCGCTCCGGCTCGGCCACATCAACGATGTATCCCCACTTGGACAACAGCCGATGATGCTCTACCTTGGCGGTATGCTTCTCAACAATCGCCGGGATATTCCACGATTGATACAATGTGTCACGGAGTGACTGTGCGATATCGGTACGATCGGCGGCCAAATTGTTCAACTCACAAGGGTCGGCGCTCAGGTCGAACAGCATATCATGAGAATCGAGTGCTGCATACGAAACGTACTTCCACTGCCTCCAACGAAGCATTCTGCCCGGCACCGGCTTGCCGTCCACATTCGCCATGCATTCACTGATAACATAACGATCGGACTCAGGTCCTCCGGCAATCAGCGGCTTCAGACTGATCCCATCCGGTCTGGGCGGTGTATCTGCACCGGCGAATTCGCACAGCGTGGGACCAAGGTCCATGATGCTGACCGGCTGCGAGACGCGGCGACCTGCGATGACCCCATGACCGGAGATCATCATCGGGATCGCAGCCGAGCCCTCGTAGAAGGTGCTCTTTCCGAGAAGTCGCTGTTCTCCCGCCTGCTCCCCGTGATCGGACATATACACGAACACCCCTGGCCGCCCGCTTCGCTTGAGATACTCCCGCCACGCGCTTCGCACCTCGCCGAGCTGCCCATCAATCGTCTCGATCATACCGAGGTACGCAGCCCGAACCTTGATCAGGTTCTCCTCGTTCAGCGCTTGGAACTGTTCGTGCAGCTCCTGCAGTGCAGGGTGCCCGTTCTCCCGGTAGAACGAATCCGGGACTCCGGCAACCGGCTTGTAATGCTGATAAAGTTCCGGCGGCGCCACGAACGAATGATGGGGGCCGTAGGTGCCGACAACAATACATTGCGGCTTGTGATGCTCCTGCTGCAGGTACTCCAGGGCAGCCCTGATGACGGCCTTATCGTACTCCAGCACGGGAGAGGTGCCTCCGCCGACGATCTTCAGGCTCTGGTTCGCCATCGTGCCGACGTAGGGTCCGAGATCCTTACGGTGCGGTCCGTAGCGTCCCCAATAGAGAGGCGTCATCTCCCCCATTATCCGCCTTGTGAAGCCATGGCGCTGGTCATCTCCGAGAAAATGCATCCGACCGCACAGCACAGTCTCATAACCCGCAGCGGCAATACCATGGAGGAACGTCGCCTGATCACCGCCGAGGGCGCCGTTGTTATCGTAAACGCCGGTTTTTTCCGGCAGCTGTCCGGTCAGCATGGATATGCGGGAAGGGACGCACAGGGGACATGACGTATATGCAGCCTCGAACACCGTTCCTTCCTCCGCTAACTGGTCCATATGCGGCGTCCGTACCGTATCATGGCCGACGTAGCCTGCATATTTAGCATGGTGCTGATCACTCAGAAAGACAAGAATATCGGGGCTCTGGTTCATCTTCATATCTCCTTTTTAATGTTATACCTATTCGTCTGCTTACCCTTGCTTACCCTTGCTTACCCCTTGACCGAACCCATCAGCATTCCCTTGTTAAAGTACTTTTGCAGGAAAGGATAAACTACCAGGAGCGGCACTGCGGTAATCAGGACCGCTGCCATCTTCACCGCCGGAGTATAAGAGTAGCCCCCCGCATCATCGGACATGCCGGAATCGGTCTCGATCAGCATTTGACGCAGGAACACCTGAAGCGGCATGTCTTGTGAGTTATTTAGGAACAATATGGCATAGAAGTAAGTATTCCAGTTGTGAACCGCGTAAAACAGGGTGAACGTCGCCACAGCAGGCATGGACAATGGCATGACGATTTGCCAGAACAATCTCAGCTCCGAGCAGCCGTCGATCCGTGCCGATTCCTCCAGCTCCCCGGGTATATTCTGAAAGAAGCTGCGCATTACGATAAGGTTAAACGGTGCGATCGCGCTGGTCAGATACAGTGCCCAATAGCTGTTAAGCAGCCCAAGCTCCTTAACGACCAGGTAGGTTGGGATCATCCCCCCGGCGAAGATCATCGTGAAGAGCACCATAAAGTTCATCGTACGACGCCCGCGCAGCCAGCTCTTGGAAAGTCCATAGGCCATTAGGCTCGTCAGCAGAATGTTAATGGCAGTACCGGTAACCGTAATGGTAACCGCATTGCCGAAAGCGGTCTTGAAGTCTGCATTGCTTAACAAATAGCCGTAAGCCTCGATCGACCATTCATGCGGGAAGATGAAGAATCCGCGGGACATAATCTCATGCTCCGTTGCGAAGGAGCTGGAGATGACATAGATGAAAGGGACTGCGATGATAAGGAGTGACAAAACCATAATCCCATAAATGAGGGAGCTGAATACAGGATCCTTTCCGCGTGCGTCGAATGCGTTCATACTAATATACCCCCTCTTCTCCAATTTTCTTGGAGAGCTTGTTGGCGAGCAGAATCAGGGTCAGACCTATCGCCGATTTGAACAAACCTACGGCAGTGGTGAAGCTGAACTCCCCTTGCAATACGCCGGCCCGGTACACATACGTATCGAACACGTCGGAAACGGAAAGGTTCAGGGAATTTTGCATCAGATAAATATGTTCGAAGCCGATATCCATGACATGTCCCAATCTGAGAATAAACAAGATGATAATGGTTGCACGCAGCGCCGGGAGCGTAATATACCATAGCTGCTTCCACCGATTTGCTCCATCTACGACAGCTGCTTCGTACAGCGTCGGGTCAACGGAGGCCAGCGCCGCTAGGAAGATGACCGCGTTCCAGCCAGCTTCCTTCCAGATGCTCTGCAGGATATATACAATACGGAAGTAATCCGGGTCGGTCATCAGTTCAATTCGCTCAAAGCCGGCATTGGCGAGACCCTTGTTGATGGCACCGTCCTGCGTGGCGAAGAGGATGACCGTAATCCCTACAACAACCACCCACGACAGGAAGTGCGGCATGTAGACGGCGGTTTGGACGAATTTCTTGAACCAGGCGATACGAACTTCGTTCAAGACAACCGCGATCAGGATCGGAGCCGGGAAAAACAAGAACAGGTTCAGCGCACTCAGAATCAGTGTGTTGCTCAATAGGGACCAAAAGTCCGGCTCACTGAACAATCGCTGGAAATGGGCGAAGCCAACCCACTCACTGCCAGTGAAGCCCGCGAACGGACTAAAGTCCTGAAATGCAATAATGATGCCTCCCATTGGCAAGTATCGGAAGATTAAGAAAAATAATAACCCTGGCAAGATCATGAAGTATAGAGGCATCCCCCGCTTCCACTCCTTCCAGGCTGCGCTGCGCTTCACCTGCGCCTTAGGTCGGACAAGCTCGACTGTCGATTCTGCTCGCATAATTGTTCCCTCCTGTAGTGTCATTACCTTTGCTATGTCCTCATCATAAGCGCAGTAGCCGATTTCGTCGTTACACAATCCTCTGATTTCTAAACCTCCAGCTGCGCTATAACATTTCAGTCCCCGCTCGAATGATAACAGACATAAAAAAGAAGCCGCTTCGATAGGCAGCTATCAAGGCGGCTTTATTGCGTCTGAATCTTGTGTTAATCTAAAAATCCTTAGTAACCCCAGCCACACGGTTTCGTGAGGTTTTGTTTCACTCGCTGCGATAGTGCAGCGGGATCCGGATCGATACGACGGTTCCTCGTCCCGGGAACGAATCCAGCTTCAGTCCGTAGCCCTCGCCGTATTTCAACAACAGCCGCGCATGGACATTCACAACGCCAAGCGATTCACTGCGAATAAATTCCTGCTCGTTCGCGTGTTCCGATATCAGCTTCAGGTGTTCCTCTATTACCGCAAGCTTCTCTTCCGGAACACCGTCGCCATTATCTGCAATCTCAATCACAAGATCATCCTTATCGTCGTATGCGCTGATCAGGATCGCCGCATCTCCGGCCCTTGGCTCCACCGCGTATTTCACAGCATTTTCCACAAGCGGCTGCACAGACAGCTTGACGAGCAAGCAATTATGGAATTTCGGATTCACGGTGATGCGGCTAATGAACTTTTTAGGAAAACGAATATGCGTAATCTCGAGATATTTTTCAAGGATGGAGAGCTCCTCCTTCAGCGTAACCTCGTTGTCCGATATCTTGGCGGTATACCGGTACACATCAGCCAAATTTCCGGCCATGCTCACAACCAGATCGTCGTTATTAAGGTATCCGATGCTCTTAATAACATCCAGTGAATTGTACAGAAGATGCGGATTGATCTGATTCTGCAGCGCTTGAATATAGGCTTCCTTCTGCCTCAGTTTCATGTGCACCTCGCGAACCTTCAGATCCGATATCGTCTCCATTTGCTCATTCAGCTGGTCCACCATCTTATTGAAGCTGTAGTTCAGCTTCTGAAATTCGTTCTCGCCCTGCCGAATCTCTGTACGTGTCGAGTAATCACCCTGTGATACTCGGTTCATGTTGTACTTGAGATGCAGCACCGGCCGAACGAACAGATTCGATACCATCGGCACCACAAGAATGACCATCACTGCAATCAAAACAAAGGCAACCAACGTCGCATTCCGCGCTGAATACAGCCCGCTGGCCATCTCGTCGAACGGGACCATCGCTACGACGCGCCAACCGAGCACCTTGGAGCTGCTGGTGGAAACCAGCATTCGCTTGCCGTCCAGCTCCTGGATGCCGACTCCCCCCTCTGCAGGTACGGCCATCCGCCCTAGCGGCGTATCCCCGAGCTTGCGGCCGAGCCATTCCGACCTGGGATGATATACGATCGTATCCTCTGTCGAAAGAATCATGAATTGCCCCGATTCGCCCAAACGCGAGCGTTCCAAGGTGGCTTCAATCTCCTTCAGAGACAAATCCATGACGAAGAAGCCGACGGGCTCCAGCGTTGCATTGCTGTATACCGGATTCATCATCGAAATGACCGACATTCCCGATTGCTGCGGATAAGTGATCTTATGAGTAGGTACGAGCACCCGCTGCTCCGAAAACGGAATGGTATACCATGGCTCGGTCGTGTAGTCCGTAACTATGGATTGATAGGTTCGGGAGGAGAAGATTCGCTTGTCCAGAGAAATCAGGAAGATCCCCGTGATTTCATTGTAATTGAAGGATACATGGCGCCGCAGCAGCGATTCCATATCCTCTAAATCAAACGGGGTTAGCCCCTGATTCCCCTCATACCATCGCTGTATAAGCTCGTCCTTAAGCAGGGCTTTGGTCGTACGCGATAGCTGCTCGAAGTAAAATTCCAGATGGTGATGCAGCCGTTTCGTCGCCTCATCGGTCACGGTGTGGAAATCCTTTACAACCGCATTGCTGTAATTGATATGGGAGATCATGCCCATGAGCACCATCGACAGGAGACTGATCGCCAGGAACAATATAACCATGCTGACCTTGATCGGAAATCGATGCCAAAATTGTCTCATAAGTGCTACCTTCTTCTCCGGGATGACGATGCTTATATCCCCATTCCCTTGCGGTATTCGTTGGGGGACAACCCCGTAACATTTTTAAAGACCCGGTTAAAATAAGGCAAGGAGGAAAATCCGACCATATCGGCAACCTGGTAAATTTTCAGGTCCGGTTCCAGCAGCAGCTGTTTGGCCTTGTCGATACGAACCTTATTCAAGTAGTTGACAAAGGAATCACCGGCATGCTGCTTAAACAACGCACTGAAGTGGGATACGCTGAGCCCTACGTAATCTGCAATCTGCGTGAGGCTGATCTCCTGCATATATTTCGTCTCCGCGTAGTCGCAGGCCTTCTTCATAACAAGCCGGAAGGATCGCTTGTGCTGCTGCTGCTGCTGTCCAAACTGACACCACTGTTCGACAAGCTGCTGGACATGCCGCTTCAGCGCTTCCTCTGTATGCTCATTCGCAGGAGCGCTTCGTTCCAGCTCAGGGTACGTATAGTCGAGCAGGTCTTTCAGCTTCCCTGCCAGCATGCGCAGCAGCCCCAGCTTCGTGCTCGGATGACTGCTTCGGTTTTTCTGAATCGTGGCGACCAGCTGCGCCTGTTCCGTCACCGCCTGCTGCGTATCCATGGAGGGGATTCGCTCAATAAACTCCTGGATGCGCATCAGCTGGTCATGAGCCGGATGCAACAGCTCCAACCGCTGCAGCGAACGTTCAAGCGCCTCCTTCAGCGCGTCCTCACGCACCGGCTTCAGCAAATATTCCGAGACGCCATACCGAATGCCCTGCTGTGCGTACGAGAAGTTATCATAACCGCTTACAATAATACTCACTATGGGAAATTTGATCTCATCAATCTTCTTGAGAAGTGACAGTCCGTCGAGCTTCGGCATCATGATATCGGTGATCAGCACAGTCGGACAGAGCTCCTGTATCAGGTTCCATGCCTCCGCACCATCCCCGGCTTCTCCGGTTACCTTGAAACCGCCGCCAATCCGGTCCACCATCTCGACGATCCCGCTTCGGATCCAATGCTCATCCTCAGCCACCAGTACGTGATACATTTGATGCCCCCTTGATCAGCGCTCAGCTACGGGAGCCGAACGACCGGATATCGTTATCTAGCTTCACTATAGCGAGCCGGGCGGACGGCTGTCAACCGAACCAGCCGAGCCGTTGCCGCATTGGTATAACTAAATGAAAACAACCCTCCATAACCGAGGGCTGTCGTCATCCTTTATCGTACTGCTTCCTGCTTGCCGGAGCCTTCATCCAAACCGAACAAACCGTTCAGTTCGGCGATGACCTCCTGCGGGTACCCCATGGAGAAGAGGAAGCCAAGAATCTTCCGGATCGGCATCCCCAAGAACAGTGGATACATCGGATTGTCAGAGCTAATATTCAGCTGCGCCATGACACGCTGCACCTTAGCCGCATGGCGGTCGTCCCGCATCCACTCCTGCAGGGAATGCAGCAGAGTAAGCGGCTCACGCACGTCCTCCGACGCAGTGTACGTTACCTTCTCGAGCAAGCGTATGTCCCGGGAAGACGCGCCCACCTGAATTTCGAACTCGCCCGATTCTACTGCGAACCGTCCCAGATGCTCGACGTAATGAGAGAATGCCCGCTCGTTCAGCTCGATCTCCACCGACCTGGTTTCACCCGGGGCCAGATCAACCTTAGCGAAGCCCTTCAGCTCCTTCAGCGCTTTGGGCACAGAGGACTTAATGTCCCGGACATAGACCTGCACGACTTCTTTGCCCGAACGAGCACCCACATTGGTCACATCTACCGTTACCTTCAGTACATCGCCATCCGTCAGACGGGAGTTGGATAACCGAAGATTCGAGTACTCGAAGGATGTATAGGACAATCCGAAGCCGAATGGATACTTCACGTCCAAAAGTTTGGTATCGTAATAACGATATCCTACATAGATGCCTTCTGTGTAGACGACCTGTTTCACATTGCCCGGGAACGACAGGTAGGACGGGTTATGCTCAAGCGCCAGCGGGAATGTCTCCGTCAGCTTGCCCGACGGATTTACCTCTCCGAACAATACATTCGCGATCGCCGAACCGCCGGCTTGACCAGGCAACCAAGCCTGCACAATCCCCTTTACCCGGCTTTCATACTTACCGATGTCTGTAGCTGAGCCGCTGTTCACAACGACCACGACATTCGGGTTGATCTTGGCCACTGCCTCGATCAGGCGTGTATGGCTTACCGGTAGGTTCAGGTCCTCCCGCTCATACCCTTCGCTCTCAATGATCTCCGTCGTGCCCACGAAAATGACAACTGCATCCCGGCCCGCCGCAAGCGTGCAAGCTTCCTTCAGGAGCTCGTCGCTGCCTTTCTCGTCATAACCGGCGCCATAAACGGTGTCTGCGTATTTGGAGATCTCCTCCAGCGGGCTATCCAGCATCGCCGGATTCATATGGGAGCTGCCGCCGCCCTGGAAGCGCGGCTCCTTCGCGAACGCACCGATTACAGCTACCTTCGCACCCTTGGTCAGCGGCAGCACGTTTCCGTCATTCTTCAATAATACGATAGCTTCCTCCGCCACCCTGCGCGCCATGCCATGATGCTGCTCCACATCAATGGAGCTGACATCCCGCTTATTCTCCAGTACGCGCGCAATGACTCCGAGAATGCGGCGGACATGGTCATCCAGCTGCTCATCGGTGATCTGTCCGTTACGGTACGCCTCCAGCACCTCCGCACTGCGGGCGCCTGGTCCCGGCATTTCCAGGTCTAATCCGTACTGAACCGACGCCACCTTATCTCCTACCGCTCCCCAGTCCGACATGACCAGCCCCTCGAAGCCCCATTCCTGCTTAAGCACACCATTCAGGTATTTGTCATTGTTCGCCATATGCGTGCCATTCACCTTATTGTAGGAGCACATCACCGTCCACGGCTTCGCCTCCCCGACTACCATCTCGAAGGGCAGCATATACAGCTCGCGCAGCGTTCGTTCGTCCACCTCGGAGCTGACGACCATCCGATTCGTTTCCTGCTCATTGGCGACAAAATGCTTGATTGACGTACCCACCCCGCCGGACTGCACACCCTTTACGAACGCATTACCCATGCGGCCGGTCAAATAAGGGTCTTCGGAAAAATACTCAAAATTGCGTCCGCCCAGCGGCGAACGTTTGCCGTTCATACCGGGTCCGAGTAATATGCCGACATCGTAGTATTGGCATTCCTCTGCAATGACGGCACCCATCTCCTCAATCAGCGCTTCGTTCCACGTTGCCGCCATGGCCGCTTCAATGGGGAAGGCGGTCGCCGGCTGCGTATTCATCAGCATCTGCCCTGGGTTCGTACCCATGGACAGCCTTAGTCCGTGCGGACCGTCGGTTAGTATAATCGACGGAAGCCCTACACGCTCCACTGCCTGTGTTGTCCAGAATGAGCCCCCGGCCAGCAGGCTGATTTTTTCCTCGATCGTCAATTTTTCCATGATTTCTTGAATATTCAACTGAGATCCACCCCTTCGTGAGTATATTCCACAGCAAACGAAGCATTCACCTCATCACTGTCCTTGTAGCCAATACGCACCGCCTTCGCACGCAGCACGAGCGAGCCCTCGGGCAGTACGATCGGACCCGTGTACAGCTTCCACCTCGGTTCCTCGCCTTCATCCGTCGTGTAAGCGATCGATGCGCCTTGTGTGGCGCAATGCAGCAGCACCGCCGTCGGCTCCGCATAGCTGCCTTCCTTTGCAGGGATCAGCCCCGGCAGCCCGCTATTGATCGGGATGAAGAGCGGCGCCGCCGTCTGCGGCTGCTGTCCGCCTGGCCACATCTGGGTGACCATCTGCGATTCAGGCACATCTCCCCACACATCGTACTTGGCACGCCAAGCATCCAGCTCCGTACGCATCCGCTCCAGCGTAGTTCGGTACGCAGGGTCCCCGGCTAGATTGCGAGTCTCATAGGGATCCTCCTCGCAATCATACAGCTCCTCCGCCGGCCGTTTCGTTTGCATAAGCAGCTGCTGCTTCTCTTCAAGCTCTCCGGCAAGCTGCAGCCTCCACAGCTCCTGGAACATCTGATGCTGGTGGCTAAAGCGGATCCATGGCAAATAGGGCATCTCCGGATGGTAATTACGAATGTACTTGAACCGCTGATCCCTCACCGCACGGACCATATCATACGATTCGTCATAGCGGTCGCGGGTCGCGAAGATAAATTCCCTCGTCTCCGCCTCCGCTCCGGCGAACGGCCGGCCCGCCAGATGATACGGCCGCGTCACCCCGGCAGCCGAGAGTACCGTCGGTCCGAGATCGAGCAGGCTGACCAATTGCTCCGACACCTCTCCGGGAGCCAGCACCCCCGGCCAGCGTACGATGAGCGGAACACGGATACCCGCATCGTAAGGCCAGCGCTTCGCTCGCGGTAAGCCCTCCCCGTGATCGCTCCAGAGGAATACGATCGTGTTCTCCGCCAGTCCATCCTCCTCCAGCTGCTTCAGAAGCTCGCCGACATAGTGATCCGCCTCCTCGATCAGATCGTAATACCGGGCCAGCGACTCCCGCGATTTCGGCGTATCCGGAAGATAGGGCGGCACTTTCACCTGATCCGGGTCGGTGATGAGCGGACGTTCCGTTCCTTGCTCCGGGTGCAGCATCTTACGGAACAAATCGCCCCACATGCTGCTTTCGTGGGTGAGGATATGGTTGAACACCGCGAAGAAAGGCTGTCCCGGCGCCCGATGGCGCCAATGGGCCTGCTTCCCATTCTCATCCCATGCGGTCAGCGGCGACTCAAAGTTGTAATCGGTCTTCCAATTGTTCGTACAATAATAGCCGTCGGCCCGCAAATATTCCGTAAATGTCTTGACGTAAGCGGGGGGTACCGCCAGGTAAGGGGTCGGCAGCTCCGGTGTATTCGGATTCACATGCTCCGTTCGCATATGATGTGTCCCAATGGAGGTCGGGTACATGCCGGTAATGACCGCGGATCGGCTGGGGGAGCAAACCCCCGCCGTCGCGAAGGCATTGCGGTACAGCCGCCCTTGCTGAGCAAGCCTATCGATATTCGGTGTCCTGGCAAGCGAATCCCCGTAGCAGCCGAAGCGGGGACTCGTATCCTCCAGCGAGATCCAGAGAATATTCGGTTTCGTGCTCATGGCAATTCCCCCTACTTCTTCATCATTTTGGCGCTGATTCGAGCCATCATCTCACCGTAGAAGGCGCTTGGCTCCTGAGGGAATTCATTCGGATGTCGGCGGACCAGCTCCGGCACGAGCTCGCCGCGGCCCGTTTCCTCCAGCCGTTCAATGTAATTTTTCAAATAGCCTCGCGCGTGGAACGGACCTCCTTCTTTAATAACCGTCCACAGTGGATCAACGGCATCGGTGTTTTTACGCATCGCAGCATCATGCCATTGGTTCAAATAGTACACAGCCTCACGGCACACTTGCGGATACTCGGCGGCTACATTGTTCTGCTCCTTCGGATCCTCCTTCAGGTTGAACAGCATCTCCTCGTCGAACAGATGGAAGCCGTCGTGATACGTACGGATGTATATCCAGTCACCGAACCTGACACTTCGCTGCGCCACATGTGCACATTGGGATACAACCAGGTAGTCATGGCCGCAGTTAGTGCCTTCCTTCAAAGCTTGAGCATAACTCGACCCGCTCCACTCAGGAGCGGCCGGTCCGCCAAACATCTCTGCAAATGTCGGCAGCAGGTCGAGATGGTAATGCAGCCCCTCGTCCACAATTCCCTGCTTCATACCCGGCCAGCGGATGATCATCGGAATGCGGCAGGTGCCTTGATCCGCCGTGGCGTGCTCTCCGTAGATGCCGAGCTGTCCCATGTTCTCGCCGTGGTCGGCGGAGATCAGAATGATAAGGTCCTCCATCACACCCTGCTTCTCGAGTGCTGCGAACAAACGGCCGAGATGCTCGTCCATATAGCGGATTCCGCAGTCGTAGCCGTCGATCATGCGTCTCATGTCATCCATGTTCATAATGTCGCCAGGATAACGAGGGAATACCGGGCTGGTCGAATTCGTGTAGGTTTTCTCCCGATAATCGATATTCAGCTCATGCACGCTGTGGGAGCCTGCGAGCTTCTTATGCCTCTCAAGCACCTCCTCCGTCAGCCACTCCGGCAGCGGATCGTTCTCGAACGGATTGCCGAACTCCGCAGGTGCGCGGTATGGGGTGTGCGGATCCCAGTAGTTGATGTACAAGAACCAATCATCCTTCGATGCATTGCGCTCAATCCAATCCAGCGCCGTAGGGGTAACTTCCTCCGCGGATTCGTTGCCATAGCCTCCCGTGTTCATGATCTCATTAAAGCCTGCGTAAAAGTGGAAGGTGGAATGCCGCTGCGGGAACGGACTGATCAGCACCGTGTTCAGATTTCCTACGAGATTCAGGTAGGAAGGAAGTGAGCCCCCGCGTGTCAGCTTGCCCATGAGCTCACGCTCGCGTCCCTCCGGCTTCATATCCCCTGCCGTACCGCCATGTCCGACAAGGCCATTGTTAATACCAAACTTGCCGCTCATCAGCGCCGTCCGGGACGGGGCGCAGGGAGCATCGGAGGTATAATAATTCGTAAAACGCACGCCTTCCGCGGCGATACGATCGATATTCGGCGAAGTGTTCCGTTGGTAGCCATAACAGCCAAGGTGATCCGGGCTTGTAGAATCCAAATCAAGAAACAATATTCTCATTCGTTTCAGCTCCGTTTTCTCAATATAGTAAGTGCAGTCAAGTCTTCCTCTTCATCATATAGGGTGCGATTACATTCGTCGTTATCCGATTCTCTGATTCCTGATACAATCGTATATGTGCAAAAAAACTCCCCTCAGCCTAGGTGCTAAGGGGAGTTTAAGCAAATTGCCTATTCCTTGTATGACTTGTTGATTTCTTCAATGATCTTGCTGCCGCCGTTTGCCAGCCAGTCCTGGGATGCTTTCTCTATCGCGGATACCGGCTCGCGGCCCATGATGATCTTGGACACGGTCTCCATGAACTTCACGTTCAGGTTCCCTCCGCTTCGGTTGAAGGTCTCGGACTCCAGTCCCGCTGCAGGATTCGGCCACTTGAACTTCTCGTTCATCGCGAACATGTCACGCATAACCTTGTGGTAGGCAGGGTCCTCCCATTTGTACATCTGGATCCCCGGATCGAACGGACGGAGAATCCAGTTATTGATCAGATTCTGACGGTCCTTGTCCGCTGCCTCGAGCTTCTCATACTTATCATTGGAAATCTTCTTGTAATGGACGCCCTCGATACCGTGCTTGATGAAATCAGAACCCTCTGGGGACAGGAAGTAATCCATGATCATAAGGATACGGCGCTTCTTCTTCTCGTCGATCTTGTTGTTGATGACCTGCTTGTAGAGGATGTCAAAAGTAGGTGTTGCCGTCAAGCCTGTCGGTCCCTTTGGCGGCTCAATCGGTGTGACGACACCGGTCGGAACGAGCTTCTGGACCGCTTTCTTCGTGTTGTTGTAGTCGTTCGGGTTCAGGATGGTGAAACCTACCTTGTTCCCCTCGAACTTCTCAATCGTAGAGCGAACCTTGTTTACGGCAAAATCCTTATCCAATACGCCTTCATTGTACGCCTTATTCATGAAGGTCATGAAATGTTTCCACTCCTCCACCTGCGTTTGGTAAGGCACCAGCTTGCCGCCTTCCTCCTTCCATAGTCTCGACAAACCGAAGCTAGCCTGAAGAAACTCAATATCCCGAAGCATATTTTCCGTTGGATCGATGTAGAAGGAGAATCCGATCGTATCCTGCTTGCCGTTGCCGTCCGGATCCTTTGTTGCGAACGCCTTCGCAACTTCATAGAACTCATCAACGGTCTTGGGGGAGGACATCCCCAGATTTTTTAGCCAATCCTCGCGAACCGCATACGAATCCCTCGCTTCCGTGAGATAGTACGGGATCCCGAGTACTTTCCCTTTAGGATTAAGAACCGTCAGAGGTCCTTGCGGAATTTTCGCGAGATTCGGATAATCCTTCAGGACCGGTTGAATGTCGTAGAACAGCCCCTGCTTCTTCCACTTATTGAACTCAGGGTGCAGGATGTAGAAAACGTCCGGAAACTCATTGGAGGCCGCCAGAACGTTCAGCTTCTCTTTATAGTTTGCGAAGGGCACCCATTGAATCTTCAGGTCGACATTAAATTTCTTGTTGATTTCTCGAATCATCGGATGATCTTCCGGCCAGCCCCCGCCTTGGAAGGCTTGAGACATCCAGGTAATCGTCAGCTTTTCACTAATATCATTCACGTTCCCGGAAGCTGCAGGCTCTCCCGCCTTTGGAGCCGTTGCACCGGTCTCCTGCTTCGAACAGGCAATGACACTACCCGCCGCCAGCATCAGAGCGCAAAGCATAAGAAGCTTTTTCTTCATTTCTATCGTTCCCCTTTCCAATGGTCAGCTTGTTGTGTTGTTGCCTCTTTATCATAGGGGATTTAAGCGGATATCGCGTTACACGATTCTCTGAAATCTTATCCTATCAAAAAAATAAGAGTACGCCAACAATCGAACGAATCGATTATGAAGCGGCATCCTTGATCGGGTGGATCAGGAATCCTCGCTTGTATCAATGGAAATGAAAAAAAAGAAATAATTTGAACGTATAAGGGGAAATGTAAGTTCAAATATTTTAACAACAGGAGTTGTATTCAATGGCAGGTACTCATGTAGTGGGATTGTCGTCGACTGAATTATCATCATTATGGACATCCTATATTAATGATAGTATTTCGGTATGTCTTTCCAAGTATCTACTGCAGATTACTGAGGACGATGAAGCGAAGGCGCTTCTTGAACAATCGTTAACTTTAGCTCAAACTCACTTGCAAACGATTCAACATCTTTTTGAAAAGGAAACGTTCCCTATCCCTATTGGTTTTTCTGATGCTGATGTTCATGTTTCAGCTCCCCCTCTCTTTTTCGATCTCTTCCCTCTGAGCTATGTTTATGCCATGAGTCGGATTGGCCTGACGAAATATGCCATGTATCTGTCTAATGTTGCTCGTGAGGATGTAAGAAGCTATTACACACAGTGTCTGCACTCCACGGCCGAGTTGTACAACAAATCCGTCACGCTTATGTTAAACAAGGGGATTTACGATCGACCGCCGATGATTCCTTATCCTGACCATGCCAGCTATATAAAAAAGAAAGAAAACTTCCTGTCCAAGTGGTTCGGGCCTCAGCGACAGCTAAATGTAATGGAAATTTCCGAAATGTTCTTCAATATTGAGAGAAACTACTTCGGACTGATCCTTCTTACAGCATTCATTCAAGTGGTCAAGGACGAGAAGATCAAACGCCTTTTGATAAGAGGCAAGGAAATGGCGACGGAACAAATCCAATTTATCAATGAAAAGTTTATACAAGACGATTTGCTCGGAACTATTATGGTGAATACGGAAGTTACGACATCAACGGTATCTCCTTTCTCTGACAAATTAATTCTTACTCTTATCAACCTGCTTAATTCCGCTGCTCTCTCTTTTCTTGGAAATGCCATCTCGATGACTACTCGTCTTGATTTGATTGGGGAATATTCCAAGCTTATGGTTGAGGTCATGCAGTATGGTAAAGATGTGACAGATCTGCTGATCGAAAGGGAATGGCTGGAAGAGCCTCCTCAAGCCCCTAATCGAAAGGAGCTTGCCGGGATAACATAATAAATCGCGTCTGCTTGGGACAGAAATGCCAAACTTTGTCCCAAGCGGACGCTTTATTTTGCAAGTTATGGAATAACCCTGTGAATCGAAGATCACACTATCCCTAAAAAACTTTGTCTTGGGGGAAGTGATTACGAGTGGTTTTAGGAACGTATCTAGTTGCGACGTTGATTGTCGTCCTCGTTTTCGCCTATCTTCCGAAACGGCTTCACTTACTCGAGCTTTGGTTCAACGCAATCGTCTTTATTTACTTATATACATATCTGTTCAGCATCTTCACCAATATGAAACTGGTATCCTTACCCATTGAACCGGATAAACTCGCTGCATCGGTAACAGTCCGCTTCGTATTGTTCCCAATTCTCATCCTGCTTTTTTTAGAAATTTTCGTTAGATCCACTCTGCGAACTGGTTTCATAGTGCTTATTCTCAGCGGGGTGGTGCTCGTTTTTGCTCAACAAATATTTCGTTGGACAGGCATAATTCAGTATACCGAAGCGGGAAATTATGGGTCCTCCTTCGCCTGGTTCGCGATGCTGGGAATGAACGCGTGGTGCATGTCCGCATTTCGACGAATGATCCGGAAGGAGCTGAAACCGTCTTGAGTTTTCTGCCGTTTCCGAAACACTTCGACGCCAACGAGTGGTTTATCATCGCTGGACTGCTTGCCGGGTATGGAGCCGTTCTGCTGCTAAAAAAGCAATTCCCCTTGCCGGTCAGCCTGTTGATCATATTATTCGGCATTACCGTCCCTAAACTATGGGACGCGACTCTAGCCGTAAAGCCGTTCGAGCTATACGACATTAACGATTATCCGATGCTGGAAATGTCGGACGTTTTCCTCCACCTTGTTTACGGTCCTTTCGCCTATATGTTTGTTTACGTCCATTGTCGGTTTCGCATTAAAGGGTTGCCAACCGTCGCTTGGATTATTGGCTATTCCTTGCTCGGTGTCGGGATGGAATGGATCGGAGCGCTTGCCAAGGTGTACACTCACAAGCAATGGAACTATCTTTACTCTTTTTTCATATACGGTTGTCTTCAGGGCTTGCTGCTTGTCTTCTACCGCCAATGGCTTACTAGCTATATACAACCCCAAAAAGAGAACGAAACAAAAAAAAGACCAAATTTGCGTCGCGGAGATAGACACAAACTTGATCCTATAGTTAAATAAAGCCTGCCCGCTCTAAAAATCAAAATGTGCTATATACTTCTTCACATTCTTCTGCGGTCGGCTCATAGAAGCAGTGAAGCTTGTAACGTCCTACGTGCGGTTGATTGTACCATGTCGGAGGACAGGGCTCGGGAGCTTCCGCCGTTCCCGGACGAAAATACCATAGAGAGAATTTAGCCGGCCAATACCGCTCCCCGTTGACCGCACGCCGCGCCAGACGGCGTTCTTGTTCTCTTGCTTTTTGATAATACATACCATGAAGCAGCGCTTCAAACGCATGAGGCTGGTTGATCATTTGAGGGATTGTCCGGATTCCTTTAAAATCGGAGCAATTCGCTCTGATTCGGTTAATGCCAACATTTCCAACCAGGAGCATACCCTGCTCGCCCTCGCCCACTGCTTCGGCTCGAAGCAACCTTGCCAACATGTCAATATCTCTGTCCCTGGCTTTTACGACCGCCATCGGCTCACCTCTTTACATTGTTCTAGACAAATCATATTGTGGGCGATACGGATGTATGACATAAATGTTGGAATTTTGTTGGGAATGTCGAAGGTGATGGAATCAAGGCAAAAAGGCCTTCCGAAAAACCTCATCGGAAGGCCAATCCTTTTATGCTTCGAATTTTCGGAAATTTTCGCGGAACCGTGCGGCAAGCTCCGCAGCTTTCACATCGTAAGCCGTCCCGTCCGACCAGGTCGATCTAGGCAGCAGCACCTCGTCAGGAACGCCGGGAAGCGACTCGGGCAGGCTCAGGCCGAACATCGGCTCCTCCCGGAATGAAGCCTGCTCGATGCTGCCGTTCAGCGCGGCGGTTACCATGGCGCGGGTGTACGCGAGCGGAATTCGTTTGCCTACCCCATACGGCCCGCCGGTCCAGCCCGTATTGACCATGTACACCCGGACTCCGTGCTCGGAAATTTTATGTCCCAGCATGTTGGCATATACCCTTGGCGCAAGCGGCAGGAAAGGCGCTCCGAAGCAAGTCGAGAAGGTAGCTTCCGGCTGGGTAACGCCGCGTTCGGTACCGGCCAGCTTCGAGGTGTAGCCGGAGAGGAAGTAATAGATCGCCTGCTCCTTCGTCAGTCTGGCGATCGGCGGCAGTACCCCGAAGGCATCGGCTGTCAGGAACACGATCACCTTCGGATGCCCAGCCGTTGCCTGCTGCAGGGCTCCCGGAATATAGTCGATCGGATACGCCGCCCGCGTATTCTCCGTCCATTCCGCACTGTCGTAATCCGGCTCTCTTTCTCCTTCCTTCAACGCAACATTCTCCAGGACGGTGCCGTAACGGATCGCCTGATAAATCTGGGGCTCTTTCGCTTCGGTCAATCCGATGCATTTGGCATAACAGCCGCCCTCGAAGTTAAATACGCCGCGGTCGGACCAGCCATGCTCGTCGTCTCCAATCAATAGGCGGCCCGGATCTGCGGATAAGGTTGTTTTGCCCGTGCCGGATAGTCCGAAGAAGAGTGCGACATCCCCATCTTCTCCTACATTAGCGGAGCAGTGCATCGGCAGTACGCCCCGTTTTGGAAGCAAGTAATTCAGTACGCTGAAAATCGACTTTTTCATCTCACCCGCATACTCGGTTCCACCGATAAGAACGACCCGCTTTTCGAAGGAAATGATGATGAAGGTTTCCGATGCTGTTCCGTCTTTTTCCGGATCGGCCTTTAGACCCGGGAGTGCCAGGACGGTAAATTCCGCACGGTGGCGCTTAAGCTCCTCCTCGGTCGGACGAACGAACAGCTGTCTTACAAACAGATTATGCCAGGCATACTCGGTGACCACCCGAATCGGCATCCGGTACTCCGGATCGGTCCCGGCAAAGCCATCGAAAATATACATCTCCTCACCCGCCATATAGTCCATGGCTCTCAGGTAGAGCGCTTGGAAATGCTCCGGTGAGATCGGACGGTTCACCGTCCCCCAATCTATGGAATCGGTTACAAGATTCTCTTGCACAATATATTTGTCCTTAGGCGAGCGACCTGTATATTTCCCTGTCAACACTCGGAGTGCTCCATTGCTCGTAAGCACCCCCTCCATACGGTGCAGTGCCGCTTCTACGAGCTGGGCCGTCGATAAATTGCGGTGAATCCTCCTAGGCTCTCTTACATCCATGCTTCGAATCGCCATCGTAACATTCCCCTCTTCCCATGTTTTCTATTAATAGAATACACTATATGCATATATGACGTACTGTTTCGGTGATTTTTTCTATTTTGTTCATTTTGTTCACGGCAGCTTCCACCCTTTTGCTATGGAAGCGAATACATTTTCTTAGTACAATGGTAGGAACGCAGTAAAAACCTAAAAAACTTCTAAACCTGGTGAGGAAGCTTATGCATGTAATCAAAAAATCCAAATGGAGCTTACTTACACATATCGTTCTTCTGATTTCGATCGTTGTCTTTGCCAGCATGGCTCTTTCCGGTGCTTTATTCGCCTTATTGCTCGATCAGATCGTAACCCGCTATGTCGGCCAGCAAGCGCTCACCGTAGCCAAAATGACGGCTATGGATCCCCGTATCGTAAAAGCGTTCGAGTCTCCGGACCCCTCATCGGTGATCCAGCCGATTGCAGAGCAAACGAGACTCTCCACCGGTGCAAGCTATGTCGTGGTGGGTAATAAGCAGGGCATCCGGTATTCTCACAGCAATCCGGAGCAAATCGGCAAAGAGATGGTCGGGGGCGATAATGCTCCGGTGCTTTCGGGAGAATCTATTATCTCCGAGGCCGTCGGTTCATTAGGGCCGTCCCTTCGGGGGAAAACTCCCGTCCTGAATGCGGACGATGAAATCATCGGGATCGTCTCCGTAGGCTTCCTATCGAATCAGATTGACGATCTGGTCGAGGGATATCATTGGAAGGTGGCCAGTCTTAGTTCACTGATGCTGATCGTAGGCTCGATCGGGGCTTATTTTACCGCAAGAAGGATCAAGCAGCTGATCTTCGGCCTTGAGCCGGAGGAGATCGCCTTTCTTTTCCAGGAAAAGAATGCGACACTCGAATCGATTCGTGACTCCATCGTTGCGGTCAATCTGCAGGGTGTTATTGTCACGATGAACCGGACAGCTCGCGAGATGTTACAGAAGCATCAACTGGCCATTGGGGATATGCTTACTCCGCAGCCGCTGCGCAACGCCATGGAGATCTGTCTCGTCACCAAGCAGGGCTACAGTCAGCAAAGAGTGACTTGGGGGGCTGAGGTATATGCCATCCATGTCGAGCCTATCCTTCATGCCCATAGGGCCGTGGGTGCCGTATTCACGCTCTACACCGAATCGGAGATCGAGAAGCTGACGGATGAGTTTTCCAAGATCAAAGCCTTCTCCGACAATATGCGGGCACAAACCCACGAATATCTGAATAAGCTCAACACGATCTACGGGCTTCTTACCCTAGGTCATTATGACAAAGCGACGGAGATGATCGCCGAAGAGGTTAAGGAGCGGCAGGACATAATCGAGTTTCTCGTCAGCTCGGTGAGGGACCCGCTTGTCGCCGCTTGTCTGCTTGGCAAGACAAACCGTGCTAAAGAGCTCAAGGTGCAGCTGGAAATCGATCCGGACAGCGAGCTGATGGATGTCCCGGCGGGTACGGACACGAAGACGATGGTCACCATCATCGGCAACCTGATCGATAACGGCATGGAAGCGGCACGTGAGCATCGCAGGAACGAAGCCGTCGTGCGGGTATCGTTCACCGACCTCGGCAATGATATCATATTCGACATCGAGGACAACGGTCCGGGAATCCCCCGCGACAAGGAAGACACCATCTTTATCAGCGGTTACTCCTCCAAGCCGGGAGAGAACCGCGGGCTCGGCCTTGCGATTGTCCGACATGCCCTGCATTCAATGAACGGGCATTTGTTTATCAACACCAGTAAGCTCGGCGGCGCGCATTTTACCGTCGTATTTCCCAAGATGACACCAACGACACTCTGATTGGAAGAACGAGGTGGACCTGATGACAGATCAAAGCATAACCGTCATGATCGTTGAGGACGATCCCATTGCGGCGAAAATTTATGAACAGTTTGCGAGCAAGCTGAATCAATTTCGGATCATCGCGAAAGCCAGCACCGGCGAGCAAGCACTCGAGCTTCTCCAGGCCTACGTCCCCGACTTGATCCTGCTCGATGTGTTTCTGCCGGACATGAACGGCATTGGCCTGCTGAGAACCTTACGGCAAAAGCATCAAGGCATCGACGTCATTCTGATTACGGCAGCCAACGATACCGAAACCGTCAGCGGAGCCATCCACGGGGGGGCTTACGGATACATTATCAAACCCATCATGCTTGATAAGTTTACTGCCACACTCGAGCAATATGCCGCCACCTCGGCACAGCTCAGAAGCGGGCAAACGATGGAGCAGCACGAGGTCGACCGGTTGTTCCGTCCGTCGGGCCGGCTCATGTCGCAGCAGGCCGTCAAAGGTACGGCCGATGCGAATATGCTTCCGAAGGGAATCGACAAATTGACGCTGAAGCTTGTGAGGGATAAGATCAGATCGCAGACGGAGCCGCTCGGAGCGGACGAATTCGCGGAGGCGGCCGGCATGAGCCACTCCACGGTCCGCCGCTACTTGGAATATCTCGTCTCGGTGCACGAGGTCGAGGTTGAAACGATATACGGTACAGTCGGCCGGCCGGAGCGAAAATACAAATGGGTGAGGTAACGGAAAGCCGCCTCCTGCTTCACAACAAAAAAACACGTAGGGATTGACGAAGCGCACCGGCTTCCGTCAATCCTTACGTGTTTTTTGCACCCGTTACCCTTTCACCGCCATAACCATCCACTCATCAATTTGGATCTTCAGAATTTCACCGCTGTCCGAAAGCTGCAATCCCACATATTGCTGCAAATCTGAGTCAGCACGCAGGAGATATTCCTCCACCCGCTTCACCTGCTCCTCAGAAGCAGCCGTTCTTCGCACCCAAGACGGGAAATCAAAGGTCTTCTTTCGAAGCCGCTCCTTTGCCGCAGTGAAACCGTTCAGGGCAAACCAGCTCTTCCACGTCTCGACACTGTGGCACTCCCCGTGGCTCTCGTCGCGCAAACGCTCGACCTCGTTCACGAAGTGTCCGATCCGTTCGTCCCCTTGCACCACGTTGTCAATCAAGATAAGCTTGCCTCCCGGCTTCAGAACACGCGCCGTTTCCTGTATGAACCGTTCCGCGTGCGGAAAGTGATGCGCAGCGATCCGGCAGGTTACGGCATCAAAGCTCTCGTCCAGAAACGGCAGCTTCTCCGCATCCGCGGACAGAAACCAGACGTTTTCGCAGGATGCCTGTACATGCTTCTGCGCGGCGCCCAGCATCTCCCTAGTGAGATCCGTAGCGAAGACGTATCCCACATGAGGGGCAACCGCCTTCGCCACATGCCCTCCACCCGTTGCTACATCCAGCACAGTCCAGGATGGGTCAGGCACAAGCCATTCCAGCAGGAGTTCCAAATCTTCCCCCTGCGCATGGGAGACGCTGCTCACATATTTTTCGGCATTTTGGCCGAAGACCTGCCGGACGGCTTCCTTCACCTTCTCCTCTTCCATGTTAACCCTCCTCGTTGATAAGCACTTTTTTCCCTCTCATTCGCAGAATAAGCGGAATCGTTACCCAAAGCAAGCCGATAAGTAAGAAGGCCAAGGAAATCGGCTTTTGGAGGAAAATCATAAAGTCACTGTTCGAAATCGTCAGTGCCCGGCGCATGTTGTTTTCCATCATTGGCCCCAGGATCAGTCCAAGCACCATGGGGGCGATAGGGAAGTCATGTTTGCTCAGAAAATAGCCGGCTACACCAAAGCCCATGATTAGCATAAGGTCAAGAATCGAGTACTGCACGGCATAGACTCCAAATACGGAAAACGTAATGATGAGTGGAATCAAATATTTGGCAGGCGTTTCAATGACCTTCGCGAACAGCTTCACCATCGGCATATTGAGCACCAGCAGCATCAGATTGCCGACGAACATACTGGCAATGACCCCCCATGCCAGCTGCGGATGATCGGTAAAGAGCAGCGGGCCCGGTGTAATATTATACATGATAAATGCGCCCATCATGATCGCCGTCGTCCCGGAGGACGGAATTCCCAGCGTCAGCAGCGGAATCATGGCGCCCCCGGCAGCCGCGTTATTGGCGGATTCCGGTCCGGCTACTCCTGCTATTGCGCCTTTGCCGAATTTGCTTGGATTTTTACTCAGCTTTTTTTCCATAATATAAGAGAAGAAGGAGGCAAGAATCGCTCCGGCACCGGGAAGCAAGCCAATGAAAAAGCCCAGGATCGAGCCGCGGGCAATCGGAGCCGCACTATCCTTCAGATCCTGCTTGGTCGGGATAATCCGAGAGATCTTGGCGACTTCGCCGTCATTGCTTTCCCGCTCGAGAATCGTCTTAAAGACCTCGCCCAAGGCGAACATTCCTACGGCAATCGTCAAAAATTCCAGTCCCTGATACAGTTCAGGAATATTATAAGTAAAGCGGGCTACGCCCGACACATTGTCGATTCCGATCGTAGCTAGCAGAAGTCCTGCCGCTGTCATAATCAGCGATTTGGTCATCGATTTGCCGGCCAGTCCGCTGATTGCCAGAAGTCCAAGCACCATTAATGAAAAATATTCGGCCGGGCCGAAGGTAATCGCAACGGCGGAAAGCGGTTGAGCAAGAAAGATCAGGCCTAATAGAGCAACAACCCCTGCGGCAAAGGAACCGATCGCAGCAATGGACAACGCAGCGCCTGCCCGCCCCTGCTTCGCCATTTGGTAACCGTCAAGCGCGGTCACCACGGAAGAGGACTCTCCCGGCGTATTGAGCAGAATGGACGTCGTGGAACCGCCGTACATGGCGCCGTAATATACACCTGCAAGCAAAATGATCGAGCTTGTAGCCGAAGCCTCCGCGCTCATGCCCGCGGTTAAGGTACCGGTGATCGGTATTAGCAGCGCCACCCCGCTCATCGGACCGATTCCGGGCAGGACGCCGACACAGGTGCCGATCAATACACCCAGGAACACGAAGATGAGGTTGTGCCATTGCATCGCAGTAGATAACCCGTTTATCAGAAAATCCATGGTAGTCATTAGAGTTCCCCCTTACGATAGGCCTAACCAAGCCGGTAAGCCTGGAAGCGTGCCGTCCATTACTTCTACAAACAAATAATACACGCCGAACGAAAATCCGCCTGCGATGAGCAGCGTAATCCAAATTTTTCCCCGCTCCATGGTCTGAAATCCAACAAGCAGGAACAGAAATGTCGAGATGACATACCCCAGCTGTTCAATGAATAACCCATACAGCACTGCGGCCGTAAAAATAATTAGAAACCTCTTGTAATCCAGCTTCTCCTTTGTATTCGTCTCCTGCCTATAGCGAAACGTCTCCACAATAAGACGGATACTCAGCAAAATTAAGATAATTCCTAAAATAAGCGGAAACATGTTAGCACCGACATTGCTGCCGTAGGCACTCTCGGAAATTCTTGTGCTCTCGGCAGCAAAGCCTGCCCCCATAGCCAGAAAGACGATTCCGGCGTAACGGTCGAAGCTCTTGCTCATATGGATCCCTCCCTTATCTCTACTGATTCAGAGGAAGAAGTGCGGCTGAGCTGCGCCTCTTCCTCTGATCCTGCCGTATTATTTCAGCATGCCGAGCGGACCGAGAATGTCCTTGATGAGCTTCTCCTGCTGCTCGAGGAATGCCTTAAAGTCGGCGCCATTCTTGTAGCCGTTCTCCCAGCCGTTCGCCTGAAGCTCTTTCTTCCAGTCCTCGCTGTCCGTAAGTGCCTTCAGCTTCTCCTCCCAATACTTCACAGCATCGGCCGGCATATCCTTCGGCCCGAACAGCCCGCGCCAGATAGTGAACTCGGCATCGATTCCCTGCTCTTTATAAGTAGGAATGTCTTTGAACGAACCGGAAAGTCTGGACGGAGCAGATACGCCAAGCACCTTCACCTTGCCGGCCTTGAGGTATTCACCCAAGCCGGAAATATCTGTGGCCAGTACCGTTGCATTCCCTCCCAGCAAAGCGGTCAAGGCTTCGCCGCCGCCGTCATAGGAAACATACTTGATGGCCTTCGCATCCACCCCGGCCTTGACCGCAGGCAGCATCGCGATCAAATGGTCCTGAGAGCCCGGAGCCGAACCCCCTGCCAGCGTAATGCTCTTCGGATCCTTCTTCATATCCTCCATCAGCGATTTCAGATCGTTGTACTTCGAGTCGGCTTTGACAGCGATCGCCCCGTAGTCCTTCGTCAGCTGTGCCAGCGGCGTCAGATCACGGAACGAATAAGGGCTGTTGCCTTCCTTCTTCAGGTTGTTGATAATGATCGGCGAGGAGGGCAAGAACAGCTTGTAAGCGTTGCCTTTATCCTTAGTAACGAATTCCGCCATGCCCACTGCCTGACCGCCGCCCGGCTTGTTCTCTACCGTGATCGTTTCGGAGACCAGCTTGGTGCCCGCAGCTGCCTTGGCGAGTGCACGTGAAGTCAAGTCCAATCCGCCGCCTGCCCCGGAAGGTGCCATGATTGTGATCGGCTTCACCGGATAATTCGATTTCGCTGCTGCCGGAGCTGCATTGCCTTGAGAACCGTTCTTCGCTGTGTCGGCCGGTGCTGTCTTGGCGCCGCATGCGGCGAGGCTTAATGCGACCGCACCTGCTACGAAAGCTGTAACCCATTGCTTTTTGAAATTCATAAGAACCCTCCTGTGCATTTATGTGATAGCGTTTTCATTTGGTTGACGACTTCATCCTAGCACACAAAATTCACAGGTCATAGTTTACGAGCATTTTTTCAATTGTTCCGATTTCCGTCATTTTTATCATATTTTTTACGAAGCGCCGGACTAGGAAACCGCTCTCATTTGGAGCTGAATATGTTATAATCGCACCATTCCCGGATTCCTGTTTAACTACCTAGAGGGGGTGGCCGTTTATTTTATTAAGGACCGTCATTATCATCGTATTCAGCTTTCAGGTGATGCTCAATATCACCCGTCCGCTCATCCCGCTATTGTCTTCGGACATGGGCGCCGGGATGGCCGATATCGGCCTTCTTACGGCAACGTATGCGTTTTTCCCTTTGGTATTAGCCATTCACATTGGCAAAATCGCGGATTATGTGGGGGACCGGCTCCCTGTTATCCTGGGAACGGTCGGCATTACCATAGGAGTCGGTATTCCCTTTTTCGTAACGGAGATGTGGGCGTTGTATGTGTCTCAAGCCATCGTCGGTGTCTCGCAGATCTTTATTAATGTGTCTTTGCAAAATGTCATCGGAAATGCCGCAACCAAGGAAAACCGGGATCATTACTTCAGTATGTTCAGCATGTCCGTAGCCTTGGGCGGTGTCGTGGGGCCAGTGCTGGGAGGGTACCTGGGAGAGCATGTCTCCTATCCGTTCGCCTTCGCCGTTGCCTTTGGGCTCGGACTTATCCCCATCGCCTTCTCCTTCTTCATCCCTAAGCTGGAAAGGAAAAAGCAAGCGACCGGGACCGCTTTCAACGCTATGCAAGGGTCTGTCTTCTCCCTGCTAACGATTCCGCTGCTGCGTAAGGCGCTGTTCTCCAGCGCGCTTGTATTGTATTCGAGGGATATCTTCGTCGCATACTTTCCGCTGTACGGGGAGGAGCTCGGGCTGTCGGCTTCGGTTATCGGCTGGATCATCACGGTGCAGGGCATTGCCATGGTGCTTGTCCGCTTGTTCCTGTCGAGGCTTACAGATCGTGTAGGACGAAGCAATGTGCTGCTCATCTCGATTCTAATGGCCGGTGCAGCCTTTGTCTTGGTACCTGTCTTCGGACAAGTGCCTCTGCTTATGCTCATTAGTGCTTTGATGGGCTTCGGACTCGGCTGCGGACAGCCGCTGTCCATGACGACAACGTATAACGCTTCACCCAAATCCAGAACCGGAGAAGTGCTTGGTCTTCGTCTTGCAACGAATCGGTTATCGCAGATGGCCGCCCCGCTGCTTTTCGGCGCCCTCGGGTCGTGGGCGGGCCTTGTCGCCATCTTTTATATTAGCGGTCTATGCTTGATAGGGGGAGCCGTACTAACCCGGTCGGGCAATGATGAGCTATACCAGGAGGAACGAACATGAGTGGAATCGGGACTAGAGCAATTGTAGAGATCAACCAGGCGGCAAGTCAATTTGAATCGAGCATCGTGCTGTGTATTGACAACAAGTTTATTGACGTGAAAAGTATACTCGGGCTGACCTTTACCCTGATTAGCAATCATGAATATCTCCTCGAGATTCATGGGCCGGATCAGGAAGAGGCGTCGAGAGTGATGGCGGATATTTTCGGAAAACACGGACTTCAAGTGCGCGTTCAGTAATAGTAGTCGCCGCTTATGCAGAGGGGCTGTCCCTTAAGTCCTTGAATATATGACCATCTTATCGTTGGTCGCGGGAAAATACCTTCAGCCTAAGCTTGCACTGAAGCTATTTTCCCACTGACTCGCAGATGAGTCCTATTTTCAAGGAACCTAGGCCAGCTCTTTCGGGGTAGGTAAATGATGAAAACCAAGTAACCTGCGACGGTACACGTCGTCGGGTTACTTTTATTGCCTATGAGATGGACCACTTCTAGAATGAAGAGCAAGACCATCGTCCAACACCTGCACAAACCCGCTCGTTCCGTCCACCCGGATATAGGCACCGTCCTGAATCAATTCAGTAGCCCTCTCGATACCTACCACAGCCGGTATGCCGTATTCGCGGGCGATCACCGACCCGTGAGTCATCATACCGCCCACTTCCGTTACTAGTCCGACAATTGAAGTAAACAACGGAGTCCATCCGGGGTCCGTAAAGGGCGCGACTAATATTTCTCCTGGATTCAGCTTGGCTTCCTCCGGTTGCAGTATGATCCTTGCTACTCCTTCTACAACCCCCGCAGAAACCGGCGTTCCTAACAGTGCCCCTTCCGGAGCTTTCACATCGCGGCGCTTCCCGGTAACGATTTCCCCTTCGCTGGTTATCACACGGGGAGATTTCAGCTTCTGATGGAACTCATGCTGCCTTTTCCTCTCTTCTACGATGTCTTGAATATTGTCGCAATCGGAATAACGGTTTTCCAGCAGTGCGATCATTTCCTCCAAAGAAAAAAAGTAGATATCCTCTTGCTGCACTAATATTCCTTTGGCTACAAGCGCATTCGCTTCCTCTAATATAGCGCGTTTGTATATAGATAAAATTTGAACAAGCAAAAACTTGTGATGCTCCCTCATCCCCAATAGATTGCGGTACAGCTTTACCAAACGGGACACCCATCGTTTTTCAGAAAAGCCGAACTGCGCGACAATCTCCTTTGCTGCCTTATCCGCATCAAGCTCGCCTTGCTTGAATTTCCTGCGATGTTCCCCGTAAGACGCCGTTCGGATGTTGCTGAGAATCATAGGCACGAGCTGCGTCGGATCCTCGCTCCATCGCGGCTTTGTAATATCGATTTCACCAGCGCACCGCATCCCGTATTTCCGCAGAAAACGGGCTAGTTCGTACTGAGCCTCGGCTCCTCCGGGGATCTTGACCAGCTCTTCATAGAAAGTATCGGTGCCTGCTTTTTGCAAATAGGCGACGACTTCAGGATACGATCTGAACTTATCGGCAAGATCGCCTAACTCCAGGCCAATTTCGGTTGTCACATTCCCAGGCAGGGACTTATACAGTTGACTTAACAAAGAAGCGCCGCGTTGATCCCCGACCTTATCTTTCAGCTTCCTTTCGAGAAATCCGGAAGCAATCACTCCCGTGATGAAGTACACGACAATTTTCGATAGGACTCCGGCCAGCATTTGTTGCATACCTTGCCGTATCAGACGAACCCGGTCCGCACCCGAAGCCGCCATGATGCTCTTCTCGATTTCCATAACCGTGTTTTCCATAAATGCTGCAGCGTCTCGAGAAGCCTTCTCGGGCTCTTTAAACAACAAGTTGCTTACCACTTTCGCGGCTACGGGGATGACAATCGGCGCCATTCTCCCCATGACTCGTAATCGATCCCTAATCGGTACGGACACAGCCCGAAATGCATCGCGTTCCATCAACTCCATTACCGCAGATGCCATTAATTCATCCATACCCTTCATAACCTTGAGAATTCTGTTACGAACAGGTTTCATTGTAAGAATACCTGTAACATCGGCAAACGCCCTTCCGCCGGCTTCCCTTATGATAGGATTATCCTGGGATGAAGGATCCTTTTGAAAAAAACTGGGCGCGTAGCTCAAGATCGATATGGCCAACGGCTTCATAGGGTCGGTCATCATTTGTAAGTAACCGAAGTTGATAAATATGTGCAACCGGTCGTCAAAAACAGGCGGTACCGGATAGAGAGACGTAATCGGCCGGCTCTGAAGAATATAAAATTTGCCTTCGGCTAATCCCCACTCGATGTCTTGCTCCGAACCGTAGTAGGCTTCGATTTTCCGACCCCATTCGGCCAGTTCAACAATTTCACCGTCGGACAGAGCTTGCCATTGTTGCTTTTCAGGAGGCACGTCCTTAGTAACGGTCCCTCCTTCGGGAACGGAATAGATCGCGATTTCCTTCTTCGAAATATTCTTCTTGACGATTTTGCCTGAACGAACCTGGTACAAATCAGGTGTAACCAAACCGGATACAAGGGCTTCCCCAAGCCCGAAGCTTGCATCGATGGATAGGGTATGACGTCGGCCCGTAATGGGATCAGCGGTAAACATAACCCCGGAAGCCTGAGGAAAAATCATCTGCTGAACCACAACCGACAAAAACACCAACCGGTGGTTATATCCATTCTTGGCACGATAGGAGATAGCCCGGTCGGTGAACAAGGAGGACCAGCACTTCTGCACAGCGCCAAGCACTTGCTCCAGCCCGCGCACGTTCAAAAAAGTATCCTGCTGGCCGGCAAACGAAGCTGTCGGCAAGTCCTCCGCCGTAGCACTGGATCGAATGGCATAGGCTTTCCCCTTGCCCATGTGTTCCCACGCTTCGGCAATGGACGATTTTATATCTTCAGGAATAGATAAAGAGGCAAGATGATCACGAATCCGTTGTCCCCATAAACGAATTTGTACCAAGTCATCATGAGCGACCCGATCCAGCCGATCGAATAGTTCGTCCATCTCTTTACTGGTTTGGATGAACTCGCGATATGCGGCAGTGGATACGCAAAATCCTTGAGGAACGGGCAGCCCCGCCTTAGTCATTTCCCCAAGGTTCGCGCCTTTTCCGCCCACATAAGGCAGATAGGACTTGTCGATTTCATTGAAGCTCAATACATATTTCTCTACCATTGGATACCACCTCATTTCAAGGTTAGCTTTGTTTGTGTCATAGCGGATATCAACAAGCGGTGCCTTTGAATAAAGTGAAGCAACTCTTTCATGCAAAGGAGAGATATGTGTGGCGGGGAAGCAAAGGATAAACCAAGCTATATTTCTCTCGGCGGTCGTTATGCAGGCTTTGCAGCAATACAAGAAAGAGGGAACGCCTGTGCTGCCAAGGGGCTATCGTTATATTGCGGCCCTAGGAGGGAGAGGCCATCCTTATCTTGGATTCATCATCCAGTCTTCTACCAAGGTGATCGTTGCCTTCCGCGGAACGGAAAATATGCAAGATGTACTATCTGATCTAGATTGGCGTCAAGTGAAATATCCTTATGTACCGGCGGGCGGACAAACGCATAGAGGGTTCACTGATCTATATACCAGGGCCGTTAGAGTTATGCTGCTAAAACACCTGCGTAAGCTGTATTCTCCAGGGAAACGTCTGATTATCACAGGTCACAGCTTAGGCGGAGCGCTCGCCACGTTATGCGCCCCTGATGTGACTGCGCATACCGGGTTCAAACGACCTTGGGTCGTTACCTTCGGATCGCCAAAGGTAGGAAACCCCGCATTTGTGGCGGCATTCCACCGAACGGTAGGCGATTCCCTACGTGTCGTCAATACCTCCGACATCGTGCCGCGCTTCCCGCCGTCCACGACTAGCTTAGCATACCGAAATATCAGGAGACCGCTCTACATTCGATTCTCTGCAGTAACTGCTGTAGGGCGGCACAAAATCCGCTCGTATTATCGCGCCTTGGCTGCGCTTTCCCCCGTATATAGCAACAGGATGTGTAAGATGAATCCGCATTTTTGTAACGCATAGTGCTCTACTCGGAACGGGTGGCCACTGCGAGCTAATTCCTTGGATAATCCAGACTCATAATATCCATGAATGATACCTTAACCGTTTCGGCCCCTTTATTTACATGGACCTTACCGGTCCTTGAATCCAAATGTACAATCTGGCCTCGAAGCTGCTCTTCCCAGGCCCAAATGCTTAGCAGCACTTCCGATTTTTCATGAAACGCTTCGGAGATTTGATTTCCTAATTCCTCTAATACAAATTCGTCCCGGGTGGGCCGTTTAGGTATTTTTCCTTTTGCCATTACTGACGTCCTCCTAATTTTTTAATAACAGCCTGTTAAGAGATCGTCAGACCAGACCATTGTAAAGTTAATTTATATAACTACTAGTATACTACCTTACTTCCGGTTACGGATAGGGGCATGATCAACCTTATCCCAACACCATAAAAGGGCTGTTCCTGCCCTTTGCGAAACGAACCATCTACGAGAACGCAGGAGGATGGTCAGATCTTAAGGATGCAGGGAACAGCCCTGATGGACTTGCATAGCATCAATGGGTTGCTATTTCAATCGGTAATTCACGTCCGTTACTTCGGCCTGCAGACGAGCACAGGAATCGGTGAGCCCGGGCGAAATACATACTCGCAAAACATTTCGCCTCCGGATATCGCCGTTTCAAACTGCAGCGGTTCATGTGAGGTGATTCCAGGTGCACAATACGCTTTTTTCTTCAATTCCACTTTCCTCCTTTACTCCTCTATCTGAGAAATCGTCCCATTGGCAAAGTCGATGACGTGAATCCATTCTCTATTCCCAGCTCGATCATAGCTGCGGAACTCAAACGTCCAGACCATTTCGTTCGCCTTCAATTGAATCGGTTCCTTGTACTCGACCCATGGACCGCCATTGGCGCGAGTTTCGATCCGGCTGATTCCAGAGTCTGCATCTGCAGCGGTCAAGGTGATGATAATGCCTTCGACATAGCTGCCATCCGGTGAGAAAACCGGCGCGATGTCAAAGCTCGTCACCGGAGGCGTAACATCGGTTACGTTATAGGTCACAGTAACCGGTATGGATGCGGCCTGCAAGTAATCGACCGCTTCCAGCTTGACTTCATAAGCCCCTAGGGCCGAGGTATTCTCAAACCGAGCCTCTTGCTTACCTGCCGGGATCACCTGCGTATAACCGAAGGTCGATTCACCAGGCTTTCGAAGGGAAACCCGTATAGCCTTCAAATCAGCGTCCTCCGGATCCGTCCAAGTAACCGTTAAGCCTCCTTGAACTGCCAGTATTGCGGTCTGTGTCACGAGCTGAGGAGGAGTATTCACCGGCTTCACAGGTGCCGGTAGCGTAGAACCGATAAGAGTAATACCCTGGGACTCCCTTCCCCCCGTCGCCGTGGATACGAGACGAATTGTATAGGCTTTACCAGGCTCCAGCCCGGTGATAGAAGCAAAGCAGCTGCCGCGCTTCACGGTTTGCTCGCCGGCTGGCGAGGATGCCCCCTGGGCGGTCCAACGAATGGTGACTGCATCAAACTCCACATCGTCTGCTTCCTTCCAGCTTAAGCTGATGGCATTCGTGCCGCCAATGAGACTGACCTCCGATACCCCCTCCTGCACGGCAGGCAATCTGTCGGCTATCATAACAGAAGCTTCGTACGGTTCGGTCATCGGTCTGCCTGCGTAGCTCAGCACCATCGGATCCACAACAACACGGTAGGTTTGCCCTGCAATGAAGGTGCCTTTAATTTTGAATTCCTTCGACAGGATTTCTCCCTCAGGATTCCGTTCCGGCTGTAATGGTTCTACCTGAATGGAGACCGGCGGCACATCCGAACCATACACAGACTGAAGGACTGACACGGTTTCTGTCGTCACTGTTGCCGGCTGCATATAATGGCTGAATCGCAGCAGCAAGAAGCTTGAGCTGTCCTCTCGCCCTTGACTCACCTTCTCAACCTCAGGCGCTCCATGTGAGAAGAGACCTACGTTTACGTCATAATGAGGCGGAAGCACTTGAAGCTCTTGGCTGAAGGCTTCCTCATAGCCGTCTTTACTAAACCTTACCTTCCATAGACCCTCAGGCACATCCCAGGCGTAACGCCCTTCACGATTGGTTGAGAGCGGATTTATCTGTCCGTATAGATTGGAGTCCCAAACCCGCCAAGTTCCATCAGAAGGTTCCCGGAACATCGCCGTGGCAGTTACCCCCTCCAACCGGTTCGACTCCACTGCTTCATAGACGAAACCGCTTGGGTCGTAAATCCAGTAAGGATCCGCGATCGGATCATCATCCGGCGGCGGCTTCGTTGGATCATCCGGTCTGTTCGGATCATCCGGCTCATCCGGCTCCTCAGGATCCTCTTCATCCTTATCACATTGGTCTGCCGCAACACTTGAGTATTCTTCAAAATGATTCTTCAATTGGTCGTATCTGTTCTCCCAGTCATTCATGGCGAGATAACCGACGCCCGTCGTTGTGGCGAGTACAGCTGCCCCGCCAATAAGGCCGATACCGCTGTAAGCCAACGCCATGCCTGCCAGCTGCATCATATACTTGGCGATCAGGATACCGAGCAGCTCCTGAGCCAATTCCTGGGCTTTGTTGACAAACCGTGTTCCCGAGCCGGGAGGAAGGCATTCCGCGCCGGTTACGTTATCCAGGAACGCGTTCATATCATTCATTTTTTGCTGAAAATCGTATCCGTTGAGAACTGCACCGGCCAATCCCAGCCCCGTACCCGCTCCCGGGGTTTTAATATTGATCCAGAAATGCCCACCGAAGTTGACGTACCCGACGACCGGAGGACCGGACAAGGCTTGCGTATCGCCTCCGAATGCCGTGATGATTTCACGCGCCTTCTCAACCGGAACCACAGCGCTAAACTGCGCCGTCGAGCCGCTATAGGAGAATTTCAAATCATATACCTCCGGAGAGCCTGGCGGAACCTGCGGAGGCGTGTAACCCTCTGCCGGCGAATGCCAGAACTGAACATCCACCTTCTCATCCGGATAATCCTTGGAGCTGATGGAGACAGGATTCACATACTGCCTGCCAGGCACCTCAGCCAGCTGGGAGCGCAGTGTGCTTCCGCCGTCCTGAAGCACAACGGCATCCAGCTTTCGCAATTCCGGCGGCATCGATTTTAAGATCTCTTCCTCAGTTGCCGATGCCGCATAAGCCGATTTCTTCACCCCATACGAAAGGGAGATGAGTCCCAGGCTTTGTTGACGGCTGGATTTGATCCCTTCGAAGCGCCCGCTGAGCGGATTTCTTGCCAGAGGCACCTGTTCTCCGGCAACCTTGAGAACAACATTCTCAATCCGCTCCGGCACGTTAAACGCTACGGAGAAGGAAATCGGCGAGCTTGGTACGATACTCATCGGCTGACGCGCAACACCGTTCGATAAATCAGCCGTCATTTGGTTATGGCCGTTCTTCATGACCAGATGCAGAGGAGCGGGCTCGAGCGGATCGTATTTGACGAAGGCCGTCTCGGAATAAGCTTCCTTCTCATCCGTTATTGATTTCGCCTTCAGAGCATGCACATTGGCCTGGGCCTCGGAATCAATCAGCGTTATGGTGCTAAACCAGTACCCGCCTGCCGAGGCGATGGTCTCCGCAACCTGCTGCTGGCCGTCGAATACGAGTATCCGGCTTCCCGGAACCGCACGCCCGTCTACGGTAAACGTCTTCTTCGCCACAACAGACGGTGCCCGCAGGCTAAGCTCCGTTACCGGTATCAGAGCGGATCCAATGGTCTCTACCTTTCGCGAACCGGCGGCTTGATCGAAGCGAATGCCCAGCTCCGCGTTCAGCATATCACTCTTGGCTTCGTCAAGCTGGAGCTGGTAAACGATCGTTCCCTTGCCTCTAGGACCTATTGTTTGAGGCAGCTGCACCTCATGAGTATGTGCCGAAACCGGAACACTTACGGCCGGCTCACCATTCAGCATAATGCTTCCGGCAACTAAAGATGCGCCTGCTGGAATCTGCAGCAGCAGCGTACCATTCACAACCTCCTGATTCGAACCGTTCTCATAGGTGCCTCGAAGCCGGATTCTTGAGCCCTCGGCCACCGGAAGGTCCAACGCCTGCAGGCTGTTCCCTGCAGCGTTCTCGAATATGCCTCCGCTGGTAAGCATAACGGTGCCTAAATCAACGGTCGATCCTTCGATAGCGGCAAACGATTTTTCCGCCCTAAATAATTTTGCGCCGCTATACATGTGAAATACCGCGATGTAATTTCCCGTCCGCGGCAAGCTGCCCCGTATTTTCCCCCAAGCAACGCTCCCGGTGCTAACGATTCTCCCCTTGCCGCCATTCGAATCCGCCTCATATAAATTCATGGTAATCGGGCCGGATGGCAAAGGCTGCTCAGCGGTAAGCGTGCCGGTAAAGGCCGATGCTTCAGCTATACGAATTTCCACACTTGCTTTGTAATCCTCATCCAGCACAAGCGGTTGACAGCTCGTCGCCATGACACCCAAAACATCGATTACGCATGCCTTAAACGCTTGACCGGTATAGCCCGTTGCGACGATCGTATTGGTTGTGCTCCAATGATAGGCGCGTGAATCATTCGGATGATACAAAGCAGGCTGGAAACGGGTGACCAATGGATAATTCAAATCCTCTTTTCTCCATTCCTCTCCGACCCTTTTCGTATACAAATCCACATGAATCTCCGCTCTTTTTTCCTCAAGCAGAACGATATCCCAAGGTATATTCTCCGTGACCGTCACGGTTTGGTCCGGTTTTGCACGAAGGGTTGTATTTCCAGTGATTTGTACTGCATTAACCGTCGTGACACCTAGCGGCAGCCGCGCGGAGTACCTTCCTTGGTCGTCCGTCACCGACACTTCACGAATCCCTTCCTGCGTGAAGGTAACATTAACATTCGGAACGGGAGTCCCATCCGACTTTTTCACCGTACCGTTAATCGTACCGTAACGCACCTCGGGCTGAAGGGTAATCTGCATATTCCTTTTGTTGACATCAACCACAACAGGAGGCATAGGCTGATAAGGCCTTGGCAGCTGTACAGTTACAGCAATTTTCTCACTGACACGGACGACGTCCCGCAGCTCCGTTTCCGCTCCCGGCTTCACACTGGCTACTGCCAGGACGGCTGTAGGGTCGTCGGCACGGGTGATGGTCAACGGCACCGTACGCAGCGGCGCTTCGGGGTCTTGCGTTATCGTTATGCGAAGCGTTGCCGTCATTCGGGCATCAAGCGTCAAATGGTGCTTGACTCCTTTGGCTGCATTGACCTGCAGCAGCTCCCCTAACAGCTCTCCATCGGCTGCGAGGAGGGATACCCGGTAATCCTCCGCATCCGGCAGCGCCATCTGATAGAGGAATTCAGAGTCTACGGCCGATTGCGCTCCCGTACGCTTAGCGTCGCTCCAGGCAATCATACGAGATCCGGCTAACGCCGCCCTGACGTCCTCATTGGCAAGGTTGCCGATCGATACTTGAAGCTGTGCGGAAACGGAAGACGGCAATCCCTCAGCAGCCATAGGAACCATGATTCCCTTGCTGTCCGCAACGCGGCCGACAAGGGAGGTGACCTCGGAAATGCCCTCAGCCAGCTGAAAGCTCCCTGTGTACGAGCCCGGTGCCGCTGTACTCTCCGTCAGGATAAGCTCCGTACTCTCCGCCACGTTCCCCTTCTTATAAGAAACGGTAGCTCCCGCCTGTCTGCCGGGCACCCCGGTAACGGTTACCGATACCGTCCCGCCAAACTTCAACTGCTGCCTTACTGTCATCGGCGCATTCCATTGCACCTTTTGGATCGGCTTCTCCCCTTGGGGCTGGGAGCTGCACTCCACCGGGCATACAGTAAAGGCACCATCAATAAAATAACCCATCGGGTGGCGATGACCGGTATACATGGCAAGGAAAGCAGCCTTACTTCCGTTATTAGACAATGCGCTTGCATAGGAATAGGAGGCCGGATTGCTCGCCTGTTTGGTTTCGCCAGTCGCAATGTCAAGCCATATCAGTCCGTTGGCGTTGGTTACAAAGTTATAAGCGCTTAGCGTAACTCGTTTACCGTCGCCGGAGATGATCGGATCGTCGTACCAATAATCGCCGTTGTTCTCAATGAGAATTCGGCTTTTTTCCTCCCCGCTCGCCAGCCGGTCATACAAATAGATGACGCCGAATTCGTTATACACAACATACCGTCCGTCATCACTAAGGCTGACTTCATCATATCCTGAAGCGAAGGTTTGGGCTTCACTTGGTTTTGCAAGCTCCATGAGGTAGGTCTGACCGCCGCATTCTCCGCAGCCATGCTGAAAAACAATATGCTTGCCGTCACCGGAAATACGAACATATTCGATGTGATACCATTCAGGCGCTTCTTGCAGCACGTTGGAAAGATCCACCTTGGTAACGGCACGGGTTCTGCGGTCATAAATGAAGATATCGAGCGTATCCGGCGTGTCATTCTCTACAAGGTTCGTTGCGTTGGATAGAAAAGCAATCAAGTTACCGTCATCACTAATGGAAGGACTTACGGAAAAATCATTCGGTATCTCCCCATTGGCCAAGGTTAAAGGGGTTAACGCATCCGAACCCGGATGTTTGATGAAAATCTGATATAGGTCATTAAGATCCGCTTGAATGGCCATAACAGAGCCATCCCCGTTAATAATCGGGCGATAAGGATTCATCGCTCCAACCGGGAGAGGAATATGCTGAATGGTATTCTGCACTAGATCCCGTAAATATAACAGCGGATTTCCCGTAGGGAGCGTACCCGGAACCAGATTATCTGCATCGGATAGAAAGAGTGCTTTTGTCCCGTCTCCGCTTAGAGCGATCGAAATCGCATTCCCGTTGCCCGGTACGCCTTCCGCGCTGGCATTGATAAATTGCTGAGTCGAATGAGGGGTACCCGCATCAACGGTTTCTGAATTGGAGGAATTTCCTGCTGCATCTATCGCGCGAACTTGATAATGAAATAAACTGACCGACGGTAAATTGGAATCAGTAAAATGCCGGTCCGTTGTCTCTGTCAGACGGATGTTATCACGGTATATCTCGTACTTCACCGTGTCCGTATCATTCACGGGCGATTCCCAGTTCAATTGGATTTGGTCATTGCCTGAAGTTGTCCATAATACCTTCGACGGGGCCGGAGGAGGAGTTGAATCTTTCCGCACTTGAACCAGATTCGATTCGGAGCTGACTTGACCGTTCAGGGCTGCCGTAGCGGTGAATTTGTACAATTGTTCCCAAACCGTCGGAATGCTAAAGGAGAATTTCCCTTCCGCGTCCGCCAGGGTGGATTCCGTCCTTGCCGGAGAGCTTTGGTATGTAATCCTTACCGTCACCAGCGAGCCGGGTACGGCCGTACCGCTTACCGTCACTGCGTCCCCATTCACGGCTGGCGGCAGCTGATCGAGTGTTGGGGGCGGCGGGGCAGTCAAATAAACCGATCCCGTTACACTTTGCTTCCCCTCATAAACCGACTGCGTTATCGTTGCTTGTGGGCTTAGCTCCTTCAGCCATTCGCCCAGCATCGCTTCCGCTTCCCTGCTGTTCGCATGTATTGCCGTGGGCGGCAATAGCGTAACGGCGAGGGAACAAATCAGCGTGATAGGGATCGACTTGCGGAACCAGCGTTTCCACATCCTAGACTTCATGTTCATCCTCCCATTTGTTATGATACCATCTGTATCATTATATCCGATACAAAAGGTATCGTCACTCGTTTTTTTGCATTTTGTGGCAGATTTCACATAAAGCCCGGTACCGATCCGCGTGTAAAAGAAGGGGCTGTCCCAAAAGTCATCATAGATGACTAAGGGAAGCCTCTTTTTCTCATTTTTGTAAAACAAAAAGAAACCAATCCTTGGTAAAATGGAAGTGTCGAGCAACCATTGAAAGGAGAGGTTTCTTTGTTTATTCAATATACCATGGATCAGCTATGTCTGCCAATAGATTTGGAAATGGACATCCCCCCACGTCACATAGCGCGAGTTATTAATAATTTCATCAATCGTTTGGACGACCGCTTGTTTACATCTGCGTATCCCGGAGGCGGTCGGGATAGCTACCATACGAAGATGCTAACGAAAATCATTGTATATGCTTACTCGCAACTCATTTACTCGTCTAGACAGATCGCTAAAGCTGTACGCGAAAACATCCCATTCATGTGGCTGGCAGGTCGTCAGCAGCCCGACTTCCGCACCATCAATCGTTTTCGTTCCGAGCGGATGAAAGACCAGCTTGAGAAAATCTTTGCAGGAATTCTGCAGCTGCTTGTGGCCGAAGGCTACATCAAGCTGGAGAATTACTTCGTTGACGGCACGAAGATTGAAGCCAACGCAAACCGGTATACCTTCGTCTGGGGAAAGGCTGTCAAGAAACAGAAAGCCAGACTGGAAGAGAAAGTGAAGCAGCTCTTTATTGAGATTGAACAGCAGGAGATTCAGGAAGATAAAGAGCACAACGGCAAGGACCTGCTCGAGCTGGGTGAAGATATCGACCTAACAAGCGAGAGCATGGAGGAGGCTTTAATTATGTTAGAAGCCAAGCTGAAGAGTGAACCAAAGAACAAAACGGTAAAGAAAGCGGTACGGCAGCTGCGTAAGGATTTTGTTCCCCGCCAGCGGAAGTACGAAACTCAGCTTCAGATCCTTGGCGAACGAAATAGTTTCAGCAAAACGGATCCAGATGCGACGTTTATGCGAATGAAGGAAGACCACATGCGTAACGGTCAACTCAAGCCCGGCTACAATGTACAAGTTGGCACAGAGAACCAATTCATCGTAGGTTACTCCCTCCACCAACGCCCGACAGATACACGTTGCCTCATCCCGCATCTTAACAAGGTAAAAGAGACGATTGGTCGCCTTCCTAAAACCGTCATCGCCGATGCGGGCTACGGTGGCGAAGAAAATTACGCGTACCTAGAGAAAGAAAACATGGAAGCGCTCGTGAAATACAATTCCTTTCATAAGGAAGTCTCGAAGGCATGGCGAAACGATGTATCCCGCTTAGAGAACTGGACGTATAAACTGGGTATGCCCAAACGGAAGAACGCTGCATTTTATTAGGGAGAGCAAGAGCAAGACCGATAGTGGCTACGGGGTCAAGCTAAGGATCTACCGGAGTGAGAACTGTGAGGGGTGTCCGTTCAAAGAGAAATGCACCAAGTCTGAACGCAGCCGCGAAATAAGGGTCAGCTTGGAGTATCTTCGCTACAAAAAAGTAGCTAGAGAAAAATTAAGAAGCGAAGATGGACGCAAGCTCTCCGTTCAGCGAATGGTTGAAGTGGAAAGTGTGTTTGGACAAATGAAAAATAACCGGGGATTCCGGAGGTTCCTGCTTCGTGGCCTGCCAAAAGTAAGCCTAGAGGTCGGGTGGCTTTCGCTTGCCCATAATTTGCTTAAGGTGATGGCCACGGAACAAAAAAGACAAGTAGCCGGGCAAGAATGAGCCCTGTCCGGCCATTTTTATCACGAAATACGGAGTTTAAAAAAAGAGGCGGTCCCCTCGAGTAGATTTTATGCTACTTTTGGGACAGCCTCTTCCCCCATAAATCTACTTCAGCTTCGCAGCTTCCATCTCCTTTACCGCTTCCTCCTCCGACGTGCGCAGTAAGGTGTTCAGATCCATATCTCCGCTTGCCAAGTCAACAAGCTTCTTCGTGTAGGCGGCTGAGACATAGCTGTCATATAGAGATTGCACCGCGATCGGCGCGAAGGAGCTGTACAAAGCGGACTTTACATTCTTGTCTTTAAATTTCGTTTCCTGCGCGAACGCCTGACGCACCGCATCGTTCTTGACGACCGGAAGCGTTCCGGTCTTTGATACGGCGAGCTGGAACTCGTCGGAGAGAAGGTATTGAATGATCTCCATCACTTCGTCTTTATGCTGGCTGATCCCGGAAACGCCAAAGTAGGTCGGGTAAGCCTGCGGATGCATGCCCGGTGCTTCTTTGTAGGTAGGATAAGACACAACGTCCCAATTAAGTCCCGTTACGTCCTGGGTAACATGTACATTGGCCAGACCCGCCAGCATGGCCGCATCCCTGGTCTTGACGAAGTGATTGACGCCGGGAATGGCCTTGATCTCCTGCAGCTTCTCCTTGTAGCCGGAAGGCTCGGACATCCTGGTGAAGATTTGGAACATTGCCTTCCATTTGTCATCCTGAAGCGTCGGTTTTAGCGTTTTGGGGTCAATCTTCGTAACGGAGAGCGGGCTAATGTCGAAATAGTGACCCAGCGATAAGGCTAATCCGATGTACTGAACCCCTCCCTCCGTTCTTGTCAGCTGCCTGTTCAGCTCAAGCACTTCATCCCAAGTCATACCGTCCTTTGGGTACGATACACCGAACTTATCAAAAAGATCCTTATTGTAGTACAAGGACATGGTGTTGTTTACGACAGGCAGCGCATACAATTTCCCATCTGACATCTTCCTCATCGCATCCAGCATGGTAGGCTCGATTCGACCGGTATCGATGTTATGCTTTTTGATCAAATCGGTCATATCCATATGAACGTTGTACTGCAGTGCTTTGGAGAAGGCGGCGACCGATTCCCAGATCATATCGATTTGCTGTCCCGAGGTTAAGAGATCCGGGTAGTCCATGCCCTTCACCTTCTGAATATAACGAATGGTATGCTGCGGAAACTTCTGTCGAATCGCGTTGCCGAACCGATCGTTGAATGCTTCCTCCGTCCATCCGCTGGACGAGTAGATGACAAGCTCCGCCGGCTTCGTCACGATCGCTTCCGCCTCGTTCGTCCCGTCTGTTTTTGCTATTCCGCCGGTTCCTGCTGCATTGCAGGCCGACAGCATGGCAGCTGCCAGCACCAAAACTAACGTTCGCTTTCTTGTCATCTTGATCCCGCCCTTTTTGTTTTTTTAATTACACGAGACGGACGAGCCGAGCCGCACCTGCTTGCAGCTCCAGCTCCAGCATACCCGAAGAGCCTTCCCATAGCGCTTGCCCAGTGGAGATGTCGACTCCGCCTCCATTACCGGTTAGCCGTAGCGTTTCGTTCGTATTCCCCAGATTCGCCGCGAGCACGTAATCGTACCCATCCGCCCCGCGTACACGAATCCCTCGTACAAGGCCGCTCTGATGAATAAGCGGTGCAATGGAGTCCTGCGATTCGGCATAAGCGCCTGTAGCCTCAGCGCCTTCCCCGGCTTTCAGGATAAAGCCTGCATCGACAAGGACCTGGCGGGCATCGACGGATTGCAGCCCCATCTCGCAGGGAGCACAGATCTCATCGGCGTACAGCATGCCTTCGAGGCCGATGTTCGTTAGCTTCTCCTTCAGACCGATCTGCCTGCGTCCGGGGCGATAGATCGTCAGCTCCTTCGCTCCATAAGCTGCGATGACGCCCAGCTGATCATCTATGTTCAGCCATGGAGACCCGGTGCGGACAAGCTGTTCGCCGCTGCCTTCGCCTGCAAGCTCCTCTCCTCCCTCCCTATAATGGTAGGACCGTACATTCCCGTTATACAGATCGTTCGGCATTAGGAGATGAAGGCCCTTCACCTGACTTACGTACACTCTCTGCTCTAAGGCTTCGGTATGCTGCAGGAGCAGCATATGGGTGTTGTCGGGCAATGCCGCACACACGATCCGGCTCCTCGCAATCGGATGATCGCGTTGTCCTTCTCCGAGCAGTCCTAGCGTATGGATTTGCATGCTTCCCCAGGTAAGGAAGCCGCCCTCGAACATTTGACCGGTATGCTGCTCCAGCCGCTGCTCCGTCACACGGCCAAGTCCTGTCAGGCGGACGGATAAGTTCTCCTTCCATTCCGCCATGTCGCTGCGGCCGGGCGGGAGGCAGAGTCCCTGGGGCTTCTCGGCGGATTCCCAAACCCAAGAAGCAATTCGCTTCTCGCTACTATGAAGGTAAGCGCCGTGGTACTCGTCATGCCAAGCGCGGCCTGCCGCTTCTTTGATCACAATCGGCTGCCGCTTCTCCTCTTCTTTCCCTGATCCCGGCAAGGTCTCGCCCTGCCCGATGAGGGGCCTCCAGGCCAATCCCATCGATAGCGCCACCGCGCGGTCAGACTCCAGCCGAGTATAGTAAAGAGGGGACTGCTGCTGCAGAGCGCGGCCTCTGCCTGACAGGAAGGAACCGTCACCATTTGCATCCATCTCACGACGAACGATTTGCAGCCACCCCTCCTCGAAACGGTCGCAATCCGGATCGTTCAGCAGGTCCTTTATCATGTGCCACATCGGAATGGCATATTCCTGGCAATACGTATACCTCATACGGGTATCGCCGCCGATCCGCAATAGGCGTCCGTCCCGGAACGTACAGAGCTTGACGAGCTCCCACAGCTCGTTCATATGATGATAGAGAGCTTTAGGGGCTTTCGAGCCGCGGCGCTTACAAGCGAAATGAAGCATTGCCATGTTCGATAAACAAATTACCATATAACCCACGTTCAAATACCCATGGTGATTGAGCGCCATCGAGTCGAAAAAGTTAGCTCCGATAAATCGTTCTGCGACGCTCTTTCCATCCTTCAGCGTCAGACTATGAGCATCCGAGGGAACCGAGATGGAATTAATAAAAAATGACAGCGCTTTCTCTTTATACTCCGCAGCCCGCTTGCAGTCTGGAAATAGCTCCGCCGTCCGATGCAGCAAAGCACCGTTCCATAGATTGCTTTCCGGCTTATTATTGCCGTCCTTGTTGTATAATCCGCCGACAATGGTGTAATGATCAAGCAGCCAATCACTTTCCGAGATGAGCACCCTTCGAAGCAGAGCACGATCCTCTTCCTCTAGTTCGGGCTCAAGTGCCTCCACCCCATGCATCATCCGCTCTACGCCAAGCACGCTGATCCAGGTATGCCCCCACTGGGTGCCATCCGTGCACCGGTAGTCGCCTTCGATATGCGTATGGAGCGAGTAGCGTAAGAGCCTCAGGGCTTCCGACTTTAGCTGCTCCCTCGGAATACCGGAACGCTCCTCATTGTAGCGCGGATCAGCAGCCGTTACGGCGAAGGCGGCAAAGGCCTTTTGGTTCGTTTGCACACCCCACGTATTCTCTCCGGTACCGTAGCAAGCAAGCTCCGGCCGGTCCGGGCAGCTGTACCTATAGGACTGAGCACTGCCTACCCATCGTTCAAGCAAATTCAAATACAAGGAATCTTTGCCATCTGTTGTCATGCTCGCACCTCACGGATTCGTCATTACTTTAATAATTATTTTGTTTTATAATAGTATTGTATCAGCTTCAATATAAGATAAGCATACATAAAACTCGGTTTTGTTGTACGATACTTGGGTTTATGTCAAGAATGCTGTAAGCGCTTTATAATAACGAGGGAGATGGACACATGCTTACCGTCGAAAATGTGAAGTACATGAACTACGCGAATACTTGGGGCGGGTATGAACCGATTGCGGATATTCCGCATCATCTGTTCATGTTTATGGAGAAGGGCTCCTGCACATATTGGATTGAAGGAAAACGATACGTTGTGTCGCAAGGCGATGTGCTATTTATCGGGGAAAGGCTGGCTAGAGGAGCTGAGGCTGCAGTAGAAGCCCAATCCAAGTATTCGGTCCATTGGACCGGAGACGGACTTTTTCAGCATTTTCCTCAATTGAAGGGACAAGTAGTTGTATTCAAAGCTGCATCGCTTTACACCTACCTGAAACAAACCTATTCTCAAATGCATCACATTTGGGCGAAAAAGGACATGTATTATAAAACGCTTTGCGAAAGTATGCTGCTGGAGCTTGCCGTACGCATTCATCAAGAGCATGCCCTACAGCAAAGGTCAGGGAAGCAGGCGCGTGTCGTTCAACAGGTGCGGGAATATATAATGGAATATTACCGCGAGCCTCTATCGATCGAAGAGCTTGCCCACCATGTAGATCGCAACGCGTCCCATGTCATCACAAGCTTCAAAAAGTATTACGGTATGGCTCCATTGGAGTATATGCATCGAACGCGGATTACGAAGGCCGAGGAGCTGCTTCTGACGTCCGACGCCAAGATCGAATCGATTGCCGGCGAGCTTGGTTACTGTGATGCCGCTTATTTTAACCGCATGTTTAAGAAGCTGACAGGCATGACGCCGTCAGCTTATCGCAAGCAATTGGAATTGTAATACCGTGTTGCCTTCTTCGAAGGTGATATAATCAATCCCTTCCTTGTTACCAGTACATATCCCAATCCCGAGTGAGTCTAACCAGCGCTTCAAAAAAGAAGTAATCTCCCCATATGGTGCATTCGTCTACGCCGTGGTTGTCGGGTAAAGAATATACACCGTGCAGCAGGAAGCCTTCCGCCTCCGGTCGATCTATGCTCATATAATTCTTGATTAGAGACTCCAGGATATAGAGAGACCCTTTGGTAAAGTAATGCTTATCCGGGTCAGAGTCCTCCATCGACTTAGCCAATTCCAGCATTCCGCAAACCGCGATCGCCGCAGCAGAAGAATCCCGTTGTACATTTTTTTCGGTAAAGACATGGTCCCAGGCACACACCCCATCCTCCGGAAGGTGCGCAAGAAAATAATGGCTCAATCTTCTGGCCGTTTCCAGGAATTGACGATCCGCCGTGTATTTGTAGGAAATCGGAAACCCATAGATCCCCCATGCCTGTCCTCTTGACCAGCAGCCTTCGTTGGAATATCCCTGCCCTGTAGCAGCGCGAATGAAATCACCGGTCGTCGGGTCAAAATAGCAAGCCTGTATTATCGAGTCGTCTTTTCTAACGAAATAATCGGCAGAATTCCGGGCATGCGAATAGGCGATTTCCCCATAATAACCGTTCCCTGTCTCTTGGGAAGCCCAAAATAACAAAGAAATATTCATCATACAGTCAATAATGACCCTTACTTCTCCTTGCCGATTGATAAATTGGCTGATCAACCCCGGCTTCGTATTACGGGCCGCCAGGCAGTCCGCTGCTTTCAAAGCATATTCCCTGGCATATGTATTACCCGTAAGCTTATGAGCGGCAACACAGGAGAGCGAATATAAAAATCCCAGATCGTGCGTATCGACTTGGTTGTTCTCGAATCTCCACAAATAAGAATCAAGTTGTTCTTCTGCAGCCGCCCTATACTTCGCGTCGCCTGTTATTTCGTAGGCAAGCCAATGCATGCCGGTCCAAAACCCGTTGATCCAATGAGTATTCAAAATCGCAGGATAGATCGTATTTTCCGTATGGGGCCCCGGAAATTGATTCTTGCTGAAGCGCTGCATATTTTTGTCCAGCCTCGCTATCACCCATTCGATAACATCGGCAATCGCCTCACTCGAAAGCAGTGGAGAGCGTTCATATTTGTCAATGCGTTGTACAGGCATCGGTCATTCCTCCTGATCTCAAACGAATGAAAGACTTATCCTGAACTATAACAAAGATATATATATCGTTGTTGCGTGATCGTATAACGCTGTTGCTGTTTGATATTAGGAGGACTGTCATAACGATTGTGATAGGAGCCGTTACCATCACACTTCTATTTGTCAATCTAGTTATCACGTTGATCACAACTTACCATAAAAGGAAATAGGACCGTCCCCACTTCAGCAAAGTGAACGGTCCCCTTCCCACCCTATTGGAGCCTGCCCCCTTGAAGGGCGACTATTGATGCGGCCCGGGTTCGTTAGCAGCGATCCGGGTCTTAGTCTATTCAAAGGTTAGAGCTCTTATACATCCATTCCAGACAATAGAGAGAGAAAGCCTTGCGGCTGTCCCCCATCCATTTGGTTTAAGGTGTCGTATAAATAAGGGGCTGTGGTGACGCAGCCATACCGGTGCCAAGATAGTAGCTTGTGTGAGGCGGCTGGTTGTAGGCGACGTTTTGCCATGCAATACCGAGGCGGTAGACCGGATCATGCATCAGCGTATGGATCTTGATGCTGGTGACGTCCGTGGTCGTATAAAGCCTTAGAGCATTACTGTCCGTCGTTCTCCAAATCACTTCTTCACGCCAATCCCCCAGAAGATCAGCCTGGAGAGAAGGATTGCCTTTTGTGCTGTTGTTAGAGCTTGTACCTGTAGCTGTGAGTAGTCTTGTCAACGAGTTGTTCGAATAGTTCCACTTGTCGATTTTCCCAGTTCCGCCGGTATGGTCCAGAAGCTCACGGGACAAGTCACCGTCCCACCAGATGGCGAAATTAATGGAACCCGGATTGGAGCTGCTGATTTGCGTGCCTGTTACGGTATGAAGACCAACGCCTGACGCCCAGAGCTCTGCCCCTCTGTAGCGGGGATCGATATCGGCGGCCAAGCCGCGACCGGTATCCGCACCGGTATTTTTGCCCCAGAGCACTTGCCCGGTCTTGGCATCGTGTATTTCGGCGCCATATTGTGCGGAGGTGCTCTCATGAACCCCGAACACTTCCAAACCCGGACGATCCGGATCCAAATCGCTGAGATGCATAGCGTCCCCGTGACCGAGCCCCGTGTTGTACAGCTTCGCACCGTTATCGTCAATCCCCAGAGAGCCGTAATGAATTTCGTCTTTGCCGTCACCGTCGGTGTCCGCCACACTGAGATTGTGATTGCCTTGACCCGCAGTTCCGGTATTGGTGGAGCTATTGCTATCAAATGTCCACCTTCTGGTTAGGGTGCCGTTGCGCCAGTCGTAAGCCACGAGTACAGTACGGGTGTAGTAGCCGCGCGCCATGACAATGCTCGGGCGAACGCCGTCCAAATAAGCGACTCCGGCCAGGAAACGGTCGACTCGATTGCCGTAGCTGTCGCCCCAGCTGGATACGGTGCCTCTTGGGGGTTCGTAGGCGGCAGTCGTAAGCGCCTTACCCGTTTGACCGGAAAAAACCGTCAAATACTCGGGACCGCTCAGGATATAACCGCTGGAATTGCGGTAATCCGCACTTCCGTTCCCAATCGTAACACCCGTACCGTCGATAGTGCCGTCAGCTGTTTTGCACACAACCTCCGCTTTGCCGTCCCCGTCAAAATCATAGACTAGGAACTGAGTGTAGTGGGCGCCCGCCCGAATGTTTCTTCCAAGGTCGATTCTCCAGAGGCGCGTTCCGTTCATCTTATATGCATCCAGATAGACATTCCCTGTATAACCGGATTGGGAATTATCCTTGGAATTGGACGGGTCCCATTTGAGAACGATTTCATATTCGCCGTCTCCGTCCAGGTCGCCTACGCTTGCGTCGTTGGCGCTATAAGTATAGGCTACGCCGTCCGGCGTCGTACCTCCGGCTGGCTTTTGAATAGGGATATCCTTGTAATTGGTTCCCCATACGGCAGCGGCAGGGGAAGCCGTTTGTTCCACGCCGTTCACAATGGCACGCACTGAATAGCTGGAGCTGGCGGTGCCGGCTGCATCCTGATAATTGGTGCTGTTTGTAATCGGAGTAGAATTGACCTTCGTACCATTTCGGTACAAATTAAAGGAAACCGCACTCGATTCCGTACCAAGCAATCGCCAACTGATGTAAACGCCCGTATCGGTCTTTACCGCCACGACTCCCCGGCTCAGCTTCTCCGCTTGACGCGCCGATGCGGCCCATGCGGCCTGCACAGGGATGAAGCACGATGCGATAATAGAGGCAGCAAGTACAAGGGGAGCAGCCATTCGCAGCTTGCTATGCGTGTTGTTACTCATTCATAATTTCCTCCATTCGATTAATGTAGGGAAGCACAAATATAGATGTCTCATTTCCTCCTTTCTTTAATGAATACGCTTACTTAATTTTGGAAGCTGCATTGCTTATTGGTTGCACACCATATCGGCTTCCCTAAGAAGATCTTATTTGATTCCGTATGGTAAAATAAACCAAATAAACCGATATGATTGTTCAAAAATCAGTGATTTCTTTTATTCACCAATAATGTTATATATTTCTTATTCTAATCAGAGCTCTTCCTATCACGCGTACAAAAAACCTCCAAACGCGATAGCGATTTGGAGGCAGAGGGGCAGCATTTAACGATCCGCTGAAATTTTTACTCAAGCATTCAATTGAGCTTTAGCCGCCTCAGTCATCATTTCGGGAGACCAGCGCGGTTCCCAGACAAGCTCCACCTTTACACCTTTTATATCCTTCTTCCCTTCCAAAGCCCGTCTAACTCCTCCTACGATCGTATCATGCAGGGGACAGCCTGGTGTTGTCAGCGTCATACGGATAGCCACATCTCCATCGGATACGTCAATACGGTAAATTAAGCCCAGATCCACAATGTTGACCCCTAGCTCCGGATCAAGTACCAGCTTTAAATGCTCACGAATATGCTCGGCAGTAGCTAGTGTTTCCATACAAATCACTCCCGTTATCTAGTAAATACCTTCACAACCAAACCTATATAAAACAAAGAAAAGAGAGATACTATCGAAATTCCGGCTGCTGCAGCTTGGGTGATGGAAAAGCCCATCCCAAGGATAGCGATGCCGAGGCCCAAGGCCATACCAAGCATGCCTCTATGCACAAGCTTTTCATCGATCATATCTGACATCACCGGTATATCCGGTTTGCCTGCTTGAGGACCATATTTATGCGTCCACCAGAGGAAGGGTACGATTTTGGACAGATACCCTAGAATCGTCATGGCGACCCAGCCCCACAGGTAAACCCATCCGGCAAGAAGCACCCAAGTTGAGCTCCATAAATGCTCCGGTGAAATCAACCATACAATAAAGATGCAGAGGGAGAATACAAATAAAACCCGAGTACACCAAATGGTCCATAAAATTCCTCGGCCCGGCATAGGCTTATGGCGATGCTTCCGGATCTCGACGATATAATGGTCATAAACGAATAGAGCGGTAACTAACAGAAGAATACTTACTCCCATAAAAAATGTGTGGAGCTGCAAAAGAAAGGTGACGGCCCCCAAAAGGACACCGGCATTCCAAAGGCAGGTAATTATGTGCTGTGGCCTCTCAGCAGCTCCATGAGACAAGTAGAACATAGGAAGCATTTTGTAGCTAAAGCCTGTAATCAGGAGTCCGAACCAGCCAAGCGTCCCCACCCAGATGTGCGCGGAGAGCAGCTGCTCGTGCACCTCTCCCCACAGGTTAAAAGCGAAATTCAATCCCATCGCGGTGCCGAACACTCCCGTAAGCACCAAATAACCTATGGAGCACGCCGTGCTCACCGTGATGGGATTCCACTGCTTTGCGCCACGCAAAGTATGACCCACATTCCAAGCAAACAGCAGAATCCCTATGAACGTTATGGAAGCGCCGACTGCAATCCAACCCGTATTCACACGGAGAAACCCTGTGAGAAGAAGAATCGACCCTACTGTAAAAAACGCGTAATGAACATATCCTAGCATCCGACTGTGAATTCTTCTTTGCAATACGACATCGATGAGCTGATACACAGCCCCCATCGCGATCATGGTTGCCCAATCCAGCACGAGCAGATGAATTCGAAACCAACCGTCGGGATTCCGCGGCGGCTCCACAACCCATGCCCCGAAGGTAAATAAAGATAACAGGTGAAATAAGACGAAGCTAATGACGCCGGTTGCGATAAACAGCAGCGGTAGTCGTATCATGGCCGCTCTCCTTCCATACAAGCTAACGCTTGGTAATGGTGATGATTGCGGAACCGTCTTCCCGGGAGTCAACCGTATAGTCGTATTTCAAGCTCCTCAGCTCCTCAATCAGAAACATAGGGACACGATCGTTGTGGATGATCACCTGTCCACCCCTATCCATCTCTTTAAGCGCTTGGAGTGTCCGCATCATCGGTTCAGGAGGCTGCAGCCCCCTGTTATCCAGTTCAATTACTCTATTGTTCATCGACTGCTGCCTCCTCTACGTGTTCGGCAAATGCCCGCAAGGACAACGACGCCAGCCTCACCTGTGCCTCTTTCCCTTTGGCAAACGCTGCGATCCAATGATCCTCCGCTTGTTCTTCTACCTTGTGCGTGTAGCCCTTGGCTTTCATAAACCCTAAGAGAGGGGTCGGCTTAAAGGTAGCATGCAAAACGAATAGATCGTTCGGCTCCAGACAATCCACTACATTCATAATTTGTTTAAACGGCTCCAGCTTTTGTCTTAAGTAAGGCCTAACGTCAAGCTCCACGATTTGTCCCATTCTCTTCATTCCCTTCATCACTGCGACCATATTTACCTGCGTAGTACATCTGCATGCATCTTCTCATGAGAATGATTATCAGCTACAAATACAGTGTAAGGGATTATCAGAAGCAGCTGTGTGATTGCAGTCACAAGTGGATAAGCTAATGATAAAATCATGCTCGTCTGCCTTCGGTCACAACAAAAAAAGGACTACGCTTCAAGTAAATTGGATCCACTTGAAGGACAGCCCTTGTTCATGAGGTTACTCTTCTTTTTCAATAAAAAACGAATTGATGACAAAGAATAGGAAGGCCAACAGGAGAAGCGAGCCTCCTGCAATGAAAAATATAAGAACGAATGTTTGATTCAAATGAAAGGGGTTATGGTTATACATCCACATGCCTAAGGTGAGTCCAAGCGCTCCCGACATGCCAAGAAGGCTGTGAATCGTGACAAGAATTTTGTGGCGGATGCTGTACACCCGGTAAAAAATGCCCCACGCAAAAACGGACAGCCAGCCTACCAGCAAAATATGGGCATGGATAGGACGTAGTGAATAATCCAAGCGGCCCGCCATATCCGAGCCGATGAAGGTCCCGATAAGTCCGAATATCGCTGCAAAGCGAATTAAGCGAATACTCCATTTCTTTTCCATTTTGAAGCCTCCTAGATTTCATGAATCAAGCGGGGAAGAGAGACGATAAATCGATTGCCTTCACCAAGCTTGCTTTCCACTTTGATTTCTCCCTGATGGAGGGTAACGATCTGATATGCAATCGATAGACCGAGGCCGGTGCCCTGCTTCCTCCTTGCTTGATCCACCCGGAAAAACCGGTCAAATACCTGAGAAGCCGCATCCGGCGAAATCCCCATTCCCGTATCTTTGAAGGATACCTCAATCCTCGTATCCGTGGTGGTCAGCCCGATTTCGATCGTACCGCCGGGCTTATTGTATTTTATCGCATTGGTCAGCAGGTTCTCCCATACATTCTCCAGAAGCTCCTCGTCAGCACGAATCCAGGTCGGCGCCAGATGATAAGAAATGTCAATATCATCCTCCTCCAGGCGCCATCGATACTTTTTCACTACCCGTTTTACTTGCTCGTTGAGTGAAAAAGCCTTGAATTTCATAGGATAAGCAGCTTGGTCTAGGGATGTCAAAAGCAGCAGCTGTTTCGTTAAACTGGACAAGCGATTGGCTTCCTGATCAATAACGGCAGCATACTCGATCCGCTGGGATTCCGTTAAAACAGGCGATTGCAGCAGCCCGGCATAGCCCTGAATGTTCATCAAGGGAGATTGGAAATCGTGCGACACGTTGCTAATGAATGACTTTCTGGCAAGATCGTTATGCTCCAGCTGCTTCTGCATCAGATGGAAGCTCTGGGAGAGCTGCCCGATTTCATCCTTCCTTTCAATATGGAGGGGGTAACCGAAATTGTCCTTTGTGATCTGCTTCGTCGCCTCTGTTAATTGAGAAATGGGGCGGGTTAATTGTCTAGCTAACCAGATCATGCCCAAGATATTGACCACAGCGACGGCAAGAAGAAACCCCACTAGCACCGTATGAATGTCGGACGACATCCATCGGATTTGCGGACGGATAAATAATCCGTAATGCTTGGCGCCGTAGCTGAAAGGGACGCCGACCGTATTCTTCAGCTCATTGGCAAAATGTCCGACCATAAAGTTATTGCTGGGAAAATCGGAAATCCCATGATAAATATCCCCGGCCGTAAGAACGCGCAAGGCTTCCTCAGGTAAGCTGTTCCGATCGAAGGGCGCCCCAAAAAAGAACTCCTCCCCTTGCTCTCCGAGGACATAAATCTGGTAACCGAGCATGGCTACGGAATGGAGATAGCTTTCGAAGCCATTTTCCACGGGATGCATTTCCTTCAGAACATGGACGATCTCTTGCGCAATGGCGACATTTTGCCTATCACTTTTGGGTTTCGTCACTTTCATGTAATACACGTTGGAGAGAACGAACCCGATCACAATGCTGACGGCTAAAATACACAGCGTCGCGACGATAAATTGCCTGTATAGGGTTTTCATTTCGATTCCTCTAGCTTGTAGCCGATGCCGCGCAAGGTATGGATCTCCACACGGGCATGATGCCGCTTTAATCGCTCGCGAATACGATTAATGTGCGTATTGAGTGTCATTTCGTTACCTTCATGATCGCTTCCCCAGACATATTCCATTAGCAGGCTTCGCGGCGTGGCTTGATTCACCCTGGACACCAGCAGGGACAGCAGCTCAAATTCCTTTAATGGCAAAATCACGGTTTCTTCGTCGATGGTGACCTCATAATTTTTACGGTTGATCAAGATATTGCTCACCCGCAGAGTGTCTTGGATGGACTGCTGGTATCTTCGGACGATAACGGCAACCCGGAAAATCAATTCCTTCGGCTCGAAGGGCTTTACGATATAATCTTCCGCTCCGGCAAGAAATCCTTTTTCCTTATCGTCCAGCTGCCCTTTGGCCGTAAGTAGAATCACAGGGATCTGCAGGTCCTGACTAAGGGCCCGGGTCAAGTCGAACCCGTTCATGCCAGGCATCATGACATCTACGATCGCCAGATGAATCATTTTCCCGTCAACGAGCTGCAAGGCTTGTTCTGCATTCCCAGCCAGAAGTACATCATAGCCTTCCCTTGTCAGATGAATAAAGACAAGCTGTTGAATGAATGGGTCATCATCCACGACCAGTATATTCATGCACAATCCCCCGCTTTGTTTATTGGTTATCTCCTAATTATGACGTACCCGTTTGTCTTTTTCAAAGTACCTCATCCCTCCCTACCGGTTGTTACAAGTATCATAACGAATTCATATAAATTCAATATCAACTTTGTGTGGCGATATAAAGAAAAAAAGCCGAAGGAGCAACACCCCCGGCTTATCTATGTAAGCATATGTTTGATCGACTACCCTACCAAGCGCATCGCCTTATCCAGGGCCCCGGTAGCCCCGAAGCCGTCATGATACCCGATTTTCTTCCCCAGCTTGTCCGCCAGCTCCCGGACGGCCCACATCGAAGAATGCTTGATGGCGCCTTTTAGAACGATTATGACATCCGCTCTGTTAATCATGTGCATGAAATGGCGCTCCACCGAGCCCCCGCCGGTCTTACCGTTATGATGCTCGACAATAACGCCCCGCTTTTGACCCAGCTTCTTGAATGTGTCCGTTTGGCTGCCCCCAATGATCACCACGGTTTTCATGCCCTATTCCCCCTAACCAAAATATGAGTCACTTACTATTATCATAATCATAATTACAATAATGTCAATTGGATTAGTGGGAATTAATGACGTGGATGACCGTTGTTATGAAATCAGGCCACTGCTCCTACGCAGCAGCCTATCGATTTGAGTATGTATTATCGGTTATTCCGCACCATCGAGCCGCTCGCTTACATACAGCAGCCTTTCTCCTACAGCCATCATCTTAAACTTCTGTTCAGGGTACTCGCGCAGCAAATAATCTACAAAGTAAGAAGGATTGTCCGCATTGAATGGGTATACGTCATAATGCATCGGAATCACTAGGTCTGCTTCCATAGCCACGGCAAGATCCGCCGCGTCACGGAAGCCCAGATTGCCGACGATGTTCATCTGGGTGCGCTTCACATCCCGGCCGTTTATCGGCAGAAGCGCTACATCAATTTGGCAAGCTCTGAGACGGTCCGCCAGTCCCGGATAGCCGATCGTATCGCCTGCATGATAGAGTGTGATTCCGCCCATTCGCACAACGTACCCCAAATATGGATAGTTTCCGTCCGAATCCACATCGAATTCTTCGTGCATACAGGGGATCGATTCAACCTCCATTGCTCCCAACCGCAGCGTCTCATGGACAGTGGCCCCGATGATACGTTCGGGCTCGATACCGCATTCCTGTAATAAATGAACGATGGGGACCGGACAAATAAACATCGTTTGCCGTGACGCGCTGTGAATGGCTTTAAGGGTTACCGGATCCAAGTGATCACCGTGATAATGGCTCACGAAGACATAGTTCGCATGAGATATTCGTGCCGGGTCTAATGGCGGAGCGAACGACCGCTTCCACAAGGAATCGGATTCGTCCTCCACGGTGATACCCGATAGGAAAGGGTCGAAGTAACATACGATACCCGCCCCTTTAACAACCACCGACTCCTGCCCCAAATGCCAAATGGCTACTGCTTCGTCAGGCACGACGGTGTTTTCGATCTGCTGAATCAGCTGCTCCCCTTCACGGTATACTTTGCGTGTTTTTTGCATTAGCGCTCTCCCCTTGCTCGGTTCTTATTGTGGAAACGGAAGCTTTATTGGTCGAATTTGTCCTTTCCCATCTCTACTTTTATAGTTCGCCTAAGAAGGGAAAGACTCCTTCTTTCGTTATCATCATCCACTCCGCAGCCGTTTCGGGGATCCAACGAACGTTTGACGTCGGACGTAACGAAAAATCACCATCCTTAGAGCTGGATCGGCCCATAAGAAGGTGATTTTTTGCATTCCTCAGGAATCGGCTTCACAGTGAGGTGGTCGAGTAAGCTTGCGCTGTAAGAGAGACGTCACATAAGATTAATCTCCCTGATTTTCTCAATCGGTACCTTTGGTTTGCGATCCTCGGTTAGTACCCCATTCACTTCCTGCTGGACGTCGGTGATTTGCGTATAGCAGTACCCGACGATATAATCCGTCTGCTTGATGGCTTCATGAATACCGCGGAACCGTTCAAGGAACGCTTCCTCTGAATCGACCTGCCCGCCGTAGCCCCAGCCCTTATCGGACTCGAAGGCGATCCCGCCAAATTCGCTAATGATTACCGGCTGTCCCTTGTAGCTGTAGCCGTCCGCAAAGGCGTATTTCCACTGGTTGCAGGTCTCCTCGTTGTTCACGATTTCATCCTTGCTCGCATAACGCTTCAGGAATTGCTCCTTCTTCTCCACATAATCGTGCAGTGTCAATATATCGGATACCGTATGCTCCCAGCCGTCATTTACGATCACAGGCCGGTTTGGATCAAACGCCTTGGTCAGATGATAGATCGCTTCAGTGAACTTTTGCTGCTGACGATCCTTATAAATATTGCCGATCCCCCACGATTCATTGAATGGAACCCACGTGATAATGGAAGGATGGTTATAATGCTGGCGTACAATCTCCATCCATTCCGATGTAAATTTATGCACCGCGTTATCGTTAAATTCGAACGTTGCCGCCATCTCCGACCATACAAGCACGCCTTTGACATCGCACCAATACAAGAACCGTGCGTCCTCCACCTTCATGTGCTTGCGGACGCCGTTATATCCCATCTGCAGAAGCAGATCGATATCCTCAATCAGTGCCTCCTCGGAAGGCGGCGTCAGATGGCTGTCCGTCCAATAGCCTTGATCCAGTACCAGCCGCTGATAGATCGGCACATTGTTCAGCAGTACTTTGCCCTTTTCGATCGATATTTTTCTCATACCGAAATAGGAGTAGACATGGTCAATCACGACGTCGTCGCGGTATAAAATAAATTCTACATCGTACAGATTCGGACGGCCTGGGGCCCAGTAGCAGCGTTTCCACGGTCCGTTCATTTCGTGAACGAGATCGACCTCCAGCGAAAGCCACGGGCGATCGATGGTCAGACTCGTCTGCTTGACCTGGCGTCCCTTCATGCTAATTACCGTTTCCAGACGAAGCCGGCCGCCGGCATGCAGTTCGCCCTTGACCTGATAATCGAACCGAACGGAAGAGGCATCCAAATCCGGTGTGATTTTCACCGAATCGACGTACTGCCGCTCTACATACTCAAGCCAAACCGACTGCCAAATCCCAGTCGTCTGCACATAGAAGCATTCGAAGTTATCGTCCACCCAGCGCTGCTTACCGCGAGACTGCGTGGCATCCTTGCTGTCCTCGACCTTCACCGTGAGCTCATTGGGTGACCCGATCGTCACGTAAGGCGTGATATCGAACGAAAATGCCGAATACCCGCCCTGGTGCCTTCCGACATGCTCCCCGTTAACCCATACGTCGGCAATGTAATCGACCGCTTGAAAATGCAGGAGAATGCGTTTGCCCGCAGCTTCCGAAGAAATGTCCAGCGTTCTGTTATACCAGACGAAGGGGTGGTGAGCCTCCTCGCCGATGCCGCTCGCCTTCGTCTCGTAAGTGAAGGGGACGATGATTCGTCGGTCTCCGCCGAAGCTTCGATGCCACCCTTTGGCAACACCTGCGCCTTCATCGTCGAAGCCGAAACGCCACTCGCCGTTCAGATCGACCCACTGATCCCTTACGAACTGGGGTCTTGGATAATTTTTGATATATTTCTTGGTTGTCATCTCGTTCTTGTCCTCCTTGCTTAATCTCGTGTTACCGTTAGCGGCGAGATCGTCCAAGCCGTTGATACGCCCTTCAGGCCAACGCGGCCGAGCAAAAATGCGTTAGGGTCCGTCCACTTTATCATGGGTTCCTTGCCGTCCCCGTCGAATACCGCAAGGGACGCCCCCTTTAGCTTCACTGTAAACCTTCGAGTTTGACCTGGAGTAAAGGCCAGAGAAGCGGAGGCTTGTTCCGCTGATTTCTCGTAGCTGACTTTCGTTAAAGCAACCCTTCCGCTTCGAAACGAAAGCGAGTAGCCCATAAATGCATCCTTGACCTGATCCTTAAACTCGGATTCATGGGTCGTCCGCAGCAAGATTCCTATCTCTTCTGTGGTCGCTTCTTTGAGAGTCACGTCGAAGCTCACGGTATAATCCGTCCAGCCGGCATCACCGCCGAACCGATTCAGGACCCCCACGCTCGTCGGCTTGATGACGGACTGCTCCGGTACGGCTGCCGTCAGACTCGCTTCCACGTACCGAAGGGTGATTTCACCCTTCACTCGGCGCAATGACAGCCATGCCGGCCCTTGCTTCAGCCCGAACTCACCTAGCGGTACCTTCGTCCACTCTGCACCACTTGCGAATAATGCCGGATCCAGCTTGATCTGCTTCGTTACGCCATTGATTTCGATCTCCAGCGTGGAGCCCGCCGAGGTTTTGGCAGCATTCACCGATAGCAGGTAGGTACCGTCCTGACGAAGGTTAACCGGAAAGGCGAGACCGTCTCCCTTACCGGGCAGCACTACCGCATCGCTTCCGTCGGGCGTGATTCCCGTACGGACGACCGGATTGCCTTCACGAACGCCATGAACGGCTTCCATTGCGCCGGGTAGCGGCTTCATCGCCCTCCCATCACTGCTTCCGCCTGCATCATTAGAGAAAGCTGTGTAGCGCAGCTCCGGCTTCCCCCCTTGCGGCCAAGCATAACCGATGCGGCCAGGCTTCGCAGCCAGGGAGGATTGCTCTATCTGGAGCAAGCCGTCCCAGAAGAGCTTCGTGCCGGTGCTGTCCGATTCGATACGTATCGCGTGGAGCTTCGTCAGATCGGTGCCTTTCGGCAACGGCTTCCTTGCCGCAGCTGTCTCCACGCCGTTTACCTGATCGATCAGCACAAGCTCCATCTTTGCCTCGTCCACACGAGCTGCGCGGTAGCTTCCCGAATCTTCATATGCAAACACGGCATCCAGCGACGAAGTGCGCCCACCGGCAGCAGCATCGCCCAATCGGAAATTGTATTCCGCGGTAAACCGGCCGTCGGTTTCCGTTCGCGCAAGCAAAGCCTCGACACCTTCAGTTAGGCCGGTTCTCTCCCACTTGACTTCGGACGGCGCCTCACCTGGAACATCCCGAAAATCCGGGAGCCGGGGTGCTTCCTGCGGAGCCCCGTGCGTCGGTCCAAGCACGGACATCTTGTCTCCGTTGAAGACCAGTCGATCCAGATTCATCCTTCGAACGGGAGGCCCCTCCGCCGAACGGCCGACCAGGTTATGATAAACGATGTAATACGAATCCAAATCAGGTCCCATCACCGTCGCGCTGTGGCCTAGACCGTTAAAATCATTGGCGGTGGAGATCAGGATCGGGTTGTTCTCCGGTATGGTATAAGCTCCGATAGGTGATTCGCGATTCACTCCGTAATTGACCCGATACCCTGTACTAAACACGTGATTTCCGGTATAGGTCATGAAATATCGTCCGTTCCGCTTGATGATCATGGAACCTTCCGTCCAATGCCCCAGCGAAGTGTTCAGCTGTTTGCCCGGATCGATCGAATACGGATCGCTCATCGTACTGGCCATAATGCCATCGAATTTGGCGTGGGTAAAATACCATTTCCCATCGTCATCGATAAAGACGGAGCCGTCGATCGTCAGTCCCAGATTGTCGGTTTTCTTCACGAACGGTCCTGTCGGTTTGTCGCTTTGCAGGACATAATGCCCTTTGCCCGCCGGAGAGGTATACATATAGAACGACCCGTTCCAATATACGACCTCCGGTGCATAAGCACCTGTGCTTACCGGCTCCTCGGTAACCAAGCCCTCATAATGCCAATTTACAAGATCGTCGGAGCTCCATGCCTTAATCCCGACTCTCCGGTCCTTCGTACTGCAATAAAGATAATATTTACCGTCGTAACGGAGAATGTAGGGATCTCCGATGCCGTAGTCCTCCCATTCTTGGCTCAATACAAATGGATTCTCGTATGTCTGACTCAAGGTTACCGCCATACGGTTCGTCTCCTTCTTTCCCCACTGGAGCTGGGCACCAAGCAGGATGGCCACAAGAAAAGCACACGCAGCCGCTGTATACATCCAACCCCTCTTATCGAACGATTTCCAAGACATAGACGGACGCAGCCTTCAAATGACAAAGGACTTGGCTATGGGCGAACGGCAATTCATGGACAGTACTGACAACCGCATCCGGTGCATGCACACTGTTGATAGCTTCGTAATCCTCTGCAGTCAGCTCGAGCAAACGAGCCGTCCCGGATGCGGCAAACCCGTTCAGCTGCACTTCGGTTACGGTTTCCTCGAGACTCCGGTTCACAATAAAGACCGTCAGCTTGTCTCCAGGCTCATTCGTACATGCGACAACATCCAGGTTCGGCAAATGATCCATCTCCGGAGCTCCGGGCAATGGGCTCTTGACCTGAAAGCTGCCGCATTCAGCTTCACTATGAACCACATATCCCAAATCCCGGTTTGCATACATGGTCATCACATGATAGGTCGGTGTACCGTATACGGTCAATGGTTTTCCGCTGGAGCCGGAAATTTTACCGCGGAACTGATCCGCGTAATAATCCCCAACCCGGATACAGCCGCCAAGCCAGCCGTTGACCAGGTCGGAGAAGCTGCCGATCTCCACCATGTCGCTATTTCGAATAAATTCATTCAAGTTGGCCGCATTCGCAACCGCCGCTTCGAGCGTATGTTCATTCGGAAGGCCCTTGCGGATGGTATTCGGATAGTACATTGTGTTGTACTCTGTAATGGCCACCTTCAGATGGGCATAACGCAGATCGGATGCGAACATCTCCCGCAATTGACGAAGGGATTCCCTCGTCCATTCCGGATAGGAGACAATCGCCTTATAACGCTCTTCTTGCGGCGTACTGCGATTCATGCCGAATCGGTTGTATCCGTGATACAGGTGTAAAGTTAAATAATCCATATGTTCAGCAGCTTGTTCCAGCAGAGGCTTATTCCACTCCATCTTGGTATCGCCGCAAGCAAGCAGCTTAATCTCGGGATCGACGGCCTTCATGGCCTTAGCAAACCGCGTATACCGCCCGGCAAACCGCTCGGCGCTGCAATGCCCGACCTGCCACGGGCCCCAAACCTCGTTGCCGATCTCCCAATACTTCACGCCATACGGCTCTGCATGGCCATTAGCAGCCCTCAGCCTCCCCATCGGCGTATCGGCATCGCCATTGCAATATTCCACCCACTCGGCAGCTTCCTCGGGCGTTCCCGAGCCGTCGTTTACGCAGATGAGCGGCTCCACCTTCAGCTCACGGCAAAACTGAATAAATTCATCCGTGCCGAAATACTTATTCGTCCATCCGCCCCATGCTTCATTGATCACACAAGGCCGTTCATACTCGGGACCGACAGCCTGCCGCCAATGGTAGGCGCTGATATAATTCCCCGCAAGCCGCATCATGCCGGCATTCAAGTCTCTGGTCAAATCCACGACTTCCTTGCGAACATTACCTATGCTGTCGGAAGGCAGAAGCGAAATATGATCCAGCCATAACATCCCCGTGGATACGTGATCGAGCCAGCGCTCATGCTCCGAAGGTACATAGATCCGGAACTCCGCGCGCTCGCAATCCCTCAGGACCGGCAGACGAGCTTCGTAATGCTTCCAATAATGACTCGCCAGATCGATCCTGACCCGCCCAAGCACTTCTCCGCTCATCTGATCCACAATCTCGGCAGCAACGTATTTGATTTCTACGGAAGCTCTCGCATAAACCGCCAAGCGGTAGCCTTCCTCGTCTTTTTTGACGGCAACGGCCTGGCTGATGCCCGCGTAGCCATCATCATCGCTGTAGATGCGAACCATTTGACTGTGCCCGGAATGAAGCGTTGCAGCGGGTTCAAGAGCATAAACCGTGCTTTTCCCGTTCGTAAACGGTCTCCAGCTTCCGGAAAGTCCTCTAAACGGGCTGTCCGTGCTTTCAAAATCCATATCAGAAAGAGGATACGCCAACATCGCTTCCATATGGTCACGGATATCCTCCACAAAATGTCCGAATAGATAAGGGTTGATTTTACTTTGTCCGACCTGATTCACATTCACCTTTATCTTAGCTGTTGATTGCGCCATGTATACTGATCTTCCTTCCGCATTAACCTTTTAATGAACCGATCATTACGCCTTTCACAAAGTGCTTCTGCACAAACGGATACATCACGAGGACCGGCAAGCTGGAAATGATGATGACGACATATTTGATGCTTTCGGCGAGCAATATTTTATTTTCCAGCCCCACATTACTGTCCACGGCATCCGCCTGACTGACCATCAGCACCTCACGCAGCACGAGCTGGAGCGGGTATAACTCCTTGTTGCGAATATAAATCAAGGCATTGAAGAACGCATTCCAATGGCCGACCGCGTAAAACAGAACCATCACCGCCAGAATCGGCTTGGACAGCGGCAGGATGATATGGGTGAGCAGCTTCCAGTTAGAACAGCCGTCAATATGCGCGGCCTCCTGAATTTCCCACGGGATGCTCGATTGAAAATAGGTTCTCATGACAATCAAATTATAGGTAGCAATAGCTCCCGGTATGATGAGTGCCCACATCGTATTCACCATCCCCAGATTTTTCACAAGGAGATACGTTGGAATCAAACCGCCGCTGAAAAACATCGTAAGAGTGATAAAAAACATAATGCCTCCGCGCAAGGGCAGATCCGGTCTTGACAGCGGATAGGCGGCTAATATCGTCATGAACAGATTGATCGCTGTACCGACAACCGTATATAGTATGGTATTGGCGTATCCGTTCCATATTTGTTCGTTTTCAAATACATTCTTATATGCCTCTAAAGTAATTTCCTTCGGCAGCAAATACACCTCGCCGTTCAGCACTAATGCCGGATCACTGAAGGATGCGCTTACGATGAAAAGTAACGGGTAGAGCACCACAACTAAAATTAGTGCGGCCAATGTGTTGACGACGGCGTCGAATACGACTTCTTCCGACTTCCTTTTCTTAAGCGTTTGTTCCTTCATCACATGGACCCTCCTTACCATAAGCTAGTTTCAGCCTTTTTGCGGGCAAAACGGTTCACAAGCATTAGCAGCGCCAGGTTTACTACGGAGTTAAACAAGCCTATTGCCGCCGTGTAGCTGTATTCCCCTTTGAGAATACCTGCCGAATACACGAAAGTAGAGATGACATCGCTGGATTCCAAATTTAAATTATTTTGCATGAGCAATATCTTCTCAAAGCCGACATTCATGAAGTGACCGACGTCAAGAATGAGCAGAATGACGATGACCGGCAAAATCCCTGGAAGGGATACGTGCCAAATGCGCCGAAGCCGGCTGGCACCATCCATCTTGGCCGCCTCATACAGCTGCGGGTTGACTCCGCTTAGAGCTGCAATGTAGATAATCGATTGCCAGCCCATATTTTGCCACACGTTAGACCCGATAAAGATGGCCTTAAACCATTCGGCCGTATCTAGGAATCGAATCGGATCCCCGCCGAACGCTTGGATGATCGAATTGATAGGACCTCCTCGCGGAGATAGAAACAGCATCAGCATGCCTACCATGACCACCACGGAAATAAAATGAGGGATATACGTCACATTTTGTACGATCTTGCTGTAGGTCTTACTGCGTATTTCATTAATAAGCAAAGCCAAAAGGATTGGTATAGGAAATGCGAACAATAAAGAGTAAAGGTTAATGGATATGGTATTCCACAGCAGTCTCCAGAAATAGTAGGATTCGACAAACCGCTCAAAATGCTCCAGCCCTACCCATTTGCTTCCAATGATCCCTTTGGCCGGGCTGAAGTTTTTAAATGCGATTTGCAAACCGTACAAAGGCCCGTAATGGAACACAAGATACCATACGATAGGAATAAGCAGCATCAGGTAAAGATCATATCGGCCGAGCATTGCTTTAAAGAGGCTGGAGCGCCTCGATTGGGATCGAGACGCAACGCCTGCTGTACTCACTGTACTTTTCATCTGTAGCCCTCCAACCAGCATGCGGTTCTATTTTTGCTTTTTGAGGTTATCGTATGCGTCCTGGTACAGCTTTTGCAGCTCATCGATTTTCATCTTCTTCAAAGTAGCCTGGAACTCTCCCCACTTCTCAAAGCTAAGAGCCCCCGCAATGAACTTGGTGCTTTGCTCCTCATAATACTTATCGATATCATTGCGCAGCACATTGACCTTCTGTGCCGTTGCTTCGTCGAACATAGGAGCTGCATAGCGAATTTTCGGCATGTACGGATCCAGCTTCTTCTGGGCTTCCTGCACCTGCGGCGGATTGATGAAAGATGCTACCTTCTCGCTGATCAGATGCGGCGCTCCCCCTCCGGCATATGGGGTGATCTTGGCTTGAGCTCCATTGCTCGATGCCAGGAAGGCATCTGTATAATAAGGAATGCCGTTACGCATTTCATAATGCTCGCCTAGACGTCCGAATCGCAGCAAGGTGGACCCTTCGTCGCCGAAGAAATAGTCGATCCATCGCATCGTCGCTTCCGGATGCTTGTTCACCGAGGTTATGGCGAATGCACCAAAGTCTCTTGGAACCGGGGCAGCGAGCTGCAGTCGGTCGCCATGCGGTCCTTTGAACGGAGCAATGCCTACATATTGATCCGCCACTTTCCCGTCCAGCATCGGATTGTTCGTCTGATCAAAGAAGAGGCCGGTATTTCCCGTGCCTTGCTTGGCTAAATACTGGGCTTCCTTCTGCGTGAACAGCTCCGTATCCAGCAGCTTTTCCGAATACAGCTTGTTCAAATAGACCAATAGCTCTTTATTCCGGTCGCTGCCCATCCAAATATTTACTTTGTCATTCTCCAGGTTAATGTTATAGCCAAGCTGGAAGTCTAATCCGAAGGATCCGGCCATGATAGGCACAATACTCAGACCGTTCCGCGCCGTCATAGGAAGCTCGTCTTGCTTGCCGTTGCCGTTAGGATCCTTATCCCGGAATGCCTTCAGTACCTCGTACAGCTCATCGGTCGTTTCCGGCTCCTTGAGGTTCAGCTTCTTCAGCCAGGCTTGATTGATCCATCGTTTATCGGTTCTAGCCGCGCCTACGGATACGATCCCCGGTATGGCATAAATATGGCCCTCCGGCGTGGTGATGGCCGAACGGATCTCAGGGTAAGTCTCCATCAGCTTTTTCAGGTTCGGAGCATAGGAATCGATCAGCTTCTCGAGAAGGATTAACTGGCCTCCCGCTCCATAGCGTGTTGCCTCCAAAGGAGTTAATTGCGAACGGTATAAAGCATCAGGGAGCTCATTCGATGCGAAGAGTAGGTTCTTTTTCTCGGCAAATCCGTCCGTCGGCGCCTCGATAAATTCGACCTGAATATTGCTCATCTTTTCGTATTCCTGAAACACCGGCATATCCTTGAAAGGACCGTTGGATGGCGCAATTCTAGTGAACATCTTCAGCTTTATCGGTTCTTTCACGATGGGAAAGCCGGTCTGGGCTACGCCGCCTTTGGCCGCATCCGCTGCCGATTTACCCCCGTTCTCCTTACCCGGATCCGAATTACATGCCGTAAGCGTCAAACCGGATACAACCAAAGTGGAAAGCAATACTGTCCCCCAATTTCTTTTCATGCTCTGTTCCTCCGATCAAGATGTGATCCCCCTCAGTAGTAAGCGTTTTCTAAGGGCTGATTCTATTATAGAAAACGCTTACTACTCGATGGTTCCAAATTTATGACTTTCCATTCTACTTTTTTGACAGTTTCAAACGATCCAAGTATGCCTGCGGTGTCATTCCTGTGATGGTCTTAAATACTTTATAAAAGTAAGTGTGATTCAAAAAGCCTACTTGGCTGCTAATCTGTTTCAAGGAGCCTGCTCCGGATTCCATTAGTGTGCAGCTCGATGTAATTCGTAAGCGGTTTAAATACTCTGTAAACGTCATTTGCATCTCCTCTTTGAACAATCTGCTCAAGTAGGATGCATTCAGATTAATGGCATTCGCTGTGGTTTCGAGCGAAATGTCGGATGCATAATGTTCCATGATGAATTGAAGGGCTTGTGAAATATGACGTGAGTAGCGTCCGCCCGCATGCTGCTTTTTGGCGGCCCCGACAACGCTTGCAAATCCGTCTTTCACCCACTCCTCCAGCTCGGCGATACTGCCGGCTCTTCCAAGCTCGCTTCGCGACGGCATAAGCTTGTTGTCTTCGTAGGATGCATTAGGAAAATGCCGTTTGATCGTCATCTCAGCAAGATGAAGCATTTCACTTACCATCATTTGTACCGGCATGGAGTAGACATGCTGACCTTGTAACGCAGCAAAAATCGTTGAAACGACTTGGTTGATTCTTTCTTCATCCAGCTGCTCCAGAAAAAGCAGCAATTGCTTCTGCTCCTCCATAAACAAGGAATCCCGCTGGATGGATGTGTTCGTGTCCCGATACAGCATGTCGTTCATTTCCTGGTCGGCTTTGCGGTAGCTTAGCCCCAGCTGTTTTATATTTCCATAGATCGCCCCTATGGTGTAGATGCATTTCAGGTTAAGGAATTTGAATAAAGAATGGGCTAGACTGCTCATGGCATGATTGATTTGGGTGGTCACCGAATGCTCGCTTCGATCCTCTGAAGAAAACAGGACAATAAACCTTCCTTCCCCGACGTAAGCTACCGTTCGGTTATGGATGTCGCCAATCGCCATCTGCATCACATCCGTTGCTTGCTGCACGAACCGATTCTTCTGTACATCAGCGAGCGTTTCCGTCAAAAGCAAAAAAGGAACGATTTGTACCGCTGCGGTTCCATAAATCAAGGCATCCGCATAGAGCTGATTGTCCCGTGCATAAAACTGCAGCTCCTCTCCGGCGTTCGGTACATCCCTGGCTATGTTAGCTACGAACTCCCGATGAATCACGGGACTAATCCGTTCCAGCATTCTGGTTTGAGCATTGCGGGCCTCATGCTCCCGTTCCTCATATTCCAAATCTTGAACTGCTTTCTTCAGAAGCGACAAAAGAGAAGCCGCGTTCAGCCGATGCTTAAGCAAATAGTCCATAGCTCCGTTCATGAGACAAGCACGAACATAATCGTAATCGTCAAAGCTGCTCAGCATGATCATTTTGACTTTGGGGAATCTCTCTTTCATGATGCGGCTCAATTCCACCCCATTCATGACCGGCATACTTACGTCCATGAGCACGATATGCGGTGTAAGCCGCTCCAGCATAGTAAGAGCCATCGAACCGTTAAGCGCTTCACCGCATAGGGTGAATCCGTGCTTTTCCCAATCCAGCATGCTCTTCACGTCGTTGCGTGCCAAAGCCTCATCGTCTACCAATAATACTTGAAACATCCATCATTCCTCCTGACTATTGCGCCTAAGCTTCTACTAGCTGTCCCCTTCGATTTCTTGGTGTCGTTCTTCCCCCTGCAGCAATGGAAATCGGATTTGCACCATCGTATACAAATCAGGCTCACTATAGACGAACACGCCGTAAGGCTCTCCGTGCTGCCGGACGATGCGTTCATGCACGTTGCGGACTCCCATTCCGCTGAAGCGGGTATCGGTCTGGCCTTTTCTCTCTACAAACAAAGCGTCCATTTGCTCCTTCGACATTCCCTTGCCGTTATCCCTGACTTCGATTCTCAGTTCTTTGTGCTGCTTATAGATTCGAATCAACACCAAGCCCTCATGCCCCGCGGAAGCGATTCCATGAATAATGGCATTTTCCACAATAGGCTGCAGCATTAGCTTTAACACTCTGCATCGCAGCAGCTCCTCCTGTTCCATTTCAACGTTCAAATGGATAGGCTCCACATATTTATATTTTTCAATATTGACGTAGCTGTGTACATATTGCAGCTCCTCCTGCAGCGAAAGGTATTCGTTCGTGTTCCCCAAGACGCCGCGCATAAGCTCGATCAAGGATTCGGATACCTCCACAATATTCGGCACCCCGTTGAGCTTGGCCAAATACTTTACCGTATTCAGCGTATTGTAAAGAAAATGGGGCCGGATTTGTGCCTGCAGTACGGCAAGCTCTGCTTCACGCTTCTCCCGCTCGGTCTTCATGATCCCTTCGAGAAGGCGCTTTAGCTCCTCTACCATCCTTTTAAACACCTGATAAAGCTGGCCTATTTCATCCTTCGTCTGAATTTCCTGCGGCGGCAGCGTCAAATTGCCTTCCATCACCCGCATCATCATCGCTCTTAGCATTCGTATATTTTTGGTCATTCTCGAGGAAACCTGCAGCGTACCGATGACGATAATAATAAACACGATCACGGCTACTTCGGCTAATACATTGCGGATCCTCACGGTTTCATTCAACAGCGATTCCATAGGAATGAGCGCAAGTGTGGACCATCCGGTATAATCCGATTTGCGGCTAATGACAAGGTAAGCCTTTCGATCAATCACCCTTTCGACCGAAGCGCTCGATCCGGCCAGCTCCTGATTTAGTTTCATGATCGTTTCCTTGCCGATAGCGCTTGTCTTGGGCTGATAAATGAAATCGTTCTTCTCATCTACAACATACAACATACTGTCAGGTGTAGGCTTCACATCATAAATCTTCTTAATAAGCTCGTCGGTAAGATCGAACATGACGATACCGATTGCTTTCCGGTTATACCTAAGCTCGCGGCCAGTCACAATGGAGCTGCTGCCCGGTTGATGAAAATAAGCTTGTCCGGAGCCATTCTGCAGAAAATACTGCATCATCGGTGTTTGAATTACGCTCTTATCGAGCCAAGGGGCACCGACGTAAAACACCTTCCCGTTCAGTCCAATCACCGCTACCCGTGAAATATGCGGCTTATACGCGATCACGGCGGACAAGAACTCCTCGATCCGTTTTTGCTCCTGGAACCAATCAAAGCTTGGTTCCTCCGTATCGCTTTGCAGGGTGGCAAGCACCGTATTATTGGTAGCGACAACCGTATTTAAACGTCCGATTTCCTCCAGACGGAGATTTAAGGATTCGTCCGCTTGCCGTATGCTTTCCGTAACGGAAGTAAACGCATTATTTTTGACGGTTTCTCTCATAAATAAATATACGATACTGGTCACGGCAACGATTCCAATCAGAGTAACCAGACTAAACGCTACAAAAATTTTCCCCTGTATGCTCCCACTGGGAGACATCAGCTTTTTGATGGAAAATAATTTCACGACGGACCCTCCAATTCTTATATATACTTCGCCCCATACTCGGTTGGTGCCGTTCCATAGTATCTTTTGAAGGCTCTGGAGAAGGAGTAAAGCTCCGGATACCCTGTTGACAGGGCGATTTCCGTCACGCTCAGATTTGTGGTTTGCAGCAATTTGGCTCCAAGCTCCATTCGCAGCCTATGTATGTACTGCATAGGGGATAAACCGGTTATTTTGGTAAAAGCCGTCGTGAAATGGGAGCGATGAAGCCCGAACATCTCGGCTAAATTCTCCACTTGAAGCTTTTCCGTATAATGCTGATCGATAAATTCTTTAGCGCTCTGAACCCAAAGGGTTGTATTCGAAGCCCGGCGCCTATCGTTTTTGCTGGAGAGCTCGAGTTTGTTGAATAAGTAATATAGATCGCTCTGCAATAAAAACGTGTATTTGGTGGAATGAGATACCTGAGAGAGTACCCTTTGCAGCGAAGTTTGAGCTTCCGCCGTGAGAATGCCTCGGGCATAAGGCAGGGCCACGGTCATTCCAATGCCGGAGAGGATCTGGGGTAGCTGGGGCCCGTCCATAGCCAGCCAATGAAGCCGCACAGCCGGGCGATCCTCCGACAGGGAATAGTAGGTATACGGTTGATGCGGAAATAAACAGTACAAGTCTCCGGCCTCGAGCTCCACAGCTTCGTGATCACCATAGAGGAGCTTGACTCTTCCCTCTACTACAAAATGAAGACTATACAGCTCTATGATCTTGGGTCCTACGAAATAGTGGGGCTTGGCTATATTACGCCCTGCTCGAACGATCCAAACGCCCCCTGCCTGCTGAAGAGCAGATGGCTCCATATACCAATGATCCGCATACTCTTGCTGGTATTCTTGCATGCATTTTGCGCCCCCTCGCGTCAAATTCCGTTATAAGTAGTGTAATAGAAATAAAACATGCTGACAAATGAAACATGGTGTCATTCCCATAGAAATACATTCAGACTATTATAAACATATACATGAAAGGAGGCTGTATCCTTTGACAAAACCCAACATTCTGCTAATCACTAGTGACCAGCAGCACTGGAATACGATTGGTGCATTTCATCCCGAGCTATCCACTCCAAGCCTGGATCGTCTTGTACGGGAAGGAACCACCTTCACCCGGGCCTACTGCCCTAACCCCACCTGTACCCCTACTCGCGCATCCATCGTCACAGGGATGTATCCGAGTCAGCATGGAGCATGGACGTTAGGGACAAAGCTGCTGGAGGACCGGCATACGGTCGGCGAGGACTTCATGAAAGCCGGCTATCGAACGGGGCTGGTGGGCAAGGCACATTTTCAACCTTTGCGGGGAACGGAGGAATATCCTTCGCTGGAGTCTTATCCGATACTTCAGGATTTGGAATTTTGGCGCGACTTCGAGGCTCCCTTCTATGGCTTCGATCATGTGGAATTGGCACGCAATCACACGAATGAAGCCCACGTAGGCCAGCATTATGCGTTATGGATGGAGGAAAAGGGCTGCAGTAATTGGAGAGACTATTTCCTTGCGCCGACCGGGACAATGGATCCTTCGATACGACACAAATGGCCTATTCCGGAAGAGTTTCACTATAACACTTGGATTGCCGAGCGAACCAACGCGTTATTGGAGGAGTACCGAGAGAACGGAGAAAGCTTCTTCTTGTGGTCAAGCTTTTTCGATCCGCACCCCGATTACCTGGTACCGGAGCCGTGGGATACGATGTACGATCCCGACAAGCTGACGATCCCTCGTGTAACACCCGGGGAGCATGAGAAGAATCCCCCGCATTTCGGAATGACGCAGCTTGACAAACCGGATTTCTCCTATCTTAAGGAAAGCGGTTACGGCGTCCACGGCTATCACTCTCATACGAGGCTGCCGGAGTCGGAGCGTAAACAGATTGTCGCAACCTATTACGGCATGATCAGCTGTATGGATAAATATATCGGCCGCATTCTCGATAAGCTGGATGAGCTTGGATTGGCTGAGAATACTATCGTTGTCTTCTCAACGGATCACGGTCATTTCTTCGGACAGCACGGTCTGCAGCATAAAGGGGGCTTCCATTACGAGGATTTGATTAAAATTCCTTTTATCGTGCGATACCCGGGCAAGGTTCCGGCCGGAGCACAGTCGGATGCGATTCAATCCTTGGTAGATTTGGCTCCTACCTTCCTCTCGCTGTGCGGCTTGCCGATTCCGCACGGAATGACCGGAGTCGACCAAAGCGAGGTTTGGCTTGGACAGAAAAGTCAGGCGAGAGACCACGCGATTTGTGAATTCCGCCATGAAGCGACGACCATTCATCAAAAAACCTATGTCGATCGGCGCTACAAAATAACCGTTTATTACAACCAAACGTATGGGGAATTGTTCGATTTGCAAGAGGATCCCGGTGAAATCAACAACCTTTGGGACGATCCGGCTTCGGCGGGCTTGAAAGCGGAGCTGCTGCTCAAATATATATGGGCCGAGCTCGGCAAGGAGCCTCTGCCGATGCCGCGAATTTGGCACGCTTAACTTAGGATACCGGCTTCAAGCACATACGAAAGCTGCAGCACCGTCAATTTCAGGCGGACTGCAGCTTTTTCCATTTCTTAGTCGATTTTTGCCCCATAGGAGCGCAAAAACAAGATGGCCTGCTCGCGGTCCACACGGACGCCCTTGACATCCAGCGATTTCAAGTCAACGCCTTCCAGGATCGCCCCGCGCAAATCGGCTCCTGCCAGCTTCGTTCTGTTCATCAAAACCCGTGTTAGGTCGCTCCCCCTCAGATCTGCCTTCTCAAGTACGGCATCCGACAAATCGGCCTCATAAAAGCGGACTTCCCGCAGATCCTGCTTGTTTAACCGGGCATGACGTAAATTCGTGTAGGACCAATCCCCTCGTACTAACGTAATGCCGTCCAGCTGGGCAGAGGAAAAATCCGATCCGGTCATTTTACAATCGGTAAATCGGGAAACGAATACATTGGCTCCGGTAAAATTACAGTTTTCAAAGGCCGTCTCCGTATGAATCGAAGCGTTCAGAAGCGCACCTCTAAAGTCACACTCGATGAAGCGGCAGCTGGTCGTAGTCATTTCTTCCATAAGAGCGTTCGTGAAGCTGCACTGCTGGAAGATGCAATGGGACAGCTCGCCAAGGCGCAGATCACGCCCGCTGAAATCCGCCCTATCGTACGTTTGGCTCTGGTACTGATACAAATGAATGCCTCCTTTGATCCCCTGATGTTCTCCGGAAAGGAAAGATATTGATTACTATACCATACTCCTGTCAAGAACCTGCATAAACTAGGTAGGTTGTCAAGAAATTAATTTTCACTTGGCTATGTTATATTTTAATGTTGATGTTCAGCCAAAAGAAAAACCGCCCTTTTAGGCGGTTTATTCAGCTAAAGTTCCCCGCTAGAGTTCCATAAAATCGGAAGAGTGTCGCGTGCTGCTTACTGATGGTTTGGCTCAGAGCTTTTCGGCAGATATAATTAAAAACATGGGTCTTCGCAATTCATCCTTCATTTCAGGAATATTTTGCAGCATTTCCTCGGAAGGAATTGGTTCTTTCACCGCTCTAATACTGAAACCTGCGTTAATTAAGTTATTAATATACGTTGAGAACGTTCGGTGATATTTTATCACATTATCAGTTAGAAATGATGTTTCACGAACCCCCTCATTTTGGTAGGTATCGACCGCCCAATGCATACGATTTCTTTGGTCATCATAATACCAATCTTGTTCGGCTCGGGAGGTAAAAATTGGATGTTCAACGGAAAATATAAATACACCTTTAGCTTTTAGGCAACTATATACCTTGTTGCAGATAGCTTCAAAAGACTCAATATAGTGAAAGGCTAATGAACTGATAACTACGTCAAATTGTGCTTCTGAAAAATTGATGTCTTCAATCGGCAATCTGATAAACGTAATCAAAGGGTCATCCGTCAATTCACGGGCTTTTTTAAGCATTTTCTCGGATATGTCTACTCCGACCACTGAACTTGCTTGCTGCTCACGGGCATATCGGCAATGCCACCCAAAACCGCAACCCAAATCCAGGACACTCTTATTTCGCAAATCTGGTAATAAGGCTTGCAATATATGCCATTCCCCTGCGCCTTCTAGACCTTTCACTGAACGTGGCATTTTTTCATACGCCGAATAAAAATTCACATCATCATACTTGTTTTGCTTCATCATTCAGACACCCCTTACATGGTTCGTATTCCATATTCATTATGATACACTCTAAATCCACTTACTAGGTGAAACACTTGTATAATCAAATTTAGTATCCTTCACAGAAAACAGGCACGAACATACTAACATATTCTTCTTATTCGCGGTTGTGTTTTCAAACTCCTTGCTGTCCAGATAGCGGTAATGTGCCAATTCCTTTAGATTCGCATAGGAACTGAACGCACGCCAGGAATCCGGTCAAAACGCGTTGGAACTAGACAGGTGAGAGCCGATTTCTTCATCTAGTTTCGTTGTGCGAATGCGTCCACACCGTGTCCGCTGGAGAGGACTATTCGTATATAGTTTCCTTTACTTAAAAATAAGTGCTTGCTGTATAATAAAGAGGATTGTTCCATTTTGCAACAGATAATTCTATATCAGAGCTAGGTGAATCGATTGAAAATTAAAGTGTTGGCAATTGCACCATACCCCGGATTGAAAGAACTGCTGGAAACGATAGTAAAGGATGATCCTCGCATCGAAATGAATATAGAAGTCGCCGATCTGCAGAACGCATTACCTATCGTGATGAGTACCAAAGGAGATCGCTACGACGTGATCCTGAGCCGCGGGGGAACCTCTACCCTGATCCGCAGCCATGTCTCTACGCCGGTAGTGGACATTCCGGTTTCCGGCTATGATATTTTGCGCGTGCTCACGTTAGTGAAGCATTCCAACAGCAGGGTTGCTATCATCGGTTTCCCGAACATTTGCCGCGGTGTAGCGGAAGTGTCCAGTCTGCTCGATTTTGATATTCCCATCTATTCCGTAGAGCATGCCGGCGAAGTAAGAAATGCGCTGGAGCAGGCGTTCGGGCACGGTGCTCAGATCGTCCTCGGCGATGTGGTGACGGTAAATACGGCCGAAGAGATGGGCTATAACGGCATTCTTATTACATCCGGGAGAGAATCCATTCTTGAAGCGTTGGCCGAGGTCAGGCGAATGTACGATGTCGTCAACAAGGCGCAGGAAAATGAACGATTGTATGAGCTGATTCTCGGTAATCACCGGACCGGAGTGCTCGCCATCGACGATCAAGGCGAAATTCAATATGCCAACGCGGCGGCATCCGCCTTGCTCGGCTATGACCAAAGCGTTATCCGGGGCATGAAGCTGTCCGGGATAGATCCCGCGTGGAATAAATATATCGATGATTTGAACCGTATGGGAGCATCCGGTGAACCGGTGCCGTCCAAACGCCTTCAGCGGAGAGGGATGCATATTGAGATGGTCGCTCCCGCCGAACAAGGTGAGCTTGGCTTCCGCTATTTGGTGTATATGTATCCCATCGAGCAGAGCGGAGTGAATCCCGCACTTGCTTCCTACGAGGTCACAGAACGCATCGCAGCCTTCACTCAGGTGATGGGATCGAGCAGCGTGATTCGCAAGGTGGTGTCCCGTGCCCAGGAGCTGGCAACCGGCGATAGTCCTGTTTGGATTGGAGGCGAGGCCGGTACAGGCAAAGCCTTACTGGCTCAAGCGATTCATTCGGCGAGCAGCCGTCGGAATGAGCCCTTATACATGATCCCATGCCATCAGCTGAATGATCAGGAGCTAGATGCGCTTCTGTTCGGCAATGCTTCGTACCCCGGACTTTTGGACAAGGACTTTGCGGGTACCGTCTGCCTCACCCATATAGAAGAGACGAGTCAAGAACTTCAGGGCAAGCTGCTTGCAGCCATCCGTTCCGGTCTCCAAGCCCGGTTCATCGTCACGGCGTTGCTGCCCATCAAGCAATTGCTTAAAAAGGAGCTGCTAAGTCCCGATTTGGCCGATATCTTCAATGAAACCAGCCTGTATCTGCCGCCGCTGCGGGAACGGTTGGAGGATATCGATGATATCGCCCGCGTGCTGATCGCAAACTATAATTCCCGGTTTGGGCGGCAAATCGTTGGAATTCGCAGGGATGTATTAGAAGATCAACTTATGAATAAGCTATGGCCAGGAAATATTCAACAATTAAAGCTGGTGCTAGAGCACATGCTCTCGGCAACCGTCGGCCATTACATCGGCATGGAGGAAGCCGAGAAGGGCTGGCTTCAGCTGAAGGAGACGCTCCGGACCGAGGCGGCGCGGCATACCGCGACCCTGAACCTGTCCGGGACTTGGGAAGAAATTGAACAAAGAATTTTACTCGCCATCCTTCAAAAGGAAGGGATGAACCAGTCGCGGACGGCACAGCGATTAGGAATCAATCGGTCCACGCTATGGAGAAAACTCAAAAATGTGTTGCATTATTAAACACATGTAGTATTGATCCTTTTATGAAAGCCGTTTTATAATAAAGAAGCCGAGAAGACATCTAAACACTGTTGCATTTTGCAATATTATCGTTTAAGAGCAATCTATTATTCTAGGAGGATACACCATGAGAATTAAAGCATCCATTGAGAAAATTCCCGGCGGCATGATGATTGTACCGCTCATTATCGGAGCGATCATTACCACATTGTTCCCTAATATGGGGAAAACCTTCGGCTCCTTTACCGGAGCGCTGATGACGGGCTCATTGCCGATTTTGGCGGTGTTCTACGTGTGTATGGGATCTACGATTAATTTCAAGGCAACCCCTTATATCTTAAAAAAAGGGGGAACCCTTCTCGCCACCAAGATTGTTACGGCGATCATCGTCGGCTTTATTGCCGCTCAATTCCTGGGCAACGGCATGATCAGCGAGGGCTTCTTCGCAGGCTTGTCCGTGCTTGCCATCGTCGCAGCGATGAACGATACCAACGGCGGGCTGTACATGGCGCTTATGGGGCAGTTCGGTAAGAAAGAGGATGTCGGCGCCTACTCCGTGATGAGCTTGGAATCAGGTCCTTTCTTCACCATGATTTCACTCGGTATTGCCGGACTTGCCGCCTTCCCTTGGCAAACCTTCGTCGGCGCCATATTGCCGCTGATTGTAGGGATGATCCTCGGCAACCTGGATAAGGACATGCGTGAGTTTCTCGGCAAAGCCGTTCCGGTACTGGTTCCGTTCTTTGCGTTCGCGCTCGGTGCAGGTCTGAATCTGCAAACCGTCTGGAAAGCAGGCTTCTTGGGCATTCTGCTTGGTGCCGGAGTCGTTCTAATAACAGGTCTTACACTGGTGCTGACGGACCGTCTCATCGGCGGCAACGGAATTGCCGGTATTTCCGCTGCATCCACTGCAGGTAATGCTGCCGGAGTACCAGCAGCTGTAGCTGCGGCGAATGCCGCTTATGCTCCGCTCGTTCCTTCCGCTACCGCATTGGTTGCTTCTTGTGTTATCGTAACCGCCATTCTTGTACCGATTGTCACCGCTTGGTATGCAAAGAAAATAGGAGTCAAAAGTCAAATCGGATAGTTGACATCGACTTGGGTTCGTCCCGGAGCATTCGTTTCCGGGACCTTTCCACGCCCTGTAAAACTAGATTTGGATGGGAGGAGTCCTATTTATGAAACATATGGCTATCATCGCCGACGACTTGACCGGAGCCTCCGACTCCGGTGTGCAGCTTGCCAGAAAAGGCCTTGCCACGCAGGTCATCTTTGATTTATCTCATTTTTCAGCCGATGGATCCGGTGTGGAGGCTGTAGTAATCGATACCGATAGCCGTTCCGTTGCGCGGGAGACGGCTTACCGCCGCGTGAAGGAAGCCGCGGCCCAAGTCAAACAGCTCGGGTTCCAGCATATTTACAAAAAAATGGATTCAACGCTACGAGGAAATCTGGGTATTGAAATCGACGCTGTGATGGATGAAATACCATTTGATTTTGCCGTTATTGCCCCTGCCTTTCCGAGGATTGGCCGTACGACCTTACAGGGCGTTCACCACCTGAACGGTGTGCCCGTTCACCGGACGGAGATTGCGAATGATCCGAAGTGTCCTGTTTTGGAGTCGGATCTGGTGAAGCTTTTCTCCAGTCAATCGAGACGCAAGGTGGGACTGATCCGTCTGGAAACGCTCCGTGCCGGAGCGGAAGCCTTTACTTTTGCCATTAGGAAGCTTCTCCAGGAAGAGACGGAGCTTATCGTATTCGACGCAGAAACCGAAGATGATATGAAGCTGATTGCCGATCAACTCTCATCGAGCGGATACCGCCTTCTGTGGGCAGGCTCCGCAGGTCTTACCGACTATTTGCCCGAAGCACTTTCTTTACCCGTAGGCTCTGTCCGTTCGGAAGCTCCCCCTGCTTCCGGTCATCCTGTACTGCTTGTAGCAGGGAGTATCTCCACAGTGACACGGGCTCAGGTCGCCGTTTTCAATCAAGACCCCACGGTGAACGGCGTCGAATTCAACACGGTCAAGGGTGTGGCTTCAGAAGACGGGGCTAAGGAGGAAATGGACCGTTGCTTTGCTGAGCTGACGGCCGTTTTATCCTCCGGCTCCGATGCCTCTCTATATGCCAGCTCTTCACCGGAGGATGTTCGATTGTCCCAGGAAGCAGGGGCTGCCCGAGGCATGACCTCCACCGACGTTTCCAACCGGATTGCTTCCCTGCTCGGTCAAGTCGCTTCCCGATTGATACAAGAGGCCAAGCTGCAAGGTGTGATTTTGACCGGAGGAGATACGGCGAAAGGCGTTTGCAAACAGCTGAGCGTATCCGGCATTCAACTGATACAAGAAGTGGAGCCCGGTATCCCGTTAGGGAGGCTGATCGGTGCGAATCCCCTCTTGGTGGTCACGAAAGCAGGAGCCTTTGGAAATGAAAACAGCTTACTGCATGCCAAGCATGCGCTGAAGGGAGAGCCAACCAATGAATAAACCGATTATTGGCATTACCATGGGAGATCCGGCAGGCGTCGGACCTGAAATTATTATGAAATCGCTGAAGGATGCACAGCTGTACGAGAGCTGCAAGCCGTTCGTTATCGGCGACGCCGTCATTTTGGAGCGCGCGGATCAATTCGTTCGCACCGGTCTGCGTATTCATAAGATCGCCTCTTTATCTGAAGCGCAATTTCAGCCGGGAACGGTGGACTGTTTGGACCAGGGGCTTGTATCGGCCGATCTTCCCATCGGTCAAGTATCCGCTGAGGCGGGCCACGCGGCTTTCAGTTATTTGAAGAAAGCGATCGAGCTGGCTAACGCGGGAGCCATCGACGCCATTTGCACGGCTCCGCTGAACAAAGAAGCCCTTCATAAAGGCGGACATATTTATCCCGGTCATACGGAGATTTTGGCTGAATTAACCGGTACTGAGGATTTCTCCATGATGCTGTCCGCTCCTAAGCTGAAGGTCATCCATGTAACTACGCATGTAGGCATCATTGACGCCGTACGCATGATCAATCCCGAGCGGGTCTATAAAGTCATTCGCATGGCGCACGAAACGCTCCAAAAGGCCGGATATGCCGCGCCGAAAATCGCGGTTTGCGGGATTAATCCGCATGCCGGCGAGAACGGCCTCTTCGGCTATGGCGAAGAAGAGGAGAAGGTTATTCCCGGCGTAAAGCGGGCGCAGGAGGAAGGCATTCAGGCGTTCGGCCCTCTGCCGGCCGATACGTTATTTTTCCGGGCAACGCGCGGTGATTTCGATATCGTTGTCGCCATGTACCACGATCAGGGACACGGTCCTATCAAGGTCTTGGGGCTGGAGGCCGGCGTCAATATCACGGTCGGCCTGCCGATCATCCGCACCAGTGTCGACCATGGAACGGCATTTGATATTGCTGGCAAGGGAATCGCGGATGAGCAAAGCCTGAAGGAAGCTCTTAGACAAGCCATTGAGCTTGCACCAAAGCGCGAACAGTAAATCCGGCAAGAAAAGGCTCATTCTGAGCCTCCTTCTCCCCACAACTTGGATAATGTGAATAATTTCAGGATCACTTTGGAACTTTATAGAAGGTGACACTTTCACTTTACTAAGGAAGGTAAGAACAAAGATGAATACAGGCGATCTCATGCAAACACTGACCAAAGTGCAAAATTTGCTCGGCATTCCTGACGATACTAGGGAGAAAACCTCCGATTTGATCGGTCGGATGTCCAGAACGGATAACGGCGCTGCCGCGGATTACCGTTCGGAGCTGCAAAGCATTTACTCCGCCGTTGCTCAGTATGTTGACAATCAAGAAAGCAGTGAAGAAGCAATTCAAGTAAAGCAGGAGCTGGGGCACCTGGTTCATGGTTATCAAGTCACAACGTAATAACAAGGTGCTGGATTGCAGCAAAAGGAGGGCTTTTCATCGGGCCCTCCTTTCCTATCTTCAGCGAAGCCTAAATAAGCCCCTCCTGCTTCCGTTTCGGAAGAGAAAGGGCTCAGCCGGCGTTCAAGGCTTGTAATAAGGCGGGACCTTCAACCATCCCTTTTGCGCTAATAATTGCCTGAATGGGATCGCAAAGGCCATTTTTTTCATTTGGTATCTGGCGAACATGGCGGCGATATCCGGACGTACGGCTTCCGTCATCCCCCGACAAGCATAGTTGATCCCCAGCACTATATTGAAGCTGAGTAAATTGGCCATTTCCTCATCAGACAGCTTGGAGCCTTCCGGAATGCTGCGAAAATCTCCAAGAGGCTTCGTATGGGAGTCCTTGGGCAAAGGGATCCCTTCCGCTTGCAGGAATTGAATCAGCTCCTCTTGAATCGGTTTATGAACCGACTCAATCACCTCTTTCAGCTTCTCCTTCAGCTCGGGATCCTGAACGGTATTGTATGAAACCTGCTCCCCATGCATGGTCTCCTCCGTGGCACTTAAATAAAACCACAAATTCATGACTTCCCCGACATGTAACGGAGGCTTCTCGCCATCCAGAAAAGGCTTAACGGAATCCGCAATCAGCTCTAGAATATTCATTGCCTACACTACCTTTTTTATTTTTATTATGTCGTCATTTCCTCCTTTTTAACCAAAATATCTCTCCATCAGCTTTTCGGCGGCTCGCGTAGCCAGGGCTTGTGTCGTCAGCGTAGGATTGGCGCCTCCGATCCCATTTACATGAACACTGTTATCTGCTATAAATAAGCGCTTCACCTGGTACGCTTCACAGGCTTCATCCACGACAAACCCCATTCTCATTGTGCTTTCGATATGGATCATGAGGGCAGCCGGCAAATCCGTACGGAGCACCTTGGAAGCACCGGCTTTCCGAAGAATCTCTACCGCAATGGCTACCAGCTTGTCGCGGTTTCTCCTGCCTTGTTCCCCTGGTAAATAAGAAACTCTCGGAATGGGGCCATGCTCATCTTTCAGAACAGGGTCCAGTGTAACCCCGTTACGGTATTCCACTTCATCCTCGGCAAAGATGACGAGCGTGAGCGTTCTACGGTAGTTTTCCATCCAGCGCTGAAGCTCTGGTCCTGCGATACGACCTTGGGCATAGGGAGTTATTTCTGCTAGAGGATTGGAGAAAGCGCTGTATCCCGCTTGACTCAGTCCAAAGGTCATAGAAGCGGTCAGCCCGGGACTAAGCCCGGTTACGATGATGGAACCTAAGCCGGGGTAATCCAGTCTTCCTCCGGAGGAATGTCCAACGAAAGGATTGCAATCCGGACTCCCCAATATGGATAGCAATACTTTTTCATCGAACATACCGGTCACCCAGTCAAAATAATGGTTTACCATCCCTCTCCCCACCCAAGGGTTGCCGGGTAAGCCGGAATTCAGCCAAAGCCTGGGACTTTCGATTGCGCCCGCAGCCATAACGACGGCTTTAGCTCGAAGCTCCACCATTTCGCCGGTCCACGTATCGCGTGCATTTACGCCTACGGCTCGTAAATCCTCGGAGGAACCCTTCTCCGTTAATATGCGGGTTACGAACGTATTAGGACGGATGGCTACGCGGCCCGTTTGCAAGGCCAGCGGTACATAGCTCACATTGGTTGATCGTTTTGCGATTTTATCTACCGACGGCCCATGCGGACAGCCGTTAATACAATGTCCGGCAAGCGTACACCCCGGCATCCATGACAGCTGCTCCAGCGAATAGTCAGGATGGGTCAGATTTCTGTTAGGCCGCAGAATTGCATTCGGCTGCGGGCGATAACCGGGACTCGTCACATTTAACGTAGGGATGAGCTGCCAGCCTGCTTTTCTGGCTCCGTAATAAAACAATTCTTCCTTAGAGGTTGAAGGCGCGAATTCTACAGGTAACGTCGCTTCGACCTTCTCATAATACGGAATCAGCTCGCGATAAGAGATCGGCCAAACGCCGTCGACACTTATAGGGAAAGCACGGGGACTATTCGCAAGATAAGATTGTGTCGTCCCTCCCACCCCCGAGTTTTGCCATATAAATCCTCTTTGCCTTATATTCCTATGCCAAGGAGCGCGGCTTCGATCCGCTGGCCCCCAGCGAAGCTTCCCCATGATCAGATTGTTCATATCATCTTCGTACTTGGTGTATTGCTCTTTGAAAAGAGAGATATTCAAATCTGTCGCGTCGGAACTGACGAGCCCTCCTCGTTCCTCGTTTGGCTCAGGCCATCTCGCATTTCCGTACCAGGGACCGGCCTCCAGCACCAGGACACGTAAGCCCTTCTCCCCCAGCTCCTTGGCTATGACAGCTCCGCCGCCGCCGGAGCCGATGACGATTACATCCGGATCATTCATTCGGCATTCCCCTTTTATCATGAGGGTATTCTAAAAGAAATCCACGCAAATCACGGTAGCCGAACGAAACGCCCGGGTAGCCGGCAACCCTCCAGCCAGGAGGAAAACCCTCCAATCGGCGGTCTGTCGGAGGAAATCTGCGAGACGTTCCGTACCCAACCCATTCGGAGTAGTAACCGAACATCGTCAATTGATGCAAGGAATCCATCATCGTTTGAATAAGAGCAGGATCGTTCCGGTAAGGAGGAACTAACCATTGGACAGGCAGCTCAATACGATCTATCAGGTCCAGTGTCCTCAGCCTATCGATTCTGTCCAGAGAAGCGAAGCTCCCCCAGGAGGAATGATAAGATGGCCAGCCGGTCTGCGACAGTCCCCGATGGATTAGCTCATTGGCTCCGGTATCAAGCAAGTGCGCTGTTGCCCATGATAACGGAGGAGGCTTATTCGCGGGGTCCGCATCGATCGGAATGAATTGGGAGGAATCCAGCTCATCGATAACATAAAGCTCGATCTGAAGCTGGGCAGCCCCAGGGATAACCTTCACCCCATAGAGCAGCGTGGGAGGAATGATCGCATCGACTAAGGCTTGAAAGGTTTTGTGGGTATACACCCTCCATAAATCATGACTTCTATACGCTGACAGCATCTTATCCACCACCCAAAATCCGGATGCTTTCCCTACGTATACATATATTGTCGAATTGCAATGAATATGTTATAGATGACAAACAGCCCGTTCGAAAATGACGGGCTGTTCCACGGAATATGCTAACGTGCCGGCTCCCAATCCAACACCTTCCGTGGTGTGTACTTAAGTGCCTCTTCATCGGATAACTGCGCTCGTGTATCCGTCTTCAGCGCTCCGGGGCCTGTATTCCGATATTCAAAGAATCGGGCGTCTTCCGCTTTGAAACCTGACATGTCCGTCCAGCCGGCAGCATGAATATGCGCTCCAAGCTCACTATCCCTCACAATGACTTGACCTATGGCATTGGGGTCGCCTCCCGGATGCCAAGGTCTACCCAAATAAACCGTCCCCGCCGGTGCATCACTTTGTAGACGGCAATTGACAATGAGAAAGCCATAGGGCTGCGTGATCGGGGTACTGGCCGCTGTTATGTACCCATTATTACTTGCGGAGCCCCGGCTCAAGGAAACGATATCCGAATCCTCGAAGACCGCACGAGCTCCGCCGAAAATAAAATCAACATCCCCTTCAATGTAACATTGATAGTAATATTGGCTGCCAGAATGAGCGTAGAGCGTATCCTGATGACCAAGAAACCGGACCTTATGGAAGCTCATTCGTTCTCCTCTCGCGTATACTGCCACTGCTTGGGTTCCGCTTGTTACAGCATCGCTTCTCCGAAATGTATTTTCCATGGTCAGGTTTCGGGCAGAAAAATCATGTCCGTACAGGAACACGCTGGCGCTTCCTGTCGTTCCGTAATTTTCACCTTCCCGCTTCTCTTTGCCTGCATAATTGTCATAGGTCAGGATTGTTTGCTCCATGCTTTCTCCGATCAAGGAAATGAACGGTTTGTTCGCCGGCACCGTGATCACTTCCTTATACACCCCGTTCCGGATGTAAATCTCAACCGGCTCCTGATTGTTTTCCGGCACGGCTTCAATAGCCTCGGACACCGTGACATAGTCTCCCCTGCGGTCTTGGGATACGACAATTCGTTTCGTTCCGGTCATTAGTGAGCTTCCTCCTTTATTGGCATCGTATGATTCTCCGCATGGACAGGCTGTCCAAGTACCCACATAAAATAGAGTGCCTTAGCCGCTTTCGCACGGGTAACCTTGGTTTGCGGCTCAAGCTCGGTGCCATTGATCATCCTTCCCCTGGCGATGCCTTTCTCGGACCGGATGAGGCCAAGTTGGTAAGCCGCTTTGACTTTGGCAGCCAACGAAGGATGGATGCTGTCGGTATCTGTTAGCTGCTCATACGAAACCAAGGGGTCGTATTGCACTCCTTGTACGCCCGCATCCAGATTCGGATCATAGCCCGAATCGCCCGGTCCAAGTGTTTGGCCGTTATAGTCCGTCATATACCCGGGCTTACTTGTGAATCTTGCCTGGTAAGCGTCATACAGTATTGCTCCCATGGTTTCCCGGGTTAAATCCCCACGGGAGTACTCTGTGCAAAAAGAAGGGTTCAGGCCCATAAGCTTGCTTAAGGCATCAACGAATTCGCTCACCTGTATCGTCCGCTCCGGCTGGAAGCAGCCGTGATCGTCTTTATGCAGGACATTCAGCTGGATCAGTTTTTCAATTTGGTTCCGATAATACGAGCCTTCCCCCGATGTCGTGTCGCAAGCCATTTCCGGAAAAATATCCGACCAACCCTTTGATTCAATGGCTCCCTTCACTTCTTCTTTCAGAAAAGAATATAGCTCTCCGGCAGTCGGATCGCCATCCGCCGCTTTGCTTGCCAGTTCTGTAACAACCATTCGGGCAAATTGCTTGGAAAGCGCCTCCTTATAGTGCGTACCGTCGATTTTCTGTGCGGGGTGTCCGTTCGCGTAGCTGCCGTCGTTGGTCTTACCGGGGGTTTCGCCCGCTTCAATCGACATGTAAAGAGCCGTGGTCGACTCCACCCCGATTTGGTTATAGTACTCCAGGCTTGCCGTATTCAGATCCAGCACGGGAATGCCCGCTTCGGCACCTATCCTTCTCAACACATCGGGAAATCTACGTGAAGTAAAAGAGTTGGTATACCTATGGCCCGGCTGAGCATTCCCCTTGATTCTTGACATGGGAGTAATGAGAACCGGAATCATGCCTCTTGCACGAATGGCAGGAAGATACAAGTCGAGAAGATAACGTTCGTACATGTCTTCCGTAGAGCCTCTGCCGAACCGGCGATGCTCATCTTCTCTCTCATCGTTATGCCCGAACTGAATGAGCACATAATCCCCTATTTTTCCTGTCAGCAAAATATCGTTCCATCTTCCCTCCGCATAAGCGTTCCTGAAGGACCGTCCGCCCATGGAGTAATTCACGACCTTCGCTTTGCTTTCATTGAACAACCTGGGAATAACCTGGCCCCAGCCGCTCATCGGAGCTTCTTCGAAGGTGTAGGACTTCACAGTAGAATCCCCCAGAAGGAAAATCGTAGGGGCCTCCTCCTCGGTCCGCACCTCCGGGGATATCGGCCTAAGAACAATTTCCTCCAAGCCGACAGGCACCCCTGTTGTCCTCGGTTCGATTTCAATATCCAGGTACTCTCGTCCGTTACAATAGCGATAAGACCATTCATTCCCGCTCATCACCGCCGGATACTTGACCGGAATCAGCTTGGCCGCATCCCAGTGCCCGCCCTCCAGAATACGTCCGGCTTGCATACCGGAAACCGAAACGTACGCGTCGGAAACATCCGAAGTTGTCCTTACGATAATTTCATAAGCACCTGGAGGGACCTGAATCCGAAAGGCTATGCCGTAATGATTATAGTTTTCTTTCTCAAAGCCCTCTTCGGTATAGAATTCAGGTTCATAAATGACAAACCCATTTCCATCCGATCGAATGGTCTCTGTATGTACTTCTCTTGCGGGTAAGGCACAGGTTTCTCGGATAAACCCGTACCCCACCGCCTCATCGTACAGGGGAACACCTTTCATTGCATCAAAAGGAACACCTATATACCCCTCCTTGGAGAGGCTGGTAAAATTAAATTTGTAGTCAGTGCGCATGCCTATTCCTCGCTTACCGATGTATTATGCCGCAGTTTTGCTTAATCCGCATTACCAGATCTATAGTAACTGAATTCTTGACCTTCACCTACTACGATCCTTGCCGTTTCATCAGCGAACTTTGCATTTTTTGCTAAAATCTCATGGACATGCAGGCAATGGAAGAAAAGTCACAAGCGATATTCGTCCTACTTCCGCTCCAGCGAATGGCTTCAGGCAACCGATCCAAGGGGTCTTCATCCATAGTAATGGAAGCAGACTTAAACCAAACACAATCGGGGAGCAATCATGGGGGACTGAGCGAGGAACAAATTGTCCAAATTGAGAATTTGGTACATTCCGATCAAGGAATGAGTGGTACTACGGTGATAACGGAAGAAGAAGGCGAAATAAATAACGATCTTGCCGGGATAACAGAAGACCAGAAGCTCGCACGAGAAATCGATTCCCTCCGCGAACAATTCTCGGATACGCTGCAGGACATGTCGGATATAGAAATTGCAAAGATCATGTCCGAAATCGACGGATTACTGAGCAGTGAGAACGAGGAGGAGTGCACAGGAGCCTCCTATCTCACGGATTGGTATGCCAAATATTTATCTATGAAATCCGACCTCGAACTAACCCTCGGAGGAGTGCTGCTTGCTGCGATTCAGGACGCCAAGAATGAAGCGCTGAAGGATAAGAGCCTTGAAGGACTTAAAGGGTTGCTTCTTTTGATGCAGAGCATGAAGGGAAAAGTGAAAAAAATGGGTACAACGCCGAAAAGCTCCCCGGCTGAGGAAGGTTCGGATTACTCGAAAAATATCCAAAAACTCTCGAGGTTCGTTGAGGAGATGAAGCGCGTACTCGGAACTCATGCCAAGACGGAAGATTGGGATGCGCTTAACAGCACCGGCTTTTTATATCTGTTGAACAATGTTGGCGACGATTAAGTGTTTCATCATTGTCATGGGCAAAAAATGAAGCAGCTCCGCCTCATGTTAGGCTAATGCCAGCCTGAGGGGAGCAAGCTTGCTTCTGTATATGCTGCGTTAATATCTGGAGCCCGTGAAAGCTCAAGCGGGTCCTCCCCCATCCGAATGAATAATTTTATCAAATGTAACAAATATAATAATTATATGCTTTTCCATTTTTATCATCCGCATGCCATAAGAACATGGGAAAGGCGAGCCTTCATGAGTTACTCATCCTATTGGTATTTAGGTTTAAGTTTCTTAAGCCTATGCATTCTTATCTTTGTATGTTTCAAGAAACGTGTGCACCCGAGCATTTTTATGTTCCTTATCATGGTACAGGTGGCTTATCTCATCGAAACGGTCATTTACATTTTTGGGGGAAGCTACGAATATCATCCCCATTTGCTTAAAAACAACGAACACTACGACAGTAACATGGGTGCGCTGACCTCCAATATGTTCATCATCCCAACGCTCGCAACCTTTATCTCCGCCTTCCGTCTACGCTGGGTATGGATTTTTCTCATTATCGGATTGATCGCCGCTGTAGAGCTGCTTTTCGTGAAGCTGCAAATATATACATTAAAATGGTGGCGAATTCAATACACTTCCATCGGTTTGATATTTTATTTTGCGGCTGCGAAAGTAATATACCCGCACTTACTAAGACCTGTAAAAGGCTGGATTCATTCGTTATACCTAATCTTGTGCGTTGGTCCGATCCTGGGAACCCTTCATATTCTCCCCATCATGTTTTTTATGAACCGTACCTACCATCCCGGTTGGTATAGCGATGTCGCCCGCGATACAACGGCATTCTCCTCGATTTATTATTTGTTTGGCGCCCTCGCGGTAGTAGCGCTTGTTAAGCTCAAGGGAATTCGGCGATGGTTGAAATTCGCCTTGCTGATTCTCGTTTACTCAACGGCAACCATCGCACTAGTCCTTGCGGGAATACTCGAAATTCACGCACCTTGGGATCCAGCGTACTATATTATATTTCCACTACTGGTGTACATCATTGCGGAAGCCATCAGTAATCGATTATCCGCAGGTCCGCCTGCCGTCACTTCAAGGTGACCGTAGTGGACTCAGGTCCGTATCCATAATTTTTCCCTTGGCTTCTGTAATACGCTCTTACCTGAAATTGAGTTCCCGGAGCGCAAGGGAATGCTACCCTAAAGTTCGTTTCAGCCTTATCTCCCGTAAAGCCGATGCGTTCAAAAATCGTTCCCGCCTCGTTCTCCGTCACGGGAGTGCGCATCCAGATCGTATACCCTGACACATTCCCGTGAGCGGTATTCCACGTAAGCTGTATCGCACCGTCCGCAAGCCTGTGTGCGTGAAGCTCTATAGCGCCCGAAGGAACCGGCATAATCGTCACCCGGGTTACACTGTAAGCGGAGCCGTCCTTAAGCCTGACCGCTACGGTTACAATCGTTTCTTCGGAAACCTCAGGCGCGGTATAAGCTCCCTTCTCTGTAATCCATCCTGCTTCAGCCGTACCTCCAACCACACCGTTTACCAGCCACTCTTGTGCCGCATCACCCTTATCCGCAGATAAGCCCCATGACGTAAAGCGGTAAGTGAACCCTCCCTTCATGCGAACCGGCAGGCGGTGCCGAGGATGCTCATCCGGAGACGATGTATGCTGCGCTTCACGAAGCTCCCGCGGCCATAACTCCAGCCCGGAGGCTGCCCGGAAACAGCCGAGTTCGGTAGCGAACCACAGGCTGGCCAGATTGGCGTAGCCGTAGAACTCCCAATATTGAAACTGGGGGTGATCGTTAGAGCCGGAGATGCAATTAAATCCGTTACAGACAGCCCCCGGGTACGCCTTCCCGACGCTGTCGGGCAAATATTGCTGGGAAGGGATGTTGCTGGATAGCCCATAGATGGCTCCGACTCCAAGCGGATTCATTCCTGTAAAATAATAAGCATGCTCCCAACCGGCATCGACCCATGACGAAACGCCAAATCGTTTCCCCGCCTTCATCATCAACGCTCCATTCGCAAGCTGATGGAACATACGGCCGATTTCCCCATGGTATTGATAGCTGAGCGTCCCCTTCTGACGAATCAAGCCGTTACGGCCCACCTTCATCGGCGTAAGTCCGTAGACATTTTGCTTAGAAATGGCCTGCAGGTAGTCCCGGACGTAGACTTGGATGGATGCGGACCAGCGTTCCGCAGACGGAGCAGCCGGGAACAGATCGAGCAGCCGGAATAACCCCTGATAGATCCACGGAATGATCATAATCTCCTGCTCCGGCTTTTCTCCCCACGGACTTCGGGTTTCACTGTCCAGAGCGCTGAACTTGCCGTATCTTGGCGTCGTACCTGCCCATGGGTCCAGCTCCGGATGTGCGATATACCGGTACCAGCCCTTCGCTTGAACCTCAGCGTCCCCATGCCATTCCGTAACTTGGAGTCCGATAAACCGATTCGCTTCCGCTACCGCGGTCTCACGGTAATGATCCTCACCTGTCATCCTGTATAATAACGCGTTCAACCACGCCCAAGCACTTAAGGAATACTTGTGCGGATACGGTCCGAACCGCCGTTGAATGTTTCGGCAGCCCCGGATGACAAGCTGCTTCACCCGCTCGAAGAATTCAGGATCTTTGTCATAGTACAGCAAGCAGGCTTCGGCCGGACCCAGCAGCAGCGACGTGTGAATCACCTCTTCATTGATCACGCTATATTCATAGGCATTCTCTTCTTGATCCCGTATCGGATCGATCAGCAGCCCTTCATCTCCACTTTCGAACAGACCGTCGGTGCCGTAATGAATGTCCGGTGTACGAATGTGCAGGCCGTGCTTCAAGAGACCGTCCTTTCCCAAGAAGGACAAAACTCCGTCAAGACCCCATCGCACCTGGTCATAAATCCAATCGGAGCTATCCCAATATGGCTCGGTATGCTTCAGCATGCAATATTGAGCGACAAGAAGGGAGGCGTTCGCGAATCGCCGCAGGTCATCACCGTCAGCGAAGCCCTTCCCGATATATCGATAGCTGCCGTCAGCGGACTTGGCATCATCCCATCGTACCGCTATCGTGTCCCCGTAATCCCCGACAATGCTATCCTCACCCACACGTCTGGCGCCGAAATACTGCAGGGCGATCAGCCTCTGGTATTCTCCCCACAGGTCGGTTTGAATGCGAAACGTCCGGTAAGATCGATCGTTTCCGATGCGAATGAAATATTCTCCTTCGTCCGTCCAATCTGTGAAATCACCCGTCTGTACCCTGCCGAAATCGTCCTCTACCGTCTTGAGGCGACCCATGTACACGACCCTGTTCTTTGTTACATCAAATAGCTCGAAGGTGTCCGCGTTCGTCGAACCATCATATAGGTAGACTACCTTCTTTTTATGCTCCGGATGATACCCGAACTGGGATACCAGCACCTTAACGTTCGGATCGAAATCCGCATTCTTGCGTACCTGCTCCAGTACGGGTTCACCGGAGCTTCTCGGCGCTTCATATGCTGTCCCCGGAGGGTACAGCTGAAATTCGGATAAGCTGAGCCAGGCGTCACGGAAGAGGATTCGGACTTTGCGTGCGAAGACAGCTTCATGAAACTCCAGAGTCACAGGCTTACTATATTCCCTGGAATGAAAGCCGCCGGGGATGGGAAGCCATTGCTCCCCTGCTTCGTATTCCAGCTGAAACCGGACGCCATCATCCGGCGATCCCGTTCGCCAGAAATGAAGCACGGCGGAGCCGATCCAGCCCGCGTGCTGTAGTTCGACTACAAACCAATGAGGCCCTGCATGGTGACGGCTGGGGAGCCACCGCTCCGCTTCCGAGATAAGCCCCGAAACGGCCTTAGAAGGAAGGTAAGGATTCTGAAACGAGCTTGCCGCGACCGATTGATTCAACGCGAGATTCGCTTTCGAATAAGTAGGATTCAATGTTTTCAGCTCCCTTAAAAAGAAGAAGACCCCACCGGGGCCTCTTATGTGTTCATTAGCCTTTCACAGCCGTACCGGAAATGCCTTGAATGATATATTTTTGTCCTGCTAAAAAGACGGCAATCATCGGAATAATCCCCGCAGAGGTGGCGGCCATCATCCCGTTATAATCGATGTTATACTCGAGGATGAAGTTCTGCAGACCGAGCGGGACTGTGTAAAGCTGGCGGTCGAGCAGGAAAACCAAGGCATTCTCATAATCGTTCCAGTGCCAGGAGAAATCGATAATCGCAAGGGTGGCCAGGGCCGGTTTGGCCAGCGGCATCATCAGCTGCCAATAGATTCGAAGGTGTCCGGCTCCGTCAATAAAGGCTGACTCCGTGATGTCCTTCGGGATCGAAAGAAAAAATTGACGAAGAAGGAATACGCCGAAGATCGTGAAGAGACCCGGTAATATTAAGGCCCAATGCGTATTGTAAATGCCGAGCCAGTTAAACATGATAAATTTCGGGACGAACAACACCTGGGGAGGTACCATCATCATGGATAGATAAATCAGGAACAGCGTCTCCCTCCCCTTGAATTCGATCCGCGCGAAGCCATATGCTGCCAGCGAGGATAAGAGTGTTGCCCCGACCATGCAAATTAGTGATATTTTGAGTGAGTTCAAGTAGTAGGTAACAAAGCTGTCTTTTCCCGACCACACTTTCAGATGGTGATCCAGCAGCCACTGGTCCGGTATCCACTTGATGGGATAAACGAAGACCTCTGCCGGTGACTTGAAGGAGGTCGTAATCATCCAAAGAAACGGGATGACGGTGACGATAGCCAATCCCATCATTACTACAGTCAGGAGCAGCTTTCCCAAGGAAAATCTTCGCAGTCCGGACGGGGATGGCAGAGCCAGTGCTTGACGAGTTACTCGATGTTCCATGTGCTTACCCCCTAGATTAATAATGCACCCACCGTTTTTGTCCGACCCACTGCAGTATGGTGATCAGGAAGATGATCGCGAACATGACCCAAGAAATCGCGGAGGCATAGCCCATCTCGTAGTAGCGGAATGCGTTGTGGTAGATGAATAGCGACAGGACGTTGGTGCTGTTCCCCGGTCCGCCTTGCGTGATCGCTTCAATGAGACCGAATGTTTTCATCGAAGAAATCAAGCCTGTAATGAGCAGCAGGAAAGTCGTCGGGCTGACGAGCGGAAAAATAATGCTCCATGTGGTCCGCCAGCTGCCGGCCCCATCGATTTTGGCTGCTTCCAGCAGCTCGGAAGGAACCTCTTGGAGCGCTGCAAGATAAATGATCATGTTATAGCCGAGCATGAACCAAACCCAGATAATGTCGATGGCATACATCGAGGTATCCATAGTGGAAAGCCAGCCGGGCGGATTCTCGATCCCCAAGGCACGGAGCATCATATTAATCGGGCCTTGCCCAGGCTGAAACAGCAGCATCCACACGAAGGCAACGGCCACACCGCTGGTAATGTAGGGCATAAAGTACAAGGCGCGAAGCAAGCTTTTTAAATACACGCTCCGATTGAGTATTAACGCCACAAAAAAGGCGATGAGCATGGACACCGGCACGGACGCGAGAAACATGGCGGTATTTTTCAACGCTACATAAAATACCTCATCCTCAAACAAACGTTGAAAGTTACGGAGTCCGACAAATTCATAATCGGGATTCGAGTACTGATAATCCGTCAGCATAATCACAAGAGAGAACAGCGCGGGAATGATGAAAAATACGATGACACCCAGCATATTCGGCAGGATGAATAAGTAGCCAGCAAAGGTCTGCTTCTTTGCCCAATTCATGGTCACCAGCTCCCTCCTAAAGGAAAGAGGAAGGACGGAAACCCATCACTTCCTCCGTTATGATCCAAGTGTTTATTTCTTATTTTTGGAAATATAATCGTTATGCCGCTTCACAATGCTCTTCATCATATCATCGAGGGACTGAGCCTTCAGGAAATATTTCTCATACTCCTCGCGGCGAATGTCCATGACCTGCTGAGGAAGCTTTGTATTGTACATCGGAGTTTGCGCCGCCATGACCTTATTCAAGGAATCCAGATCATACGTACCGCCATTCTCACCCACGAGCAGCTTCAGCGCTTCGGTATAATTGGCGTCCTTGGATGCCGGCATACGGCCGCCCGGCGCCATTGGGAGCATTCCGCCGTCCGCATACCACTTCAGGAATTTCCAGGCAGCTTCTTTGTTCGGCGAATTGGAGTTGATGGAGATGACATCTCCAAGTCCTCCCAGGTAGCGGTAGTCCTTGTCATCCGAAACTCTCGGAGGAAGCGTGAAGGCGATCTTGAAGTCACGCGGATTGTCCTTTAAGTTGTTGGCGGTACGGAAAATGAATTCCCCTGCTCCCAGCATGGCCGATTCGCCCTTCAAGAAGGAAGTCTCTACCGGCATCTTGGTCGTCAGCTGTTCCCCCAGCGGCACCATGGATTTATCCGTATGCATCATGTTGAAGTAAGTCTCGAACACCTTGCGGGTATCCGGCGTATCCAGGTTCGAGGTACCGTCCGCCTTGACATAACCTTTCGCATCAATCGGACCGTCCATTAGCCCTGTGACCCCGGAGAGATGGATTAAGTATCCCCAACGCTTATCCTTCTTCAGCTTCTGAGCATACGTTTGCAGATCGTTCAAGGTCCAGTCCGGCGGCGGAACCGGCAATCCCGCTTCATCTAAGGCATTTTTATTGAGCCATACGATGTTTCGCGACTTCGTGGTAGGCACCCCGTAGAACTTTCCATCGACTTTCCAATCGTTCGACATCGGCCCGATTTTCTCTTCAATGTTGTAATCCTTGAAGGTGCTAAGATCCAGAGCCTTCTTGGCTGTCACCCGGCTCGACAGCATGGATAAGGAGTAGTTAACGAACAGGTCGACCGACTGTCCGGAGACAAGTGCCGTATCCAGCTTTAGGTTCCCGGCATCATCGTTAACGAAGCGTTCGTACTTGACTTGGATGTCGGGGTTCTTGGCATTCCACTCATCGACAACCTTCTGCGGCCCATTCTCCGCGGGTACCCCTCCCCACATCGTCAGGTTGACAACCTTTTTGGAAGCTTCGCCTTGCCCCTTGCCCGCGGCCTCCTCGGACTTGCCGCAGCCGGCCGCCAAGCCGGCTACCAGCACGGTGGACATGAGCGCGATCGTTGTTTTTTGTATTTTTTTCATGTGGGACCCTCCCTGTTTGATGTGATCTGGTTTTTTTCTACACCTTTACTTTATCACCCGGTCACCACATATCGAAGGAACGATCGTCTGTTGTTATGAAACAAAAGTCAGCTTTTGTGTTGTACTTGCTGACGATAGGCGCTTGGCGTCATTCCCGTAAGCTTACGGAACACCTTGGCAAAATAATTCTCGTGGGCAAACCCTGCCTTATAGCTGATTTCCGCGATCGGCCAGTCCGTATGCTCCAAATAAGCTCGGGCTTGCTCGATGCGGACTCGCTGTATAAAGCCGACAATGGTTTCTCCCGTTTTCTTCTTAAAGACTCCGCACAAGTATTTATCATCCATCGCCGCCAGCTCGGCCAAGCCGGTTACCGTGATTTCGGAGGCGTAGTTGCTGCGAATATATTGAATCACCTTGTTGATTTCCGGATGGTCGGTAACTTCGACGCTCTGCTCATGCCAGCTGCGGATCGATTTATCGATCTCGAGCTCCACGACGGTTTGCAAGCCGTCATGTGATATGGCAAGGGGAGCTTCGTTGGAAATCGACGGGGTTCGCCCGGTGATGAGCGCGAACAGCTTGACCAACCGGTCCGCCGCCTCGAGAACCAAGGCCGATGGCTGTCGTGCACCACGGAATAATTCCCACAAGCGGCTTACCTGCGCTTTGCAGCTATCTGCTTGCTTCTGCTCCAGGCAGCGAATCACTTCACGCTCCAGCTCCCAGGTTGGAACGGCTGCGATGGGATGATCTGAAGGGATCCCCACTCCGAATACGCCTGTCTTCCCGGCATACCATTGCTCATCCGCTCTTCTAATTACGTGCTCCCACACGTTCGGTAGGTCGACTGACGGATAGACGCTCGCATAGACGGCGACTCCTTCCTTCCAAGCCGGTGTATTTGCCTTGAAAGCAGCAGCGGGCGCTGAAGGGGGCAACCAGTAGAATACGGTCGTCTGTCCCTGCTTGTGGAACAGGTTGAGATGAGGTGCTGCCTCAGCTCCGACGATGCCTAATGCAAGAAAGGCATCCAGGGTAAAGCTTGGCTTCCCATGAATAAGATGAATGATTAAACATCTTGACGATGGAAGCCCCGGCGCCATAGCCGGCCCTGACGGTAAAGACTGTTCGTCCTTCCACGAATTCAGCAGCCGGCTCCACAGATTCTCATATACCTCCTCCATCTCCCTCGACCAAGAGACGGTTTGCTTCCTTAGCTCCTCATCAACCTTATCCAGCACTTCGCTTATCTTCTCGGGAGACAAATACAGCTTAAGAATATAATTAGACGCGCCGAACTCGAGCGCTTGCTGCACATACTGAAAATCATCCATAACCGACAGCATGACAAACCGGCAGGTATGCCCTTCGCGGCGGGCTTGCTTAAGCAGCTCGACCCCATTCATCCGCGGCATCATAATATCGGTGACAACAAGATCAGGCCTGTATTTGCGAATGAACTCGAGGGCTTCCTCCCCATGATCCGCTTCTCCGATGACCTGAAAGCCCTTGCTTTCCCAAGGCATGCTGCTGCGTATCATGCGGCGCACGAACGCTTCATCTTCCACGAGCAGTACGGTCCACATCGAATGTTCCCTCCTCTTGGTATGGTGCCGATATGAGCAGCGGTATGCTTATTGTGACCAGTGTGCCGCGATCCGTTTCCGGAAACGCAATGGCTGCCTTTTCGCGAAAAAGCAGCTGCAGCCTTTCCTCCACATTACGCAGCGCGATCCCATTCCCTCCCGATTTCCGAACGGAGCCCGCTTGCGCTGCGGAGCGCATCCCAACCCCATTATCATGTACTTCAATTTGCAATAGGGATTCTTCGATGATGGATGCGCGGATCGTAATGATGCCTTGCGTATCCATTCCGGCGAAGCCGTGATAAATGCAGTTTTCGACCAACGGCTGCAGGCAGAGCTTAGGGACTAAGGCAAATCTGAGCTCATCGTCGTACTCATAACGCACCTCGAATTGGCGGTCGTACCGGTGCTGCTGGATATAAATATAGCTGTCTACCAACTCGATCTCTTGCTCCCAGTGAATCAGATCCACATCAAGTCTCATGCCCACGGTCAATAGACGGCCGAGGGATTCGCATACCTGCGGAATTTGCTGCTGCTGCTGTGTGTCCATCGACATCCATTTGACGGTATTCAGTGTGTTCAAAAGAAAATGCGGATTCATTTGAGACAACAGCATTTGAAACCGCATCGCTTCTTTTTGCCGTTCTTCCACCTTCAGCTTATGAATGAGCTCGTCCATATCGTTGACCATGGAGTTAAAGCCTTGCACGAAGGTTTGAATTTCCCCCATATATTGCTCCTCCGGGAGCCGGACCTTCAGGTTGCTCTGAACGATTTGGGTCATTTTCTTGCGAAGCTGCTGCAGCGGTCGGGTCATGGTGGAAGCGATAAGAAACGTGATCCCGATAAATAAAATCGCAATCCCGAAGGAAGTGACATAAAAGGTTCGCTGCAGCGCATCGATTCGGCTGAACATTACCTCCGTCGGTATGCTTTTGACCATATACCAGTTTAATCCGGCAATCCGGATGTAGGTGTAGAAATAATCATCCACCTGGAGCGATCCATTCGGGCGTTGGTATGCCTCAAGCTCCTTAATGACGGGATCCAGCTGGCGGTTCTCCCCCGTTTGGGCTACGGGAACCAATTGCTCCGAAAGCAGAGTGTAGGTCTCATTATTGCCGTTCACCGGGTTTGCATTACGAAACCAGCTGTCGAAATCGACACTGATTTTGGCAACGGCATAAGCGTCATTTTCCACATTGCGAAATGCCCTGGCCGTCGAGATTAGCGGTCTTCTCGCGCTTGAACCCGCCTGGGTATAATTGGGCTCCAAGAACCACTGCCCGTACGTATCCCCTTGCAGGCTGCCGATTGCCCAATTTGAGCTCATTAGCTCCTTATGCCGCAGCGGTGCTACAGGAGAATAGGAGGAGTACGCATTGCCGAACCTATCAAGCAGAGTGTAGTACACGTAAGAATTGGAAATAAATAGACTGTTATTGATCGCTTTCAGCTTGCTTTCCATCATGGTCCATTGATTGAACACCTCATAGCTGTCGCCGAATAACGGATTTTGCAGAATGGCCTTTGCCGTGTTATCCTGCTCGATCAGATAGAAGGTTTTCTTTGCGACACTAAGCAGCTCTTCAAAGGATCGGCTCATTCCCCTCATTTGCTCCAGATTTTGCGTGCTGACCTGCTCCCTTAGCAGGACCTCCATATTCCTGAAGTTTATCGCGCTTATTGTAAAGAACGGCACCAAAATGAACAAAATAAAAGCTAAGAACAATCGGTTCTTTAGCGTGGAGGGCACCAGCTTCGTCAACCAAGACGGCATTCCATCCCATCCTCCATTCGATTTTTGCTACCTCATTTATTCTATACGACCAAACGAATCCCTTTCCGGCAAGATTAGTAAACAAAAAAGCAAAAATACGATCTCCACAGTCATTCCGGATAATAGATAGTCTTATACAATAGTTTCACCGAGAAAACGGCAAGACATGTCATGTTGAGTTGAAAGCTTTTGTGCTTCATGCTCGGCTAATAGCATATGTGCGATTACAGATATTCATAGGGCCAAAATTCTTGTGAATAATGGCAGATATGCGACTAGGCTGTTCTGATGACTTGGTTTTCTCACTTCATACTCCGCCTAATAGCAGATATGCGATTACAGATGATCAAAAAGGCTGTACACGCTGTATAGCTGCAGATTTGCGATTAGGCGTTTTGGCAAACACCAAAAAACCAAGGAGCTAAACAAATACACGCTGCTTAGTTCCTTGGTTTTTCGACTCTTCCCCTTTAATGACGATACGCCCGTTAGCATCGAACTGATATTCACAGCGATAAGCTGCGAAGCTCCTTCAAACAAGCTTCAATGCGTTCAGGAATTGCAAGGGAAAGTACCTCCCAGCTGACAAACTGATCATCGGTCAACGTATAGGGGATGAACTCCATGGAAGGGATAAAGCCCTCCGAGAATAAATACTTCTCTACGAGAAGGTCTGTCCCTTCGTCCTTTTCCAATACCCCTTCCATCGGTCCTGTAATCAGCAGGCCGCCTACGCCGGCCCGTTCCTTCGTTGCTTTCCGCAGATCCGGTACAAGCTCAAACAGCTCCGGCTTCGGAAGGAACGCATGCTTGCCCGGCTGGGAGTACAGCCTGACATGTGTCTCCTCCTCCAGATTGCTGCGGTCCGGCAGCAGGCCTTTAAGATATTTTCCATGAAAGCTTGCTTCCGCATCAAGCACTTCCCCGTATCGCCCTACGTAGATCCACACATGCTCCAAATCATACATGTGCTGAATATCGTAATCCCAATAAAGGGCATACTCAATAACAGTCGCGCCCGGATAATCCTCCCAATAGAAGCTTCTGCGGAAAGACGGAGAATTATCGCCCTCTTTCAAAAACGTTACACCCGTTAATGCAGGATAGAACGGCTCCTTCCGGTCAAAGGACAAATAGGGAGCGTATTTTCTGGCAAGTTCCATATTCATAGAGGGATCCTCCTTCCATAAGTGCAGCATTCTCTCAGTCAAGATGAGAGCGTGGCCCGCTTCCATGCAGCCATGGTCGTACCGTGGTCGATATCATAACCTAAGTATACGGGTGCTCCCTTCAAGGCGTCAACGGGCGGCATCCCAGCACTTGAGTGCGACATCATCACATGCCTCCTCATGTCCTTCCATAAGAAAAAGACCGGCTGCTTATCGCAACCGGACTTTGTAGTGAGCATAATTACCGCAGGGATTTAGTCCCCTTTTTCCACTGCTGTCTCCATGGATGTGTGACGCTCGCCAGTCACTCTTTTTGCCGTGTTGGAAGCTGCGTCGCCGATAACATCGAATGTGTCGCTCACGACGTTCGCACCTTCCTTGGCCGCGTTCTTCGTCTTATCCCATACCGAATTGTCTTTATCGTTAGCCAAGAGAAACACCTCCGTTTCTTTACTCACAGCTCCATGCTGCGCGTTTAGAATGCCCTACGAGGAGGCTAATTATGTAGGATCTCCATTCCGCTTCTATTAGTCAGAACTTTCACCCTTCGAATTTCGATATTGCGAAGGCGTCACACCCTCCTGCTTCCTAAACACACGGGCAAAGTACGAGGGATCCTCAAAGCCGAGCTTCGATGCAATCTCTTCAATGGGACTACGGTCCAGCCTAAGCCGTGCTTTAGCTTCCCGGACTCGCAGCCTATTCAGAAAATCCGTCAACGTATATCCTGTTTCTTTCTTGAATTGCCGGGAGAGATGCGCCGGATGAACGGTACAATAACGCGCTAATCCTTCGAGCTCAAAGGGCTGCCCGAGATGCACCTCCAGGTAACCGACCGCTTTCTGGACGAGAGCCGAGTACCCTGCCAGCGTATATTCTCTCACTAAGCTGCAATATTCCATGCACATCTGCTCCACCAGCCTTTGATGCATGTCCAAGCTTTCCAAACGCTCGATCTCAATCGCAAATTTCTCAGATAAATGATGCAGAAAGAAAGGAGGTACCTTCCCCTGCTCGGCGGATATTCGCAGAATCGTGTTTAACACGATGAGTCCGTTTTTGAGCGCCCTGAGCGGCCTCCCGGGATAACGCTCGGAGAAGTCGAACAAATCCCGTGATTTCAGTAACGACTGTTTGAGCCTAGCAATGTCCCCAAGCTCGACCGCGTGCATCATTTGCTTCTCTAGGTTGTATCTGAGCTCAATCAGACCGGCATACCCCGGATCCGGCTGATCCATCGCCTCCTGCAGAGAAGCTCTCCGTTGTCCGCTTTTGACTGCATTGGCTTGGCGTACGTCTATATATTGCAATGAAATCTGAGGAATCTCGCCGATTCGGTGCACAATACTCGCTATGCTCCGGATTTGAGAATTCCCCATAAGCTTCAGTCCTCGGAAAAAAGCTTCCAGAGCGATCTTCTCGCTCTGTTCGATATTCGTTCCATATGTTAGCTTGGATAGTTCGGGCAGATGTGTCAGAAAAGGGCCGGCTGCAAAAAGCATGTTCTCTCCTCCCTGTTTCCATAACGCTGCAACGTAAGAGAGGCCATGGACATTCGTATAGACGGAAGCCTGGTCCGGATTTTTTCGCACTGCGCACAACATTGCCCAGAAGTCGGCAGCCTGCAGCTCTTTGAGAAGCTCAGGCAGTGAAGCCCTTTCGAAGGACAGCTTCAGACCGGCTGAGTCATCCCAAATGTAGGTATTCAGATCAGTTAAGTAAAATACGGTCGTTCCGGCTGAAATCATATTCCTTCGTCTGCCCCTCCATGCTAATTTGGCCCTACAAATGCTAACCGAGTATTATAAACTCCATTCAAGTTCTAAGTATAATGTAATTATGTTAGCGATTTCAAATGAGATGGGAGAGGGATTTATGTTATACCCTATCGTTACTGAAACAAGAGGAATTCTCGATTTAAACGGGATTTGGTCATTTAAACTGGACACCGGCCATGGTTTTGAAGAAAAGTGGTACGAAAATAAGCTCACCCATGCCATTTCAATGGCTGTTCCTGCCTCCTATAATGATGTCGGTGTAAGCGCAGATATCCGCAATCACGTCGGGTGGGTGTGGTACGAAAGGGTATTCACGGTGCCGGCTATGCTGTCCTCCGAGCGGCTGGTATTACGTTTCGGCGCTGTCACCCATACAGCGAAGGTTTATATCAACGGAGCCTTGGTGGCGGAGCATAAAGGAGGCTTCACCCCCTTCGAAGCGGAGATCCAAGATGTGATATTACTGGGCAAAAACCGCATAACCGTAGCCGTTAACAATATCGTCGATGAAACGACCCTGCCGGTTGGCAACTATAAAGAACTCGAGGTCGAAGGTATGGGGAAGATCGCGCGCAACAGCCCTAACTTCGATTTTTTTAACTACGCAGGTATCCACAGACCTGTCAAGCTATATACGACACCAGGCGTCTATATCAAAGATATTACGGTAGTTACGGATTGGCAGGGTACTATAGGGATTGTCGATTATGAAATCTTCTTGGAAGGGCAAGCTGACGTAAAGACGAGCGTCATCGATGAATCCGGCGGGGTCGTAGCGTAGTTCGAGGGCCACAGGGGGCAGTACCGGATCCCGTCGGCAATACTTTGGGAGCCGCTTAATGCCTACCTCTATACGCTCCGGGTTGAGCTTCATCAGGATGGAAGTCCGATTGACGTCTACGAACAGCCCTTTGGCATCCGGACGGTGGAAGTGAAGAACGGCCAGTTCCTGGTCAACCGGAAGCCTTTTTATTTCAAAGGCTTTGGCAAGCATGAGGATTCCCCGATCCATGGCCGCGGCTTCGACGAAGCGGTGAATGTGACGGACTTCCGATTAATGAAATGGATGGGCGCCAATTCGTTCCGCACCGCCCATTATCCATATTCCGAGGAGTTGATGAGGCTCGCAGACCGGGAAGGTATCGTTGTCATTGACGAAGTGCCTGCCGTCGGGGTTCATTTGAATTTTGGCGCAACCATGTTCGGGCAATCCGTTCGACGGAATACCTGGGAGCATATTGGAACCTTCGACCACCATAAAGATGTCATCCGAGAACTCGTAGCGCGCGACAAAAATCATCCCTGCGTCGTAATGTGGTCGATCGCCAACGAGCCCGCCTCCGAAGAGGAAGGAGCTTATGAGTATTTTGAACCGTTAGTGAAATTAACAAGGGACTGTGACCCGCAGCAGCGTCCGGTTACCATTGTTACGCATATGTGGTCCACACCTGATACATGTAAAGTGGCGGAGCTTGTTGATGTATTAGCGTTAAACCGCTACTACGGCTGGTATGCTGAAGGAGGCGCTTTAGAGATCGCCAGGCACAAGCTGCGTAAGGAATTTAAAAAATGGACCGAACGTTACCCGGGTAAACCGATTATGATGACAGAGTACGGGGCAGATACGGTGGCCGGCCTGCACGATGTCGATCCGGTGATGTTCACGGAAGAATATCAAGTGGAGTATTTGCGGGCCAATCACGAAATATTCGATGAATTTGTCAGTTTCGTTGGGGAGCAAGTATGGAACTTCGCTGATTTTAACACAAGTCAAGGGATCCTTCGCGTGCAGGGCAACAAAAAAGGAGTTTTTACCCGGGAGAGAAAGCCTAAGGCCGCGGCGCATGAGCTGCGTCGAAGATGGTCCGCGATTCCGGATTATAATTACAAAGGGTGAGCTGTAATCTCTGAACCGGCTGGGAAAAGAAAAACCGGTCCGCTCCCGCGAAGGGAAGTGAACTGGTTTGCTTCAGCTGGCTTGTTCGCCGGATGCTTCGAGTGGGAAACGAATCGTAAACGTAGAGCCTTTCTTCATATGACTCGAGACCGTCAGCTTGCCGCGCATCATTTCTATGATTCGCATAGCGGTCATCATACCAAGCCCGGTACCCTCCCGCCCTTTAGTAGTAAAGTAAGGCTCTCCTATGCGAGATAATTGCTCGGTCGTCATCCCTTTGCCTGTATCGGCGATCACAATAACAAGCTCCCCGTTTTGCAGCTTTGTTTCTATGTACAAGCTTCCGCCGTCCGGCATGGCCTCAATACAATTTTTAGTAAGGTTCAGCAAGCATTGCTGCAGCAGTTGCGGCTCGCCTTTAATAAGGTACGATTCCAATCTCGATTCGATTTCTACGCAGTTCATGTTTGCGAGCGGGCTAATGATATGAATTGCCTTTTGCAGCTGATCCTTGATATCCATATTTCCAACATTTTGTACGGCCGGCTTGGAAAACGTCAAGTAATTTTGAATGATGTCGTTCGCCCTGTCGATCTCGCCGATACAAATTTTTAAAAACTGGTTTCGTTTTTCAACGGGTATTTCCGTTTGCTCCATCATTTGCAAAAAACCTCTAACCACGGCAAGCGGGTTACGCACTTCATGAGAGATGGAGGAGGACAGTTGGCTGACCATCTCCATTTTCTCGGCTTTGATCACTCGTTCGCCGATCAACATATTTTCGTGAAACACCTCATAGATGTAAACGACTATAGCGGTTGTGAACACCGTTAATAGCAGATACGAAATAACAAAAAACAAATTAAATGCAACCTGAAAAATGACGATGGAAACAGTTAAAGCGAGTACGGCGGCGAACATGGAAACGGCATTCCCCAGGATGAGTTTATGACGTCTGGATGCGTTTACATAGTGTTTAGTCAGTAAAATGATAACTAACAGAAGAATAGTACAAACGATAATGGACGCCGAGGCCCCCGAACCGCCGAGCCAAAACCACCGGAACGTCAGTGTGGCGGCAACTAAAAATATGCTTCCTGCAACTCCCCCGTAGAGCCCTCCGAGCACAACGGCAATTAACCGCAAATCATATATGTAGCCCTCGACAATTGTGATGGGGAACATAATACAGCTGATACTGGCAATACCGGCAGATATAAGTTGAACCCACTTTCTTTTATGCAAATTAGCCAATCCGTTAAATCGATTGATGTGCATAAACATCGGTATGAACAATAAGAAAATAATAATAAACAGAACATTTAACAATAACGGTTCGAGCTCGTCCAAACCTATATACCCCCGTCTGCATTGTCAAGTAACACTATAAACATAACCTATTTGGGTTATAAATGGTACTACAAATTCAACCCGGAGAATGCAGCAGGAAGCTTAAACGGCCTGGAATAGGAAATCCGTTGTTGAACAAGAAAAAAGACACCCTGTTCGTGTGTCTTTCGCAAGTTTGCTTTATGGCGTTTACCTAGTGCCCCCCTTGCTTTTATGGAAGGCTGCGAGCTGTTTTATCTTTCGGTAAGACTCCGGCTCCTTTAAAAATAAATTATGCGCAGGCACCCTCGGATTGGATTCGATAAACCACACCTTGGCCTTCCGGTCCAGCGCCAGATCATATCCGATCTGCCATTCATATCGTGTTCGGCTATAAATGCGGGTGCATAAAGAAGCTAGCCGAATAAGCTCTTCCTTCTTCCTTGCAGCCTGCTCCCCGGTAAGTCCTAAGGACTTCTCCAGTGCTTTGTTTATGGACATAACAGAGCCTTTGCCTCTGGCAACATTGGTTATTACACTATCCACGCCAGCCACTTTAGCGACCATTCCGATACATATCCAGCGGTTCCTTTGGTCTCTCATCATCATCACGCGAATATCGAAGGGTCTGCCGTTGATTTGGGCAAGTTGAATAGCCTGCTGTACAATGTGAGGCCGACGGGATAAGTGCAATTTCTTATACAAGGCATGAATGGACGAAACGGATTGCGGCTTCCCTTTGATTTTAACGAAAGAAATGCGGTCTTCCCCCTGCCAAACCTTAACGATTCCTATTCCGCGACAGCCTCCATCCGGCTTAATAAACACTGTGCGATAACGCTGCAAATACTCCCTCAGTCGTTCGGGATTGCAGATCGCCGTGCCAGGCAAGTAGGCTCGCAGCTTTGGCTCCCGTTGAAACATACGGTGAAAACGTATTTTTCCCAAGTACAGCTCCTCCTCGGCAGCATGGACTTCTTTTACGGTAATGTATGACTAGGAATGGTTCCCAGCAACGGCAACTGCCTAATGGACCCAAATATTGGCAATCGGTATGGAATGTCGTCGTCAAACAAACACGGCAGCCCTGGGCATTATAGCCACCCCGGACTGCCGTTCAAATTACCACGATAATCGAATTTCCCTTCCCGTCTCCGCAGACTCATAAATCGCCGTCAAAATCTTTATCATATCTACGCCTTGCGACGGCAGAATGATCGGCTCCTCACGGCCAGCCAAGCAGTTGATAAAATGCTTGATGTTCTCTCCATGTGCATCTACCTGGCGGTTCTTGATGACCGGCTCCACATTGGTTAATTGCCCAGCTGATTCCGAGAAGATTTGCGCCTGTCCCCGTTTGAGGCTTACCCCAGCCTTCGTTCCCCGCAGCTCGACGAAATTAGTCTCTTCTCCGATGTTGGAGGCCCAGCTGAATTCAATCTGAAGGGTGGCGCCATTATCAAATCGAATGAAGCCCGTGGCCAAATCCTCTACATCGAAGGTACCATCCTTCTGACTTTCTCCGAATGAGCTGTGGATCGAATCCGACAGCTCGCTGCTGGCAAACTTCGTGTACACCGCACCGCTGACAGCTACCGGCTTCGGATTGCCCATAAACCACATCGCCACATCGATAAAATGAACCCCTAGGTCAATGAGCGGTCCGCCCCCTGACAGCTCCTTCGTTGTAAACCATCCGCCCTTGCCGGGAATCCCGCGTCTACGTACCCACCCGCAGCGACCGGTATAGATTTCTCCGGCGTTCCCCTCCGCAATATATCGCTTTAGAAATTGGGCACCCGGCGTGAACCGGTTGTTTCGCATGGTCATGAGCAGCTTTCCGCTGACTGCGGCCGCATCGGCCATCTTTTGGGCTTCCTGTGGATTCACGGCATCCGGCTTTTCGCAGAAAACATGCTTGCCGGCCTTAAGCGCATCAATCGCAACGATGGAGTGGTACAGGTTGGGCGTACAAATATCGATAATCTCTATATCCTCCTGCGAGCGCAGCATCTCCTTGTAATCTCCATACGCTTTCGATTGGTCCAAACCGATCGATTCGGCGATGCCTTGCGCACGCTCCAAATTCGTATCGCATACCGCCACGATTTCCGTTTCCGGATGCTCCATCCAGGTCTTCATATGCGCGGTCTTAAATATGTTCCCTGTTCCTACAATGCCTACCTTCCACTTTTTGCCCATATTGGATCCCCCTATCGTTTCATCTTTAAAGCGTCAAACTGCTTGCTCAAATGAGCCAGGCTTGTCCGGACGCATTCCATCGGATCGGACTTGCATACGTCCTGCTCGACAACGTACCATTCAACACCGGAGGCTTCCCCCCATTGCAGAATCGAAGTGAAGTCGATGGTGCCGGTACCGACCGGAGCGAAGGACTTCTCTGCGTCGTCCGACATGTCCTTCAGGTGAATGATCGGCATGCGGCCTACGTACGGCTTAAGGAACGACGTCACATCTCGTCCGCCCCTCTTGACCCAGTAAACATCGATTTCCGCGAGAATGTCGTTCTCTTCTGCCGGCTCCAGTAAATACGACAACGCGTCCCTGCCGTCAATGCTCGTATCAAATTCATACGCATGGTTATGGTAGCTGAGACGCATGCCCTTCGGCTTTATCCGTTTGGCTATCGCGTTCAGCTCCTCTTTCGCAGCGATGTAGCCTTCCGTGCTTCGAAGCTCCTGTATCATACTTGAGCACACAAGATCCGGTGTACCGAACAACTTGGCCTCCTCGATAGCCTGAGCTGTATTCTCTGCCAGAAATTTGTAGCTATAATGCATACCGGCTACGCCGAGACCGGTTTCCGAAATAACCGCTTTCAATTCTAGAGGATCATAATCATGGAAGCCTGCGAATTGGACTCCGTCATATCCCATTTGACTTATTTCCCGAAGCACTTTCGGAAAATTGGACTTGCACTCTTCTCGCAATGTGTACAGCTGCACGGCGATGTTGTTCTTCACTGCCATATCACTCCTTTGTATGTTGTTAAGTAAAGTATAATAAGCGTTCAATTGGATAGGAATGACTTATTCAGCTACTCTTGACTTATCTTGCATAATGTTGTTTTGTAATCATAACAACCCCATAAGGAGGCGAGAGTATGGGCTTATCCGAAGCCACCCTTCACCATGCGGGATACTCGCAGCACCGCAAGCCGTATTATAGTAGAAAGAAAAGCCAAATAACCGGATTTCTGCTCCGATTGCAAGTGAAAGGGACATGTAAAGCAAGCCTTAACGGAACCTGGTACCCTTTAAAACCGGGAGATCTCATCCTTTCAAGGCCAGGAGAGTCCTATCAATTGATGATCGACTCCGAACCGTCGGACAACGGCTCGTTGCCGATTGACAGCGCCGATTACTACTTGTACTGCTCGGGAACATGGATCGAGGACAAGTGCGGAGCAGGCTCCTTCCCGGAGCATGCAAGTATTGGGGTAAGTGATGAGGTTGTATCCTTATGGCGGCGTATCGTCTATGAGAAACGGAATATTCGGGAAGACAATGCGGAGCTGCTGGATTATTTGCTTCGGGTGCTCTACCTGACCTTGGAGCGCGCCGTTCGCAACCGGGTCACAGGCACCGCAAGGAATGATCAATATCTGCCCTACCGGTTAAAACAGTATATTGAGCTTCATGCTACGGAACCGCTAACACTTAAGGAAATCGCGAAGCAGCATGATATCAGCGTTTCCACCGCATCGCATATATTCTCCAAGACGTTCGGGCAATCCATCATGCGGTATGCCGTCAATGTTCGATTAACCATCGCGGCGGAACGTTTGCTTGTGAGCGATATGAGACTCGAAGACATCGCCGAAGCGGCAGGCTTTAACAGCTATCCCTACTTCTGCAGAGCCTTTCATGCCCGATATCAAATGCCGCCGAGCGCTTATCGTTCGCGACGTTATCGATCAACAGACCTTTGAGGATCAGGAAAAAGCCCACTCGGATGAACGACTGGGCTCTGATTGCTGCTTCGGCTTATTCGGTTAACTGCCTCATATAGTGAACATAGTGCGGGAAGACGATTGACGCGTCCTCGAGGTCGGGATGCCACTTCTTTTCCCACTCAAGTGTGTAATAACCGTCATACCCGCGGCTGCGAAGGAGACCGATCATTTCTGCCAGCGGAATGCTTCCTTCCCCCGTACGGCAATATTGGAAAGGCCTCTTGCCGTCCGGCGTCAGCCGGGAATCCTTCACATGGGTATAGTGGATCCATGGTCCCAATGCGGCTAGTGTCTCTTCGGGGGACTCACCCAGCACCCTGTAGGGATGGTGCAGATCCCACAGCACCCCGATCGCGTCGGGATCCAGCTGTTCCATAACCGCCTTCACATCCGTGCAGGAGGTCCAATCATCATGCGTTTCAAGCAGAAGCTTCACTCCATATTCCTTCGCAATCGTCCCCAGTATATCGAGGTGAGCCACCATCGCAGCTACGGCTTCGTGACGGCTTACACTCCCTATGCCGCCTCCGAATACGCGGATGTAAGGCGTTTCGAACAGCGAGCACAATTTCGCATACGACCGGATTTCCTCTATATTGGCATCCAGATCACCGGCCGAAAACGCCTTTACCGAGCTGGAGAAGCAGGATACCGTCAGCCCCGCATCCTTTATTGCCTCCTTGGTGCTGCGGGCGAATTCTGCAAACTCCGGCAGCTTATAGAGTTGGAGCTCGCCGTTCAAGCCCCGGAAATCAATGGCGTCGAAGCCGTACTCGGCCGCTCTCCCGATGATCAGCTGTAGATCCCAATCCGGACAGCCCAATGTGGTAAACGATAATTTCATCTGCAGTCCTCCTTAACGATGGGTCATTCGTAAGAAACGCTCCTCCGTTATCCCCCGCAGTACAGGGAGTCCAGAGGCAAAACGGGCCAAATCCTCCACCACCATCGCCCCCAGCTGTGCCTTCCAGTAGCTCGAGAAAGCTCCGATATGAGGCAGGCAAATCACATTCGGCAGCCTTAGCAAGGGATTCTCCGCCGCTAGCGGCTCTTGATGATATACATCTAACGCTGCATGGATTCGCCCGGAGGACAGCTCCTGCCACAAGGCCTCCTCTTCCACCAGCGCCCCCCGGGCGGTATTCACCAGCAGTGCGCCGTCGGGAAGCAATTGAAGCTTCTCCCGTGTTATCATTCCCCGTGTGGCGGGAGTCAGTGTATCGTGAAGGGATACGATACGGCTCTCGCACAGCAGCTCCTCTAAGCTGCACAAGGTAACGCCAAGCTGCCGCGCTTCTTCTTCGCTGCAATAAGGAGAAAACAGCCTGATGTTCGTATGGAAGCCGCGAAGTAGTTGGATGACCTCCCTCGCCACCTCACCAATGCCGACAATGCCTACCGGCTGTCCGTATAGACCGTTCACGGTCCCCCCGTTTCCTCCCCAGATTCCCGAGCGAAGCTGATCGCGCAAGCTGCAAATATTCCAGGAGCCTGCCAGCATCAAAGCAAGGGTAAGCTCAGCCGTCGATTTCGACAAGGCCATGTTGGCATTGACCACCGTGATCCTCTTGCGGAAGACAAGGGGATCCACGTAGGGAATAAGTGTACCGGCGGCGTGTCCGATAAATTGGAGCTTATGGGCCCCAGCTACAATCTCGGCAGTCAGCTTCGGCGAACCCCATGAAGTCAGTACCGCATCGTAGCTGCCTATATCCTGCAGCAGCTGCTCCGCTTCATAGGGCTCCCCTGCCGTCACCCAATCCACATCGGAAACCTTATGCAGTCTACTGACCACCTCGTCGGAGAAAAATAACTCGCGGAGCTCCTTCTTCCATATCGTTACCAAGGTTTTCATGCGATGGCCTCCTCTCCCCATCTATATTTTAGCATGACAACGGCTTGCCCCAAAGGGATACCTTTTGTCTTTACTTGTCGTTTCTTTATCCGCAGGAGGCCAAAAAAAGACCATGAATCCGCAATCCAAGCGAATTCATGGTTTATTGAATTATTTCTTTGCCTTAGCGCTTTCCGCCGCCTTATTCGCCGTCTCCTCTATGGTACGGAACAACGTATTAAGATCCGCCGTGCCAAGGGCCGCTTCATGAACCGCGTTTTCGTAAGCCGGCTGAGCGTCGCCCTCGACCATCGACTTCGCCGGAAGCGGAGCATACTTATTATGGAACACCGCGCTTAGGTTTTTGTCCTTATGCTTGCTGTCCTCGCCGAACTGCTTCTTGATCGCGTCGTCCTTAAGCGTCGTCATCGTTCCTCCACGAACCTGCTTGGTCTGGTACTCCTTGCCGGTCAGGTATTTAATGACAGCCATCGCTTCGTCTTTATGCTTGCTTTGGGCGGTGACGCCCCAGTAGAACGGATAAGCGGAGGAGCCGACACCCGGCAGATCGCTAAAGGTCGGCAAGGAGGCGATATCCCAGTTCATTCCCTCCGCACCTCCTGCGGCCCAGTCCAATTGAGACAAATAGGCGAACATGGCAAGATTTCTGTCTTTGAGGAAGGCGTCCTTATACGGAAGCTTGTTCTTCAACGTGCCCATCACAGCCTTGTACCCTGCATCGGTCGAACCTTCGATATAGTACGTTTGATATACCTGCTTCCACTTTTCGTTGGCGTTAATCGTCGCCTTGTCCGTCTTCGGATCCAGGAACGTGAGCGAGTACTGATTCGCCCGAAGCGTATGCGCCGGCGACGCGACAAAGCCCAAATATTGCTTACCGCCCTCATTTCGGGTCAGCTTCTTGGCCAGGTCGTGTATTTCATTCCATGTCATCCCGTTTTTCGGGTAAGACACTCCGAACTTATCGAAAATATCCTTGTTATAGAACAAAATAACATTTTCCGTCGATACCGGGAGACCGTAAATGCCGCTGCCGGACATCGCCCTCGCATAATCGATCATCGTAGGCTCGAACGCGCTGATATCGACATTGTGCTTCTTAATGAGGTCGGACATATCTGTGGCGAGGCCATATCGGGTCATCGTGTGAAAAAAGTTAACGCTTTCATAATAGAGGTCGATATGCTGGCCTGCGGAAACCAATTCATCAATGTTGGTGCCTGTCCCTTTTTTAATATATTTAAGCTTGATTTCGGGAAATTGCTTTTCGATCGGATCGGTAAACTTCTGCTTGAATTCCTCCTCCGACGTAGCTGCCGTCGAATAAACCACCAGCTCAACCGGTTCCTTAGTCTGCGCCGGCTTCGGAGAATCCCCGGGATTCTGGGCCACTTGGCCGCTGCAAGCGCTTAAAATAAGGAGACTGGCTGCGGAGAATACAAAACCCTTTTTCAACATAAAAACACGACCTCCTTCTCAATATGCAGCACTTTATGAGTCGGGCTCATGATGCATGTTCTGGAAGCGATTGTTTTCTGTGTGCCGTTGTTATACTTCATGATAGCATACAAAAAAACAAAAATTCTTTGCGTTATTCTCCTATTTTTTTGCTTTTTTTGTCTCATTGAGCCATTCGGAAAGCTTCCTTGTCTCCTATCCATGTGGTACGATGAAGCTAATTAAGGTCACGGGGGCTGACACATGAGCGACTTATCCATCGTCAAATATGCCATTGAGGATAATGATTTTTCCATACATTACACGAATTTGGTCGGCCAGATGCGCGGCCCCCATGCGCACCCTTCTTATGAAATCTTGTATGTGATGGAAGGGGAGCGCATCTTTTTCCTGAACGAAACGGTGTACTTGCTCCAGAAGGGCGATATGATTCTGATTAATCCGAACGATCCTCACCGGTCGACAAGCTCGGAAGCGTCGAAATGCGAACGGATTCTGGTCAATTTCACCGATGCGTTCATTCAGCCGGAGCTGGCACGAGCCCCGATTAACTTGCTTCCCCAGGAGCGACCCTCCCGCATTTTTCGGTTTTCCGTGAATGAACAGGCGGCCGTTGAGGAGCTGCTGCGAAGAATGATTCACGAGTGCCAAGGGCAAGAGGAAGGCTGCTCCGCCTTTGTACGGGCAAGCCTCACACAGCTGCTGGTTCTTATGCACCGGAACGAAAGGAAGCAGAGCCAGCGCTTTGCCCATTCCTCTCACCCCATGCATCAGAAGGTTTCCGAAATTGCCGCCTATGTAGTTGAGCATTATGCCACCGGGCTGACGCTGAATGATGTGGCGAGGCGCTTCTATATCAGTCCGTCATACTTAAGCCGAATATTCCGCAGCATTACCGGCTTCCACTTCAAGGAATATCTTCAGCTCGTACGCATTCGTGAGGCCAAACGGCTGCTTCGGGAAACGTCAATCCCGATCGGTGCCGTTGCGGAGGCGACCGGCTTCGAGCATACGGCCAATTTTAACGTAACGTTCAAAAAAATAACCGGCTCTACCCCGGGACATTATCGCAAAAGCACGCGTTAGGGCAGATAGAAGCGGCCCGGGGCTCTGCCAAGCCCCGCGCTCCACGTTGAATGCCGAAAAAAAACGGATCCTGCAATTCTATCCACCTATCACCTCATGCCATTAAGTCTGCGGAACGTTTCCGGACTCATGCCTTCGGCATTCCTAAACAGCGTGCTGAAATAGCTTGGTGTATCAAACCCGACTCTGCGTGCGATTTCTCCCACCCGGGCATCCCATTCCTTCAGCATAAGCTCCTTACTTTTATTAATTCGCAGCCGGTTCAAATATTCGATCGGGCGGCAATGCACAATCTTGCGGAACAAAAGACATAAATGCTGGGTCGACACGCCAAGCAGCTCCGCCAATTCCTCAAGCGAGATTTTGCTTGCGTAATGCTGTTCCATATAATTGAAGACCGGCGTAAGCCGCATATAATTTTGTTCGATGGACGGCTGATGTACGGTAATGCACTTCGTGATATCGATCAGCAGGCTGTATAACAGCTTCGAGCATTCCATGCCCGCGAGAGGCTTCTCGGATAGGGCGAAGGTAAGCGCTGCCTTCATATGATGCAGTATCAAGTCATAGTTCGTAATCCGGTAAACGCCCGACCGTGTCAAACCCGCCAACAGTGACATGCGTTCTGCTTGCTCCCCGCTGAAATTCAGCCAATAGATCTCCCATGGCTCCCGAATGGCCCGATATTCATGAGGCTCGTCGGCCTTCAGGAAAATGCCCATCCCCGGCTTGACGCTGCAGATTTCCCCGCCCAGCTTCAGCTCCCCTTCCCCATCAGTGCAGAACAGCCATTGCGGCAGCGGATAACCCTTAGGCCGGATGATGGTTTCCTGGCTGGTCCAATAGCCTGCGCCGCACATATAGACGGGCAGCTTCGTTTCCAATTCGGAATGCATAAGAAATGCGAAGCGCTGCATAACCCGCCCCCTCCCTATCTAATGTGAAAATCGTTATAGAAATATGAAAATCCGTTTCTATATTCAGGGAAAATCCCGCGTTATAATGGATTATATACTAAACGGCAGTTCATTGCCTCAACAATGCAGCTTATGAATTTCGTTTATACCCTATTAAAGAGAGGAACGATTGCTTTGACCGTCAAGCACCCTCCTATCAGCAGCAAGCTGCCCGTGTTTATGCACGGGGCTGATTACAACCCTGATCAATGGCTTCATGAGCCTCACATCTTAAAGGAAGATCTTCGGCTCATGAAGCTGGCTGACTGCAATGTCATGGCCGTGGGAATTTTCGCTTGGAGCCGTTTAGAGCCCGAGGAAGGCCGGTTTACCTTCGAATGGCTGGATGAGGTGCTCGATTCGTTCGCAGCGAACGGGATCTATGCCTGGCTGGCAACCCCCAGCGGTGCGCGGCCTGCCTGGATGTCGGCCAAGTACCCCGAGGTGCTGCGCGTAACGGCGAATCGTCACCGAAATCTTCACGGCCGCCGGCATAACCACTGCTTCACCTCACCCGTTTACCGCGAGAAGGTCGCCATTATGAACACGAAGCTGGCCGAACGGTATTCGCAGCATCCTGCAGTGATCGGCTGGCATATCTCGAACGAGTACGGAGGCGACTGTCACTGCAATTTCTGTCAGGCAGCCTTCCGGCAATGGCTTCGCACAAAGTACCAAACACTTGATGCTCTGAATCATGCGTGGTGGAGCTCCTTCTGGAGCCACACTTATACCGATTGGGAGCAGATTGAGTCCCCGTCCCCCATTGGAGAAACGGCGGTCCATGGGCATAACCTGGACTGGAGGCGCTTCGTTACGGATCAAACCGTCGATTTCTGCAAGCATGAGATTGCACCGCTCAGAGCACATAATCCCGGACTGCCGGTAACGACCAATATGATGTACAACTTCTCCGGACTGGATTACCGGAAGTTCGCCGACATCCTGGACGTCATCTCTTGGGATGCTTATCCTACCTGGCACAACCGCCAGGATTCGTCGGATGATACCGTGGCCGCTTGGTTTGCATTCAACCATGACTTATTCCGCTCGCTGCAGGGTAAGCCGTTTATGCTGATGGAGAGCACGCCAAGCCTGACGAACTGGCAGCCGATCAGCAAGCTGAAGCGTCCCGGCATGCACCGGCTTTCTTCCCTGCAGGCAGTGGCGCACGGCTCCGATACCGTACAATATTTTCAATGGCGCAAAAGCCGCGGCTCCAGCGAGAAGTTCCACGGAGCGGTGGTCGATCATGTCGGACACGAGCATACACGCGTGTTTCAGGACGTGGCATCGCTAGGACAAACGTTATCTCGTATAACGGAAGTCATCGGAACCACGACGCCGGCGGATGCGGCCATCTTATTCGATTGGGACAACTGGTGGGCGGTGAAGGACGCTCAAGGGCCGCGTACCCAGGGAATTCATTACGAGGACACGGTGATGCAGCAGTACAAGGCGCTTTGGGAGCTCGGCGTGCCGACGGATATTATCGGCTCGGGGGACGATTTCTCCAAGTACAGGATGCTTATCGCTCCCATGGCATACCTGATGCGTCAAGAAACCGGCGAGCGGATCGAAAGATTCGTTGCGAATGGCGGCACCTTCGTGGCCACCTATTGGAGCGGCATTGTGGACGAGAATGACCTGTGTCACCTTGGAGGGTTCCCGGGACCGCTTCGAAAGACGCTTGGCATCTGGGCGGAGGAAATCGAAGGTTTGCATGACCACGACCGCAACGGCATCGTCCTCCAGCCGGGCAATCCGCTTGGACTGCAAGGCGGGTTCGAGGTTCGGGAGCTCTGCGAGCTCATCCATCCGGAGGGAGCTGAGGTGCTGGCGGTATACGAAGACGATTTTTACGCCGGCCGCCCGGCTTTGACGGTGAATTCGCTTGGCGCAGGCAAGGCTTATTATTTGGCCGCTCGTGTCAGCGATCCGCAGTTTTATAAACTCTTGTATACCGAGCTTGTGAAGCAAGGAGGGATTCGCCGCGCCTTGGATGCAGACTTGCCGGAAGGCGTAACGGCGCAGCTCCGAACCGACGGGGAGCACGACTACGTGTTTCTAATGAACTTCAGCGGGACTGAGCGGGAAATCGCTTTGGATGATCACTCGTATACGGATGTAGAATCCGGGCAAGCCGTTCCGGAACGAATCCGACTGCCTTTGTATGGCGTTGCGATGATAAAAAGGAAAGCCCTATCTTAACAAAAAGGTGCTGTCCACTAAGTAGATTCTCTACTTTAGAGGACAGCGCCTTTTTGATTCTTCTCCTTTACGTCCCTCCACCGTCGGAACCGCTTAGAACAATGGATACCGGACTTTATCCCGATCGTTGGAATCCCGATCCGCTACTTACGGGCATCGGCAATTGATTTATTGACCAGTTCCTCCGCCTCTCTCAAGATGGAGTTGATGTCCGATTGTCCGGTCGTCACCCATTTCTTGAATTGTGAGCGTACGATTCCATAAGCGGCGGCATCATATTTAGTAATGAACTCAGGCGGCTTGGCCGGCTTGTTTTTGACAAAGCCAAGACGGTTGCGGGTTTGCAATATTTCCTGACTTTTCCCGAAAAATTCCTCGTTAATCTTACTGTCCTTCAGTACCGATGTGTTGCCGAGCGAAGCGATTTGCTTCTGCGCATCCTCAGATAGCATCGCGGACAAAGCGGCGAAAGCTTCGTTCTTATGCTTGCTCGTCGACGTTATCATTCGTACGCCTCCATCCACCTGGGTCGTTGTATTAGGAGCCTCCGCGAAAGAAGGTAGAGTGACGACATCGAAGTTCAGCCCCTCCTTTACCGCATCCGGAAGCCTCGAAAAAATCGAGCTGGTGACGTACATGGCGAGCGTTCTGTCCTTCAAGAACTGGTTCAAGCCTTTGCCATACGTAGCTGTGTCCACCTCGTTGCCGGGAATGCGAAAAAATCGGGCGTAATTCTCAAACAGCTTTTTCCAGCCGTCGTTATTCACAATCGCTTTGTTCGTCCGGGGATCAACTACGGATAAGGACAGCTGGTTCGCTGCAAATTGGAATGAATCCTGGAAATCAAAGCCGCGGTACTTAACGGCACCGTCCGATCGGGTAAGCTGTCTCGCCAGATCGTATACCTCATCCCATGTCATACCGTCTTTAGGGTACGGAACGGCAAAGCGGTCGAAAATATCCTTATTGTAATACATCATGACGACATTGCCCGAAATGGGAATCCCCAGGAGCTTGCCGTCACCGGAGGTTTTACGGACCGTGTCCAGCACAATCGGATCGATCCGGTTCAGATCCATATTGAATTGTTTCACATAGGGATTCAAGTCCTCCGTCAGGCCCAATTCCTCGTACTTAATAATCGATGCGATGGTGTCGTTAATCATATCCGGCACCTCACCCGCCGTAATCAACTCCTCTATTTTTTTCTCATTTTTGATCTGGCTCATCGTAATATTCGGGTACTTCATCTTCACGGGCTCCGCGACCAGCTTCTGAAACAATTCGTCCGACATGCTCCCGTACATCGTCAGATGTACCGGCTCGGAAGTGACAACAGGGGAATTTTTTGCTTTGTCAGCGCCGTCTTGTTGCAGGGAGCCCTCTCCGGAGCATCCTTGTAAAACAGCAGCCAGCAACACGGCAGAAAGCGCCAAGCTGCGGCTTTTTTTAATGACGACCATACGTCGCACTCCTCCTTCGTTTTTATAAACAGGATGATAAATGTAACATTTCTGTAATGTTTCTTTACTTATCATACGATATACTCGATCCCAGGATCAAGAAGAATTTGACAAAATGGCTTTTTTCTTTATATTTAAAAGAAAGTTTGTGTTCGTTCAAGCATCAATAAGAGATGAAACAACCTATGAAACAGGAGATGTTCCACATGTCTAAACTCGATGAAGTAGCCAAGCTTGCCGGTGTCTCCAAGGCTACAGTTTCCCGTGTAATCAACAACAGCGAAACGGTTTCCCCAGCAGCCAGACAAAAAGTTCTGGATGCGCTGCAGGCCCTACAGTTCCAGCCTCATGAGCTGAAGCGCTCTTCGAGCGGCGGCGGGAACGGAGTTCTGGGGATGATCCTCCCTTTCGGCAAACAAATATGGGGGCACTCCTTCGGCATCGAAATTTTGGCGGGAGCAGAGGAAAAGGCGTTCGAGCAGGATTGCCTGATTCTTCTCGGCAACTCTAACGGCGGGCGGGAAACGGCCCTTACGGGCAGCATGATTGGCCGCGGAATCGAGGGGCTTATTGTGATGAGCTCGGAGCGGGGGCAGAGGGAACATCTGCAGCAGGTGCAGGCGCACGGCATCCCCCTTGTGCTTGTTGATCAAAAAGTCGAGGGTCTAGGCGCCCACTTAGTCCGAGGTGATAGCTTCATGGGAGCGGTCACTTTGATGACGCACCTCATTGGCCTGGGTCATCGGCGGATAGGGCTCGTTTCACCGAACAAACACTACACCTATACCGAAAGAATAAAAGGGTACCGGTATGCGCTGATGGAACATAACATTTCATCGGATGCGCGGTTCGAGGCACTGGAAAGCGAAGAACAGCCGGCGGCAGGTTTACTAAGCCATATGCTTGACGCGGACGAGCGGCCGTCTGCCCTTTTTGTCACTTCGCCGGGCATGCTCGGGACGGTCATCAGCGTGCTGAATCAGAAGAGGCTCCGTATTCCGGATGATATTAGCCTCGTGACCTTCGACGAATCTTACACCGCGCTGCCGGAGGAATACAAAAACTTTTTTACGTCGATCAATCAGTCGGGCAAGTTAATCGGAACCATAGCCGTAGAGCTGCTGTTCCGTCAGCAGCGCGACCCCCAGCTGGAGCCTCAGGAAATCGTGCTGCCGGGTACGTTTACAGCCCGCCGTTCCGTCCGTCCGCTGCTGTAGAGTACAGCTTTGCTCCACCACTGGAAGCGGCCCTCTCACCGAACTTGGAACCTGCCAGCGGCGAAGCCATTCGTCGCTCCTGTTTCGCCTTCCCCCCCTTCTCTCTCGCCCCCGGCAAGACGTTTCACTAAGCCGCACACCTGCCCGTTCCCAACAAACTTAGCCGTTGTTTAGAAATCTTTTACAATTTTCACTTGTATCCGAAAGGGGATTCATTGTATCATTATTTGAAATGTTTCAGAAACATTTATTTTTTACAACAGTAAATGTGGAAAGGATGAAGGCGATGGCCATCACACATCTGGGCGGCACTGAGGTACCGGCGGTACACAAAAGCCGCAGCCATCTGATGTCCATGACGAAGCCTGCCGTAAGATGGCAGGACGCGCTCCCCGGAGGCAACGGGACATTGGGTGCGCTCGTCTACGGAGGCATAGCGGAGGAAACTGTATTAATCAATCATGAAGCGCTGTGGTACGGTGGGAAAACTACGGCACTTCCGGACCTATCCGTTCATCTGGCGGGGCTTCGAGAACTGCTTGCCGCGGGAAAGTACGCGGAAGCGAACCGTTACTATTCGGACAAAATGAAGGAAGCCGGGTATAAGGCGGCGACAGCCAAATATCAGCCCGGGTTTGGTCTGAAGCTGTTCTCTGGGGTTGATGGCGCATTTCGCCAGTACAGGAGAACGCTCGATATGGAGACCGGCGAAATCACCGTGGAGTGGACGGATAACGGTATCCGAAAATCACGGCGCTTGTTTGTTTCCCGCCCGGACGACATGGTTGTTCTCTCCATCCAGTCGCATGGCGCCTCTCTGATGCCTATATCCATGCAGTTGATTCTGCACGATGCGGTTCAGGCCGAGATGCACGGGTTCACTCATGAGTTCGCCGCGGAGCAGCATTATTTGCACGCCTGGGGCCGTCATGAGAATGGTTCGCCCTTCTGCTCGGTCGCACGGATTATCCCTATCGGCGGGGAGAACGAAGTACAGACGGACCGGTTGGTCGTAAACCATGCCAGTGAAATCGTCATTCTGCTCAAGATGAGCGCCGCGTCTGGAGACGAAGCCGAACGCGAGCGGCTGAAGCGACTGCTGGACAGCTCCCCCGTTGACTATGATGCACTGCTTGAACGCCACTCTCTCGAGCATCGTGCACTGTTTCTCCGTGCCGGTATTGATTTGGACGTCGGGGAAGATAGGGCTGCCTCAAACGAGCGGCTACTGTTAACCGCATATGAAGGCGATGCTCCCACTGCTCTCGTTGAACGCATGTACGACTACGGCCGCTATTTGCTTTTGTCTAGCTCCAGGCCAAACGGGCTGCCCGCCAACCTCCAGGGAATCTGGAACGGGGACTATACACCCGCGTGGAGCTCCGCTTTTTTTAATAATGAGAACATTCAAATGAACTATTGGCAGGCGCTATCGGGTAATCTGGCTGAGGCTGCCGCACCCTTCTACGATTTCTTTGATTCGCTGGTCCCGGACATGCGGCGGAATGCGAAGTCGTTTTATGGCTGTCGGGGAATTTTAAGCCCGTTGTTCGCATCGCCGGAATCGGGGCTGAAGAAGAACCTGCAGCCCCATGTGGTCTATTGGACGGCGGGCGCGGGATGGCTGGCTCAGCATTATTTCGATTATTGGCTATTTACGGGGGATGTATCGTTCTTACAAGAGCGGGCACTCCCCTTCCTGAAGGAGTGCGCTTTATTCTACGAAGATTTCTTGATCGAGGACGAGAACGGCAAATGGCTTTTCTCCCCTTCCAATTCACCGGAAAACCATGCCAACGGCTCCTTCGAAGGGTGCGGCAAGCTAGCTGTTTCTTTAAACGCAACAATGGATGTGGCGATTGCGCGCGAGGTACTCAGTAATCTGTGCGAAGTATGCCGGAAGCTCGGAATCGAGGCGGAATCGCTCCCCCGCTGGGAAGCGCTTCTGCAGAAGCTGCCGGATTATCAGGTTAACGAAGACGGGGCCATGCGGGAGTGGCTGCACCCGGATTTTAAGGATAATTACCATCACCGTCATCAATCGCATATATATCCGCTGTTTCCCGGGTTTGAAATTACGGAAGAAACGAATCCCAGCCTGTTTGAAGCGTGTCGCATTGCCGTAGAGAAGCGGCTCATCATCGGATTAAGCCAGCAAACAGGCTGGTCCCTTGCCCACATGGCGAACATTTACGCAAGACTCGGTGACGGAGACCGGGCGCTCGAATGCCTTGATATTCTGAGCCGCTCCTGCCTCGGCGACAACCTTTTCACTTATCATAATGATTGGCGTAACATGGGCATCACCATGAATATGGGCCGGGCACCGTTCCAAATTGACGCGAACTTCGGCTGGACCGCCGCTATGCAGGAGATGCTGTTGTTTTCAGCTAAAGGCCTTATCAAGTTGCTGCCTGCTCTTCCGAAGCGCTGGATGAAGGGGGAATTCCGGCAATTCCGCTGCCGGGGCGGGATGACGGTCTCGTTACGCTGGAACATGGCTGAGCGGCATCTTGTCGTCACTCTTGCCTCCGATACGACGCAGCAAGTGGAGATCCGGTTTCCCGGGGAGATCGAGCGGATCGAAACCGATGGGCATTCGGAAATACTCACTTCCACAAGAGGGTCTCGTTATCGGCTCGTGAAGCTGAACGAAGGCATAACAACGACTTGGAACGTAACGTTACGCCCCTCTGAGCAGTCCATGGATCTTGATTGATGTAAGGCGAAAAGAAGGGCGGCCCGATTGCTTGAAAAGCATGGTTCGGTCCGCCCTTTGTTCCATCTGTATGCAAGTACGCAAGCTAGTTTGAGCTTACTTCGTAGATAACGGCTTCATGGGGTCGCATCCGTTCCGGCAGCGTCGGACGATCCCAGCCATAGTTGGACAGTACGACTCTCGCAAGGGCGGTTGTGAACACTTCCGAAAGCGGTGATGTGTCCGTCTCCCCGTCGTGATGGTTCAGCACCACCAGCCACTTTACTCCGTTCCACGAACGCAAGTAAGCGTAGAGCTGCTCATGCCGCGGCAGCAGATCCTCGTAATCGCCGTAAACCATCACATGGTTATTCTTACGCAACCGAATCAGCTGCTGATAATACTTCAGCACCGAATCAGGGTCCGCAAGCGCGGCCTCGACATTGATCTCTCGATAGTTCGGATTGACGGCAATCCAAGGCGTTCCCTTCGTAAAGCCCGCCTGATAGGAGCCGTCCCACTGCATAGGCGTGCGCGAATTGTCCCTGCTCCGCGGCTGCAGCTCGGCGAGCACCTCGGCTGCGGCTCTTCCCTTGCCGACCTCTTCCTCATACTTGTTGCGCATGGCGATATCATTGTATTCCTCAATCGTTTCGTACCGGACCCCGGTCATCCCGATCTCCTCACCTTGATAAATGTAAGGCGTACCCGGCAAGGTATGGATCAGCGTGGCAAGCAGCTTTGCCGATTCCACCCGGTATTTGCCATCGTTGCCGTATCGCGTCACTTGGCGGGTATGATCGTGATTGTTCAGGAAATGGGAATTCCAGCCTCGGCCATAGAAGGTCCGATGCCATTTCGATTGAATCTCCTTGTAGCGCAGCATATCCCAGCTCGGCATTTCGTCCGCGATTTCGAAGTGAAACAGAGAATCCAGCTCGTGCCGGCTCTCGTCCACATAGAGCAGTCCATCGGGCGGCGTGGCAAAGGCGACCTCGCCCACGGTCATAATGTCGTAATGCCTCAGCACCTGCTCGTGCATCTCCTTGAGATAGTCGTGAACACCGGGATTGTTGGTCAAATAACGTATATCGGAAGGGTCGCCGACATCCGAGAAAACCTCCGGCTTGGCCAACAAAGCGATAGCATCCAATCGAAAGCCGTCAATCCCTTTATCCAGCCAAGAGCGCATCATTCGGTATATCTCCCGGCGTAAAGCATCATTGCGCCAATTCAAATCCGGCTGCTCCACCGCGAAGGAATGAAAATAAAACTGCTCCGTTCCTTCATCCCATTCCCATACGGAGGGTGCAAAATACGAACGCCAGTTGCTTGGCGGCTCCGAGCTCCCGTCCCTTCCGTCGCGCCAAATGTACCAATCCCGCTTAGGGTTGTCCCTGGAGGAGCGCGCTTCAATAAACCAGGGATGCCGATCGGAGGTATGATTCACAACCAGATCCATAATCAGCTTCATGTCCCGTTCGTGAACGGCGTTGAGCAGGCGCTCCCAGGTATCCATGGTACCGGCTTTGTCCATGATTTTCTCGTAATCCGAGATGTCATACCCGTTGTCACGATCAGGAGATTCATAACACGGATTGAGCCATATGACATCGACGCCCAAGCTTTTGATATAATCGAGCTTTTGAATGAGTCCTTCCAGATCGCCGTAGCCGTCTCCGTCGGAATCGTAGAAGCTTCTCCAATACACTTGGTACACCACAGCTTCCTTCCACCACGTTCGCTTCATGAGTCACCTCTTATGCTGCTTTTTATTCCTCTTAGTATTGGTAAATGCTGCATGAACTATGCAGCCCAAAAGAAAGGCAGTCGCCCCCAGGATCGATTCTCATCCTGAAGGCAGCTGCCTTAGACACGTTACAAATGGGTGGCTAGTTTCTTGAGCAGCTGCGCCTGCTCTACGGATAGCTTCTTCCCGCTCTGGGCGTCGACCTCGTTTAAGAAGGCTTTAAGCATCCCAGCTTCGGCATTCGTATTGCCGCGTCGCTCCGCCTCCTGAGCGTTCAACAGCTTCTGAGCAAGCGATTCGGCAGCCCCGGGATCCGCTGCGGCAAATTGCCGCACCAGCTCGGCTAAGCCGTCGTAGTTCACAACAACCTGGAAGCTGAAGGTCGCTGAGCCTACGTTGCCGGCCTTATCCAGAGCAGTAACTGTAACCTCGTGGCTTCCAGGCTCGAACGCATAAGCCGGCTGCGATGTCAGCGGTCCCGCACACGGGTTGCTCGCCAAGCCCGACAAGTTATCAGAAGCCGTACAGCCGATGTAAACCGCCTGTGATACCGTATATGCCGGTTGTCCCGAGAATTGGATCACCGGCGCCGTCTTATCTATGCGGATATCCAGCGTACCCGGCGTTTCGGAAATGCCCGAGAAGTTCATCGCAGAATAAGTTACGGTAGTGACGCCTTCTTGAGTAATCGGGAACTGTACTGCATTTCCTTTCACCGTAGCCTTCTCGATCGGCTGCGCGCCTGCGGCGGAGTACGTGATGGAGTAGGCGCGGTTCGCTGTAATGGCTACCGTTGCGTCGCTGTTGATCCATCCGAACTCATTCGGAGACGGGTTTAACGTAACAACCGAGGTCGGCGCGATAGGATCCTTTTCATTTACGAAGAAATCGTCATAGTAAGCCGTTGCGATGTTATACCTTGAGGTTACCGCAATCAGTCTGGCGTAAGCCGCATTCGCTGGCGCCTTGCCTTTAAGGGTGACTTTCTGCCACTGAGCCAGACGAGTTTCGTCCAAATGCGTCTCGAGTGTCGTTAAGGTAGCGTTGTTCTTGTCGAAGAAGCGGAACATGAAGCCCGGCTGCCCGGATTCAATGTATATTTGAACCCCAGCCTCATACTCTTCTCCCGGCTTGACGGTAATTTTATCGCTTTGGACGGCAACCGAGGCAGTCCGCAGCGTATCAATCGTCTTCAAGCTCTTCTGGCCTTTGAAGCTTCGCTCGCTGCTGACCTCATACCGGTAGCCTGACCCGGTTGCAAACAGGGGGCTCCAGCCCGGAATGGCGCCATTGTTGAGATTGTCTTCCAAGCTGTAGTTGCTTACCGGAACCGGTACGCCCGGCGGAAGCTCTACCACCTCGCCGTCGATTTCCATCCGATACAGAATCGTGTTCGTCTGCATATCGGTAAAGTACAGATGGCCGTCCATGCCCAAATCAAAGCGCGAAGTGTCGGCAAGCGTCCGGAAATCCAGCGTATCCGGGTCGATAACCGTCAATTTGTTATTGAACAGAACATAAAGTAATCCGTCCTTGGACCAACGAAGCGGATGATGCGCCCACTGGCTGAAATTCAGCTTCGGATACAGCTTCTTGCTTTTCACTACTTCGTAGGTATTCGGATCAATGGCAAAAATAAATTCATAAGACGCTCCCCAGATCAAGCCGTCTGGTCCTGCGGCCAGATCACCGATAAAGATCGGCTTATCCAGACCGGGCACACGCAGTGGAAACTCGGTGATTTTTTGTTCCTTTTCGACATCCCAAACGAAAATCTTCGCTTCCGCTTCCGACGGCTCGGATCCTAGTCCTCCGCGAATTGTCGTGGAGCCGAAGATTTTTCCATTATGGAAGGTCATGCTAAGTACGCTTTGGTTTTGAACGATATTGCGGTGCACTTCGGTTTCCCCGGTTACAGGATCATAGATCGTCATGGAGCCGCCCAGGTTGCCGTAGCTGGCGATGGTGGAAATATACAGCTTGCCTTTATTATCGCTCGTAATATTGACCAACCGTTCCTGATCGTTGCCTAGTACCACCAGCCGCTTCGGATTGGTTGCGCCGGGCTCCGCCGTCAGGTCATATTCATACAGTCCGCCTTCGGGATAAACCCCCATGTATACCTTATTGCCGACCGGGTATACGCTGTCCGCCTGCCCGATGCTAAACGGTTTTGCCGTTTTATCGGTCAAATTCACGAGAGACGAACGGGCTTGGGAGCCGGTTGTAATGATTTGCGTCGGCGAGACGCTTTGCAGCCGGTTCACCACCCCGGGGAGACCCGGAATGACCGGAGGATACAGATGCACCTGCTTCGTTTCGATATTCATAACCGTCACGCCGCCGTCGTATCGAACGGTGACCAGGTTTTTACCCGGAAGCAAAGGATTATTGGGGAATTCAACCCAATCTACACCACGAAATCCGCTGCCGTATTCCATGCCGGTCAACTCAACCTGATGAGTGGTTAAATCGAACGTTTTCAGCTTTTTGTCGGACATATAATAGAGCTTGCCGTTCAAGGAATCGGTAGCATGAAGTCCGGTTACATTATCCAGTACGACATCAAGCCAAGCTTCCGTTTGGGTATCATAGATGAACGCTTCTCCCGGGATGCCGCTTCCATCCGTATAACGGGCGAGCAAGTATCGATTGTCTACCGTGCTTAAATCATACACTGTGTCTTCCTTGACTTGTAGTGAGCCGGCAATATTCGTCTTCTCTCCGGTTGTCACATTGACCTTGACGATTTGGCGGTGCGCTGTGCCCGCATAGATGTTGCCGCCTTGATAAGCAATGGAACGAACATATTCCTGCGCCGTATCGCCGATCATTCGGCCGTAATCTCTAGTTTGCTTTGTGACCGGGTCGTACTGAAAAACCTTACCGCCCGGATACGTCCCCACATAGACGCGGCCTTGCTCATCGGTCGTAATGCTGTTAGGCACCGATTGTCCGTCGAACTGGGCGACTTGCACGGGAGTTTTGGTCACAGGAGAATAATGCCACAGTCTTGCGCCTCCACCGTCTGCTGCGAGGTAAAGCGAGCCGTCGGGGGCAATCGTGTGCGCCCAGGAGCTCTCGGAAGGAGCGAGCGGGAGGCTGCGCAGCAGCTTGTAATCGTCCAAGTCGATTACGTTGAGATAGCCCGGCTTTCCCTTAGCAGTAGCATAAAGCACATTGCGGCCGTCCTCTTTGCCTGCCGTACCGTTAAACACCGCTACGGTATAATTATTGGGAATAAGGAGCTCCTCCGGATTTCCGAAGGTTTTCTGAGACAGCTTGCTCTCCGCGGCTGCAGCCCCGCCGATCCAGCCCGTAATGGCGAGCAGACAGCACATCATGACCGTCAAACCGCGAAATATTCCGTTGTTCATTAAACAACCTCCTTATACAAGTCAGATTCCTCATAAAATAACGAATGCACTCAACTTATCCTTGCCTTTTGACAGAAAAAATGTAAGCGCCATCATAGTTGTTGGTGAGTAAAAGGGATGGTTTCCTCCTTTGCGATAATATTCCAAAGGGACAACCATTGGGAGAGGGTATTTCTGGATGTTGTGGTATCCTTTTGGTTCCTATACTAGACCATGAAAATGGGGCTGTCAACGAAAATTTCCGTATTTTTCCGGAAATGTGGTATCCATGTGGTAACCTAATTGTTCACAAAGTGCAGGTATGGTATAATATGCGAAAAATGGGTTCTTCGAGGTTAGGTGATGGAATGAGCGGTAAACCGGATCGTATCACGTTTCAAGGACGCATGGATGACATGCTGACGACGCTTCGTACGGAGATTGTGAACGGCCTTCGGCCGAAGGGAAGCTACCTGCCGTCCGAGATTGTACTCGGAGAGCAGTTTCAAGTGAGCAAAAAGTCCGTGCGCAAGGCATTGGACATTCTCGTTAACGAAGGATTAATTACCAAAATTCCACGGGTAGGGAACCGGGTGTCCCCGCCGGACACGCCCCCTGTAACGACGCTTAGATTCGGCATCTACCCTTCCGTGATGGAGCAGGATTTCCTTCCCGAACTGCTGGAGCGTTTCTACGAGAAGCACCCTCATATCCGGGTGGAGACCGTTACCTTACCCTACACCAAATACTCGCACTCGATAAGAGCTTATCTGGAGCAAGGCTTCCTGGATGCGTTTACTTTAAACAACCGCAATTTCATGGACATGCAGGAAGCCGATGCCCTTCAGCTGCTGGAGCCCCAATCGCCGCTTGCCGACCAGCATCCGTTCTTGGCCGATCTGTTTACCGAACAAGGTATTCTTTACTCGGTCCCCCTCATGTTTTCGCCGATCGTGCTTTGCTACAACAAGGATTTGTTTAAGCAATGCGGCCTGCGGGAGCCTAACAGCGGATGGACGTGGAACCGGCTCCTCGAGAATGCGGCGGAGATCAACCGGCAGACGGGTATTATCGGCTTCTTCTCACATATCGAATCGTTGAACCGGTTCCCTATTTTCCTGCTGCAATCAGGATTTCGGTTTGCGAAGGATGCATCCGGCTACCGGTTCACCGACCCGGAGCTTTGGGACATTCTTCACTCCTGCCGCAGTTTGTTTCATCAGCAGGGCTTTTTGCCGGCCTTTTTGTCCGAAGGAGACGGGGATGCGGAAAGACTGTTCAAGCAGCAGAAGGCAAGCATGATCATGACCAGCTACTACGGCCTCCAACTGCTGAAGAATCTCTCTTTCCAGTACGACATTACACCTTTGCCCTATAGCCTGACACCCAAAACCTTGCTGTTGGCTACAGGCATTGCCATCAATCGGTTCTCCAAACAGAAGGAAGCGACGCGTCTGCTCGTCCGGTTTCTGGCATCGGAACCGTCCCAGCGCCTCCTTCATCGCAGAACGCTGAGCCTTCCGGCAAATATCGCCGCTGCCGACGATTCCTCGGTGGATGGACCGGACCTGCCGTCCAGGTACCACCTTTACAGGGAGATCGTCCCGACCTTTGCCGATTACAGGGATTTGAACATCAGCATGGAGGCGCTTGACGGCTTTGGCCAAGAGCTGAAGCTGTTCTGGGCAGGCCTCGAAGAGCCGAAGGCAATCCTGGAGCATATGCAGTCCGCTGTGGAATGACGAGAATCTGTTACAATGAAAAAACACCTTACGGTCCGAGGATATCGTCGGTTTCCGTAAGGTGTTTTCAGCATTCCGATCCCGGTAAAAGCCAACGAGTGATAGGCGGACCCCCTATGATACCATATCACCTCGTCACTCCAGATTACCTTAAGCTTAAGCAGACATTCCCCCCTATTGCTCCCGATTACCTGAACCCACCGAGTCAGTTGTTATTATCTTTATTAATTGTAATAAATTTATTACGTTAAACCGCGTTAAAAAAACAAAATAACTTTTTACAAGTATTCCTTGACAGGAATATTCCCGTTAGGGTATATTTAAAATATCAAAACGAGCTGCTGCTGCAGCAACATCTGAATGAATCAGGAGAGTGAAGAAAAGATGAAAAAGAACGTTCTTTATTGGATTTGTACGGTATTCATGATTGCCTTAATGGGAGTGGGGGCCATCCCCAATATGATGTCCTCCCCGGAGTCGGTTGCCTTCTTCGAGCATCTCGGCTATCCGGCGTACCTGCTCCCCTTCCTCGGCGTCGCCAAGCTGCTCGGGTCCATCGTTATTCTCATTCCCGGATTCCCGCGGATCAAGGAATGGGTGTACGCCGGCTTCGTTTTTGATTTAACGGGGGCGCTGTATTCCATTATTTCCGTCGGTGACATCAACTCCGGGCTGTTCGCATTTGTACTTGGCTACCTTGCCATCGCAGGCTCGTATATTCTTCATCATCAAAGAATCCAATCTCGTGCGAACGCAATACAACTAACCACAGCAGCATACGCAGGTGCGAAGTAATTCCAGCCGCCCGGCAGGCAAAAATAGAACCGGTAAGGCATATGAAGCCCTACCGGTTCTCTCTGTTTTGGACTATTCCTATCCAAGAGCCTTGTACCCTTGATTATCATAAAAAAACGGCCCTCGCGTCCATGTGCATGCCAAATGCATGAGCAGCTCTGCCGTCATCTGCTCCCGGATTTTTGCGTACGACTCTTGTTCAAACAAATTCGTCCACTCCGCCGGGTCGTCCGTGAGATGGTATAGCTCGCCTTGAAGCTCGTTCAATCGGGTTATGGCGTCCTTCAGATGGCCCGGCAAATAGAGGATCAGCTTCCATTCCTTCTTGCGCCACATCAACGCCGGTGCCGCAAACAAACCGTCCTCCGTCTTTCTATGAAATTCGCAGAAGGTTCCGCCGCGACGCTTTTCCACGAGGAGATCGAGCCCCGGCAGGAGGGGGCTGACCTCTGCCCCTGCCATGGAAGCAAGTGTCGGAACCAGATCGATCAATTCAGCCGGCCGTTCATCCACTGTGCCCCTCAGCGAATCGGGAAGCGCAGAGCCCGAAAGAATGAGAGGTACTCTTACGCTGCTGTCATACAGGCAGTACTTACTGAAGCGATGTCTTCTTTCCCCCAGCATTTCGCCGTGATCGGATACGAAGACGATGAGAGCGTTGTCCAGCACCCCCTTTTCCCGCAGCCCGTCCAAAACTTGACCGAAATAATGATCCAGCCATGAGCAGTTGGCCCAGTACCGCAGCGTCGTCCTCCTTCTTTCCGTCGGGCTAAGCCCCTCCCATACCTTCCGCCTCTCCCAGTACCCGGCGTCGGATCGGCCGTCTCTCTCCCCGCCGCTTGCCAGATGAGTTCCTTCCTCTCTTTCCCAAGGCGGTTGATCTATGTCCGGTATATCCTCCAAACGATACCAATCCTCAAATTCCTTAGGCACGTTGAAGCCTGCATGAGGCTTAAGGAAAGATAAGTAGAGAAATAAAGGGCGGGAAGCATCGATGCCGGATTGAATAAATTGTTTGCATTTCTCGGCGACCCAGCCGTCCCTGTGCTGATGCATCGGCACGCTGCTGGTACAGCCTAGATATCCGTTCGCATTTTCCTCCCCGCTGCCGTAATCACGGGTTTCCAGCGAATATGCTGCAAGCCCCTCGGGATCATCGTCTCCCATCATCATGGCATTCGTCTCATAGTGCCCGCTGTTTCGCGCTAAACCGACAGCCCTGACCTCGAAGCCTCGAGTAGGCGGACACGGATTATGGAGGCCGTGATTCCAATGGGTCTTTCCGAACCCGGCCGTTTGATAGCCTGCCTTTCGAAGCAGCTCCGGCAATGGCTCCACCGGCAGCTTATCCTCGAAATACAGCCCGCCATGATTGGTTCTCACTCCCAGCTGTGAGGGGTATAGACCGAACATCATGGAGCTTCGGCTGGGGACACACATCGGTGCCTGGCATACCGCCTGACTGTATACAATGCCCTCATCCGCAAGCCGGTCCAAGGTCGGCGTCTTGATGCTGCTGTTAAACCGTCCGATGCAATCCCACCTCTGCTGGTCCGTCATCAGGAAAATGATATTAGGTCTGGTGTCCATTGTGAAACTCCTCCTTGGCAATCAGCCTTTGATGGAACCTACCATTGCGCCTTTGGCAAAATGCTTTTGCAAGAACGGATATACGATGACAATCGGCACGGTAGCGATGATAATGGCCGCCATCTTTAACATTTCCGAAGGCGGAGGCTGTGTGGAAACGTCGTTCGCATCAAGCTCTGTATTTGACGCGCTGAGCAGCATATTTTGTAAAAGCACCTGAATGGGCCACTTCTTGGCGTCATTAATATATAGTAACGCAGAGAAGAATTGATTCCAATACCCGACGGCGTAAAATAAGCCAAAGGCAGCAAGTGCGGGAAGAGATAACGGAAGGATGATCGAGAGCCAGGTCCGCAGCTCATTGCTCCCGTCGATGGATGCGGATTCGTCCAATTCGGAGGGGAGGCTGTCAAAGAATGCTTTCATCAGCAATACACTCCAGCCGTTGGCTAGCGTGGGAATAATAATCGACCCCATGCTGTTCAGCAGTCCCAGCTGTCTCACCAGCATGTAGGCCGGAATCATCCCAGGGCTAAACAATATGGTTAACAGCACCATTAGCTGGACCTGCCTGCGTCCTCTCATTCTTCGTCGGGAAAGAGCGTAGGCTAATGCCGAGGTTACCGTAAGAGAGCAAGCTGTGCCGACGACGGCCAGAAATGCGCTGTTACCGATGGAACGGACGAACGCCTTTGCCGAAAGCAAGTAACGGTAGGAATCCAAGCTCCATTGATCCGGCCAAAGAACCCATCGTTTTTGCAGAAATTCAGCCGGATCCGTCAAGGAAACGATGAGGACGTAATAAAATGGGAAGCACGTCAACAGCGCCAGTAAACCAAGCACTGCTGCATTCATGCTACGAAAGAGCAAATCTCCCCAATCCGTGTTCTTCTTTTTCATCACAATGACCTTTCCCCCCTAACGACTAAAAGACCCCGTCCTGCCCAAGCTTCTTGGCCAGCTTATTGGAAGCCAGGACAAGGACTAGCCCTACGACCGACTTAAACAATCCGATGGCCGTGCTGTAGCTGAATTGGCCGCGCCCAATGCCGATCCGGTATACATAAGTGTCGAACACTTCCGCCACATCGGAGACGGCACCGTTATACATCAGGAATATTTGCTCGAACCCGACATCCATGATGTCCCCAAGTCTTAAAATCAATAATATAATGACAACCCCTCGTAAGGCGGGAAGGGTTACATGCCACATTTGGCGGAATCGACTCGCACCGTCCATGCGGCAAGCCTCGTAAATTTGCGGATCGACTCCTGCAATGGCCGCCAGGAAAACGATAGTCCCCCAGCCCGCTTCCTTCCACATGGACTGCAGCGTCACCAGCAGCCAGAAGCCGTCCGGATTCGTAAGAAAATCCTTTCTTTCCAAGCCCGCCGCTTCCATCATATGATTCAAAAGCCCCTCACCCTTTGCCAAAAGAGTGAACGTAAGTCCCGTAATGATGACCCACGATAAGAAATGCGGCAAGTACAGTACCGACTGAATGATTCTCTTATACACGACATGATGCAGTTCATTAAGCAATAGCGCGATAAGAATAGGTAACGGAAAGAACAGCGCCAGATTCAGAAGATTGATAGCCATCGTATTGCGAAACAGCAGCCAAAATTCAGGTGTTTCAAAAAAGGTGCGGAAATGCTCAAGTCCTACCCATGGGCTGCCAGCCACTCCAGCAAGCGGAGAGTAGTTCTGAAAGGCGATCACCACTCCCCACATGGGAACATATTTAAAAATCACAAAAAACAATATACCCGGCAGCGCTAATAGATAGAGATACGGTTCGCGGCGTAGATCACGGATCAGCTTACGGAGGTACGTTTGCCGCGGAGGCACGGTCCGCAAGCGGGAGCCGTCGGTTCGGACAGGAATAGGATCGGATGACATCATGATGTTCCTCCTGGATTATTGGCCGCTTCGTTTCTGATAAGCCTGGTTGATCTCTTCCGTAACCTTGGCGAATTGCGGATCCGCCTTAGCTTTGGCGACAAATTCATCCCAGGCGGCAATCGGTTCGCGCCCGATAATGATCTTGGCTTTTAAATCGGCGATGCGTTTTTCCAGATCCGGAAGCAGCTTCTGAGCCGTCTCGGAATAGAGTCCCACCCCAATATCGGGCACGTTATGCTTAATTCGCTCGCCATCGACCTTCTTGCTTATTTCCTCAAATTCCTTTAATTCCTCATTGGCCGGCGGAGGATTTAAGGCAGGGTCTATGGAGTTGACAATTTGATTGAAATCGGAGGCGTTATCCGCAATGAGCTTGTCGGGATTGACAACCTTGACACCATTCTGATTAGTGTAATGGACACCTTCAAGGCCAAAGCGCTGAATGGAAGACACCTCCGCTGTCAACCAGGTATCCACCAGCTGGAGAATCCGTTTCATTTTGGCTTCCGGGACCGTTTTGGGAATTGCCAGAATCCCGTTAAAGCCCGTTCCCTTCGGAACAAAGCCATTCAGTGCAGCTAGCGGATAAAAGTCGGCCTGTTTATAGGACGGAACGATTTTTTTCAGATCAGGAGCATACACCTTAGGGCCCGTGCCCGTTTTATCAATGACCGCCCCGGCCTTGTTGCCTTTATAATAATCTCGAACCTGCGTCGTTTTGAGTGATAGTTGATCCTCGGGAAGAAGCTTTTCTTTATAAAGCTTGGACAAGTATTCCAACGAGCTGCGAGTTTCAGGTGAAAACGGCGTGTAGATCAGCTTGCCGTCCGTCTTCTTCCAAGTGCCGGCCGCTCCATTGAAAATCTCTTGAAAAACGCTCGTTAACGTATCGATTCCCGTAGACAACCCGAACGTATCCTGTTTGCCGTTACGGTCCGGGTCTTGCTCTTTAAATGCTTTCAATACATGATAAAGCTCATCGGTTGTTGCGGGCGGCTTAAGGCCCAATTGATCGAGCCAATCCTTGCGCAGAATCAGGAAGGATACGTCATTCGCATCTCTCCCCCGCGGAATGCCGTAGTTTTTACCGTCCTCCAGCTTCGTCAGCTCCCAAGCCACGTCCGGAATACCCTTTTGCAAATTCGGGTAATCCTTGATATAGGGTGTAATATCCCAGAAAGCTCCCTGCTTTACGAGAGTCCGAAAGGAAGTGCCGAACGGATCGCTGATAAAGGTAATGTCGGGAATTTGCCCAGATGCCAGTGTAATGTTCAGCTTATCGTTATATACATTATTGGAAATCCAACTAATGCTTAGCTTGGAATTTGTTTTCTTCTCGATTTCCCGCTTGATGACATTGTCATCGGCCGCGGGCGGGGTGCTCGGTGTAATCGTCATAATACTGACCTCAAGAGGGCCTTCCTGACCGGCATTCGAGCCCGCTGCGGCCCCTTCTTTCCCACTCCCGCCTGCACCGGTTCCGCATGCCGTGATGGCCAGCATAGCTGCTTGAAGCACAATCAACGTACCGACGCGATTAAATTTGGTAGATTTCATGAAACAACACTCCCATCCATTTATCCAAGTATTTCGCTTGGTTTTATAAGTTTTATTGTTGTTATCATCATAACGCATATTTTCCGTCTCGTTTTGTTCGATTGAGACCTAAATCCTGCCGATTCGGACTTAATAAAATTCAATAAAACAAAAACCGATAGAAACGGTTTCGGTTTCTATCGGTAATTCGTTTGTTTACGATAGCTTCTAGGCGTGCAGCCGGTATGCCGGAAGAACAGCCGGCAGAAGAAGGAGGAATCGTGAAAGCCGACGGCCGTGGCGATGGAATCGATGCTTTTGCTCGTTTCCAGCAGCATTTGCTTGGCACGCTCCATTCGAATTTCCTGCAGTGCGGTCGAAATGCTTTTTCCCTTTTCCCTCCCGAAAATTCGTTGCAAGTGTCTCGGGCTTATCATGAATTGTTTGGCCAAGTCTTCCGCTGTAATTCTCTGATCAAAATGCTGCTCGAGATAAGTGCAAACATTCCTCACAAGAATCTCGTATCCGACCGTTAGCGGCTTTAGCGACGGCTCCGACGGCGCGCTTTGATTTCGAATGTTCCGAGAGAGCTGAATCAGCAGCTTAATTAACAGATGCTTCACTATGACCTTTGAACCACTTTGGCTGTCCTTACATTCCTGAATCATCTCCTCCAGCAGAGACAGAACGGCGGATGATTCCTTCGAACTGAGCGATTGCCGACGCGGCAATCGTGTACCGGGCTTATACATCGGCAGGATATAGGGTAACTCCGCCAGAGATCCCGGTTCATCCGGCAGACAGGAGATGAGCGAATCCATCGGAAAGAGACAATTGACGATTTCCAAACTGAATTTCTTAACCTCGGGGAACGAGTGCACTTCACCGGGCATGATTATGTAAACATCTCCTGCACGTATTTCATAGCAATCATGTTGGATGATATGTTTCCCCTGGCCGTGTATAACGTAAACCAGCTCAATAAAATCATGGCAATGCTCTTCAAAAAGATTATGCTCGCCATGGGAGGAACGCTGCGCCCAAACAAGGTTCCCGTCCTTCTGATAATCTGAAAATCTCTTCATTTGCACAGTGGGCTCACCTCTATGTACGGGATAAGATTTATGCATATAAGGCAAAAAAAGAAGACACCTAACTTGTAACGACAAGTCAGGTGTCTCCAGTGGTCTGGTCGACAATGCAGCATTAATTCCTATTCATTTTGTCGGATTAACTTGATTGTTTAGATACTATCATCGGCCGTACACCGGTGTCAATACATTTCTACTAAGGTACCCGACTGCCTTATTCGGGGCGGATCCCTTTTCTCTTCCTCACTTGAACGATGACAAATAAGACAAGAAGCACGAGCAGAAGTCCGTATATGAAGTTGGAGTACACATCCATATAGTGAACGATCGATTCCCAAGAAGCGCCGACGGCTGCACCCAGGTAGATCAAAACAGCATTCCAGATAAGGGAGCCGAGCGTTGTGAGCAGCAGGAAAGGCACGATCTTCATGCGTACGGTACCTGCCGGAATCGAAATAAGGCTTCGGATCAGGGGCACAAATCTACATAGGAATACCGCCCAAGTGCCGTATCGCTCGAACCAGCCGAAGGTTCTGTGAAGATCCTCCGCGCTCAGCCGGAGAAAGCGTCCATAACGGGTAACGAGTCTCTCCAGTCTGCTCATGTCAAGCAGCCGACCTACGCCATAGAGGAGAACGGCGCCGACCACCGAGCCGAGTGTAGAGGAAACAATGACTCCCCCCAGCGAGAGCTCGGATTGCGTTGTCATGAAGCCGCCGAAGGTTAATATGATCTCCGACGGAATGGGAGGAAATAGGTTCTCTAGCGCAATTAACAGAAAGACGCCGACATAGCCGTATTCGTTCATGATTGAAGTTATCCACGTTTCCACAATACAGGTAACACCCCAATATTCGCATATTCAAACTGCTTCTAGCATCTATACGATAGGGATGGGCCTACGTTGCAAAAATTTCTAAGACGGGAAAATAATGTCCTTCCGGATCCCCCTCTTCTCGCGGGCGAGCCACGCTCCCGGTGTTACCCCCTCCAGCTGCTTGAAGATCCGACTGAAATGCTGAACGGTCTTGAAGCCCGCCTTCTCTGCAATTTGCTTGAGCGTGTAGTCCGAATACGCCATCCACTCTTTCGAGCGTAGAATCCGAATCTCCCGTTGATAGCCGGCAATAGTGCAGCCTCGGTATTTCTTGAACAGCTGCTGCAGATGGTGCCCGCTATAGCCGAGCTGTGAGGCCATCTCTGCAATGGTCCAGGATTCCAGCGCGTGCTGCTTGATCCATTCCTCAATTTGTTTGGCAGCGGCATAGGAGCCTTCCGTCGGAAGAGTGTAAGGACCTGGAATCACGGTGTGGCCGCTTCGCTGATTCTCGGGAGATGCTTCATACGCTGCTCTGCTCAAGCGGTACAATATTTCCACCAGGTGGAGACTGGCCAGCTCCCTGTAGTAAGGCTGCTGCTGTGCCCCTTCCCTGCGGATCCGGTCAAGCAGTTGTATGATGTCTCCGCTTACCTGAGGAATTCGTGCCGGCAGCCTGCTCGCCGCTTGCTCCAGCTCGGAAGAGACAATCTCAAATTTGATATCGAGGGTTTTCACTTTCGTAGAGCGGTCTGCCGTTAGCCCGTGAATCACTCCAGGCTGCAGACAGTACAAGGTCCCGGCCTCCAGCGGGTATACCTCCTCCCCGCATTGAAACACCCCTCTTCCTTCCGCCGCCCAAATGAATTGATAGAACGTGTGGTTATGCGGCCGGAGCCGTCTTCCTTTATCATAATCGTAACGCGCCGTCCATAAAATTTGTACACCGTAACGCTGCATGGAGCACTCCCCCATTGGATTAGGTGATGGTTCCTCCATTATACAGCATATCCCTTTTAGGTAAGAAGAGATACGTTATAGATAAACCTCACGCTGAAGGAACCCGCTATACTTAAGGTAAACCAAACGGAGGAGATGATGACCGATGATCATCAATCATTTGTTTCCTAGGTATACCGAATTTGATCCCAAGGTTCCTGTATGGTGCGTGACCCCGAAAGGCGGCGGACTTCACCGCTTCTTCGACACATCTCCAGTCAGCCCCTCCGGCCGCTACTTGGCGGTCCTGCGTATGCCCGATCAACCGCGCCTGAATTTGCCGGGAGAAACCGCAGAAATTGTAGTGATCGACCTTCACACGGCGGAAGAAACGGTTGTTGCCGATACGAGAGGCTGGGAGCCGCAGCTTGGTGCCAACCTGAACTGGGGCGCGGACGATGCATCGCTCTACTATAATGATGTAGATACGGCAAGCTGGGAGCCGTTCGTTACGCGCCTGAATCCTCTGACAGGCGAGAAACGCCGATACGAGGGCTCGATTTATCGCACTTCGCCCGATGGAAGATGGATCCTCTGCGCCAACGCTGCGGCCATGCGCAGGACCCAGTTTGGTTACGGCGTGGTGCTCCCTGATGAGCTCGTTCCGCGCAACTTCGGCTTCCGTGCCGATGACGGATTGTACATTACCGATACCGAATCCGGCAATCGCCGGCTGCTGGTATCTCTCGCCGAGGTGATGGAGAAAGCGCAGCCTCTTATCGATCGGGATGCCTACAGACACGGAGAGCTGTATGGCTTCCACTGCAAGTTCAACCCGCAAGGAGACCGCTTGCTCTTTACAATGCGCTGGTTTCACTCCGAAGAGGCCGAGCCATGGAATCAGATCAGCAAGCGATTGGCCTTCTGGGTAGTGACGCTGAAGCCGGACGGAAGCGAGCTGCATGTGGCTGTCGGTCCGGAGCAATGGGTGAAGGGCGGACATCACATCAACTGGTTTCCGGACGGAGAACATCTTTCAATGAACCTCGCGCTCGATGGAGACAGAAAGCTTAAGCTGGTGCGGGTAAAATACGACGGCACGGGCTTGGGCAAAATCACGGATGCCGTGCCGGGTTCAGGACATCCGACCGTTCATCCGGACGGGCGTCATATATTGACCGACTCCTATGAGAAGGAGCCGGTTGCGTACGGAGACGGGACGGTGCCCCTTCGCTGGATTGATCTTGCGACCGAGACGGAGCAAACGCTGGTTCGAATCCGCGTCGCTCATGAAGGAGCCAAGGCCAACAATGCGCTGCGTGTGGATCCCCACCCTGCTTGGGCACCGGACTTCAGGCACATCGTTTTTAACGGGTACGTCGATGGAGATCGGCGCGTGTTTATCGCGGATTTAGGCAGTGTCCTGTAAGCATGCATAAAATAGCCTTCCGCGGGGCAACATGCTCATAAACCATTTGCTGGAAAGGACCCTGAAGTATGCTGCGACGCTTGTGGAAACGACCTCGCAAGAGCTCCTCCACCGCTCCCGGGACGTCTGATCCGGCTGCTGCCTCCGATTCGCTCGAAGCTCTTCTGGACGCTAACTTGCATTTCATCCGAAAAACAGTGGGAAACAGCAGCGATATCGTCATCCGGGAAGTGGTTATCGGCGTCGACGGCATGCTGCGGGCAGCCATTATCTATACCGACGGATTAGCGGAATCCAAGCATGTCCTGGAGGCCCTGATGCTGGATGCAAGAGTAGCGAGGCTGGACGGTAACGATACCTTGGAGAAGGATCCGATGCGCGTCTTGATGGATTCCACTCTTGCTATTGGCGAGACGGAGAAGGTCCATACGTTTGACGGCCTATTCCATGCGGTCCTGTCCGGGGATATTGCCATACTCCTGGACGGTCAGGCGGCCGCACTGATCGCCAACGGGAGAAATTGGAAGGAGCGCAATGTTTCCGAGCCTGCCTCTCAAAGCGTCATCCGCGGACCGCGGGAGGGCTTCACGGAATCCATTCGAACCAATACGGCATTGATCCGACGTAAAATCAAGGATCCTAGGCTGTGGCTGGAAATGCGGCTCATCGGCAGGATCACTAGAACGGATGTAGGGATCATGTACATCCAAGGCATTGTGAATGAGCAGGTGCTGAAAGAGGTTAAGCAGCGGCTGGACGGCTTAGATATCGATTCCGTGCTGGAGAGCGGAACGATCGAGGAGCTGATCGAGGATAAGGTGCTGACGCCTTTTCCGACAATGATCAATACGGAACGCCCGGACTCGGTAGCCGCATCGCTGCTGGAGGGCCGGGTAGCCATACTTGTGGACGGCACACCCTTTGTGCTTGTGGTTCCGGCGTTGTTCTCGCAATTTTATATCTCGAGCGAGGACTATTATCAAAGGGCGGATTTTGCTACACTCATCCGAATCCTGCGCTACCTTTCGTTGTTTATTACCCTGCTCGCACCTTCGCTTTACGTGGCCGTAACGACATTTCACCATGAGCTTCTTCCTACGCAGCTGCTTATCGGTTTGGCCGCTCAGCGAGAAGGGGTTCCTTTTCCCGCTTTTGTTGAAGCCGTGCTGATGGAGATTACTTTTGAAATCCTGCGTGAGGCGGGCGTCCGAATGCCCAAGACCATCGGACAGTCGGTGTCGATTGTAGGCACGCTGGTGATTGGACAGGCCGCTGTAGAAGCGGGACTCGTCTCCCCTGCCATGGTGATTGTGGTGTCCATTACAGCGATATCCAATTTTGCGATTCCATCATTTAATATGGGCATTTCCTTGCGACTGCTGCGCTTTGTATTGATGGGGCTTTCGGCATCGTTCGGCTTATACGGTATTACGATCGGCTTAATCGCCATTGTGCTTCATTTATGTCAGCTGAAGTCATTCGGAATCCCGTATTTGTCGCCGTTTGCTCCTCTTCAGCTGGAAGAACAGAAGGATACCATATTCCGAATGCCCATGCGCTCCATGTTCTCCCGCAAACAAGGAAAGTCTGCTGACCGGCAGCGATAACTCCGACAACGCCTTAGCAAACAGAGGGATTCGATGAACAAACGTCTAGCGGTGTTGATCATATGGCTTAGCGTTATTTGTGCGGCTACCGGCTGCTGGAACCGGCGCGAGCTGAATGAGGTGGCCATTGCCTTGGCTCTAGGATTGGATAAAGTCGAAGGGGGCTACGCAATTTCGGTACAAATCGTAAATCCGGGAGAGATCGCCCCCAAGGACCGGGGAGGCAAGGGGATTCCCGTTCAAACGTACACGGAGACCGGCAAGACGGTATTTGAGGCGTTGAGGCGCATGACCACAAAGTCCCCGAGGAAAATGCTTATGTCCCACCTAAGGGTTGTCATTTTCGGAGAGGAGCTGGCCAAGGAGGGGATTAAAGGGACGATTGATTTCCTTTCTCGGGATCATGAGTTAAGGGCCAACTTTGCCATTCTCGTTTCTAAGGGTTATTCCGCTGAGCGAATTCTAAGGGTGTACACCATCCCTCAGGAAGTCATTCCCGGAAACAAGATTTATAAATCGTTAGATGCCGTCGAGAGATCTTGGGCTGCAGCCAAAAAGGTGACCTTGGATGAACTTCTGGAGGATCTGACGAAGGAGGGCAAGCAGCCTTCCTTGACGGGCGTTACGTTATCCGGGCATGCGGGACCCGGAAATATCGAAACCAGGGAAAATGTAGAACAAATTAAAATGATTACCAACATCAAGCTTTTCCAGCTTGCCGCTTTTAAGGGTGATAAGCTGATCGGCTGGCTCACGGAAGAAGAGAGCAAGGGCTACAATTATATTCTTGGTCATGTAAACAATTCCGTGGGGCAGATTCCTTGTCCGAACGGAGGCCAATTGGCCATGGAGTTCATCCGGGCAAAGTCGAACGTGAAAGGAGCATTTCGTCAAGGCAAGCCGAGTATCGCTGTAAACATCCAGCTTGAGGAGAACATCGGAGATGCCTCCTGCGCTATTGATTTGACGAAGACCGAGACGATTGAAGAGCTGGAAAAGCGCTCCGAGGAAGTTATTCGCGGCTATGCTGCATCGGCGGTTCGTAAGGCGCAGAAGGTGTTTCAGTCGGATATTCTCGGCTTTGGAGATGTACTTAGCAAAACCGATCCCCAAGCCTGGAAGCCGTACGCGAAGGATTGGGATCGCGAATTTCGGAACCTGGAGGTCAACATCCAAGTGGATGCCAAAATTCGAAGACTCGGCACAACAACCAATCCAATCCAAGTCAAGGGCGGGGAATAAGTCATGTGGTCGCTGATCGGGATTATCGCTGCAGCAGCGGGAATCGTTCTTGTGGAGGGACCCGCATTATGGCGGAGTAAGGATACGAGAGAATTTCTGTGCTTTTCGCTGCTGCTGCTCACCGGGCTGGGTCTTAGTACGGCCGAAACGCTCCAGTGGAAGATCCCGAATCCGCTGGATGCTGTTGCCTTTGTCTTTACACCCGTAAGCGATATGCTGGAGCGATTCTTACAATGACGAAGCGGGGGCAGGTTCGATGATGGTGTCTGTTCGTCAATTTACGATACTTGCCATGTTCTTTACCGTGGGAACCACCATTCTAATCATTCCTGCCGGACTTGCGGCAGTTGCGGGCAACGATGCTTGGATGGCAGCAGTTCTTGGCTCTTTGGTTGGATTGGCAATCGTCCTCTTCTTTAATGCCGTCGGCAAACGGATGGAAGGGATGACGTTTGTTGAATATACGCATTCCCTTTATGGACCGGTTGTCGGAACAGTACTCGTTTTTCCCTTGATTTTCTTTTCTTTTATCGGTTCGGCTACCTTGTTATCCTATATCGGAAATTTCGTAACGACACAGGTTATGCCGGAAACACCGATCCAATTCATCAACATACTGTTTGCTGCGGTTGTCATGATGGGCTTGCGTTCCGGACTCGAGACGATTGCCCGGGCGGCGGAGGTTTTTTTTCCGTGGTTTATCATGCTTTTCATGATTTTCGTTGTCCTTATCATTCCGGATACCAAGCTCTCGAATCTGGAACCGGTTTTGAATACGAGCTTCCCCTCCATGGCCAAGGCTGTCTTAGCTGTAATTGGTACGGCATCGCTTCCAATGGTCGTGCTGCTGATGTTCTTTCCCAAGCACATACGCCATAGGGATCGGGCAAGGAGAGGGCTGCTCGTCGGATCGGCCGTCGGCGGCGTTGTGATTGTACTAATTACCTTGCTGTGCATCGCGGTAATGGGGGCGGAGAGCACGGCCCGGCAGCAGTACCCAAGCTATGTGCTTGCCAGGAAAATCAGTATCGCCGATTTTTTTCAGCGCATCGAGTCGATCTTGGCAGGGATCTGGATTCTCTCGATTTACTTCAAAATTACATTGTACTCCTACGCGTGTGTGACGGGACTCGCTCAAACGCTGAAGCTGAAGGACTACCGTCCGCTTGCTTTGCCCTTCGGCATGATCCTTGTCGTCATGTCGCTTGTCGTCTATCCCAATGTCGTGTATATGGCCGAATGGGACTCGACCATATATCCGCCGTATGCTGTAGCGCTCGGCTTCTTGTATCCCTTGTTGATCATGGCGCTGGGGGCTTTCAAGCGGAAATAAAGACGCGAAAACAAAACGTCCGCTTCCAAGAAGAAGCAGACGTTTGTTCATTCGGCACCTTCTTAGCTTAGTTTGAAGGCGGCTACCATATTTTTTAATTCGTGCGCCAGCTGAGCGAGGGATTGAGAGGTGGATGCCGTCTCTTGACTGCTGGCTGCCGCTTCCTCCGTCGCAGCGGAAATTTTCTCGATCGACTGCAGCACCTCCGTCGACTGAGCCGCTTGCTCTTCGCAGGCTGCTGCAATCTCGGATACTTTGCTCGCCGTGTCGTTCACGACAGTCATGATGGTTTGGAAGGCTTCACCCGTTTGCCGCGAGGCTACGGTACCCTCATTCACAGCGGAAACGCTTAGCTTGGTATTTTGCTGCATCCCCTTAATAATCACGCTGATTTGCTTTGTCGCTTCACCGCTTCTTTCGGCAAGTTTCCGTACTTCATCGGCAACGACGGCAAAGCCGCGGCCCATTTCACCCGCACGAGCGGCTTCGATAGCTGCATTCAGAGCAAGCAGGTTCGTCTGGTCCGAAATATCTTCAATTACATCGATGATCTCTCCGATTTGGTTGGAGTCCGCCTCCAGCAGCGCCATTTGACGATGGATCGATTCCATGCCTTGTACCGATCGGTCGATAACTTTCCCTCCATTTTGCGCCATGGACATGGTTTCCTCCGACAGCTCGGCCGCCTGCTCCGCACTGACGGCTACCGAGTTAATGGCTACGGACAATTCTCTGAACAGCTCGTTGATCGCTTGCGCCTCCTGAGCCTGTTCATTGCTGCCAGTAGCCACCTCTTCGGAGCTTGCCGAAATCTGTTCGGCTGCTGCAGCTACGCTTTCGGCCGAAGCGAGAATACCGCCTATGGTTCCTCTCATGCTCTGAATGGTATGATTCAGCGCCTCCGCCAATCTTCCAACCTCGTCCCGGGATTGAATATCAGCGGTTTCACGCAAATCACCATGAGCTACCTTATCCAAGATACCTAGAACACGATTGACCGGACGGCTGATCGATTGGGAAATCAAATAGCCAAAGCCGATACTTAATAGCAGTACCGCTAAGAATACGATAATCATGACATTACGAGCCGAATAAAAAGCGGCTTTGTTCTCATCGTTGATCGCTTTGGCCGTCTGGGAATTATACTGAATCAGATCGTTCATGATCTTATCCCGCTGCTCCTTCAAAGGCCCCACTTTATGTAAATAGATGGCATACGCTGCTTCATTATTGTTTTTTTGCGCCTCAGCAAGTAATTCCTTGCGCGCATCTCGATATTTCTGGTGGACGGGGTTGTATTTTTCAACCAAATCCTTCTCCCCAGGATCAAGCTCGGTTTGCAAATAATCGTTCATCAGCTTATCGGTGTCCGCGGACGCTTGATTGATCTCATCCAAAAGCTTATCGTTCATATTATCGTCCGTTGTAATCATCAGCTCAAGTAAGTTGGCTTCTTGTCGATAGGAAATGGTTTGCATCGCACTTAAGTATTGAATCGGCAGCAGCTTGTAATTATACATTTCTTTCGATGCGTTATTCATTCTTGACATGCCTGTGTAACCGATAATGCCGACGGTCAGCAAAGCTATCACACATAACAGAATCAAAAGATTGATTTTTACGCCGACCTTCAGATGTTTCATCATTTCCATGAATACCCCTCCGTTTGTCATGTTTGTCTTTTTGTCTGTTAGTGAGCTCATTCCGATCAAACCACCAAAAAAAGCCGCCTCTAATGGGCAGCTCTTTCCACGATCCCCCCAATGGTTGCCCGGCTGCCATAGCATAGCATGCTGCGTTAGGCCCGAAGCTTTGCGTCCTTGACTTTCGACAAGTTTGCCCTTTTCAATGGCATTTCTACATTTTACGACAATTATCGACCTTTATATTAGGAATATAGCATTAAATTCCTTGAAAATAAATGGTAAAGTTATGGTATTTCTTTAACTCGTCTTGCCGGTTCCATATCTCATCTGCTAGGATGAATTTGGAAGGAAGGTCCAACCTATCGTACGGGAGAGATGTTAATCATGTCTATGGGTAACGGCACGATACGCCATATGGCGGTTTTTACACTAAAGCATTCCAAGGACGCGCCGGAGACGGCTCGATTTCTTGAGGACGGCTACCGCATTCTAACCGGAATACCCGTTGTGAAGAACTTCGAGGTGCTGCGCCAGATCAGCCCGAAGACAGACTTTGATTTCGGCTTCTGCATGGAGTTCGACTCTCAGGATGACTATACCGCTTACAACGAGCACCCTGATCATGTTGCCTTCGTCCAGGAACGTTGGCTAAAGGAGGTCGCTCGATTCCAGGAGATTGACTTCATGAAGGCTTGATTGCAGCTTGCGGAGATACTGCCGGAGGTTGTCACCAGATCTGTAAAGTGGTGATTTCATCTTACGTTCTGCTTGAAGGGCACAATTTTGTGCCGTAAAGTGATTTTTTCACGTTTCATCGTGCTTCTGCATGTGAAACCTGGGCGCAAGGTCTGTGTTAGGTGATTATTTCGCCTTACACGCTTTTCGCCCGAAAATCTGTGCGCCTTAACGTGATTTTTTAATGCTACGCGCAAAAAAGGACTACTCCTCAAAGCCTGAACTACATAGGCCAAGGAATAGTCCTTCTTTCATTACTCTGATTCTTGCAGGAGCACTCGTGCCCGAACCGTCTTCCCCCATGCGGGAATGCGAAGGCTGCTGCCTTCCACTACGGCCTCCAGCCCTTCTACAGCAGCGATTTCTCCCATCCCCTCAAAGGCAATCGTAAGCGGCTTGCCGCTGCCTACCAGCTCAAGCAGCAGGCTTGCTCCTTCCCGGCTCACCGAAGCCCTCAGCTCAGCTGCGCCTGACACATCTCGTACCACCGTGCCGGCCGTACGGCCGTCCTCCAGCTCATACACCCGCAGCTCCACTTGATCGGCATAATCGTAGTCCGGTCGCGTATCCACCGCACCGAAGGCGATGATGCTGTTGGGCCGGACGAATAATGGCAGGCTGAGAAAACCGTACGTTTCCTTACGCCATCTTCCACCTTCCATGGTTTCCCCTGACAGCAAATGCGTCCAGCGTCCTTCCGGCAAGTAATAGCTTACTTCTCCTGCCTCACTGAACACCGGTGCCACAAGAAGCTGCTCTCCCAGCATGTACTGACGATCCAGGAACTCGCAGGTCGGATCGTCCGGGAACTCCAGCAGCATGGCACGCATACACGGCAGCCCCTGCTCCGCAGCCTGCGCCGCCGTCTCGAACAAGTACGGCATCAGCCGGGATTTCAGCTTCGTAAAGAGGCGCGTGACCTCCACCGCTTCCTCGTCGTACGCCCAAGGTACACGGTAGGACTTGCTGCCATGCAGTCTGCTGTGACTGGACAGCAAGCCGAAGGCCAGCCAGCGCTTGAATACGTGCGCCGGCGCGGTTGCCTCGAAGCCTCCGATATCATGGCTCCAGAAGCCGAACCCGCACAAACCGAGCGACAGACCGCCCCGAAGACTTTCGGCCATGGACTCGTAATCCGCGTAGCAATCCCCGCCCCAATGAACCGGAAATTGTTGACCGCCGACGGTCGCCGACCGCGCAAATACCGCCGCTTGCCCTTTTCCCAGCTTGCTCTCCAGCACGCCAAATACCACTTTATTGTAAAGAAAAGTGTAGTAATTGTGCATTTTCACAGGATCGGAGCCGTCATGATAAATCACGTCAGTTGGGATGCGCTCGCCGAAATCCGTTTTGAAGCTGTCCACTCCCATATCAATGAGTCCCCGCAAATAGCTTGCATACCACTCGCATGCCTCCGGATTGGTGAAATCGACCAGCGCCATGCCCGGCTGCCACAGATCCCACTGCCATACGTCTCCGTTCTGCCGCTTCACAAGATATCCGTTCCGTAAGCCCTCCGCAAACAACCGGGACCGCTGCGCAATATATGGATTGATCCAGACGCAGATTTTTAAGCCCTTGTCTTTCAAGCGCTTTAGCATGCCCTGAGGATCCGGGAACACGCGGTTATCCCACTGAAAATCCGTCCAATGAAATTCGCGCATCCAGAAGCAGTCGAAATGAAACACATGGAGCGGCAAATCCCGCTCCGCCATACCGTCGATGAAGGAATTGACCGTTGCCTCATCGTAATTGGTCGTAAAGGATGTGGAAAGCCATAAGCCGAAGCTCCATGCGGGAGGAAGCGCGGGTTTCCCGGTCAGCCCTGTATATTTGCCCAGAACCTCCTTTACCGTCGGGCCGTCGATAACGAAATATTCCATTGACTCGCCCTGGACACTGAACTGAACCTTCTTCACCTTCTCCGAGGCGACCTCAAAGGAAACCAGCTCCGGCTGATTGACGAGAACACCGTAGCCTTTGTTCGTAACATAGAACGGAATGTTCTTATAGGCCTGCTCAGAGCTGGTGCCCCCGTCCTTGTTCCAGATGTCCACGACCTGACCGTTCTTCACGAACGGCGTAAAGCGCTCTCCGAGTCCATACACCCATTCGCCTACGCCGAGATCCAGCTCCTCCCGCATATAAGCCGACCCTGCGGCATCCCGAATATATGCCATCGATTTCGCGCGGCTTCCGGTGATCCGCTCCTCCCCTCGAAGGAAATCGACCGCCCAGTCCGCTCCCTTCCGGATCCGGACACATAAGCTGCCGCTGGTCAACCGGGCTTCCTGCTCGTTTTCTTCAATCACCGTGTAGCTCCCGTCAGCTGCCGTCAGCTCGAATGCCGGCCCCCGATCGAGAATCCCCTCATGATGAATCAGCTTCACACCGATTATGCCAGGCATGGGAGAGTGGAACCGCACCGTCAGCAGCCCCGTATCCAGCATGCTGGATCGGCTCACAAGCGGTCTCGGCGAGACATAAGCCGTCAGCCCGTCCTCTCTCCGTTCGATCTCATGAGCCTGTACGGCTCCCAGTACTGTCAGTCCTTCCCGCAATAACCAGTTGCCATCCGTAAATTTCATGCCGTAACCAACCCTCTCTCTTATTCCTTTACCGAGCCTAGCGTAATCCCGTGGATGAAGAAGCGCTGCAGGAACGGATAAATAATTAATACCGGAATCATTGCGATAAAAATTTTGGCCGCATTCAGCGTCCGGTTGGACAGCTCGCTGAGCCGCTTCAGCTGCTCCGTATCCATGGTACTCGCATCGATCACGACGACCAGCTGTTGGATGTACGTTTGCAGCGGATATTTATCCGCCTTTGACATGAGCACCAAGCCGTTAAAAAACTCATTCCAGTGGTACACGATGCTGAACAGCGTAACGGTGGCAAGCACCGGCACGGCCAGCGGGATGAACAGCTTCACCAGCATGTACCATGGTCCGGCCCCGTCGACAAGCGCCGCCTCCTCCAGCTCCTTCGGCAGGTTGCGGAAGTAGTTGACAACCAGAATGACGTTAAACATCGGCACACTGTGTCCGAGCACAAGCGCCCAGATGCTGTTGATCAAACCAAGCGATTTCACGGTTTGGTACCAAGGAATCAAACCGCCGTTGAAGAGCATCGTGAATACGAGAACCCACATCAGCACATTGCGAAGCGGCAGCTCCTTGCTCGTTTTGGACAAGGGATAAGCCATCAGAACCGTTACCACAAAGCTGACGCCGGCCCCCAGCACGACCCGCTGAATCGAAATCCAAAAGGAATTGAAAAATTTGCTGTCGCCCATAATCTCTTGATAAGAATTGAGGTTGAAGCCCACCGGCCACAGCTTCACAAGACCGGCCTCAGCTGCTGAATTGGTGCTAAGCGAGATGGCGAGCGTATACCAAAGCGGCAGCAGGCATAGCAGCGCAATGCCGACAAGCAGTACCACCAGCAGCCCATCGAACACCCTGGAGCCAAGCGTTGCTTCTCTGACCATAGCCATGCTCCTTTATTAGAAGATACGATAATTAGCAAACTTTGAAGCGAGCGCGTACGAAATGATGATCAGCAAGAAGCTGATGACGGATTTGAACAGCCCCATCGCTGTAGCCAAACCATACTGCAGGTTAACCAGCCCCGTACGATACACCCACGTATCAATAATATCGCCCGTCGAATACACAAGCGGATTATATAAGTTGAAAATTTGGTCAAAGCCGGCATTCAACACGTTCCCGAGGCTCAGCACCGCCAGAAGCACAACCGTCGTGACAATGCCGGGAATCGTTACATACCAAAGCCTTTGCAAGCGCGTAGCCCCGTCAATGGCTGCCGCCTCATAGAGCGAGGGATTAATCCCCGTTAAAGCGGCGAGATAGATGATCGTATTGAAGCCGAACTCCTTCCAAACATCGCTTCCGACAATTAAGAAGGGGAATAAATCCGCCCGGCCGAAGAACAGCACCGGTTCGCCCCCGAAGGCCGTTACCAGATGGTTAACCGGTCCTTGATAAGCAAAGACATCCAGCAGGATCCCCGAAAGAATGACCCAGGATAAAAAATGGGGCAAATAAACGAGCGTTTGAATCCAGCGCTTCAGAATGGCCATTCGCAGCTCATTCAGCATCAGAGCGAAGACCATTGGAACCAACAGATTGGCGATGATCTTCATCACCGCAATATTCAGCGTATTGAATATTACCGTACTGCTGTCACTCAGGGACATTAAATATTTGAAATTTTCCAGTCCGATCCATTCGGAATGCATCATACCAAGGCCCGGGTTGTAGTCCTGGAAAGCGATCACGAAGCCGAACATCGGTACAATGCTGAACAGCGTCAGCCATACATATCCCGGCAGAAGCATGAGATAGTAATGCTTGGCGAAGCCTTTGGACTTCATGCTTCAGCTCACTCCTTCTCTGTCATCGAATGGCGGCGCCGACCGGCGGCCGGCGCCCGCTTGCTTATTACTGCTTCGCTTGCTCTTCTACCTCTGCCGTAATCTGGTCGCCGCCCTGCTTCTTCCACTCCTGAACGAACGTGTCGAACGAATCGATCGGCGCCGCGCCCATAATGATCTTCAGGAAAGCTTCCTTCTCGAGCTTGTCGAGCGTAGGCCATTTGGATTCCATCGTCTTTGTCATGGAATACGTCAGGCTATATGTCCTCTTATACGGCTTTTGCAGCGCGCCAATGCCTACGAACGTAGAATACATCCGCTTCCATACACCGAAATCCGCATTCGGATTCCAATACTCAATATCGATCTTATCGTACGGCTCCAGCTTCACCTTCTTGACGTTCTCCGCATCCGCCTTCAGCAGCTTATAACCCGGCAAATCCATATCCTCCGGTTTCTTCGTGCCGGCAAGCACTTCCTTCATCATTTTGTAGGTGACATCCATTTCATCCATCGGTGCGAAAACGATACGAAGCGGGTAGTTATCCAGCGACACCTTCACGTCCATCTTCGATTCGTCGCGCAGCAGCAGGTTCTCCAGCTTCAGCGCCGCTTCCGGATGCGCATAACCCTTACGGACAACCAGGAACTTATTGGACGGCGTCCCCATATGCGGGGTAAACTCGCCGCTTGCATCGAGCGGGGCGGTATATGCCTGCCAATTCGCCTTCGGATCGTTCTTGATGGCATCGCCCAGCGGACCGTAGCCTCCCCACCACATGCCAAACCAAATGCCGGCTTTACCGCTCTTAATCAGCTCCGCCGAGTCCTTTCTCACGCTGATTTCCTTGTCGATCAGCCCTTTGGCGTACCAATCGCGCAGCTTCGCGAGCGCGGTCTTGGTCTCCGGCAGAATCGAGCCGTACACCGCTTTGCCGTCTTTATCCTTCAGCCAGAAGCCGGGATACGCATGATAGGAGGAAAACACCGGATCGAAGCCGTAATTGTTATTGTTCGGAGCAATAAAGTTCGCATGCAGCAAACCGCCGGATTGCGGTCCGACGATTCCCATCGTATCCGCTTTGCCGTTGCCGTCCGGGTCCTGCTCCACGAACGCTTTGGCAACCTTCTCCAGCTCATCGATTGTCTTCGGCGGCTGCAAGCCGAGCTTATCCAGCCAATCCTTGCGAATCCACATCAGATGAACCATATCGGACTCCGTGGTAACGTTTGGAATAGCCAGCATTTTCCCGTTAAAGGTGACTGCCTTCATCGCCAAGCCTTTGGTGGAGTCGATGATGCTCTTCACGGCTGGAGAGGCATAATTCTTATATACCTCGGTTAAATCCGCCAGCTGGTTCGCTTTCACCATCTGCCGCAGCTGCGTGTCGTTGACGATCATGGCGTCCGGCAGATCATTGCTGGCGATCGACAGATTCACCTTTTGATCGTAATCTTTGCCGGTTGCCGCCTGCCAGGCGTTCTTCACCTCGACGTTCAGCTGCTCTTTGACATAGCGGGTATATTGGTTATTCTCTGTGCTGTCTCCAGGCGGAAGCGTCTTATCGGAGGGATTGACCTCCTTGCCGATGTTGATCGTAACCGCTTTCTCGTATTTCCCGAACGGATCCCCCGGAGCGGAGCTCGATGGCCCGGCTTCCTTCGGCGTGTCTCCCTTGGCTTGATCCTTCGTCTCGCTGCAGGCGGATAAGGCAACCAGCATGGCAGCCAGCAGTAACGGAACCGCTTTCTTAGATTTTCGCAATGGATTCCCCTTCTTTCGTTTCATGTTTCGTTGCTTCTTACTCTTATAAAGTATCACGAAAGTGCCGATCGGACGGATAGAAAGCGGTTACGGCTTCTGTAGGAGAAATGACCGGAGCGCCGGGCCGGGCAGCCCCGGGATATGACATTGATACACCTATTTACCTGACAGCTCTCTACCGGTCTCCTGAACGCCGCGATGCGTTTGCCGGTATTCACTGGGCAGTATGCCCGTGTGCTCGCGAAAGGTACGACTAAAGTACTTTTCGTCCGAATAGCCGGTCTGCTCGGCGATCCAATGTATCGGCTTATGGGTATACAGCAGAAGCTCCTTCGCCTTCTCCATGCGGATATGCCGCAAATAATCGTTAAATGTCCTTCCGATCACATCCTTGAAGCATTGGCTGAAATAGCCGCGGCTCATCGTGACCCTTCGGGCCATATCCGCCGCCGTCACGGCTTGATCCAGCTCTTCATGCATCAGCTGCTTCGCTTTCATAACCGCCTCGACCACTTCCTGGGAATAAGTCGACCGCTGGAGCGCCTGCCGGATGTGATCTCGTGTCGCCTGCAGCCAGCTTACGGTATCGTGCCAACAATAAAGGGCATCCGGGAACGGAATGGGGGGCATGCCGAGAGGCCCGAACAACCGGTTCCACTCATCGATTAGGGAATAGAGCAGTCCGATCAGCTTGACTTCCGGCAGCCGAAGCTGCTTCAAGCCCTCTACCAGCTTCGTAAACACGGTATCCTGTCGAACCCAATCCGGGGTTGACCAATCCGCTTTGGCCAGCGTCAAACTCTCCTCGGCCTTACCGGCAAGCAGCTCACCGTCCTTTAAGGCGATCCCCTCCTTGTCTTGTGTCACGACCTCGCGGATCAGTGCTTTATCGCCAGGTGCATAATCATAGAAAAAATCCCTTTCCCGATAGCGCTGCAGCCAGGCTAACGCGTCCTTCCGCGTTACTCCCCGAAGACCATTAAGCTCAATCAAGGACCAATCCTTGCCATCCTGCAAAGCGGCGGCCCAGTGCTTTACCAATCCTTCTCCCGCAGCGTCATCGGCCGGAAGCCAGAGATACGTGTTCAAGCCTGCTTCGGATAACGTACCGCCGGAAAGTGACGGTCCCAGCTCCGTCTCCTCCAAAGCTTTCGCATGCTTCGGAGCAAGCAGCACATAGCCGCGATCCGTCAGCCATTTCGCATCCCGCCCGTTCCGCGGATCCGGCGTCACGGAACCGCTGCCCTCCCGTATTCTCTCAGCGATTCGTCCCAGCACTTGGTCGAACCGCTCCTTCTCCAGCTGAACCTTGGCAATGTAGTCGATAGCTCCAAGCCGCAGCGCCTCCTGGATATATTCGAAATCCTGGTGAAGCGTCAGGACGACGATGTGAACATGCGGATAACGCTTGCGCACCTCCCGCATCAATTCAATGCCCGACATCACCGGCATGGCCAAGTCCGTCAGAAGCAAATCCACAGGGTGACTTCCCATGAATTCCAGCGCCTTTTCCCCGTGATTCGCTTCCCCTACCACCTCCATGTCGAACTCAGCCCAAGGCATGGCGGAGATTAAGCCCTTTCGAACCAATTTGTCGTCATCGACAACCAGCACTCGAATGCTGCTCATGCGATTTCCCTCCCCTGATCTATCGGTATCGTTACATAAACGCTCGTGCCCTCGCCTACCGTACTTTCAATGACAAGCGACGCCGTCTCGCCGTATTGGCTTTCCAGCATTCTTTTGACATAGTTCATACCGATTCCCATCCCGACCTTACGATTGTCCGCTTCCTTCTGCGTAAGCAGCTGCCGGATCGTTTCCTCTGTCATCCCGGCTCCGTTATCGCGAATCGATATTTCCATTAAATCTCCGGTCCGCTTCACATCCACCTGGATGTAACCGTCGTCATGCAAGCCGTGATACAGTGAATTTTCTACAAGAGGCTGCAAAATGAACCGCGGCACAGGAGCCTTCAGCACCTCTTCATCCACATGAATGCGCACATCGAACTGGAAATCGTAGCGGATCTGTTGAAGAATAAGATATTGCTGCAGCGCATCGATTTCCTCCTGCATCGTAGCCGTCTGGCCCAGCTTGCCGAGATTGTAGTACAGCAGTTTATTCAAGGAAAGGACGAGCCGATCGATTTCGTTCTGCCCGTTCATAACGGCCAGCCAGTGCACTGTATCCAATGAGTTCATAAGAAAATGAGGGTTGATCTGATACAGCAGCTTCTCGACCTCCAGATCGATACGCCGCCTCTCCTTCTGTTCCACCTCAGCGAACAGCTGCCAGATTTGCTCCTTCATCAGCCTGAATTGATGCAGCAAATGATCGAACTCCGGAATTTGCGTCCGGATCGGCTCCGCAGGCACAGGGGCTTGCGACATTTGTTTGATTTCCTTTTGAAAGTCGCTGAGCGGCCGGTACACCATTTTCCAGAGCAGCCAGGCGAGCAGCAAACTGATGCCGAGGAAGAGAAGCGAGAACAGCAGAATCTGCAGAAACCATTGGTTCATTTCCTTGTTGTAATTGGCCTGGGGGATGATCGTCACCATACTCCAGCCTTGATTGCTGACCTCCTTGAACCAATAGTGCCCTTTCAGCGTACCCGAGGTGCCGCCGGCAAAATCTTCGACGGTCGTATGCAGCGGGAAGAGGCTCGGTGATTCGCTATAAGCAATTCTCCCGTCATTATCCAGAAAAATGTGCGACAGCCCATCGACAAACAGGTCGTTATCCAAAATCGTCTGCGTCAAATGAAAGGCCGACTCGATGTATACGTAAACGTCGTCGCGGCTCGGAAGATCGACCTTCCGCATCGCCGAAAGCACATATTGATTATCGAAGCTGCTGTTGCTGATGTGAGGTCCATAGTAGGAAATTTCGTAGTATTGCGCCAAGAGGGGGAGCTTGTTCGGGTCGAAGCTGTTGCGTACCCCCAGATTTTCGAAGAGGAAGCTGTGGTCGTTGCGAAAATAGTAGAATGTAAGTCCGATCGACGGATTCGTGAAGGTAATGACACGCAGCTGCTCCTTCAGCTCGTCGGTCAGCCCGTAACGGTCATACGGCATTTCAGCCTCCAGCAGCTCTTCCAGCTTCTTCCCCGCGGTTCCTTCGAAAGCAAGCTGCTGCGATACATGGTTTAGGTTGCTGATCGTGCTTTCCAGCGACATGCGAACCTGCTTCAGATTGCTCTGGATCCCCGCTTGAATTTTACCTGTCAGAATCGAGTAGATCGTATAATACGAGATCGAGCCAATCGTTGCAAAAGGGATCAGCACGCTGATCAAGAAGATTAAGGTAATCCTTCTTCGCAGTGTCAAGTAATCGTATAGAGCTGATGTTACCTTACGGGGCCGGGCCATTCGTAGGTTCCCCCTCTAGCATGGAAGTAGGTCAAGCTTAATTGTTCATAATGTTATCACAATCTTCGAGGGAAAAACTATCATAACTTGAAGCCGCTAACAAAATGATGCGTTTGCCTCAGTGTCTCCTCCTGGACAATCCCACTAAAAAAGAAGAACAAGCGGCTTTGTTATTCCGCTTGTTCTTCTTGCATTGTATCTCTATTCCATCCAGGGCTGTCGCTCGCTTGTGACCGTCATACCGCTCTCAAGCGCTTTGCCAAGCAAAAGATTGAGATAATGGTCATGCGAAGCCTCCGCCAAGGAATAAAAGCTTTCGCCGCCATTCACGTAATCGTGCATTTTGCGGAGGCAGGTGGCGATCGCGAGCTCATCGTCCGTCAAGCGCGCCGGGACGAATTCGTTGGAATAAACCCACGCCTCGCCCAGCAAAATACCCTTGAGGTAATAGCCCTCAAGGTTCCCGTTCTCTCCTGCATTCATTCTCCGAAGCTCCGTTTGAACGGGCGTATGAAAGTTATGAAGATAACGTACGGTATCGTTGTGGATTTCCCCGCGGGTACCCCGAATCAAAACTCGCGGGGACCGGATCCACGAGAAATACTGATCTCTGGTAAAATCGAATACTCCATGTTTATCCGGAAACTCGAACCAAGCGATATCTTGGTGTGTGGGAATAAGCTCCTCCCGCTGCGGTTCCCCCCCGCGGTCCGGTCCTGCCGTAATGCGTGAACCGAACCGTTTGGCAGTAATCCTTACCTCATCGAAGCCTACACCCAAACACTTGCGAAGCAGCGCAATCCCGTGATAGCCATGAGCCAAGCTTACTTGGGCATGCGAAATCTCACCGAGCTTTCCCGACCGGACGATGTCCAGGATCGCCTGATTTCGCGGCTGAAACGGATATTGCTCTGCGACCTGAATTTTCGCCCCGGCGTCAGTGAACTTCTGGAGCTCGATCAAACCGGACAGATCAGGCGCAGGAGGCGTCTCCGACAGTACCGGTACCCCACGCTCCGAAAGCTCGGCAATATATCCGGGACACGCGGCCCAAGGAACAGACAATACGATAAACGAGGGATCCGAAGCTTCGAGCATCTTATCCAAGCTGCGGTAGGTCCGTACTCCAAACATGCTTTCGATCCGTTCCCCTTTTTCCGCATCGCGAACAACCATTCCGGCGACCTCGAACCGGGAAGGGAGAGCTTGGGCAATGCGAAGATAAAACTCAGCCCTCCAGCCGCCGCCGATAATACCGAATGTAATTTTATGCTCCGTTTGACTCATTACTCAGCACCTGCCTTTACAAATGTTTCTGCATCCTTTAACAATATTATTAACTCAAGATTTTACCTGTACATATTTCGTGCATCTAAGTCATTTTAGCATAGCTAACCGGAGAATCCCTATAGATAACGCTATTTCGACGTTCTTTTCGTCAATTTTTACTTGTTTCCCGAAATGTGATTTTTGCAGCGGCTTCTGCGTTATAATCATCACTATCATTCATTTCATTTACAGCCAGGAGGCTTTACCATAATGCTGCATTCCCATTTACCGATTGCACAAAATCCGTTGAAAACAAAAGAGGATTTACGCATTGCTTTCGCTCAATTGACCGATCCATTAAAACCTTACTACAGCAAGGGCTTCGCTCGGCTGCACCTGGGTCACAGCGGTGCAAGCTATAGTTCCGATGTTGCGGGGTACGAAGGCTTTTCACGAATTCTCTGGGGACTTATCCCTCTGCTAACCGGCGGGGGGACCTCGGAACTCACTGAAATATATAAGCAGGGCATCATCAATGGCACCAACCCGGACCATGAAGAATATTGGGGTGCCGCAACGGATTATGATCAGCGCTCTGTCGAGATGGCCGCTTTCGGATTTGCTCTTGCACTGATTCCGGATACATGTAAGGAATGGCTGAACCGTGCCGATCTTGACAGACTAGCGACGTGGCTGCGGTCCATTAACGAAAGTAAGCTTTGGGACTGCAACTGGCTGTTTTTCCGGGTATTGGTTCAAATCGGCTTTAAAAAGGCCGGGCTGCCCTACGATAAAGAGCTCATCTTCCGTACGTTGGATGAAATCGAGCGCTTCTATCTTTCCGAAGGCTGGTATGCAGACGGAGTGAAAGGTCACAGCGATTACTATGTTCCGTTTGCACTCCATTATTACGGGCTGCTCTACGCCAAGCTCATGGAAGATGAAGATCCGGTGAGGTCCCGCCTGTACAAGGATCGCGCCGCACAATTTGCCAAACAGTTCATTTATTGGTTTGCAGAAGATGGTGCCGCTTTGCCTTATGGCCGGAGTCTTTCTTATCGGTTCTCACAATCAGCCTTCTGGGCTGCGCTGATCTTTGCTGAAGTACACCCGTTCCCTCTGGGAGTAATGAAAGGAATATTACTCAGAAACCTAAGGTGGTGGTTCCGAAAGCCGATATTTAACAATGACGGCACTTTAAGTATCGGCTATGCGTACCCTAACCTGGTTATGGCGGAAAATTATAATGCTCCTGGCTCGCCCTATTGGGCTTTGAAATCATTTCTCCCCTTAGCATTACCGGATGATCATTCGTTCTGGCATGAAGAGGAGCTGCCGTTGCCCGCAATGGAAAACCAATCGGTACAACAAGCCCCCCATCTTGTCATATGCCGACGTAATACAACCGCGGGAGCTCATGTCCTTGCTTTTAATTCCGGGCACTTATCGACGAATGAACATACGCATACTTCCGCTAAATACGAAAAATTCGTTTACTCTACTTTTTTCGGATTCAGTGTACCCAGAGCGGAGTGGGGACTTGCCCAAGGCGCCTATGACTCTATGCTTGCCTTGAGCGAAGGCGATAACTTATATCGGGTAAAGAGAAGATGTGAAGAAATATCCGTTACGGAAGAAGGGATCTATGCAAGATGGATGCCTTGGAAGGATGTAGAGGTGCGGACCTGGATCATTCCGGGAAGCCCCTGGCATGTGAGGGTCCATCGGGTGGAAACGGCTAGAGATTTGGATGCGGCGGAGGGCGGATTCGCTCTGGGTATGGAAGCCGATTCGAATGCAGCAGCATCCACCGGAATGGTTCAGCAGCAATCGGAAGATGGGCTGATTGCACAATTCGGCAATGGGATCAGCGGAATAAAATTATTATACGGCAGTGGAAGCTTAGAGTTGATTTATCCGAACGCGAATACGAATTTGATCCATAAGCGAACCGTCATTCCGACGCTAAGGGCTGCACTGCAAAGGGGGACTCACTGGATCGCCACTGCCGTATTCGGCGAACCATTCAATGAGACATCATTGAAGCTTTGGAGCATGCCTCCAAAGTCCGAGCTTCGCAGCGAGCATCTTATCATTACGATGCCGGGCGACACGAAGCCGATTTTTCAACAAAGAATCGGTTAACTGCAGAAGGGCCGCCCGAATGGGCAGCCCTTCCGCCTTCTCCTCTATGCTATTTCTTTTCAGCCTGGACGGCTTTGTCGATCTCCTCGTCGAGCTCCCTAAGCGCCGAGTTCACATCCTGCGAGCCCTTCAGCAGCTCGTCGAATTTCTTGGTAGTCAGAGGCTCGGCGATTTCCCTGTATAAGTAGGTCGGGTATTTCACCGGTTTGCTTTTGACAATACCGCCTACGTTCTTGCCGCTCAAGGAAGGGTCGTTCTGCCCGAACACCTTCTGAACGGCATCGCTGGTTAACGGGGAGATGCGGCCGGCCTTGGACACGTTCATCTGCACCTCATCCGAGGTCAGCACCTCCATAACTTGAAGCACCTGATCCATATGCTTCGTTGTCGGAACCGCTCCTACCATATAGACCGTCGAATTCCCATAAATATTCGGTCTATCCTTGTAATACGGATGCTGGACAACGTCCCAGTTGAATCCTTCTTTCTCCGCTTCCTTAAGCCGGGAGAACAGGTTCGTTTCATTCAGCATCGCAATCGAACGATCCTTAATAAAACCGTTGACCCTGTTCTTATTCGCGTCCTTCGACGGCTCGTTACCGGGAATGGAGTAAATTTGCTTCCCGAGCTCGAACACGCGCTTCCAGCCTTCGCTGGACATCATCGGCTTCTCCGTTTTGCGGTCGATATACTCCAAACCGAGAGGCTGGGCCATTCTGACGATGCTGCCTAAATCCCATCCGCGGTACTGGATGCCGTTGTCAAGCCGCGTCAGCTTCTTGGCAAGCTCCAAGGCATCCTCCATGGTCATGCCGTCCTTCGGGTACGGGACTCCGAATTTATCAAAGATATCCTTATTGTAGTACAGCGCATGAAATCCGGTTTCGATCGGGAGACCATACAATTCCCCTTTTTCGGTTGCGGCGTATTGAATATCGTCCAGATAGTTTTGGCCGAATCGGCTCAGGTCCACTTTATGCTGCTGAAAAAGCGGCTTCATATCCATGGTAAGTCCGCGCTCTTTCAACCCCGGCATATTCCCGTTAAACGAGAGGTAGAGGTCGGGCAGCTCGCCCGATGCAATGATCTGATCGTAAATCTTAAACGTGTTGGCGCTAACCAGCTCGAGCGTAATATGGGGGTACTTCTTGGTGACCGGTTCAATATACAGCCGTGTAAATTCGTCGTTAATGGGAAGGTGAACGGCAAACTTAAGTGTAACAGGCTGTGTGTTTACTTTCTGTTCCACTGCCGTCGGCGTGCCTTCGTTTCCGCTTCCACATCCTGCTGCCATTATCATCATAGAAATTGCCAACAACGCTGTCCGAGTTTTCAACGACTATCCACCCTTTCTATGCAAGCGCTTACGATTTCATATTACACAGCAATTTTTTTCTTGAACATACAGCAATCATTCATGTAGAATATACTTTATTTCATATAAGGAGCCAAACTATGGATGCGCCTGCTTTGTGGGATCAGACTCTGCTAATGGTTTCTCATGCTTACTTCGAACGGAAAGAAAAGTTTGAAATGAATGCGGACTCGTATCCCGTTTGGGTACTGTTTGCCGTTGAAACGGGCAAATTCCGGTTCCGGATCGGAGCGGAGAGGGGGGAAGCAGGTCCCGGGGAACTAATTTACTGTCCGCCGGGGTTGACGTTTTATCGCGAGATGGTGTCTCCGCTAGGGCTTCATTACATCGGCTTCGAATTTGCAGGCAGTCCGTTGCCCGAGCCGCAGCCGCCGTCCGTCCTCTCCCTTCCGGCGGACGGCAAGCGGCTGGCGTCGAACTTCGCTTATTTGCGAAAGCTTCATCTCGCAGTTGATCCGCGCAGCGCCCTGCGCAAGCAAATGATCCTTAATGATATATGGCAGCTGAGCTGCGAGGTGTGGGAAGGAGAGCACCGGCAGGATGAGCTGTCACGCCTCGCGGATTCGGAGGATGCTCTGATGAACCGGGCGGCGGAATGGCTGTACCGGCATGCTCATAGTCCTTTCGGCATGAGCGAGCTGTCCCATATGCTCGGACTTAGCCCCGTGCAGTTTACTCGCCGTTTCCGCAAATCGTTCCGCATGACCCCGTCGGACTTCGTCCGGTCGCTGCGCATCCGCAAAGCAGCCGGTCTGCTGCTGGATACCGACTTGACGCTGAATCAAATCGCTTCCCGCTGCGGCTTTGAGAACGGCTTCTATTTAAGCCGCGTATTTGCTCAATCCATGGGCATGAGCCCGTCGAAATACCGCGAGCTTAACCGCGTTTAACGGCATTTCCGGATGTTTCGGGCAAGTGCTTCACGCAATCATATAGCAAATAATCCCACTTCCCGTCTTTTAGCGCAATCGTCGTTACGGAAGTATTGCGCAGCTCGTCGCCGGTGCTCTCGTCCTGCATCAGCTCCTTCAGGGTTTGACCCAGAAAATAGCCGTGCGTGACGACGAGCACCTTCTTGCCGGCATACCGCGATGCGATATCCTGGACAAAGCTCTTACCGCGGGCGCGCATGGACTCATGAGTTTCCTGGCCCATATCCAGGTCTCTCCAGTTCTCCCCCCACCGCTCGATCCGTTCCGATTCGATGGTGTCGGCGATTTTGCCTCTATCCATTTCCCGAAGGCGTTCATCGAAGAAATCGACAGGCCGGCCGAGTGCAGCCGATATGATTTCCGCCGTCTCCCGGGCCCTTCTAAGGTCGCTGGAAATAAACACGTCCCAGCCTTCCTCGGAAAGCCGCTTCGCAACTAAGGACGCTTGTGCCCTCCCCGTTTCATTCAGCGGATTTTGCGTATGGCCCTGGGCTCTTCTCTGAATGTTATGATCGGTAATGCCGTGTCTCACGAAAGTAATGGTAGTCAAGGCCATCGTATATCTTCTCCTTCTTGAATGCTTACACCGCTGCACTTGCGGCGGCAATAATGGATGTTACCGATACCGTCTCCCCTTTTTGCGGATAATAAACATTCACGCCTCTGGTGTCTTGCGACTCCGGATAACGGCTGTGCAGCGTAATGACCGCTTGGGGCGAGATTCGCTCGATCATGTCGGAGATCGCCTCGGGGTGAGCGTGACCCCCGTTGGATAACGAATGGCCGGTGATGCCGTATGACTTAAGAAATCGCGCTACGTCGGCATGATCGAGCTTTACACTGTAATCCGATTGAATGAAATGGGAACGGTCTTGCCTATCGCCGAGCGCCTCCAATTCGATCATATGGGCAAGATCGGGGAATTTAAAGAAATACACATATTCCTCTTTCCGTTCGGCCATTTCCTCCAAAGAGACCGTCTCATACGGGAGCTCCCGGTCCTCCGTCACGGTTGCGTCGACGATACGGATCGGCACTTCCAGAGCCGGGTGGTCCCGCAAAATTCGTATGCCTTCACGGTTCGCGGTATGCCAGATGATCGCTTGTGATGCTTCCATGGCGACCTTTCTCCCTCGCTCCGTCGCGATGGCGATCATGTTGGCCATTCGCTCCAGGTCGCGTGGCGACATCTGCAGATACACAAGTCCGTCCGCACCGCCTACGATTTCCGAGTAACGGTCCAGCAGCTCATCCTCCGTCATCTGGCGGGAAGGCGCTTTGACCGGATCGGAGGGAAGCCGTGTTCCTTCGGTTATCAGCAGATCGACCCGGCTCTCACGGCATAGATCAATGAACCGGTCAATTCGCTCCGGATGTTTGCCTTGACGGCGCCAATCTCCCGTATAAGCGATTTTATAGGTGCCGTCGTTAAGAATGATGCCCGCCGCCCCCGTCGCATTATGGTCCATCTCGACGATTTGCATCGTAAATTCCCCGAAATCGATGACGCTCAAATCATCACACGCCGTGATCTTGGCCTTCGTATCAGCACAATGGCCGCCGGCCACCATTCCCCGGAATAACGAATAAGCGTCATGGTTCATATAAACCGGCATATCCGGGTGGACAAACGGAAGCACCGCCATATGATCCGTATGCATATGTCCGATAAACAAACGGACCTGCTCATATTGCGGGAACTCGCAGTCCCCCCACGCCCGCCGCACCTTGGTGAAATCAAGTCCCTTCAGCTGCCCGGGGTCGTACAGCTCCGGCAGCGGCGCAGTCATTCCGCCGAGCAAATACTGGCGCAGCTCGCGCCCCGGCGTGGCGGCTACCGGCTCATAAAGCGTCAGCTGTTTAGGAAACAGCAGGCTGCTGTGCTCCACACCGAAATCGAACAATACGGCCTGCTTCCCTTTGCCGAAAAGCACCTGAACGCCTCCGGATTTGGCGACGCCGCCAAAAAAAGTCAACTGTCCTTCCTGCAAGATTACCGCCTCCTAAAGTTATACTAACGAAAGTATGGCACCGTACTCGCGTAATTTGTGTCTTATTGTTTGGACATCCACATCTTCGGGGGCAATACGGTTCTGTGCAGCCAAGGCGGCACCGATTCCTACGCCTTCGCCAACCGCCATACAAGTCGGCATGACCCGTGAAGAGCCGAACACCACCGGATCGACACTGATGCAGCGTCCGCTTAGCATCAGCCGTTTCACATCCTTGGCAATCGTCGCCCCGTAGGTGATCCCGTAAGGACCCGCCAGCGACCGGATCAGGGTGGAATCCCCCGAGCCGCTGTGAATATCGATGATGTACGATCCGAGCGCTATCGTATCCTCCGGAATGACACCGTTGACAGCCGCTTCCTCGCGGATCATCTGCTTGCCGATAATGCGCCGTGTTTCACGAATCCCCAAGAACGGCGCAATGGAGGACAAGTAAATCTGTTCAAAGCCGGGGATATGTTCTTTTAGCATAGTAATGAGCGGGATGATTTGCAGGTTGGATTCGATCTCGCCTCTGCTCAGCTCTTCAAGCTTAGTGCCGTCGAAGTTCAGGATGCGAATGCAATTTAATGCAATGTACCCTTCCCTTGGCAGGTTAATATAAATAATCGTATCACGGTCGATCGGGCACTTTCCTTCTTTCCGCAGCCTCGAAATCGTGTTTTTTAATCCCACGAACACATGGTTTTCGCTGGCCCGCAAAAACTCGGCCGTATATCCGGGACGAATTTTCATAGAGGATCCGTGCTTTAGTTCTTCCGGATGATCCTGCAGGAAATCCATAAATCGCTCCAGATCGAAGCCCCCCACGGTAAACATAAGCGTAGGCGGCTGTGTTTCTCCATTCGCGTACTGCCCTTTTTCGTACTCTGCTCCGGCCATATAGGCAACATCGCCGTCACCCGTCGCATCCACAAACACATCGGCGAAGATTTCGATTTCCTTGCCTTTTCCTTTTACAATAACGGATCTTAGTTCTCCGTCTTCCACATTCGTCCCGATAATTTCACAGTGTAATAAAGGCTTTACACCATACTGCTTGATTTTTTCAAAAACGACGATTTTCATTAAATTGGGGTCTATTACCGTCGTTGAGTTATGTAACGGGCATTCTCTATGCCCGAAGGAGCCCCCGAGCTCGATCAAACGATCCACCATCTCTTGAGGCAGCCCGCCTGTGACCTGACGTCCTTGAGCATCCAGGAATGCCAGCAAAGGCAGACCGATGGTCATATTGCCGCCTAGAAAGCCTTGACGATCCACCAGGATGGTCTCCGCCCCTTCACGCGCAGCGGCTATTGCAGCCCCCACCCCTCCGGCGCCGCCGCCCAGCACCAGAACCTGCGTTTTGATTACTTGTCTTATTGAACGGTTTTCCATACTGCACCTTCTCCCTTTTCATGTCACGGAACGTTCCGTTTCCAGCACAATTTCATTATAGTAAGGGGATCTGAGGCTGAACATGCAGTATTCATTCATGAGGGATGCATTTTGTTTCACTTCAAAAGCTCCTAAGGTGTACAAGACATTGTGAGAAGCTTTATACTTTACTTTAGCATAGATAACCTTTCTGAAGGTTAAGGAGGATAGGGAATGAGCCCCAGAGTTGAACAAGCCTTGAAGATCGCTTTACAGAACTGGAGCTCCATGGCTCGGGCGGATCACGAGGATTCGGAAACGGCAGCGAACGCATTTGAAGCATCCTTTTATCGTTTCATCGACGCCGTACGGGAATGGGTTTCCGGTTTAGAGCCGCCTCCTGAAACGATTGAAGCCTTCTTGGAGCTGCCCATGGTGCAAGAGATGATTGACCTTCTTCCAGCGCCGCTCTATCTAAACTTCGAAACCGAGGCCGAGCTCATTGTACACAATCAGCTTCGAGTCGAAGAGGATAAGTACGATTAACGGATCCCTGTGCGACAAAGGCAGCCCATCGGCTGCCTTTGTGTATGAAACGCCTTGTTATCCGCTGAGTGGTTCACCGTAGAACACATGAAAATGAAGATGCTTGGAGTCTTGGTACCTCCCCAAATTTGTCAGCACCCTGCATGCCCCATACTCGGTCTGCACTTGTGATGCTACCTTTTTGACCACATCCATCAGCTCCAGTAATAGCTCATTGTCTTCCGGTTCCAGTGTTAGTAGAGAAGAAATATGCTTCTTTGGAATCGTAACGATGTGAACAGGATAATACGGACGAGTGTGATGATAGGCAAGAACGTTAGGCGTCTCCATTACCTTCTGTACCGATGTACGACCGCTTAATACCTCATCGCAATAAAAATCCTCCGTCAAATAGATCCCTCCGCTCATTTGGTTAATCCCTCTAAACCATCTTAACTCATAATTACAATGGATCCATTAGGTTTAGTCAATATGTACGAATCAGCAGCAAATCATGCCGGCTTTGTGCTTAAGCTCCCCGCATTGTGCTAAAGAACAGCTTGCGAGCCGGATTGCGAGGAAACTTCGAGGCGCACTCTGTAAAGTTTCACAACAGCACAAATCGAGCTTTGGCAGTGCAAATCTGCTTGCGAATTCTGCCCATTAAGATGATTTCTGCAGCTAGAATAAAAAGTGGACACATCGTTAAGTGAAGTTAGATAATTAACTTAGCAAAGAACAATGAGGTGTCCACCATGGGAAATCAACGGCAGCGTTACAATGAAGAATTTAAAAAGCAGACAGTCAAATACGTACAAGAACAGACCAAGACGGTGCCGGAAATCGCGGCGGAGCTGAACATTCCGGCAGGAACAATCCACAACTGGATGTCTCAGTACCGTTCATTTGAAAATGAGCCGCTAGCCAACCCGGAAAAGCTTCGTCAAATGAAAGAAGAATTGGCAGCAAAAGAACGCGAAGCCAAGAAAAAAGATCAGGAGATAGCCGATCTCCAAGAGGAGCTGGCCATTTTAAAAAAGGCTCTGCACATCTTCAGCAAAGAAAAGAACTAAGGTTCCAGTTCATTGAAGATCACCGCTCCGAATTTCGAATGGAGAAGATGTGCAAAGTGCTGCAGGTATCCAGGAGCGGGTTTTACAAGTGGCAAACGGCTACAGCAAGTGAGCGAGAGAAACGGAAGACGATGGTGATGGAGCGGATTTCCTACCATTTTCACGACTCTTATGGAAGATATGGCAGTCCCAAGATCACCCGTTTACTATGGGCTGAACAGTTTAAGATTTCAGAGCGCACAGTCAGTCTCTACATGAAGGAGCTAGGGCTGCGTTCGTGCGTTTCTCGTAAATTTAAGGTACAGACAACCGACTCTAACCATGATCTGCCTATTGCTCCAAACATCCTGAATCAGGAATTTGATGTGAAAAAGCCAGAGAAGGTCTGGGTAGCAGACATTACCTACATCCCTTGCCGAGAGGGCCGATTGTACCTTGCCAGCATCTTAGACTTATGCACGCGTGAGATCGTCGGCTGGCGCCTTTACGATCGAATGACCACAGACTTAGTTGTAGACACGTTACAAGCCGCCTATGAGGCCAAGAAACCTCGGAAAGGGCTCATCCATCACTCAGACCGCGGTTCACAGTATGCCTCAGATGAATACCGTAAGAAATTGAAGGCTTACTCAATGAAAGCCAGCATGAGCCGAAAAGGGAACTGCTATGACAACGCTTGTATCGAGTCATTTCACAGCATATTAAAGAAGGAGCTTATTTACCGCACCAAGTTTAAAACGAAGCAGCAGGCTTATGAAGCCATTTTTCAATATATTGAGTTCTTCTACAACCGTAAGCGAATCCACAGTGCAATCGGCTATGTATCGCCGGTTAAATTTGCTGCGCGTTTTAAGAAGCCTGCTTAAGCGTTCACTTAACGGAGTGTCTACTTTCTTGACAGAGGTCCATTCATAACGTTACAAGGAGCATTACCGGCCCGATATAAGTGCCAGACGCCTATAACGCGATTTTTTCATCTTAAGGTGGCAGATGAACACATATTTGGAACAATAAGGTGATTTCATAACGTTACAGGGAGCGTTACCGGGCCGTGTTAAGCACCAGACTCATTGTAACGCGATTTTTTCATCTTACAGTGGCAGATGAACACATATTTGGAACAATAAGGTAATTTCATAACGTTACAGGGAGCATTACCGTGCCGTATTAAGCGCCAGACGCCCTGTAACGCCATCTATCTGCACAGGTAACCAATTTCGAGCTGTGCATTTAATTCGAGATCAACAAAAGCCCGTTTTTTTGCGCCTTCGTGTTGCCTATGCCATTGGGTAACCTTAACTTCGGGAATGTGGGGAGGTACTCCTGCTTTTGTATACCGAATAACCTTATTCCACAAGGGCTTTCTAATTATGAAATAACTTCAACAGCACAAATCGAGCTAAAGCAGCTCTATTTTGCTTATGATTTCTGCCCATTTGCATAATTCTATGTAGGCTGGTATAAGTACAGGTTGAACGTTATAGCTCCGGCTGTGGACAATGCCTAAACAAACTAAAAGAGACTGCCTCTAAGGCCCGAAGGCCGAAGGCAATCTCCTTCTCTCACAAACGCTCCAAAATCAACTGCTTAAAGCTCATCAGTGTCTCGCCCGGAATCGAAACCGCACGCAGCTTCAGCTCGTATTCACCGGCCTGCCCGATATCGACACTCCCCAGCTCCACAGGAGCAAACTCCTGCAGGCCTCCTGTTGCGGCCGCATGGCCAACCAGACGCTGCACAGACCCGTCACCGACGAAACCGGCACCTGCCAGTGCTACGGACAGCTCGAACGAGCCTGCTCCCCCACAGGAATCTGCCGCAATTACAGCTGTAACCCGGTAACGGCCCGGTCCGTTCGCGCGTACTCGCCAACGGGCCTCGTCGTCGAGACTGTTCCACGCCACCAGATTATCCCGGCCCTTCTTCCCCGTATCGTAGCGCAAGGTAGAACCTCCGATGTCGGCATCAAAGGCGCCGAGTATGTTCGGGTATTCCTCCTCGTACAACAGCGGCAGCGGGTTCGTCTCGCAATCGGATGCAAGCTCCAAGGCAATGACGGGAATGACCGCGGCGAACGGCTGCGAAGGAACAGCAAGCACGATGTCGTCCGTTCCCGCCCGCTCTATGGCAAGCGGAAGGCGCTCAGGGTCAGCGAGGGCATACGCCTGCTTTACAGTACTTCTTATACCGGGCACGAGCAGTCTTCCGTTCTTCGGCCAATCGAACACATGCAAATATAAGGTCCGCCCTTTCCGCGTACAACGACCCCACGGGGGCTTGCCAATCGGACTGCGGGTCGTGCCATATACGGCCTCTCCGTTCGTATGCATCCAGTCCCCAATGGTCTTCAGCAGCTCTACCGACTTCGGATCGAAGGCTCCGTCTCCTGTCGGACCGACGTTGATGACGAAGTTCCCGTTCAAGCTGAGCACATCGAGCATCTGCCGGAGTACGGCCTCCGACGTCTTCCAATTGTTATCCGCCGCCTTATATCCCCAGGAATCATTAAGAGTTGCGATTGACTCCCAATCCTGGCGAGGAACGCGCACATGCGGCTGATTGTCCGACGTATTGCCGTAATCGCCGTAGGGCTCCATATAGACACGTCGGTTCACAAGACAATCGGGCTGTGCCTTCCTAACCTCTTCCACGAACGCAGCCCCCTGCTCCTCCGTAAGCTTATGGCCGCAGTCAAACCACACCAGACCTATCTGTCCATAATTTTCCAGAAGCTCACGCACCTGAGGCTGGGCGAACGTTCGAAGGTAGCGCTCATAGCGCGACCGCTTATCTTCATCGCCGATCCACGCCGAGACCTCGTCGTAAGCGCCGATATTGCCCGGGTAATCCCAGGTGTTGCCTTGCGAATCCGGATGATGCCAATCCATCGAATGCGAGTAATAGATACAAAGCTTCACGTCCTCTTCGCGGCAGGCATCCGCCAGCTCTTTCAGCGGGTCGCGTCCGAACGGCGTACGCTTTACAATGTTGTAGTCCGACACGCTGGAGTCATACATCGCGAAACCCTCGTGGTGCTTAGCGGTGAAGATCAGGTACCTCAAACCTGCCATCTTAGCTAGCCGCACCCACTGCTTGGCATCGAATTGCTTCGCCTGAAAATCGTCTGCAATTCGCTCATATTCATGAATGGGAATTTGCGCCCGCAGCATGAGATGCTCGGCATAGGAGGCCTTTACCTCCTCCCCTTTCCATATGCCGCCCGGCAACGAATAAAGTCCCCAGTGGATGAACAGGCCGACTCTCGCCTCCCGCCACCAAGCCATCCGGGCGTCATGTGACGCATCTGCGTCAGTTGCTTGGCTCCCCGGCCTCTCCGAGCCGGCGTTATCCATTAAATCCTCTTGCTCCGTCACTTTGACTCCCTCCGATTCTATGGAAATGGAACGGGCTCCGATTTAGGCATGAACATCGTTAGCTTCGTTCCTTTGTCGACCTCGCTCTCGATCTTTAAGCCGTACTGTTCGCCGAACACCATCTGAATGCGCCGATGAACGTTAACGATCCCGATACCGCCGTATCGGGCCGCACCGCCTTCCTTATCGATCAGACGGTTGGTACCCAACTTCTCTCGCAGCTCTTGCAGCTTCTCTGCGCTGATGCCCGCACCGTTATCCTCCACACTGACCCAGAATAAGTTCTCCTGCTCCCCGGCATCAATCCGAATGAAGTGATAGTCTTCTACCCCTTCGGGAAAGGCATGCTGAAACGCATTTTCCACAAGCGGCTGTAAGGTCAGCCGGACCATGTTATGCAGCAAATAGTCCGGGTGTACAGCAACGTCGATTTCGAATTCCCGCCCGATCCGGTGCTGCAGCACCACCAGGTAATGCAGCACATGCTTAAGCTCGTTCGCCACCGTAATTTCCTCCAGATTCGTTTGAACGGAATAGCGCAGCATGTAAGCCAGCGCCTTCACAATCTCGGTAATCTCCTTCGAATCGCGGATTACGGCGTAGCAAACAATCGTTTCGAGCGTGTTATATAGAAAATGCGGATTGATCTGCAGCTGCAGGGACTGCAGCTCAGCCTTCTGCCGCTCCATGCGGCTCTCCTGATCACGCAGCTCCGCCTGATAAACCTTCTCAACCATCTCTGAGAGCCGGTTAACCATCAAATTATAACGGCTCATGAGCTCCACGATCTCATCGCGGTATTCCGGGAGAGGAATGGTCGCCCAGTTTCCCTTCTCCGTTTGACGCATAACACCCTTTAGTGCACGTATCGGCCCTGTAATCGATCGGCCGAAACGGATGGCAAGCCATAAGGCGAGCGCCAAAGTAAAGCAGCCGACTACCAGTGTGGTTGAACGGATCGTCGCGGACGGCTTATGCAGTTCCTCCAATGACATCGAGACCACCAGCCGCCAATTGCCGTAGCTCGAGCGTCGGCTCATGAACATCTGCTCCTTGCCGTTGACATTGGCGCTGAACGCCTGCGGACCGGAGGCCAGTACATGCTCCCGAATCGAATCAGGTACAGCCTGTCCGATCAGGGTATTGTCCGGATGATGCACAAACTTGCCCTCCTCATCGACGATGAAGAAATACCCGGTCTCTCCAAGATCGATTCCCTTCCACAGCTCGGATAACTCAGCCGCACGCAGCTCAATAGCCAGAATGCCCCCCGGATCAGTCGAAGCAAGTCCCCTTATACGGCGGACAAGCGTGAGCATCGAATTGTTCTGCCCCGGCAGGATGCTATGATTCAAAACACTCAGACTGCCGTTCTGGTTCGTGTTTCGCTTATAAAATTCCAGCTGCCGCTTGACCTCCTCCTTGCTGAACGATTCGCCTGAAATGCCGTTATAGAAATACATCGCATTCCCGTTGAAGCTCAGGAGGAAAATATCCGCGACCTCCGGATTGCGGATAAAGAGCGGCTCGATGCCGAGCTCCCGAATGTATTTACGCAATTCATAATAGGGGTACCCGTTCTCTCCCGGCGCCAAATCAATGAACCGCTTAACGTCATTGCTGTTCAGCAGCGACACCATCGACCGCTCATAGTTGCGTATATACAGATCCGTGTGATGGACGGCATTCCCCACCACCTGCGAGAGCTGGTTCTGCACCAGCTGATCCAGCTCACCGGACGAAGCCCTGTAGGAAAACACTCCGACGCCCGTAAGCGAAATCAGAATTACGATCAGGTACGAAATAAACAGCTTCTGAGACAGATTCAGATTCCTCATCATCGGATCCCAAGCGAAGCGCGGTATTCCGACGGAGAAACACCGAACAGCTTCTTAAATGTCTTCGTAAAATGCGGGTAGTCGTCGTAACCGACCTCGGCCGCTACATCTACGGTCCTCATATGGGGTACGGCAAGCAGCTCGCACGCCTTTTCCATCCGCTTATGAATGCGGTAGCTGACGAAGGTTTGGTTGGTCAGCTTCTTGAACAAAGCGCTGAAATATGTCGGCGTGATGCCGACCATATCCGCCACTTCCTTCAGGGTGATCTCCACGGATAAATGAGAGTCGATATAAGCCTTCGCCTCCTCCACCGGATCCTTGAAGTTGCCGCGGCGGGCGGCGAGCAGCTCGTCCATCACTGCCTGCAGCCGGTCCTCGAACTCCCGGAACAGCTCAGGCTTGGTTCGGGCTTGGAAGGCTTCGAGCAAGCCGCTGGGAATTGGGCGGTTTTTCTCCTGAAAATGCTTCTGCAGCAAGCCCAGCACGTCGTGCATCAAATCGTTCAGCTGCAGAGCCGGCAGGTGCGCGCAGCTCTCTCTCCATTCCGCAATAAGCCGGGCCGTCTCATCGGCCTGAAGAGACCACACACTCTGTTCGATCCGTTCCACCCAATCCACGTAGCGGGAGACGGGAATGTAGCTTTGCGACTGGCTTTTCAGGATCTGGTCGAATACCTCATGCAAGTCAGGCGGCGTGATCGGCTTTAGCAGGTAATGCTTCACCCCGTATGACAAGCACTTCTGTGCATATTCAAAATCACCGTAGCCGGACACAACAACCATGAGAATATGCGGATAGGCGTCATATACCCTCCGGCAAAGCTCCAGGCCGTCCATCTTGGGCATTCGGATATCGGTCACAATCAAATCAGGCTCTGAGCGTACGATCATTTGGAGCGCTTCGTCCCCGTTCTTGGCGGTTTCGATAGACTGAAACCTGTGTGTATAGTCTTGCGCCATCTTCATCAAGCCGCTGCGAATAATCGGTTCATCATCTGCGATTAATAGTCTCATGTCTCCAACCTCCACCTCTGCAGGATCTCTTTAGAAAATGACGAGTCTTTTCATAGATCTTACTATGGGTCGAAGGATTGGACAATGACTAAACGCAGGTAACGAATTCAGCCATCGTACCCCATTCTCTTTACAGCGTTCCAGCAGTACAGCCGCCGCCGTCGCCCCCCTTCATCTTACTGCCGTGCCGGCAGGCGAGCCATTGGGAAAATTGCAGCTCTCTTGTGTTTTTTTACGATGGTCGCAGCAGGTCAGGTCATCTACTCGGAATCACCCGAGTCAGCTTCTCCCCACCCCGAGATCTGACTTGCCGATCGGTCTATGCCGGTACATACAAGCGCCTCTGTCCCAAGCCGCTCCTCCAGCTGACGGGCGTAGAGGCTGAGCGGCTCGACATGCCGGCCGAAGCTTTCCCAATAGCCCTCCTCCCGGGGACGCGGGTCGAACGAATTCGGAAGGAACGGCGGAGCTTGAACGCCTACGTGGCCAATCGCGTAATTTTGCCCGGTCGGGGGCCGCTGCACCGTCAGTTGGCCTACCGTATTCCAGGCGACATACTGCGCGCCCGACCACCCGTGGCCGCTGCCCATCCAGCCGCGGTCGCGGATATTAATCGGTGCCCTAACCCGGTCATACAAGCCGCCGACCGACCACCGGTGATGCGGCTCGCTGGTGTTATAATCGTGTCTGGATTCACAGTCCACGAATGCATTAGGGCCGGGAACCATGCTGTCGACCACGAAGGCATGCCTCGCCGTCTCCACGTCACAGCGCTGCACTAGCGTCAGTTGACCGGCAAGGTGAAATGCATACCGCCGCCCTCCGGTAATGATGCTGACCATCTCGCGTACCGTGCAATCTTGAATCGTTACCCACTTGGCCGAGCGCTCGACGGTGACCAGCGAGTGCTCCAGATGAAAGCCCGTAACGTCGCGAACCCAAGCGTTCTTGACATGGTTCAGAACGGCAAAGTTGACAGCATGCTCCTCATCCGCGGCATACAGCATATCGCCCGGCTTCCCGTCAATCTGGGTATCGGTGACATGAGGATCATAATCCGACTCAACGCGCAAATTTTCCACACCAACGTTCTCTATGCGCTGCGGATCCTCATAGCGGACAAGAGTTCCTCCTCCGTAGCATTGCTCCAAGGCATTCGCGATCGGGGCATCCAGCGTGATCAGATTTCCGCTTATCCCGGTGACGATCCTGTCGAAAGCCAGGTCAAACGGTTTCCACTGTTTCGTGCCTCCTACCTTGGGACGGGGGACGATATCGTCCATGCCGATCGCGTGAATCCACGCTTCGTTACCATGCCGGACCAGCATGACGGGGTCACCGATGCGGTACGCATCCGGCTTTTCTACATGGAAAGACTTGGCCCCTGAAGGCACGTATATATCGGTGATCCTTACCGCCGTCTCAGGCAGCAGCCTGGGACCCGCCTCGCCTTCGATCCGCAGCATATCCCTGCGGCCGGCACCGGACGCATGAAGAATTGTACCGTCCTCGCCTTGACCTTCTCCGCGCAGCACGACGCCGCTCTTGCCAATACGGAGCGTCCCGGACAGCAGATAACGTCCCCGCTTCAACAGCACGGCTCCCCGAACGCCATCGGGCCCAACCGGTAGAGAGGAGACCCGTTCGATGGCCTCCTGAATCATGCCTGTCGCATCTCCGTTTCCTGGCTCCACAACGGCACGTACGGACGCCTCCGGCAGCCGGACGCCTCCGCCTTTATAACCGCAATGTGAAAAATCGGCGATTCGATTGCCCTTGTAATCGGGCACGTAGATCATGGCTCCATCCGCGCCGGCATAGGCGATACGGCCTCGGCCAGACGGTTCGCCATCTTTTACTGCTGTAAAAGCAAATGCGTCATATGCATGGGAAGCCCCGTCCTCGGAAGCAAGATGGAGAGTCAGCTCATACAGTCCTTCCTCCCTGCAGCTACCATGCAGCGAAATCACCCGTTCTTCCCCTGCCGTCAGCTCCACCTGCGGAAGCTCAAGCGTTTCCAGCTTGGTGCCGGGAAGCCGAAGCTTGAGGGTGCAACGCAAAGATACGGCTGCCCGGACCCGCAGCACAGGATAAGGGTCGCCCAGCTTCAGAAGGGCCGGTATGCCGACAGACAAGCTCATGGTCGGATGCTCCATGCTGATTTCGGCCAATGGCCTCGGTTGATGCCGATTATCAATAGTCATTCGATTCGTCCTCCCCTGCTTCTTCGTTAGTTCTCAATTGGGCAGAAGAATCAACCGTTCACCGATTGCCGTGCCGAAGGTCAGCCGATCTCCACTCAAGCTCTCGGCAGCCCTACCGTTTCGATAAACGGTTACCTCTTCGCCAGGCCAAGGATTGTGCAGCGTGCATGGACGCCCGCCTTCACTGTCCAATGCCACATAGCTCACACGGCCCTCGATGATTTCGCTGCTCACAACGAAAGCCCCGACCGCACGCAGCTTGCGGAATCGGGCCGATCGGCCCGCGGGCCATACCGGGAACAGCCGCAGCGTCCTGTCATAGCTTTGCAGCAGCATCTCCTGTAAACACACGGGTACGGCTGACGCATCCTCGATCCCTCCGCCCCCATGATGAATCGACAGGTTGGGCAGCGACTTGGTCTCACACTCGATGCGCAGCCGCTCGAGGATCACCTCCGGATCATATCCAACCCGGGCCGCTGCCGCGTAATACGTCGGAAACGCGTTAAAATCGCTCCAGCGCTGCATCTCATCGACCGTGTCCCGGGCAACGGCAAGTATTCCCGGATCACTCCCCAAGCCGATCTGACCGGCCGGAAATACATGCTGAACCGCGAGCGAATTGCGATCCCTCCAGTCCGTTCCCTCCTCGGTCAGGCGGAAGACAGTCCTGCCGCTGCGGGTCATCGTAGGATAAGCGCTGAGATGCTCAAGCATATGGCGCCATTTCTCCCGGCGATCGGCGTCAAGTCCCAGCTCCTGTCCGAGCTCCAGCGTCGCGGTTAAGATCATGCGGACGAAGCCCAGCGACAGAATGGGATTTTTCCGGTCATGCGACCTCTCATGAATATCATCATCGTAGATGACATACCGGCCGTCCTCGAAGACGAGATAATCCTCCCAGAAGCTTGCGACCTCTAGCAAATAGGGATAGACTCTACGGGCATAGTTCATATCGCCGGTATAGTCGATGTGCATCAGCAGATTCACGGCTGCGAATGCTGCGTTGGACTTTTGCCCGTGAAAGAACATAGAGCAGATCATACCTTCCGGCCCCAGCTCTACCGGCATATAGATCCCGCGACACTGCAGCTTCTCACGGGCAAACAGCCGTCCCCATGGCAGGAAATCGAGCAGAGGCTCGCAGTAGGATTCGGCCAGCCGCGTTCGATTGCCCGCATAGAGCCCCCAGTAGGGTGCCTCATAGTTGTAATTCATCGTATAGGAGCCGGTCCAGGCCGGTCGGTCTGTCGTAACCCAGTTGCCGAAGAGGCCCGGCTGATGCTTCCCGCTACGGGTACAGCAGCCGATAATATAGAACGAGCCGTAATAATATTTCTCAAGCAGCGGATCGCCGATCTCAATCTCAGACGCTTCCCAGAAGCTCCGCCACCAACGCCGATGCTCCGCTTGGTGTCGGGCCAGCGCTTCATCACCGCCGGGCCGGATCATGCAGCTCTTCACTAATTGCTTAGCGGCAGCGAAAGGATCGGCTTGATCCCGGTTGCTGATAATAGCCGTGATCACCGTTAACCGCTGCCCTTCTGCGAGGCTCGCCACAGCCTCCACATTCTGAAACCGCCATTCATGTCGAACCGATGCCCCAATCACCGCGGTGATGACCGCTACGCGCCTAGTCTGAGGCAGATTGGCGGAGTTGGCGGCATAGTGAAACCACATCAGATCCGCCTCCGCACCGTTCTCATAATTGAACACTTCGTCAGTCGTTTGTTCTCCCGCATGCAGTCTTACTTTAACCTCGCCCAGATCGCCCTTCAGACAGACCACCTCGGTAACCAGCAGATTGGTCTCGGCCGCTACCCAGGATCGCAAGCTGACCTCCGCCCGCTCCCCCGTGAAATGGCCGCGAACCTCAGCATGAAGCGGATCCTGCTCCTGGTAGTACGCCGCCCCGGCCAATCCGGGCATAAACAGCGTAACCTGACCGACGGTAATAATACGTGCCCCTGTCCTCCTTCCATGGTCGTTCAGCAGCCGCTGCTGCCGCTGTTCCCCGGTTTCCCCTACATGAGGCTGTACCCAGAAGTCGTTCTTTCCAATGTAGAAGGTTTGCTGTTCCGGTCCTCCGCCTATAGCAACTCCGACATCGCCATTGCCGAGCAGCGGGGCATCAGTCCATTTGTCCGTAGGAATTCGCACTGGCGGCTCTGTGAAAACCCCCTTGCGTCCAGACCATCGCTCCTCTTGAATCGTAATGGAAAGTTCCCTCTCGATACCCCGAATTCGATCCTTCCTTTCCTTCGTGTCCATGTCGCGCCCTCCTTCACTTTTTTGTGATCATCCTGCCCACTGGAGTCTGTTGATACGAATAAAAGGGAAAAGTATTTGTTGGCCCGCATGCGGGAACAAATACTTTTCGAGAAATTAATTTCGATTATTAGAAACAATCACATTTGTTTTTTTCTTATATCGTTCCGTAGCTTCCTTCACGATTTCGTTTCCGCCTTTGCTCTTATATTCCTCGATCACCTTCGGCCAGTCGGAGACGGCTTCCTTGCCGTAGATGATCTTGATCATATGGTCGATGATCAACTTCGGCCCTACATCGTCGCCCTGCGGCGCCAAATCCGGGAATTTCGAGAACGATTCGAGAGCCGGCACGAAACGAACGGAGCCTAGCCCCTCCTTCGATACGACCGTATCCATATACTGCATCATGTCACGGCCGTCCTGCGTCAGCTCTTCCCTCGACTTGTTATAGACCATGTCGTGGATGAACCAGAACATGCTGCGGAAGCCGTCGTCGTCAATCGCTTCCGGGGCGGTCGGCGGCGTGAACTTCACCTTGCCGTTCTCCATTGTATACGTTTCACCCTCAATTCCGAAGGAGAAGTATTTCTCCGCTTCCGGCGTTGTCATCCAATCAAAAAACTTGATGATCTGAATCGCCTTCTCCTTCGGTACCTTGCTGTTAATGTAGTAAGAGGTGTTGATGCTCGAGTACAGCAGGTGTCCGCCGCGGCCTTCCGGTCCCCGTGGGGAAGGAATGATTTCGATCTTGCCGTCAGGCAGCACGTTCTTCAGCTTGCTGCGGTAGTTGGACAGCCCTTGCGCGTTGGCCGACCACATGCCGGCCTTGCCGGATTCGATATTTTTGCCATAATCGGTTGAGCTGATCGAAGCAAAATCCTTCGGAATCAGACCCTCATCGAACATGGTCTTGAACGTCTGCAGCGCTTTCATCATATTGTCCGCGTCATAAAACTTAGGTACCACCTGATCTCCCTGCACTTCGAATTGCGACGGCAGCACGTCGTAAGCTCCAAGAATCGTATCGGCATACTTGAAATTCTCGCGCATTTGGTAAGGGTGCTCCACGCCCAGCTTCTTCATTGCTCTCATCACATTCAGGAAATCATCCACCGTTTTCGGAGCAGGCAGCCCCGTCTTGGCCAGAAGGTCGGCACGCACGAACAACGCGCGTCGCGACGGGTTGGACAGCCAGGACGGAATGCCATAGATCTTGCCGTTAAAGCTTGTCTCCTGCCAGGCTTCCTTAGGCACAAGCTTCATAATGTTCGGCGCATGTTCCTTGAGAAGCTCGTCCAGCGGCATGAATACCCCGGCTTCAACGGAACCCGACATGCCCTTCGTAGTAGCACCGCCGACATTTTGTACGACGTCCGGAATTTCATTGGATGCGAACATCAACGACATCTTCTGATCGAAATCCTTCAGAGGAATCATGCGGATATCGAGATCCGTCTTTGTCAGCTCCTCGAGCTTCTTCACCCATTTCTCCTGATTCACATCCGCGCTCTTCTCGGCAACCTTGTTGCCGCTTGTCGCCATCGAAAGTGAGAATTTCAGCTTTTCATCACCCTTCGTCCCATTCCCTGCCTTCTGGCCGCTGTCCGTACCGCCGCATCCGGCTACCGTACCGACGGCTAAAGCACAGACCATCGTTAACCCAAGCATTTTCTTCATGATTCGATTCGCCCCATTTTTCAAATTTAGTTTACGACTGGAGTTGCTTACCCACATCTTACCCTCCTAGGCATCCGGCCGGAATGTATTTTTTTATGGTCGTGCTGTGTTTTGTTCTAGAAAAAATAGATAGGTAAGAGTCCATTTTGCACGGACGACCGCGGAAATTGCCGAGCAATGGAGCTTGGCAAAATCAAGCATTATGTCCGTAAGGCGGGAGCCTGTTTAGCTTTGTACATTGTATTTGTGCCAATATACAACGTTCCCCCAAGTATCTATAAAAATCAATAATATTTCTGCGTAGATACAACATTCAGAGCCATTTGCCTCATTATCAGCCGTTGCTCCCTCTCAACGCTGCCTAATCTCACAAATCTCGTTCTGATCTTCATTTGGGATCATATGTGTCTGCTCTAAAGCAGCATTATTTCCGATGCCCAAATGAAACAGAGGGTATCCCGGTGGGAATGCTCATCCACTTCATACCATGAAAAGGCCATCCCCGAGTGACTTGCTCGAAGGATGGCCTCCTATCCTAGCGCTGACTATTTCCAAGCAGCTTCATCATAGCATTAATCATGCCAATGTGGACTCCCTCATGGTAGACGCTGTAAATCAACAGCTCCCCTATCGTGTTCATAGACATGCCGTTTCTTTTAAACGGCTTCCTCAGCCTCTCATCCATTCTATTTCCTAGGCAATGAACGATATGGTCTGTCTGTGATTGCAACAACGACACAATGTCCACAAACGGCGGAGGGGCATCGTCCCAAGAGATCGGACTGCTGTGCTGGCCAAAGTATCTCATATAATCGTCCGGCAATTGAGGTTCTACGTTGCCGAAATGAATCGCAAGCTGTTCCTGCACGATTAATATATGCCCTAAATTCCAAAAGATAGAGTTATTATACCCTCCTGGAATGATATACAGCTGAGTTTCAGGCACATCGGCTGCGGTACCTAATGTTATAGACCGGACAACATGTAATTGATGTAAAATAGAATCCTTCATGGTTCTCCCTTCCTTTCCTCAGTCCATCCTGCCGAATCGAATCAGACTTATGTAGTAAGGGTAGTTTGATTTCATTGGAATTTCAAGTTCTTATTGTTTTACAGCACAAACGACTCCTGAAGGATCAGGAGCCGCCTGTGAGTCTCGAACCTATTCGTTATCTGTTCGCTTTAAAAATCACCGTACCTGTGTCAGGGTCATAGCTGCCGTTATTTACCGTATACAAATGGCCGTTGTCATCGAGCATATAGATGACGATTGGATTGGTATTTCCGCCCGAATACGGGACCGAGAGCCGCACATCGTCTCCGAAGCCTCGAATTTCTTTCCCGTCGATGCTTAAAGTGAAGGCGTATACCGGCTTGCCATCGGCCTTCTGTCTGTCATTGGCGGAAAGCTGGGTCACATCAACAAGCCTTGACGAAATCTCCACATGTACTGATGTGCGTTCCAAATTGTGCCGCTTGAACAGATTCGGGTCAATGAAAGCACGTAGAATGCCTGTATCCATCTCGAGCCGTTGGAGCCCTTGACTTTCCGCCGAGAATACGAACGACGCCGGCAGGTTGATTTGCGCCGAGGTGTAATCGGCTTGTGAATGCAGGGTTACTCTGACCTTTTGGTCGGAGGCCGCGCTTGCCGCCTCTTGAATATCTTTCGCTTTCACATCCGCAATCACCTTGCCGTCCTTCTCAGGAAGGATGTATTGGTGGATCGTATTGCCTTCGATTGCGGTCGAGCGAATGCGCACCCGTGTGCTTCCCGAAGCTCCAGAGCCGTCAGCAGCCGTAGCCGTTACGAGGACATTGCCTTCCGCCAGACCCCTCAGCTCGCCGGAGGCGTTAATCACAGCATTGGCTGTCGGTCCTCCGTCCTCCGAAGTCACCGTCCAGATGACCGATTTGTCCGTTGCCGCCGCTGGAAATACGGTAGCGACCATCTGAAGAGACTCCGAGACAAACAGCCCGTCGGCCTTCCCGGCTCCGGTCACCTCGATGCCGGACACCAGCACCGGTGTTCGCTTCAGCTTCGGTACGGGCGGAGCGGACATGCCGTCGCCTAAGTAGAAGCTCGGATGCGGCGGCTGATTGTAGCCTACATTCTGCCATGCAATCGACAGACGGTATTGCGTATCATCCATGAGCGTATACAGTCGGTGCTGAGTCATCTCGCTAGTTGTGTAGATGTGCAATGCACTGCTATCCTCCGTACGCCATACCGCCTCCTCCCGCCAATCTCCGAACAGATCAGCCTGCAGGTTCGGTGTCCCTTTCGTCGTGTTGTTTGAGTACGTGCCTGTTGCCGTCAATAAATTGACAGCCCGGCTGTTCATATAGTCCCATTTGTCTATTTTTCCGGTACCGGCTCCTGCCGTACTGGAGTAATTGTGATCAAGAAGCTCGCGAAGCAAATCCCCGTCCCACCAAATGCCGAAGTTTATGGAAGGCATTCTGGTGGAAATCCGTTGTCCCTTTGCCGTGTAGACACCCCCGGATTCCCCGGAAGCCCACATCTCTTCGCCGTGATAACGCGGGTCAATATCTCCTGACATCCCGCGTCCTACATCGTAATTGGTCGGAATTCCCCAGAGAAGCTCGCCTGTTTCCGCATTCCGGAGTTCAATGCCGGCAGAGCTCGGATAGTGCTCATGTACACTGAATACCTCCAGCCCCGGGTTGCTCGGGTCAAGATCTCCAGCGTGAAGCGCGTCCCCGTGTCCGAGTCCGGTCCGGTACAGCGGCTTGCCGTTATCGTCAAGGACCATAGCGCCAAAAATGATTTCATCCTTGCCGTCCTTGTCTACGTCCGCAATGCTGAGCTGATGGTTGCCTTCGCCGGCATAATCGCCGTATCCCGGAGTGTTGGTATCGAAGGTCCATTGTTTGCTAAGCTGTCCGTCTCTCCAGTTATAAGCAACCACCACTGTACGGGTGTAATAGCCGCGGGAGAAGATCAGACTCGGCCGTTCCCCGTCCAAGTAAGCAACGCCGGCGAGAAAACGGTCCACACGGTTCCCGTAGCTGTCTCCCCAGCTCGATACGTTGCCGCGCGGCGGATCATAGTTCGTCGTGGCAAGTGCCTTCCCTGTGGTCCCTTCGAAGACGGTCAGATACTCGGGACCGCTCAGAATATAGCCGCTGGAATTGCGGTAATCCGCGTTCGGGCTGCCGATAATCTGCCCCGTACCGTCCACGGTTCCGTCCGCCGTTTTGAAAGCAACCTCTGCTTTCCCGTCGCCGTCCAGATCATAAACCATGAATTGAGTATAGTGCGCGCCGGCCCGAATATTCCGTCCGAGATCGATCCGCCACAGGAGTGTACCATCCAATCGGTATGCGTCAATAAAGACATTGCCCGTATACCCGCTTTGGGAGTTATCCTTCGAATTGGAAGGGTCCCACTTGACGATCAGCTCATACTTGCCGTCTCCGTCGAGATCGCCGACACTAGTGTCATTTGCACTGTAAGTATAAGCGGCGCCGTTGATCACCCCGTCTGCAGGCTTCTGAAGCGGAACGGACTTGTATGGATCCCGCCATACGGGAAAAGCTTCCGAGCTCGGCTCCTCGATTCCCCCGATGACGGCCCGGACCTCATAAGTCGAGTCGACGGTTCCCTCAGGATCCAAGTAGTTCGTGCTTGTTGATATCGGTGCACTGTTGATTCGCTGTCCGTTACGGTAGAGGTGGAAGGAAATATGTTCCGGGTCGGTGCCGAGCAAACGCCACCCGATATAAATACCTCCGTCCGAAAGGACCGCAACCGGGCTTCGGTCGAGCGTCTCCGCCTGACGGTACAGCACGGTAGCCGCCGGCACATTCAACACAGCGGACGGATTGGATTTACCGCCGGCATTAACGGCAACGACCTGATAATAATAAGGGATCGTCGTAAACACATCCGTGTCAGTGAACTCGGCTGATGTTGAGGAACCTACCTGGATGAACGGCCCGCCTGGCGACTTCGAGCGGTAGACATTGTACCAAAGTGCACTCGCCGAGGGACTCCAGCCGATGATAATTTGCTCCTTAGCCGATGCCTTCACATACAGCTCTGCCGGAGCAGACGGTGGCGGAGTCGCGGGATCTACAACGCTCACCGTGATGGGCGGACTGGAAGCGGATTCATAATTTTGCGCTGTCAGCTGCGATACTTTATATTGATACGTTTCCGTAAGGTTGACCGTTGTATCCTTAAAGCCGGGAGCTGCCGAGCTGCCGATTAGTGAAAAATTCCCGTCTCCCGCCCCGGTCCGATAAATGTTATAGCCTAAGGCACCATATACAGCCTCCCATACTAAGCTGACGGATGCAGCAGGGGCATAGGTCATTTCAGATACGGTCAAGCCTGATGGATACGTTAAAGGGTAAATCTCTATTGCATTCACACGGCCGTTGTTCGTAAATTGGAAGGTCATTTGGCCGTCCTCTAGGCGTACCGTCTTTGTAAGCTCGCTAAACAACCCGCTGCCGGACGAAATCGTTCCATACGAAACGCCTTCCATTCGAACATCCGTTTTATTGGAGGCAATGGCGTCACCGGCAACGATCTTGACCGAATATTCCCCGTTCGGAAGATCAACCATAAACAAGAAATTGCTGTTGATCACGAAATCCCGCAGCAACGGATCGGAGCCGCCGCGGTCGCGAAAATCCGTAGAGATATTCAGTCCATAACCTCTGGCGGCGCTGTAGATCATCTTGTTCGTAACCTGATTGTAACCCGGCGCAACGGGACTGGTCTCGGAACCGAAATCGAATTTCAAGCTTGGCAGCGCTGCTGCCGACGCGGCCTGTGAGCCAACGATGCCTGTGCCGGCGAGCAGTGAGACGAGCATAATCGCGCTTAGTATCGCGGACAAACGTTTTTTCCACAGCTGAACCAACCGTATCCCTCCCAAATTTATGTTCCATGCCACTTGCTGTTTCCTAATAATTACGACAATAGCCTTAGTTTCACCCCGTTACGATCACCCCCTTACTGGCTAGTGAGGAACATTGCGTTACGTTCCATGGAAAACTCAAGGTAATAGTAATGGAAAGCATGCCGGGCGGCAATGAGACTTTTCTTGCTCTTGGATATATGGCGGTTAGACTTTCTTGCAAGGCTTACCCTGTTGAGTATCCGTTGTATCGTTTTGGTTATATCCGGCATAATTTAAAGTTGCTTGCTGCACATCCATGATTATGCATCCGTAATTTTTACAATATGTATACATAGCAATAATACTGCAATAACATCCCTTCGCTATGCTTGTGGAAGACGTATCCAATATATATAGAAGCTGAAGGAGACCTCCCCCATGATGAAAAAACGTTTCATTACCGCTATAACGACGCTTACACTTATGACAGGAACAGGAGCTGCCTCCGCTGCCGAAGTAACCGGGACTACAGCGGAAGCCATTCGGTATACCGACAACGGACAAGCACTCACGCCCGCCTCCCCCGCCGTTAATCTGGAAGGCTCATTGTACCTGCCGCTTCGCGCCTTCGGTGAAGCCGTAGGCAAGTATGTAGACTGGGATGAGTTTCAGGAAGCCGTGGCACTGACGGATAAACCAACCTTGACCGGCAAGTATAAGCTGACAGCCGACAATCTCGCGGATGGGGTGAAGATGGGCATCGGCTCCTCCCTAACCCATTTGCCGGGTGATCCGGATAATATCTTCTACACGACGGCGGACCGTGGCCCGAATGGGCAAATGGTCGTTAACGGCAAGGAAATCAGAACCTTCCCGCTCCCTGACTATGCACCTACCATCTACAAAATCGAGCTGTCGGGGAACCAAATCAACATTTTGGAGAAGCTCCCTCTGAAGGTTGCCGGGACGAACCCCGTAACCGATATACAAACCATAACCGGCCTTCCTAATATTAAAGGTCGTGATGAAATGCCTTACGATGCTAAGGGAGAAAAAGAGCTGGCTTACGATCCGTATGGTCTCGATGTAGAGGGCTTGGCCTATAACGCGAAGGATCAGACGTTCTGGATCTCCGATGAATACGGTCCGTCCATCGCTCATGTGAAGCGCGACGGAACGGTGATCGAGCGGATTGTTCCGCAGGGCTGGGCTGCTCAAGCTTCCACTCCGCTAATGAAAATTCATGAAGAGCTTCCGGCGGTCTATAATCAGCTCCGGCAAAACCGCGGTGCCGAAGCCGTAGGCATCACACCGGACGGGAAGTTTCTGTTCATGGCGATGCAAAGCCCGCTGCGGAACCCAACGAAAGAAATGGATCAATCCCGTCAAATCCGCTTGATCAAGTTTAATCTGGAAACATTAAAGCCTGTCGCCGAGTTCGCCTATGTAGCTGAGGATGCCCGGCAATTCAAAGATTTGAAGCAAGCGGATATTGTTATCTCCGATTTGGTCGTAGTTCATGAGAATCTGCTTCTTATCGACGAGCGCGATAAGAACGCCGGGGATAAGGCCCAGCTTAAGCGCATTTATGCTATTGATCTTACGAAAGCTACCAACATCCTTGGTAAATTCGATGATGCCGCCGCAGCCGGCAAAACCTTGGAACAAATGAGCATACAAGATCTGAAGACTCATGGCATTACTCCTCCATCCAAGCGTACGGTAGTGGATCTGGTCGCCTTTCAATTCCCCTATGAGAAGGTGGAGGGCCTCTCGCTTGTGAATGGCAATAAGCTGGTCATTGTTAATGATAATGATTTTGGCGTCGACAACACCTCTCCTGAGAATGGTACAGAGCTTTGGACGTTTGAACTGCCTTATACAATGGAATAGCAACAGGAAGAAGGCTGCTTCCATCACACAATGTGATGAATGCAGCCTTTTTTGTTCTGCGGCTGAACGATTTTCATGTAACTTTCCCGGCTGTTCCGCGTCTTAATTTATATAAAATACGGGAAGGTGAGCGGTATGAAAATAAGCATACTCGGCTCCTTGGCTGCCGCACTATGGGCAGCGGGTACCGGTATCGTCTGGGGTTCACCCGTACAAGCGGAAACAACGGTCCCTGTGGGCACGCCGGTCGGAACCGTGTTATCCACCGATATCAGGGCTGATATTAATGGGGAGACCATTCCCTCCCTAAACATTGACGGTTATACGGCAGTCATAGCCGAGGACCTTAGGCGGTACGGCTTCGATGTCGCCTGGATTCCGAAGGAGCGCCGGGTGGACATCACGTACACGCCCGGCAAAGCAATCAACCCGCTTCCCGGCCCTCCCTTGGAACCTTCCTCGGTCGGGGAAAAGCTCGGTGATGTAGTGTCAACGGACATTCGGGTATATTACGCCGGTCAACCGCTCCCCTCCTATAACATCGGCGGTCATACGGCCATTTCGCTTAACGACTTGTCTAGCTTTGGGCAGATAGAATGGAAAGAGCAAGAACGAAAGCTATCGTATTCCCCTTCACGGAACGTCTCCGACCCTTCGCTCAAGGATAGCCCGCCGCTTGTGCTGCGGCAGACGAAGCTCACGGAGCTAGGTCCATTTAAGATCACAGGCCCCGACGTCCTCCTCGATGGAGCTGCCTTCGGTCTTGTCGCGGGCGATGACCCGATGCTGCCGGTTCGTCAGCTCGCGGAGAAGCTCGGGTACAAGGCGGAATGGCAGCAGGACGGTTCCCTTGTTATGGACGACGGAACAAACCGCTTTCACATCGTCCCCGGGCTGAGCGCTCCTGAGCTCACCTGGCTTGGAGGCGAAGCCGAGAGCTTCGACTGGTATCGGACACCGGTCGCCAGGTCGGGAGACCTATACATTCACGAACAGGATGCGCGTTCGCTGTTCGGCTGCTCCACCGAGCTCCCGGACAGTACTAACGGTCGCACCTCCTTCTCACTGCGCTGTCCCGAATATAAAGTTGAAGATCACGGCGTACCGCAAGCCTTTCCCGGCCTCAGATACGGTCTGCAGGCTGCTGCATATCTTGACGACAGCAAGCTCTTTATTCCCGCGCTGCAGTAAACTAATTCCGTTCAAGGCCAGCGGCAGTTCGACAATCGCTTTCATGTCCGTAGAGACGGGGCGGCCGAAGGCGGGCTCGTGAAATACACGCTGGCTGCGGAAGCGCAGATTGACATCGCCGATAATGACATGATACTGCAGATCACCGACGGACATAAGACCCTCTACAGGAAGTCATTTGCGCCTGAGGTGGAAGTAAGCAAAGCGAGTCCGATTTTGAAGTATAGCGACATCATTTCTCATGGCACCTACAGCCACATCCGGCTGAGTCAGCCGGCTCTGGTCTACTCGGAAACTGCAGACGACCTTGCCCGTCTCAGCGGATCGGTAGAGCGAGCGGTAGGCGAGCAGCTCCGGTTTGTCGTGGAGAAACGAGAAAACGGCGGGTACCGGGAAATATGGAGATACGGAACACCGCTTACCTCCGAGCAATTCGAAGCTGAGCTGCCGCTTCCTTCAGGGCAAGGAATCTACCGGATTCGGATTTTGAGTGAGGAGCAGGCTGACGGAAGAAGCATCCAAACCGAGTTTGACATCGCCCATCTATTCATCAACAAAACCGCCGGCGATCCGTTTCCTTCTCCTGTCGATCCTAACGTATATCAGCTGCCGGCTAGCAGTGAAGCGGCTCGTATTCCAAGCCAATGGAACTTCGGCAGCTATCCTGCCAGGTATACCGGCTATGACGGCTATCCATTGTCGCTTTCTTTCGGCAGCTATGGATTGTACGGCCAAAACACTTGGCTGGGGACGCCCGTCGACCTTAAGGTACGGCTTACCAATGTGGGCGAAGAGCCGATTACGCTTAGTAAGCCTCTCGATTTTGAGGCTCAAATTGTACGTTATATCCCGAGAGGCGACACAAACGAATACCAGATCGTCTGGCATGGTCTGCTGCCCGCTTTAAGCGGGTCATTACAACCGCTGGATTATGCAGAGCTTTCATTCCGGTGGGATATGCTGGACGATGACGGCAAGCTCGTTCCACCGGGCCAATACACAGTTCAGGTTAAGCTGCCGATGACTTTCGAGTTTACCAAACAAGGAGAGAACGAAAAAGCGATACAAGAAATGCAAGGAGGAATGCGGACGCGGGCACCGATTTTCGTGCTCTGGCCCAACGAATAGCTGCTGCCGGATTATTTTTCAATTGCCAATCTGAATACCAATACTGCAAGTACACCGGTTAGCGGCGTCATTATCATGGCTTCCAAGCCGGAGCTAGAAGCGAAATTGCCGATTGTATTTAACACCATAAGTCCAAACATAACCCATGTACCGAAATTCACTGTTCTCCTCAACTTCCCTTTGAAAGCATATCCTGCTTTAGCAGCAATGACTGCAATAAATAGGGCTTGCACACCTAGCGATATGCTTTCAAAGAGGATTACATCCCCCTCACCCTTTAATCTTCCTCCCCAAACAAAATTATAGGGCAACACTTTAAGCAGGATCATGGCATGCATCAAAATCGCTAAGGTATTGATGGTGATAATTATATTGCCTGCCAGTCGAATGCTAATTAAGCTTTTCATTTCCATAAATTTCATATCCTTCTCCTTGTTTGAGTACGGCATTGCTTGCCCATATTTATATTATTCACGCTGTTGAGAAACTAAGCCGCGTTTGAGATGGTCTGAAGTAAGCACATATTTTCTGCGGCTTCATATGGTAAGAGCATACCATACAGGAGAGTGATTGTATGCGCCTTACCCAAACACGAAACCGAACGCTAATTGCTAGAAGACTCGGCATTTCCGCCAGACGCAATGCCCCCTTATTCAAAAAAATAATCACGAATCGCACCTATGCCGGTAACCTCGTATTAGCTATTCGTGCACGCAATTTCAACCGAGTGGAGCAGTTGATTCAGCAGGTCGTACCGCAAGCTGCCGTCAGCGTAGGTGCAGGCTTCGAATCGGACATCAACTTTACGAACCCCACACAAAGCTTCGGGTTCGGCATCTTCCGTCCAGGGCAAACCATCCGTACGCCGCAAATCCGACAGGTAGCGCGTATCATGCAGCCTATCATTCGGCGACTTGCCGCAAGCCGCTGCTTCCGGTTGCTCGTCGTGAAGCTGTACCTTGGTAATAAACAAGCTGCACTGCTTCGGTTACTAAGAGCAGTCTCCGGGTCCCGGCGGTTGGAATCCGTAGGTATCGATGAATTTGGCTTCTTTGCTGTCGTTCGCTTGTCTAACAACGTGCGATACAACGCTATTTTTTCCATCCAGGTATAGTCTCCCGTTTTACGGGAGCGGCAGCAATGCTGCTGCCGGCAAAGGGCTGTCCTCCGGTAACAGGAGGCGGCCCTGCAAATCGACGGCTGTAATCGACATTTGAACGAGAAATATAGGAAAATATATCCTTTTATTTACTAAATTATCATGTTAAAGTATTCGTAATACGACAACTTTTGCCATGATGGAGAAGGCCGATGAAACGAAACTTTAGACAAGCAGCCACCATTTGTACGATACTGTTCGCCATGATGTGGATCTACTCGGACCAAGTAAAAGCGGCAGGCAGCCATAGCGCCAAAGTAGCGGTACCCTCGTTGAATGTGCGCAGCAAAGCGGATGCTCAATCTCCTGTTATCGGATCATTGAAACGGAACGATGTTGTTACAATATCCCAGGAGTCGTTCGGCTGGGTAAAGGTTACCTCCGGGCGTACCACCGGATGGGTAGCGGGGCAATATTTACAGAGAACCAGTGCCGGATCAGCGGACAAGCAGTCTACTGCAGCCACTCGCACCGGTCGAGCTGATCAAGGGAAGACCACGAAGCAGACATCCGTTCCCCCCGGGCTAAAGGGGAAAGTAATCGTCATCGATCCGGGGCATGGAGGGAATGACAGTGGGGTTATCGGCAAGAAGTACGGTAGCTTGGAGAAGACGCTTAATTTGTCAACCTCCTCCTACTTAGCCGATATGCTTCGTCAAGCCGGGGCAAAGGTTATTATGACGAGGATTTCCGATAAGGAGAAGCCTGGGCTCTCCGAGCGAGTAGCCGTTAGCGAACGGAACCGGGCGGATGCGTTTATCAGCATTCATTACAACTCATCCTTGAAGTCGAACTCCGGCACATTAACGTTTTACCATGATCAATCGAAAGATTTGACATTGTCTAGAAAAATCGAAAGCCGCCTTCGTGAAAAGGCAGGCTTGAAGAGCAGCGGCATTTCTTACGGCAATTACCATGTGCTTCGCGAGAACGATAGGCCATCAACTTTAGTGGAGCTAGGGTTTCTATCCAACCCCAAGGATGAAGCAATCGTCCGGACAGGCGCTTACCAGAAGAAAGCAGCGGAAGCAATCGCTGCCGGATTGAAAGATTATTTTAAACTGTAGGACTGCTAACTAAAAGCCATCCACTGATTTAGTGAAATCCTATAAATCTTGGATTAAGCTATTGTTTTCATCTCTTTCCTGTAGCTGAACAAAATTGAAACAGCAGCCAAACAGCTTACAGAGCACCAAGTAAACATCCCCGAATAGGATATATATTGAGCCAAAACCCCCATTAGCAGCCCGCCGACGGAAAAGCCAATGTCATAGGATGAAATAAACAACCCCAACAGCAAGGCTCTGCGCTGAGAAGGCAGCACAAAAGTCAAGTAAGTAACCAGCGTTGGGTAGATTAATGCTATCGCTAGTCCGTTACATAAAGCAGCGGCATATAAAAACCATTCTGCTGCATCAAGCCACGCAAGCAGCTGGGAGCCTAATGCTGCTGACAGCAGCAAGCACGTTATAAATCTCGGGTGCCATCTGCCATCGGAAGGCAGTCTTTTTCTTAATGAAAACCGGCAAACCACTACCGCCAGCCCCTGCAATATCAAATAAAGGCTGGCGTCGCCCACCCCTGTTCTGTCCGTATATAACGGGATAAAGGTAAGGACTGTACCGTATACACATGAAACAACCAGCATGATTATCGAACAAACCAGGAGGTTTCGGTTCTGCCACAGCTGGCTGAATGATTTGAGCAGCTCCAAGAAGGAAAGAATGTCTCCCTTTACCGCCTTTTTGGGTAAAGGCGCCGCATATCCCGCCACCACCGTAGCTGCAGCAAGCACCGCCATCATTAGGATGAAATGGAGCCATTCCCCCGATCTCCACACGGCAAAGGCTAATATAGGGGTAACAAGCTGCGGCAGCATGGTAGAGAGAGTGTACAGAGACATGCCCTGCGCACGATCTCCCGCCGCAAGGCGCTCTACCAAAGCCAACTGCATGATCATCGAGAAAAAGGCTGTAATTCCTCCTTGCAGTGCGCGAAGAGCCAGCAGCGGCAGCAGGCTGCCACTTTCTGCAAACATATACGCGACAAGGCATCCGGCATGAATCAGGACCAACCCACGCATTAGCTTAGCAGCCCCATGCTTGACAATCATTTGTCCCGCCCATGGCCGCAGAAGCATGCAGGTGAACATATATCCGCCCATCATGAGCCCGATCTCCCCTTGCCTCATCCCCATGGCATCGCCCTGCAGCGGAAGGATAACGGTTAAGATCGCATTAGCCGAGAAGAAGAGCACGGCAAGCCAATAAAGCTTTAACTGCCCCCTAGACATTGGGCCTTCTGTACGGTTCATAAACGTCTAACCCCAAACCTCGCCCGTTCAAAAGGCTGCTCAAGCAGCATGGAGTCAAACAGCCGTTGTACACCGGGGTGCCCGCTTCGGCCAAGCTCCTGGGGATGGTCGCAGCGGGCAACGACTCTCCCTTGCTCCATCACTACGACCGAATCCGAGAGCGAAAGTGCCGCTTTCAGATCGTGAGTGATAAACAGATAGGATAAGCCATGCTCCTGCTTCAGCCCCTTTAACAACCCTAGGATTCGGGCTTGCGTTACCGCATCCAGGCTGCTTACCGCTTGGTCCAGCACGATAAGCTTCGGCTTCAATGCCATCGCCCTGGCAATGCTGATGCGCTGAAGCTGTCCGCCGCTGAATTGATGCGCTCGCTTACCCATATCGTCTGCGCTCAAGCCAACCTCTTCCAGCAATGATCCCACCGTACGCTATAACTCTTGATAAGATAGCTTGGCATAATTTTGCAGCGGCTCTGCAATGATTTGTTCGGCGCTCATTCTCGGATTTACGGAGGAGTGGCAATCCTGGAAGACAACCTGAAGATCCCGGCGAAGCCGTCTTCGGACGGCAGGCACTGCTGTGTAAAGATTCTCTCCTTGAAAAACAACCTCACCCCGCTGTGGATTCTCAAGCCCAAGAATGACCCTCCCCAGCGTGCTCTTCCCTGCTCCGCTTGAGCCAAGCAAGCCTAGACATTGCCCTTGCTCAATCGAGATGGACACATCGTGCAGCACCGGCGTCTTTCTTCCGGATGTCCCGAAAAGGGAGAAGGAGGAATAGCCCTGCGTTACATGGTTAACCCTTAATAAGCTCATAAATGTCCCCCTTTACACCGAAGCACAGCAATTATCATGCTTATCGCCCCAATCGCGGCGCACGCCCCGAACATCGCTTCATAAGAATACAATGCGGCGATGAAGCTTAGTCCCATGGTTCCTACGGAGGTGCCGAAATCAGCTGCCGCTATAAATACTCCAAGTCCACTCCCCCTATGCCGGGCAGGCACGATAAAGGAAACATACGATACTAAAGAGGGATATAGCATTGATAAGGCAGCCCCGTTACAAGCAGCGGCAATCAAAAGCAGCGGAAGTGTGTTTGTGATCCCGATGAATCCCGCCCCCGCTGTCAGCAGCAATAGCAGTACTCCAATAAGTCCTTTAGGGAATTGCCCTCCTGTCGGAACGAAACGCTTCCCAAAGAGCCTCAGCGCGATTAAGACAAGGGTTTCCGTCAAAAAGTAATGTCCGGTATAAGGCAAGTGCTTTTGCCCTAAGTACAACGGCAGGAACGCCGCCGTCGAGCCGATAACGGCTCCCGCCAGGAGCATAATCAATGAAGGAAACCATAGCGCCTTGTCCTTCCATGCTTGATAATCGTCAGTTAACGCTCCCTTGCCCCGGTCATTGTGACCCACGGCTTGACTGTACTCGGGGAGCTTTACAGCATAACCGACCAACAGTGTCGTTACTCCAAGACCAATCAAGCCTATAAATAAATAGGTATTCGGGACCTCATTGACCAGTTGGACAATTAAGAGCGGCCCGTACGCATAAGGCAGCATCGATGCCAGCGAAAACAAGGTCAAACCCTGACCCCTGGATTGATCGGGCAGAGCCTCAATGATCATCAAATGGGATATCATAGAGAAAAAAGCAAGAATCGCTCCCTGAACCATACGCAGTACGGCGTAGACGATCAGCTCTTGAATCAAATAAAGCGATAATACTGCTACATTCAATAGCAGCAGCACGGTAAAAATGCGCCTTCTGCCGAAACGGTCCACAAGCTTGCCGGCCACCGGGCGAAGAAACATGGATATAAACATATAACCGCCCATCATGAGCCCAATCTGAGACGGAGACGCTCCCAAGGAGCTCGCGCTGAGCGGTAAAAGAATCAACAGCACATGACTGGTGGTATAGAACAACAGCGCCAGCAAATAAATTTGCAGCGCTACAATACTGAACGGCCCCTCCCGCCGAAGTGAAATCATGACGTGACAAGCTCCGTCGTCTTTTCGCTGTAAGCCACTTTGGGTCGAGCATCCATTAGCTGTTTCGTGTACGATTGCTGCGGATTCCTAAACAACTCATATACATCCGCCCGCTCTACCAGCATACCCCGCTGCATCACAGCCACCTCATCCGACATCTCGGCAATCACGCTAAGATCATGCGATATCAGCATAATAGCCGTACCGTGCTCCCTGCGGCATTTCTCCAACAGACGAAGCACCTGCAGCTGATTTACCGTGTCGAGCGCAGTTGTCGGTTCATCGGCAAGCAGTAAAGCAGGCTTCAAGCACATCGCCAGCGCGATCATGGCACGCTGCAGCATCCCTCCACTGAGCTCAAAGGGATATCGCTTAAGAACAAGCTGCGGCTCCGGCAGGTTCATATCCAAGAGCGCCTCTGCCGCCAATTCCATCGCCTGCTTCCTGCTGAGCGGAGAATGCGTGCAAATCGAATCCGCGAATTGACTTCCTATGGTAAATACAGGGGAAAAAGCATTCATCGGGTTTTGCATAATGTACGCGATCTCTTTCCCCCGAATACATCGCAGCTCCGCCTCTTTCAAACCGTTTAGCTCCCGCCCGCGCAGACGAATACTGCCCTCCACTTTGGTCGTCTTCCGGTCCAGCAGCTGCAGGATGGACAAACAGGTCATCGTCTTCCCGCTGCCGCTTTCACCGACAACCCCCAGGACGGAGCCTTGCTTCACTGCAAAGTCAATGTCATTGACAAGGCAAAGCTCTTCCCGCTGCCGGGATTCGGTCGTTACTCGCAGCCCCTTTACCTCAAGGAGCACATTCGTTTGTTCCTTCATGAGCTCATTCCTTTTCAAAGCGTCGCTTCACCCCGAAGCGCTCAGATAATGCCTCACCCAACAGGTTAAAAGTGACAACCACCAATAAAATCATCATCCCCGGATAAAGCATCAGCTCCGGCTGGCTCCGAATATACTTTTTCCCTTCTTGAATCATGGCTCCCCACTCCGGGGTAGGAGGCTGAATGCCCAGCCCGAGAAAGGATAACGCCGATATGTCCATAATTGCCCAGCCCATCTCCAGCGTCCCCATCACGGCGATTGGCGGCAGCACGTTCGGAAGCAAATGTCTTACGATAATTCTGAGCTCGGAAGTCCCGCTGACCCTGGCAGCCGTAATGAAGCTTCGTTCCTTTAAGCTCAATATCATACTCCGGAACATCCGGGCATAATACACCCACTGTACCAGCATCATGGCAAGCACTACCTGCATAAGCCCAGGCCCGAATATGCCTACCAATCCAAGAATAAGCACAAGATTCGGAAAGGCCATGACCCCGTCGCAAAGCCGCATTAACAGATAATCGATTATGCCGCCTCTATAGCCTGCTATAGATCCGATTACTAGCCCGATCCCGAGAGAGGCAATAAATATCAACGAGGCAAAGCCTAGTGAATACCGGGCTCCATACAATAGCCGCGAAAGATTGCACCTGCCTAAATGGTCTGTCCCTAAAGGGTATTCCATAGAAGCGGCCTGCAGCTTGTTCGCCAAATTTACTTGTACCGGGTCGTGCGGTGCAATCCATGGAGCGAGTATCGTTACAAGCGCGAGCAATGAAAGCAAGCCTAAACAGACAGGTATAACCTTCGGGCCTCTCAACCCGATTCGAATGCTTCGAATACTCGCGATCATGATTTAGCATTCCCTCCCCTTGTAATTCTCGGATCAAGCAGCATTTGCAGCAGATCCACCAGGAGATTGCTAACGATGAAAATGCAGGCGACCAGAAAAACATAGCATTGTATAACCGGCAAATCGCGGTTAAAAATTGATTCAACAAAATACCGGCCGAACCCCGGCCAGGAAAACACCTCTTCAACTATAATTGTTCCTGCGAGCAATCTGCCGATGTTCATGCCTAATCCCGTGATCATCGGGGATATCGCAATTCGAAGCACATGCTTGCTCATAATCAGACGCTCACGCAAACCTCGTGTCCTCGCAAAAATCACATATGGCTCATGCAGCTGTTCTAAGACGTTCGCACGGAGCAGCCGCGTATAGATGGCAATTAAGCCCATGGCCAAGGTCACCGATGGCAGGACGAGGTTTTCCCAGGAGCCTCTGCCTTGAACTGGAAGCAAATCCAGCTTTAACGCAAAAAAGAAGATGAGCAGGTAACCCATCCAGAACTGCGGAATCGATGCCCCTAAGAAAGCGATGCCTCTGCTGAGCTGATCGATGATGCCGTTCTTATATATGGCTGAGAAAAAGCCAAGGGGTACACTTACGATGATAGCCACTAGAATGCTGCTGAAAGCCAGCTGAAGCGTTGCAGGCATTCGCAGCTTGACCTCATCCCAAACCGGCGTCTTCGTAATATAAGATATGCCGAAATCCAATCGGCACATCTTGAGAATCGAGCCGGCATATTGAACCAAGAGCGGCTGATCCAAGCCAAACTCCTTGCGGACCTCCGCGAGCACCTCTTCCGTTGGATGAATATGGGCAACGGTTAAGTAGACCTCCGCCGGATCAACCGGCGAAAGTCGGATCATACCGAAGGAAAGCAGTGTAGCAAATAAAAAGATGGGTATCACGGCAAGCAGCCGCTGAGCGATATATCGGGCCATACGGATACACTCCCTGCTATTTGCCTAGCATAATGCTGTTAAACGGGTGATCCTCACGATTGTCTGGAAACGCAAAGCCGCTGATTCCTTTTTGGTACACGGCTGTTTTCTTAATATACGACAGCGGTACCAGCGCCGATTGCTCCTGCAGCTGCTTCAGAATGGAGCCGTAGAGCTCCTTCCGCTTATTTTCATCGGTAGAAAGCAGCGCTTCGGCAATTTGCTTATCCATCTCCTGCTTTCCTTCAATTTTCGAGAGAGCGTCGGAGAAGCCGAAGCCCTTTTCCTTCACAATATGTATAAACGAATGCGGGTCATATGGAGCACCGTAGTTGCTGGAAAAGTTCATTTCAAACTCGCTTCCGCGGAACCTTTTAATTTGCTCTGCCAGCTCGAGACCCGTAATTTTCAGCTTCACGCCGATCGCAGCCCATTCCGCTTGAAGTGTTTCAGCCATAGGCTTTTGGATCTGATCCGTCTTCTCATAGATCAGCTCGAATTCTAAAGGCTTGCCATCCTTCTCACGTACCGCTTTCCCCGCTGGCAGTGTCCAGCCTGCCTGATCGAGCAAAGCCTTCGCTTTATCGACATTGTACTCCCTTGGCGTTACGTTAATGTTCGTGTACGGGAAGTTCTTCGAGAGAATATTGTCAGCTTTCTCCTCCAAGCCTGCGGTAATGCCGTCTACCATCGCTTTTTTATTAAAGCCGTACTGCAGGGCTTCGCGCACCTTCAGATCACCCAAGGCACCCTTCGTTGTATTCAAGACAAGCAGCCTTGTGCCTACAGGCTCGGACAGACTCGTCTCATACTTACCGCCTGCTTTCAATTGTTTAAACGAATCCATGCTTATGACGCCTTCCCCGAAGATCAAATCCAAATCTCCTTTTTCAAAAGCAAGGACTCGCGTTTCCCCATCCGGAATAATTTTTACGACAACCTTATCGATTTTCGGAGCCGGACCCCAATAATTCGGATTTTTTGTAAATTCAGCATATTCATCCTTCTTGTATGTAGACAGCATCCAAGGTCCCGTCCCGATGCCTTGCTTCACGCCCTTGGAGGTGTCCCCGTCATCCGGAAAGCCGCTATCCGCCAAGAATCTGACCGGTCTGACTACTGCCAAATCCTGAAGGGTTGGGGAATAGGGCTGCTTCAGCATCAGCTTCAGCGTTTGCTCATCCGGTGCTTCTACCTTCTCTATTACGTTAATCACGCCAAGCCATGTATGGTTTTTGGAGTTGGTTAAGACAGCATCGAAATTTTTCTTCGCATTGGCTGCAGTAAATTTAGTACCGTCTGAATACTTCACATTGGCGCGAAGCTTGAACGTATACTCCTTACCGTCCGGAGAGATCGTCCACGATTCGGCAAGGTGCGGCTCAAGCTTGCCTCCGTCGCCATATCTGACAAGCGGTTCGAAAATCATTGATTGAGCGATTAATTGTGATGGATTATATACATGGGGATTCATCGGTCCGATATCTCTTGGCCAAGACATCGTTATGATTTTTTCCTTTGGAGTCTCCGTCCCCCCCTGTTTTGTCTCTTGGGACTGGCTAGAAGAGCATCCCATCAGGATTGTAGAAACAACTAACAAGCAAGCCGCAAGTGTTTTGATTCTTCTTGACGCAAACATTAGAAACAAGTTCCCCTTTCGATCGCGCTATATAATTGATAATGATTATCATCCTCGTTGATAATGATAATTAATATCATCTTCTATTGCAAGTAAAATTTTCATCAATAAGAAAAGCTTCTATCGAAGCCCTCTTCTCGCTCGGGGAGGTACATTCGTGAGCAAGAGGAAGCTTTTCGTGAACCATTAGAATCCTTAAGCTCCGCTCAAAACTTATAAATTCTAGCGATCTATAGATTCGCCCGTCAGACCGGTTGGAATCTTGTCCGCTGTTGAAGTTACAGGAGCAACCACTACGGACTATCGCCCAAAAGCGTCTAGCTGTTTTTCAATTTTTTCGTTGAGACCGCCTGTGACAGTTCACCGCAGGCATCATAAATTCTAACCTATCGATTTTTAACGTTGGAAGACGCTGGAAATACCTTGCTATTATGGTATAATTTCTTTGTTGAGTTATTGCACGATATTTTATTGAAGAAGAATAGTGTAACAGAAAAGGAGGTCTGACATGAATCTAAGAAGAACATTGGTAGTATCCATATTGTCTCTAGCTATGGCGCTTTCCCCTGTGGCGGCAAGTGCAGCAACCGAGTCACTATAAAGAAGCCTTAACCGCATAGTACGGGCTTCTCGCCCCTTTGCAATAGAAACAGCGGCAGGCATGGACTGATGGTCCATGCCTGCTGCTGTTTACGTTTCTGTGTAGCAAAGTTTTCATCAAACATAAATTGGAAATGAATACATATTTCAAAATAAAAGTTAGCACAATATCACTAACAAGACTTTCCATATTCGGAGGGATTCCGTTGAAATCGTCTACTTCTTTTACCCAGGACATTGATAGCACCAAGAAAAACACGCTAACCGCTGCAGAAGTATCTGCCCTTTGGAACCAATACATGGGCGATTCGATGTCCGTCTGCATGTATAAATATTTCTTATCCATTGTTGAAGATAAGGAGATCAAGCCGATACTGGAATTTGCATTGCAATTGGCTAAGGAACATATTGCGAAAATTACTATGTTCTTTAACGACGCTAATTTCCAAGTTCCTCGAGGATTTACTGAATCGGACGTCAATGTTAATGCTCCGCGATTGTTTTCTGACTCCTTTCTATTATTTTACTCTTATATTATGAGCATACACGGCTTAACTGCTTATAGTCTGGCCGTAGCCAACAGCGAGCGGAAAGACATTCAAGATTATTATTTTGAATGTCTCGAAAAAACGAAAGAATTGTTCCAAAAAATTTCCAATTGTGCAAAATCTCAACCGAAATTTTCGGGGGTTCCCTCTGTCCCTTCTCTTCAAGAGGTCGAATTTATCCACTCGACGGGGATCATTTCTAATCTTTTCGGAGACAAAAGACCGCTTAATAGTACTGAAATAGGCAACCTGTTCTTTAATTCCAAAAAGACCGGGTTTGTACGAACGTTAAGTTTGGCTTTCAGTCAAGTGACGGAACATGAAGATGTTCGCGAATTCCTGGAGAAAAACGTTACATTGGCTGGGAAGGACGCAGACAGCTTTGACGAAATATTAAAACAAGATGATATCTCCTTACCACAGAGATGGGATGATGAGATCACTGATTCAACGGTAAGTCCGTTTTCGGACAAACTGATTATGTTTCATGCCGCTTTTTTAGTAAACGCGGCGCTTACTTATTACGGCGCATCCATCGGCTCCAGCTTAAGATCGGATATCATTTTAAACTACCGGCAAGTGTCTAACCACGCCATGCAGGCCGGTGCGATCTGTTATAACCTAATGGTGAAACATGAGTGGCTGGAAAAACAACCACAAGCGATTGACCGAGATGCCCTGGTAAAAGACTGACTCAAGTATGTTTTTAGAGCACATTAAGTATTTTAACTCTTATGTAAATGCTTAACTGATGCAAAATCTGCAATTTTGAAGTTTCCGCTTTCGTAAGTAAGTTTTGTTATCGAACATTCCGTAACCAATTCACTTTGCACGGATATGAAATTAGGATGCCAGGCCTCAAGATCTTCCTTATGAAATGTATGTACTAGAAAGTCCGTTATTAATCCGCCATGAGTAACAATGACAATATTACTATGGGGCGGGTGCTGCGTTGCTATTTCAAATAGTAATGAGGATAAGCGTTGCCTTGCCTGTAATACAGAGTCACCCACCGGCGGTATATAATCAGGTTCACGTGTACAGCGCTCCCACATCGCAACAAACTCATCAAAGGTTTGTCCCGGTAAGTCCCCCCAATTGGCTCGTTCCCGTAAACGGGCATCCACACAAATTGTTGATTTCGCCTCTAATGCTATATACTCGGCGGTTTCTTTCGCTCTTCGAAGCGGGCTTGAAAATATGGCTGCAACGGGTAAATTTGTAAAATATCTGGCAGTCGCTTGTGCTTGTGATATGCCCATAGAAGTTATGGGGACATCCCCCATTTTCTTCTCCTTTAGAGCATGCCTTACCAGAAAAAAAGACGTGCTCATTCATTGGTACCTCCCATTTGTCTTGTCTCAAGCTAAAAGGATAATCACCGAATGAGTGACTATCCCTGTGTAACCGAGTAGGCGTTCTATTGACTCTTATGTGATTGTAACAAGGACTTCAATGGTTGTTCGTAAGGCGAAATTTTTGGTTTTGAACCATCATTTTCTCTCTTTATTGTTATTTTCTGATGACCGTCGTATTGTAAAGCTGATCCGCACAAAAGAACCGCTGCCAGGCAAATGGTTACAATGATTGATTTTTTCATGTAGATCACCCCCCGCTATATCATATGACGATCACTTCGAGAGGGGAATAAAAAGTAGCGGTTCTTTCCTATGCACTATAATCCCGGAGAAGCTTCTCCAAAGCTCCTTTTACATCACCTTGAAAAACCCCTCCATGAAAGCAAATTAGTTGAGCTATGTCATATTGGAGCAAACGTCGAACGGAACTTAAAGCCTCTGCCATATCCAATGTAAAATGGGGATTCGCAATGTCCAGTTTACCTTGTTCCAGTACAACAGCATCTCCTGCGATAAGCGTTTTACTGGATGGCACATAAATGGAGATATGTCCAGGCATATGACCCGGAGTATGGACAATCTCCATCCCGCCGCACCAAGGTAACGTCTCATCCGAGGAAACGGTACGATCGACCGTAACCGGTTCTATTGTTTTCAGAAAGGATATAAATTGTTCCGCGTATGGCTTTTCCAGTTCGGACAAAGCATCCAACCCGGATTCCGCTTGTTCCAGCCGCAACGACTTTTTTGTTCCTTCGATATACGGCTTTTCCAGCTCGTGCGCGATAATCTCTACTTGCGGGTACAAGCGCTTCAATCCCGCAAGCGAGCCCATATGATCCATATCGTGATGAGTGACGATTACTTTGGTTATCGAAGCTAAACTGACGTTTTTGCGGTCGGCAGCAGACTCAAGATAAGCTTCAAAATTCGGATATCCACAATCAATAAGAATCGTGTCCTGCTCGTCTTGAAGAATAGTTGGAATAATGACTTGCCTTTGTCCGTTAAATTCAAAATCGATCTCAAGTAAATGTATGCTATGCATAAGTGCCCTCCGATAATTAACCTTACTACGTAACATCTTATCAAAGTGAGCAACAAAATAATCCGTACATTTTTATTTAACCTATTCTCTCCGGGCGTAGCCGGTATCAAATGTGAGAGCATTGCCTTTGCGGTCCAAGAGCCGGTAGTCTTTTCAGATATTCTGCATGGCGGCGAACCTCCTTCGCCCCCAGCGGGCCGCCGTGCCCCACATAAAATGTCTCGTGGCCGGAAGAAATTAAACGCAGAAGTTCCTCGGCAACCCGATGCGGATCATCCTCGAATGGCGGTCGAATGGCGTGGTTTTTTCTCATGATGCCTCCAAGCAAAATACCCGAGGCCAACAGATCACCCACCATAGCGTCATTCGACTCCAGTACGACTGATATTGATCCTGAGGTATGCCCAGGTGTATGTATCGCCGTTCCGGGTACGCCGAAACGCTGTAAATCAACAGGTTGTTTTCCGGAAACCAATAAATCCGGCGTAAATCCCTCGTAAGGCTGACGGATAAATCCCGTTTTGAAAAACAGCCGGGCAAACCGTCCCGTCGGACAGAACGTCATCTCCTCTTCCCGGTTATAATGCTTGGCATCGCCCTCATGGGCGAGAATGGGAGCTCCCGTAAGCTCCCGCAATCTTGCAGCACTGCCGGCATGATCGACATGGGCATGGGTTATAATGATAAGCTTGATGTCCTTAAAGGTGAGCCCCTCTTTCGCGAGCGCTCTTCCTATTTTTTGCTCCGATCCCGGTATACCGGCATCGACCAAAACGCAGCCATCCGGTCCGCGCAGCAAATAGGCGTTCACCATGTGCATCGGAAGAATGGGAATCCGTACAATGCTCACTTTCTTCATAAACAAGTCACCCCTCTACAAAAAATACCGAACGGTTCGGTTTTTTATAGCTTACCAAATATTTTTCGATAATGCCATAGTAATGTTAAAATGATAATATTCAATTATCTTAAGTACGGGGGTTATCTTTCATGCGTAAGGGCGAGAAGACACGCCAGCATATTATCGAGAAATCCGCCGGACTCTTTAATCAAAAAGGGTATGCCGGCTCTTCCATACAGGACATTATACAAGTCACGGGATTGACCAAAGGCGGCGTCTATCGGACATTCTCCGGGAAAGACGAAATTGCGCTGGAAGCGTTCGATTATGCCTCGCGGATTATGATGGAGCATTTCTTGGAGGCTGCGGAAAAGTCGGAGACGGCGATCGGGAAGATCTTGGCGGTATGCGCGGTATACGAAGACCCTGTTAATCAGCTTCCGATCGAGGGGGGATGTCCCTTGCTCAACACGGCGGTGGAGGCGGATGATGGTTATCTACCGCTCCGAGAGAAAGCGGTAGCCGCACATGGTCATTTCACGGCGTTCATTCAAGGTATATTGGACGAAGGGGTCACCTCGGGGGAGCTATCTTCAGGTCTCAACACGGAGGCCGTAGCTTCGTTCGTGGTTTCTTCATTGGAAGGCGGCGTCATGGCAAGCCGGTTAACCCGGGACAATAAGCACATCGGGTTCGTGATTCAGCAGATTAAGCTGGTTCTCTCGACTTATCAAACCATTTAGCGAGGAGCGGTTCTTGGTAAATAGCGCCGAGTAGCGCAGCAAGGCTGCCGATTTCTTTTCGGCAGCCTTTGAGGATCGCAGGGTCCTTTTCTCATCCGTATAAAATTACTCCGATACTTCGACGACAATCGTATCAAGCAGTCGTCCCTTTACGTAGGGAAGCAGCCTCCAGCGCCCTGCTTCAGGCAGCTTCATTGATGTGACGACGTGACGGTCGGCTCCGTTCAGTTCACCGGCCAAGGCATTGGCCGAGCTTATCCGATTTGAGGAGTACACATCGACGATCTTGGCTGTACCTTGCTTCACCGCCTTTACCTCAAAGGGCCCGTTAAGAATGTCATCGTTCCCCCAGAAATGCCACATGTACTTTTGGTTTCTCCCGGCAATGAATCCGGCATCGATGAACCCCACTTTTTTCTCGACACCGCGCATCATGTAAGCCCCGGATGTAAACTCAGGCGTAAGATCCCATGAGGGCTCAAGTATAAACAGCTGTACATTGCCATAGGGCTTATCGTCGAGCAGCACGCTCAGTTCCCACATCCCCTCCAGCGGCAAAGCGAACTGGGTTGTGAATCTTTCCAGTCCTGCATAACCGGGGCTCGGCTTCGTAATGACTTCGGAGGATACTATCTCCTTCGCGCCCGATTGGAGATGAACGGCTTGAAGCGTTACCATTTTTCCCAAGTAGGTTTCTAAGGCCTCGTCAAAATGAAACATATATCCCGTGGTTTTCCCCGCCGTCGCATACGGGTCCGGATAGACTGTGAATAGTCTTCGTCCGTTATCATAATAGGTATGCCGCGCTGTCGGTTTACCGGATATTTCGACGGGCGGTTCAATTCCTGACGGCAACACCATGTCTTTGAACGGAAGCCAGCCGATAACCAATGATGTTATGACCAAAGGTACACACACAGCCGATACTACGGAAAAAGGGATCCTTTTCGACTCACCAGCACGCTGCAGCACCTTATGTTTCAAATCAGCGGTAAAATGGCGATCGGCAAAAGGCGGATCCGCCATACTACTGGCCCAGCCCGGTTTTTCCTCACTCATGCTCTACACCTCCTCACGGGATATAAGCTCGCTCATCCGTTTCTTCGCACGATGCGATCTTGATTTAACCGTACCTTCCGATATTTTCAACAAAACGGCGATTTCCTTTTGCTTCAGGCCGTAATGAAAATCGAGCACTAATACCTCTCTATATTTGCGTGGCAGCTGCAGGACTGCATTCCAAACCGCGCGGTTATCGAGACGGTCGAAAACCACTTGCTCCGCAGCCGGGGAGGTCCCCCATTTCGTAAATGTATCGGTCAGGGTTACTTTACGAAGGAAGGTGCTTTGCAAATAATGCAGTGCCTTATTCCTCGTTATCGTCAGCAACCAGCTTTTGACCGAGCATTCTCCTCGAAAGGCGTACAAGCTGTTATATGCTGCTAGGAACACCTCTTGCGATATATCGTCGGCCACTTCAGAACGATTCGTCAGAAAATAAGCGAAGTTCCATACATCGTCTCCGAACGAATCCATTAAGTCGCGCAGCACGATACTCCGATCATAACCCTGTGCCAGATGTTTCAAGTAATCCCACTGGTCCGTCAATGCCTTCACCCCAATTAATAAGACCGTAGACTACAACAGATGGTTCCCCATTTCAAAATAAATATCTTCTTCCGCTTGTCCAAGCAGCGGCCGAGCCAAGGCAGGGACGATTACTGTTTGCGGAACGCCGTGGGAGAAAGGCCGAACTTGTTTTTAAATACACGGTGGAAATACGTATAGCTTGCGAAACCGGAGCTCTCCGCGATTTGCTCCAGCGTCAGGTTGGTATGCTTCATTCGTTCCACTGCGTCGGATAAACGAATTTCCAGCGCATACTGCATGATCGACTTGCCGTAGAACTCTTTAAAACAATGCGCAGCGCGGGATACGCTCAAGCAGGCATGCCTTGCCACGTCCTCTACTTTAAACGCTTCCCTTGCATGCTCCTCTATGTATCTCCTCATATGCAAGGCCGTTTGCCAGCGGCTGTGAGAAGTCCGCGTATCATTAATGGCACGGTCCAGGGCCAGGCAAAGCGCCCGCAGTAAATATTCGGTCATCTCGGAATTTTCGTCTTCCAAACGCTGCTTTTCTTTGATGATCTGATTCCATAGGGAAAGAATGACATCGGTCATGCCAATGCGGATTCGAATCGGTTTAGCGGAACGATGCCACCAATCGTCCACCCAAGCTCCCCGGCAGTATAAATAATAATCCCCGCTGGTCACCTTGGATAGGGCAGCTTGTTTATCCTTATCATGTTCCCCGATACGAAGCTCATAAAAACTGCCGGGCTTTAGCAGGATAAGATCTCCGGGCTCAATAGTGAGCTCCTGCCCCTCAGCATGTACGACGCACCTTCCCTCCGTCTGCAATCGAAGCAGATACGTTGCGAGCCCCTTATTCTTGTTTCCCCTCTGGGTACGATGAGTGTGGTACGAATAACCGCAAAGCAAAACATTTTTTTCCAAGTCATCACCATCCAACTATTCATAAAAATAGCAGAATCTATCATGTTTTCGATTATATTGATTATTCTTTTCAGTCGCAATATGAATTAGTATGGTAGAGTCAAACCGGCAATCGCAGTCAACCATGATAACGTTTATCAACCATGCAAATGGAGGGGTAACAATGAAGCAGCGAATTAGAAAATACGGATGGATCGCTTTATCGGCGCTACTTATCGTTTCGGGGTGCGGAAATGGCGGAGCCGACAGTAGTAAGGAGACCGCCGGCAAGGAGGAGCTGTATAATAACGAACCTGTCACCTTGACGTTCTATTCCCACTATGCAGGGATACTGGGCGAAGCCGACTTGGAAGCGCTGGTAGCCAAACCCGTGAAGGCGAAATTCCCTAATATTTCGGTTCAATTAATCAGCGGAACCACGCTCGACAAGCTGATCACCGCCGGTGAAGTGCCGGATGTCATTCTTACAAGCAACTATTATTTGCACGATCTGTTGCAGCAAGGCTTGGGAAGCGATTTAAACGACATGGTAAAAAGCCATAACATCGATATGAGCCAGTTCGAACCCGAAGCGATCAACTTGCTGAAGAAATTCGGGAAAAACGGGGAAATCTACGGAATGCCCTATGCTATGAATTACGGAGTCATGGCGTATAACAAAGATATTTTCGATAAATTTGCCGTTCCGTATCCCAAGGACAATATGACCTGGAACGAGGTGATTGAGCTGGCACGCAAGGTCACGCGGGAAGACCAGGGTACGCAATATATCGGACTTGATCCGGGAGATCCGCAAGTGCTGACGCGGGCCTACTCGCTTCCCGTAGTGAATGATAAGCAGGACAAATCGGTTCTGACGAACGACGCTTACAAGAAGGTATTCGGACTTTTCGAGCGGCTCTACAGCATTACGGGAATCGTCGGCCCCAATAATAAATATACATACGGAATCGACTACTTCCTTAAGGACCAGAAGCTGGCTATGTTCCCTTACTGGATCGCCAATCTCACTACGCGGCTGCCGCAATTGCAAGAGCAAGGCAAAAACTTCAACTGGGACGTCGTTTCCTTCCCCTCGTTTGACGATAAACCGGGATATGGCAGAGAGATTGACTTTCATCTTGCCATGGTCACACCGACCGGTAAAAATAAGAAAGCGGTTTATGCCGTTCTTCAAACGTTAGTTTCCGAAGAGGCGCAGAAGGCTATGAACAAAGGAATGCGACTAACCGTCCTTAAGGATCAAAATCTGAAAAAGCAGTTCGCGAGTGATACCAAATTATATGAGGGCAAAAATTTGGAAGGAATTTTCAAAGTGAAGCCGGCTCCATTACCGGAAGCTACGAAATTTGATGTGAAAATCTATCCGTTCCTGAAAGAAGCGGCAAAAGGGGTAGCCACGGAGAAGAAGGATATTAATACTGCCCTTAGGGAAGCCGAGGAGAAGGCGGATAAGTTTATTAAAGAAGAGGGCTTGAAATAAACATTCGATATAGACAAAGCGGGCTTCCGGAAGGAGGCCCGCCTTCTGTTGCATCGGAATGTAATGGAACAGTGCACAAGACGTGATAAAGCTTTATAGCATTTTTTTCGTCATTATGATTTCCAAGGGTTCATTCTCAAGCAACAAACACCCTGCATCCCGATAACCTAGTTTTCTGTAAAAGTGCTGTGCCCTCTCATTAGATAAAGTAGACGTCATAACCAATGCAAAGCCCTTTCGTTTCATTTCGTTCTCCCAAAAGAGTACCGCTTGCGTCCCTAACCCCTTACCTCGAAATGGCTCAGATATCCAAATCATATTCATAAATGGTGTGTTATCCCAAAAATATCCGTACCTCATCCATCCGATAATGCTTTCGTCTTCGTTACGCAGTATATAGATTTCTTGGTTTTTCAGCTTTTGCAATAGCAAGCTCTGTGAAATATGACAGTCATGCTCATGCAGGTACCCGTAGTCTGAATCGGCAGCGATATCAATCTTCATCTTTATCTCCCCTTACATTTATTTAACATAAAAAAGCTGCCGTTTTGTTGCCGCGGCAGCCTCGTGATGATCAGATAACAAATACCTTCAACGCATTTCATGCTAAATTCGAACCTGCTCCAAGCTGCCGCCTTTAACGAACAATCGCTCGATCCGCCTGGTTACGTCCGGGTCGGGAATCAGCGGAGGCGCATGATGCGGCTTGAGACGCGCGTCGAGAATAAGATTGTCGCAGCCCCAATGCTTGTGCTCGTATCGGCTGTTTACGCCATACAGATCGTGCGAAGGATTACTGCGCGTAAACGCCGCCCAAAGAAAATTGTCCAGCCGCTCGCTCAGGAAATCGCTGTCGTCACAGACGACGATGAGCGGACATGAGGCTAGTTCACCTCTATCCTTGAGCGCTTCGCTCAAGGCTGCGAATTCCTTCTCAGCCTCCGGGTATGTCGTGAAAGGCCCGGCCTGCAGGGCAACAACGCCCGGCATGACAAGACGCGCGTTAGGAAAGTCACGAAGTCCCTTCAGCGCCTCCGGCACCTCTCTGCACAGCTCTCTTTTCTTGTCGCCGTAGGCTGCAATGACGACCTTACTGCCGCTGTTCAAACCGGTTCCGGAATAGTCCAAAGTGTCGATCGTCGTGTTCGTCTGGAAGTGGATATCCCGTCTTAAATCCAGCCTCTCCAGAATATAGCCCATAAACTCCGCCTCTCGGTGCGTGCTGATCGGAATCTGCTCCTCCGCGGTAATGAACAGGTACTTCGCCAGACTAAGCTGGCCTGTCCCGAGGATACGGTTCGCCAGTGTGAGCAGTTCGGTTGGCTGCTTCACGCGCTGATAAGGCGTGTAGCGCTCGCTGCCGATCGCGAACAGCAAGGGATGGACACCGGCCGCGTCTACCGCGTGCACTTCCTCAAGGCCGGGGATTTCGACTTTGATCGCGTCGCCGGTGAGCTCGTGGATGAGGGCGCCGAACGTCGTATCCTCCTGAGGAGGCCGGCCGACGACGGTGAAGGGCCAAATCGCATTCGGTCGGGCATAAACCTTGTGAATGTGAAGATAAGGGAACGGATGCGTCAGGCTGTAGTAGCCGAGATGGTCGCCGAAGGGCCCTTCCGGCTTCGTCTCGCCCGGACGGATTTCTCCCGTGATGACGAAGTCCGCATCATGGCTGATGCAGTAGCCGTCCTCATAGCCGTAGCGAAAGCGTCGGCCCGCAAGCAGACCGGCGAACGTCATTTCGCTCAGCCCCTCCGGCAGCGGCATAACCGCGGCGAGTGTATGTGCCGGAGGCCCGCCGACGAAGATGCTTACCTTGAGCGGCTGGCCCTTTTTCACAGCTCGCTGCTGATGAACCCCAATACCGCGGTGAATCTGATAATGAAGACCTACCTCGCGGTCAATAACATATTCGTTGCCTGTAAGCTGGACCCGGTACATGCCGAGGTTCGCATTCATTATTCCCGGCTTCAACGGGTCCTCCGAATACACTTGCGGCAAGGTGACGAACGCTCCGCCGTCCATAGGCCAGTGATGAATGAGCGGCAAATCGGAAATCTTGATTTCCTGTGCGGTGACGGGAGCGCCTCCGCTCTTTCGGAGCGGCAGCGCCTTGGCTGCAGCGAGCCCCGTAGCCACATGGAGAAACGGCTGCCTGAGCGCCTTGATCGGATCGTTCCGAAGCTTCATAACCTGCTGTACGCCGGCCAGCGTGCTCCGAAACATATATTTGCTCCGTTCCAGGGTACCGAACAGATTAGAGACCGCCCGGAATTTCGAGCCTTTCACATTTTCGAACAGCAACGCGGGACCGCCCGCCTCATACACCTTCAGGTGAATCGCCGCCATCTCGAGGTAAGGATCCACTTCCTCCTTCACGCGAACCAGATGGCCTCCCCGCTCCAGATCCAAGACGCAATCTTCCAAATTCCGATACATCGTCATGCTCCAATCCATAAAAATAATTGTTACTACCACTCTAGCATCATTGCTTGATGTCGTCAAAATCCGCTCAGCCTCATGGCCTGTATCGGGTCAGCAGTTCGGAAAGTCTTCTCCGGATCGACTCTACTAATTCCTCCGGCTCCTTCAAATCCACTTCTTTTCCCAAGGAAATAAAAAATTCCGTGTAAAAAGGAACGTCACTTCGTGACACGTCCGTATCGATCGTGCCGCCCCCATCTGCTCTCACCCGCAGCAGGGGAGCAAGCCAGAGCTCGGCTTCGCAGCGCTGGACTCCTATGCGGGTCAGCTCCGCTCTCAAACGTATAGGCTCCCTCGGCTCGTACGTCTCACGCCGTTCAAGGGAAACATCGTCTAAATCAAGCGGCTCAATGCCGGATGTATCTTCCGCCGCCTCACTGATCCGGTCGCACCGAAACACACGGAGACCCTGTCTCAGGAAACAGTACGCTTTACAATACCAAAAGCCGTTATGCGCATAGACGGAGCTCGGCTGGATTCTGCGGCTGGTCTCCCCTTCCTCCTTCGACCCGTAATTGATTACGAGCACCTTGTTATGGATGGCGGCATCAAGCAGTATAGCTAAGCACGGGGCATCGCCCCGCCTTGTCGGCGTAATGAAATCGACCCTGTGCTTCATACTGTCGATTCGATCTCGGACGTCTCCCGGCATGTGAAGGTAGAACTTGCTCAGAGCTGAGGCGGACTCCGCTTCGAACGGCAGCGAGGAATAATGCCGCAGCGCATGGACGGCAAAAAACATGGCGGCGGCTTCCCCTTCCGTGAAGGCAATCGGCGGAAGTACCCTCTCCCTTACCACCTGATATCCACCGTGCGGCCCTACTTCAGAATAAAGAGGTACTCCAAGCTCGCTTAGCTCTTGTAAATCCCTAAGAATCGTACGCTTGGATACGCCGAATTCGTCGGCAAGCTCTTGCACCTTAAAGCGTCTTTTGCGGTTAACCGTCATCATGAGCTCCATAAGCCGTTTCGATTTGGTCACGATAATCAGCACCTTTAACAAAATTTATACAGCAAAAAGATTGATGACAGGTATTGTCACTATTATGACTTAGAATAGGTTCATCAAGCAACTAACCATAAGGAGCGATCACTATGCGAAAATGGACTGCGCTGTTTTTCTTCATCATGTTTCTTATCGGGACGGATACGTTTCTGATTTCCCCCTTGCTCCCGACTCTTCAGACGAAATTTTCAGTTTCAACGGAAAGGGCCGGATGGATGATCGGCTCGTACACTTTGGGATCGGCCATCTTTGCTCTTATCGCCGGACCCCTCTCCGATGGCTGGAACCGTAAAGTCGTCATGCTCTGCGGCTTGCTCGGATTCGCCGTTTCGACGATCCTCTGCGGTTTTGCCGACAGCTTTTGGACGATGTGCCTATTCCGTTTTCTTGCCGGTGTCAGCGCGGCTTTCACAGCTCCGCAAGTATGGGCCTCCATCCCGGCCGTCCTGCCTCCGGAACGCATCTCAAAGACGATGGGCATTGCGTTCTCGGGGCTGGCAGCCGCTCAAGCGCTTGGGGTACCGATCGGAAGCTGGCTAGCGGTCTTCTCATGGTCCGTGCCGTTCTGGACCATTGGCGCCGCGGCGCTGCTGCTGGCGGTCGTGGTCCGGTCCTCGCTGCCGGACATGAAGCCGACTGTCCGTCAAGCGGAGAAGACATCGGTCTTTCGCCGTTATGTTCCGCTCCTCACAAGCGCCAAGGCAAGAAGCGGTTTTCTAGCCTACCTCCTTCTTCACTTGGGAAGCGGAACCGCTTTCGCATTTGTCGGTAAGTGGGTTGCCGACCGGTTTCATCTGCCTGTCGGGCAGGTTGGCACGGTGATGATGTTCCTCGGCTTCGGCACGCTGCTGGGAAGTCTGATTAGCGCATACGTCACGCGAAAGCTCAGCCGGATCAAAGCATTTTCGTTTGGTATGCTGCTGCTTGCAGGACTTTATATAGGGGCGCCTTACTTACCCGGCATCGGTTACGTAACCTTCGTCTATCTTATCATCTTCGCAACGCTTGGGATTTTGTTCCCGATTGCCATGGAAGCACTAATCTCCTTACATTCCTCTATCCGGGGGACGATCTCCAGCTTGGCCAACTCAACCATGAACGGCGCCAATACGCTCGGAGCATGGGTGGCCGGTATCTTGTATGTCCAATTCGGCGGATTTTCATCGATCGGTGTGTTCACGGCCGTCTGCCTTGCCCTCTCGCTTGGAATGTTCCTGTTAGGAGGCGTACTGCAGAAGAATGAACTGAAACACACCACACCATCGCCCTAAAATACAAATAAACGGCTGCTCCCTCAATGAGGAGGGAGCAGCCGTTTCGGAGAGTCTTATTGACTCGCTTCTTTCTTCAAATAGGCAAGATCAGCCAGCAGCTGCTTCGCAAAGTCCGCATCGATATGCTTCCCTGCCTGGGCAGACACTTCATTCTCCAAAGCGTTTAATGCGTTGACAAGCCGAGCTTGGTTGCCCTCGTTTTGAATTTGATTCACTTTGACACTCAAGCTGTTCAGCACGCCCGGATTGTTGATCTTTCCCCTCGCGTTCGCCAGCTGCAGCGCTTCGTCTAATTGATTGCGGTCCATCACGACTGCCAAAGTGAATTCCTTCACCGTGACGTTGCCTGCATGGTCCGCCGCCCTGATCGCAATTACGTGCTCGCCAATCGGTAACGTGTAGGGCTCTACGCTAACAGGCAAGCTGAAGGCTGCGCCGTCCAGCGTTGCCTCCACCTGGCTTACGCCGCTAAGCGGATCGGTGATGTCGAACGGGATCAGTACGGCATCGGTGCGATACACCGCGGTCGTTACCGTCGGTTGAATCGTTGGACCCGTGAGATCTATGCTAACCGTTGCCGACTGTTCGGCTTCCTTGTTCCCCGCCGAGTCCATACTGTAATACCGAAGCGTATGCACGCCTTCCGTGCTGACCACAGCCTCGGTTCCCATTGTGAACGGACCCTCGTCAACGCTGTAATAGCTGGTAGTTTCGGAGCCCTCGGCATCGACGGCAGACAGACGAATCACCTGGGCTGTGTTCTGCCAGCCGGACTTGGCATCAGTGGTCGTGACAGGAGACGTTACGTCCTTAGCAAGGGTCTTCACCGTTACCGTATTGGAGGAAGCCGACTCCCCGGCGGCATTGCTGCCTTTGATATAATAGGTGTACTCCACTCCGGGCTGAACGGTTCGGTCATAGAACGTATCTACTTTGGCATAACCGACATATTGAGCCGGTTCTCCTGCAGACGAACGATATATATTGTATTGCGTCGCACCGCCATGTGACGTCCAGATCAGTCCGACAAACGTTTCCCCCGTTAAACCGACAAACAAATTCGAAGGGACCGCCGGCAGCGGCATAGCCAGTTCAAGCTCGCCCGACAGGCCCGACTCGCCCATCTCGTTCTCCGCGCTCACCTTGTAGCTGTAGCCCGAACGATCGGCACTCACGCTTTGATCGGTATACTGAGAGGAGGTGGTGCTGCCGATGCGGGCAAAGCCATTCTCGCCGTTCGCCTTCCGGTAAACATGGTAGGTTTCCGCGTGGCTAACCGGATTCCAGCTCACCGTGAACGACGAAGTCGTTACAGCACCGGCCGTCAAGCCTGCCGGCGTCTCGGGAACAGACACCGGAGGGTTCGTCGTTACGCCGATACTGCCGGACAAGGCGGATTCTCCACCCATGGATGTTGTAGTAACCTTGTAATAATACGTCGTTGAAGGGCTCAACATCTTGTCGGTATAGGCAGACTCGGATGTATGGGCGACCTTCTGATACGGCCCGTCAGCGGAAGCAGCCCTGTAAATCCCATAGCTGATAGCCTGTGTTACCGGCGTCCATTCCAGCCCCACCGAGATACTCTTCGTAGAGGCAACCTGCAATCCTTGCGGCGCAGGCGGAATCGGCTGCGAGGCATCGTAGGCAAATATTTCAACCGAGGCAGTGTGCGGAGATTCGCCCCCCGCGTTCAAAGCGGCCACCTTGTAATGATAGGTAACCCCCAGCTGAACGGCTGTATCCGAGAACGTTGTCGTGCCCGAATCCGTACTGCCAATGACTTTAAAATAAGGATCCATCGAAGTGGATCGATAGATCAAGTAAGAGGATGACCCGTTTACAGCCTCCCATTGAAGTGTAACGGAAGGGCCGTCCTTAAGCTGGCCTGTTAGTCCCGTCGGCGCTAGGGCTGGCGGGAGTGTACCGGGACTCACCTGCTTCAGGATGACAAAATAGTTCATTCTCGATGTATTTTGATTGGGTCCCATTACTACGTGAGAGCCTGCAGCATAACGCTTCTTGAATAGCTTGAACTGCACCGGCTGGTCATCTGTGATGGTTAACCCCGTATCCTCGTAAGAGGATGTCAGCCACTCTGGCCTAGGGGAGATTCTTGCATCGTGGGCGACATACACATCGGCATCCGCTGCCAGGTAAAAGGAGACCAGATCCGGGCTCGTCGCGCTTCTGGAGGCCACGGGGGAACGAATCCATTCCATCCCCTTCACTTCGTCCGGAATCGTAACGAATCGATAGGTTTTGCTCCCGGTCAGCCGGTCGCCGGCTACGTAGTCCCCTGCCTGAAGATTGTCTTGGATGGACCAGTTGGCCTCGTTGACCGCCCCGCTGCCGCTGTTGTCATGGATAACAACGCTGCGGATCGACCTCCCGTCCATACTCCGCACCGGCTTCTCCTCCGGCTCCGGAGCCGGCTTCGTCGGAGGAACGAACGGTGTGCCCGACCATGCCGGCGGGGTCAAAGGATAATGGGCGGGAAAGCCCGGCGCGGCCAGCTCATTCAGGTAGTCCTCCAGATTCGTGTAACCGTCTCCATTTCTGTCCGCGTTGCGATCCTCCGCATCGAGCGGATTCAAGCCGTTCGCCGTCTCCCAAGCATCCGGCATGCCGTCACGGTCGGTATCCACAGGAGCCGTACCCTTCGCCAGCTGAGGGAAGCCTCCTACATCGTTCTCATGACCGATGATCACTCCGGTTTGCTTGCGCACGCTATCCACTACCCGTTTATCCACGGCATCTCTGGCAAGAGATGAACCGGAATAGCCAAGAATATGCCTATAGGCAACCTCCGGCTCCTGCGTATGGACAGGAGGATACTCGAAACGCTCCGGCACAATAAGACTAGGCCGTTCCACTTCCATCATCCCGATGCCGGTATCCGCCCCATCAAGAACACCGTTCTTATTGCTGTCGATCCGGTTGTTGGCAAGGTAAAGACGATAGTTCTCGTTGCCGCGAACAACCGCATACTGGGGATCCGCCGAATTCAAGCCTGCGATAAAATAATTGCCTACGACATTCCCATAGCCTTGAGTGCCCGATTCGCCACCGGCTACATACGGATAGCCGCCCCAGTTATAAACGATATTATTGACAAAATCGATCTGCCCCTTCGTTTTCGGATTGCGATCGTTATTATGGGCATAAAGATTATGATGCATGGAGATTGTATTCATCTCGATCAAGCCGCCCATGGAGTGAGTCAGGAGACCTTCCGATATGATCGACCATTGCACCGTAATATTTTTGGATTTCGGATTGTCGTAATTCTTGCTCTTGATGGACAATACTTCATCCGTCCCCCACGAGAAAGAGGAATGGTCGATGATCACATTCTGGCAATCCTCAAAATACATTGTGTCGTCTTGGAAGCTTTGAACTCCCATGCGATAACGCAAATAACGAATGACAATGTCACTGCACTCGATAAAGCGGATATTGTTGCCGCGAATCGTTACGCCGTCTCCCGGCGCCGTTTGTCCCGCAATCGTAATCTTGGATTTGTTCCTTACTACCATTTGCGGAATGGTGATTTCACCGGAAATATCGAAAACGATCGTGCGAGGTGTCGTGCCTGCGGTCATCAGCGCATCGTGAAATGTACCCGGACCGGTGAGCTCGTAGCTGGTAACGTGATACACTTCGCCGCCGCGTCCTCCCGTCGCAGCGTAGCCGAAGCCTTCGGCTCCCGGGAAGGCCGGCAGCGCGTCATAGGCTGCTCTGGCTGAGGGCATCGGCACTTGGAATAAGGTGACGGCTATTACAACAGACAACAGGAGCGCCATCCATTTTTTCATATCGAACCTCCTTGTGAATGAATAGGTACTGACAGCAGCGCGCAATAATGGAACCTGATTCCCTCCCTTCAGGAAACGTACCGTCATCGTACCCGCAGGACCTGCAACATCCAATCACCCAATCCTCTAATTCATGAACAAATACGTGATTCTCAGCAAAGATGTCATCTAAAGTGGGGTCCCCCGTTAAAAAAGGAAATGGTTCATTGACTAGAGCTTCGGTATACTTGATACTGGATGATCATCCTGATTATGGATTAAAAAAAACACTGACTTGACACCCGATGGTTTAGTACTGTATAGTACTAATTATGAAAAAGAATCCAACGCGTCAATCCAACAAGGATACGGTGCTTCAAACGGCTGCGTCGCTCTTCTTGACTCGAGGGTACCAGTTGACAAGCATGGACGACATCGTCGCCGTCAGCAACGTGTCAAAAACCAACATCTATTACCATTACAAAAACAAAGAAGAGCTGTTACTCGCCATCGTTGATCAACTGATTGACGGGTACGACCGGCAAATCTCGCTTGTGTTGTCACAAGATGAGCTATCGATTCCGGACCGCCTGGACCGAATGCTTCGCCTGTTCGCGGACCGGCAGGAGCAGCAGGACATTCTCGGGGGCTGTCCCTTCCTCACGCTGTATACGCAAACGGCCCATACCTCCGAAGAGGCTGCAGCGAAAATCAAAGCGTTCTTCGACCGGCAATTGGCCGGGGTGGAACGGCTTCTGGAGTCCGGGAAGCAGAGGGGAGAGCTCTCCCCGAATGTGCCGACGGCGGCGACGGCCGCTCTCATCGTGACCTCCGTCGAAGGCGCGCTGTTCGTTGCGAAGGCCTGCGGACGTCCCCAGGTGCTGGAGGAACTGCGGCTGGGTCTAGCTTCCATGCTTATGCTTGAGCGTTAATCGCTTAGGCGTTTTTTTTGGAGTGATTAGTACTATGTAGTACTAGTTATTTGAAACCAAGGAGGAGTTTATGTTGAAAATTTTCCTAACCGGCGCGACCGGTTTCATCGGTAAGGCTATCCTGGCCGAGGTAACGGCTCAAGGCCACGAGGTGTACGCGTTGGTGCGCGACTTGGCACGCTTCCGTCGGGCGATCGCGCAGCTGCCGCCAGGTGCGGCACAGACGGTTCAACCGGTCACCGGGGATTTATCGCATGCGAAACTAGGCATGAACGAGGCCGATTACGAGCGAATCGGGGACGTCGATGTGATCATCCACGCCGGCGGTCCTATGGATATTCGGCTGAGCTCGACAGAAGCGGAACGCGCATTTCTTCTGCCCGCGAAGGAGCTTGCGGAGTTGGCTGTGCAAATTCATCGAAAACGTGTGTTGAAGCAATTTATCCATATCGTCGGGTTCATGAGTCCTTACGACGAAACGAACGCGCTGACGAACCAAGACGCCGCGCTCCGGCATGCCCCGCCGTACGAACGTTCGAAATTCCAAGCGGACGGTTACCTCCGGCAAGCGCTCCATAAGCACGCAATCCCGTTATCCACGGTTAACCCGAGCGTTGTGATCGGCGACTCCGTGACCGGGAAGACCGAACAGCTTGGGGGACTCGGCATTTTGGTGGACGCCGTACGCAGAAACCTGATGCCCCTTGCACCAGGAGGAGATAAATACTGGCTGCCTATGGTGCACTTGAACCATGTCGCTTCGTTCATCGCAAACCTCGTCCGCAGGGAAGATGTCGCCAGCGATACATATTACTTGCTGGATCCCCGGAGCAGCAGTCCTACTATGAGCTCGCTGATCGGCACGATCGCGACGGAGCTGCGGATGATGCGGCCGATCGGAAGCGTTCCTCCGACGCTGCTGAAGGCCGCTTTGGGCGCAGGCGTCGGGGACCTGCTCGGCGTCCCCTCGGAATCCATGAACTTTATCGTGAATCGGGACTTTCCGGTTCACTCGAAGCGGCTCATTGAGGAGAAACAGGGCCAGGGCGGCACCTCCTTGGTGAAGGGCACCCTCCCTTTCGTCATCTCCGATCTGGATTATCGGTTATCCCACCCGGAAACCGCAGCCCCGGAGGGGTTCATACAAAAGCGAAGATCCAAGGTCGTCACGTTGGAACAGGAGGGCGAAGGGCCATCGATTGTGCTGCTGCACGGTACGTTCAGCAGCGCGGATCGGCTCGTCCCCGTCGCCGAACGGCTGAAGGGCCATAGAACGATCATCGTAGACCTGCCGGGATTCGGCAGAACCCCGGTCTCTCACGGCTCTTCCTTGATCGAGGACTGCGTTAACGTCGTAAGCGAACTCATTCTTGGGCTGCAGGAGCCGGTCATCTTGGCCGGTCACTCGTTCGGCGGGCTGATTGCCGCAAAGGTCATGGAGCGAATCGAGCCTCATATTCGGAAGCTGGCTCTGCTGCAACCCGTCCTGCAGCCCATTTCGGCCAAATATCGGTATGCGGCAATCACCGGGACGGTCTTGAAGCGTCTGAAGCCTGCCGCCTTCCAGAGCGAGCTGCGAAAAGGGGGGGATTTCCCCAAGGGGGGCGAGACGCTGGAAAGGTATGTCGCAGCAACGATCCGGGATCTTCGATCGCCGCGCATTCGTCATTCGAACGCTTGGGCGATGTCGGTACTGACGCATGACCGCTCCTTCGAGCTGCGGCCGGAAACCTGGAATCCGGACAAGGTTCGGATGCTGCTAGGCGAGCGGGACGGCGCGTTTGGCCTGCCGGCACGGTACCGCCGCTTCGACGCCGACACGCTCCCTTACGGCCATCAATTTCCGATTGAAGCTCCGCATCTTACAGCGGATTGGCTTAGGAGCGAGGTCCTGTCGGGGGATGAAATGTCTACGCAATGAATCGGCCCCGATTATGCCGGGCTCAATCTCCTTTCTTGGCAAGAGATAGGCTAACGGAGACGGGCCCGCCGGGCAGCATTCGACACTTCAGCTTCATGAGACGAAAAAGAGCCGCCCGTCGTTGTGCTTCCTTGGCGGCTCTTACCCTATGCTTCTATTATTATTTCAGCCCCGTCATGGCAACACCCTCGATAAAGCGCTTCTGCGCGAAGAAAAACACGAGCATGAGCGGTAGTGTAGCCAATACCGATGCAGCCATCAAAAGATTCCACTCGGTCCCTGCCGCATCCGTAAACAGCTTCAGCCCGACTGGCAGTGTAAACAGCTTATCCGTACTGATAAAAATGAGCGGATCGAAGTAGTTGTCCCAGCTGTGCAGGAAGGTGAAGATGGCCAGCGTCGACAAGGACGGGCCTGCAAGCGGCAGCATAATCCGCCAGAACGTCTTCCAAGGCGTACAGCCGTCGATCTTGGCCGCCTCATCCAGCTCGCCGGGTACCGTGATGAAAAACTGCCTGAGCAGAAACACCCCGAACAGCCCCTCGCGCCCCAGCATTGGCGGGAATACTAACGGGAAATGCGTGTCAGCGAGACCCAGCTTCGTCATCCAAACAAACATCGGAATGGCGGTGACCTCGGTCGGAATCATCATCCCGCTAAGCAGAATGAGGAAAATCACATTTCGCAGCTTGAACGAAATCTTGGCGAAGGCGTAGCCGGCCAGTGCGGAGATGAGGCAGGTACCTATCGTTACCACGGCCGCAATATACAAGCTGTTCCAAAAATACAACAGAAAATTAGGCTGCTTGATGAACACATTCACAAAGTTGCTCCAGACGAACGGGTCCGGAATCCACTGCGGCGGAAACATGAAAATTTTGGTCGGATCCTTCAATGCGGTGGTGATCATCCACAGGAAAGGAAACAAGACCACGATGGAGATGACGGTCAAGAGGGCGTAAATTGGACCGTTTTGCGCCAGCTTACTGCTCATGATACACCCACCTTTTTCGCAAATTCCACTGAACGAGAGTCAGCACCAGCACCAGGAAAAACAAGATGAATGCGACGGAGGAAGCATAGCCGAATTCGAAATTTTTGAAGGCCGTCTTGTAAATATAATAGACCAGCACGTGCGTGCTAGTACCCGGACCGCCGTCCGTCATCACCTGGATTTGGGAGAACACCTTTAAGGACCCGATCAAGGTCAGCACCAGCGCCAGAAATACCGACGGAGAAATCATAGGCAGTGTAATGGACCAAAAGGTGCGGGGCTTGGAGGCGCCGTCCAGCTTAGCCGCCTCGTAATACATCGCAGGAACATCCTGCAGGGCCGCAAGGAAAATGACCATGTTCAGTCCGACATTCTTTAATACGCTAATGACGATGACCACCGGCATAGCCAGCTCGAAGCTATAGAGCCATGCGGGACCGGTAATGCCGAACAGCTGAAGAATTTGGTTGATTAATCCGGAGTCCGTAGCGAAAATATATTTCCATACGATCGCCCAGACGACAATCGATGTGATGACCGGGGTGAAGATAGCCGTACGGAACAAGCCGATTCCCGGGAGTTTTCGGTTTAGAAGCACAGCGAGCCCCAGCGCCAGCAGCAGATTGAGCGGAATCAGACCTGCCGAGAAGTAAAGGGTGTTGCCGACGGACGTCCAGAATAGCGGATCTTCCGTAAATGCGCGTGTATAATTATTCAATCCGATAAACTGGGAGGAGCCCATTAGCGACTCATTCGTAAAGCTCATCACAAACGCCCAAACGATGGGCACCAGCATGAAAACCGCGAATCCCAGCACAATGGGGGATATGAATAGATACCCGTACCACTGATCTCTTGCATGCAGCTTGCTTTTCTTTTTCCCTGCAACGTTGTACGGACGGTTCGCCATAGCTGCGTTATTCTGTAAGGTATTCATTCAGCGTCACTCCTTCCTGCTCCCAAGGCTTAACCGCCCCATACGGGGCGGCTTGCCTCTTTCTCTATTTCAATAAAGGTCCGACCTCTTTTTCCGCTTTCGTCAATACATCCTTCACGGAAGAATTTTGGGCGTACAGATAATCCATGATTGTCTGCATCTTCGTATCGATCTGCTGCCAATTTTTGTGCGACGGCAAGGAGTTGGCTTTCGGCATCTGATCCACAACAGACAACTTGACGCTTTCCGCAGATGGTCCCTGCTTCAGGAAATCTTCGGACTCCAGAATCGATTTGCGGCTAGGAACGAAGTATTGGGAGGTCAGCTTCATATTGTCCGGGTTCGTCATGAACTTCAGCAGCTCCAGCGCTTCCGCGTAATTCGGCGAATCCTTCAAGATTGTGTAGGAGGCATAACCGATGGTTGTTCCCGGACCGTTCGGACCGGCCGGCAGTGGAGCAATGTCCCACTCAAAGTCCTTTACCGCCTTGGCCTTGCCCATGTAGCTGAACAGCTCCTTCTGCATGGCGATTTTGCCCGTGTCGAAGGTCGTCTGATCTCCCGGTTTCGGATGCACCTTATCTTTAAAGATCATATCCGAGTAGCTCTGCAGCGCCTGCTCGCCTTCCTTCGAATTCAAGGTGAAGGCCGTTCCGTCGGCATTAAACAAGGAAGCTCCGTACGCGTTGAAATGGGATTGCATCGCATCCGGCCAATTTTGCCAGCCGTTACGTACAAAATTCACTCCGTATATGCCTTTGGCGGGATTCGCCAACGCCTTGGCGGCCTTCATCATTTCATCGTAGGTCCACTTGCCCTGCTTATATAATTCCGTCGGCGTAGGCAGGTTTTTCTCTTTAAACAGCGTTTTGTTGTAATAAATCATCATCGGCGGCGTAGAGAACGGGATGCCGTACACCTTGCTGTCCTTCGTGACCAGGTTCAGTGTGGACGGGATGACGTCATCGTATTTATAGTCCGCATCCTTCTTCAGCGGCTCCAGATCCGCCAACTGACCGGCAGAGAGGAACTGCGGAATCATGCGCTCGGCCATCCATGCGATATCCGGAGCGGATTTGGACGCGCTCATGATCGACAGCTTCTGCTGATAATCCGCGAACGGGATCGTTACGATTTCGACGGATACGTTAGGATGCTTTTCCTTATATTTAGCAATGATATCCTCGTACATCTTCTTGTGAGTATCGTTGCCCCAGAAGCTGAATTTCAGGTTTACGTTCTTGGCGGGCTTCGCCTGATCGGCTCCTGATGTGCCCGGCTGCAAGGATTGCGACGGCTGAGCGCCTCCGCATGCAGTCACTGCTAGAGCCACAGGCACTATGGTTAGTGCGGCTTTCCACATTTTGTTCATGTCATAACTCCCCTTTACGATATATAAGCGCTTACAAGCACATTATATAGCAATCACCTTCCGCTCATAATGACACTGCGTTCAGAAAAGGTTTAAATTGTATTGTTGTTTTCTCTGTATTCTGAAGGAGTGCAGCCGATATTCTGCTTAAACAGGTGCATAAAATATTTGACGTTCGGGTAGCCGGATAGCTTGGCGATGTCCTGGATCTTCATTTGAGTATCCTTAAGAAGCTGCTTAGCTCTTTCCATCCGGACCTGGGTCACGTAATCGGATAAATTCTGCCCTGTCTCCGACTTGAACAGCACGGACAAATACCGGTGGTTCAAATGCACCTGATCGGCTAAGTACTGCAGCGAGATATCCTGCTCCAAGCGGTCTCCTATCAATTCCTTCACTCTGCGGATAACCTGGCGCTCCTCCGCTTCCTTCGGCGGGCTGCTGTCCGGCTTTCCCTTCAAGGTCCGCTTCTTGAGCCGCTCCACCACCTGGGCAAGCTCTGCCGTCTCTACGGGCTTCAGGAGATAGTCTACGGCTTCATACCGGATCGCTTCCCGGGCGTACACGAAGTCGTTATATCCGCTTATGATCACCACCGGAAGGGCAGGACTCTGCTCCTTCAAGCGCTTGATCAGGTCAATTCCATTCATTTCCTTCATGCGAATGTCGGTAAACACGGCGTCTGTCGTATGCGATTTCAGCCATTCCAAGGCTTCCCGGCCGTTGGAGGCTTCCCCCGCGACATGAACGCCTCCAATTACGTCCTCCAGCACCTTGCGAAATCCGCTCCGAATCGTAGACTCATCCTCAACCAACAATATATTCAGCTTCATTCCTCATTCCCCCATTGTAAAGGTATACGTATACAAAAGGACGCTCCCTGCTTCGGATGGTTATCGAAGCTGATGCCGTAGCCCGGTCCGTACAGCAGCCGGAGCCTTTCGCTCACATTGCGCAGGGCAAAGCCCTTCTTCCTAACTCCGAAGGAGCCGATTGTACCGCGCCGCTGATCCGGCTCACGCCAGCTCCGCTCCACCTGCGACATTTGGGCGGGCGTCATTCCCTTGCCGTTATCCTCCACATAAATCAGCAAATCCTCTTCCTCGCAGCATGCCCGAATCTGAATGTGGATCGGAAACGGGCCGTCCTTCATGCCGTGTTCGATGGCGTTCTCCACAAGCGGCTGCAGAATCAGCTTCGGCATCAGGCAGGAACCGAGGCTTAGATCGGATTCAATCTGCATACTGAGCTTGTCCCCCAGCCGAAACGACTGAATTTGCAGATAAGCCTCGGCAAACTGCAGCTCATCCTCCAGATGGACGAACCTCTCATGCCTGTCTACCGTGTAGCGCAGCAGTCTTCCCAAGCTCACTACAGCCTCGGAAAGCTCTGTGTTTCCCCATTCCAGCGCTTTTACATTAATGGATTCCAGCGTGTTATATATAAAATGCGGGTTCATCTGGCTCTGAAGAGCGGACAGCTGGGCTTCCTTCTCCCGGAGCTCGCTTTCGTAGACCTGGTGGACGAGCCTGTCCAATTCGGAAACCATGGTGTTGAAGCCTTCCGTCAGCCATCCGATTTCGTCGCGGGAGGTTACCTTGGCTCTCTCCTTGAATTCTCCCCGCTGAATCTTCCTCATCGTGGCTGCCAAATGATGGATTGGCCGAGTCAGCCTTGCCGCCAGAAAGCCAGACAGCAGAAATGCGCACAGCAAAGCCGCAGCCGACACGAATAAGCTGTATCGGATCAAGGCTCTGGCATTTTTCTTCAGATCCTCTTCAGGCACGAGCGCTTTGACTACAATGCCCGATACCGGAGAATACTCCTCCGCCGTTAGGAAGAACGGTCCCCCTTCAGACTTCCCCAGCATGAGGTCCTGCATTTCCAGAGAAGAATACAGCGTCGCTCCTTGGCTGCTCGCGACATGGATCACCGTATCCGGCTTCATGTCCTTAAGCCCAAAGATGCTGGCGAACCCCCGCTGCGTTAGATCGATCTTAACAATTCCCAGATGCTGATGGTTTTGCGGATCCCGAATGACCCGGGCCAGCGAGATGACCCTCTGCTCTCCGGACTTATAGTATCTGGCGCTGTGCGGCGGGATGGCGACAATCGCCCCATCCGCAGCAATCACGGACTCCATCCAGGAGGTGGCTTCTTGGCTCCACGATTTGTTCACGGAATCGTCCGTATTGGTAAACAGCACACCATCCATCGCGAAGATCAGAATGTTTTGTATCTCCGGTCTTTCGGCTGCCAGCGATGAGATCAGCAGGCTCATTCTGTTGATTTCCTCCAGCGGCACGAAATCCCTGGAGCTCTCGGTTAGCCGGCTCCGCAGAATATGCATAACCGACTGGTCATAATAAGGCGCGGTCGTCAGTCGGTCCATCTCTTTATAATAGCGGTCGATGCTGTTCAGGATCTGATTTGCAATTTGACCGGTGTAATTGTTGGCGTCCTTTTCTACCTGACTCATATACTGCCTGTAGCTTAGGACGCCAATCGTCGTCAGCGGGACCGTAATCAAAACGCAGAATAGCAATATGAATTTTACCCTCAAGGGGAAGAAAAGCCGAACGGCTTGCATGGAAATGACCTCCAGATCGTTAAGTCGGCTAGGCGAGTAAGTTTACATTCAATATAGCATACCGGCCCGAGCCCTGATACCTATTCCAGAAGCCGCAGATGACTTTGCACGTGTCCCTCCTTAGCCTCACGATACGTACTTGGGGACATGCCGATGATTCTGCGAAACACTTTGCCGAAGTAGCTGACATTGCTGAAGCCGGAGAGTCCCGCTATATCCGTTATCGGCAGAGCTGTCGTGCGCAGCAGCTCCGCCGCCCTCTCCAGCCTTCGGTTTCGAACATAATCCATGGGAGAAACGCCTAGGTAAGAGGAGAACTTTTTGCACAAGTGATATTTATTCAAGCCGGCAATGTCAGCAAGCTGATCAAGCGAGAGATCCTGCTCATAGTGGTTGTCAATGAATGACGTCACACGCCGATACGCCTTCGGAATCTCCTCCGTTCGATAGGAGGCCCGGCTAAGCAAGGAACGCTGCAGGGCTATTAGCCACTCGTAGATTCGCAGCGACAGGTCGAACCGGTCCCCGAGCCTTTTGGCTTCGGCATCGCGATACAAGGCCCACAGCAGCCGGATCGGCAGTTCCTCCGCCCCTATCTCCACAACAGGTCCATGCTGCTTCATCAGCTCTTGCGTCAGCCAGTCCTCCCCCGGCAGCTCGAAGCGGATCCATAAGAACTCCCAGCCCTCCCCGGACCGGGCACCATCATAGGAATACTCATGATCGCTTGGAATTGCCACCGTGAATGCCAGCCCCTTCGGAACCGAATAGTGCTCCTTCCCATACCGAAGCCGGCCTTCTCCCTTCAAGGTGTATTGAAAAATAATCCCCTTGCCTTCCCGCTTCAGTCCGTTCCATCGATAGGAGCCATCCTTCGCACAGCCGTGCCCGATGGAGAACAGCTTATGCAAATGATTGCCCTCATCCTCCGTATATCGAAAACCATATGACGTCTGCACAATATCGTACCACCTCAGGACAAATATTTACTGTTTAACAAGAAATTACAAGGTCTTATAATCATTTTAGATGACAAATATTATACCACTCGGAGGTGTGTTTTGATATGGACAGCTTCATGACTTGGGAAGACTGCTATGTCGGAATCGAAGGATCGGTGCTTCGGATCGGAAACAGCCGGATCGAACGAAGCTGGTCCTTTGCCTGCGGAAGGCCTGTGAACGTGTCCGTTCTGGACAAACAGAGAGGCAAGGAATGGCTGAGAGAGAATTCGAATGCCGCATTGTTCGACGTACCCTGGCTGCCTGCCGGTTCCCGGTTGACGGTTGTATCTGCCAATACCTCAGTGGATGATGATTGCGGCGTTGGCAGATCGCATCTTCGGACGGATGTCAACATGCTGTTCGGAGGGATGTCCCGATTCGTTCGACTCACCGTCAGGGTTTACCCGGCCGCTGCTTTCATTCGACATGAGCTGACTTCGCTGCCTGAGGATGTCATTGCGGTACAGGGAGGCTTTGCGATTCCGGTCGGCTCTCCCGATTCATTCGGCGGTGTCGGCTTACCCCCTGTTCTGCAATTGGATGATAACCATAAGCAGCACTCCTCCGGCAACAACGATTATTGTGACCGGCTGGACCTGCAGGAGCTCCACTGCCGCTGGGAAACCGTCAGCTTCCGGGACCGGACGGATGTCAACAATAACCTGGTCAGCCGGGAGTCAGGATTGCTGTACAAGAACGAAAAGCGGGGACTACGCGGCAGCATCCTCTTGCTGAGCAGCAGCTTGCGGAGTAGCGGCCTGCTTGTGATTAAGGAAAGCGCCACGCCGACCGGGCACGTGCAGGATCGGGGAATGGATTTGCATTTTGAAGGCATCTGCTTGTCGGTAGTCGGCACAGGCTTTGATGCGGATACTCTTGCGCAGCAAGAGGAAGTGACGTCCTATGGCGTTACGGTAGGGGTTTATGACGGCAATGAGCTTAGCGGATACGAGCTGATCCATCAATACCACCGCTGCCTTCGGGAGTTCCATGCGGAGCGCGACAGCTTCGTGATGAGCAATACATGGGGAGATCGCTCAAGAGACGGACGGGTTGGTGAGCAATTTTTACTTGCTGAGCTGCATGCGGCTTCTCGACTTGGGATTGACGTCGTACAGATCGACGACGGATGGCAGAAAGGCGTTACCACCAATTCGGTGAATGCCAAAACGGCCGGCGGGCGGTGGAGCGATTACTACAACGGTGGGGGCGATTTCTGGACGGTTCATCCGGAGCGGTTTCCCCGCGGCTTGGCGCCCGTCACCGAGCTGGCGAAGCAGCTTCGCATCAAGCTGGGCTTGTGGTACTCCCCGGATTCGGAGAACGATTTTGCCAACTGGGAGAAGGATATTGAGACCCTGCTGTGGCTGCATCGGGAGCATGGCGTTTGTATGTTCAAAATGGATGGAGTACACATTCGCTCCAAGCTTGGGGAGAGCCGCTTCGTCAGGATTCTCAGGCGGGTCGTACAAGAAACTGGCGGTCAGGTGGACTTTAACCTGGACACAACATCCCAGAAGCGCCTTGGCTATCTGGGTAAAACGCAGTACGGCAATCTATTCCTCGAGAACCGCTATACCGATTGGAAGAACTATTATCCCCATTGGACGCTGCGGAATTTCTGGATGCTGTCACCCTTCGTCCCGGCCTCGAAGCTGCAAATGGAGTTTCTGAATGTTAACCGGAACAAGGATCTGTATGCTGACGATCCCTTAGCCCCTGCCGCTTGCGGGCAGGTGTATTCCTACGCAGTGACGGCCTTCGCGAATCCGTTGGCGTGGATGGAGCTTACCGGGCTGGACGCCGCTCAGACGGCAGCCTTGTCTGCTGTGATTCAGGCGATTAAGCCGTATCACAAGGATATACTGGCAGGGCATGTGCTTCCTATCGGTGATGAACCTACGGGAACGGGCTGGACGGGACTGCAAAGCCTACAGGGGGACGACAGCGGATATTTATTGGTGATCCGGGAGCTGAACCCGTCGTCAACTCGCATGCTGAAGCTATGGGGGCTCGGCTCGTGCGAAGCTCTGCGGCTTACGGAGATTGCGCGAATGGACAGCAAGGACCGGGTCATTACTCCTCAGAGTCATGAGGAGGCTTCATCCAAGCTGCTTCAGCCTGATTCCCGAGGGGAGTTTTCGTTCACCAGGCCGTCACCGTTTTCTTTTGCGGTATATCGGTATGCGGCATCCCGGTGAGCAATTCAGAAGAAACCTAAGGCCGCGACGCATGGTACAATTTAGGAAATACGGTTTTCCGGGGAGGCATCTGCTTGGGCGATTCACAATGGATTTTATCGTACAAAAGCGATTTGACACAATACACGGAAGAGCAGCTACGTTATCAAGCCTCGCCTGAGATATGGTCGCTTGGCCAAATGTACGACCATCTGATCCTAACCGCACTGGACTACCTGGATCAGGTAGGGCTCTGTAAGGCGGCGGCCGCAGACCCCACACTTGGGAAGACGGAAACAGGAGAGCGCATTTTCGAAAGCCACACGTTTCCCCCTGTCAAAATCAAATTGCCGGACGGGCCGGAAAATTCGCCAAGCAATACCGAAAGTAAAGAAGACCTGGCGTGCGGACTCGATCGGGTGCAGGAACGCATGAGGGAATGGACAGGGAAGCTGGAGGAGATCGATCCCCACAGAAAAATACAGCACGGCGGCTTCGGTTGGTTAAACGCCAAGGAGTGGTTTGCTCTTATCGACATGCATTTCCGTCATCACCTTCTGCAACAGCGCGAGCTGGAGGCCCGTTTGCCGATTAATGAAAGGGCTGTCCGCTAGAGACAGCCCCTTCTTTTTGCGTTGAAGCTTATTTTCCTTCCAAACAGAGCTTGACCAGATCATCCACATGGGCTGTCGCAAGACACTCTACGGTATCCGCTGCGCCGTAATAGAGCTTTACCTCTCCATCGTCCTCCAGAATCATCCCGCCTGGAAAGATCACATCGTTGCGGAATCCGCCCTCTGCCTCGTAGGGCGCTTCGGGTGCCATGAGCGGCTCCTTGTAAAGTCCGACTACTTTTCTGGGATCCTCCAGGTCCAGCAGTGCAATGCCTGCGGTGTAACGCTTGCGCCAAGCCGCTTCCCAGCCGTTCTTCCCGCGGGAAGGATCCCGATCCACGGCATGGAATGTGGTCAACCAGCCCTTCGGAGTTCGAATAGGAGGCGCGGCCGGACCGATCTTATCGTTCGCGAACGGGATATCCTCTACCCCGAGTACGAGCGCCGAATTGCCCCAATACACAAGGTCCGGCGAATCGGACAGCCACATGTCGAACCGGTCGCCCCCCCCACGGCCGTATACAGGGAATGGTCGCTCGAGCCGGACGTATTTTGAACCTATTTTTTCGGGAAAAAGCACCATGTTGCGATTGTCCGGCAGGCTCAGGTGCAGCACCTCAAAGTGCTCAAAGTCCTCGGTTACCGCGATCCCTCCGCGGAGTCCGTGCTTCGTGTCGACAGCAAAGCACATGTAACAGCGTCCATCGATCACTGTAAGGCGCGGATCGTAAGTGCGGATGATTTCCTCATCCTTCAGTCCGAAGCATGGCTTCGGTTGTACCTCCCACTGAATCCCGTCCTTGCTATAGGCGAGACCCAGATTCGTCGTGCTGCTTGGCTCTAGCGTATGCGTAGCAGGATCTCCGTAATCATTACGGAAAACCATAACGTATCGGCCCTCATATTTGGTAACACCGGCATTAAACACAAGCGCAGGCTTGTACGGTACGTCTGCTGCGGTAAGAACAGGGTTGCCGGGATATCGGGTAATCACAGTGCTGGATTTCAGGGCTCCAATAAGCTGAATCGTCATGGATTTATGTGCCTCCTTCGATATGGGGAATGACATAAGTGATGCCTCTATCGTAAAATAGAGTGAGCGTCGCAGCATCTTAAGTTTTCACGATAGGTCTCAACTTTTTCCGAGGAGGCGGTCCGCTTGACGGTATTTCCTTCAAATAAGCAGCTGACGGATTATGTATACATCTCACCCGAGCTCCCTCTTCACATCTCGCTTAATGAAATTCAGCGGCACTTTCCTGCACACCGACATGATTTTCTGGAGTTCTCCTTGGTCATCGACGGCGAAGGCTGGGAGGTCGTCAATGGGACAAGGCATCCGCTTCAGCGAGGCACGTTCTCCTTCCTGCTGCCTTATCAGGTTCATGAGCTTCACGCGAAGCCGGATGCCCCGCTGAAGCTGTACAACTGCATGTTCGATATGAGCTTACTGTTTTCCGTTTTGCCTTCGGAGCAGGAATGGAAACGCTTATTATACACCGAATCCAGCTCGCTTCCCTACGTGCAACTCTCCTATGAAGTCGCAGAGGAATGGCTCTCGCTGATCCGCAGCATCGTTGCCGAGCTGGCTTCGGGAGATGCCTGGCGACTGCCGATGATCAAGCTCCGATTGGCCGAGCTGTTAATCCGGTTCGCACGGGCACGAGACAAGCGTGAGCACCCGACGGCGGCGGGGAACGAGCGGCAGTTGAACGCAGAACCGGATACGAGCATCTGGTATATCATCCATTACATCCACCAGCACTATCGAGAGGAGCTGACGCTCTCCGGGCTGGCTCAGCGCTTTGACAGGAGCGAGCCTCAGCTGAGTAAGGAAATCAAGCGGCATGTGGGCCAGACGTTCGTACGCTTCCTTCACGAAGTGCGGATTAGGCATGCCTGCAGCCTTTTGCTGTCGACCGATATGAAGAGCATCGATATTGCCGTCGAGGTCGGCTTCGGTTCGTTTCAAACGTTCTCGCGCATCTTCCGGGAGCTGAAGAAGATGACGCCCGGCGAATATCGCTTAAGTTCCGGACGTAAAGCGGACGCTGAATCGCGGCAATGATATTTGGGGGAAATCGGTGGCGGCTTTTGCTTTACTCATCGGGTGCGTGCAACGAATTAATGATAGTTTTTGCCGTTTTATCTACACCAAGAAGAAATCGAAATGTTGGCCCATGGCTATGTGAAGATAACGGGCCGGCAAAAAATAGACCTTTTTGACTCGATTCAAAGTTCTTGTTTAGCTTGGGTAATCGAGGAGCATTTTCTTCCCGGGTAATATCTTCCCGCAAGTCACCATCAAGAAATGGCAGCTTGCCGATATCCATTTTGTAGCCGGTTGCAGTAAGGATGTGATCTACAATTCGTTCCGTCCCATCAGAAAGGACGATTCTAATCTTACTTCGCCATTCCGAAACGGAATCCATGGTAACACCGCTGGTTTCATGAACCTTGCCCTCCACATAGGGGCGCAAAAAAAGAGCAATGGGAACCGTTTCAGAAGCTATATTCCACAATTTTGTTTTCACGAACAAAGGCAGTTTAAAGAAAACATGGCCAATCAGCTGTAATAGTTTTTCTTGGCTTTTGTTTGGTTTAATAAACATCGGTTTATTTCTACGATAAATCAATTCAACCTTTGCATTGGCTTCATACAGCAACGCAGCGGCTTCCCACGCACTTTGACCACTTCCAATAACAGCAACGTTTTTCCCTTGAAACTGTTCAAAGCTGGTGTACCCTGAGGTATGAGTTACCAAGCTTTCGGGGAATTCAGTTAATATTTCGGGAATGTATGTAAAATGTTGAATTCCCGTTGCAATAATGACGTTTTTTGCTTCGTACACTCCTCCCATTTTCGTAGTAACGATGTATGTGCTGCCGTCTTTCGTTACATTGCTTACTAAATCAGGTATGTACTCAACGCCTGTTTTTTGAATAAACCAGGCTGCATATTTGACGAAAATCGTTCGTTGCAACGGTGTACCAATCATTGTACCGGTTTCCTTAGAGAAGCTTTGCAGCGTGTACTTTCCCTGTGGGTCCGAGAAGCTAACCAGTTCGTGAGGTGTACGAATAAACATATTTTGAGGCATTTGATTTTTCCAAAAGTCCATCGGGTATCCGATTAACTTATATGACAGACCCTCTACAACAGCGTGAGCCGCTAAGGATATTCCATAGGGTCCAGCCCCAATGATTAAGACATCTAACATGAAGAAAACCTCCCGGATTCATTTTATTGGCTAAAGTATACATTTTATATTTGCAACTTGCAAGTATGTGTGATATAACTTAAGCATGAGGTGAGAACAATGGAAAACTTACGAAGCACATTTCAGCTCCTTGCACGAAACTTTGGTTTTCTTAATGAGAAATGCTGCGAGAACTGTTGCGGCTCGGATATATCCTTATCTCAGAGCCATATTCTTTATGAAATCAATCGTCAGCATAATCCATCCATGCAGGATATAGCAGGAGCGTTGGGAATTGATATCACGACCTTTAGCCGGCAAGTAAAAGCCTTGGCAGATAAGGAATTGGTTAAGAAAACGCCACATCCCCAAGATAACCGAATCCATATATTATCGTTAACTCCCGAAGGCTTGGCGATTGAAAATCAAATTAATTATCAAGTAAATGCCCAGCTTACAGGAGTTTTATCCAGTATGACTCCATTTGAGAGAGAAACGGTCATACGGTCAATTGACTTGCTTAACCATGCAATGAAAAGCTCCGGTTCTTGTTGTGTTCCTCCGAAATAATGGAGGATTTCTTTTTCGGTTTATAGTTGCAAAATGCAAGTTATCGTTTAGGATGGGACATGTATGCAATTAGATCTTGAATACGTTTTATACTCTGCGAAGGAGGTGATTTCAATGGTTCTTTACAACCAACAATGCTGTGATGATCAATGCTGCACTACCGAAGAGCAAAACCAAGATTGCTGCGATACTACCTGCTGCTAGATCATATGAATAAGGAAATGGGGCTTCGATAGTAGGAAGCCCCATTTCCTATTGAGCATATCTTCAACATCGGCTGCGCCACCGAAGAATATTTTCTCATCAATTAGGCTATGATAATTTTTTTGCATAGTTGCCCCCTTATTTTTTCTTAAATGAAGTGAATTCAACGGATACAGGTGCCGAAGGAGGCGCACAGCATAAGGACAGATCCCGTGGAGCTCCTGCGGATTCAAATTCGGAATCCTCTTTGGTATAGAAGATTTCCCATGCATTTCCGTCAGGGTCGTAAACCCAAACCTTGTCTTGAACCGCATAACAACAAGTGGTATTCATTTCGTCAATTAGCAGCAAACCGCTTGTTCTTAGACGTTCGCCCATTTCCAATACTTCTTCCGTACCATGAACCTGAAACCCCAGGTGATTTAAAACACCGTTCTTTTCAAACGGTCTAACGTTCAGGGAGAAGTGAAGCGCTGGGTTATCCAGTTCAAACTTTGCATAATTGTCTTTAACCTTTGTGGGCTCAGTACCGAAAAAGGCTTTGTAGAACTCTAAGGATCTAGACAGGTCAGTGCAATTAATCGCAACGTGCATACGTAACATAACTTTATTTGCCTTCTTTCACGAATTGTTCGATACGGGCTTGAATCGAATCACGAACCTCACGGAACTTAGCTGTAATTTCTTCCTCCGTTCCCGTTGCCTTTGCAGGATCGTCAAACCCCCAATGCCATCTTTCCGCTTTCTCGTTGCGGACGACGGGACAGTTGTCGTTGGCGTGTCCACAAAGAGTAATAATGTAGTCGGCTTTACTCAAAATTTCAGGATCAATTACATCTGATGTATGGTTGGAAATATCAATACCGGCTTCCTTCATAGTTTGAACTGCTCTTGGATTTAATCCGTGCGCTTCAAGTCCTGCGCTTTTTACCTCATATTTACCGCTACCCAATGCTTTCAAGAATCCGTCAGCGATTTGCGATCGGCAGGAATTTCCCGTACACAAAAAGTAAACCAATTTCTTTTCCATCTTCTTTCTCGTCTCCTTTACATTCCGGTTTCCGGTTTAATGAATGACTGTAAGCCATACGTAAAGACCTACAAGCGTGATCAATAGGGTTGGGATGGTCAATACAACACCTATCTTAAAGTAGTACCCCCAAGTGATTCTTACTCCTTTAAGAGAAAGCACGTGAAGCCATAGGAGCGTAGCTAATGAACCGATAGGAGTGATCTTTGGTCCCAAATCCGAGCCAATGACATTGGCATAAATCAAGCCCTCTCTAATGACTCCCTCCGTTTGAGTTCCCTGGATGGCAAGGGCATTAATCATCACCGTAGGCATATTGTTCATTATCGAAGAAAGGACAGCTGCCAGGAATCCCATTCCGACTGTTGCCGCAAACAAACCTTTACCGGCAAAGGAGTCAATTAAGTCTCCGAGTGCATTCGTTAAACCAACATTTCTCAAACCATAGACAACGACATACATACCAATTGAAAAAACAACAACTGCCCAAGGCGCGCTTTTAATTACTTTTACGGTATCAATTCCTTTGCTATTCCGTGCGAACAAAATGAAGATGATCGCTGCAATCCCGGCAATAATTGATACGGGTACCTGAATAAACTCACTAATCATATAAGCGACCAACAAGATGCCCAAGATAATCCAAGAAAGTTTGAATAATTTTTTATCTTTTATGGCATCGGCAGGTTTTTTCAATTGTGCAAGCTCATAGTTCAGAGGAATACTTTTTCGGAAGAACAGATACAACACAACGATGCTTGCCCCTAATGAAAATAAGCTGACAACAAACATTCTGTTGGTGTACTCTACAAACCCGATTCCAAAAAAGTCGGCTGAAACGATATTGACCAAATTACTTACCATAAAAGGGAGGGAAGTGGTGTCAGCAATAAATCCGCTTGCCATAATAAACGGCAGCACCATTTTTTCATCAAATTTCAAAGCACGAACCATTGCCAGTACAATCGGAGTTAATATCAAGGCTGCTCCATCGTTGGCGAAAAAGGCGGCAACCGCAGCTCCGAGCAAAATGACATAGATGAACATGAATTTCCCGTTGCCTCGTGCGATACGGGCCATATGGAGTGCCGACCATTCAAAAAAGCCAATTTCATCTAAAATCAAGGATATTAAGATGACCGCAACAAAGGCAAGCGTCGCATTCCAAACTATCCCTGTTACCGCGGCAACGTCAGTAAGGCTAACTACACCAAAAATTAACGCTAGAACTGCTCCTACACTTGCTGACCACCCAATGTTCAATCCTTTAGGCTGCCATATCACAAAGGTTAAAGTCAGAACAAAAATGATAACTGCAATAGTAGTCATAAGGTCTCCGTTATTCGCAACATACCGGTGTTATGGTTTCAATTTTATTTTTTAATGATGGGATATAACTTAAAGCATCTTGTATATGCGGTTTATCACTCAAATTCAAGGAGTAATAGATCCACTGCCCTTTTCTGTTTTCAAATACTAAGCCGGCCGCTTTAAGCTTGCGTAGATGCTGACTTACATTTGGTTGAGACATTCGCATAATTTCAACGATTTCACAAACACATAACTCACGTTCCTTAAGCAGCGCAAGTATGGTTAAACGAGATTTATCCCCCAGCATTTTGAAATGCTCAGACATCAACCCTAGCTGCTCCATGTATTGCACCTCGATTCTATAGGAATTTCGCCTTCGGGAATATTATTAAATAAATATATAATTATTTCATTATATATGCAAGGCCTTCCATGTTAATTCTGTGTAAATGTAAGGTTCCCCCCTACTACTGGGGAGAGCGGATACATGGCCGCGTGACGTACTTATCGCAAAATGCCACTGCTACGCGCCGGTACAGCTGACTACGTGCGTCCAATGGCATTTTTGCGATATTCGCTTCGAACGACGGGCTCCAGCAGCTAGATCGGCTCGCTAAACACCCGCTCCTCCGCGGCTACGTCTCGTCGTCGAAGCGGATGCGCTCGTTAAGCGCGGCCACCGTATCCGCCGTGCCGGGCTTCTCGCCGAGCCATGCCCCCTGCTCTATCAACGTCCGCTGGAGCTGCGGCACGGAGACCTCACGGAAGCCGGCTCCCGCCTTCGCCGCCATGGAGGCGGCGACGCCCGCAGCTTCGCCCATCGCGAAGCAATTCGGCATGACACGTAGCGAACCCTGCACCGGACGGTCAGAGGACACAGCCCGGCCGGCCACAATCAGATTCGTTATTCCCTTCGGCAGCATGCAACGGTAAGGTACCCCGTGAGACCGGCCCTTCGGCAGATGCTTCACGGTCATTGTACTGTTCGCGTTAGCCAGATGAATGTCAATGAAATACGAGTTACGTGCAATATCGTCTTCGAAAGTCCGCATCGACAAGAAATCCTCTACCACTAGCTGATAATCCCCCACGATGCGGCGAGTTTCCCGTATGCCGATCTGATCGCCGGAGTGCACTAGATGAACCTGCTCGAACCCGGGGACATACTTGCGCAGAAAATGCAGCTGCCGCTGAATCAAGCGCCGTCCCTCAATGGCCGCCCTCGTGAGATCTTCCGCCTTCGTCCCGTCCACACCAAATATATGCCCGAAGTTAAAGCCGGCCACCGTATCGGAGATCCAAGCGATACCGGAGACCTTTTTTCGCCCTTCCGGAAGATCCCCGTTCCGCTGCGCTTCCACCACCGCCTTCTCCAGCTGGCCGGATTGCTCCGTCTCCTTAAGATATTGATCGAACCGCTGCCGGTTTGCCCCGGTTACGAGAAAGCACATCGTGGCCGGCTGCAGCTCCCCCTGCTCTCCACCCGTTAAGAACGGCACTCCAGCTAATGCAGCCAGATCCGCATCACCGGAGGCGTCGATATACAGCTTCGCCTTGACCAGCTGTCGGCCGCTTTTGTTACTGATGACGAGCCCTTCGATCCGCTCGCCGTTTACTAGGACCTGATCCGCCACGGTATGAAACAAGAGGGATGCCCCACTATCCATGACGGCCTCATCATATACCCACTTGAGCGTCTCTACATCGATAGGCACCCAGTTGAGCTTATCTTTGTTCCGTTGGTAAAACTCCTCCCCCGCGGCCTCCTTCATCCGCTCCAACAGCGTCAGCCCAACTCCGCGAATGACCGGCTTCTCCCCATCCGTATACGGACAAAAAGCAGGAACCAATGCGGCTGTTCCCATACCGCCAAGGTAGCCCCGCTGTTCAATCAGCAGGGTGCTTGCCCCGTTCCGGGCTGCTGCCACTGCGGCGGCAACCCCTGAAGCGCCGCCACCCAAAACAACGACATCCGGCTCGTAGGTCACAGGCAGCTGAGAAGAAATCGATACTTGTTCTCCAATCGAATCCATACAATGAAACCTCCTAAGAAGGAAAATGAAATCGCTTGCCGCATAAGCTGCAAGCACTGATAATTTCATTATGCGTAGGGATACCGACCTGAGCTAGTTTCACTTTTGTTTCATACCCGCAGCAGAAGCGGCGATTTACTCCAAAGGACAAGCGCTTGCTTAAAAAAAACAACCCGCCGTTCCGACTGCAACAGCGGGTTCCATACGATTCACATCACCGGATAATATTGCGTATACCTGGGGTTGCAGTAATAAGGCGGTCGCGGACCGATTAGAGGCAGGAGCAAAGGCTTAGTATTGCCGTTATAACTGACCTTTACCTTTTCCTCGGATCGATTGACCAGCAAAAGCTTGACTTCGGGACTAGCAGGTGACGTCGGCATTTCGGTTTCCTCCTATTGGCGTCCATTTTCCCTTCACTGTATTCAGCGGCCTAGGGGAATGCTACGTGCAGACTTGCTGTATTTCTTTTCCGGGCAGGCACGGCAGGAGCCCATTTGACATATGGTATCCGGTAGCCAAAATTTTTCGAGGAGGGATCGTCATGTCCGAAGAAAAGAGCAAAGAGCCCGCCAAGCAAGCCTATCCCCTGTACCCGAACTACGGTAAAATAACCCGTTACGAGGATGTTGCCATTACCGTTCCCGAGCAGCGGCAGCTGCGGCAGCCCGGCCTGGAGAGCCTCATGGTGCCCAGACCGATCATTGAGAATCCTGGGTATAAAGGATCCGGCAAATTGAAGGGTAAAATTGCCGTTATTACCGGCGGAGACAGCGGAATCGGTGCCGCTGTGGCCATCGCCTTCGCCAAGGAAGGCGCCGATGTCGCCATTGCTTACTTGGATGAGCATGAGGATGCCAATCGGACCAAGAGGAGAATCGAAGAGCTGGGGCAGCGCTGCTTGTTAGTGCCTGGGGATGTTAGGCAAAAGCAGCAATGCATCGATATTATCGAACAAACGATTCATGCGTTCGGTCAGCTTCATATTCTTTGCAACCATGTAGGAATTCAATTCCAGCAGCTGAGCCTTCTGGATATTACCGATGAGCAATTCGATGATACCTTCAAGGTCAATGTTTACTCCCACTTCTATACGACGAGGACCGCGCTGCCCTATTTAAAAGCCGGAAGCTCCATCATCAACACGGCTTCCGTGGTAGCCTATTACGGCAATGAGCAATTGATCGATTACTCCGCAACCAAAGCGGCTAATGTAGGTTTTACCCGTGCGCTCGCGAACAGCTTGGTGAAGAAGGGAATCCGTGTCAACGCGGTTGCTCCCGGTCGCATCTGGACCCCGCTGATTCCCTCCAGCTTCTCGGCTGACCAGGTGCCGCTCTCGGGCAATCCAATGGACCGTCAAGGACAGCCCTTCGAGCTGGCTCCCACGTACGTATACCTGGCATCCGACGATTCCCGCTTCGTCACCGGACAGACACTTCATGTGAACGGAGGGCAAGTCACCTCCTCCTAAAAAAAGAGGGGGGGCGTTAGCCCCGCTCAACTACTATCTCCCGACCACTCAGCTGCTTCCGACAATGAAGCAAAGTTCAATATTTTAGCTTACCCGAGTGGTTCAGGTTAATCTCTGCTTTGATATGGCCGATGGAGCCCGAATGCAGCCTGATGCCTCCTTGGCTCTTTAAATTCTTCCATTCCCGATTGTTATCCCGGTATAAAGTATGCTCCAAACGAAGAATATCGCTTTTGACACGAAGCCCTTCCAGGAAGGTACTTTTAATTTCCGATTCAACCTTCTCCGCTATCTTCTGCTCCAGCTCCGATTCGGGCAGCTTTTCGAATTCCTCACTGATATATCCGCTTAGCCTCACGTTAATGTCAAAGGTGACCTGACCCATAGTAATCCTTGGGCTGATGTGCGGCTTAGGGCTCTCTAAAGATACGGCGACCTGCGGTTTTCCATCAGTACGAATCAATAGAGGACTTCGATGGGTTTCCGGATTCATCCAGCGTAGTCCCAACACGCGCTTCCAATCAAGCCATCCACAGAAAGCCTGATCCTGAAAAATATAGATGCCATCGATAACGAGCATATCCTTTGCTTTGTCATCGCTTTTCCAGTTCTGTGCAGTGGTAGTCAGCGAAGGCAGCAGTGTCGCGTTCCCCGGTTCACGGTACTCAGATATAAATTCCCGCACCGTTATCGGGGAGATGAGCGATTGCTGCCGATACGTTTCCTGCGGTTGGTGCAGCAAGGACAAAATGGATGAAAGATTAAACATTGGGGATATGCTAAACAATTTGTCAATTGGCTGATTGGTGCCGAATATCCACGGTGTATAACGGATTTCGTAATAACGGCTAATCAGCTCCTTGACAGGCTTCAAGCCTGTTTTCAATACACTATCACTAACGATAACCGCATTGACATGGCCGTAAAAGATCCGCATTTGTGAGCTCCGGTACAGATCATTGTAAGCACCGACTAAAGTCTCCCCTTTGCCTATGCCTACCCAAACCGGGACAGGCTGCGTCGGCTTGCCCGACTCCACTTTAGCTACCGAGCTGAAGTCGATCATTTGCCCGTAGACGCGATACTCATTATCGACATAATCAAACCCGATCCCGGTGAAATAGTTGACATCTTCGATATTCTTAATATCCCAGCAGCCTGTCAGCAGCAGCGACAGGAATAGGTAAACGGCGGTGACCCTCCGGAAACGCTTCATGACCAATCCCCTTTTTTCCGAGTGGAATCTACGGTCTGTAATATTTCCGGACGGCGGTTTTTCTTATACCAAGGCTTTCTGGCTATGGCCAGCCAGATGTCCCTCCAACGAATCGGAGAAAGGGGGGCAAGATAAGGGACCCCAAAGGATTCTAGGGAGGATAAATACATTACGACAGCGATGAGAGACAGCACAAAACCGTAAATCCCCAGCGTGGAGGAGCAGAGCATAACCAGCAATCTAATTATACTGACGGTGCCGACAAGCGATTGATTCACCAAGGCAAAACTGGAAACAGCCGTTAATGCGGCCACCACGAGAAAGGTAGTAGAAGCAAGGCCTGCTCGAATGGCCGCGTCACCTATGACAATGCCCCCGACAACGGCGACGGTTTGCCCTACGGCTTTGGGCAGACGTTCTCCGGCTTCCCTGAACAATTCGAACAAGCCGATCATGATGAAGCCTTCCAATGGAGCAGGGATGGGCAGCCCTATTCTTGCCATGGAAACGGTGGCGACGAACGGAAAAGGAAGCTGATCGATGTTGTAGGATACCATGGAAATCCAAAAGCCCGGTAAAAACAAAGCGATGGCAAAACCGAGGAAGCGAAAGAGAAGCCCAAACGAGCCCATATAATAGGGAATATAGAAATCCTCCGGCGTCTTCAACAGCAGCATTAGATTGGCAGGACCAATGACTGCGGTCGGAGCCCCGTCCACTATTACGGCGAATCTGCCGCGGACAAGACAATCCACTACAAAATCGGGACGTGTGGTGTAGTGCAGCAATGGAAATAGCGAGCGCGAGCTGTCCGATAGCATTTCTTCCAACGGACTGCTGCTGTTCAGCAGGTCCATCTCGATATTCTGTAATCTGTCTCGAACTTCATTAACGATGTCGCGATTCGTAATATCCTCCATGTACAATAAGGCTACCTTACTCTTACTCCTCTTCCCGATTGTGAATTGCTCGTAGCACATGGTGCTGGTGCGGAGACGCTTGCGAATTAAGGCTACATTGGTGATCAATTCTTCCACGAAAGCGTCCTTGGGTCCCTTAATGGAAATTTCCGTATTGGATTCTTCAGGCGTGCGTTGAGGCGGCTCGGCTATATCGAAGGAATATAGGATGTTCAATTTTTCGAAAAATAAGATGAGCTGACCGGAAAAAACACTTTCAATGAGCTGTTCCCTTTGAGTGATCCGGTTCAGCTTCCATTTGTTATCCAGTTCCCTGCTTGCATCCTCATTGATCAGCTTCGCCAAACACGGAAGAATGTATTGATTGATCTTGTTATTGTCAGCTAATCCCTGACAGTAGAGAAGGAGCACAGGCTGTTCATGCTCTGCATCTCCCAGTACCATTTGCTCCATGACGATATCCGCCGATTTATGAAAAATATGCCGAATGTCTTCGATTGTCCATTGCTTCTGGGGAGAACTAGGTTCCATCGTGCTTCACCCTCTGTTTATTGGATATGAGAACTAGTAAAAACAAAACCAGCAGCATTCCCGAAACGGCCCATAGGGTGACCGGCAAATACATATCCCTTAAGAATACGACATATTGCATATCACTAATTGGCAGTTCCGCCAAGAACACGGCAACCAAGCCAAGGAGCCATATGATGAGAACACGGTGCTTACCTTTTTGACCGGTTGTTATTAATTGAACAATTAACAGCATGGAGAAGGAGATACGGATAGAAGCTCCGGACAGCCATTGATAGATCGATAGGAAATCGACGTGCCGGATATATTTGCCGATGCTGACAAGCTTCCATTCCTCATAGGCAGGATACCGCAGCTCAGCCGCCTCAAACGGGCCAAACTCGGCAATTGCTCCCATGACAGGGCCAAGCACCAAAAGAATCAAAAAGCAAGCCAGCAGATAAAGCGGCCAAAGACGCACCTTTGATTTTATTTGATGCTGAATCAGTAAAAGGAGCGCAAGCTCGACGAGACCTCCGCCAATAAAGATACTGCCACTGAGAATCGGCTGCCATCCGTTTTCCATCATCGGCGTCAACATAGCGTAATTTTTGCGAGGAAGGTTGGCACTCATGACAAAGTCACCGAAAATAATCACGGCGGGCAATAAGATTCCCGAGGTAATTGCGATGGTTTTTATGCCTGACTGAACCGCAAAGCAGCACAATAACACCATTGCGGTGGAAAGGACCCAGAATGGGGTCTTGGGTAAATACGAGACGTGAGTCCACATCGTCGTATCTTTGAGTGTCATGACCAAGATCAGAAACAAATAAACGAGAAAAAAAGCCCGAAACACCCAAGCAACAAAACCTCCGTAATGGAGCTTCAGCCAGGCTAGAATCGGTTGTTGGTCGGTCCGTTTTATAATGTAATGTAGAATGGTGGTCCAAGCCAAGTAAGGCAGTATGGCAGCCAAAACACTGATCCAAGCGTCCCGTTTGGATACCTGAAGGAGCGGAGGGAGAACCATCACATGGTTCATAAGCCCGATTGCCAGTATAATGATTGAACAGGTGGATAAAATTCCAATGGCATGGTTGGGTTTGTTGTACACGCAGGATCCCCTTATTTCAGTTTCTTAAGGGTATTGTTTCCAACGAAGTTCAAAATAACCACAAAAAAGCACAAGAGTGAGGTTTCCCCTTCTCTTGTGCTTCTCTCTAGACCCTTTCGTAACAATACCGGAGATAATCCTCGGTTCCAGATTGCCACGGACGGTAACTATGTTCTTTCGATCGGGATCGCTGCATGGGACAAGCTGCAGCTCTGCAAATCCTGCTCCGACACCTCGGTATCCAGAAGCGAGAGATAAACTCCTGTCCCAGGCAGCGCCTTCGTTCTTTCGATCGCCAGTCCCTGCACATGCTGCAAATTGATGACGCTCAGGCTGTCCTGAGCAGCCTTCCCTCTGAAGCCTTGAATCTGAAGCTCCTCCAGATGCTCTCCGTACAAAGCGTTGGACCAGTGGGCATTCCTCTCTTCTCCCCACTTGACTTCAACGTCGCTAAGGGTAACGTCATCAGCATAACGCAAGAAGATAGCCGGAATAGGATGCTGGAAAACGCCTCGGGCCGATGGCTGGGTGTCGAATACACCGCCCGGGTAGCCGCTTTTCACGCGCATCGTCTGCTTCACGTTACGGAGGGATATGCCGCTTATCCGGCTCTCTTCAGAGCCCTCTATGTAGATGCAGCCTTCGGATTCAATCAGCAGCTGGTCAAACCTGATGTTGCGGATGGTACCCGGTGCCGGGGCGTTAGGCGTATTCCTTCTCTCGGCGGTCATGAAGATCGGCTCCGACTTGCCCCACCAACGGAGCGTGCGCTTGATCTCCTCATCATTGCTAAACAGCCTCGTCTCAATAAACAGATTGGAGAAGAGCATGTTCTCCATCGTCGCGCCGTCCCGCACCCAGATGCCGACGCCGCGGTTCGAATTTCGAATGACACAGTTGGTCACGGTAATATTGCGGATATCCGCATGCGTTTCCGTACCGATCTTTATGGCCGAATCGTGCGATTGCAGCGTACAGTTGGTCACCGTGATATTCTCGCAGGCTCCATAACGCTCCGCACCGTATTTCGTCGTCTTAATGACGATGCAATCGTCCCCCGTTTCAATATGGCAGTTCGAAATATGAACGTCCTTACAGCAATCCGGATCGATACCGTCATTGTTCGGTCCGCGGACCTGCCCGAGGATTTTGACCCCGTCCACCGTCACTTGATTACAGCCGGTCATATGCAAACCCCAGGAGGACGCCCGGTACAGGGTGACATCCCGGAAGACGACATTCGTACAGCCCTCGAAGTCGATCAGCTTCGGGCGAAACTCGACTAACGGCTCCAAGACATAGTCGCTCACTCCGTCCTCCGGCTCCAAGAAGTGCTCGCCCCGGCCGTCGATGGTCCCAAGGCCCGTTATAGCGACATGCTTCGCATGCCTTGCGCAGACAAGCGCCCTGCTTCCTTGCCCTTCGCTTAGTTGCGCGGCTTCCTCCTCCGCCGGAGCGATAAAATCGGATTTCTCCGTACTGCTTACAATTCTGGCTGCCGGCGTTAAGTGCAGCTCTACAAAGGAGCGCAGTTGTATGGTTCCCGATAAAAATTCACCCTTCGGCACCATAACGGTACCCCCGCCTTGCTCTGCACAATAATCGATCGCCCTTTGGATGCTTGCCGAATCCTTGGTAACACCGTCACCTATGGCTCCGAAGTCTTTGATATTATATAACATGTACTTCCCTACTCCTCCCCGGCGCTTGTGTCTTTGCCTCTATCGTTCTTCTACCATAATACACAGCGTTCTTAACCCGCAAGCTTCATTTTTTGAAAGGCGGATATAGTCGCTCGCCGGAGAGTAGTACTTTTTTGCCCGATTTCGACTTCGTTGTCCAAAGCCCTGAGGCCACTAATCAAAATTACTCCTCGTAGCTTTCCCAGTAACGTTTACGCTTTACCAGCTTTCGTTTGCGCAATTGCTCGGCTACGGTCAGCCCGATGAGATAGGCGGGGGCGGAGGTGTTCCCATCTACGGTAAACGGAATGATGGAGTCATCGGCTACATGCAGGTTTTTAACGCCATGTACAGCTCCGCGTCGGTCGACTACTCCCGCCTTTCGAAGAGGTGCCATCCGCAGTGAGCCTTGCTGGTGGTGATTGTGTTCAAAGGTTTCTTTAATGAAGGCTTCCAGCCTGGCGTCGTCCTGAATAATATCCATAGTGGGAGAAAGCAGGCGGTAGGACGGATCAATAGCCTGCAGCTGTGCAGCGATTCTTCGTATATAAATTTTATATATATTTTTTACCGCGGTAAGATCATCCGGATTTTGAAGAAATCCTTCATTCGCAAGAACGATTTGCAAGGGGTCGTTGCTTTGAAGTCGAATCGAGCCGCGGCTCTTGGGCTTCAGGAAAATAATCCCCAGCGTTAAAGTGTCACCCGAACCAATTCCGAAAAGCTGTACGGCACGCTCCAAGGGATCGGCGCCGGGGGTAGGGTCGGGAAGGAAAGCCCCGCCGGTATAAAGCGCATTCGGATCTCCGGCGGGCAGTGCCGCGTCCCTTGGATTGGTTGTAAAGGTTGCAAAATTTAACGTATGATTTCTTAGCCCTTTGCCCACGGAGGGATTTGCGAATACAACAGGAATTCCTGCTGCCTTAAGCTCCTCTTTGGGACCAATGCCCGAGAGCATTAAAAGCTGAGCGCTATTAATACCTGCTGATACGATGACTTTTTTTCGGGCGTACGCCCTATGCTGCCGTCCCTCTTTTAAATAGGAAACCCCCACTGCCGTTTTATTTTTAAAAAGGACGCGAAGTGCCGTTGATTTGAAGAATACATGTAGTTTTCGTCCATGTACGCCGCGGCCGTTCGGGTTCATGATATCTGCTGACAGGAAGGCAGTTGATGAGCTTTCTCTTCGTCCGTTCGGCTTTTGGAAAAGCTGCCATCGGGTGAAGGGACCAAGCGGGGTATTCGGATCGTTATAATCGATAATTTCCGCAAAGCCCGTCGCCCTTTCGATAGCGGATACAAGCTTCTTCGCCATGGCTGTCGGATGCTGCGGAGCCTGGCGAATATCGATTCGCCCACGATAACCATGCGCCTCAACATTGTCGGTTTCGCCGTTGAAGCGTTCCATCCGTTTAAACCGCTGTAAGGCCCGCCGGGGCGACCACGCAGGTCCGAGCAGCCTCTGCCACTTGGACAGAACAGCTGCCGTAGGTCTGACGTATTGCTCCCCGTTAATGGAGGAACCGCCGCCCGCCAAACGCCCTGTTGTCCATTCAAAGGTTTGTTCGTCAAGTCCTTCCTGAGGAGTCCCTTCCCCTTGCCAAAAGTATTGCGCAAAAAATTGCTCTTCAAGCTCCGGTGCAAAAGTGGAATCCCGAATCGGCCGGTCCTTGTCTTTGTTTTCCCCGGCTTCGAGAACAAGAACAGAAGTTTTTTTATCATCCGTCAGGGTCTTGGCTAATACCGCTCCGGCAGGTCCCGTTCCGATAACAATATAATCATAGGTAAGACCCCTGTCGTTTCTTACTCGAGCACGCAAAGCACTTCCTCCTTTAACCTTAAATGCCTACACCTGCAAAATATTGCTTCCCCCCCCTCCATGTGACACATTTGCCAACTTTATTTTTGCTATAGCTTGGAAAACGGCAAAGAGCTGCCACGCGGCAGCCCTTTGTTTTTATAGGTCTCAATCAATGGATCTCCTGATGCTTGAACCGATCAATAAGGTAATCGGCCGTTCTTGCAGCAATAGCCATCACGGTATTGGTCGGATTGCCGCCGCCGGAGGTAACAAACAAACTGGCACTGCAAATAAACAAGTTCGGGATGTCGTGTGTCTGCCCAAAGCTGTTCGTGACAGAGGTTTCGGGATCATTACCCATACGGCATCCGCCCATCAGATGTGCCGTATCATTGGTAACATAGGCCGGGGTTCCCCCAGCCGCCCGAATAATATCTTCCATTTTTGAAACGGCATGGTCGATTAGCTTCAAATCATTGGCTCCGTAAGTGAAGGAAACATGGGCCAGCGGCATGCCGTACTCGTCCTTATCCTCCGCCAGCTCGACGCGGTTCGCAGGATCCGGAAGCACTTCACCGACGAGCGTAATTCTATTGTAAAAGTTGTAATCCAGCATCGTCTCGCGCAATGCGCGCCCCCATAGCTTCTCTGAAGCGGAAATTCCCTTGGCCATTTCCACCGGGCGGGAGCCGTGGGCGTGAAGCGTATAGCCCCGTGCAAACCCCCGATCAACATCCGTTTCATAGAACTCCTGTGTGGTTGCGAGAACCGGCGTGCCCTTGTATAACCGGATTTCCTCCGGGAATTTGCCGTAGACATCGTTACTGCTGTGAACGAGTATGCTTTTGCCTACCCAGCCGCTTGAATTGGCCAGTCCGTCGGGAAACAGAGCGTTGGCGGAGTTCAACAGAAGGCGCGGCGTCTCGATGACGAAATTGGCCAAGATGACGATTCGGGCTTTTTGTTCGTAGGTTTTCCCTTCATGAACAAACGTGACACCGGTTGCCAGGCCCTCCCGGTTGACAAGAACTTGGGTCACCATGCTATCGGAAATCACTTCCGCGCCGAGCTGAATCGCTTTCGGGATATGATGAACCAACGTGCTGAATTTGGCATTTGGCATGCACCCTTGATTGCAAAAGCCTCGGTTGATGCATGGAGGCCGTCCGTCGAACGGCGCAGAATTAATGGCTAGAGGTGCCACCACACTTCGAATGCCAAGCTTCTCACAGCCGATCCGAAAGATCTCCGCGTTCGCGCTAAGGGGCTCGCGTTCGGGATAAGGATACGGGCCGTGAAAAGAGCCCCACGGGAAATGCTTCGGTCCGGATACGGCGATTTCTTTTTCGATTTTTTGGTAGTAGGGCTCGAGATCTTGATAGGTAATCGGCCAATCCTCCCCTACGCCGTCCATCGTTTTCGTGCGAAAATCGCTTTCATGAAAGCGAAGAAATACACCGGTAAAATGAGTCGTGCCGCCCCCTACGCCCCTGCCGGAATTATTATGGCCGAGCTTGATCGGGTTGCCGCCGCTCACGATCCGTGTGTCCTGCCAGCCCAGGTGGGTCATCGACAGCTCATCGCTGGCGAAATCCGTTTGCGGATTCCAGAATGGGCCGGCCTCAATCACGACCACCTTGAGACCGGCTTTACTTAATTCGTATGCGAGTACACCTCCGGCAGCACCGGCTCCGACAATACAGATGTCCGCATCCTCTTGATATTTACGTTGTTTCAGACTGCTGCTGCGGTGATTCAAGTAATGATCCGTATGATGTGTAACGGAATCGCGGCTAGTTCCCATCTCTTTTGGCCTCCCAAGGATCGGTTAAACCCATCTCCGAACGGACATACCCTCGAGGATAGGCAGGACCCGCGTACCCGATTTCCGACCAAATGAAGGGATGCGAGTAATACGCCGCCACAGCCTCAGCGAACAGCTTATCCCTGAAATCTTCCATCGAGACCCCGTGCGGACCTGGGTTCGAAGAAATATCTCCCTGCATGAAACGGCTGACGGCTTGGTTTTGGGCTTCATCCTCTAGAGCTGTAAACGCCCCGCCATACCGTTCTCTGCAAGCTTGATCAAATTGAGCAAGCCCTTCGCGAAGCAGAATGGATTGCTTCGGCACACCAGCTTTACGTTCAGACTCGCCTATTCCTGCATGCAAGCTTTTGTCGAAATGATAAACCATGTAGGCCATCACCGCATCGCGACGGTCATCAAGCAGAATCGAGCAAAGCTGGATTAACGTTTCCGCTTCTTGCGGGTTGAAAAATCGATAGGAATAAAACGAATCGGTCTCCAACCGCTCCTTGACAATTTCCCTCGTATGAGGATCCCAATGCTCCTCCTGGTCCAAAACATCAAACTCAGGATAATGAACCTTATACTCGGACATCTTCATCCCCCCCAATACAATGCAATCAGCCCAAGCAAGCTTAAGGCAGATATCAAAGCGGGCAAGGTAAGCGGAGGGCCGGTCATGAAATTACGAAGCTCATAGCCTCCTACACGTTCACCTACACCATGGATATGCATGTAAGATCCGTAGGCTCCTGCCAGGATACCGACGGACAGCAGTACTGTCAGTAGATTTAGCAGCCAGTTCACATGGTAATAGGTAAAGAGAAGTATGCTCAAACCGAACAGCGGAGTGGCGATCACAGGAATCCACATCGACCAATGCCGGAAATTTTGACGATAATGGAATAACGTGACCTGCACAAAAACAACAAGGAATAACAAACCCGTCGCAAGAAGAAAAACGCGATCCTGCGTCCATCCGTTCCAACCCAAAGCCATCACCATCCACGATTGTTTTTCATACAACGTGTAGGATTCCTCCATTTGGTAATTTCATGCAGAATTCATAGGGCAAAAATAGAAAAATTGGGGGTTATAGTGAAACGAAAAAAAGCCTGGAGTATCTACTCCGGGCTCAATTCGTGATTTGTATTCAAATGCACCGCCGACTCCGTAAAGCTTTGTCCTAACCCCTTTCGTACCAATACCCGGGAATCCCTTTTTCCATGCGAAGCAGCGCTTCCAAATAATAATAGTCACCCCAGATGATATAATCATCAGGTCCCAGGTTGCCGCGGACATAGTAGGAGCCGTGCTGCAGGATTCCCTCCGCCTCCGGCTGATCCCGGGTGGAATAGTTCTCGTACAAGGACTGCATGGTGCGTTGAACAGCATCCCTGATGTCGTTGTATTCCTGATCGCCCTGCCCAAGCTGCTCGAGGTGCTCCAGCAGCTCCAGCATCCCGCAGGTCGCAATAGCCGAGGCGGAGCTGTCACGATACGTTCCCTCTCCTTGGGTCACATCGAAGTCCCAGTACACCACATGATCCTCCGGCATACGCTCGATAAAGTAGCGTGCCAGCCGCTTCGAGGTTTCCAAGTAAAGCGGATTTCCCGTATACCGGTAGCATAGAGCAAAGCCATAGATGCCCCAAGCCTGGCCCCGCGTCCAGGTGGAGCCGTCGTGAAAGCCTTGATGCGTTCCGCCGCGAACCGGCTTGCCGTCCTCCTGATCGAAGTAAAAGGTATGATACGAGGAGTCGTCTCCACGCACCAGGTATCTCCGGCTCAGGTCCGCGTGCTTCACGGCGATCTCCTTATATTTGAGCTCACCGGTCTGCTCCGAAGCCCAAAACAGAAGCGGCAAATTCATCAAGCAATCGATGATGATCCGGCCCCCGTTCTCGGGATCCCCCTCCGGTCCCCAGGCTTGAATATACTGCCCCTTCGGACGCCACCGCTCCAGCAGCTTATCGGCCGCATCAAGAGCCAGACGCCTAGCCTCCTCGCTGCCTTCCACGATCCAGCCGGCCAAGGCCGAAGGACAGTAGAGGAAGCCGATGTCATGATGATTCAGACTGACATTTCCGTCCAGCCGCCGCCGGAAATCATCGATTTGCCGGACGGCCGCATCCCGGAAGAACGTATCTCCCGTATACTCATAGCTGAGCCACACCATTCCGGTGTAGAAGCCTTCGATCCAGTCCGTATTTTCCCGCCAGACGTAATGCTTTTCGGAGCTGTCACCGTTCTTAATATGGGGGAAGAGATCGCCCCGGCGCAGCAAATTGTTTTTGATTTTCGAGACAGCGTCCTCGATGGCCGTAACGTAAGTCATTCGGTTTACTCCTTTTATCTGGTGTTATAGATGAATAGCTTCCAGCCGGTTTTCCTTACGTGCCCGTTCGGCGGCAAATGCGATGGCATGACCGTAGATGGATTCCTCAAGCGCCGTGTAGGAAAGCGAAGGCTCCCTTCCCTGCAGCACTTGCACGAAATCCTCGACGAGGAGCAGGTCTCCTCCTCCATGACTGTCATTGGTCACGCTGCAATCGATCCGCCTTTCGTCATAATCCAAACCGTGGGTTGTATTCGGTTTGCGGACCACGAAATAGCCGTCCTCCAGATTCCCCTGAATGTCGCCCTTGGTCCCCACGATGTGGAGGGTTCGATACGATTTCGCTGCCCCGCCGATCATATTATGAGTAGCCGTGGCCCCGTTCTCGAACTCCATCATCACGGATTGCCGGTCTACCACGTCATTATCGCTATGCCACACGCATCGACCGTAGGGACTCTCCCCTTTCAGAATGCGACCCTTTTCCTCCTCCGTAAGCTCTACACCCAAGTCGAAGTGGTCCCACACATGAAAATTCCATTTGTCATTTTCGATATAATGCTTCTTTGCGGAATAGGGACATGTCGCTTCGATGCCGCAGTCCAGCAAACACTGCTTCCCCGCTCCTTCCGGAGCATGCTCCGGCCTGAAATGGACCAGACCCCCGAAGCTCCCGACTCGTACGGGTTTCACCCCATTCATTACCCAGGCAATAATATCCAGATCATGGCAGCATTTTTGCAGCAGCATGGGAGAGCCGCAAGCCGCTTCGTTGTTCCATTTCCCCCTGACAAAAGATACGGCCATATGATGGTAGCTCACATGCTCCGCCGTTTGAATGTTGACGATCTCTCCGATTTCGCCGGAGGCTATCGTCTTGCGGATGCCGGCATAGAACGGAGCGTACCGCAGCACGTGGCAGATCATGACAATCCTATGATGTCGCTGCGCCGCCTCGCGCAATACGGCGATCTCGTCCATATGAATGCCTATCGGCTTCTCCAGCAGCACGTGATACCCCGCATCCAGAAGAGGCAGCGTCGTATCCACATGCAGACGATCCATCGTCCCGTTGATCGCCGCATCGGCAAGCTTAGGGGCTGCCGTCAACGCTTCCACGGAGTCGAAGCATTGTGATTCCGGAATGCCGTAGAGGGCCGCCGCCAGTCTTCTTCGCTCCGTATCCGGGTCTGCGACACCTACGATCCTGAGGTGCTCCGGATGCTTTTTCGCATAGGAAGCATAAATCATGGCCCGCTGCCCTGCGCCTACAAGCACCGCAGTAACAGGCTGTAATAGTTTCATGGGTTGCTCAGCTCGCTCTCATAGGATAGTATCCGTCGATTCACTTTCTCTCTCGTGGCTAATAGCCATTCATCTTCACGGGGATACACCTTGAACGTGAGAGGCGTATCCAATTCCTCTTCGATCAGCGCCAGAACCTGTTCCCTGCCGATGTAACGCTCCAGCAGCTGCAGTGCCCTTATATCCTGAAGGGCATCGTGGAACACAACTAGCCTAAGGGATTCGATCGGCCCCTCCGGACCGGGATAAACAACGAAAGCATCCCCGGAAGGGAAGGCAAGACCGCAATCGGTAACCCGGAACGGATCGATGAGCTTCTTGGAATACTGGCTGTACCAAAAGTTAAAGCCCCAATGAAGAAAGCCTTTGATATCATATTTGTATAATTGGTAGCCTATGATCCGGTTTCGTGCCGACGCGTGCGCAAAGAAACGGTTCGAGACGTCAACAAACTGAGAATTACAGTAGTAAGTCCATAACCCGGTGACGTTTCGCTCGACAAATGGCTCGATGCGATCCAAGGCAGGTACCGGTGTCGGCACCACGCCCTTCTCGTAGAAGGCAATATCGGACAGGGCGTCGATTCTGGGGAAGCCCTTCAAATGTTCGTCGAGAATCCCGGCGGCGGAAGCATACGCTTCCAAATGCGGCAGATGCGGCTCGTCGGAGACATGGAAGAAGACGAGCTTCTCCAGGCCGTTTTGCTTGATAAACGAAACCAGCTCAGGAAGAAAGCGGGCCAGGAAGCCCTTATACTCGGGGCCGGAAGCATCCGTTTCCCAGCCGAAGAGCCTGCGGGCTTCCCCCTCCTGCCACCCGATGATCTTCGGAGCATGTTTCGCTCCCCACTGGGTAAACAAATGGGAAAATTCAAAGTACTCGATCCCTTTGCTTCTGCCAAGCTCCACCCAGCGCTTCAGCCTGTTGAAGCCAAAGGCATAGCCATCCTCCGTCAACGTAACGTCCACCAGCTGAACGGTCGGACGTTCTCCCCCGACTTGGGTATCGAGCGGAGGCGTAAACAGCGGAGTCAATAACAGGTTGACCCCGTTCTTCACAGCCGTTTCGATGAATTCACCGATCAGCTCCCAATGCTTCTCGCTAAAGATGCCCACCCGGTAATACTCCGCGATGCAGTCCGCGTGAAACCATTCCGTATGGAAAAGAGTTTGCTTGGGAAGCAGCGGAGGCAGCACCTCCAAATGAAAGGTTTCCTCGCTTAGCACCTCGCCCTCCGATGACTTGAACACAGTGCGGATCGGGTGAAGACCGGCCGCAGACTGCTCGGTAAGCCGGACAGTAACCCATATCGCGTGCCATTGCCCTCCCAATGCGGGTACTTCCTCCTGCCATGACAAGGGATAGAGGGGATCCGGGTATAAGCCGGGCGTCGACCGCAGCACATAGCCGTCGTGATGATCCCTGACAGGATACTCCGAAGGCGCAAGTCCTACACGGTGAAGCGTTACGGCTTCCTGCAGGTCTGACTCTACCGAAACCCTCATATTGCGGATGCGCTCAGCGGCACGGTAGGCAACCTGAAATGAAAAGGTTTCATTCCGTAAGGCCGATGCTTTCGAGAAGACCGGCGAAGAAAGCTCCCCGTCGGCGAACACCTTGGCGAGAGCGCTTATCAATCTTGTTTCTAAATGAATCCCATGGTTGCTGTTCATGACTGCTCTCCTTAGTCCAGCGCTTGTATAAACCGAATCAGCAGGTCGGCATGCGCTTCCGTGAGCTTATTGCCCCTTAGTGCCCTAACCTCTTGTATCAGCGCATCGTACTGCTTTTTCTCCAGCTTTACGTTCATGGATTGGATCAGCCCGAATTCGCCCGGTCCCGATACCCACCCGCGGATCAGACTGCTCACAGCTTCCCTGGTCACCCGAATCGTAACGACTGCTTCCGCCGTACTTTGATTTCCCGCCGCATCAGAAGCGTATGCGGAAATCCTGTGTTCGCCCGGAATCAGCTGGTACGCCGGAGACTGAAGCAGCGGCGCTTCACAGGAGCTGTACGTCACACCGGAGACCGTGTCGGTTGCCGTGCAGGTAACCTTCACCAGCTGATCCACCGTGTATTCCCCTGCTCCCTCCAGCCGGATGACCGGAGGTGTCTTATCGACGAGGAAGACGCCTGCGTAGGCCGACTCATCCTTGCTGCCGTAAGCATCATCAGCCGTGACAAGAATATTCCGATACTCGCCCTCCGGAAGCTCAGCTCCGCTCCAGGAAAATTCCACATTAGGCAGCGCGGGCTCTGTCCGAGGCGGGACCTCCAGCACTACGTACTTCGGTATCCCGCCTACAGCGGCCGTTATCTTCACCTTATCCCCGTCCGCATCCCACACCTTGGCACGAATGCTGTAGACGGATGCTGCATTGCCCGTTTGAACGGATGCCCCTTCGTTACTAACGGATACATGCGTCCCTGTGGATGGGTTATACACACTCACGGTGACGCTGACCTCGCGAGCCTTCCTCCCAGCCGGATCCTGAGCGTTATATCTAAGCGTGTAATCGCCGACTATGGATGTATCCACGTTTCCTTCCACCGTGACCCGGGAGGTCACATCGCCGAAAGAAATGCTGTCCGCTTTATATTCGGGCGCCTGGAACGCCTGAAATAAAGGCCAGCTCAGCTTCTGTCCGCCGCCCACAGTAATGACCGGATTCAACGTCTCCAGTAAACCGCCGGGGTAAACCTTCAAATTATCCATATAAAAGCTGCCCGAACCTCCTGTGGCGGTAGAAGCCGCGAAGCCGGCGAAATGGGATACCGAGTACCGGAAGCTTTGATCGATCACCTTCAGTTCGCCGTTGACATACAGGGAAAAGCGATTTGTCACCGGATCCGCAATGATTTTAAAGCGATACCAAGTGTTTTCACTATACGGCTGAATGACGGTGTCCCCACCGGATGAATTCTTATACGTAAAGACATGGCGATTGTTAATGTTAGAAGACATTACCGTAATCCCGTTCGTGCCGGCTTGATCCTTCAGGTTCCAGGAATGGAAGGTGCTGTACGATGGAAGCATCACATCAAACTCCGCGACAATCGGACCGTATTGGGTGAAAAAGGTTTTCGTTGCGACGGAAGCGCGGCTGTTGCTGTCTTCGAATTTCAAGCTTCTATCCGCTGCCGTCGGCGTCTCGCTTATCGTGATGGGGCCGCCGCGTGCGTCCAGCACATAGCCGGACGGAGATTGGCCGCTGGGCTCGCCGTTGTAATCGTCGTCGATCAAATATTCATACGGATAGATTTTCACGTTGTCTGTATAGACCGTGCCCGTCTCTTCCACACCTGAAGACACTAGGAATCCGGAAACCTCGGGTACAGGATGCTGCAGCTCCAGCTCGGCTGCTTTCCTGCCGTCGAAGAAGACCGAGTAACGGTTCTTGGCTGCGTCAACCATCATTTTGACAGAATGCCAGGTGTTCGGAGCCATGTTGGCCACGACCTCATGGGATCCTGCGGCGCCTTGGACGATCAGCCCGGCTTTTGAACCTTGAATCGTTGCCGCTGACACACCGGACTCCCCTTGCAAACTCCAAGAGAATCCGCCGGACTCCTCGGACAGCAGGATGTCAAACTCAACAGCCGTTCTCTTTGCGGGCAGGAACGATTTTCGCGCTGCAACCGTCGCGCTGGCGCTTGTGTCGTGCAGCTTGAGACTTCCGCCTGACGTTCCCGGTGCAGCGGCAATGACGGCAGAACCGCCTTCCGTGCGGAGAGTGTACCCACGCGGTTCCGCTCCCATTGCCTCATGATCGAAGCTGTCTTCAGCCCAGACGGTGAAAGGATAGACGACTACGTCATCCAGGTAGTGAACGCCCGTTCCCGAAGTACCAGTGGAGGCGGAGAAGTTGTTCAGCGAGGCTACCGGCTTCCTGAACGGAACCCCGCTTGCCCTCAGGCTGCCGTTTACGTAAATATTCACTCGGTCGGTTACCGGATCGGCTAGAATCGCAATCGTATACCAGACCTGCGGCGAGTAAGGCTGAAGGACGGTATCACCTCCGGCTGAGTTTTTAAATATGAGATTGCCCCCGCTCGTCATTACCGTAACTGCGTTCACCGTCCCGTCCCCTTGCAGGTTCCAGGAATGGTAGCTGCTTGCCGCCGGCAGCATGATCCTGAACTCGGCCCGGACGGGCTCCGACTGCGAGCCGATCGGCTTGGTAGCGACGACCGCTAGGCTGCCTGCGGTATCGGTTAGCTTCATGCTTTTGTCGGAGGCATCCGGCACCTCGGCAATGGCGATTGTTCCGCCTGTAAGATCAAGCGTGTATCCGGGCGGCGGCTCGCCTGTAGCGGATGTGTTGAAATCATCGCGGATGAGATAAGCATTGGCATCAAGCGTCACAGCCCTTACCGTTTCGCTCATGGCGGATCGGAGACCGGCCGGGTCGAAGGCGGCTACCGAATAGCTGTAGCTTGTATTCGGCGCCAGGCCGGTATCCTGGAACGAAGGCGAATAGACAACGCCGGCCTTCACTCCGTTCCTGAACACCTCATAGCCGGCCACACTGGAGTTATCGGTGGAAGGCAGCCAGCTCAGCCGAATCTCGCTCTTCGATACCGGTGCCGCCGACAGCTGCGCCGGTGTGCTGGGAGGCAGCTGATCCGCATCCGGACGGGTTAAGGCCAGCTTGATATGCAACGAGGCTCCCTTTGCACCGACAGGGTCCACGGACAGCTGAACCGTAGGACTCAGCTGCAATACCTTCACACGCGGATCCAGCTCCAGAACCCCCTCAGCCGCCTGATGAACTTCGAGCATCAACGGCTCGGTTTGCGTTTGTGTCGGATCCGATACCGTTACGTTTAGTGTATTCACCGTCTTCTCTGTCATGACGGATGCCTTGGAACGGCTTGTGATCCATGGCGAGCCGTTCATGAAAACACTGGCCGGACGCTCCGTCCAGAAGTTGGCGCCGACGATGCCCATGCTCCCTTCACGGACTGCCTGCACTTCCGGCGTATTACTCAGCACTTGAATGGAGGAGTCTCCCGCATAACGCTCCGTCTCCGCCGCCGTCATGCCCGGAAGCAGCACATAGGCATAGGTGTCCCCAGCCGGCCTGGTTCCATGCTCGAACCATAGCCTTTGATAGCTGCGCGTAATCGGTTCCGTTTCCGCAGGACCTTGAATCGCCCCCCAAGTACCGGTTTGAGCGGTCCTAGCGCCTTTCACCGTACCCCCGTTCGGGAAATAATAACCGATATCCGAGCCGGGCGCCGGACCGGTCAGATGCGCCCATCCTGCGTTGTCATACGTCTGCACTGCTCCATCCATGCCCTTAGACTGTTTCACCCCGTCTACGGTCAGTACGGACGAGCCGGTTGCATCCAAGCGCCGATTCTCCATGATCGTCTCCACGGGAAACTCCCGGGAGGAAGAGATGCCCGTGCCAAGCGCAACAATTTCATCATCGAACATGAACCATGATTTATGTCCGGTCAGGCTTGTGCCATACGGATTAAACTGCATGCCGGCCACGCCGAACTCCCCGTTCGATACGCCGCCCACCCAGTTATGCGGCGTTTTCGTGCTTTGTCCCGCGCGATCGGCCAGCGGCTGAATATCCGCCGTGATCCCGGACAGCCGGTAGGGGTCAACCGTCGCCCAGTAATCCTCGTCATACTGGCCTAAATCTCCGTTATACAGGTAGGTCGCTCCATCGCCGGTACGCCAGCCGTGCAGGTTGTTGCCGTTAATCGATTCATAGCGGAATACCCGGCTTGACGACATGCTGATGCCAAAGGCAAATCCGGGGCGTCGGTGCACCACACGGTCGGACTGGGTATACACTTTATTCATCGCCATGTCGCCATAAGGCTGTATCGCGGCATCGTTCACAATCCTTTTGGCAGCGGCGGAATAAAACAGCGGAGCATGGACGAGAAAGGGACGAAATGTATCCTCCGTAACCCAGGCTTTCACCATCCCTGCAAATACCGCTGCATCCGCAGGTGGAGCGAACAGCATGGCCGTCAGCACCCCCTGGATGACCCTGTGCCCGGCCACATGGCTTTGCACCCCAGAGTTCGAGATCAGCCTTCCCCGGAACATATCCATCTGCCCGCCCTTATACAGGGTTGGGGCGAAGCTGTCATACACCCATCGGAACAGGTTAGCCGCCGAAGGGTCGGTCACCTCCCATGCAGAGCCGTCTAACAAATACACGGCATTCGCCAGCAGCTGGAAAAAGGTCGTTCCGTAGTTTCCGATGTACGGATGTGGCCCGTGCTGAAGGAAGGATCCGTCCTCATGCATCCCGTCGGCCTCCGGGATCGTCGTATAGGCGAATACATTGTTAAGCCCATTCGTCGAAGTCGCCGTGCGGGTGTTATCGCTTAGCGCATCCCGAGCCAAGGCGATTTCGGAGCCGTCCTTAGCCAGGACGCCTCTGAGCATGTAGACCCAAGCCTTCTCCACCCGGTTCGCCCCGGTAGCGGCGGAGCCGTTGGTCAAATTAGGATCGGGTGAGAAGGCCTTCACCGCTCTGAGATAGCCCCCGATTTGCTCTGCCGTCAATTCGTCATATAACAGCACAATCGTGTCCATTAAGTTCTGGGGAGCTGACATCTCCCAGTGATACCAGTTGTCGTACCGGGCCGTGTTTTCGTTATATCGATTCGCGTAGTTCCATTCCAAAGCATCGATTATGGCCGACCGCAGCGACGCATCCCCGAAATAATGGCTTCCCCGGGTTGAATAGGCTAAGGCCATAGTGCGAATTCGCTCATACGCAACGACATTGTTGCCGGACCGGGTCTCCCCGGTTAGATCCGTCCACAAGCAGTCGCAAGCCTTGCGCCCTTCCCCGGTCTGGAGAGATTCCCATACGCCGGCAGCCTTCTCTTCAAGCAGACGAATCTGACCTGCCTGATCAGGGTCGCCGGGATCGGCCCAGGCTCCCCCGTTCAGCACGTCCTTCCATTTCAAACGAAGCGTATCGAACGCATCCCAAGGATCTTCAGCTTTTGCCGATACCGGCAGCAGACTTGGCAGGAACAGCAGGATACAAAGGGTCAAGATGAACCGTCGATTCTTCTTCATAATGCATCACCTCTTTTTACACGGGTGGGATTCGACTCATCGACTCATCGATCAGCCTTTAATGGCTCCGATCATAACACCTTTCACGAAATACTTTTGCAGAAAGGGATAGAGGAACAAAATCGGAACCGTCGCGACGATAATCGTGGCGTATTTGATCGTTTCCCCGATCGACATCTTATCCCCGCCGGCGGCCCCGGTTAACATGGAATCCGTACTATTGGTGATTAGAATTTCCCGCAGAATCAACTGCAGCGGGTACAGCTCCCTAGTTCGCAAATAAATGAGAGCGTTGAACCAGCCGTTCCAGTGGGCTACGCCATAGAACAAGATCATGACCGCCACAACCGGCATGGACAGCGGAAGCACGATGCGGAACAAGACGGTGAAATCCCCCGCTCCATCTAGCTTGGCGGATTCCTCAAGACTGACCGGGATCGCTTGGAAGGCCGTGCGCATAATGATCAGATTGAACGCACTCATCGCACTGGGAATAATTAAAGCCCAGCGCGTATCGAGCAAGCCGATGTTCTCAACCAGCAGATACGTCGGGATCAAGCCGCCGTTGAAGAACATGGTAAATACGATCAGGAACATGATCGGATTTTTCCACATGACGCTTTGCCGGGATAAGGCGTAGGCCCCCAGCGATGTCATAAGGATATTGAGCGCGGTGCCCAGAATTACATACAGGATCGTGTTCGTATACCCGGTGAGAATCGACGGATTGTCAAATACGAGCTTATACGCCTCCAGCGTAAAGCCCTTGGGAAACCAGATCAGACCGCGGGTCTGCACCACCCAGGCCGGGTCGCTGAGGGAAGCCGCCAGGACATACAGGAACGGGTAAATGGTGAACACCGACAAAGCGATCATGAATAGAACGTTAAACGCATCAAACAGCTTTTCTCCCCATGTACGTTGATTCATGGACGATGCCATCCCCCTTTACCACAGCTTGGTTTCGCTGGTACGTCGGCTTATGGTGTTGGCGAATACCAGCAAGATGAAGTTAATGATCGAGTTGAACAAGCCGACAGCCGCGCTGTAGCTGAAATCGGATTCGAGTATCCCTTTGCGGTACACGAAGGTGCCGATGACATCCGCCGTTTCGTACGTGCTGCTGTTGTAAAGCAAAAGAATTTTGTCCGTCCCAACCGTCATGAAGTTGCCGATCTGCAGGATCAGCAAAATGATCACGGTCGGAGCAATACCCGGGAGGGTAATGTGCATCGTTTGCTTCCACCGGTTTGCGCCGTCCACCTTCGCCGCTTCGTATAAGGACGGATCGATGCCGGACATGGCGGACAAATAAATAATGGAGCCCCAGCCGACGCTCTGCCAGATCCCGGAGGAAATGAAGATCGTACGGAACCAGCCGCTTTCGCGAAGAAACGCAATGGGCTCGATGCCGAACCAGGCGAGCATATTGTTAATCAGTCCGTCCCTTGCCAGAAAATCGACCATCATCCCGGCAATCACGACAATGGAGATGAAATGCGGCATGTAGGTGACGGTCTGCACGGCTCGCTTAAAGACGGCGCTGCGAAGCTCGTTCAGCAGCAGAGCCAAAAGGATTGATGCAGGGAAAGCAAATAGAAGCTCATACAAGCTGAGCAGCAGGGTGTTGCGGAGCAGTCTCCAGAAATAGTAGCTGTTAAAGAAGTCCTGGAAATGCTTGAAGCCTACCCAAGGACTTTCCCACATCCCTAGACCCGGAGAAAAATCCTTAAATGCAATCTGCAAGCCATACATGGGCGTGTAGTAAAAGACGAAATAATAGAGCACTACAGGGGCCAGCATGAGATAAACATATTTATTCACCGCCAAATCCCGGATGGCCCGGTATTTGAAGCTGTTCTTCTCCTCTGCTGAAGGCCGGCCTGCTTGCTCTTTGATTACGGTGGACATACGTGGCCCTCCTGTCGGTCTGGGTCTGGAAAGCAGCTCCGGCGGAATCGGAGGGCTATCTTATCCTTGCCCCCGCCCCCGCCGGAGCCTTATCTCTACTTGCGGCTGTTGAAGCGGTCGAGGGCTGCTTGACGTGCTTTGATCGCTTCTTCGATCCCCATCCCCTTGATCGTACTGACAAATTTATCGAAATTCGCGATCGGCTCGGAGCCCATGATGAATTTGCCGAACATTTCGTCGCGGTACGTTTTCACATCATTCATAATAGAGGCCGTTTTCGAGCTTTCCTCCGCCGACAGCGTAACCGGAGGCATAAGCTTGGAATGGTCCGCCTGCATCCACGTCTTCTGCGCATCCCGCTGCTCCGGCATCGTGTAGAACTGCTCGATGTACCGCTTATCCTGCACGAACGGTCCGCTGTAGGAGGCTTGGAAGAACTTGGCCATCGCCTGGGCAATCGGGAGCTTATCCGGATTGTTCAGTACAACGTCCATATACTTAGGGTAGCCGTTCTCCATTTTGTAGCTTTGGCCTTCGATCCCGAAGTTGAACAGCATATGACCTTCCTGCCCGAATTTGTAGTCCAGCCATTTGACGATTTGCTCCGGATTGGCGGCAGTAGCACTGACTGCCGCACCGATGCCGGTGAACGGATAGCTGTACTGTCCGAGCGCCTTCTGCCCTTCCTTAGCCGAAGGATAAGGGAGGCCGGCCAGGGTAGCTTCCGGATTCGAGCCCTTCAGTAACGGAATATAACGGCCGATGCCGCTTCCGGCATAGGCGTTCAAGACACCGACTTGATGACCCGTCACCTTCGCATCCTTCAATTTGGAATCGGTCGTGGCATAGTCCCGGTCGAGCAGCCCTTCCTTGTACCACCTGGCCATTGTGGTCAAAAATTCCTTATACTCCGGCTGCATCGGGCCGAACTTGACCTTTCCATTCTCCTGGTAAAACTCGTTCGTAATGCCCCAAGCTCCCACAAGCATATGGCTCAGCTCGATTTCATTGCTCGGATGCACCGTGAACAGCAGCGGAATCTCGTCCTTCCTCCCGTTGCCGTTCGGATCTTTATCGCGGAAGGCAACAAGAACGTTCTCCCATTCACTGATCGTCTGCGGTACCTTCAGACCCAGCTTATCCAGCCAATCCTTCCGGATGGCGGGTCCATTGACGACGGATAACATTTCGTCTCCATACAGGAACGGCATAACATAGATATTGCCTTCGTCCGTAGTAATCAATTTGCGGAATTCCGGCTTTTCCTTCAGCAGCTTGGACAAGTTGGGCGCGTGCTTGTCGATCAGCTCGTTTAATCGAAGAATGCGCTTTTCCTTAATTAAGCTGTCTGCTCCCTTCGGTGCCGCGTTCCAGCCGTACTCGATGACATCCGGCAGCTTGCCGGAGGCGATCATCAGGTTGAACTGGTCTTTTTCCTGCCCGACCGGCGGATGCTGAAATTCAACCTTCGTTCCGGTGATTTTCTCCAATTCCTTGTAAGCGGCAATTTCATTGTAGTTTTTCATTGTAGCCGCTACGTTGGCATTCAATGCCGTCCAATAGGTGATGGATTTAGGATATAGCGCTTCTGTCTGGGCCTGAGGCGTTGTCGCCGGCTCGCTGCTCTTCGGTGTCTCTCCTGTGCCGCCGCAAGCGGCAAGAACTCCGGCAAGAAGCGATACGCTAACGGTACAAGCCGCAGCTTTCTTTGTTTTCATCATAATGGGTGGACCCTCCTTCATGGTTGAGTGACCTCTTTCACGTTTTACTTTAAGCCGTCGCCGGCTTTCTGCCTATAATCTGTTGCAAACCGCACCAACAGTCCTTCACATCAGGCATAAACCGTTTTCTATCGGGCAAACCGTTCTTCACATCTTCCTGTATTTCACTTGTCTTTACTAATTTTATCATGGTATCTTGGAGGAGTGGGTGTACTTTAAGCGAAAAAGGGGGAGTGTAGATGCGAAAAGCACGGAAAAGCGTATTTCTGACCTTATGGCTTTCCTACCTCCTCATTCTGCTGATTCCCGTGTCGATCTCCGTTCTTCTCTACGCCAATGTGGAAAAAAACATGGTCGACAATGCCAACCGTTCGAACCTGGCCATGCTGGAGCAGGCAGGCGAGATTATGGAGAATGAATTCCGGGATATCGATCGGCTGCTCCTGCAAATCTCGACGCATCCCAAGCTGCAGACACTTTGGAACCTGGATAACGGCGAGCAGTATTTGGGGTACACCGAAGCGGTAACGGCACTGAGGAACATGCGTTACGGCGAAATGCTCGTGGACAATTTTTTGATCCGGCTGGATCAATCGGATATCATTCTTACTCCAAGTATGAAAACGGATACAGAAACCTATTTCAGCCAAATCGCACCGTATCGGGATATGACGGTTCGAGAGGTCAGGAATCGCTTTTTCTCCGGCTCCCATTTCAAAACCTGCTGGCCGTCCTCACCGGTTATGGACACGACGGTTCCCAAGAATGTAATCACCTGCGCGGTTACACTGCCGTTAGGCGAGAGGGACAACGTTCGGGCCACCCTGCTGATTCAATTAGGGGAACGGCAAATGGCATCTATTTTGAAAAAAATGGACTGGGCGGGCGAAGGCTCCATCTTCATAGTTGATGCCGCCGGGCAAGTTCTCTTTTCTACGCCGAAGGGCCGTCTGCCGGAGGAAATTCAGTACCAAACCATGAGCGGCGGCCACTCCGAGACTTATTCTATGGATGATCAAAACTATATGGTTTCCTACACCAAGGGAGAAAGCGGATGGAGATATGTGTCCGTCATCCCGGAAAGCTATATCCTGCATCGCGTTAACGAGCTCAAGGTATGGGCGCTGACGCTTCTGTGCATCGCTCTGCTGGCTGGAACCGGCGCCGCCTTATGGATGGCCTACCGGAGCTACAGTCCCATCCGGGACATGGTCGTCACCTTGCTGGGCGGGAAAGAAGAGATCAAGCATACGGGGAATGATTACGAATTTATTCAATCCTCCATCAAGCGGCAAATGCTGGAGAGCAAGGAGCTTCATCAAAAGCTGAAGGACCATCTTCCCGTCGTCCGTGCCCACTTCCTCACCCGCCTGCTGAAGGGCCAGACCCATCGGGATGACTTGAATGACCAGACCTTCGGTTATATGGGGATTCAGTTTCCGTACGGCTGCTTCAGCGTGCTGCTCGTTGAAGTGGATGATCATTCCGGTTTCGCGCGTAATGACAGCGAAGAGGAGTGGGCGCTCGGAAGGTTTATTCTTGTCAATCTCAGTACGGAGTTAATCGGAGAAAGTGGTTATGTGGTGGAAACGGACAGGAATCGGCTGGCGGTCCTGCTCAGCCTGCCGGATGGCTCCGACAGCTCAAAGCTGGCACGCGCGGAGCTCATCGGGAAGCTGAAGGATGTCGTAGAGAATCGATTCAAGATGAAGATTACGATTGCCGCCAGCTCCATTCATCAAGACGTCCGTGAAATGAAATATGCCTATGAGGAAGCGCTCAGCGCCCTGGACTACCGCATTATTCACGGAATTAATTCGAGCATTTATTATGACGAGCTGGTTCAGCTGGAGACGGCATACTACCATTACCCGATCGAGACGGAAATTCAATTGATGGGTTATTTAAAAAGCGGCAAGTCCTCCCATGTCGTCGAGCTGCTTAACGAATTGTATGAGTATAATATTGTCTCCCTCGGGATTACCCCTCAGATGGGCAAGTGCCTGTTTATCGATCTGTTAAGCACGGTGATGAAGGTCCTAGGGGCGCTGCAGATTGATGAACGCAAGGTTTTCGGAGGTGCCGATCCTACGAAATATATTATGAACAGTCTTTCCGCACAGGAGATGCTCTCTAAAATCCAAGACCTTTGCCAAGGGATTTGCGATAGTGTAACGGAGGCAAGGAACGGTCAAACCTCACAGTTAAATGAAGATATCCGCATGTATATCGAAGCCCATGCATCCGACAACGGTCTGGGGCTTACATCGATCGGAGACCGCTTCGGCCTCTCCCCTCAGTACGTGTCCGCTTTATTCAAGAAACAAAACGGCATCAATATCACGGATTACATCGTGGAGACACGTATGCAGCTGGCTAAGCAGCATCTCTGTGATCCGAGCCTGACGATCCTGCAGGTGGCGAACAAGGTCGGTTATGCTACCGATATCGGCTTTATCCGTGTATTCAAGAAGCAGGAAGGCATGACGCCCGGCAAATATAGGGAAATCAATGCCGGTTCGGCAAATATAGCCGACAGCCGGTTATAATGCTGACAAACTTTCTATAGATTCCTCCCCATATTCACAAAAAGGGGGGTGTCCCATAAGTAGAAATTCTACTTGAGGGAACACCCCGTTTCTTTATGTGGAACTAAATTTCGCTTGAAATAGTGGAAGGAGGAAGCCTATCCCGCCGAATTTGGAGCTCCTTTGGCTTTTCTTATTACTAACCCCTAAAAGGGCTGGCCCAGTTCCTTGAAAATAGGACTCATCTGCGAGTCAGTGGGAAAATAGCTTCAGCGCGAGTTTTGGATTGCCGTCATTTCCACAAAATCTAATCTATTGACGGCAACCAAGTGTTTGAGCTTAGGTTGAAGGTAGTTTCCCACGACCAACGATAAGATGGTCATATTTTCACGGACTTATGGGGCAGCCCCCTTTTGCCTTGGCATTTGCAGCCGCCTGCTCGGGAGACTTCGCACCTGGTATGGCTACTGCCCTCTAAGTCCGTTGAACAGCTGATTAGAGGGCGTTGTTAACATTATTTATTTTCGGTCATGGCTGCACGGATCGCTGCACTCTCTTCCTCATTAGGGCCATAAATTCCCGGAGGAACCAAGCCTGCTTGCCGTATAAGAATGGTCATTTGTCCGCGATGATGGATTTGGTGCCGCACTGCCATGTTCAAAACTCCTGCGTAGGTTATATCTATAAATCCGAACAGCTTAAGAGCTTCGGACAGCTTCTCATCGTTCCATTGCCCCTTCAATGCCGTAACAACGGCATCGCTCATTTGACGGTAGCTATTGGAGATCTCTGCTGCACTAGTTGGCGTAGGCAGTTTATAATCAGGTCCCTCGATTTGCAATCCCGCGGCTTCGAGAATCGCTCCAAGACCGCCTACCAAGTGCCATCCTAAATCGCCAAGCGTCTTAGGCTTCTCCTTTGATACCGCTTGGTTAAGAGACGAGTCAGTTAACGTCTCCAGTACTTTCAATGTGAATGAAGCCTCCAGCTCCCAATCCTTAACAAATTGATTGATGCTTTGATACATGTCTGCACGCTCCTTCTCAAATGTTAATATATGTATATGATAAGAGCATATCATTTTGGGAAGTATCGTAGCAACATTGGGCACAGTCTTTAGGTGGACGCTATGAATGGAATCAGCCAAAATCAACAATAATAAAATAGAGCTTTTACCTACATATTTGAGGAGACATCCGTATGTGGCCTGCTATCTCCCCCGCCGATTGGATACTCATCGGGCTTAGCGTTGCCGGTCCCGTTCTTGCGCTGTTCGGTTTCAATGTGTACCGAAGAAAAAGAAAACAAACCGGGAAGTGACGGCGATTCCAAAGCTGTCTAATTACGAAAAAGCACCTGGCTGACAGGTGCTTTTCTTGTCCCTCATTTTCACTTGCCACGATAATTCGATTGAAGTCCGCGGAATAAGGTAAGGTAGAGCCTCAAGCCAAATCGGTTTTGCATTTTTTTATGATGTTGTCCATTTTCGGCGCGGGTGGTAATATAAAATGATCTTCAATGCCTCGCTGATGGTACTTACTATTACCATAGTATAACTGCTTTTATGTACACTACATTAAATATAGGGGAGGTATCTACTACCATCATGTATAACATTCCGGTCGAAGCCACTCTCGACGTGATCGGCGGCAAATGGAAGGTTGTTATTTTGTGCCATTTGGATAAGGGAGAAAAGCGAACCAGCGAACTGAAGCGATTAATGCCCTCCATCACTCAAAAAATGCTGACTCAGCAATTACGAGAGTTAGAAAACGATGGAGTGGTAAAACGAACAACTTACAATCAGGTGCCGCCAAAGGTCGTTTATTCGCTGACCGAATACGGTTGGTCGCTTAAACCGATTCTGGATGCCATGTGCTCATGGGGTGAGAAGCATATCGATGCGGTTGCCGTTCCCCAAAAGCTTTTGCAAGAAAACTGATTTAAAGATAAGGGGCATACCCTCATGTTGAAGGTAAACCCCTGATGTAGGTCAAAAATCAAAATGGTCCGGATCCGGGCCGACGCGAAGGTTTTGATTCAATCCGTCAATCCGCTCCATCTCTTCTTGGGTGAGTTCAAAGTCGAATACGGATGCATTTTCAACGATGCGATGCTCTTTGGTCGACTTGGGAATCGTCACAATGCCGTTCTGCAGGTCCCAGCGTAGAATCACTTGGGTAACGGATTTGTTGTGCCTGTCCGCAATTTCTTTTAAGACCGGATTGTCCAGCAATTGACCTTGCATTAACGGAGACCAAGCCTCAAATTGAATCCCCTGCGATTGGCAAAAATCACGAAGCGGGACTTGTGTCAAGCGTGGGTGGAATTCCACTTGATTCACCATGGGCTTAATTTCCGCTTGCTGCAGCAGTCGTTGCAGGTGATGTATGTGGAAGTTGCTTACGCCGATCGCTCTCACCCGGCCATCTTTATAAAGTGTTTCCAATGCCCTCCAAGAGGATTCAAACTTTCCTTCTACAGGCCAGTGAATGAGATACAAGTCCAGATAGTCCAGGTTCAGCTTACCCAAGCTTGTTTCAAACGCGGCTAACGTCGATTCGTATCCCAAGTCGGCGTTCCATACTTTGGAGGTGACAAAGAGCTCCTCTCTCCGTATGCCGCCCGCTTCCAGACCTGCACGGATGCCTCGGCCTACGCCTTCTTCGTTACCGTAGATGGCCGCCGTATCGATGCTGCGGTATCCATAACGGATAGCCGTCTTGATCGCATTCTCAAGCTCGGGGCCTTCTTCCACTTTAAATACTCCCAGCCCGAGCCAGGGCATGGCAACACCGTTGTGTAGAGTTGTCGTATCTTGCAAATGTTTCATCATAGGGAATTCCTCCATTTTATGTCGCATTCTTCTTTACTTCCTCGTTCTCACTTCAAGTTGTCGCCGCGCGCTTCCTGTCTTTACGTTCCAATGCCATGCTCCAGCCGGTAAGAACAACAGCTCCAAGCACCATCAAGGCACCGATCCAAGCCGTATGGATGAGACCGATCGAATCCGTGATCACTCCGCCCAAGTACGAGCCAACGGCAATTCCGGCATTAAATGCGGCAATATTGATCGCGGAGGCGACATCAACCGCGGAGGGGACGAAACGTTCGGCCAACATAACCACGTAGAGCTGCAGCCCCGGAACATTCATGAAAGCCATCAAGCCCATCAAAAAAATCACGATTAATGCCCCTGCTTTAAAAGCGGCGACGAAGGTAAGCAAAAGCAGTACAACCGCTTGTATGATGAACATATAAAAGAGGGCCGAAAGCGGATTGCGGTTGGCCGCCTTACCGCCGATTACGTTGCCTATGGCGATGGCTATCCCGTATACCAGCAAAATAACGGCGACCGCACTTTGGTGAAAGCCGGTGATTTCTTGCAGCAGCGGGGCCAAATAGGTGAATACAACGAACGTTCCTCCATAGCCCAGGGCCGTAATGATAAACAACAGCAAAATGCGGCCGTTGGTTATTAATTTGAACTGATCACTGAAGGCGGCGCGTTTACCTTTCTGTAAACCCGACGGCACCATAATGCTGTTGGCGATGAGTGCAATAAGGCCGATAGCGACGATGGCGACAAAAGCGGCTCTCCACCCCAGCTGCTGGCCGATAAAGGTCCCGAAGGGCACCCCTGTGACGATAGCTACGGTAAGTCCCGTGAACATAAAGGAAATCGCGCTCGCCCGGCGATGCTCGGGAACCACCGCGGCTGCGATCGTCGAACCGATCGACATAAATACGCCGTGGGAGAAGGCGGAAATGACGCGTGCCGCCAGAAGCAGCTCGATGCTTGTAGAAATCGCAGCGACGGTGTTGCCTATAATGAAGACGATCATTATCCAAAGCAGCAAAGCTTTGCGCGAAATGTTCGACGTCAAAGAAGTCAGGACGGGAGCTCCAATCGTAACACCGAGCGCATACAGAGAAACGGTCAACCCCGCGGTTGTAACCGGAACGTTCATATCTTGTGAAATAAGGGGTAACAGCCCTACGCTGATAAATTCCGTGGTTCCAATGGCAAAGGCGCTAACCGCCAAGGCCAAAAGCGCCAGTGTGCTATGTTTTTGACTCAATGCATGTGCCTCCTTACTCGTTGATTTGTATAGGAACAAGCTGTGATTACCTCGGCCGGCCGGCACATGCTATTATGATGCATAGTAGACGCAGAGAAAAGTACGCACTTTTAAGTACTGTAGGTACTTTGAAGTACCTATACCGTTTTTGCTTGGAAACAAATAACGTCCCTGAATGAATGGTTCAGGGACGTTACTATTGTAACCGGGCTATTTTATTGAATGTAAATCGCCGTCACGGTTTGGCCTGTTACATGCAGAACTACCTGCTGATTCGAGACAAGTTTCGATGCGTCGCCATAGATTGTCACAGGGGACGATACGCTGTACGTAATGTTCTGCGTTGTTCCGTCCGTATACTTCTGATTAATGGATATGGCGGAAAGATGACCTTGACTGTTGAGCGTTTTGCCGGTGATTGTGCCAACCGCGGTATAGGTTTGATTGGAAGTGCTGCTGTTCCGGGTCACTTCCACATAAAAGACGCCGTTATTATAAGAACGGATCGTAACGATATCTCCAATCTGCAGATCGGAAACGTTCGCTTTCACGCCGTTTCTTATAACAAACGCATTCGCATTCAGCGTCAGTGTCGATGTTTGACTGCCGTTAAGAATCGTCAACGTGTTATTGTTAACGGTGGTCAGCAAAGTTCCCGTAGTCTGGCTGACGGCCGGTTGAGAGGTCGAGCCTCCGGCCAATTGCGTCACTTCGGCGTAAACTACGCTGTTATTATAGTAGCGGACGGTGATTGCGTCCCCCGGCTGCAGAGCGCCCGCACCGCTTTGCCCGCCGGCGCGGAAAATAAACGCATTCGAGTCCAGATTCAGACTGAAGTTCTGGCTTCCGCTTGTCACCACAAGAGCATTGCCGTAGGAAGGTACTGCTACGGTTCCTGTTATCGTCCCGCTTGCGGTGCTCGGTTGAACGGCCGTTCTGGTTACTTCGGCGATAGCCACCGTATGATTATATGCATACACGGTCACAACGTCCCCGGCTTGCAGCGTGGAAGAGCTTACCTTGGAGCCGTTGCGGTAGATGAAGGCGCCGCTGTTCAGTGCCAGGTTCTCCAGCTGCCCGCCGTTGACCAGCGTCAAGACATTGCTTCCGGCAGAAACGACTGTGCCCGTAACCTGCTTGCTGTATGTCGGCTGTGTGCCGGTGCTGCCGGCAGGGGTTGTCACTTCAACGTATACTACCGCATTACTATAAGCTCGGGTGCTCACGATATCTCCGATTTGCAGTGCTGAGGCATTGACCTGTGTGCCGTTGCGAAAGAAGAGCGCATCCGCGTGAACGGGCAGGCTCACCGTTTGACTTCCGTTCGTAATGGTGAGCAGGTTATTGCTCGCGGCGGCTGTGACCGTACCGGTATTTACTCCGGATGGAAGCGTCGGCTGAGTCGGTTGATTCGGCCATTGCCCGACGTGGCTTGTTACTTCGACAAAGAAAACGACATTATTATACGATCGGGTTCTTACGACATCTCCGGTCTGCAGTGCTGTTGCGCTTACCCTGGCTCCTCCGCGGAAAATAAATGCGTTAGGATCCAGCGTCAGCGACACTGTCTGGCCGCCTTTGTTTATGGTCAACACATTATTGACAACCGCCGTCGTTACGGTGCCCACTATAAGTCCGCCGCTGCTGTCAGGCAACTGGTCTCCCGCGCGGTCCAGCAGCGCCGCAATTTCCGCGCGCGTAACCGGCTGCATCGGTCGGAAGGTGTTGTCCTCGAAGCCATTCACGAGCCCTCGCTCCACGGCCACAGCCACATAGCCTATGGAACCGGCGGGAATTTTACCTGCATCGGAGAACGCCAGCTTCACGTTCATTTTTGCTTTAGCTTCGCTTTCCAGCTTCAGCGCTTTGACAAGCAGCGTCGTTGCCCATAAACGGTCAGACGGTTGATTCGGTTGAACCATCGTTTCCGATTCGGAGAACAGGTCGTTCTTCAAGGCCACCGATACGTATCCAACGGCCCATGATGGTACTTGTTTGGCATCTTTGAAGTTCAATTGGGTTTGCATTTCCGCCGCGGATTCCGCCTGATCTCTCAGCCCCATCAACCGAACGGCTGCGGCAATCGCCTCGATACGGGTTACCTTTTCGTACGGCCGGAACGTACCGTCCGAATAGCCTTCAAATATATTTCTTGACGCCAGGCTGGCAATATATCGCAAAGCCCATTCCATGTCTCTGCCTTGAATATCCTTAAAATCAAGATTTCCTCTTGGCCCTTGCCGACCGTTGCCGTTATTTTGTTTCTTTTCGTTTTGCTTCGAATCTTTCCAATCCTTCCAATCGTCTTTCCAGTCCTTTGAATCCTTTGCAAACGCGCTGGTGCCTGCGCCAAGTACCATTGCGGCCGTCAAGCCGGTAATGACAAGCTTTTTCATTGGAAAACGCTTCATCCCGAAATCTCCCCTTTACTAAGATAAGAGCAAGATATGAAGTATACTTAGAGCGAATACTACAATCTTTCGAGCGCTTACCATATTATGGAGGGGTTGTAAAATATTTTTCTTTTTTTTACTCACCTAGAAGAGTGACGGCTTTGTTTTTCCATATCTCAATGTACGGAGCGTCGATAGCCCACTGGATCATCACGACGGACTCCCCTGCGGCTAATGGCAATGTTATCAATGGGCGAGAGCTTATCTTCTTATCGTACGAGTAAACGGTAAGTTCCTTGTCCGACACGATACCGACCAGCTCTCGCTTCGGAGAAGTGAAGGCATCCTTCGCATCCGGACGAACCTGCCGGACCTCGCTCCAATCCACTGTCAGCCGATCGTAAGAAACGACTGAGTCCGGCAGGTCCATGGAGATGTCATGGAGCCGGTAATGATAAGCATGATTCTGCTCGTTCATTGAATAAAGTGCAAGTTGCGGAACCCATTGACCTCTTTCACGCACGATGGCCCAGCTTTCACCGGGTTCGATCTGAGCACCTTTCATAGCGCCGTTATTAGAGGTTTGCTGTGAAGTGGCGTTTAAGGCCATCAGTTTGGCTTGTACCGATGCACCGTATAGCTTGTTTAATGAGACATGAGAATCTTGAGCAGGAACCGGATTCTGTTTGGATTTCGCCTGCATCAAATCCTGGACTTCTTTTACCCACACGTAGTCATATTGAACTTCCTTGCCCCCCTCGACATGCCGCATGGATTGGGCGACGGACAAGTAACGGTTCCCCGCGAAAAGCAGCTTCTCCGTTGTCTTTAGGGGCTTGGCCGGCATTGTTTCAAATGCTTCAGGCTTTTTAGACAGGGAAGCAAGCGAAGCATTAAGTCTCCATGATTCTTCATTTCCCTCTACCTGCTTCTGCGGGGCGATTTTGAGAAAATCCGTCTTGTATGGCATTAAGATCCCTTCTCCTTGCGCAAGGGTTTGCAGTTCTCCTTCTCTATCGGCTAACAATACCGTTCGGTATGAGCTGTACTCCGGCGTACCCGCAGCTGATGGGTGATCCTGCCTTAATCCGATTAACACAGCGGATTGGATTTCCACTTCATTTTGATCATACGATCCGAATGATGGGGAGGCTGATGAATCCTTGAACGAGCGCTGTTCTTCGCCTGTATCGACGGGTCCTTTCCCCCATTTACTTTGCATTTCTATCGACAGGAAAGCGGCAACTATTAACAGCGAGACACTAACCATACTGAACCAAGGAAACCACTTTCTTGATTTACTTTCCTGCTCGTTCGCTCGTTCAATTATGCGTTTTTTTAATGTGTCGGAGAACCCGTTCCGGGTAAGCGGTCCGTTAGCCAAGCCATTTTTCAACTCGTCATCGATCTGCTTCATGACTCTGACTCTCCCTCTTTTTCGCCATTTTTTTTCGAGCATGAAATAAACGAGATCTTACTGTTCCTTCGGTTATCCCAAGTATTGAAGCCATTTCCTTCATCGATAATTGATAATGAGCGTATAATATGAGCACCTCACGGTATTTGAGCGGCAGCTCCAACACCATTTTCCACAAATCATTGGCAGCGAATTGATCAATAACCTCTTGTTCCGCAGAGGAAGTCACTGAGGAATTTGTAAGGAAATCAATTAAGGTCACCTTGCGGTAAAATGCCGAACGCCGGTAGTCGACCGTCATATTGCGGGTTATCGTCAGAATCCATGTTTTCACGGAGGACTCGCTTCGGAAGGAGTACAAGTTTTTGTATACCTTTAAAAACACTTCTTGTGTGATATCATCCGCCTGATCCCACTTTTTTGTCATGCTAAAGGCATAATTCCATACATCTTTCCCATAGGCAGCCATCAGCTCTTCAAAGATGGCTTTTTTATCGGAGCTCTCTGATAAATATCTTAAATAATCCAAATTCACATTAGATTCCAATCCCGCCACCTCGACTATTAGACGAACAACTCACATAATTAGTTCAATTTTCCTTAAAAGTCCCCCAAAATAACGTATTTCTGAGTGCTGCATGAGGCTCTGACAAGTTGACGGAGTGTGTAAGCATAATCAAACAAACATTTGACTGAATAGAAGCGCAGAAGTAATATAATATTATAATCAAATGCTTATTTGAGTGATCGGAGAATTATTATGACCGAAAAGGATACATGTGAGCTGTATTGTTTTGACGAAGCCAAAGTCAGCCGTGTCCAGCAGGCGCTGAAGCAGCAGGACATTCCAGCCATGGCAGGCATGTTTAAGGCGCTTGCCGATGAAACGAGAATGAAGGTGGCGTTCGCCCTTTGTCAGGAGGATGAGATGTGCGTTTGTGATGTAGCTCATGTAATTGTGTCCTCCCTGGCGACGGCATCGCATCACCTTCGAACACTGAAAAAGTTAAATATCGTGAAATACCGGAAGGAAGGCAAGCTCGCGTTTTATTCCCTAGAAGATGAACAGGTACGGCAGCTCATTATGCTCGCTTCCACCCATAGCAAGGAGTTGATTATCAGTGGAACCTAGTACGCAGCAAGGAGAAGACAAAAACATATACCGCGTGCAAGGATTTACCTGTACAAACTGCGCCGGCATCTTTGAGAAAAATGTGAAATCTCTCCCCGGAGTGCTGGATGCTCAGGTCAATTTTGGTGCAGCCAAAATTACGGTTTTCGGGAGCACTACCGTGGAAGAGCTGGAGAAAGCCGGGGCATTTGAAAACTTAAAGATTACGCCGGAAAAACAGCGTGTGATCGAAAAGAACGAACCGTTCTGGAAAACAAACTGGAATGTGCTTGTATCGGCACTGCTTCTGGCCGCAGGATACATTCTAGGTGAGCTTTATGGTGAAGGAAGCACGGGATCCTCCCTTGTCTATGCAGCGTCAATTGTGACGGGTGGTTACGAACTCTTTCAAAAAGGCATCAAGAACCTGTTTCGGCTGCAGTTTGATATGAACACCCTCATGACGGTCGCCATCATTGGTGCTGCGGCGATTGGCGAGTGGGGCGAAGGTGCGACCGTCGTCATTCTCTTTGCTATCAGCGAAGTGTTAGAGCGTTACTCCATGGAAAAAGCCCGGCAATCCATTCATTCTCTAATGGACATCGCACCAAAGGAAGCGCTCATTCGCCGCAGCGGCACTGAGCTTATAGCCAGCGTCGATGACATCGTCGCGGGTGATGTGATGATCGTCAAACCCGGTCAAAAGCTAGCCATGGACGGTATCGTCATCAAAGGAAGCTCGACCTTGAACCAGTCAGCCATTACCGGCGAATCGATGCCGGTGGCAAAGACAATCGGTGATGACGTATTTGCCGGCACGCTGAATGAAGAGGGCTTGCTCGAGGTGAAGGTAATCAAAACTGTTGAAGACACCACGATCTCGAAAATCATTCATCTGGTGGAAGAAGCGCAAGCCGAGCGGGCACCTTCACAAGCATTCGTAGACCGGTTCGCGAAATACTACACGCCGGCTATTGTGGTTTCTGCTCTGCTCATTGCCGTCATTCCGCCGCTGGCGTTTGGCGGAGCTTGGGGCGAATGGATATACAAAGGCCTGGCGCTGCTTGTCGTCGGATGCCCCTGCGCATTGGTGATATCCACGCCGGTTTCGATTGTGACTGCGATCGGTAACGCAGCAAAACACGGCGTGCTTATCAAAGGCGGTATACATCTGGAGGAGGCAGGTCGAATCTCTGCAGTGGCTTTTGACAAAACAGGAACGCTGACCAAAGGAGTTCCGCAGGTCACGGATTTCGTTTCCTTTGGCGGCGATCCGCATGAGCTGCTTAAAATCGCAGCCGTTCTGGAAAAAGGCTCGCAGCATCCATTGGCCTCCGCAATATTGCGGAAAGCGGAAGAGGAGCAGGTTGATTATAACGAAGCTGTAGATGACTTCAGCTCCATCACCGGCAAAGGCGTGAAGGGAAGCTTCGGAGGACAGATGTACTATATCGGCAGCCCAAAGCTATTCAGTGAGCTGCATACGGCAGTTGATCCAGAAGCGGTAAGAAGCATTAAGGAACTGCAAAACCAAGGGAAAACGGTCATGGTGCTCGGAACACAATACGCGGTCCTTGCAGTCATAGCAGTTGCCGATGAGATCAGGGACTCCAGCAAAAATGTCATTCAAAAGCTGCATGAGCTCGGGATCAAGAAAACCATCATGCTGACCGGCGATAACAAAGCCACAGCAGATGCAATCGGCAAGCGGCTCGGCATCGCCGAAGTCAATGCAGAGCTCCTGCCGCAGGACAAATTAGCATATATCAAGACGCTTCGCTCAAAGTACGGTAATGTGGCTATGGTCGGCGATGGTGTGAACGACGCTCCTGCCCTTGCCGCATCCACTGTCGGTATAGCGATGGGTGGAGCCGGCACCGATACCGCTTTGGAAACAGCCGATATCGCCTTGATGGGGGACGATTTGAGCAAGCTGCCCTACACCATGAGCCTCAGCCGAAGAACGCTTGCCATCATCAAGCAAAACATCGCTTTTTCGCTCGGTATCAAAGTAGTGGCGCTGCTGTTAATCCTTCCAGGCTGGCTCACGTTATGGATGGCGATCTTTGCCGATATGGGGGCAACCTTGATTGTGACGCTCAATGGTTTACGTTTGCTGCGTGTGCACGACAAATAAACCTGCAGCCCTTCATTGCCGGTTTCAATCGTATTCCATTATCATGGCTGTATTCTTTGCTCTCTCTTCGCCCAGCAGCTTTCCTACAACGTACAAAGAAGCATCTATGCCTGCAGATACACCGGCGGACAATACCATTTTTCCATTATCAACGAACCGGGCTTCCGGTACAATTTCTGTGGATGATGGCACCACTTCTTTCAACTCATGAATAGCTGAACGATTTGTTGTTACTTTCAGTCCATCCAGCAAGTTGGCTTTTGCTAAGATCAAAGCTCCCGTGCAAACAGACAGTACGTTGAGCTCCGCTAAAAACTTATAAATTCTAATGTTATAATAAAAGTATTCGGTCATTGACCGAATACTTTGCCCAGGCGCACGGCTATGATTAATTTATCCAGGTTGAAGATTAGATTACACTTCGTCGACCATAGGCAAATAAGATCATACCCACGCCTAACATAGCGCAAATCGTATACATAAATGAATAAGAGGAAAGATCGGCGATTGGGCCCATAATAATTCCACCCAGAGAAACACCTAAATCGGCCATTGCAATAAATAAACCAATGAGCACATTGCGATTCCATTGCGGCAGAACAAACGTCAAATACGTTGTTAACGTAGGATAGAGGAGCGCTTGTGCGATTCCCATGAATACAGCTCCCATGTAGAATAAGTACACTCCAACCGCCACAGAGAAGCTTATGCTTAGCGCAGCTGCCGTCATTATGAGCATAATTCCAATAATGAAAGGTGAATGCCACTTGCCGTCGGAAGGAATTTTGCCTTTAAGAGCGAATCGCGACAAGACGATAGTACCTGCTTGAAGCATGAGATAAATCCCTGCGTTGCCGCCTTGTATTTGATCCGCGTACAATGGAATAAATGTTGTAACAGCTCCAAATACAATAGAAGCAACCAACATCAAGACGCTGCATTGGAACAAGTACGGGCTTTTAACCAGCTCGCCGTAGGACCTGAACATCGCAAGCCCTTGCACAGCCTGAGTCGGGGCAGGATCAGCCTCTTTCCCCTCCAACCTGGCGCTATAGCCCACAATTCCTGTTAGAATGGCTAAGGTAATCATGGTCACTGTAAAATAACTCATATCCCCGGCTTGCCAAATGCCTAAGGCCAGTAAGGGGCCAAAAATTCCAGGCATATAGGAGCATAAGGAATACATCGAAATGCCTTGGGAACGATCCTTGTCCGGCAGCGCATCAATAATGCCCAGCTGTAATGCCATGGAGAAGAAAGCCGTGCACACCCCCTGCAGAATACGGGCAACGAAATAGCCTCCTAATCCGGTAACCGTGTACAGAATTAATGCAATCCCATTGATGACAAGAATTGTGCGCAGCACTTTAATAGGGCCAAGCTTGTGTATCATGTGGCCTGCCCACGGACGAAAAAGCATGGTGGTCAACAAATAAGCTCCCATGACGATCCCGATGGTAGAATTCGCAGCGCCTAGTGACTCCCCTTTCAATGGAATGATGACATTAAGTATGGAGTTGGCGCTGAAGTAACAAAGAGTTAACAGATATAACCGCAGAAAAGGCCATGACAAGGCTCCCTTCACATCTCCTGCTCCTGTCTCTATTGAATTTGCAATCCAAATTTCCGGATCAACTTACGCGATGATCATCTGCAGCAGCATTCTCGCATACGATGACTGAACGTTCTTAAGCTCTCCTATAGTAACCATCTCTTCGATCCGCCCATTTCTAATGATCATGACCCTATCACATAGATAGGCTGCAGCCTGTATATCATGAGTTATGAAGATATATCCCATGCTGTACATTTTCCTCAAGCTCCTTAGCAATTCAAGCACTTGTATTTGTACCGACCCATCCAGAGAGCTGATGGCTTCATCTAAAATAATGCATTTCGGTTCCGTAGAAACAGCGCGTGCAATACACACCCTTTGAGCCTCTCCCCCGGAAAGCTCATGGGGGTATTTTTTTCGATAGGACGGATCAAGTCCCACTTGATGCAATAACAGATCAATCTTACTTTGTCTTTCTTTCTGACTATATTTTTTCATCCTCAAGGGCTCCATGATGGCTTCCTCCACCGAATAGAAGGGATTGATGGAAGAGGTGTAGTCTTGAAATACGGCACTAATGTTTCCCCATCTGGATTTTCGGTCCCCTACACTCTTTCCCTCAAACAGAACCGAGCCTTCATCCGGCTTTTCAATACCCAATAGCAGCCGCCCTAATGTGGATTTGCCGCTTCCGCTTTCTCCGATAATGCCGAGACATTCCCCGGGCTGCATTTCGAAGCTGATGCCTTTCAATACACGCTGTCTCTTCGATGAGAACAATCCGCCTTGTTTATAGGATTTCTCAACACGATGAACGCTCAGCAATGCCGACACCCCCCATAATTTGCGTAAAATGCTGATGTATCACTTGCTTCGTGGATACTAAGTACCGGGTATATTCCTGCTGCGCCCCGGAAAAAATCGCTTTCGTTGTCCCCCTCTCAACAATGACTCCATCCTTCATGACCAAAACTTCATCGGCCATTTTTCTAACAACGCCCAAATCGTGTGAGACGAAAATCATGGAGCAGCCCATCCGTTCCCGCAGCTGAATAAATTGTTCGACAACCTCATATTGCGAAATCGTATCGAGTGCCGTTGTCGGTTCGTCAGCGATGATGATGTCGGGCTCCAATACGATGGATAGAGCAATCATTACCCGCTGCAGCATCCCCCCGGAAAGCTGGTGCGGATACTTATTCATCACCTCAATGGGGTTCATCAACCTTACGCTTTCCATGGCATGCTTCATTCGGTTCGTTATTTCCTCACGGCTCCAGCCGTAATGCTGCTCGAGAGTCTCCTTAAGGTGAACGCCAACCACGCGTGAGGGATCGAATGCGCGCATGCCATTTTGCATAATCATGCAGATCTGTTTCCCTCTTTTCTTCCGCATTTCCTTATCTGTAAGTGTGGTCAAGCTTTCTCCTCTGAACCAAATGTCCCCCGATTGACGGAGCCCGGCTTTGTTCAATCTCATAATCGCCCTGCAGGTTACGGACTTGCCGCTGCCGCTCTCTCCTACGATAGCCAGACAGCTTCCTTCTTTAACCTGAAAGGAACTATCAAGAACAATCGCTTCCCCGGTTTCATGATTCCAAATTTTCAAATTTGCAACCTCCAATAAGTTCATCACTCGGTTAGGCCACCTCTCTTTCTTTAAGCCTGGCAGCAGATCCTATTGCGTAACCTGTAGTCACCCTCTTAGAGGTCATGAGTTTAGGATCTAACGCAACCTGAAGCGCATCAGACAAAAAGTTAACGGCCGATACGGTCACGATGATGGCTAAGCCGGGAGCTAGCATGAGTTCAGGACGCGAGAACATGACCTCCCTCGCCTCATTTAGCATCATACCCCATTCCGCATGAGGAGCCTGAATCCCTAAACCGAGAAAGGAGAAGCCTGATATTTGCAAAATCATGGATCCGAAGGAGCTGCTTGCTATAACTGCAATATCGGGAATGGCAACCGGCAGAACATGGTTAACCATAATTTTACTATCCTTCACGCCTAGCGCTTTGGAGAATTTGACATATTCCGATTCGGAAAATTGCATTACCGAGGTCCGAATGATGCGAGCAAACCATGCCCACTTGGACAAGATAAACGCGATGAGAATATTCTCCAAACCGACGCCAAGAATGCCGATAACCGCCAAAGTCATGACATATCCCGGGAAAGAAAGCATAATATCGCAAACTCGCATCAAAATTGCATCTATTTTCCCCCGGAAATAGCCCGCAATGAAGCCTGCTACTCCCCCGAATAAGATAGTTACAGCTAAAGCAAACAGTACCCATAACACACTGGGACGGATTCCGTATATTAATCTGGATAGGATACACCGACCAAGATGATCATTGCCCAATAAGTACTCCCATGATGCGGAGGCAAATCGAAGCTCCATATGGACTTCCTCGGGGTCATGCGGTGCGACCCAAGGTGCCAATAATCCGGCAAGCATCGTTAGAGTCAGTATGGATAAAGAAATCGCTGCTACTTTATCTTTGAATAGATGGTTTAACCGTATCATCTAAAGCTCCTTTCTTAGCTTAGGGTTCATTGCAGCATGGATCACATCGGAAACGGTATTGAACACAACAAAGGCTGCCGCCAGCACAAGAACATAGGCTTGGATAAGCGGAAAGTCCCTGCTTAGAATGGATTTTACGCTTAAAGTCCCTAGGCCGGGCCATGCAAACACGTTTTCCACAACGACCGTGCTCCCCAGAATAATAGGAATTGCCATACAAAAAACCGAGATGGCTACCTGCATTGAATTTCTTAGTATACGCATCGTTACTTTCTTTTCCGTCAATCCGCAAGCCCTACCGTACAATACATAGTCCTCATGCAGGTTGCTTAACATAGAGCTTCTTACGATTCGAAAATATACGCCGGTGTAATTAATCGCAATGACACTAATCGGCAGAATAAAGCTCGTGTACGATTCCATCCCGCTTGTCGGTAACCAATCGAGTTCTACGGAAAAATACCAGATCAGTATCGCAGCCAGTCCGTACGAAGGCATGGACGTCAGAAAAAAGTTAACGCCTCTAACGGATTTATCAAATAACTTTCCTTCTTTCCATGCACATAACACGCCTAGTCCAATAGAAAGGACAATAATGACAAGAACCGAAACTACCGTAAGCTTGAACGTATTCAGAAAAGCCGGACCTACCAAAGACCACACAGGCTGCCCTGTAACATAGGAATACCCAAAATCCAACTGCATGCACGCAAGGAGCCAAGTAATGTATTGAATCAGAAACGGCTTATCCATGCCGAGTTCCGCCTTTGTCCGAGCGATTAACTCCTCCGTAATTTGGGGTACTCCTTGCGCTTGCAGCACTACTTCAGCCGGATCCATTGGAGATAAATGAATGAAGATGAACGTTACAAAGGTAATCGTTAAAAGCAATGGAATGGACATGAATAGCCGCTTGATGATATATGTTCCCATGGCGCACCTCTATCCTATTTCTAAACAAATAAAAGGGGGATGCCCCCTTTCTATTTGTCTGTTTATTCAAAGTACATTCGCTCAAAAGGAAGCTCAAATTGTGTTTGCTTAAAGGAAATCCCCTTTAGTTGTTTGGGGGCAACGATCGTGACGCTTCCATTGGTAATGGGGATAAAGACCGCTTCATCATGGACCATTCTTAAGATATCAGCGTATAGTGCTTTTCGACTGTTCTCATCCATGGACACCATGACCTGGTCAATCTTCTTGTACAGCTCATCAGCCTTCGCCATGCCGCTGGTTGTATGGAAGTACGATGACTTTGTGGTAAATGCAGCAATGGTGCTTTGAGGGTCATAAGCCAGTCCCCAGGTTTGATTAAATAACAAATCATAATCCCCCGAGGATCTTCGATTCGCGATGGAGCTTGATTCCTCTCCGATGATCTCCAAATCCATCCCTATTTTTTTCAACGAGCTTTGGATAAACTCTGCCTGTGTCTTTTGGGAGGAAGAACTGGCGTCATAATATAGCTTCATAGATAATTTGCTTCCGTTTTTCGTTCGAACCGTTTGGCCCGCTTCCAGCTTCCATCCGGCTCCATCCAGAATTTTTTGAGATGCTTCCGGATCATAGACGCGGTTTTTCAGTCCAATGTCGGCGTAATTTACATTTGTCGAGAATAAGGTATGTGCTGCTGATTCCGTGCCGTTGAAGATTTGCTTGCTAATCGTATCCCGGTCGATCGCATGCCATATCGCTTCACGCACGGCAGTCTCATGTACCGGATGATTCGATTTACTGCTATTGGCAACGATCATCTTGGTATTCATCGCTTTACTTCTAACAAGCTGGTAGTCACCCGAATCCGTTAGCTTTTTCATCGCTTCCACATCAAGACTATCCGTACCCCGATCATCCGTAAATACAAAATTCACTTCTCCTTTTTTCAAAGCCAAGAAGGTCGTTTCCCCGGCCGGAAGGACTTTAGCAGTAATTTTCTTTACTTGAGGCACACCGCCCCAATAGCTTTCGTTAGCTTCGAAGACGGCATACTGATCGATTTTATGCTCTGCGAGCTTATAAGGACCTGTTCCATTGTAGCTGCTTACCCCGTTCTTGGTTTCTCCGTTTATAAAGCTCTTTGGTGAAATGAAAACAAAGGGGCGGGTCATCGACAATTCGAGCAACGCCGGATAGTAAGGTTCCGACAATACCAATTGGACAGTATGTTCATCCAATACATTGCAGCCGCTGATTTTCGTTGAAAGCTTGATCCATGCATGCTTGCTTGCATTGCTTTGCACAGCTTCTATATTTTTCTTTACCGCTTCGGCGTTGAGCGGCTCCCCATCGTGAAATTTCACGTCTTTTCTTAAATGAAAGGTGTATGTTTTACCATCGTCCGATACTTTCCAGGATTCCGCCAATAAAGGCTTGATGCCGTCCTCGGTGTTTTCGACCAAAGATTCATAAACCATCCCTTGGGCTGGCATTGAACCCGGATACAAATGGGGATTCATATCATTGATATCTTTGGCTGTTGCATACACGATCTCTCTTCTTGTATCTGTCGTTCCGGTGTTGACCTTGCGTCCGTCACTGCAGCCCGCTATCAGTAACATGAAGGCCATTAAAGCAGATACAAACATAACCACACTTTTTGTCACGAAATATCCTCCCAAAAGTAATATTCATTTAATCCACGAAGTCTAAACAAGTGCTGCAAGGCAAAAAAACGTTTACTTATTTGTAATTATTACGATTTGATTCTATACAAATTTTAGGTTCCCGTCAATACTTTCCTTTTCAGCTTTCATCCGCAGCTAGGGTTCGCCGCTTAGCGCAACAAAGGCCACCGATCCTTATCGGCAGCCTTGTCATGGTGAAATTGTATCTTCCCGGATATGGTTGTTTATCGACAAAAATGACGCTTATCTTTCGAATAGTATTGTACCAAGCTTTGGACAGGGAGAGAATCATGCAAAATGACATAGAATTAGCTGTAACCAAGATTGAAGAACTAAATGTTCGAAATCAACGAGCAATGATGGAATTGATCAAACGAAGACTGAAAATGACTGACGATGATTTCAATAAGGAGCTCTTGCTGGCTTACGCCTACCAGAACCCTGTTCACATATTGGAAATAGCTATTGCACTCCAATACGAGGAGATCCTTAAGTCACTGCCGGACAAATTTCTTTGACCTGAGCCGGCTTACTCTGTATCACTCATTCATTTCAAAACCACTCTTTCTCCTCTCATGGTAATACTTCCTAGTAAGAAATACCCAATTTGTTAAATTTACAAGCGATATGACAACTATCCATATGATCAAAGATGCCATGGTGGTCCATAACCCGAACCAAGGCAATACTCGCCCAGCTGCCACAAATGTAGTTAATGGTGAAAGTAGCAAGAGGATCAAGATAGGTAGCAGCCAACCGAGCGATGAAACAATCCATTTCCCGGTCGAAATGCCCTTTCTGCTCCTATTGATACGTTTATATGAAAATAAACCCCAAGCAACTGTAGACATGACGAAAAAAATGATACATCTTTCCATGGTACTGCTGTTTACGATAGGAGCTTCGGGCGTTTGACCTCCAACGATCTTTGCAATCCCGTCGACAAAAGCTCCATAATCGACAAAGGTATTTAATCCCGAGTTAAACATCATCGCGATGCCAAGTTGTTGGTCCAAATATATCGTTTCCTCTGCTTTATACGTCCAGAATATTCCGTTATGAGAAATGGTCCGCCCCCCCTTTTCCTCCTTCCCTGCCATCCAACCCATTCCATACGGGCCACTCGGTCCGGCCTTATGGTACTCCTCCATCAGCTCAGGTACAAGAAGACGTCCATTAGATTGAGCAAGCATCCATCTTGCCATATCTTCTGCAGTTGAAACAATACCTGCTGGACCGTCAATAAACCAAGGCGGTTCAGCTTGCCTTACAGGATGGCCTAGCAATAAATAATGCCCCCGCGGAATGTCAGGATTATCATTAATTTGCTGCGTACTACTAACGCTGAAGGTATGCCTCATACCAAGCGGCTCGAAGATATTTTTTTGCATATAGGCGTGGAAGTTTTGTCCGCTTACTTTTTCCACAAGAAGAGCCAAATATTGATAATTCGGGTTGTGATAGTTATAGGATTTTGCGGGATTGTTAGCAAGCTCGACTATGCTTAACGATTGATTAATCTCCCGCAGAGATTGATATTGGGGGGAACGTGTCATGTCAGGATTCACTTTATCATTAAGACCGGTAGTCTGATTCAACAAATTCCGTATCGTAATGGTATTAACACGTTCATCCTTAGGAGAGATTTCTGGAAAGTAGGCTGCGTAAGGCGTATCAAGGTCGATTCGTCCTTTTTCCACCAACTGCAGGACTGCCAGTGCCGTGAAAGATTTGCTTAAAGAAGCAATGGGAAAAGGGGTGTTGCCGGTGATTTCGCGGCCATCTGAAAAGGTACCGTAACCTGTCGCATAGAGTACCTCTTCGTTATTAGCTATCGCGAGAGCCGCAGCCTTAATATTGTTGACTTCCATGCTTTTTTTGACGTAATCATCAATTTCTTGAAGTAGTTCGGCATTGTTTCGAAGCTCAATTGCAGCAACAGGTTTAGCCAGGATTGACAACATCAGTAGTGCACTGCTCAAGCATAAAATTAGTTTTTTATAAACGGTTGTCATGGTAACACTCCCTCCGTACTAGTTACAGCTACTGTAACAGGCAAATCTTAAGAAAATAGGAGGGTTTTTCTTGCTATTTATTAATTTCTTTTTTTTTGACCGCGATAAGAACTAGTCTAAATGAAAACAAAAACCCGCAATTTGTGCGTGTTTCAATTTGGGTTGTAGGTATCATTCTACTAACTCATGAGCCTCAGCAACCCATTCAACAATCTCATTGTTTTCAATAAAAGTACGGATGATTTGATTAATTCCATCTATCGTTTCGGGACTTGTTCCTTTTTTAAAGGCAATGGCTGATCCAAAATCCTCGTATACCAATTGTACCGGCGATATGAACAGATTATTGTTACGGTTGATATATGCATAAGCAACATCAGACGAAACGACAACGGCATCGGCTCGCTTATTCGTTAAATCCGAAAAGACTTCTGAAATTCTATTATGGGTTGATATGTTTGCATTCTTAAGTTGTTTTCGAACAAGATATTCCTGGGTTGACTCACCTTGTACACTAATCTTCGTTCCAGATAAATCCTTTAACCCCATATACTTAACCCGCTCTTCTGCACGAACAACGATAGCCTGCCTAGCAACATAATAGAGGTTTGAAAAATCGACTACCTTTTTACGTTCTTCTGTGGGGGACATCGAGGCAATAACCATATCTACCTCGTCATTTTTCAAAGCATTTATCAATTCACCAAATTTCATGTCCTTTATTTCTAAAGAAACGCCAAGCTCCCTAGCGATCCTATTTGCAATTTTTATATCGGATCCGATAATGGACGCTTTCCCATTGATTATCTTATAGAATTCATACGGTGGGTATTCTGCCGATGTTCCGATGACAATCTTCCCTTTATTCTTGAACGTATTAACACTAAGAGACGATTTGGGTCTCATTAGTGGCGAACTAACGCCGATGATACTTACCGTTCTCGTCTGTTGGTCCCAGTTGACTTGTGTACCTAGCGCCTCGCTTACTAAACGAAGTGGTACCATCGTATTTCCCTTAACAACTACAGGAGCTTGTTCTAGAATGACATATTTTCCATTAACGACGGCTACCGTTGACCCTATATGCAACTGAATTTTTCTGTTATCTCGTGTCCCCGTTACGGTTTGAATATTTTCGTGCCATGAGATTTCGGCTCCTAATTCTTCAAAGATCTTCCTCATTGGAACCATTGTTGTGTTGTTAAGCAATATTGGCGGCTGCTCAAAATGCATTGGCCTCTTGTTAATGGTTACATGGACATGGTCTACCCTGACCTCACTAGCATTTGCATTAGTGAAAACATTTAAAAAGAGGCTTATAAAAATAACCAAAATTAGGGATTTACGCAATTTCATCATTCCTTATTCAAGATCTTTAAAATTTCCATAAAAAAGAGCCAGTATCCTCCTTCGTTGCTAGAATAATGTTTTAATATTTACTTAATACAAACAACTACGGAGTATATAAAACAAAGACATTCGAATGATTAATTAAGGCTTGTTCCACGTACTGCATTTTAGGCTAGCATATTATTTTCCTATCCGCCTTGTTGATTCACGCTTCCCTTTTGTCTATTTAAAACGTCGCCCCATTCGATGCTAATTATTTCTTTCAAGTGACTACGTTACTTCAAAGTGCGTACTATTCACTTGCTGCCCGATGGTGCACAATGACATAGAAAACAATATGAAAGGAAGGAATGCATATGCATATTCATATCAGTGAACCCTCTGTTCGCAAAACTGCTCTTGTAGTTGGGGCTAACGGTGTCATCGGACGCAATCTTATTGAATATTTGATGAAGCTTCCTGATTGGGACATCATCGGAATATCGAGACGCGCAGGTGAACGATCCGATAAGGTTAGGTATATTTCCGTCGATCTTCTCGATGAAACAGATACTCAAAAGAAACTCGGCAACCTCACAGAAGTCACCCATATCTTCTATGCCGCGTATCAAGATCGACCTACATGGGCTGAGTTGGTTCCACCAAATCTTACCATGCTTGTTAACGTCATCAATGCGATTGAGCCGGGTTCTCCTTCGCTTCAGCACATCAGTCTCATGCAAGGGTACAAAGTATACGGAGCTCACCTCGGCCCATTCAAAACACCTGCTAAAGAAACGGATGCCGGCCACATGCCGCCGGAATTTAACATCGACCAACAACAATTTCTTGAACAGCGGCAACAAGGACAGAATTGGACTTGGTCGGCGATTCGTCCATCTGTCGTTTGCGGGTTCGCTATGGGCAATCCGATGAACTTGGCTATGGTAATCGCGATCTATGCTTCGATTTCAAAAGAACTCGGGTTGCCGCTTCGCTTTCCAGGTAAACCGGGAGCTTACCATAGCTTGCTGGAGATGACCGACGCGGAACTGCTGGCAAAGGCAACTGTTTGGGCGGCGACTGATAGCCGCTGCGCAAATCAAGCGTTCAACATCAATAATGGCGATCTCTTCCGTTGGAGTGAGCTCTGGCCGAAAATTGCCGATTATTTTGAACTAGAGATCGCGCCTCCGCTGCCTATGCCGTTAGAGGTGGTGATGGCGGACAAAGAGCCGTTGTGGAACACAATGGTCAAGAAGCACGGCTTGGAGAACAACAGCTACAAGGACGTTTCATCTTGGCGCTTCGGGGACTTTGTGTTTTCCTGGGACTACGATTTTTTTGCTGACGGCACAAAGGCCCGCCGGTTAGGTTTCCACGAATTTATTGATACAGAAGCGATGTTCATGAGCATTTTCGACGACCTCCGTCGCCGTAGAGTGATTCCTTGACTATCTAGCGGTTTACAAGGCCGGTTCTGCATACTAGGGGCCGGCTTCTTCCGGTTCATTATTCATCAATTTCTTTATCCCGAAGAGTACCTTAGCCCTGCCACCGTACGCCCGTTCAACATACAAGTCTCCCCACCTGCACATTAGATGGAGAATATCTTTAAGACTCCATCCAAATTCCGTCAGCTCATATTCCACTTTCGGTGGGATTTCATTATAAACGGTACGTTTTATTATACCATCGTCTTCCAACTCCCGCAGCTGCTGTGTCAACACTTTTTGTGTTATGGCAGGCAATAACCTAAGAAATTCTCCATTTCGTTTTTTGCCAAACGTTAGATGAAATAAAATAACCGGCTTCCACTTTCCGCCGATTATCTCGAGTGTCACTTCCACTGCCGTATTAAATGTTTTCTCCGGTTTGAGCATTGGGAACCGTTTCGCCTCCTTGTCGTTGGGACATGATCATGTTTTCTAGTGCCGATCGTTTTCCGATTCGGCCTTCGATTGTTTCGTAAATTCGATATGCTTGAAGCCCCATCCGCACATATCGGTCAGCACCGAGCTTAGCGTCTTTCCGTGATCGGATAACGAGTATTCGACCTTCGGCGGGATTTCCTGATAAATCCGGCGCTCGATAAGTCCGTCCTTTTCCATCTCTCGGAGCTGGCTCGTAAGCATTCCTTGGGTAATGTTCGGGAGCAGCCGGCGCAATTCCCCGAATCTCTTAGTCCCATCGTGCAGCAAAATAAACAGGATCAGCGGCTTCCACTTTCCTCCGATCGCGTGCAGCGTCGCTATAATTCCTTGTGTACGATGATTCGGTTCGCGTATTCCGTCGTGCATGTTCCCGCCTCCACGTTACTGATTATGACTCTTCTAATGCCACTTTACCAGAGTATCCGGAAATCGAACAGTACGATCATTTCCCGTACATGGTACGGTTTTACGTACTATATGGCATATATCCCCACGGGATCCACTGTATGTTCGACAGAACCTAGTACGAAAAAAGAGCGTACTTTGCAAGATGCTCTTTCTCCCCAATAATAGGGAGTGCAGATCGCGATGCTGCTAAAATGCGAATAAAGGATGATCGTTTTGAACATTATGGTTATCGCCGCACACCCCGCATTACATCAGTCCCGAGCCAATAAGGCCTTGATCCAGGAGCTTAATAAACACGCTGATATTCATATTCGTGATCTATATCTGGAATACCCCACATGGCAGATCAACGTTGAAAAAGAGCAGCGGATGCTGCTTCAATGCGATCGGATTGTATTCCAGTTCCCATTCTATTGGTACAGCTGTCCCCCTTTGCTTAAGAAATGGTTTGACGATGTACTGACGTTTGGCTGGGCTTTTGGTCCCGGGGGAGAGAATCTGCTCGGCAAAGAGTTCATGATCGCCACTACGACCGGAGGCACGGAACCATGCTACAGGTCGGGGGGTGAAAACATGTATACAATTAGCGAGCTCCTGCGTCCAATCGAAAGAACACTGACAAAATGCAACGGTACCTTCCTTCCGGCATTCGTTGCCTACAGCGTAACGCAAGCTACGGACGCTGAATTGGCGCATGTAGCAGAAAAGTACGCGGAAATAATAAAGGCTCCCAGGGAATCACTCATCCATTGATTCCAAACCAAAGGGACAGCCTCGCAGAACTTTGAAATCTGCGGGACTGTCCCCCTATCGTGGTTACATCTGCGGCTGACGACCGTCGTCAAATTGCAATATCAACCATAACGGGATAATGATCGCTCGGGTACTGACCGTTAAGCTGGAAGGTAACCTTCTCGCTTCTTTTCACCTCGAGGTTACCCCGGTATAAAATCCAATCAATGTTCGTCCGTCCTCCGCCCCCCGCAAAATTGTGAAATGTAGCGATACCAAAGTTCACTTTATCCTTTGCTTCTTGGACCGCATCCTTCAGGCCGCCTGTCGTGACCAGATACTTGTAAGGCGGACTCCCGACGATCGCATTGAAATCTCCCGTAACGATAACCGGGATATCCGGATCCAGCTTGCCGATTTCCTGCGCCAGCTTCTCGGCGCTATGCTGACGTGCGTTCTCCGAAACGTTATCGAAATGCGTATTCAGCACATAGAGCCGGCCGCCGTTCTTCAAATCCTCAAACAGCACCCGCGTCACCATGCGGGGATATGCGCTCCCCCAACCCTTGGAGCCCGGAACATCGGGCGTTTCGGACAACCAGAAGGAATCATCTTTCACCGGCTTCAGCCGCTCCGTATGATAGAAGATGGCGGCGAATTCGCCTTGGTTTCCCTTCTCCCGGCCGACCCCGACCCACTTGTAGCCCGGAATGCCGAAGGCAAGCTCATCCAGCTGGCTGCGGATCCCCTCCTGCGTGCCGATGAGATCAGGCTTCTCCTTCAGGATCAGCTCTTTCGCTACCACCCAGCGCTTGTCCCAAGGATGATTATCCTTGGCGGCGGCCGTACGTAAATTGAACGTCATCACCCTCAGCGGAGACGGTTCCATCTGCACAGAGGAGACCGGCCCCTCCGAAGAACAGCCGGTGATCGTCAAGCCCATAAGGGACACTAGCAAACAGGTCATCCATAGGAGCCGCATAGCCGGATTAATCCTTCTTCCAAGCGATGTCGACGGTTACGGGATAATGGTCGCTCGGGTAGCAGCCGTCCAGCTGGAAGGTGATTTTCTCGCTTCGGCTCACGTCCACACCGCCTCTGTACAAAATCCAATCGATGCTGCTGCCCTGCTCGGTTCCCGAATAATTATGAAACGTGCAGCGTTCGTAGCCGATTCTCTCCTTCGCATCCTGTACCGCATCCTTGAATCGGCCATTCTCGATCAAAGTGAGGTATGGCTCGCTTCCAATATCGCAATTGAAATCACCGGTAACGAATACCGGAACATCCGAATCGAAGCCCGCCGTCTCGCGAACGAGAGCTTCGGAGCTTAAACGGCGTGCTTCCGCAACCTGATGGTCGTAATGCGTATTCACGACATAGAATGTGCGGGATGTAACCGTATCTTCAAAAAGAGCCCAGGTCACCATTCGGGTATATTGGTTTCCCCAAGTCCGGGAGCCATGCTCGTGCGGAGTATCGGACAGCCAAAAGTGCTGATGACGGAGCGGCTTGAATCTCAGCTTATTGTAGAAAATCGCCATGTGTTCGCCCAATCCGCCCGCATCCCGCCCCACACCTATCCATTCATAGTCGGGCAAACCTTTCCGAATATCTTCCAACTGGTGGAGATGGCCCTCCTGCGTGCCGATCATGTCAGGCCGTTCTTCCTCCAGAAGACGGACGACGGCAGGAAGCCTGCTCTCCCACGTATACGAATCTTTGGCGGTCGATGTCCGCAAATTAAAGGTCATGATTCTAAGTCCATTAGACTGTACGTTGTTGTTCATCCATTTCCCCTCATTCCCTATATTCCTTGCTTTTCGTTACTTTTTGGCCGCCTCTTCGGCAATGATCTTGTTCGCTTCCTCCTGCGCCGTTCGCAGCGCGGTGTTGACATCCGTTTTGTTGTTCGCGACATCGTATCCCGCCTTGTTCACAACGCCGGATATCGGTGCGTCAAAATCGGACGGCTTTACTCCTGCCGATTTGAACTTCAAAGCAGCCGCCAGGTTTTTCCCTTCCATGATTTTGAAGGCTTGAGCGTATTGCTTCTTGATCTCCTCATTGTTAAGTGCAGTCATTCTGGCATTCTTGGTCATATCCAGCTGAATCGTTTCGTTGGTCATGTATCTCATAATATCAAAAACCAGATCTTTATGCTTGCTCGTGGCCGACATCATCATCAGATGAAAGTCGACTCTTCTTCCGATGCCTTTCGCATCGCTAAAGCTCGGATAGGTCGTCATATCCCAGTTCATCGGCGTTCCATTATCGTTCAGCTTCGTCAGGTTGGCCAGCGCTGTGTCCGCCCAATTGGTGTACATGGCAGTGGACTGTTCCTCGAAAAAGGTTTTGTTATCCGTCGGAAGCTTGTCTCCCTCGATCATACCCGGAATCTCGTAAAACTGTTTATACAGACTGATTGCCTTTTTCCACTGGTCCGTCTCCAGCGTTGCCTTCTTTGTCGAGTTATCGGCATAAGACAATGCCATCTGATCGCCGAACTGCTTCGCAACAGGCGGAACGATTCCCCGGTACTGAACGCCCCCGTCATTCTTTACCAGCTTCTTATGCAGGGCAAGGATTTCGTCCCATGTAGACTGCTCCTTCGGATACTCCACCCCAAACCTGTCAAAAATATCTTTATTGTAAAAAAGAGCTGCCAGGTTATTGGAGAACGGGATCGCATAGATGCCGTCATCGTTGTATTTCTTCAGAGATTCCACAATGGCAGGATCAAAGCGGTTCAAGTCGAACTTCGTCTTCTCGAGGTAGCTGTTCAGGTTTTGATTCAACTTTAAGTTTTTGAAAATCGAGAACGAGTAATTGCTCGTAAAGATCAGGTCGGGCTCCACGCCCGCCAGGAGTATATTTTCCGGAGAGAGAGGTCCGGTTAACCCGCTGTTTACAAGCGTAAGCGTCACATTCGGATATTTCTTCTTCAGCGGCTGTACGAAGTATTGATCGAATTCTTTATCCGTCAGCCCGACATAAAACTTATAGAACGTAAGATTGATCGGATCCGTCATCACCGGCGTATCCGTAAGAGCCTCGTCTTTCAGCGGAGCCGGCGCTGGAGCCGTTCCTGCTCCCTTATCCGCCTCTTTCGTACCGCTCATGCACCCCGCCAGAAGTGAACCGAGTAGAGCCAAGGTTAATACCGATGCCCCTATTTTTTGTATCTTGTTCAAGCAAATCCCCTCCAAAAATGTATGGTGTGTGTATAGGTTTCATTGTAAGCCACCTCCCCGAAACCGGGAATAATCAATGCGGCATATAGATAAACTATTCTGCTATATTTTTTCGAAAATCCGGGCTGGCAGCTCCGATTAGGCGACTACATAGAAGACACATTTGCTTATGGAAGCGTTTACGGTTAGAATATTCATATTCACTTTTCTGCTATATAAAGTAGGTGATCCTTTGGAACAAGAAGATGACGTGCTGCTTTGCGGCTATTCGTATCATAAAGACCGGTATTATCAGGGAAGCCGAGAGGAACAGCTGACCAGCTATCTGATTCGGCTTCAAACCGAGGGAACTTGCGTGGCCATCGTTGATGGAAACCCGTATCGCATAGGCGCCGGCGATTTGCTTCTCGTAAGACCGGGAACCCCTTACGAACTTAGGGTCGAGGAGACGGATCCCGTCAATCCGGAGAAGGAAGCGAAAATATCGAGCGGAGATTACTTTTTATTTTGCCGGGGAAAGTGGATGGACGAATGGTGGTTTCGCACCTCCCGGCCCTTGCTGGTCCGGATCGAAGGGGACGAGACGCTTCTATCTATCTGGGAGCAGCTCATTACCGAGAAGTGCCGGTACAGAGATTATAACGCAGAAATCATATCTTACCTGCTTCGCCTGCTCTGTTTGCACCTGGACCGTTCTCTTTCGGACACTTCGAGTAAATACAGCAGTCCCTATACAGCATCCCGCATGAAGCGTTACATCGAAAGGCACGCGTACGAGACGTTCAAGGTGGAGGATGTAGCCAAATATGTCGGGCTCAGCGTATCGCGTACCGCTCATTTCTTCAAAGAGTGCTATGGGAAGTCCATGATTCAATACGCACTCGAGATTCGTCTAGGCGGTGCCGTCGAACGAATGAAATATACCTCCATGTCCCTCGAGCAAATTTCGGACAGCTGTGGCTTTAGGAGCTATACGTTCTTCCACCGGGCGTTTAAGGAGAAGTACGGTATGACTCCAGCCCTGTATAGAAGCCAGCTTACGAGTCTGACGTCTAGTTCCCCCAGGTAAACCTCTCCCATGAAGAGATGGAGTCAATCCTCGTCTCCAGAGGAGCGTCAGTCTCATTGGTACGTGCAGATACGTGTTTATTGTTGGCGATCGCCCGGAATGAAACGGTACCGTCTCCGTTCCCGATCCATATGAATTTTTCCCACGAGCCTATAGAAGCCGACTTGGCATGAAGAGGGATATCCGTTGTCGTGATTCTCGCGCTTACGTACAGATTGTTCGCTTTGGCAATTAAGGAAACGAAGCCGTTGCCGGCGTCCGCAACTTCATACTTCTCCCACGTATTGGCCGAGGATGCATAGGCCCAAAGCGGACTATCCGCCGTATTCGCCCTTGCGCTTACATAGTTGCCGTTCGCCGCCTTGAGCCAAATGGTTTGACCGATCGGGCGGGCGGCCGTATCCGTCGTTAATGGTATGGTCACACTCGCGTTAACCGGATAATGGTCGGAGGGGTAAAAACCGCCTTCATTGTAGCGGTTGATCTCTATCGAATTAACGGAGGTAACGTTTTTCCCGAATATCCAGTCGATGTGCGCTCTGTCAATATCACCCGTAAAAGCATAATAGGTCCCGTCATTCGCAAACGATTTACCTGCAGTACGCCACAGATCGTCAAAGGCGGAATTCTGAAGTATGGCGTATACCGGAGAAACCTCCGTTCTGTTCAGGTCCCCTCCAATAAACACGGGAGCATCGGATGCCTTGACATACTCCGCTACTTTGCTCAGCATGATATTGGCAGCCTGCTCTGCGGCTTCAAGCTCTAGTGAGAAGTGTGTATTGAAGTAGTAAAAGACAGCATTGGCATTGTCCTTCGCCTGCAGCTTTACCCAGGTGCTCATTCTTGGGTATTCTGTGTCCAAGGAGCTTTTGGAGCCCGGCACGTCCGGAGTTTCGCTAAGCCAGAACTCCCCCCAGTTGAGCAAGTTGAACTTATCCGACTTGTACATGATATTGCTAAATTCGCCGGTCGTCGTCGAGCCTTCGCGGGATGTTCCAATCGACTGGTAAGTTCCGCTGCTGTTTGCTATAAAGTAATCGATTTGAGCTTTATCCGCCTCCTGCAAGCCCATAACGTCAGGACCGAAGCTGTCAATTGCATGGACAGCTATGTTTTTCCGGTTGCTCCAGGAGTTCGAGGTACCGTCGTCCGCTGTCATTTTCCTTACGTTAAAGGTCATGAGCTTCAAACTGTAGCTGCCTGGCAGTACCGCCGCGCTTACACTCGTCGTCGCCGGCACACGAAAATGGAACATAATAGTCGCAACCATCAAGAAAAGAACGGAACACTTTTTCAACATCATTCATCCCACCCATCATCAAAATTGAACCGCTTACAACAAGCTCATTCTAGCATGATAGGAAGATATGAAACATAAACGATCCCCGTTTTCTTTTACACCATTCTGCAATTATATTAAGAAATATCAAACAGGATCCGGTTTCTTTCAACAGATGTCCCCGATTTTATCCGAGTTTTAAATCATCCAACTATGCTTCGCGATTCGCTCCAGTTATTGAACGGTTTTCTTTTGTACCGCTGTGATGATCCACAATAAAAGGGGGATTCCCACGCCGCAAAGGGGAATAACAAGGATTCTCCAGAGTTCATGCAAAAATTCAATGGTCGACTCGTTTGGAATGAAACAGGAAATGATAAAAATCATCGGTGCACCTACCCAAATGACCTTACGCCAATCTTTCACATGGATGCAATTTGCCAGTTCCGAGCTGGTAATACACAAGTAAAACGAGAGCTTGGCATAAACACCAAAAACCCAAATAAAAATGACGAAGATATCCAGGTTTTGTATGAAATTCAAAATATCAATCGATCTTACCAGCATAAAAAAAGGAAATCGGAGCTTAGCCGCTACATTGGGCCCGAAAACTAACAGTACCATGAAAGTGGCCGCAATAACCATGAATATGACAGCACCCATACTGTACATCGATCTTGAAAGGGCGTGTTTGGGATTTTGCATGTAAGAAACGATCACCAACAACATAAAGGATTCTGCGAAAAAGGAAGCGGGGGCATAGGATCCTTGTAAAATTTGACTCCAACCGGAATCGAAATAGATGGGAAATATTTGTTTCCATTCTACATTGCGTACATTTAATATGAAACTGATAACCAACGTTAATATAATAATTGGGCCTACGATTTCGCAAAATCGTGCAATTCCCTGAATTCCGCAGTAGTATGTTATATACGTCATTAAAATGGTCATGAGCAGCATAATCATCCATACCGGTGTTTTATCCAATAAAATCAAATGAACAAAGTCGCCAAACGTGCGCAGAACATTAGCGGCCAATAGATACCAAGCGGCAACATACGGTAAGACGATCAGCCTGCCTAACCATTTCCCGAGTAATTTTTGGCTGAAGATTGCTAAGCTTTGGCCTGGATGAAGCATGCTAACGCGAACGGCAAGAAAGGTTACACCTATACCCATGAAACCGCCGACAAGCATGGACAGCCATGCATCTTGTTTTGAAGTTGTAATCGCCGGCGCAATTCTTAACCAAACGGCCATTACAACTTCAATGGTAACAACGATCCAGAATATTTGTACTCCCGTCAACTTTAGCCTCACCCGTTTTATCTCTCCTAGCCGATGAAATCACGTAAATACCGTTATAGTATCGGTACATTCGTTTGACCCGGGTCCTTGATTTTCAGTTCAACTTTGACTGTAACTTGCAGGTCGGGAAAAACACGATTCCAGTTTCCCTGCATCGTTTTCCATTCCATAGGGTATTGCCGATGGATTTCTTCACCTAATTCCAAAATATCCGCTTTGTATCGCTTTTGCACCTTTTCAATGACTTGCTTTACCGATTGCTGCGTCGATTGGCTTAGCTGATCCTGTATGAGTTGAAGCTCGTTTTGCTTGGAGGGATCCATACTCGAATTGTTTTCTACTACCGTTCCGGTTCCTTTGAGATGAATGGCAATTTCCATGTTCTCGTTTTTTTTCGTTGCAAGGATATGGTTGTCCAGCTTCTGCAGTCGTAAACTAACGTTTCCATCTCCTTGATTGAGGTTAGAAGTGATGGTGAAGTCCGTTTGTCTTCCCACAATCCAATTAGCAAGAGAGGACTCTTCTGCGTTCAGATACCCCACCAATTTCAGCCCATCGTCTTTCCTGAGAATAGCGGAACCTGCATAAACATATTTTTTTGAGGGAGTAAGGCTAATCGCCGGGATCATCAGCTGAGACTCTGGGCTTAGAGCATCAATTAACAATTGTCTGTAATAATAGGGTTTGATCCCTACCACGCTTTGTCCCTGGACAAACGTTGTGCTGATAAAGGGGTCAAAATTAGGTTCTATGGAGAGTGCTTCTTTCGCTTGACCGTCCTTGACTACAATAATCGTTGAGCGTATTTCGGATTTGGGATTACGTACAAACATATCGACAAGATTGCCTATACCGTGCTCGGCCATTTGATGTCCTATGAGGATGGTTTGGCGATGACCGTAAAATAAGCTGCGCGAAAGCTGTACTTGCAATTTTTGTCCTGCGTCCATTATGTTCTTCCCCCTAGCGCTCACGACTAAAAATCTTTTTTTATCGTTACCGCTAGCGCCTTGCTCGCCGCCGATACTTGCGGGTATCGCTATTTGAGAACTGATTTCAAATTGACCGTCTTTCGTGTAATCCATCCCCGCTCCCATAATGTAAGCGAGTTGATCCGGCTCGCGAAGATTCCAACAGCCCGTGGTACCCAGGACGAAGAATAGTAGCACAAAACAGGTTACGGCTGTTTTCTTCATTGATCGTTCACTCGCCTTCCAACTCGTTATGTACAGCAAGCTTTCGCGGCCATCGAAAAAACACATTCCGAATTCTTCGAGTCATTCGCGGTGCAGCCGGAGCAAGATAAGGTTTACCGAATGGGTTAAGATGAATCAGGTGAATGAGAATCGCGATGATGCCCATCGCAATGCCGTAGAGCCCAAATAACCCTGACAGAATCAACACGGGAAATCGTAACATTCTCATCGGAATGCTGAATCGATACCGAGGAATGACAAAGGATGAAATACCGGCAGCCGATACGACAATGACTATAGGAGAGGAAATGATTCCGGCACGGACAGCAGCCTCACCAATGACAACGGCCCCAACAATACTCACGAGAGGTCCTATCTGTTTAGGCAAGCGAATTCCTGCTTCCCGCAAGCCCTCAAACATGACCTCCATCATTAATACTTCAATCACGGTAGGAAATGGTGACTTTTCCCGAAGCCCGGCAATGCTTAACATCAGTTTAGGGGGGACCATCTCCGGATGAAAATTGGTAAGGGCTACATATAACGATGGAAATAGGACAGAAAATGCGGCAAATATATATCGAATCCACCGATTCATGGAGATATACATGGCTCTCTCATAATAATCGTCAGGCGCTTGCAACCCATCCCAAAATGTCATTGGAATGATTAGTACATTGGGCGTGCCGCTGGTTAACACAGCCACTTTTCCTTCCAATAAGGCGGCGGAAACAACGTCAGGTCGCTCACTGCCCAGCATTTGCGGAAAAGGGGACAAATGAGTATCCTCAATTGATTCTTCGATGTATCCGGATTCAAGAATGCCATCGAGTTGAATCTTATGAATTCTTTCGCGAACTTGGGTAAGCACGGATGTAGAAACAATTCCATCGATATATGCGATGATTACATCGGTATTGGTCAATTTTCCGATTTGAAGCGACTCCATTTTGAGTTTTGGTGTAGTTAAGATCCTCCGCAGCATGGACGTATTCGTTCGCAAATGCTCAGTAAAGCTTTCTCGGGTACCCCGTAGGGTAGCCTCATTGGTAGACTCTTCTATGCCCCTCGTTTCAAACTTCGGACAATTTAAAAGAAGAGCTAATCTTTCCTCCTCAGCAAAAAGTGCCACGCTTCCCTTTAAAATGTTCTCGGCTATCTCATCAGAATTGGAGAGCTTCTTGTTTTGCAAAACGGAAACGAGTTCTTGCTCACACATCTGAGCAATACTGTCAATGGTCCCTAGACCTTGCGGCAATCCATTGTACAGCAACGGTTTTAGAACATTGTTCGTAATCATCTCGGTATTAATCATGCCGTCAACATAAATCAATAGGATTCTGGTTTTGCCGTGGATCGTAATTTCACGAAACACAATATCCGAGCAATTCTCGAATATGTTTTCAAACATATGGAGATTATCAGTGATTTTTTTACAAACCTCCATGGTTCTCCTCTCCCTTCAATGAGACACCTACTGGAATATGTTTCCCCAAGTTCTACAAATTACTCTCGTGTAAACAATCATTCACTAATAAAATGCCTTGCGCGGCACAATGTTAAAAAGGCTAAGCCATTGTATGGCCTAGCCTTATAACCGTGTTGTTTATTACTGAGGGTACGCGCCCATGTCCATGTAGGCGATTTCCCAGAGATGCCCGTCCAGGTCCTCGAAGCTTCTCACGTACATGAACCCATGCTCCTCCGGTTCTTTGGACTGTTTGCCTCCCGCAGACAGCGCCTTGTCCGCGAGCTCGTCCGCATGCGCTCTACTGTTGGCAGAGAGCGCGATAATCCCAATAGCGCCACTGGCAGCATCAACAAGCGGCTTGTTGACGAAAGTCTGAAAGTACGACCCCGCGAGCAACTGAACACATGTGTTGTCATTGATCACCAGGCATGCCGCGTTTTCACCGGAGAACTGGGGATTGAATTCAAAGCCGACACTGCTAAAAAATTACTTTGTCCGGTTCAAGTCTTTCACCGGCAGGTTTATGAACGTGTGAGTTGATTTATATGCCATTTTAGTCACCTCATATTATTTTATAAGAATCCGCTTATCCACAAAGCATCACCATTGGATTCCCTTAGGTACTTCTTCAGGCTTGATCTTTTCCCATTCTTGAGCATAAGACCCTTTTGCCAATACTTTTAGATAGGTTCCGTTTGGCAGCTCGGTGCTTGTTGTAAAATTGACTTTTTTCTCTTTGCTTTCCTCGTTGTATCCTGTAAGCTTGTATCTGAATCTTCCTTGATCGGGTTCCGCTGATTGATTAATTTGGACATAAACATACTCTTTTGTAATGAAAGGGTTGAAGCGATCCAGTACGTCTTTGAAATTCACAATAAATAGAGCTGCCAGAATTACAAGTACCAAGGCTGCAACTGCCCCGCCTTTTTTCATAAATAACCTCTCCTCTACATTTGCTGAAGAACTGATCAAGCCCTACATTGCATTCTTCACTATCTTCTTGTAATAACCAATCGCTAACATTGCAAATACGAAATAAATCAATGCGTACCCACTCATTGCTATCGCCGACGGTACGACAATAGTAGACAGCACCAATACGGAGGCTGCTTTGACGGCAAATATGGAATGTGAAAGCCCGATTAATAGAGGAATAGCGAAAACAAAAAGCTGCTTGCGTACAATGCCTCTCATGATGTCTTTCACCTCGAATCCGAGCTGCCTCAGCGTGACAAAGCTTCTCTTCTCCTGTTCAGCTTCTGTCATTTGCTTGAAATAGAGGATGCTGCCGGTCGAGATCAAAAAGACGAGTCCAAGAAATCCGGATATGAAGATAAACAAACCGAAAGTCTGGAGCGAAGCTTGGTATTGCTTATAAAAATCAGGCATATATTTTTTTTCCGGAATATATTTCGTATATAGGCCCGATGCTTGGGCGAGCTGATTCTTGTCGGGAACCCGATACGTATCAAATCGAATCGCTTCATACTGAGGAGAGGTATGCATCTTCTCCCTAAGCTCCTTTACGGTTGACTCGGATGTCACAAGCTGTAGACCATACACATTAAAATTCATAGCAAATTTATTGACGAGTCCCGCCACCCGAAGCTTATCCGTACCTCCGTTTTTTTCTAGTTCAATTTCCTTTGGAAATTTCATTTGCTCCTCATGGCTCGATCCCTTAAGATTTACCCGACCATCAAAAATAATCGCTTCCTCTTTTCCGGCTCCCTGCAAGTTATCCCCCGCTTCCGGAAGCTGTTCCGCCGGAAGAAAAAGCAGCCTTTGGACATCCCCTTTCGAGGTACTGTTTGCATCTCGGATTGTCCCCATAAACCTCACGGCTTCAACCGGTTTATGAACGAAGCTTATACCTTCCCTATTCAAATCCTCGCTGAACTTCCTTGAATCCGCCTCGTTATTTTCAAAAATAAAATCATAGGGCAGCAAGATACGGGTATCATTTTCAGCGGAGAAATATAACGAGTAGGCCATAGCGACCATCGTCAGGGTCATTGCCGAAAGCACGGTGATTAAGGTTAGCGAGTTGGCATTCGCTTTCATCCTGTGCATAAGGGGTGCGAGCGATAAGCCATTCCTCAATCCGAGGTGTCCATTTGCGCTTTTTCGATACAGAAAGAAAAGCCAGCCAATCGTGACGCGGAACAATAGATACGTACCTGCGACCGTCGACATAAGAACTCCAATCATGTTAAAGAACAGCATGTCGTTAACCATATGCCCTGAAAGCTGATAGCCAAATGAAATGAGGGCGATACCGAGCAGAGCAAGGATCGCTGCCACAATGGTTTTGGGCTTTGTAGGATGCTCGCCTTGTTTCTCAGCGTGAAAAAGCTCGAGCAGTGTATAGCGATAAACCGTTCGCAGCATCTGTATCGAAGTGAGTACGATTAGTGCAGCAAAAACGACGGCAGTTTGCATAATAGCAGGGAAAGAGAACTTCACCGAGATCAATCCCTCAAAACCTAAAAGCTTTATAAGAATGAGAAGAAATAGCCGGGATACAAGCGCGCCGCTGCCAATCCCAAGAAGAAGCGCCCCCGCACCAAGAAGGACATTTTCGATGATCAGAAATCGTGAAACCCCCTTCCTTGTCAAGCCGATCAACTGATATAACCCGATTTCCCTGCTTCGGCGTTTCAGAAAGATGCTGTTCGCATAAATTGTAAACACCGTCACAATCAGGAGCAGCAACATGCCGGCCACTTGAAAGGAAGCGGCGAAGTTAACATCCGAATTCATCATCCCTACAATGGAAGAATCATGCTGTAGGGTGGTAAAAACGAAATAGAGGCTGGTGCTGAAAATAAGTGCGAAAAAGTAGAGATAATAGTGCTTAATATTTTTTCGCATACTACGAATGACTAGCTCAAATAATGTCAACCGTATCACCCCCGAGGATCGCTTGTACATCGATAATATCTTTGAAGAAGGACTGCCTCGTTTTATCGCCGCGGTATAATTCCGAGTAGATCATTCCATCCTTTAAAAAAACAACACGGCTGCAATAGCTTGAGGCGACGGGATCATGAGTCACCATCACAATGGTAACCTTACGTTCTTTGTTGAGAACCGCTATGGTGCCTAACAAGGCAGAAGCCGATTTGGAGTCAAGTGCTCCCGTCGGTTCATCGGCAAAGACCAAGGAAGGTTTATGGATGAGGGCGCGGCCGGCAGAAGTCCGCTGTTTTTGTCCTCCTGATATTTCATGAGGGTATTTGTGCTCCAGCTCTTTTATACCGAGAATGTTCGCGATCGAATTGAATTCGTTTTCCGCTTCAGTTTTATTCATTTTCCCGAGGGACATGGGAAGAAGGATGTTTTCCTTAACTGTCAACGTATCCAGCAAATTATAATCTTGAAAGATAAACCCCAGTTTGCTGCGGCGGAAGGCGGATAGTTCGGCGTCTCTCATTTTGGAAACATCTGCATCCTCAATGAGAATCGTTCCTTCTGTCGGACGGTCAATCGTGGCAAGAACGTTCAGCAGGGTAGTCTTGCCTGACCCCGACGGCCCCATGATGCCTACAAATTCACCCTCCGTTACGCGAAGATCGATCCCTTTTAATACCTTCTGAACGCTGCCCTTGGACCCGTAGGATTTGTGCACATTCTGGGCATGCAGCATGGTTTTATGCGAATATATCGGATTCATATCTGACCTCCAAGTTGGCTATAGCTATATTGTATTATGCCCAGCTAACGGTGTCGCTCGATCTAGATGATATGTGTGAGCGGTAAGGTTACAATATTGTCATGTTGAGAACTTATATAAATAAAAAAAGCAGACAGGGAGAATCCCAAGCTGCTTTCATACGCTTCCTTAAAGCTAATCATCATTTTCGGGTAGCTTCAAAGTCATTCTTTGTTGTAAACATCATCCGTACGACGGTTCCTTTTGTTTGATCGGATTGCGCTTCTAGCGTAATTCCGATTTTGTCAGCAGCGTTCCTGGCAAGATATAGGCCAAGGCCGGTCGCTGCATTGTAAATTCTCCCGTTTCCCCCTGTAAACCCTTTGTCAAAAATGCGAGGCAGGTCATGTGCCTGAATTCCAGGACCCTCATCAGATACGCTCAGGATTACATTGCCGGCGTGATTAACCTCCGTCGAAATACGAATGGTTCCGCCTTCCGGGCTATATTTCACAGCATTCGTTACTAGCTGGCGGATAATAAACCGGCACCACTTGATATCAGTAATCACCTCCGCATCTTCCCCTTCGAATTCGACCGCAATGTTCTTCTCCATGCACCATGAGACCAAATCACGGACTTCTTTCGCTGCAAGCCGCTGAATGACGGTTTCCTCCAATACATAATCCGACTCTAGGGTAGGCAGTCGCGTAATATACAGCAGCCGATCTACCAGCAAATGGATTCGTAACCAATCGGCTTCCACTTTGCGCATAATCGGATCGCTTTGATTCGCATCGATGGTTAGCTTCATAGCAGTAAGGGGCGATTTTATTTCGTGCACCCATGAAGCTATATGGTCGTTCTCCATCCTGTGAGCCAATTTGAAATCCGTTAGCTTTCGTTTACTGAAGCGATCGGCTGCGTACAAAACTTCGCTCACCAGCTCGTCCCGCAAGTGATCAGGCTTTGGTAAGGTTTCAAGCCAATCGTCATTCATTTCTTTGGCGATGGCATCAAGTGCTCTGATGTATTTCATTTCTTTCATGCAGCGCCATACAAAGAAGACAGTAAACATGATTAGAAACATGGTATTCAAATAGACAAGAGAACTGGTTCTTAATGATATCCCTTTATCAAGAAAAATGAGTAAATCTGTGAATCCAAGCAGGATCAAAAACAAAAAAACCCAGCTTTTCATACTACCGGCATACCGTATAAACACTCTCTATTTCGCCTCCTTACAAAGAGGTCGCCATGTAGCCGAGCCCCTTCTTCGTAACGATAGCTTCTTCCAATCGAATGACGGCCAGCTTCTGGCGTAATCGTGTTATATTCGCTGTCAGCGTATTATCATTGACGAAGTGCTCATCCTCCCATAGCCTTCGTATCAGTTCATGACGCGGAATAATTTCGTTCTTCGCCTTGACGAGGATAGCGAGGATAAAAAACTCGTTTTTCGTCAATTCGACTTCTGTTCCATCCTTGCGGAGCGTGCCGCGATTCATATTCAATAATGCACCGTTCCATTCGATAATATCTGCCGGCTCTTCTCCATAGGCATAGGCACGGCGAAGAATGGCTTGAATTTTGGCAAGCAGCACATCCATGTTGAACGGTTTTTGGATATAGTCATCCGCTCCCATGTTCATGGCCATTACCATATCCATCGGGTGGTCTCTTGAAGATAAAAATAAAATGGGAACCTTCGATATGGCACGGATTTCCCGGCACCAGTGAAAGCCGTCATACCTTGGAAGTTGAATATCCATAATAACTAGATGAGGCTGTTCTTTAATAAATTCGCTCATGATGTCCTCAAAATTTTGGGGTCCTGTGACATGGAGAGACCATTTCTCCAGCCTTCCTTTTAGAGAATCAACTATGGAGGAATCGTCCTCGACAATGAAAATGTTCATATCCATTCGATGTGCACTCCATTCTCTCAAACCATGCTAAGCAGCCGACTAAGGACTCATTTTTATTTAGACGCTTCCATCGGTTGAAGAGGCTTCTTATTTAGAATGTTTTCCACTTCTTCATATCCCGTCGGGAAGGCAAAATTGTAACGCGCCGGGAGTGCAAAAACATATTGTGAATTGCGGCCCAGCTCGCTCGGCCCTATTGGAGCCGCTCCTATGTGAAATTTTCCTTGCTGCAGCGAGTTCCATTAGGCGTGCGTAAATATCATAATAGGAATGTCCTGCCTAGCGCTTTCCTTCTTCCATAGAGGATGTCTGATGCTGATGAAAGGCCCCTTTTCAACAACCTTTTCACCACCCGATCCCCCTGGCACTAAGCCGTTCCATTCGTCCGTCACAATCGCAAACCCTTTCCAGCTATCCGGCAATGGGAAATGAAATCCATATTCAGTATTCACATAATCAACGGATTTGTCTTCCTCATTAACGCCAAGCTCGACATTCGTAATGAGCCAGCGATTGTTTATCTTTTTCACCTCGGCAAGTATAGTCCGCTTAGAGGCAATCCCGTTGCTGCTGGTGATTTCAATGATTTGGCCTTTCACTCGATACATATCATTTGAAACCTTTTCATCGCTTTGCACTTCAATACGGTCTGGCCATGGACTGGATACTTGTCTGCCGGGGGCATGCACGGGATCACTCTGCCATTTGGTCAGAAGCTCTTGAGATACCAGATTTCCATAGTTCTCTTGCATATTCTTACTAATGAGTTCATTGGGAGCCGAAAGTGATACCATCTGAAGCTTACTACCGAAACTTTCCACCAAACCAATTATCGTTTCCTCATCCGTCTTTTCGGATTGCGGCAATTCAACAACCTTCACCGGTGGCTGAGCTTCTTCTATCGCACACCCGGACAGAGCAACACTGATCGATAATAGGACAACCTGCCACAAAGTACTTCTCATGGTGTTCTTCACTCCTTTTACTTCCTGACGAAAGAAACACCCGATTTGTTTTCACTGGATTGGCCTAAATTTCAGATCCACTAAATTCAAACATAATTTTGGACAACTGCAACCTATTCGAACTGACTTCCGTCTGGTGGATTGTCACTTGATTGACGCTAAAACTTGGAATCGGAAGGAGCTTATGTTATGAAAAAGAAACTATCTGTATTATTAGCTTTGACTGGGATACTCGGCACGACGGCCGCAGTCGGAGCGGAAGATTTGGTAGAAAAGGTCACAGGTTACTTACAAAAAGATGTAAAAGTGCTTGTTAACGGGCAAGACAGCACGCTTACGCCTGTCTATATCGATGGAAAAGCGTATATTCCGGTGCGCGATGCTGCGGCTAAGCTTGGATATACTGTAAATTACGATGAAGCGAACAAAGAAATCGAGCTCGACGAAGCGGTTGACCTGATGCGTGCATCCGGTGTGATCGTAAACGTGCAGGCTAACGAGGACGGGAAATATCGCATCGAACTACTAGGCAGCACATGGGTTATTTTGACTGTAGACCAATCGACAGATATGAAAAGCCTGGACGGCAAAACGTTAACCCCTGCCGATTTGAAAGCCGGAACACAAATCGATGCCGAGTTCGGACCCGCCATGGCGATGAGCTTCCCTGGCCAAGCGCAGGCTGTAAAAATTCATGTTCACGCAGATCGTGCTGTCAAAGAAGATACCATCAAAGAAGTTAAACGTACGGATGACGGCTGGCGAGTTCAATTAGGCGACGCTTTGGTACTGAACGCAGGTAAGGAAACTCGCGTCATGACATCCCAGGGCGAGTCTTTGAATTGGGAGGATTTGAAAGCCGGCATGAAAGTAAAAGCCTATTACGGTCCATTCGAGACGAGAAGCCTTCCTCCTCAAAGCCCTGTTTTCCTCTTAGTCGTTCAAGCTCAAGCGCCTGTTACAGGAGCGCTGAAAATGTCGCCGGAGACAGCGCAGGAATACCGCAACCTGGCATGGGCTCAAGTGAATGAGCAAGCCTCCCATATTACGACGAAGCAAGACGAGGCAGCCGTTCAGATTGTCTCCTCTAAAGAGGTTGGTGTCATAGCTGCTACAGACGAGCAGAGGAAATTGCTCGCGGATGTTCAAGCTGCAAACGGAAACTTTGTGACGGTAACTTACAACACGGACCAAGACGAGCTGCTTGGACCTTTGACCGTCGTGTTCGATTTCAACACCAAAGCTTTTATCGGCTTCAACGCTAGAAGATAAGCGATTTCCAAGCGTCCATGAAATTCAACCCTGCGTTGGATTTCATGGGCTTTTTATGATTCCCGATTATAGCTCAACCATCAGTGTTTTGGTCATTATCAAATCAATTTGTTCTTCATCACCCATATAAAAAGAATGAGCTCCCGTTCGTACAAAACCCTCCTTTTCATAAAAGTCAATTGCCTTCTCGTTCTTTTCCCAAACTCCCAACCAGATCATCTTTTTGTTTTCCTTTGTGGCTATTTCCCGCGCTTTGTTTATTAAATACTTCCCAAGCCCTTTTCTTTGATAATTGTGTCTTATATAAATCCTCTCAATTTCAAGCGACTCATCACCCATTTGTTCGGATTGGGCATCATTCCAATTTATCTTTAAATATCCAGCGAGTTCTTCCTTGTAATAGATGAAAAAGAATTCTGAAGAGCTATTGGACAATTCCTTTTCCAACTGCTTAGAGTTAAACGCTTTTTCCAAATAAGCTTTCATATTTTCAGGCGAATTCAGGTGCTTAAATGTTTCGTTGAATGTTTCAGTACTTATTTCTTGGAGGATTTGTAAATTTTCGAGGGTACACTTTTCTATGCTTATAGTCATGTAAATTATCGCTCCTTTATGCAATCAATAGTTTCGCTTGTTTCCCCTTTTTACAAATTCCCAGTCTTTTTCTATATTTTTTCTTATTCTTTGAAGAAGATTGAACACAGTGTCTATTTCTTTTTCGGAGAATCCCTCTAATGCAACGATATTGGAATACTCATGTTCTCTTTTTATAAAAGGATAAACATTGCTCCCTTTCTCTGTTGGAAACAGCTTTTTAATCTTTTTGTTATGTGGATCTTCTTTCTTCTCAATAAAGCCGTTAATTTCGAGTTTTTGGATAGCACGAGCTGCCGTTGTTCGGTCTACTTTGATCATCTCAGCTACCTTTTCTTGAATCATACCCGGGTTTTCACATATTCGCACAAGGTACAAATACTGCCCTTTGGTAAGGTCATAATCTTTAAACTCTACATTGCTTATAGAATCCAATGCCCTTGCTATCATTCCAATTTCACGAAGAATTTCCTTCATAACCTCACTCCTCGGCACATCATTTTATTGCAAATGCAACAAAAAAGCATGCATTTAATTTACCCTAATTTTATTGCATTTGCAATAAAAAATAATTTAGCAGCGGCTACATGTCGGTTATCTCTGGCCTCCAACCCACTTCTTGCGACCAACTATGAGCCTTCTGCAGAATATCCCATACAATCGGTCCTTTTCCTTCAACATATTTGGGCCGCTCATTCTTATAAAGTGCCATGAGTCGATGCTTTTCCTGGGCGTATCGAAAGCAGTCGGCAGGATGTGTCCGTAAATAATCTCGGAAAAGTAACGTTACTTGCTCTGAAAAGCTGCCGGCTTGCCGTACATGAATATGAGTTCTTCGGGTTCCCGGTATTTCCCGAAAATACTTTTTACTTTTATCCGGATTTTCTTCCCGTAATACAAAGCCTATTTTTTCAATAAGAGTCTTATAGCTTGATACATCATCGTAACACGAAACAGATACTTGAATATCAATAATTGGCTTTGCATCCAAACCAATAACCGATGTTGAACCAACATGATCTATACGAACCGCTATATCACCCAGCGAGTATCTTAATTTAATAGCTATATCCTCGAATAATATTTTCCATGCCGGATCGTATGGCGACACTCTCCATTGATTATCCATAAATGCCTCCTTCTATTTTTTGAAGAATCATGTGCTTCCCGATGATAAGAAAAGCTTCTATCGAAGCCCTCTCGGGGATGTACATTCGTGAGCAAAAGGAAGCTTTTCTTGAAACATTAGAATCCTTGAGCTCCGCTCAAAAATTATAAATTCTAATGTTATAAGAAAAGGGAGCTAACAATGTTTGCAACATTGGCTCCCTTTTTAACTGATTACCCTCTATACATGCAGAATATGTCCAACCCGGAAGGGGTGCAATTCGGTGTTCACGATTCCTGATTTGACAAGAGGATCATTGGAATACAGCTCAAACGCCGCTTCTTGGGATTCTGCCTGATACACAATAATCCCCATAGCTCCATCCAAGCAGGCTCCATCAAAGACTATTTTACCTTCTGAAAACAATTGATTCGCATAAGCAAAATGCTGAGCCATAATTGTCTTTTCTTCGTCGGTCATTGTTTGAAGCCAGCTTTCACGCTTAGGTTTTGCTGTCGCTAGAAACTGTAGTAGTTCCAAAACAAATGCACTCCTTTTTCATTGCCGTTATTGGTTTATCTACAACTTAACAAATAATTTTCTTCATGTAAAATTTTTCGAGACTTTCCTCTCTTCCCTTACTGCACATCTCTGCGCGTGAAAGAGACGAAGGCTACCAACAACGCGGCGGCTCCCCATGCGGCGAGTACCGACATAGAGAATCCGAGCGTCATGCCTTCTACCGGCGGCGCTGCGTCCACCAGGTAATCAATGAGTTCTAGATTGACCATGAACAAATACTTTGCCGATTCCCACGAGGCGACCATCGGCTGCAGGATCATGCCCGCGATTAAGCAGGCGAGCATTATCCCCATACCCGCGGCCGTACTGCGAATGAGCACAGACAGCATAAACGTAATGGTGGCGACCACCATGGCAACGAACCAGGCCAAACCGAATTCCATGAAGATAAACTGCCCTTGCGGGATCAGCTGCACCCCGGAGGTATCCAGCTTTCCATCCGTGATGCCGAAACCGGTCAGTACCGGAGCAGACCAGCCTTGGAAGCCGAACACAGCTCCGGCAATGACGGTGGACAATAACGCAAACAGCGTGATGATAAAGGAGACGGAGAGCAGCAGCGCTGCATACTTGCTCAGCAAGATCCGCCATCTTCGCTGCGGACGGGTCAGCAGCACCTTTACCGTCCCGCCGCTATGCTCAGAGGAGACTAGATCCGATGCAATGACCATCATCATCAGCGGCAGCAGAAGCTGAATGCTGTTTTCCACAAAGCCGCGAACAAAGGTCGGCGCTCCCGGCTCCGACGGATTGACATTGTGCTCCAAGTAATATCTCTGCTGAGCGATGCGCACCTCCAGCTCCTTGCGCTGCTCTTCACTGGTGCGGGCGCTGTTCAGCCGGTTCTCCCAGCCCGCGATACGCTGCTCCAGCGCAGTCCGCCAATCGATCTGGCCTACGCGCTTACGCAGATCCTCCGCTTGCCGATACTGGGCATAAGTGAATACCGAGATCAAAACGCCCAAGATCACTCCGACGATAAGCAGCCGGCGTTTGCCGAACAGCTTCACCAGCTCGTTGTAGACCAAATTAGTCAATGCTTTCCCCTCCTGTCAGCTCCAGGAACAAATCCTCGAGCGAGGGCATGCTTCGACTCATCTCCATCACGGTCACCCCCGCCTCCACTAGCTGCGCATTCCACCCGCCCACTTCCTCCTCCGCATACGTGGTCATCACGTAATCCCCCGATGCTTCCACCAGCGAAGTCAAGCGTCCTAACACTTCCCGTCCCTTCTCCCTAGGGACCAGCTTCCAACGAAGTCGCTCTTGGTTCCTAAGCAGACTCTCGACGGAGTCCGTCTTGACGATCCGCCCTTTGGAGATGATCGCAACCCTGTCGCACAGGAGCTGGATTTCGCTGAGGAGATGACTGGATACCAGGACGCTAAGACCTTCCTTCTCCGCCAAGTAACGGATGAATTCCCGCATTTCGCGAATCCCGGAAGGGTCCAGTCCGTTCGTCGGCTCATCGAGTATCAGCACCTTCGGTCTGCCCAGCAAAGCCTGAGCAATACCCAGCCGCTGCCGCATGCCTAGGGAGTACGTCTTCACCTTATCGTGAATCCGCGCGGATAAGCCGACCAGCTTCACGACCTCATGAATTCTGGCTTCATCTACATTTTTCAGCATTCTGGCAAAATAAAGCAGGTTATTCCAGCCGCTCAAATAGGAGTAAAGCTCCGGATTCTCTACAATGCAGCCAAGCTGACTCATCGCGTCAGGAAATTGCTTATCAATATCATAGCCGCAAATGTGAATGCTTCCTGCCGTCGGCTTCATGAGCCCGACCAGCATGCGGATGGTGGTTGTTTTCCCCGCACCGTTGGGTCCGAGAAATCCGAACACCTCGCCGCGATGAAGCTCGAAGTCCAATCCGCTGATGATTTCACGCCGACCGATCACTTTTCGCAGTCCGCGCACCGATAACGTAATCTCGCTCATCTTATCCCTCCCATACGACGATGGCGCCCAGCCGCTCACCGATTCTCTTATAGCCTTCCGCATTCGGATGGAACAGGTCCGCCGCCAAGTAATCCTGCACCCTCAATTGAAACAGATCATACGTTGGAACGATCACCGTTTTAGGGACATCCGCTGCCGTTACAGATAACTGATAATTCCAGTCTCTCACAATCCCATTGGTAATTTCGCTGTTCTTCTGTCCGTTAAACGGATTGTATAACCCGATAAGATACACATTCGCCGAAGGGTTGAGCTCTCTGATTTCCGTTAATAAAGACTTGAGCCGCTGATTGTATTCCGTCTCAAGCTCCTTCACCTTCGCAAGGTCCAGCTGAGCCAGTGTCTCTCCGCCGCGGAACAGGTCATTGCCGCCGATGCTGATCAGCAGCACATCGGCTTGTTGAATCGCCGCTTGGACATCGGCCCGCTTGATCTGCTCTGAAAGCTGACTTGAAGTAAAGCCATTGACCCCCAAATTCGTAACGCTTACCTCCCGTTCTCCGGCACGCGCTTTCATAAGCTCGGCAGCTACACCGACATAGCCCTTCCCTGTTGCGTCCCCTGTGCCTCTGGCAAGAGAATCCCCGAGCGATACCACCTGAAGCTTGCCGTCGTCCGCTGCCGCCGTGACAGGCTGCGGTTCGATTAGCGCTATCGCCGGGGATGACGGAGCAGGAGTCCCTCCCTGTACCAGTCCCATGTGATTCGCCATCGTCCAGCCTAGCGCAACCACCCACAGGGCACAGGATACCCCGGATACCCACATAAACCACATGATGCCTTTTCCCCTCACAATGTTCCCCCCTTACTCGTCCTATCTCATCGATCTCAGAACCTATCTTTAAATGTACCTTATGTAGCTGAAAATTTGCTGAAAATGCGCTTTGTAATCACAACAAAGAAGCAACCACCCAGAACTTGCCGCATGGGTAGTTGCTTCCGTTTTTTGTTATAGGTTATACTCCGGCATACGCCATAAATCCGCCGTCCACCGGCACCGTAATCCCGGTCACGAAACCCGAGGTTCGTTCATCCGCCAGCCACAGCAGCGTCCCCAGCAAATCCTCCGGAACGCCGAATCTTCGCATAGGCGTATGACTGATGATCTTGGTCGACCGTTCCGTCAAAGAGCCATCCTCGCGGGTCAGCAGCTTGCGGTTCTGTTCCGTCAGGAAGAAACCCGGTGCGATGGCGTTGACACGAATGCCGACATCCGCCATGTGCACGGCCAGCCATTGGGTGAAATTATCGATCGCAGCCTTAGCCGCACTGTAGGCCGGCACCTTTGTCATAGGAGACGGAGCGCTCATGGACGAGAGATTAATTACAACAGCCCCTGGACGCTGGATCATGCCGCGGCTGAAGATTTGGGTAGGAATCAAACTGCCCAGAAAATTCAAGTTAAATACGTAGCCGAACCCGTCCGGGTCCAAGTCATAGAAGCTTGTTATCTCCGGATTGGCCAGGTCCTCCGGCCGCAGCGTTTCGTTCGTGGTCGTCCCTTTCGGATGATTCCCACCTGCGCCATTGATAAGAATATCGCAGATGCCAAGAGACTCCCGAACGGCGAGCTCCGCCGCCTTCACGCTTTCCTTATCCAGCACGTCGCAGGCCAATGCGATAGCGGTTCCTCCTGCTTCCCTAATCTTCACCGCAACGGCTTCGCCTTTCTCTTGGTTGCGGTTCAGAATAGCGACCTTCACGCCTTGTCTTCCCAGCTCCAAGGCCATGGCAGAGCAAAGCACGCCGCTGCCTCCGGTAATGACGGCTACTCTTCCCCGCAGGTTTTCGTGATTCGGCAGCGTCAGCATTGCTGCAATTCACCCTTTCTTCCCTTTCTTTTCACGCTCGAGCGAGTCCCAAACGCCCCACAAATACATAATGCCAAGCGCTCTATCGTATAGCCCGTAGCCCGGGCGGCACTGCTCATCCCATATGTGTCTTCCGTGATCCGGCCTGACATAGCCCTGGAAGCCGTTCTCATGGTAGGCTTTCACGATATCGCAGATATCCAGACTTCCGTCGCTGGCCCGATGAGACGATTCGATAAAATCGCCGTTCTCGTAATGACGCACATTACGGATGTGGGCAAAAGGAATGCGGTGCGCGAACTCCCGGACCATTGCCGCGATATCATTATCCGGATTAGCGCCGAGGGAACCGCTGCATAAGGTTACCCCGTTAGACGGACTGTCCACCAGCTGTAGCAGCCTGCTGATGCTGTCCCGATTCGTCATAATTCTCGGCAGTCCGAAGATCGGCCAAGGCGGATCATCCGGGTGAAGGGCCATCCGGATCCCATTCGCTTCTGCAACAGGAACAATCCGCTCCAGGAAGTACTCAAGATGCTTCCATAAATCTTCCGTAGTCACCGACTTATAGGCTTCAAAAAGGGGGGCAAGCTGTCTCAGACGCTCCGGCTCCCAGCCCGCCATCGTAAAGTTCGAATTGCCTGCAATGAGCCGGACGAGTTCATCCGGATCCATCGCGTCGACCTTCGCTTTTTCATAAAATAACGCCGTTGCCCCGTCTTCCATCTCCCGGTAAAGATCGGTTCGAATCCAGTCGAACACCGGCATGAAATTATAACAGATGACCTTGACGCCTACCGTTGCCAGCTTCTCGATGGTTCGCTTATAGTTCTCGATGTATACATCTCTGGACGGCAAGCCCAGCTTAATGTCCTCGTGGATATTTACGCTTTCGACGACCTCCAGGTGGAAGCCGTACTCATCAGCCAGCTCTTTATACCGCCTAATCTTATCCAGCGGCCATTCTTCTCCGACGGGAACATCATGGAGTGCCCATACAATACCCTCCACGCCTGGAATTTGTTTGATTTGCCGAAGACTGACCGTGTCATTTCCTTCTCCGTACCAACGAAACACCATTTTCATTGATTGCATTCCCCCGGGTCAGCTCTTCAGATTCGTTCCTAATGTAATAGAGTCGGTATCGAAATTTTCAACAAACGCCTGCTTTTTATAAAAATAAACGGCATGCTCGCGTACACCCTCGCTCGTGTAGAACGGATCGCTTGGCAGCAGAGGAAACGTCACCTTCTCATTAGTACTTGCGGATTTATATATCCCCGTAATGAGTTCAAGCGTATTCTTGCCTGCGTATCCGTCAATTAAGACAGGGGCGCCCGTCTCCAAAGCCGTGAGCACATTATCAATTTGCCCTGCATGACCTTCGTGCTTAAGCTCCGGCAGACGATCGTACAAGTACTGAATCTGCTCCTCCAGCTCGGCATTCGGCTTCGGAAATCCGTTGCTCGTTGAGCTGCTGGCCTTCACCTTCCATGGGGCGGATACTCTTGCCTCTTTGCCTTGAAAAATAAGCTGCTGCTCCTCCCCGTGATGGACAACGGAGCTGGTAATTTGTCCGAGAGCCCCGGAGGAAAACCTCAGCATGGCGATGGAAAGGTCCTCTACCTCCGCGTTGTCGTGAGAGGTGTTGCTCATGAAGGCCTGAAGCTCCGTGGGCGCCCCCATCATCCAGAGCAATGCGTCGATATGATGGACGGCATGATTCAATGTACAGCCTCCGCCCTCTTTCTCCCAAGTCCCGCGCCACCAAAGATCGTAATAGCAGTGTCCGCGCCACCAGAAGGAATCGACCTGAGCGTGTACAATCGGCCCCATGAGACCGCTTTCCAGAACGGATTTCAGCTTCATCATAGGGGGAGTAAACCGGTTCTGGGCTACAATGGAAAGCAGCTTCCCGCTTTCCCTTGCCGCTTCATTCATCGCGTCGCACTCCTGCAAAGAGGAAGCCATCGGCTTCTCGACCAGCACGTTCTTGCCCGCCTTCAGAAAGTCGATCGCGATCGGGGCATGGGTATACGGTGGCGTACAAACCGATACGAGATCAATGTCCATAGTAAGCAGCTCTTTATAGTCCGCCACTACAACCGCCCCATCCAGCTTGTGCTGATCGATGCGGGACCGCGCCTTATCCGGGTATACATCACTAACCGCTACGATACGGCAGCGCTTAGGGAACTTCAGGTAAGCATTGATGTGGGCGCTGCTGATCGCGCCTGCTCCGATGATAGCCACATTGAGCATGGAGTTGTCTCCCCCTTTATTCGTGTTTCTCATTTTGAATTATAAGGGAACGACTGTCTGATTTATGAAGAAAAGTTGTTCAAAAATGTTCTTATCTTGCTATAATGAAACTATTCATCAGTTCGTATAAGAAGGTGACCGACTTTGGCGGAAGGCGCATCCAGCCCGTACTTTTTCGTTTATAGACGTACTTCTGATTTCGAGTTCAGAGAAGTGTTTCATTCCCATCCGGAAATGGAATTTACCTATGTTCATGAGGGATATGGAACCTTATTCGTCGATGGCCAGAGCTACGGGATCGAGCCGAATTCGCTTCTCGTCTTTCGGCCGTTCCAGCTGCATCGCGTACAGATCGATGTGAGCCCGGGACGACCCTTTATCCGGACCAACCTGCAATTCGATCCTGCTCTGCTGAAGCCTTACCTGGCCTTGTTTCCTGCCCTGAGGACGCTTATCCATCAACTGATGGAGGACAAGAAAAGCAGCATTCCCATCTATAAAACGGAGACCCTTCACCGGCTGACCGCTGTAGCCCAGCTCTTTCACCAGGCTAGCCGGCATGTAGCCCCAAGAGAAGCCTTCGAGGAATATATCCTCTTCCTGCTAAATTTCTTAAGAGAATTCAGCAAAATCTGGAGCAGACCGCATGCAGAGTCCCGCATCCAATCCGGACACCACGACCGGGCCGCTCAGATCATGCAGTGGGTCGAAGCCCGCTACCGTGAGCCAATCCGTCTAGAGCTAATGGCCAAGGAGCTCCACATGTCCCATTATTATCTCTCCCATTTGTTCAAAGAGACGACGGGGACCACAATCATGGCTTATATCCAAGCGACTCGGATCCGGCACGCTTGCATGCTCTTGATGCAGACCTCCCTCTCCATTCCGGAGATCGGGGCTCGTGTCGGATTACCCAATCCTTCTCACTTTTGCAAGGTATTCAAGGCTTCCATGAGCGTCAGCCCTCACCAGTTTCGCTTAAGAGCACGGCAGGAATAGGTAGGGGATCATGTATCAGACGCATACCCTGTTTTCACCCCCCTGTTCCGGCCAGCCCTCGGGATTACAGTTATACCTATAAGGCGAATAAAATATGTGCAATTGCTGCATTCGCAGACAAACCCGCATTGGGTTCGTGCGTGCGGGTTATCTGCTCCCATAGGTTCAGAAAAAAACAGCGCCGCTAAAGACACCATCTGTCTTAAACCTACGCTGCTGTTTTCGTTGTTACGTTCGATAATAAGATAGCACCCAGCATACACCATTACGGTCGGTAACAATGGCCAGAAGACCGTTAAATGGAGCTTCATACACTTCCGTATTAACGATACCGCCGACAGCAAATTGTCCGTAGATTCTTCTGAACGCGCTCTCTGTTTCGATTCTCAAGAAGACTCTCACGTAATCACCCTTGAGTGCAGGCTTTGCGGCTTTTGTATCGGCAAACTTCAGGGTTGCCCCCTCAACGTGCAGATCCGCATTAAGCACCTGCTCTCCTTGCCTGCGCAGTATCGCAATCTCGCCGCCAAACACGCTTTGATAATACTTGATCTCGTCTTTACAGTTCTCCACTACGATAAACGGATTCGCGATCATCTTCTATGGCCTCCTGAATAGTATTTGATTATACTTGGAACGCGCGATTTCAATGCCATAAACAACATCATCCTCGGTTTTCAAATAAACGGACAGCCAGCCCGATTCGGGATATATATGATGCGGCTTCGCTTTCCCTTCTTGAATCCACCGGTCCCTTTCAGATTTGGGAAGAAGCAGGTCAAACAAGCTGCTGCCGTGAAGATGCCCGATTTCATTGCCGTCCAGCTGAAATTCTGTGCCTCCGAACCGATGGGGGTGCATCGTAACGCCTCCCCAAGTCAATAGTTCATTTGTCAAAGCCGCCCCTCCGTTGAAGCTCATCCTACCTCTCCTCCTGCTCGATCAGATTGTAAAGCACGATTTTCAGCAGACCTATCAGCATTTCATATTCTTCATCTGAAATACCTTTTCGGGTTTTGTTCTTGACCCTGGCTAACGCTTCCCGCACTTTCGGCACCACCTCACGTCCCGATTCCGTCAAATAGAGCAGCTGATACCGGTTATCGACAGAATCGACTTCCCTTCGTACGTAGCCTTCCGCTTCCAATCTGGTTATCGCCTTGGCAGTCGTCGTCTTGTCAATAAGCAGCTTCTCGCTTAGCGCCTTCTGCGTAATGGGCTGCTGAGATGCAATCGCCATCAGAAAAATGTACTGGCCGCTTCCGATTCGATATGGCGCCAGCTCAGCAGCGATCAATACCTGCATATGGCGATATATAGCTGAGATGTATTGGCCGTGCGATTCCGTTGCGCCAGAATCATTTTGCCTCCATTGCTCATTCAATTTATTCACCTCATCGAAATAGGATGTCATTGCAACTAATTTCATCATATTCAATATAGGATGTTATTGCAACTATTTTTTGCTGTAACGAAAAAAAGAAGCAGTCGCCTTGGCAGCTGCTCCTTACCTGTTTCACTAACGATATCTTTATTTATCAAAATTCAACATAAAACGGATGAAGCTCCTCATTCAAACAAAACTCTATTCTCTGCCTGAAGTTTCTCCAAGTCACCATCTCTAATGCTTCTGCAATTGGAAAAAATCCAACTTCTAACGACTCAGGGGTCGTTGTTAACTCCCCACCTATCGCTCTTCCTAAGAATAAAGTGTTACAAATGCACTCGCTAACATTCTGAAATACACCGCAAAATTTGGTTACCTCAATATCTACACCGCTCTCTTCTTTTGTTTCCCTTACTGCCGCATCCTTCAACGATTCCCCTTCCTCGACCTGCCCGCCCGGCATTTCCCATCCCCGCCTGGGACCTTTAATTAATAATATTTCTTTACGTTCGTTAAGTACAATTGTTGCCGCAGACACAATATGTTTAGGAGCCACGTCATCATCCCCTTCGTTCATCACGATATCTGATGTAAGAGATTATTTCATATTCATGGGATTTAGACCAATGATAAGTGGCTGATAATTAGTGTACTTGAGGCTGCTGAGTATAACTCAAAAAAGCCGCTGGTCCGCGGCTATGTTAGTATGATATGTATTGGAACGGATGATGAAAATCGGACTCACACCAGCTTGGAAGGCTGGAGCTCTACCATTCAACTACATCCGCAAAATGGTCGGGACGACACGATTTGAACATGCGACCCCCTGGTCCCAAACCAGGTGCTCTACCAAGCTGAGCTACGTCCCGAATATAAGCAGCAAAACACCCGCTGTAAAACAAAAAACTCCCACTAACGTGGGAGCTCGTGCTTGGCGACGTTCTACTCTCCCAGGACCCTTCGGTCCAAGTACCATCGACGCTGGAAGGCTTAACGGTCGTGTTCGGTATGGGTACGCGTGGTTCCCTTCCGCCATCATCACCAAACGTGATGCTTCTGCCAAGAAACATCTAGGTTGTTGTTCAAAGCGACTTGCGCCTTGAAAACTGGATTCGAAACTTCAGCAAATGTCATATGCTTTATAGGATAAGCCCTCGACCGATTAGTATTCGTCAGCTCCACACGTTGCCGCGCTTCCACCCCGAACCTATCTACCTCGTCGTCTACAAGGGGTCTTACATACTGGGAAATCTCATCTTGAGGGGGGCTTCACGCTTAGATGCTTTCAGCGCTTATCCCTTCCGTACTTGGCTATCCAGCCGTGCCTCTGGCGAGACAACTGGTACACCAGCGGTACGTCCATCCCGGTCCTCTCGTACTAAGGACAGCTCCTCTCAAATTTCCTACGCCCGCGACAGATAGGGACCGAACTGTCTCACGACGTTCTGAACCCAGCTCGCGTACCGCTTTAATGGGCGAACAGCCCAACCCTTGGGACCTACTTCAGCCCCAGGATGCGATGAGCCGACATCGAGGTGCCAAACCTCCCCGTCGATGTGGACTCTTGGGGGAGATAAGCCTGTTATCCCCAGGGTAGCTTTTATCCGTTGAGCGATGGCCCTTCCATTCGGTACCACCGGATCACTAAGCCCGACTTTCGTCCCTGCTCGACCTGTATGTCTCGCAGTCAAGCTCCCTTATGCCTTTGCACTCTTCGAATGATTTCCAACCATTCTGAGGGAACCTTGGGGCGCCTCCGTTACTCTTTAGGAGGCGACCGCCCCAGTCAAACTGCCTACCTGACACTGTCCCCACACCGGCTAACGGTGCTAGGTTAGAACTCCGATACGATCAGGGTGGTATCCCAACGGCGCCTCCACCGAAGCTGGCGCTCCGGCTTCCTAGGCTCCCACCTATCCTGTACAGATCGTACCAAAGTCCAATATCAAGCTGCAGTAAAGCTCCATGGGGTCTTTCCGTCTTGTCGCGGGTAACCTGCATCTTCACAGGTATTAAAATTTCACCGGATCTCTCGTCGAGACAGCGCCCAAGTCGTTACGCCATTCGTGCGGGTCAGAATTTACCTGACAAGGAATTTCGCTACCTTAGGACCGTTATAGTTACGGCCGCCGTTTACTGGGGCTTCGGTTCACAGCTTCGGATTGCTCCTAACCGCTCCCCTTAACCTTCCAGCACCGGGCAGGCGTCAGCCCGTATACTTCGCCTTGCGGCTTCGCACAGACCTGTGTTTTTGCTAAACAGTCGCTTGGGCCTTTTCACTGCGGCCCCCTCGGGCTATTCACCCTACCGAGGCACCCCTTCTCCCGAAGTTACGGGGTCATTTTGCCGAGTTCCTTAACGAGAGTTCTTCCGAGCGCCTTAGCATGCTCTGCTCGCCTACCTGTGTCGGTTTGCGGTACGGGCACCTTCTCCCTGGCTAGAGGCTTTTCTTGGCAGCTTGAACTCATGACCTTCGCTACTATAATTTCGCTCCCCATCACAGCCCAGCCTTATCGGTTAGCGGATTTGCCTACTAACCAGCCTCGCTGCTTGGACGGACATCCATCAGTCCGCGTCACTATCCTTCTGCGTCACCCCATTGCTCATAACGGTTCACGGTGGTACAGGAATTTCAACCTGTTGTCCTTCGACTACGCCTTTCGGCCTCGCCTTAGGTCCCGACTTACCCTGAGCGGACGAACCTTCCTCAGGAACCCTTAGGCTTACGGCGGACAAGATTCTCACTTGTCTTTTCGTTACTCATACCGGCATTCTCACTTGTAACCGCTCCAGCTGTCCTCACGATCAACCTTCACTGCTGTTACAACGCTCCCCTACTGCCCATCATTGGACTCATAGCTTCGGTGGTGTGTTTAGCCCCGTTACATTTTCGGCGCAGAGTCACTCGACCAGTGAGCTATTACGCACTCTTTCAATGGTGGCTGCTTCTAAGCCAACATCCTGGTTGTCTTTGCAACTCCACATCCTTTCCCACTTAACACACACTTGGGGACCTTAGCTGATGATCTGGGCTGTTTCCCTCTTGACAATGGATCTTAGCACTCACTGTCTGACTCCCGGGTTAAAGTCTGCGGCATTCAGAGTTTGACTGGACTTGGTAACCCTTGGCGGGCCCCGCACCCAATCAGTGCTTTACCTCCGCGACTCATCACCCGAGGCTAGCCCTAAAGCTATTTCGGGGAGAACCAGCTATCTCCGAGTTCGATTGGAATTTCTCCGCTACCCCCACCTCATCCCCGAATTTTTCAACATTCGTGGGTTCGGGCCTCCAGTGCGTGTTACCGCACCTTCACCCTGGACAGGGGTAGATCACACGGTTTCGGGTCTACGTCTACGTACTTCCAAGCAATACGCAGTATTGCTACTTCGTAAGCATTGGCTTCGCCCTATTCAGACTCGCTTTCGCTGCGGCTCCGGCTTCTCACCTTAACCTTGCGCGTAAACGTAACTCGCCGGTTCATTCTACAAAAGGCACGCCATCACTCATTAACGAGCTCTGACTTCTTGTAAGCACACGGTTTCAGGTTCTTTTTCACTCCGCTCCCGCGGTTCTTTTCACCTTTCCCTCACGGTACTGCTTCACTATCGGTCACCAGGGAGTATTTAGCCTTGGCAGATGGTCCTGCCGGATTCCGACGGGGTTTCACGTGTCCCGCCGTACTCAGGATCCGTCTAGAGTCTCGGTTGCTTTCGGTTACGGGGCTGTTACCCACTTTGGCCGGCCTTTCCAGACCTGTTCGCCTACCAACCTGCACTCACATTGACGTCCTACAACCCCAAGGGGCAAGCCCCTTGGTTTGGGCTGTTCCGCTTTCGCTCGCCGCTACTGACGGAATCACTTTTGTTTTCTTTTCCTGAGGGTACTTAGATGTTTCAGTTCCCCTCGTCTGCCTCCTACACAGCTATGTATTCACTGTGTGGTACGTGAGTATTACCTCACGCGGGTTCCCCCATTCGGACATCCCCGGATCAAAGCCTGCTTACGGCTCCCCGAGGCATTTCGTCGTTCGCCACGTCCTTCTTCGGCTCCTGGTGCCTAGGCATCCTCCGTGTGCTCTTATTAGCTTTACCTGTCGCTTCATATGCTATTTCTTCGTTCCGTTGTGCTTCGCACAAAGTCACTCCTAAACAGCATATTTCGCTAGTAGCTATTGCAAGATCGGATGATCTTCGACATTTTGCTTTGTTTCGATATCCAGTTTTCAAGGAACAAAAGTTCTGAAAGGCATTGCACCTTTCAAAACTGAACAACGAGGAGAGTGAGTTCGCTGCAACTGTTACATCGTGGAACGATGTCAGTTGTCAGCTATTATGTCCGATGGCCTGCAGCCATCATGGACTCCATAGAAAGGAGGTGATCCAGCCGCACCTTCCGATACGGCTACCTTGTTACGACTTCACCCCAATCATCTACCCCACCTTCGGCGGCTGGCTCCTTGCGGTTACCCCACCGACTTCGGGTGTTGTAAACTCTCGTGGTGTGACGGGCGGTGTGTACAAGACCCGGGAACGTATTCACCGCGGCATGCTGATCCGCGATTACTAGCAATTCCGACTTCATGCAGGCGAGTTGCAGCCTGCAATCCGAACTGAGACCGGCTTCTAAGGATTCGCTCCGGATCGCTCCTTCGCTGCCCGTTGTACCGGCCATTGTAGTACGTGTGTAGCCCAGGTCATAAGGGGCATGATGATTTGACGTCATCCCCACCTTCCTCCGGTTTGTCACCGGCAGTCACTTCAGAGTGCCCAACTTAATGCTGGCAACTGAAATCAAGGGTTGCGCTCGTTGCGGGACTTAACCCAACATCTCACGACACGAGCTGACGACAACCATGCACCACCTGTCTCCTCTGTCCCGAAGGCCTGCCCTATCTCTAGGACATTCAGAGGGATGTCAAGACCTGGTAAGGTTCTTCGCGTTGCTTCGAATTAAACCACATACTCCACTGCTTGTGCGGGTCCCCGTCAATTCCTTTGAGTTTCACTCTTGCGAGCGTACTCCCCAGGCGGAGTGCTTACTGTGTTTACTTCGGCACCAAGGGTATCGAAACCCCTAACACCTAGCACTCATCGTTTACGGCGTGGACTACCAGGGTATCTAATCCTGTTTGCTCCCCACGCTTTCGCGCCTCAGCGTCAGTTACAGTCCAGAAAGTCGCCTTCGCCACTGGTGTTCCTCCACATCTCTACGCATTTCACCGCTACACGTGGAATTCCACTTTCCTCTCCTGCACTCAAGTCTCCCAGTTTTCAGTGCGAACCAGGGTTGAGCCCTGGGCTTAAACACCAAACTTAAAAGACCGCCTGCGCGCGCTTTACGCCCAATAATTCCGGACAACGCTTGCCCCCTACGTATTACCGCGGCTGCTGGCACGTAGTTAGCCGGGGCTTTCTTCTCAGGTACCGTCATTTCCAGGGCAGTTACTCCCCGGAACGTTCTTCCCTGGCAACAGAGCTTTACGATCCGAAAACCTTCATCACTCACGCGGCGTTGCTCCGTCAGACTTTCGTCCATTGCGGAAGATTCCCTACTGCTGCCTCCCGTAGGAGTCTGGGCCGTGTCTCAGTCCCAGTGTGGCCGATCACCCTCTCAGGTCGGCTACGCATCGTCGCCTTGGTGAGCCGTTACCTCACCAACTAGCTAATGCGCCGCAGGCCCATCTGTAAGCCACAGCCCTCGAATAAATTCGAAACCGTGTTTCCAAGCTCCTCCATGCGGAGAAGCCATCTATCCGGTCTTAGCTACCGTTTCCGGTAGTTATCCCAGTCTTACAGGCAGGTTGCCTACGTGTTACTCACCCGTCCGCCGCTAGGGTCCGAAGACCCTCGCTCGACTTGCATGTATTAGGCACGCCGCCAGCGTTCGTCCTGAGCCAGGATCAAACTCTCCAATAAAGTAGTTTGACTTGCTCATGTTCAAAGCTAGCACGAATCCGAAGATTCGTTTTATTTTCACTCTCTCGTTGTTCAGTTTTCAAAGGGCAATTTCACTGCTTAAGGAATGTAGCATATTTCATTATGTTTTGCAACTTTTTGTTTTTCCATCCAAGAGGTATTCCTGCGAGGTCAGATCCACGATGTTTGTTGCGTTCCGCTGCGCTCTCTCAAGCGGCGGAGTCATAATATATCATGTTGTCATTCTCTTTGCAAGTCCGAATTCTTCCATCCGGAGTCATTCGGGTAAGGCATAATAAAGAGTCCTCCGGTGTCCCAAAGGACTCTTTGCTTGGCGACGTTCTACTCTCCCAGGACCCTTCGGTCCAAGTACCATCGACGCTGGAAGGCTTAACGGTCGTGTTCGGTATGGGTACGCGTGGTTCCCTTCCGCCATCATCACCAAACCGGATTTTTCGTTTGAAAATATCCATCAAGGCTTGCGCCTTGAAAACTGGATTCGAAACTTCAGCAAATGTCATATGCTTTATAGGATAAGCCCTCGACCGATTAGTATTCGTCAGCTCCACACGTTGCCGCGCTTCCACCCCGAACCTATCTACCTCGTCGTCTACAAGGGGTCTTACATACTGGGAAATCTCATCTTGAGGGGGGCTTCACGCTTAGATGCTTTCAGCGCTTATCCCTTCCGTACTTGGCTATCCAGCCGTGCCTCTGGCGAGACAACTGGTACACCAGCGGTACGTCCATCCCGGTCCTCTCGTACTAAGGACAGCTCCTCTCAAATTTCCTACGCCCGCGACAGATAGGGACCGAACTGTCTCACGACGTTCTGAACCCAGCTCGCGTACCGCTTTAATGGGCGAACAGCCCAACCCTTGGGACCTACTTCAGCCCCAGGATGCGATGAGCCGACATCGAGGTGCCAAACCTCCCCGTCGATGTGGACTCTTGGGGGAGATAAGCCTGTTATCCCCAGGGTAGCTTTTATCCGTTGAGCGATGGCCCTTCCATTCGGTACCACCGGATCACTAAGCCCGACTTTCGTCCCTGCTCGACCTGTACGTCTCGCAGTCAAGCTCCCTTATGCCTTTGCACTCTTCGAATGATTTCCAACCATTCTGAGGGAACCTTGGGGCGCCTCCGTTACTCTTTAGGAGGCGACCGCCCCAGTCAAACTGCCTACCTGACACTGTCCCCGCACCCGATCAGGGTGCCAGGTTAGAACTCCGATACGATCAGGGTGGTATCCCAACGGCGCCTCCACCGAAGCTGGCGCTCCGGCTTCCTAGGCTCCCACCTATCCTGTACAGATCGTACCAAAGTCCAATATCAAGCTGCAGTAAAGCTCCATGGGGTCTTTCCGTCTTGTCGCGGGTAACCTGCATCTTCACAGGTATTAAAATTTCACCGGATCTCTCGTCGAGACAGCGCCCAAGTCGTTACGCCATTCGTGCGGGTCAGAATTTACCTGACAAGGAATTTCGCTACCTTAGGACCGTTATAGTTACGGCCGCCGTTTACTGGGGCTTCGGTTCACAGCTTCGGGTTTAACCCCTAACCGCTCCCCTTAACCTTCCAGCACCGGGCAGGCGTCAGCCCGTATACTTCGCCTTGCGGCTTCGCACAGACCTGTGTTTTTGCTAAACAGTCGCTTGGGCCTTTTCACTGCGGCCCCCTCGGGCTATTCACCCTACCGAGGCACCCCTTCTCCCGAAGTTACGGGGTCATTTTGCCGAGTTCCTTAACGAGAGTTCTTCCGAGCGCCTTAGCATGCTCTGCTCGCCTACCTGTGTCGGTTTGCGGTACGGGCACCTTCTCCCTGGCTAGAGGCTTTTCTTGGCAGCTTGAACTCATGACCTTCGCTACTATAATTTCGCTCCCCATCACAGCCCAGCCTTACGGTTAGCGGATTTGCCTACTAACCAGCCTCGCTGCTTGGACGGACATCCATCAGTCCGCGTCACTATCCTTCTGCGTCACCCCATTGCTCATAACGGTTCACGGTGGTACAGGAATTTCAACCTGTTGTCCTTCGACTACGCCTTTCGGCCTCGCCTTAGGTCCCGACTTACCCTGAGCGGACGAACCTTCCTCAGGAACCCTTAGGCTTACGGCGGACAAGATTCTCACTTGTCTTTTCGTTACTCATACCGGCATTCTCACTTGTAACCGCTCCAGCTGTCCTCACGATCAACCTTCACTGCTGTTACAACGCTCCCCTACTGCCCATCATTGGACTCATAGCTTCGGTGGTGTGTTTAGCCCCGTTACATTTTCGGCGCAGAGTCACTCGACCAGTGAGCTATTACGCACTCTTTCAATGGTGGCTGCTTCTAAGCCAACATCCTGGTTGTCTTTGCAACTCCACATCCTTTCCCACTTAACACACACTTGGGGACCTTAGCTGATGATCTGGGCTGTTTCCCTCTTGACAATGGATCTTAGCACTCACTGTCTGACTCCCGGGTTAAAGTCTGCGGCATTCAGAGTTTGACTGGACTTGGTAACCCTTGGCGGGCCCCGCACCCAATCAGTGCTTTACCTCCGCGACTCATCACCCGAGGCTAGCCCTAAAGCTATTTCGGGGAGAACCAGCTATCTCCGAGTTCGATTGGAATTTCTCCGCTACCCCCACCTCATCCCCGAATTTTTCAACATTCGTGGGTTCGGGCCTCCAGTGCGTGTTACCGCACCTTCACCCTGGACAGGGGTAGATCACACGGTTTCGGGTCTACGTCTACGTACTTCCAAGCAATACGCAGTATTGCTACTTCGTAAGCATTGGCTTCGCCCTATTCAGACTCGCTTTCGCTGCGGCTCCGGCTTCTCACCTTAACCTTGCGCGTAAACGTAACTCGCCGGTTCATTCTACAAAAGGCACGCCATCACTCATTAACGAGCTCTGACTTCTTGTAAGCACACGGTTTCAGGTTCTTTTTCACTCCGCTCCCGCGGTTCTTTTCACCTTTCCCTCACGGTACTGCTTCACTATCGGTCACCAGGGAGTATTTAGCCTTGGCAGATGGTCCTGCCGGATTCCGACGGGGTTTCACGTGTCCCGCCGTACTCAGGATCCGTCTAGAGTCTCGGTTGCTTTCGGTTACGGGGCTGTTACCCACTTTGGCCGGCCTTTCCAGACCTGTTCGCCTACCAACCTGCACTCACATTGACGTCCTACAACCCCAAGGGGCAAGCCCCTTGGTTTGGGCTGTTCCGCTTTCGCTCGCCGCTACTGACGGAATCACTTTTGTTTTCTTTTCCTGAGGGTACTTAGATGTTTCAGTTCCCCTCGTCTGCCTCCTACACAGCTATGTATTCACTGTGTGGTACGTGAGTATTACCTCACGCGGGTTCCCCCATTCGGACATCCCCGGATCAAAGCCTGCTTACGGCTCCCCGAGGCATTTCGTCGTTCGCCACGTCCTTCTTCGGCTCCTGGTGCCTAGGCATCCTCCGTGTGCTCTTATTAGCTTAACCAATCGTTCGAATGATCTTGGTTCTCCGTTCCGTTGCGCTACGCACAAAGTCACTCCAAACTCAAGACATTCTCACTAGCAGCTAAAAGATTGATGATCTCGCATGCGCTCAATCATCACATCGTATAGATGTTTCGACATTTTGCTTTGTTTCGATATCCAGTTTTCAAGGAACAAGGATTGTTCTTCGCTGCACGCATTACCGCGGCAGGAAGGTTATCTTAGCACACTCGCAATCTCTGATGCAAGCATCAAGATTTACCAGAGGTGCTCGCATAATAACGGACTTTGGGACCGTTATTTGCGGTTTTGGAATCGGTCAGAGGCAGATAACGGACTTTCGAACCGTTATTTTCTGCTGTAACGCGATTTTGGAGCGGTTTTGCCTTATTTTCGCCGAAATAGCGGTCTGAAAAACCGTTATTCCAGCTTCTCGCTGTTGTTTCATCAAAATAACGCCCTAAAAGTCCGTTATTCCTTCAGCCTTCAGCGAAGCAAAACATCCTATGTACAGAAAGGCATTGCACCTTTCAAAACTGAACAACGAGGAGAGTGAGTTCGCTGCAACTGTTACATCGTGGAACGATGTCAGTTGTCAGCTATTATGTCCGATGGCCTGCAGCCATCATGGACTCCATAGAAAGGAGGTGATCCAGCCGCACCTTCCGATACGGCTACCTTGTTACGACTTCACCCCAATCATCTACCCCACCTTCGGCGGCTGGCTCCTTGCGGTTACCCCACCGACTTCGGGTGTTGTAAACTCTCGTGGTGTGACGGGCGGTGTGTACAAGACCCGGGAACGTATTCACCGCGGCATGCTGATCCGCGATTACTAGCAATTCCGACTTCATGCAGGCGAGTTGCAGCCTGCAATCCGAACTGAGACCGGCTTCTAAGGATTCGCTCCGGATCGCTCCTTCGCTGCCCGTTGTACCGGCCATTGTAGTACGTGTGTAGCCCAGGTCATAAGGGGCATGATGATTTGACGTCATCCCCACCTTCCTCCGGTTTGTCACCGGCAGTCACTTCAGAGTGCCCAACTTAATGCTGGCAACTGAAATCAAGGGTTGCGCTCGTTGCGGGACTTAACCCAACATCTCACGACACGAGCTGACGACAACCATGCACCACCTGTCTCCTCTGTCCCGAAGGCCTGCCCTATCTCTAGGACATTCAGAGGGATGTCAAGACCTGGTAAGGTTCTTCGCGTTGCTTCGAATTAAACCACATACTCCACTGCTTGTGCGGGTCCCCGTCAATTCCTTTGAGTTTCACTCTTGCGAGCGTACTCCCCAGGCGGAGTGCTTACTGTGTTTACTTCGGCACCAAGGGTATCGAAACCCCTAACACCTAGCACTCATCGTTTACGGCGTGGACTACCAGGGTATCTAATCCTGTTTGCTCCCCACGCTTTCGCGCCTCAGCGTCAGTTACAGTCCAGAAAGTCGCCTTCGCCACTGGTGTTCCTCCACATCTCTACGCATTTCACCGCTACACGTGGAATTCCACTTTCCTCTCCTGCACTCAAGTCTCCCAGTTTTCAGTGCGAACCAGGGTTGAGCCCTGGGCTTAAACACCAAACTTAAAAGACCGCCTGCGCGCGCTTTACGCCCAATAATTCCGGACAACGCTTGCCCCCTACGTATTACCGCGGCTGCTGGCACGTAGTTAGCCGGGGCTTTCTTCTCAGGTACCGTCATTTCCAGGGCAGTTACTCCCCGGAACGTTCTTCCCTGGCAACAGAGCTTTACGATCCGAAAACCTTCATCACTCACGCGGCGTTGCTCCGTCAGACTTTCGTCCATTGCGGAAGATTCCCTACTGCTGCCTCCCGTAGGAGTCTGGGCCGTGTCTCAGTCCCAGTGTGGCCGATCACCCTCTCAGGTCGGCTACGCATCGTCGCCTTGGTGAGCCGTTACCTCACCAACTAGCTAATGCGCCGCAGGCCCATCTGTAAGCCACAGCCCTCGAATAAATTCGAAACCGTGTTTCCAAGCTCCTCCATGCGAAGAAGCCATCTATCCGGTCTTAGCTACCGTTTCCGGTAGTTATCCCGGTCTTACAGGCAGGTTGCCTACGTGTTACTCACCCGTCCGCCGCTAGGGTCCGAAGACCCTCGCTCGACTTGCATGTATTAGGCACGCCGCCAGCGTTCGTCCTGAGCCAGGATCAAACTCTCCAATAAAGGGTAAACTTTATATAGATGAGCTGATTGCTCAATTCGTTACTGACTTTTGAATCTCAAATGAGATTCTGCACAATCACTCGTTGTTCAGTTTTCAAAGGACAATGTTGTTAGTATTACCCGCCTGCTCAAGAAGCAGACAAGAAAACACTTTATCATGTTAATCACTTAATTGCAAGTGGTAATCTCTTACTGTTACTTGCAGCCATGTCGCTATCGCAACAGTGGAAGAGTAATATATCATGATTTGTTACATGATGCAAAGATTAAATTTTTCCATCTAAGAGCTTTCCTCTTCCATCTTGCGGCTCCCTCGGTATCGCAACAACGCAACAACGGGATAAGTAATATAGCATGTTTTTATTACCGCGTGCAAGAGTGTTGGTTTTCCATTTTTAGGACCCCCGATGCTGATCCTCCAGAACAGGGGTCCCTAACCTCAGATCGATGATAAAACCTCGCGCTTAACGGTATCCGGATCATCAAGCACCCTGCAGCTTCGGTCGAAGACCATAGTAGCTCGGCGTTCCGGCTCATATCGCGGCCAAGGAAGCTCGGCTCTCTCCGGTGTACCATGCACGGCAAAGGATACCCACGCATCCTGCATCAGCTGCGCCAAACGGATTGTTTCGGAATCAACAGGAAGATTCATATAGGAAAACATAAAAATATTGTTGAAGACGAATGCAATCTCGGCGGCATGAATCGCTTTGCCCAGCAAGGGATGCGACGGGAGTGTCCAATCGAAGCGATACATCCATACAGGTGCATACCGCGTCTGAGCTGTGGCAAGCTGCACCGAGGAGCGCCAGAAAACCAAGTCCGTTATCATCTGAGCCTGAGCCTCCGCGGTAGCCGGGTAGTGCTGCAAAAGCAGCTTGGCTGCCTCCGGCCCTACCATAGCTTGAAGCGCCTGATTGACCGCTTCCTCGCTGACCGGGGCATCCGGGCGAACGAACAGGACTCCCTCGTCGCGGTTGGTGCCGTTCAGCACCGGTATTCCGGCGGCTGCCCCGGCTTCGATCGCACGAATGGGCTCCTGTGGCAAGGTAGCCTCCTCCACAACCGGCTGGAATGTAAGAATCGAGCCGAGCCCCTCCCGCAGCTTGCCGGCGGCTTCCATGATCTCACTCGTCGAAGCGCCTAGCAGTCGGTTGACGGCGTCCTGTTCGGCGCCAAGCTCCTGAAGGAATCGGCGTGTTACTTCTGAGGCCTGTCCATCAGACATCACTTGCGAGGCACCGCTTTCCATGATGGCTTGCTGAAACAGTCCCTTCGCCGCAGGCATTGTCAGCAGAGCAGCGATACTCATGCTTCCGGCGGACTCCCCAAAAACGGTTACCCGATCCGGATCCCCTCCGAAGGCGGCTATATTATCGCGCACCCACTGCAGTGCAGCAACCTGGTCCTGTAGGCCAAGGTTTGACCCGAGGCTTCGGTCGAGTGGAGCTAGATGGAGAAAGCCAAACGGACCGAGCCGATAATTGAAGGTTACTACCATGACATCTCCGCTTCGCGCGAACTGGGTGCCGTCATAGATGGGTACACTTCCGTGTCCCGTCACAAAGGCTCCTCCGTGAATCCACACGAGCACCGGGCAGCCTCCCGGCTTGGGACCAGCAGGCGCCCATATATTAAGGTACAAGCAATCCTCTGACTGCTTCCGGGGAATGTCGATCATCCCAAGAATCGCACCGCCGCCCGGCTGCGGACAGATGGGGCCGAAGGTCGTCGCTTGCTTTATTCCTTCCCAAGCCTCCGCAGCTGCCGGAGGGCGAAAGCGCATGTCCCCCAAGGGAGGCTTGGCGTAAGGAATCCCTCTCCATATTCTCACACTGTTTTCGACGGTTCCTTGAAGCCTGCCGTACCGCGTTTCCACTAAGGTTTCATTCATCTGCGAGCATCCTCTCTAGGCGAACCTTCATCTCTCATAGGTTTACCTATTTATGGATGTGTAATACCCTGCAAACGTTTCAATGGAACGCTAAAGAGCCCCAGATTGCCTGAGGCTCCCACTATTAATAGCTGCGTTGTAAAAAAGCCCGGGTTCGTTCGTGCTGCGGCTGCCCGAACACCTGCTCCGGCGTACCCGTTTCGACGATCCGGCCGTTGTCCATGAACATAACACGGTTCGCCACCTCCCGGGCAAATCCCATCTCATGCGTAACCACAAGCATCGTCATGTGCTCCTCGGCCAGCCGCTTCATGACCTGCAGCACTTCGCCCGTAAGCTCGGGGTCCAAGGCCGACGTCGGTTCATCGAACAGCAAAATATCCGGATTCATCATCAGCGCACGGGCAATCGCCACCCGCTGCTTCTGGCCGCCCGACAGCTTCGCAGGGGAAGCGTCCGCCCGATTGGAAAGGCCCACCTTCTCCAGCAGCTCCAAGCTCCTAAGTCTGACAGCTTCCGACGATTCGCCCTTCACCAGCTTCGGTGCCAGCTCCAGATTCTCCCGGACGGTCAGGTGCGGGAACAAATGAAAATGCTGAAATACCATCCCCATCCGAGCCGTCATCTGCTTGATCTCCTTTGGCTTGGCATAGACTCCGTCGTTAACAAGGCCTGCTCCCGCTATCCGGATGCTTCCCCCGTTGACCTCCTCCAGATGAATCAAGCTGCGCAGCATCGTGCTCTTACCGGAACCCGAAGGACCGATGACCGCAACAACGTCGTTCTTATTCACTTCAAACGTGATCTGCTTCAGCACCTCTAGCGTGCCGTACGATTTGGATACGTTCGATACCTCGATGATAGCCACTCACGACATTCCTTTTAGTCAAATTTGAACCTGATCTCCAGCCACTTGAACAAGCCGGTAAGCGCCAGAGTCATGATCAGATAAATGATACCGGCAACGAAGAAGGGCACGATCGTAAAGTCTCGATTCACGACAGTTTGCGCGTAATGCAGCAGCTCTGGTACAGCTACCGCATACAGCAGGGCCGTATCCTTCACCAGCGTGATGGATTCGTTCGCTACAGCCGGCAGCGCCACACGGAACATTTGCGGCACAATAATGCGCCGCAGAGTCTGCGATCTGCTGAGACCAAGCACTTGAGCCGCCTCGTACTGGCCCTTATCAATCGCCAGCAGGCCGCCACGGAAAATCTCTGCAAAATAAGCGGCATAATTAAGAATAAAGCCGAGGCAGGCTGCCGTGAAACGCTCCAGTACGAGGTACTTGCCGATCACAGGCAGAAGCGGAAGCCCGAAGCAGATAAACAAAAGCTGCAGCAAGAGCGGCGTACCGCGCATCACGTGAATGTAGCCCTGTGCCAGCCAGGCGATCGGCCTTAGGCTGCTCTTGGCTGCCAGAGTAAGCAGGAAGCCAAGAGGAATGGACAAGGCGATGGCGATCAGAAACAGCAATACTGTCATCTGAGCGCCCTCCAGCATCGGCAGCAGCATGTTGCGAAGTTGCTCGGCTGACATTTACTTCAGCACCTTATCTTCGCCGAACCATTTTTGCGAAATTTTTGCCGCCGTTCCGTCCTGATTCAGTTCATCCAGCGCCTTCTGCAGCTTTTGAAGCAGCGCTTCGTTGCCCTTTTTCACGCCGATGCCGTATTCCTCGGGAGCCAGCGAATCGCTGAGCAGCTTGAAGGTGCCTTTCTCTTTGGACATGTAGTACTTAATGACGATTTCATCAATGACTACGGCATCCACCCGGCCGATTTTCAAATCGTTCAAGGCCAGAACATTATCCGCATACTCCGTCACCGACTTCAGCTTGGACTTCACCGGGCTGGCATTCAGGGCATCCGCTGCGGACGACAGGGATTGTAGACCCACCGTTTTGCCGGACAACTCATCCATCTTCACCAAATTCGATTTAGCCAAAGTAACGACCACTTGGGCATTTTTTAAATAAGGCTTGGTAAACAGCACCTTACCTTTACGCTCATCCGTGATCGTATAGCCGTTCCAGATCAGATCGATCCGGCCCGAATTCAATTCCGTTTCCTTTGTTTTCCAATCAATCGGCTGGAATTGAGCCTGCATGCCCATCTTCTCCGCTGCAGCCTTCGCATAATCGATATCGAAGCCAACAATCTCATTCTTCTCGTCACGGAAACCCATAGGCGCGAACTTGTCATCGATTCCGATCACAAGCTTCTTGCCGTCTCCGTTGGTACCGCCGTTTGTCGCGGAGCATGCGGTAACCAAGGCTAGGAAAAAGATCAAAATAAGACCGATTGCCACCTTTTGTTTCATCATCTGTTGTTGAACCACCTTTGCACTGTGTCGTTTGCTTTAGTACGTTACCATAGTAACAAGATCTACATGATAGCACAGATCGGCAAAAGGTGTCTATAATTGAACATTGGACATTTTATGAACGGATAGATGCAGGATGACTCTCGCGCAGGCCCTCCATCAGAATCAAAAGCGTAAGGGCTTGACCATACGTCATCGGTGAAATCGGGATGTCTTTATAAAATTGAGCGTCATTGCCCACCGGTGTACCATAGGAAACCTCTTGTACCACTCCGTTCTCGTCGATGCGGTCAAGCACGGCCTTAAGCGCCTTCTGTCCGACAGGCAAATAACTTTGCTCCAGATACCCTTTACGCACTGCTTTCATAATGCCGTAACCGAAAGCCGCCGTACAAGATGTCTCTTCATAGGAGGAGGGATCGTCCAAGACCGTATGCCACATGCCGTTATCCGTTTGAAGAGCTGCAAGTGCCTGCACCTGGCTGCGCATCGTGTCAAGCAAATATTGCTTGATTCCTTCCTCCAATTGGATCATATCCAGGAAATCTACGATGCCGCACGTATACCAGCCGTTGCCGCGCCCCCAGCGCACAGCTCCGTAGTTATGTCTTCCGTTAAAATCCCAGCCGTGAAAGAACAGCCCGGAATGGCGGTCATACAAATATTTGATATGAATCAAAAACTGCTTTTTCGCCTCCTCGACATAGTCCGGACGCTGAAAATAAACGCCCGCCTTCGTCAAGAAGAGAACGGTCATGAATAACGTGTCGATCAAAATTTGACCGTCATTCGGGTCACCGGTAATCATGTGCTGGAAGGCCTGGTCGCCGGTCCGGATCAAACCGTCCTTGCCGTCCATAATCCAACGGCTCCACTCGTCGCATACCCGAATATACTCCTCGTTGCCCGTCAGCCCGCATAGGGATATGAGCGTCAACAGCGGTGAGCAGGTATTGATATTTTTCTCGGGCAAGCCTTCCTGAATGCGGGCGTCAAACCAATCCAGCAAAAATTGCAAAGTCTCCGCATCTTTGGTTTCCTCGTAGTATTGATAAATTCCATATAGACCGACGCCTTGCGGCCATTCCCACAGATGAATATCGATGAGCCCAATTGGATAAATCTCGTCCATGCCTTCGTTTTTCATGGACTTCATCGCATGGGACACACGCTTGATTGCACTCAGAACCGTCTCTTTGCTCATTGAACAGCAGCCTCCCTTACCTTTCGCGTCAATCGGCCTTCTCCCGCACAGCTGCGGATTTGCACCGTCTCTCCGTTTACTGTGAGCGGTTCCTGCCAGCCAAAGCGCACATCTCCGTATCTTGGATCCTCCAGCCGAACCTGTAATGTCTCTGTCGATATTTCACACGGCATGCTTACCACGCTTTCGATGAACTGCTCGAAGGAACGGAATTCCCGATCATCGGAAGCGATCACAAGCCATACGTTTCGTCGACCTTTCGATGTAAGCTCTCGCCCGCGGTTAATGCCGGACGCAGTAAGCTCCAGTCCGCCCGCGGCATAGACGGCGGCATACGCCCCTTCCCTTTCGCCGAAAAACCACGATCCCCGGGATTCGACACGGGTAAACGCATACGTCGGGAAATAAGCATGCGTATAATCGGCGTCATGGTCCGGGTCAATATCAAACAGCAGCATTCCCAGCCCTTTATGCTGTCCTACCTTCGGCAAGCAGCCGTTCCCTGCCCAGAAGCACGGCCGGCCCGAGCCGTGGGAATAAATTTCCCCCGGATGATTTACCCAGACCTGGGCCACGGGAGAAAATGCAAGATGAAGCACATGCTCCTGATATCCCTTTAAACCGGCACGGAAATCGGAGATGCTTGACATGACAAAGGAATTCGTCCGGTAATGGATAAGCTTCGCATATCCGTCTTTGCCTTGCTCCAGCTCAAACTCCAGCTCCTCCTCCGCACCCAGCTTCGTCAGCTCACCCAGGTCCTGAGGCGGAGTATAGTCTGATAAATAGAACGACACGTTAAAGGACGTACTGTTCACATTGCCCATGCCGTATCCGACCCAAATCAGAGAGGTCGTCCCTGCTGCGTGGTTACCGATCAGCTCTTTCTCGTAGCTTCGACCGAACGTCGAGGTCAAATACCCTTGATGGGCCTCTGCCGTCATATAAACGTACAGAAGATCCATCGCTTTCTTGGCCTGCTCCCTCAGAATCGGCAGCTCCGCCAAGTCATACAGCTGGATCAGACCAAGGAAATCAATAGGGATGTAGGCGCTGGAATTCCATTCCGCCAAGCCTTCCTCCATGAAACGCTCGAACCAGCCGATCAGCTGCTGCTCCGCCTTCGCCCGTCTCTGCGCCCCGGTTTCTCCGCTGTTGGTAAACTTGTCATCAGGGAACAGCTGGCCTGCAAGGAGCTGACAGCTATGGAAGAGCAGCGCATGATTCTCGCTGAAGAACCACATCACATCGTCACCCGGTTCGTCGATCCAATAACGGAAGCCAAGCATCGTTTGCTTGACCTGCCCCCAGAAATCCTCTTCGAACAGCCCGCTATCCCGGTAATCTCGCCAAAAGCGGAATAAGGCGATCAAATAAAAGTCGGCGCAATCACGTCTTTCCTGAATGCCGGTCAGTCCGTTCAGAATCATCTCCCGGGACTGCTCGGGAGCTCCTCCGGTTTTTAGCTTCGCAATAGCCGTATGAATATTAGGGATACCGAGCGCAGCTACGCATTCCAGCGCGACTTGCTTCCGCTGCTCCACGGTCATAGCTAAGCTGTCTTGCGGCTGAAACCTGCTGTTGTGCAGCTCGATGCCGAACAGCTTACGTACGTTTATATTCCCGATGCGGGTACTGAGCTCAAAATATTTATAATCTATGCTGTAATCGGATGTATGCCCCAGGAGCAGCTCCTGCCGTCCGGCTTCTAGCTTCCGCTCCATGCTGTACCTGCCGCTAAAAAAACTGCTGTAGCTCACACCAAACGTGATCTCGCTGCTGAACGGCTGCTCGAACACAATACGGATCTCATCATCCTGCACGCTGTCCTGTGGAAAATACGCCAGCTCCAATGCAGCCTCGACGCCCGATAACGCTTCAACCTCTTCCGATTCCGTAAGTGGCAGTCGGATTTCCAGTAATTCAGCGCCCATATATTCGAGCGTATAATGATAAAGGGTATCGCGCTCCGCCAAATCCTCATGACAGATAAAGAACTCGTTTTCCCCCGCTTGAAGCTCGATCTCCACCTGCGTTTTCTGCTCGATGTTTCTTGTGAAAGGCGTGAAGTCACATACCGGACGACCATTCACCCACAGTGCCACTCCACCGCACGTTTTCAAGGTGAACACCGCTTTATGAGCCGCCGGACTAACAATGACCGTGTAAGCATATCTCAGCATGTGCGTAGGCACATAGTAAAACCCGGATTCCTCCACTCGTGAGTTCCCCCATGGGAAATACATATCCCATTTCGTTTCCGAATCCCAACGTGCCACGACGTCTCCAAGGGAAGGAGGACCGGATAACGGAAGCTCCGGCTTGGTAACCCGTCTCGCCTCTACGAATTCTTTACGGCAAGGGTTTTCATGAATGGAAAAGCCTTTGATCAGCCAATCGTTGATATCCCCTTCCATCGTCATCGGCTCGAATCGGACGGTTTGGGTGAGTATGCCGCTGACAAGCCACCGGTTAATGACCTGATTCTGAAGCTTAAGTGGGGAATACGCTTTATAGCTGCTGCCTGTTGTCATCTTCATTTTCATCATGTTCCCTTCATGTCTGGTGTGGCGCCTTCTTCATCGATTTAAGTCTGATGCAACTTTCGGTAGGTCTGTGGAGCGACGCCCGCGTATTGCTTAAACATACGACTGAAATGTACGGGATTGCTGAAGCCCAGCTGCTCGGACATAAATCCCACCGGTTCATCCGATAATCGCAGCAATTTCTTGGCTTCGTCGATCCGCTTCCTCGTGATATAGTTATTAATGGAAAGCCCGGTGATCTCCTTGAAGGAATGACACATGTAATATTTGTTCAAATGCATTTCCTTGGAAAGAGCCTCAAGTGAGATCGCGTTTCTGTAATGCTGATTCAGATACACTAAAATGCGGCGCACATTCGTTTCTTTCTGCGATTGCGGCGGAGCCGTCAGCAGTGCGTACATTTCTTTCGATTTGCGGTAAATTTTAAGAAGGAGCTGTACGAGCAGGCTTTGGATCATAAATTCATTCCCGATCGCCTCCTTCTCCCTTTCGTGAAACAGGCTTGCATAATGGCTGTCCATGTCGTTCACGCCGTGCTCATCCCATCGGATCAGCAAGCCGTTCGGTTGAAGAAACAGGCCAAGAAGCTTTTCGGCCATATCCGCACCGGCCATTTCCTGAACGTAGTCCGCCGTAAAATTAATATAGCTCCGGATATACGGCGTATCTTTCGCAGGGTTCGGCCTATGAAGCACATCACCGCTAAACAGAAACATATCGCCAGGCTGCAGCATATAAATTTCATTGCCGATAATCAAATGGGCATTGCCATGAAGAAAAAAATAAATTTCATAGCCGTCATGCGTATGAAGCGGCCAGCTGTCCTGCCATTCGGATACTTGATGGCGAATATAGATACGTTCCCGCTTCAATGCCTTATTCGTGGGAAAATGGGCTTGATACGCCATATACCGCTACCCTCCCTAGTACATTGATTGGATGAATCTGGAGTTATATGAAGGAAACGCTTTACTAAAAGCGTACCACACCTGCCGAACGTGAATAACACGGAAATTGTCTTCTACCCAACATATGTTGCTGTTCTTTACCCATGGAATGAGAAGGAGCTACCGTTAGGTAGCCCTTTTCCTTTCCCGTATTGTAACAGGCCTATTTTGCTTGCTCCCCGATGGCCTTATCAATTAATTTCGCCGTTTTGTCGAGCGCATCCTTCGCCGTTACCTTGCCCGAAATCGCCTCAACAATGTTGTTCCTCAGGTCGGTAGAAAACTTCGGAACGATGTCTTGCCGGGACCAATCGTTAGCCGCAAGCGGGGTCGTATTGGCCAATTCGTCCGCAAACACCTCGAACATTTCTTTGCCGAAGGCATAGTCCAGCTTGGCACTGTCCTTTCGCGGGCTGATGAAGAGCGAATCCTTGTTGTATCTTGCATTGACTTCTTTCGAGGATAAATATTTGATAAACTCCGCCGTTTCTTTTTCTACGCCTGTACCTTTAAAGGCCATGACATATTTACCGCCGGGCACGGAGGAGCGTATTTTTTGCTTCGGCATGTACGTGACGCCCCACTCGAAGGTGTTGATGTCCTTGTAATTGCTCAGCATCCAGTTGCCCGCCCAATGCACGGCTACCGTTCCGGAGCGGAACAGGTTGTTCGGGTTCTCGGAGCCTAACCATACGGATTGAGGAATGATGCCGTCCTTATGAAGCTTCACGAAATACTCCAAGGCCTGTACGCCTTCCGGGCTGTTGATGGCTGCCTTTTTCCCATCCGCACTGATCATGCTGCCGCCAAACTGATACAGCATTGTAGACCATCTGTGCGGCGTGAAATCCCACACCAGACCGGATTTGGCTCCGCCCTTATCCATCACTTGCTTCAAGGAGGCGGCAAACTCATCCCATGACCAGATGTTGTCCTTAGAGGTAGGCACCTTGACTCCCGCTTTGTCGAAAAGCGTTTTATTGTAGATGATCCCATTAGCCGTAACGTCCATCGGAGCGGCAATAATTTTGTTGTCTACGACATAATAAGGCTTGATGGAATCGATAAATTGAGAAGTAAAGCTATCCGCGCTGCCGACATACGGCGTTAAATCCAACGCTTGATTGGCGAACTGTCCCGTATCGGTCATGCGAGCAAGTGCAGGCGGTTTTCCCCCCGATATCATCGTCTTCAGCTTTGTTCCCAAGTCTTTAAAGGGGACCTCGATCAGATTGATCTTCACGTGGGGATTTTGCTTCTGATAGTCGGCGGTAATCGCTTTCATTACTTCGCCTTCTATACCGTCGGTAAACCAAAGATAATCGAGGGTTACATCTTTTTTTGCGGCGGACCCGGTAGTACCCGCATCTTTACCGCCGGATTGTGTGCTGCCCCCGTTTGAACATGCAACTGTCCCGAATGTAAGCACCGCCGCAAGAGAAAGCAGCATCGCCGACTTCGCGCTTTTCATCATTTTCCCATTCCCCCATACCTATATTTGATAGCGGTTACATTAAAAATCTTATCACAGATACATCATCCCGTTATATCGATTATTGCTCACAATTTATCATATCTTGCTTGATTCCCCCGCCATCCGCAGGTCAAAAAAAAAGGCCTCCCGGAACTAAGTCCAAGAGGCTCTTTACGAACAAGCTATGATTTAGGAAGCAGGGACAACCGCCTCGTGAATGTATCTCTCCAGCTCTTCCCTATACTGCTGTGTTTGATCTTCGCTCCATTGGAAATACTGTGCCATAAAAGCAATAACAGGAGCCTTATATTGATGAACCCATGCAATATCGAACAGCAGCGCGCCCGTACGCCGGTTAAAGAAGTCGATCGGTCTTACCGCCATCTCTTCTTCCAAGGCATAGGCGATCATGGCCAGCACGTCGTCAGGAAGCCCATGTGAGGATGCATCCTGTTGATGCTTAGCTGCCAGCTCGTAAATTCGATCGATATTGGAGCCGTATTTACGGACAAGCTTCACCGCTTGTTCCCTGCTGAAGCCGCGTTTCACGCCTTCTTCCGCTTTGCGTTCGATAAAGGAAGGGAATTGCTCCGGACCGCCGACGTTACCACCCGAGATCGGCATGTTTTTTGTAATGCACGGAGTAAAGCGATCGATGCCTTGCTTTTCGAACAATTCGGTCAAACGGTCGACAACCATTTCCGCCATTTTGCGGTAACCGGTTAGCTTGCCCCCGGCTATCGTAATTAATCCGGACGGAGACTCCCAGATCTCATCCTTGCGGGAAATTTCCGACGCACTTTTGCCCTCCTCGAAAATCAGCGGCCGAAGCCCGGCCCAGCTGGACTCAACGTCCTCGGGGACGATATTCAATGTAGGGAACATGTAGTTGATGGCATCGATGATATACTTCCGGTCCTCCTCGGTCATCCTCGGATGAGCGGGATCTCCCTTGTAGACGGTATCGGTGGTGCCGACGTACGCTTTACCGTCCCGCGGAATAGCGAAAACCATCCGCCCGTCCGGCGTATCGAAATAAACGGCCTGCTGCAGCGGGAACCGGGATTGGTCGATGACCAAATGAACCCCCTTGGTGAGCTGCAGATGCTTCCTCGTTTTCGATTGATCCTTCTCACGAAGCGAATCCACCCATGGCCCCGTCGCATTCACAATTTTCCGGGCGTAGATATCATACTGCCCGCCTTGAACCGTATCGGTCACCTGAACTCCGACGACTTTGCCGTCGTTATCATAAATAAACCGCTCCACCTTAGCGTAATTGACGGCCTTGGCTCCTTGGGAGACCGCTTCTTTCATGACCTCAATGGTGAGTCGCGCATCATCGGTTCTGTATTCCACATACACGCCGCTGCCCTTCAGTCCTTCGCGTTTAACGAGAGGAGCCCGGCGGATCGTCTCTTGTACATCCAGCATGGTCCTCCATTCACTGCGCTTGACCCCGGCGAGAAAATCGTACAGTCTTAATCCGAGAGAGGTACTGAATTTCCCGAATGTTCCCCCCTGATGGAACGGGAGAAGCATCCATTCCGGCGTGGTGACATGCGGACCGTTCTCGTACACAACCGCGCGCTCTTTGCCGACCTCGGCAACCATTTTCACTTCGAACTGCTTCAAATACCGGAGCCCGCCATGGACCAGCTTGGTCGATCGGCTGGAGGTGCCTGCCGCGAAATCCTGCATTTCCACAAGCACCGTGCTCATCCCCCGGGTCGTTGCATCCAGTGCAATTCCCGCTCCAGTAATACCGCCGCCAATCACAAGCAAATCAAACTTTTGATTGTGTATGCCTTGTAATATTTCCGTTCTTTGGCTGCTTGAAAAGCCCATCTTGCATTCCTCCGTACAAAACGATAGTTATATGGAAATCAGGTCCTTGACATCGAAGTTTACGACCAGCTCATAATCGCCCTCAACGTTGTCGTACTTGATTTTCGCCGCTTTAAGTTCAAGATCGTAATACCAGCCCTCATTCTTCGCTTCCCACTCGGCAGGATCCAGGAACATCGGCAGCTTGCGGCCCTGCAGCGTCACGCGAACCGGAGCTACTGTTCTCGCGATCATGTCGATCACCATACGCTTCACGCTGCTGGAGTGAGCCCCTTCTTTCTTGAAGGAAATCCTCGTTTCCCGCTTGGTTTCGATATCGATCGTCGTTTTCAAATAATCCCCGTTCTTATACTGATTCGTTACCCCGTCGTCTTCGTACAGCACAAAGCTTGAATTCTGCGACGGCTCTACGAGCAAATGCAGCTCTTCCGTCTTTTCCTTATGAATGTTCTGCAAATGCGGCGACATCGGAATAATCGCTCCGCTCCGGATAAACATCGGAATCGAACCCAGCGTTACCCCCAGTTCGACAGTCTGACCGCCGGTATAGCGCTCTCTCGTATCCCAGTGAATCCAATCGCTTCCTTGCGGCAAATAGACCTTCCTCGTTTCCGAGCCCTTTTCCAGTACATTGGCCACCAGGATCGAACGTCCTAGCATGAAATCGAAGCTTTCCTCCCAAGTAGCAGGGTCTTGCTGGAATTCGTACACCATCGGCCGCATCACTGGAGAGCCTAGCTCAGAGGCTTCATGCAGCAAGGAATAAAAGTAAGGAACAAGACGGTAACGAAGCTGGATTGCTTCCCGAATATACGACGTATAGGACGGATACATCCACGGCTCGGTTACAGTATTATCGGTGTTGCAGGAATGAATGGAGAATCTCGGCTGAAAAATCCCGTTCTGCACCCAACGGACGAACAGCTCAGGCTCCGGCGCCGGTCCGAAGAAGCCGCCGATATCGCAGCCCTGATTCGCTACGCCGGACAGCCCCATTCCCAATATCACAGGAATATTAAACTTCAGACTGTGCCAGCTCGTATTGTTATCTCCCGCCCAGGTTTGAGCAAAGCGCTGGATACCGGCAAAGCCCGCCCGATTGACGATATACGGTCTCGTATTCGGGTTCGCCTCAGCGATCGCTTCTTTGGCCATTTGGGCCATCAGGTTGGGCAGGATCGGCCGCAATGCGCTGATTTCCTTTTTGTCTCCCTCAAACTCACAGAGTGCATCCGGATTATTAATTTCATACTCATTATTATCATTCCAAATCGATGTAACACCCAGATTGATAAACGATTCCTTCAGGTGCTTCTTCCACAGCTCTCTGCCCTTCGGGTTCGTGAAATCCACGAAGGAAGCCTGCCCGCCCCAGTAACGGTCGGTTTGGGACTTGTCCCCTTGCTCGTCTTTAATATAAGCACCTGCCTCGTCGAACTCCTTATAGTGCGGGTGGGTCAGCAGCATGCCCGGCTTGATATTGGGGGCAAGCGCAGCTCCCTTGCTATGCATCTGCTCGATGAAGCTTTGCGGATCGGGGAATCGATCATAATTCCAGTTAAACACATACCTTTTCCCGTCATTGCCTGTCGTGTAGCCCGAAGACATGAAGAAGCCATCGCAGGGAATGCCTTCCGACTTACATTTGTCCAGAAAGCCCAATATCGCTTGATCCGAATTCTGATCGAGCTCGGTATAATACATCGTTGAGCCCATGTAACCTAGAGAATATTGGGTCGGCATGATCGTCTTGCCTGTCAGGTCCGTATAATGCCGGACAACATCCTTGACCTCGGGACCGTACATAAAGAAGATGTCGAGCTCCCCGCCGTCCGCGCAAAAATAACTGTATTTGTTCCAGTAGCCGCTTCGTTCACAGCCCATATCAAATGTGGATTCATAGCTGTTATGATAGAACAGTCCCGTTGCAGCCTGCGTCGATCCATTGAATTTAATATAGAAGGGAATATGCTTATACAGCGGATCCGTATGCTCGGAATCGTAACCGATCGTATCCACATTGTGCATCCGCAGCCTTCTCTTCTTTTTGTTCAAATACCCGCTTTTCTCACCAAAGCCGTAGTAATGATCTTCATCCTTCATACACGAATAGTGATACAGGCGTCCTTGTTTATCCTTCACATAGGAGCGCTCCTTCAGATCCTCATGGAGTACGCGCCCTTCCGCATCCGTAATTTCGATGGCAAACGGCTCCCGGTGAATTATAACACGAAGCTGTTTCGTGGTAAGCAGCAGGTGAGTTCCCAAATCCTCATACCGAGCCGGCAGGGCCTCTATTCTCTTGCGGTCCTCCACCATCGCATCCAGCTTGTCGTCCCATGCTGTCATCGTCAGCGCATAAGAGGCTTCTTCGGCAAATTGATCGTCAAAGGTGCAACGAATCCGGACAATGTTATCATTCATTAAATAGATCCGGTACCTTGCTGCATCGGTGACCAGGTCTACATATTGATTGGCCCCGGTGATCTGCAATAGCTTATTGCTTACTCTCATGGTTTTCCCTCCAGCTTTCCTATCCGTTATTTAAAAGCCCTTGCTGCATAAACGGCTTTTTTCCATCCTTCATACAGGTCACGGCGCCTTGCATCGTCCATTTCCGGCACAAAGGTTCTATTTATTTTCCATTGATTCGCAATTTCCGACGGGTCCTTCCAATAACCTATGGCGAGTCCGGCCAAGTAGGCCGCTCCGAGCGCTGTAGTTTCGCCCACCACAGGGCGGTCGACAGACACATTTAGGAGATCGCTTTGGAACTGCATCAGGAAGTTATTCTTAACCGCTCCGCCATCAACACGTAAGGAGTGCAATGAAATGCCTGAGTCTTCCTCCATCACAGAGAGCACGTCCTTCGTCTGATAAGCGAGCGACTCTAGTGTTGCCCGGACAAAATGCTCTTTGGTCGTCCCGCGCGTAAGCCCGAATACGGCTCCCCTGACATCGCTATCCCAGTAAGGGGTACCGAGCCCGACAAGCGCAGGCACGACGTACACGCCTTCAGTTGATTCCACGCTCGCGGCTAATGGCTCGCTTTCCTCCGCGCTTTCTATCATCCTAAGTCCGTCACGCAGCCATTGAATCGCCGACCCCGCCACAAAAATGCTGCCCTCCAGCGCGTAATCCACCCGGCCGCCAATGCCCCAAGCAATGGTCGTCAGCAGCCCGTGCTTGGAGAATACCGCCTTGCTGCCTGTATTCATCAGCATAAAGCAGCCGGTGCCATAGGTGTTTTTGACGGCGCCTTCCTCGAAGCACGCCTGCCCGAATAAAGCTGCCTGCTGGTCTCCGGCTGCCCCAGCAATCGGAATTTCCTCACCGAACAGGCTCATATCCGTCACCCCGTACAGGCTGGAGGAAGGCCTTACCTCAGGAAGCATCGAGTCCGGGATGTTCAGCAGCTCCAGCAGCTGCCGATCCCATTGCAGTTTCCTGATATCGAACATCATGGTGCGGGAGGCGTTGGAATAATCGGTCACATGAGCCTTTCCACCGGTCAGCTTCCAAATCAGCCATGTATCGATGGTGCCGAAGAGCAATTCTCCCCGCTCCGCGCGAGCTCTCGCTCCCGGCACCTCATCGAGAATCCAGGCGGCTTTGGTCCCGGAGAAATAAGCATCGATCAAGAGACCGGTTTTCTCTTGGACTACATCCTGCCAGCCCTCCGTAATCAGCTGCTCACAGAGCGGAACGGTTTGTCTGGACTGCCATACAATCGCGTTATATACCGGCTTGCCGGTTATTTTGTCCCATACAACCGTCGTTTCACGTTGGTTGGCAATCCCGATGGCCGCAATTTGCCCCGGATTGACACCGGCCCCCGACAAGCACGAGGAGATAACGGAGAACATCGATTCCCAAATTTCCTCGGCATCGTGCTCAACCCAACCGGGATGCGGATAAATCTGTGTAAACTCCTGTTGCGAAGTATACAGGATCTCGCTGTCGCGATTGAACAATATCGCTCTGCTGCTGGTCGTTCCTTGATCTAGTGACAATATAAAGCGTTCCATGGTTCAAATCCCCTTAAAAAATCCCTTCACAGGCAGAGACATCCGTCACTGTATGGAAGGGAGTGTACATTTACATTATTTCATTCCCGATGTCACCATACCGCTTACGAACTGGCGTTGGAATATGATGAAAACCACAAGCACCGGAATCATGGTAATGACGGACATGGCCAGCAGACTGCCCCAATCCACATTAAATTCCCCAATAAAGTTAGACAAGGCTAACTGAATCGTATATAAGGACGGATCGCTTATACCGATGAGCGGCCATAAGAAATCGTCCCACCGCCACATGAAGGAGAAAATCGCGAGCACGGCCAAAATGGGCTTACAGAGCGGCAGGATGATTTGCGAATAAATGCGCCACTCGGTTGCTCCGTCCATCCGTGCCGCCTCCAGCAACTCATCCGGTACACTAAGCAAATACTGCCTGATCAGGAACACCCCTGTCGGTGTAGCCGCCGGCGGAATAATAAGCGCAAGCAGCGTGTTGAACATCCCCAGAAAGCTAAGCACCTTGAAGATCGGGATCATAATGACCTCAAGCGGGATCATCAAGGTAGAGATGAAGCCGACAAGCAGGATGGTATCGCCTTTAAACTTGTATTTCGCAAGCGCGAAGCCCGCCATCGAGTTGATCAGCAGCAGCAAAATCGTCGAGCTGATCGTCACGATCGTACTGTTCATGAAATAACGGCCGAAATTCCCTTTCTCAAAGGCAGCCGTAAAATGCTCCATCGTAAACGGCGAAGGCCAAAATTTCGGCGGAAAGCTGTACAAATCATTGTTCGTCTTAAAGGAAGAGATGACAATCCATAGGACAGGAAACAGCCAAAATGCCGCCATAACAAAAAGAGCAATATATAAGGCAGCTTTAGCGGAAGATTTCAATTCCACGTTAATTCGAGCCTCCTTTAGACAATCGGTTCTGCAGCGCCGTAAACACCACAATAAGAAGGAACAATACCACAGACATGGCACTGGCCATACCCAGCTCCTGCTTGGCAAAGCCGGTTTCATAAATGTACTGAACGATAAAGGTCGTTTCCTTACCCGGTCCGCCGCCCGTCAGCGCAAACATTAAAGGATACGCCTTGAACGCCTCGATCATCGAAAGCATGATGACAAGCACGGTAGTAGGCTTAAGCAACGGCAGCGTAATGCTCCAGAACACTCGGGGCTTGGAGGCGCCGTCCAGCTTTGCGGCTTCGTACATATCTGTCGGAATGGCTTGCAGGCCAGCTATGAAAATAACCATATAAAATCCTAGACGCGACCAAACCGTTGCGATAACGACAGATACGTTCGCATAAAACGAATCCGACAAGAAATGAACGGGATCGACTCCGAACAACGTCAGAAAATAATTCAGTACCCCGAAATCGCCGAATATCCATTTCCACGTTAGACCGACTATGATATAGGAAATCATCGTAGGCCAATAAAACACGGAGCGGAACACTCCTTTGAACCGGAGCGGCTGAATCAGCATCATGGCCACGGCCAGGGCCAAGCAATAGATGAGCGGCACTACAATGATCGCATACAAACCGGTTTTCCCTAAGGCTGACCAGAAATCTGCGTTCGTAAATATTTCTTTATAATTATCGAAGCCTACAAATTCCATCGGGTTCAAGCCGTCGTATTCGTGAAACGAATACACGAAACCGATAATGGTAGGGATGACAATAAAGGTAGTAAAGATCAGCAGGTTAGGCAGTACGAATAAATACGGGATCCAGCCCAAGGATTGATATGGACGCCGCGTTTTAACCGATTTTGCCGCTTGGGCCATTGCAGACATCAAGCATACTCCTTTCCATTGAAAAAAGGTCTCAAAACATCGACCGCTGCCGGTATCACCCGGCAGCAGCCCTTTTTAAAATTTATTTCTTTTCATCGCTGATGGCCTTATCAATTAAGCCTGCAACCTTATCCAGACCTGCCTTGGCCGGTGTTTTACCGGCAACAATCTCCGATATCGTCGTTTTCAAATCATTGCTGAATTTCGGTACAATCGTTTGCTTGGACCAGTCTTCCGCTGCAGCTGGAACGGTGTTGCTCAATTCATTCGAGAACAGCTCCATCATTTCTTTACCGAAGGCGTAATCCAGCTTGGCATTATCTTTACGCGGGCTGAGGAACAACGCCTCCTGAGTATATTTCGCATTCACTTCTTTGGTTGTAATATAGTTAATGAAATCTGTGGCTTCCTTTTCCACACCGGACTTTTTGAATGCCATGGCGAATTTACCGCCCGGTACCGACGAACGCACCTTGGCCTTCGGCATGTACGTAACGCCCCACTCAAAGTTCGTGATATCCTTATAGTTGCTGATCATCCAGTTTCCTGCGAAATGCGCTGCAACCGTACCGGTACGGAACAGGTTGTTCGGATTTTCCCCGCCGAACCATACGGATGTTGGAGCTATACCGTCCGTATGCAGCTTTTTGAAGTATTCGGCTGCTTGTACGCCTGCATCATTATTGATCGTTGCTTTCGTTCCATCCGGACTCATCATGCTGCCCCCGAATTGATACAGAAGTGTCGACCAGCGCTGCGGTGTAAAGTCCCAAACCAAGCCGTACTTAGCCCCGCCTTTCTCCATGACCTGTTTCAGAGCAGCGGAGAATTCGTCCCACGTCCATACCTGATCAGGCGATGTCGGCACCTTGACTCCAGCTTTGTCAAACAACGTCTTATTATAAATCAACCCGTTAGCCGTTACGTCCATCGGAGCGGCCACCGCTTTGTTATTCACCACATAGAACGGCTTCAGGGAATCAACAAACTGTGCAGTGTACTTGTCTAAACCGCCGTTGCTCTCGCTCAGCTCCACCGCCTGGTTCGCAAATCCGCCAAGCTCTGTCGTGCTGATTCGGGCTAAAGCGGGCGGCTGTCCGCCGGAGATCATCGTTTTCAATTTCGTAGAAAGGTCTTTATAGGGAACCTCGATCATATTCACTTTTACGTTCGTGTTTTTAGCCTCGTAATCTTTAATAATACCTTTCATAATTTCGCCTTCATTGCCGTCCGAGAACCATACAAAGTCCAGGGTTACATTTTTGCCGCCCCCTGCAGAGGCACCCTTTCCGGATTGGTTGTTGCCGCATGCAACCGCCATCAACGTCACCAGAGCTAAAATCATAGCAATAGACACCGTTTTCAAAACTTTCTGCATTGTTTCTTCTCCCTCTTTCTTATAATGAAACATTTATGTTTACCGGAGTTCAAAGCATTACGTTCCTTCACCTTGTTTGCGGTAATACTGTGGTGAAATTCCAGCAAACTTCTTGAAGGAGCGGCTAAAGTGAACTGCGGTGTTAAACCCCAGTTTTTCCGATATGAGTGCGATCGGCTCATCTGTCGTTCGAAGCATTTTCTTCGCTTCCTCGATCCGTTTACTGATTACATAGTTGTTGATTGTAGAACCTGTAACCTCTTTAAAGCAATGACACATGTAATATTTGTTCAAATGAAGCTCTTTCGACAGCTCCTGCAGCGAGAAATTCTCCGTGTAACGCTGGTTAATGTATTGCAGGATGCGACGGACATTTTCCTGAGTATGCGATTGCTGTCCCGCAGGGACTAATTCATGCAATCGCTTGGCTTTGCGGTAGGCTGCAATTAACAACTGTGTCAAGTGCGTTTTCAATATGATCTCGTAACCGAACGATTCATGTTCGTTTTCCCGGTGAATGGAGCGGAAATACATCGCCACCTCATCCCGTTCCTCCGCCGACCAACGAATCAGCATACCATTGGGCGCTTCGAACAGCGACATCAGCTTTTCGAACATATCCTCCGGCATTTGCTCCTGTAAGAAGGATTCTGTAAAATTGACATAGCTGCGGATATAGGGAACATCCTTCGACGGATTTACTCTGTGAATCGTACTCCCTCGAAATAAAAGCATATCGCCTGGAGATAAATCGTATATATTTTCCCCGATAATGTAATTTGCATTCCCACGTTGAAAATAATAAATCTCTAGCCCTTCATGCGTATGAACAGGCCAGTTATACTGCCAATCATCCGCGTCTGCCCTGACGTAAATGCCTAGTTTCTGGAGAGCAAGATTAGTGGGCGTATGAATTACCAAGATAGCCCTCCCTTCGGAAGTAAGCGATGAATTATGTTACTAGCATTTACAGATAACAATATATCATACGGAAATTGCGCTCATTTAACATATATTGCTCTCTATTTGATGTAGATTGTTGTAAACTGTCGTGAAAATTTGAAAGGAAATATTAGGAGTGTCCATGGAAACACCAGGTCTATGGGGCCATAACCCCTACATGGCGCTATTAACGGCTTTTCCTTATTGGTGTTCTATAAAAAATTTATAGCAATTTCTCATCATTATATGAAAACCTTTTATTTAACATCGCTTCATGTAAGCGTTTCCAATTTTACGGGAAATAAAATGCAGTGATGTCCGGGGGGGACATCAATCTGCACTCTTAGCCCTTTACAAGGTTTGCATATGAGCAGCTAACCGGATTTACAATCGTATGCTTTGTTCATAGGTAAACACATTTTCCGGATCATACAGCCGCTTTACACGCTGCAGCCTCGCCAGATTATCCCCAAAATAGGCCAAAGGCCAATCGGGAATCATAACATCACAATAATCACGATAGGCACCGCGGGTATAAGGCAGCATCAACTGCCGAAACCGCTCTACCCAATTGATATTTGGGGCCGCATCGGCTTCCTGCTCCCAGTAAGCTTGATATTGAAGCACGAATAGTGCTGTCCGATGTACGAAAGCCGTGTCTTGCGGGGCAACACCGGCAATAGCTCCTCCATAAGCATCTAGGGATACCATATTCGTTGAGCCGCCCGGCGCTTTAGTCAGTTGGTCGACGATCGTATCGATCGCAGCATCGGACAAGGGCTCGTAGGCATAAGCGGAGGAGTTTTTGAAGGTGGCCTGCTTCACAGCTCTTCCGGCAAAGTGACGGGCCGCTTCAATCCACGTTGCCGAACGAACGGTGATTGTTTTAGGAGGGACATGTTGAAGTAAAGGCCGAAGGAGATCTCTGAGCTCTGACTGGGTTCCTATATAAAGTCCGGTTGACAAAATGTCTCCTTGCTTAGGTGCGGACAAATTGAGCAGCGGCGTCAGACGAGTATCCGTAAAGGGAGCCCATTGCTGCCAGTAGCGGACGACCTTTGGAAGGTCGGTAAAGTCCCACTGTATCGTATAATAAGCGACCTCCCCGATCGGATGGATTCGGAAGGTGAACGACGTGATCGCGCCAAAGCTGCCGTCGCCGGCTCCCCGGCAAGCCCAGAACAGCTCACGATGCTGCCTATCATTCGCGTAGATCACCATGCCGCGAGAATTCACCATCTCCAGCTCCAGAAGACTGTCACAGGTCATGCCGAAATGTCTGGACAAAAGCCCGAAGCCGCCGCCGAGCGTCAGCCCGGATATACCGACGGTTGGACAGGTCCCGCCTGGGATAGCGACTCGATATTTCCATAAGGCTTCATAGAGAGAAAGTAAGCGATACCCTGCCCCAAGCTTAGCCGTGCCTGCCTTCAGATCCACCTTCAGCTGCAGCATCTCGCTGACATCGATGACTAACCCCTCATCTATGGTTGAAAAGGCCTCATAGCTATGTCCGCCGCATCGCACCCGAAACGGTATTCGATGGTACTTGGCCCAGCGAACGGCATTGGCTACATCCTCCGTAAGCTGACAAAACACGATGAGCTTGGGACGTTTGGAAAAACGCGCATTAAAGCTGTGCCTCGCAGCCTCATAATCGGAGGAACCCTCGGTAACGACACGCCCTGTCAGCCCATAAATCGAAACCATCGTACGTCCCCTTTCCTACTCTGTCCCCTCAACATCGAGCCTACTTCAGTCACGCCCGAATTCGAAAAGTACACACACGAGTTAAGTATATGTCGAGACCATACGCATCCATCCCTATTTATGGAAATGTTTCACCAAACTAGTAGACAAACCGAAAGCTTTTGAGATCAAACTACCTTCCTCACCGTCCCCTAAAAAAGAAGATACACCGCATGAACTCCGGTTACCCTATCCACCGGACAGGTTACCGCGGCAATCCTTCTGACCGCAGCCGCTTCAGATCTTCCATCAGCCCGAAGAGCTTGCCTTGCGGAGTGCCGTAAGCATCCTGCAGCGCGCGATAGTGCCCGTACAATCGGTCGTAAGCTGCCTTCGTCCGTTCGGTCGGCTTGTAGCTATGCTCCTGGAGTCTGCCCATCGCCTGAATCGCCTCGCGAAGGCTGCCATATCCCCCCGCAGCCGCTCCGGCAGCCGCTGCCCCGCAGATGGCTGCACCCAGCGCTACCGGCTGGCTGGACTTGGCAATCTTGATCTCCATTCCGAGCACGTCTGCAAAAATCTGCATCAGCAGCCGGTTTTTCTGCGGAAGACCACCACAGGCATACAAGGCTTCGATATGGACGCCGCCTACACGAAAGCGGTCGACAATGCTTCGGGTTCCGAACGCCGCTGCTTCCAGCAGCGCGCGGTACATTTCCGCTTGCGTTGTGCCGAGCGTTAACCCGACCATCAGGCCGGACAGCCCGGCGTTCATGATCGGGGCACGGCCGCCGTTCCACCAATCGATGGCCAATAGGCCCGATTCTCCAGCCTGCAGCTTGGCGGCTTGTTTTTCCAGCCATTCATGCACACTGCAGCCCGCCTTCTCGGCTTCACTCTTCGTATCGGCGGATACACAAGCGTTCACGAACCAGGCGAACATATCCCCTACGGCAGGCTGTCCTGCCTCATAACCGAAGAGCCCCGGTACGATTCCGTCCTCGACCACACCGCTTACGCCATCTATATGCCGCTCCTCCCCGCTCAGCACCATATGGCAAAGCGAGGTCCCCATCGCCAGCACCATGCTGCCCGGTTCGGTAACTCCGCACCCAAGCACCGCCGCATGGGCGTCGATAATGGCCGTAGCCACCGGCGTTCCGGGAAGCAATCCGAGCTGCTCCGCCTGCTCCTGCCGCAGCGTGCCGGCTCGAACGCCTGCCGGCTGCACCGCACCCGCCAGCTTGGAGGAGTACAACCCCTCCAGCTTCGGATGCAGCTCCTTCAAGAAATCATCGGACACGTATCCTTCCGTTTTATGCCACATTCCTTTATAACCTGCGCAGCAGCTATTACGGGTCAGCTCACCGCATAGCTGCCAGACAACCCAATCGGCTGCTTCTACGAAACGGTCCGCCGCCTCGAACACCGCCGGTGACAGCTCGGCCGTTTCCAGCACCTTCGGCAGCAGCCACTCGGAGGATATGCTGCCGCCATAGCGCGATAGGAAGCTCTCGTCTCTTGTCCGCGCCAGCTCAGTAAGCCGCTTCGCCTGCGGTTCCGCCGCGTGGTGCTTCCAAAGCTTCACCCAAGCATGCGGATCCTCCCGGAATTCCTCAAGGAAGCAAAGAGGCATTCCATGCTCATTCACGGGGAGCACCGTGCAAGCTGTAAAGTCAACGCCTATGCCGATGACCTGCTCCGGCTGAATCCCCGCCTGCTGCATGACGGCCGGAATGGACCGACGGAGTACTTCAAGGTAATCAGCCGGGTGCTGAAGCGCCCAATCCTGCGGCAGCCGGTTCGGCGAGCCGGGCAGCGCTGCATCGATCACTCCATGAGGGTAAGGCGTCACGTGAACGGCGAGTTCCTCGCCATGGAGCACATCCACCAGAATCGCCCGACCGCTTTCGGTCCCGAAATCTACGCCAACGACATAATTCCGCTTTTTCATCCAGTTGGCCTCCTACTTGTACAAGGGGCCGAACTGGGTACACGCTCGGAAATCCGCCGATTCCAAATCTGCTGTGCCGAAAGCTGACCATGCGCTGGGACGGAAGATCCGCTCCTCCGCCACATTATGCATACTGACAGGGATTCGGAGCATGGAGGCCAAGGTAATCAATTGGGATCCGATATGCCCGTAGCTCACCGCGCAATGATTGGAGCCCCAGGCACTCATGACAGAGTACACGTCCCTGAATACGCCTTTCCCCGTAAGCTCGGGTACGAACCAGGTCGTCGGCCAAGTCGAATTCGTCCGCTCATCCAACACGTCATGTATCTCCTGAGGAATGTCAACGGTGTAGCCTTCGGCTAATTGCAGTACCGGACCCAGACCTTGGATTAGATTGAGCCTTGCCATCGTTACAGGCATGCCCCCAGCCGTCTGATAATCCGTCGAGAAGCCGCCGCCTCGGAAGAAATCAACCGCAGGACACCATGCTGTCGCTTCCAGACAAGCCTTGACTTCTTGCTCCGTGATTTCCCAGAACGGCTTCATCGCCGCTTTGCCATCCTTCCTTTGGCGGCCCGTTCCGTCAAGCGCGGCGGGTCCCGAGTTGATCAGATGGATCATCCCGTGCCGTGCTAAGCCGGTAAGCTCATGACCCGTTACGCGCTTCACCGCGTCCGGACTCCAATACGTTCTCACATCCGCGAAAATTTGAGCCGCATCCGTCAGAAGATGCCCGAAGAGCATTGTAACTGCGTTCAAGGTATCATTTTCCGTAGACAGGATGTACGCTTCCCGAATGCCGTTCCAGTCAAAGGAGGAGGTCAGAATCGCTTCCATAAAATCACCGTTAGGATAATAGTCCGTCCACATGCGCTGACCTTGGAAGCCCGCAGCAATTGCATTACGTCCAAGCGCTTCCTCGCCGTAGCCCATTTTTGCCAGCTTCGGATTGCCCACCATGAGATCACGGGCAATCAGCGTCATCCGCACGACCGTCTCCCAATCCGCTTTCTTCTGTTCCTCCGTCCGCTTCAGATGGGCGGGATTCACATCCTTGCCTTCACGGCAATGCTCCTTTGTCCATTGCAGCGCACGCTTATACTCTTCCTGGTCATAAATGCCAAGCTCCATACGCCGCACAAACTCCGTCATATCTACATACTCGTTACGCATGCCCAGATACTGCTGGAAGAAGCCTTCATCCGCTATGCAGCCTGCGATGCCCATCGATACCGAGCCAAGCGACAGGTACGATTTTCCCCTCATTGTCGCTACGGCAATGCCTGCCTTGGCAAAGCTCAGCAGCTTTTCCCGCACATCGGCCGGAATAGTGCCGTCGCCCATGTCCTGCACATCCCGGCCATAAATGCTGAATACCGGCAAGCCCTTCTGGTTATGAGCGGAATTGGCAGCCGCCAAATACACGGCCCCGGGGCGCTCCGTCCCGTTAAAGCCCCAGATTGCCTTCGGCATGTCTCTGTGCGTATCGATGGTCTCCAGAGGGTAACACCAGGAAGGGGTGACTGTTATCGATACGCCGACGCCCTCCTTTTCGAACTTCGATGCCGCCTGCGCCGCTTCGGCCACGCCGCCGATACATGTATCCGCTATCACGCATTCCACCGGCAATCCGTTGGAGTGGCGCAATTGGCTTCCGAGCAGCTCGGCAACCGCCTTGGCCATGTTCATGGTGACATCCTCCAGGGACTCCCGGATCCCGCCCCGGCGTCCGTCGATGGCCGGACGGATTCCAATCTTCGGCATTGCCCCTACAAGTCGATTTCCTGCTACACTGTGATTCATCTTATGATACCCTCCCTTTATGTGTTAACGTTTACACACTGTTTATGAAAAGCGTCAAGAGAATCGCTTCTCAAAACGCGGTGTAAATATTCGTTTCTCCCGTTCCCGGCTTTTCTGTTCTATCCGCTTCAGTGTCAGCTCCGCCACAGCCTCACCAATCCGGTCAGGGCTCTGGTAGATCACGGACAGACGTTGGCTGAACAAGTCCGCCGCGGGCACTTCCCCGAAGGAAACGACTTCGACCGAATCCAGCGCTATGCATCTTTGCCTCAAGCCCTGGTAAAAGCCGAAGGTCATCTCATTGTTCGCCGAGAACACAGCAGCGGGCGGCTTATTCTGACTCATGAAAAAGTCGCTGGCCCTGATGCCGGAAGCTCTCGTATAATCTCCGTTGAACACCAGGATTGAGGCCAGATCAAGCTCCCTGCGCCGTAACGCCTTCTGCACACCTTCCAGCCTTTCCCTCGCTGTACTAATACCGGTCGGGCCCAGTAACAGTCCAATATCCGCGCCGTATTTCTCAAGCAAATAATCCGTTGCCTCCTCGGCGGCAGCCGCATTATCCTCAACGACAAGATCCGTATTCACGCCGTCCACGATGCGGTCCAGCAGCACCACATAGGTGCCGGCCCCGACCAGATGCTGCAGAATGTCCGCATTTTTCCCTGTTCCGGCAATAATCAGCGCTTCAATCCGCATCCCTTGGAGCAGTTGAATCGCCTCCAGCTCCTTCGCCGCATCCTCGCCGGAATCCATATAAATCAGATGATAGCCTTTCTCCAGCAGATGCTGCTGCACGCGTCTTGCGACCGTCATAAAATAAGAGTTCGTCATATCCGGCAAAATAATGCCGACGGTTCTTGTACGCTCCTGCTTTAAACTCCTTGCGAGCACATTCGGCTGATAGTTCATGCTCTTCATAACTTCCTCGACATGCAGCCGTACCTCCTGGCTGACATATCCACTGTTGTTCAGTACACGAGATACGGTCGCCGTCGATACCCCTGCGGCCCGTGCCACGTCTTTAATTGTAATCGAGCTCACTGCAGTACGCCTCTATCCTGGATTTCATAGTATAACGTTTACACATTCAATTTAGCATATCATGACAGCCTTTACAATCCTGATTTTTTATTGAAAAAAAGAAAGGGACGCCATCACAGCTCTGTTAGGCGTCCCATTTACTCGTTACTGCGGTAAGTTGTCTATCAGCTATTGTCCTTGCCTGTATCACACTGGGCCAGTGTGAATTCCAGAATCTTGCGCAAGTGCTTATCTCCGGTGGAATGACCCCGGAACGGGTAGATGTGCAGCTGCTTCTCCGAGGTAATCCGGTTGTAGGCCGCGAATACGGTTTCCGGCATACATACGGTATCCTTCAAGCTGACTGAGACGAGGATCGGGATCCGAATCCGGTGGGCCAGGTTCATGTTATCGAAGTAGCTGAGCGTCTTCGTCACAGCCTCCCACTTGTCGGGGAAACGGGACACATAATCGGCTGCTTCGGTAAGGGAGCCCGTCGAGTTAAAGATCCCCCAATCCATATGACACATATTCGGGATGTCCGCAATGGCAAAAGCAAGCTTGTCGCTAAGCGCGCTCATCAGCATGGCCAGCCCTCCTCCCTGGCTGCCCCCGGCCACGCCGATTCGGGCGGTATCCACCTCCGGCTGCTCGGCAACCCAGTCAATGGCCCGCAAGCAGTCGACGGATATTGCCTTGTAGTAACAAGTGTCTTTATCATCAATACCCTTGGTGATCCAGCCCTTGGCCATACCGGTCTCTTGCGGCAGCAGGTCTCCCGTGCCTCCCGCTTGACCGCGGATATCAATGGCAAAGACGGCGATACCCGCCAGCAGCCAAGGGGCATAATGCTCCGGCAGCAGACTGCTTCCGGTGTAGCCGTGAAGCTGAATAACGCAGGGAAAGCGCTCCTCGTTCCATAACGACGGCACGAGGAAGCTGCCGTTGACCGGCGTATCTGCGTAGCCTTGATACGTTACCTGATACGCCTGGACTCCGCGCATAGGGGTGGAGATGAGCTGCCGCTTGGCGGGCACAGTGACTTGGCCTGCCTGCTCCAGCGTGCGATTCCAGAAGGAATCGAGATCCTCCGGAGCGGTAAGCTCCGGAGTATACTGATATAAATCTTTCACTTTTCGGTCTAGAAAACCCATGTGGAAGGAAACCCTTTCTTAACCTATTTTTTCCCGGAGGACGAATGCGGAACGGTGACAATAGCAGAAGCAGTGGTGTGATTTCCTGCTTCATCCGATGCGAGGTAGGTTACCGTATACATTCTACCTGGACCCTTGCCACTCCTTTCCGCACGAAGCAAAAATTCCAAATCAGCCGTGCCTGCTTCCGCTCCTTGAATATCGCCCGCCGTATCGCCATCACCGAGACCTTCATCCGGCTCATTGCTGACGACCGAAAGAAGAGTTACCTTCACATCGCTTGTGAACCGGTCTTGTGCATAGGTAGAGGCTGTTACGGAAACCATCCGATGATTAGCCGGGAACAGCACCGATTCGGACAGCGTTACCTGCAGCGTCGGGGCCGTTTTGTCAATACGTACGAGTTTGGTATGCACGGTTTCTTGATTGCCTGCCTTGTCAACGCTCCAGTAGCGAAGCGTATGGATGCCCTCCTCGGTCAGCTTCACGGCCGTTCCCGCGACAGGCTGACCGTCATTCACCGTGTAATAGGTAGCCGCCACACCGGATTCCTCATCCGTTGCCTGCAGCTGTACCGTTACATCCGAAGCCGACCAGCTCTCCGGCGCATTGTCCGTAGTTACTGGAGCCTTCCGGTCGGGGGACGGCAGCACCGTTACCGGATACGTGCCTTGAACCGCGCCATAAGAAGCACTAAGGATCGCCGATCCCGGACGCAGTGCCGTTACGACGCCGCCGGGGTCAACGGATAACGTCTCAGGCTGGCTGCTGATCCATACCACATTATGGACCAAGCCACTGAAGCCATTGTCATAAACAGCCTTCGCCACCGACGTACGCACTTCGCCGGCCTTCAATTCACCGCTGAGTCCCTCTATTGCGATTCCTACGACAGGTGCCGGACCTTGAACACTAGGTCCAAGCGTCATGCTTCCCGTGCGGGAAACAAGACCGAAATAACCGGGGCCCTTCAGTGCCTTAGCGGTCGTATCCAGGAAGTTAAAGACCTCGTTGCCGTCCACCTTCATAATTAGACGAACGCCGCCCGCTTCCTCGAAGGAGCCCAGCTGGACCCTGTGCTCCTCACCCAGCGGAAGCATCGTGTTCGGAACGGCATCGCCGCCGATGCTGGTATGTCCGGCGATATTGCCGTAGATGACCGTCCGCGCGCCTTCATTAAACCGCTGCAGCTCCAGAGCGCCGGAGCTGATGGTTACCAGATAAGAGCTGCCGTTGCTGTATCCCTTCTCCTTATCCTGATTGCCGAACATCAGGGCGTACCAGCTGCCGGTTCCATTGATCTTAAGGTTAAAATCAAGCAACTCGTTCCGATACGTTCTGCCTTGGTAGATCGCATGACCGCCGGGTGTGCCCACGGTGATCTGCCCCCCGGTCGCTTGCTTGGTGCCGTTGCCGGTAGAGCTAACATACCAGTTGTCCGCATCGTCAAACTCATAACGCATAGCGTAACCGGAAGAGCTCTCGTGATTCCATACTTTGAGGAGTACATGGCTTACGGTTCTGTTGCCAAGGAAATCGGCCTCCATGGTAAGCACCGTCGAGCCCGCTTGATGCGCTGTCAGTATACCCCCCTCCGCCACGGAAGCAATCGACGGCTCACTGGACCGATAAGTAATCGAGTCTAATCCGATCTTGTTCCCGAAGGCGGTGCTCCCGTACCCGGAGAGCGACACGGAAGTGCCCTCCTCTACGTAGACTACCTTCCCTACCTGATCGTCCAAGCGTATTTCAGCAAGCGTATCGCCGACAAATACATCCGCTTCCACCGTCCTCAGCAGGGATCCGTTCACAATATGCGCCCGTACCTTGGTGCTGCCGACAGAAACACCCTTCACGGCACCCTGCTCATCCACTACAGCAATTGACGGATTGGCCGTGGAGTAATAGATACGGCTTTGCTCCTGCGTTACCGTCTGATCCTTGCCGTTCTTGGAGAACAGCTTCATGGCGGCGCTTCCGCCGACGGCGATGTTCACCGCCTCGGACGACCAGCGGCTTACCTTGCCCTCCGCCAGGAAGCGATACTCCGGCTGCAATCCCGCATTGTCAATAATGGCTCGCGCCTCACCCGGCCAGTTCGCGTCCGGATACGAATGCGTATTTTCGAAGGTCACATTGACACCGGAATTCGTATAAGCCTCGCCGGTCGTATAGTTATTATAAAAGTCCAAATCATGGATCGTTTGTGTCCATACCAGCGCCCAGCGCTTAGGCGAATGCCATGGCGGCGACTCCTTCAGATCAATGACGTTATTCTCGTAACGCCAGTAAGCTGAGGCTTCATCGGCGTACAAGGCACCGTTGGCATCCATCTGGTTGCGGATATAGTTGCCCGACACCAGGTTCTTATTCTCCGGTGTCGCACCGGTTACCCCCAGGCTGTAGATCGCTCCGCCGTCACGAAGTCCCATACCCATCAGGTCATAAATCAGGTTATTTTGAATTTTGACATTGCGGGTGATCGGATCGAATGCCTTAGCCCATCCGTAGCCGATATGCGTTCCGCTGTAGGGAATGTTGTAAATCTCATTATGGCTGATGTCCATATCCTCGGGATAGCCGGCGGAGATGGCCGCGGCGGACTTATAGTCCACTCCGATATCATGGATCAGATTATTCACAATATCGTTGTTCTTCATCACTTTACGGTGATCGGCCGGATTGAATACCTCGCGATCATTCGAATTCGGTGAGCCTACATTGATCGCGCCTCCGGAAATATCATAGAACTCATTCCCGCGGACAAGGCTGTTCTGCACGCCGTTATCCATGCGAAGCGCCGTAATCCCCAGCTTGGCAAAATGATTTCGTTCGAAGTTCACGGAATTCGCCAGCTGAATCATAATCGCCGCGTCCGCCAGCTCATCCGGAGTACCCGGGTAACGAAGGTAGTTATTCTGGGCATCGGCATGGCCCAGGCTTGTGCTCGGACGCATCCAGGTCGTGTACATGAAATGCAGCCCTTCGAATTGCACGTTGCGGACCGGCTGATCGGCGGAAATCCCTTGTATCGTGATCAGCTTCTCAAGTACAGGAGCAATGACAGCAGCATTAGATAGCTGCTCCCATGCACGCGGCTTGTAGTACAGCATCCCCTCGGCGGAATCCAAATACCATTCTCCCGCTTGGTCCAGCAATTCATAAGCATTCTCGTAATGAACAGGAACCGTGGCGGACGTCATCCCTTTATTGGCGACGGCGGTCCAGCCGGGCTCCTCCATTGTGATGACGGCTTTGCCGTCCGCAGCCGAGATCGAAGCGACGCCCGCCCGCGGATTCGTCCAAATCTCGTTAAATACGAACTCCAAATCGGCAGGGTTCCGCCATCCGGCCAAAAACGTATCGTCGGAGGTATAACCGTTGGCCGTCTTGACCGGGTTGGTCAATCCCCCTTCGCTTCGCGCCCGTATGGCGCGAACCCCGTCTACAAAGAGCTGTCTTGTCTGGAAGCCCGGCCCCACAGCCGCCTTGTAGATCCCTTTAGCCGGATCATGCTCTACCCATCCGGTTACAGCGCGTCCTCCACTGATCACCGCTTGCTCGCCCGGATAGCTGCGGTAGGTGACAAAGTGCCCGTTCTTCCCGGAATCGTTCGGATCGAATTGAAGCGTATCCTGCAGCGTGTACGTTCCCTCGCGCAGATTGACGACAATATCGCCGGTCATTGCGGCATTCAGCCCACGTACCGCCGTTTTGGCTCTGGAGATCGTACGGAACGGTGCTTCGATCGTTCCCGGATTTGTATCCTGGCCGTTTAGCGATACATAAAGCTGATGCTGAATGCTGCGCGCTGTGACGGTGACGGTCGTCTCCCCGCGGACCGAACCGTCCGCGCTTAGTGCATACACCTTAGTCGTGCCGGCACCGACACCCGTCAATTCGCCGTATTGATCTACGGCTGCCACCTGCGGATCATAGGTTCCCCATGTCAGCTTTTTGTTCGTACTGTTGTCCGGAGCCACGGTCGCCTGAAGGAACACGCGGGACCCTGCCGGAACACTGGAGGTCACCGGAGCAAGAGAGATACCGGTTACCGGAACCTCGTAGACCGTCACGGTGGTGCTGACCGGCGGAAGATCCTCGACCGGCACAGCCGTGATGACAGCGGTTCCCGGTTTGATACCGGTAACCACACCGCTCGAGTTAACGGTCGCTACAGCCGGGTTATCCGAGGTCCATGCGGCCGTTTGGTTCGTCGCATCAACGGGATTATAAACAAGCGTCAACGGCAGACTGGCTCCTGCAGCCACCGAGTAGCCCGCTTCCTGGAACGAGGCGCCAAGAGCAGGCTTATACGAATAAGCATGGAGCTCATCAAAGTAGACGCGGCCAATGCTGTCCTTATAGATACCGAGATAGAAGGACGTCAGCGCTTCTCCCTCCGCCATCGGTTCTTGCGCCAGCTTAAGCTCGCCGTTAATGTACAGATCGAAGGTGTCGGTCTCGGCATTCAAAGCAAGCTTCACATCATACCATACTCCGCCGCTGTAGGGCGTAATGTTGGTCCAGGCCGAAGCGCCCTTCTTCATATAGGCAAAATGCCCGTTGTTGAAGGCGAATTTGGCCAATACCACCGTTCCGCTCTTAGGCGACGGCAGATAGATGACGGCGTCTCCTTGCTCCGGCCGCACCTGATACGTGAGAACGCTCTTGGCCGTTGCAGACGTAGCCAGCTTACGCTCGATTTGGTACGTGGATACGGACTTCGCGTTCTTCTGCATATGCAGCAGCCGGCCCGGGTGTCCCTGAAGCTCCTCGACGACCGCCTTGGCGACGTAAGGATTCGGTGCCGGTTCGACCGCAGCCGGCGGATTGCCGGACCAACCCGTGGGCCTCTGGCCAAGTGTAGCCGTATCGAAGGTGTCGGCCAACAGATCGCCTCCTGCCGAGGCGAAGACGGAAGACGCCGCGAAAGGCATCAGCGAGCCTAGCATTAACGTAAAAACCAAGAAAACGCATACAAACCTTGACTTGGTAAACAATGAATACATGATTTCACCCCTTTCAATTTGTGCCCAGCATAAGGCTCGAAATCCGGCAAATTCAATATCCAATTTTCCTGTATATCGCTTATTCCGCGATGGAATCGTCAAATTCCAGCCGGATGACCATTACGGTTCCGGTCATTTCATTAACGGGCACCCGTTTGATGCGAAGATACGGCTTCTCCTTCCAGTACCAAGGCAGAAGCTCCACACTCGTCTCCAGCTCCTGCCCGTTGTTCAGCAGCACCGCTCGTTTCGGCTGCCGGTCCAGCGGCCTTAGTACGATACAGTCACCCTGCAAATCTTTATATGCATGCACGTAAAGATGATTGCCCTTTCGGGTAAGCAGTACATGATCCCGGGCTACGACACTATGTACCTCATCGGAGCCGATAATTTCGTCTCTTCCCCCCATATAGGAGGCCGGCTGGGCATCCGTGAAAGCCTCCTTCACCGACCGGTACCAGGAGCCCAGCGCACGCAGCGTCTCCACATGAGCCGGATCGAGCGTACCGTCCGCCCGCGGGCCGACATTCAGCAAATAGTTGCCGCCCATTGCAAAAATTTTGTCCATGCTCTGCATCAGAAACTTGTGGCTGTAATAGTCCTCCCCCTCGCGATATCCCCAGCTCTCACGACCCAGTGACTGGCAGGCCTCCGTCGGCGTACGAAAGATGCCTCCCTCCGGGACATGCCGCTCCGGTGTGCTGTAATCGCCCTCGCCGGGACCCCGATTGTTGATGAGAATGCCCGGCTGCAGCGAACGGATCAGCTCATTGATCGCGGGATTGTGATACTCGGCCACATTGACATCCCAGAACCATTGATAGATCGGACCGTAACCCGTCAGCAGCTCCCGAATCTGCTCCGCAACATATTCATAGTACCGTTCCAGATTTGGCTCGTCCCCCGGCCGCGGACCGAACATCTCATGATGCCTGCCAAGGTTCGGATAATTCGGATGATGCCAATCCGGGCAGGAATAATACAAGCTTAACGGCATGCCTCTCTTGCGGCACGCTTCCGCAAGCATTGCCAGCGTATCCTTCCCGTAGGGTGTATTCATGACGTTGTAATCGGTCTGCTTCGTATCCCACATACAGAAGCCGTCATGATGCTTTGTCGTGAAGCAGATGTACTGCATTCCGGCCTCTTGCGCCGCATCCAGCCATTCCTCCGGGTCAAACCGCTGCGGATCGAACTGATGAATCAGCTGCTCGTATTCCGCGCGTGTCGTCCGGCCGCGCCAGAGCAATTGTTCGTGCCATGCGGGGATGGCATAAAGTCCCCAGTGGATAAACATCCCGAACCGGAGGTCGAAGAACCGGTCGCGGGCATCGTGAAATCGGCGAATCATAGTGTACTCTCCCTTCGTTAGTAAGCGGAAAGCGCCCCGTGCAAGAGGCGCTTTCCTACGGAATTATTTGCCGCCCATCTGATACAGATCCTTCATCAGGATGGCTTTGTCTTTGTTCTCGTCGTACCACTTGCCGTAGAAGTCGTCTACCTTCGCTCCGCCGGCCTTCTCCCAGGTTGCCTTCGCCTCCTGCACGAACTGATCGACCGTATAGGACTTTCCGCTCACGATCGCCTTGACCGCCAGGTCAATGATCGTTTTGTTGGCGTTGGCGTTGATCGGGGCGAGCTCCTGCGGCAGGTTCGGCAAATAGCTGCTGTGAGTAATGCCGGCCATAGGCTTCGCCGGGTCCATATAAGCCTTCTTGGCCATATCGATGATCTGAACCATATCCTTCTCCGCCGGAGTAGGGTTCACTTTGTTCTCCAAGCCGAAGCACTTGCCAAGCAAAGGCGCGAGCATATTCATATCCCCTGCATAGCCGAGCTCCTTCTTGTTCTTCTCCGCATCGATCGGTTCAGGACAGCCGTTGGCGCTTAGCTTATGGTGGACGCCCTCGAGCCCGTTTTGAATCGTATTGTAATACTTCTCGCTGGACATGAAGTCGATCATCTTGATGACCGACACCGGATCCTTCGCCGCTGCGTTAACCATTCCGGTCATTTGGATCGGCGTCGACAGAAGCGGGCTGTAATGGCCGAAGGAGGTTTTCGGAAGCTCAATCGGGATGATTTCGGCCTCCGGCACGTTTTTCTTCAGCGCTTCATAAATCTTCACATCCGCCCCGTTACCGCCGTAGATGCCGAGCTTGCCCGTAATCCAGGCTTGCTTCTGCTTCTCACCGTTCTTGTCCGTCACGAAATCCTTATCCGCAATACCGGCGTCATAGATTTGCTTCTGGAATTCGAGTGCCGCCTTCAAGCGGTCCCAATCATGCACGACCTTGCCGTTCTCGACGATCCAAGGGTACTGGCCTGTGCCGAACAGCGTGAAGTTGGTCCCGAACATATTGTTCAAAATAATGCCGGATACAAAGCTAAGCCCGATCCCCTGCGTATCCGCCTTTCCGTTGCCGTCTGGATCCTTCGCCGCGAACGCCTTAGCGACCTCCAGCAGCTCCTCCGGCGTCGTAGGTGCTTTCAGGTTCAGCTTCTTAAGCCAGTCGGCGCGGATGAACAAGTAATGCTGGGGTCCGAAGTTCATCGGGCGACCAAGCAAATACATTTTGCCGTCCGGCATCGTACCCGCTTTTTTAATAGCCGGATATTTCTCCAGCATTTGCTTATATTCCTTGCTGTGCTTGGCAATCAAATCGTCCAGCGGCATCAGCTGCTTCTGACTGTATAATTGTCCCTGATAGGCCGTATCGAACTCGAGAATCAGGTCGGGGGCTGATCCCGACGCGAACATCACGTTGAATTTCTGCAGCGATTCGAAGCGCGGCACCGTCACATACTTCACATCGGCAGGGCCGTTCTCGTTAACCCACTTCGTCCAGCGGTTGTTATCCATCGTTCCTTCATCCGCAGGAACCGTTCCGCGATCGTACAGCGATACCGTAATCGAACCGCGCTTCGCAGGCTCCTCCGCCGCATTCTTCGTATCCTCGGTTTTGCCTGCTCCATTACCGCCGCAGCCTGCCGCAATAAGCGAAAGCGCTAGTATCGCGCTGGAAGAGCGCTTCCAGTTTCTTTTTGTCATGAAATTTCGACCTCCCTATTCATTGTACATGATGGATCGACCCGCTTGCACTTTCCGAACTTGCTTCGGCCCTTCTGAAGGCAGCTACCCTTTCACCGCGCCGATCATCACCCCTTTAACGAAATACTTTTGCAGCAGCGGATAAACGACGAGCATAGGAAGAATGATGACCATAATACCCGCCGCCTTCATGCCCTCCGGTGTAATATTCGGAATTTCCTGCTGATTCATGGCGTTGATCTCCTGCAGAATCGACTGGCTTCGAACCATCTGCTGAATGAGCACGGTCAAGTTATACTTCTCCGGGCTGTTCAAGTAGATGAGCACGTTGAAGAACGAATTCCAATATTGCACGCCGTAAAATAAGGCAATGGTCGCGAGCATCGGCAGCGACAGCGGGAGAATGATCCGCAGCAGCAGTCTCCACTCGCCGCAGCCGTCCATGCGTGCCGCTTCATCGAGCTCCTCGGGGATATTCTCGAAGAAGCTTCGCATGATCAGCATATTGAAGGTGCTGACAAGGCCGGGGAACCACAAAGCGCCGTAGGAATCGATCAGCCCGAGCTGCTTAATCACAAGGTACGTCGGGATGAGACCCCCTTGGAACAGCATGGTGAATACTATGGCCAAAGTGATGAAGCGGCGGCCGTAAAATGCCTTGCGGGATAACGGATGAGCCGCGAAAATCGTGAAAATCATGCTGAGCACGACGCCGACAACAGTGATAATGACGTTATTGGTAAAGGCGCGGACAACCGGAGTGCCTTTGAACAGCATCTCATATGACTCTAATGTGAACTCCAAGGGCCACAAGGTCACGTAACCGGACATGACCGGGTCCTTGCCGCTAAGCGACAGGGAAGCCAAGTGAAGGAGCGGCAGGAAGCATACTAGACCGGCAACGGCCAGCAGGAAGTAGTTCACGCCGTAAAATATTTTTTCGGAAAATGAAGTGCGCATGCGTTTGTTTGCCCTCCTCTCACCACAGCTCTTTGTTAAAGCGTCTGGCAATGGCATTGGTAATCACAACCAGCACCAGCCCGACGACGGATTCGAACAAGCCGAGTGCAGCGGTCAGACTAAATTGTCCTCCCTGCAAGCCCGCCTGATAAATGAAGGTGCTGATGACCTCCGAAATGTTCGCGACAATCGAGTTCTGCAGCACGTAGACTTGATCGAAGCCAACCTCCATCACCCGGCCCATGGCCAGGATGAGCATGACGATAATCGTCGGACTGAGGCCCGGCAGCGTGACGTGCCACATCTGCTTCCATTTGCCGGCGCCGTCGATGCTCGCCGCTTCGTATAAGCTCGGGTCGATGACCGTCAGCGCTGCCAAGTAGATGATCGCGCTGAAGCCCGCTTCCTTCCAAATGCCCGAACCGAGGAAGATCGAGATCCAGGACCACTCATGGAACAGGAAGGCATAAGGCTCGCCGAGCAGCTTCGCTACGAGCTCATTCAGCATGCCGCCTTGGGAGAAGAGCGTGAGCACAATCCCTCCGACGACAACCCAGGAGAAGAAGTGAGGCAAGTAGACGAGCGTTTGCACCGTGCGTTTGAACCAGGTCTTTCGGACCTCGTTCATCATAATCGCCAGCGCGATCGGAAACGGAAACCCGACAAACACCGATAAGATACTGAGCACCAGCGTATTTCGGATGATTTGGACCGATTGTGCCTGAGTGAACAAATTGGTGAAATTATCGAACCCGACCCACTGGCTGCCCCAGATGCCCTCATAGAAGGTGTAGTTCTTAAACGCAATCACCAGTCCCAGCATCGGGGTGTACTTGAACAAAATATAGAACACGGCAACGGGCAAAAACATCAGCCAGAGCGGTACGTTCTGACGGAATCGTCTGTTGTTCCAAAGGGACCGGCGCTGCGTCGAGAGCTTCTTCTCTTGAAGACCCGCGTCCCATGCTTGTTGGTTATTCATGTGTGTACCTCCTTCCGGCTGTTTAGTATCGGCGACCGATTCGGTTCGCCTTGCTGAACTCACCTTATCCTCCGAAGCCGCTATCCGGCAATATTCATCTTTCTCGTATACCTCCTGCCGCTTCGAATAAAACAAAAAAACGCCCGGCAGCAAGGCTTTTCGCCTCGGCCGGACGTGATTTCATTCAGGGCTGTGCTCCTTCCGGTAATCCCCCGGAGTCGTGCCCTCCACCTTCTTGAATACCCGGATAAACGACATCGGATACAAATATCCAACTTTCTCGGCGATCGCCTGTACCGGCTCCGACGTCTCAAGCAGCAGCCGTTTGGCTTGCTCCACCCGTACCTTGGCCAGGTAATCGACAAATTTCTCGCCGAACTCCTCTTTAAAAATACGGCTTAACGTCTTCTGATTCATGTCGAAGGTATCGCTGATCTGGGCAAGGGACAGCTCGCTGTCGGCGTAATGCTCCATAATATATTCACGCACCTGAGCGGCGAGAGTATACTGCTCCCGGCCCATTCGAAGCCCGCGGAGCTGCCGGTCGACCTCGCCCAGCGCCTCGTACAGGTAGCTTCGGGTCTCCTCCACCCATTCCGGATCCTCAGGCAAATCCTGGATGCGCTGGAGTCCGTCAGCCCTCCATACCTCCTGCAGCTCCTGCGGCAGCTCCTGCATCTCCCGCTTCAGCTGCGCCTTGAACAGGCGAATCAGGCCGGTGACGTCCTCGCGGGAGTAAATGCCCGTGGATAAGGCTTGAAATGCCTGCCGCAGCAGAAGCTCCCAATCCGGGTTGCCGAGACGGAACAGCTGGGCCGCCTCCTGCAGCTCCTGCATTAAGGTATCCACGCCGGAGCCTTCGGCTAACGAGCCCCACTGCGGGTCATAAACGATGACCCTATTCGGGCCCAGCGAGATTTTGCGCTCCAGAGCCTTCTCCGCCTGCCGATAGGACAGATGGACTTGATGCGGTTCCCTGACGGTTCCCCCGATGCCGAACGTGATCGTAAACTTCAGGTACTGTTCCACCCAAGCTCGCGCCCGCTCCGCCATCTCGGTGATCTTCACGATCATCCGTCTCTCGCCGCCGCTGCCTGCCTTCCGGTAGAACAATCCGAGCCGGCTCGGAGTGACCCACTCCGTCCAGAGGAACTCCTCCTCTTCCCCGGCGATTTCCTGAATCGCGCTGCGCAGGGTAAACTTGAAAAGCAGCTGATCCCGAGCTGAATATTCGGAGATGAACCGGGCATACGCATCCATCTCTACAATAGCGGTGGCTGCGTAATCGAATGGCGCCTCGATCCCGAGCAAAGCGGACTCCCTGTGAAGCTCCTCTTTGGAGATCGGCCGCGTCCCCTCCATCAGCTCCTTGAAAAGCTGCGATCTGCGATAGATCATTCCTTCGGCCTGCTGCTCCTCGAACCGGTTTGATTGCTCGATCAGATTCACCAGGGCATGGTCGATGAAGGCAAATTCGTCCTTGACATCCGTTCGGTCGACATACCCCTTCTTTTGCTCCGTGAAGGACTGAATCCGGCTGACGACCTGATCGATCGGACGATACTGCCGGTGGCTGATATACGTCATCGCTCCGACCCCGCCGACAATCGCTATGAGTCCGAGGACGAACCATATGTACGAGAAGGTGGAGAGAAAAGCGAATACGCTGTGATGCTGCATACTCATATACAGCTTCCAGCCGGAATACGGAGAAGCCAGCACCACGCTGCCCTTCTCCGCCGCCGGCGCCTGCGGGCCGCATGGCCGCGCCGCCCCTTCGAAGCTGCTGCCGCCGGCATCCATCAGACAAGCGGTCCCGGTGCCGTTGTCGTACATCTCCTTCACGAGCGCCTGGAGCGAGCTGGAGCGCACGTTGATGACAATCAGGCCTTGAGCGCCGGAATAATAGGGCATTTTTTTAACTAAAGAAACAACCGACTTCTGGCGGTCATCGGAATCGTACAACGACAAATTTCTAACACCGCTCCACAGCATAGGCTTCGATGATTTCATAGCCTGCTCAATGAAGTCGCGGTCCCCGAAATCCTTAATTTCCGATGAGAAATGCTGCAGCAGCACCTTGCCGTCCGTTGCACGGTACAAATAAACGGAATCGATCATCGGCAGCGGTGCCACGAAGTCGAGCAGCACCTCGGTAACCCCATAATACGAATAGGGGGATTGCTCCCCCGTTTGTTCGAAATAGGCTGCAATCTTAGGATGCAGCAGTAAATTTTTGCTGGCGAGCGTATCGATATTCTGCAGCGTGGAGTCGACAATATGCATGACCTGCTGGGAGTACACCTCATACGTCTTCAGGGATTGCTTCTTCGTCAGCTCGCTGACACCAAGAAAGAACAACAGCATCAAGCAGAAGATGACCGCAAAAAAAATCGGAAGGTAGGATAAAATAAAACGATACAACCACTTTTTTTGCAAAACGCATCTCTCCTATAGCGTGTTGTGAGGTTCTTTCATTGTAAAGGATTCGCTCGGAAAAGCCTACCCTTCCCTCAAGCAATAATGTTCCAGCACCGGTTTCATCAAGGCGGCCAGCCGCTCTCCCATCCGCATGTGGCCGTAGGAGCCCGGATGGATCATATCGGCGGAGAGACTCGAATAGTCCATCATCACGGACGCGCCGTCCAGCAGGTACACATGCGGGTGCTGCAAAGCCTTCACTTGCTCCTGCAATATGTCATTATAACGTCTCTCCCGTTCTCCCGCGACCGTATCCGCTTGCGTAGCGAAGTTAGGATAAACCGTAATGACGAAAATCGGCTTCTTCGGATGCCGCGTGACAACTTGCTTCAAGAGATACTCCGTCCGTTCGGCAAACGCCTCCGGTGTGAATTGATCCCGCATATTCACTCCAAGCTCCAGTGTGATCACGTCCCAGTCCTGACGCTCGGCGAGGAAATCCGCCATCTCCTTCTCGCACAGACACGAGCCGCTCATTCCTTTGTTGGAAACGTCCGCCTGCAGGCGGCGGGCCGCTTGATCCACGTAGGAGAGCGGATACGTCATCAGGCCGTGCGTGATGGAGGAGCCGTAGGCCAGCCAGCGCAGGCGAGGCATCTCCTCGGGCTTCGGCGGCCGTACGGGATGCCCGAACGTGTTCAGACGCAGCAGCACGGCATTCGCCCGGCCGAAGATGATGCGCCATACCTCCGGTGCGAAGCCGCTCTCCAGCAGCTGCTCCCGCGGAATCATGCTCAAGCGCGGGGGCTCCTCCAGGTGGAGCGTAGTGGGTAAGCCCGCCTGCAGGCGATGCATGGAATGAAGAATGCCTCCCTTATACACCGCGACTTCCCCTTCGTTATTAGGGAGCTGCAGGGTGATCCGGACATTCGGGGCCGGGGTGACGAACCGGATCTCACAGCCGGTCGATTCCTCGGCAATGAATCGGCCCCGTTCTCCCAGCGCGTGCCTTACCTCCTGAGGAAAGCGGAACAGATGATAGCCACCCGCGTACTCCTCCAGCGCGGCGACATTGTGAAAGTGAAGCTCATCGATCTTTAGGCTCATCCTTATTCTCCCTGCGGACTCAGCTTGACCTCAGAGCCCGTTCTAGCAGATTCGTACAAGGCCGAAAGAATATTGATCATATCTACGCCGTCCTGCGGCGTATTCACCGGTACGGCTCTGCCTTGAATGCAGTCGATAAAATGGTGCAGATGCGGCGTATGTCCGACGTTATCCTTCGGCAGCCGCGGAAGCAGATCAACCAGCGTTCCCGCCACCTCGGTGAAGACTTTGGCTTCGCCGCGGCGGTAGCTGAGTCCGGCCCCCGTGCCGCGAAGCTCAACGAAGTTCATTTCCTCCTCGACATTGGAGGCCCAGCTGAACTCAATCTGCAGCGTTGCTCCGTTGTCGAAGCGGATAAAACCGGTGGCCAGGTCCTCCACATCGAAGGTGCCTTCATCCTTGCTTTCTCCAAATTGACTATGCTCCGAGTCGCTGATCGAGGAACCGGCAAACTTGGTATAGGCAGCGCCCGTAACCGAGACAGGGCGAGGACCGCCCATCAGCCAAATGGCAACGTCGATAAAATGTACGCCCAAATCAATGAGCGGACCGCCTCCCGATAACGACTTCGTGGTAAACCAGCCGCCCTTGCCGGGAATGCCGCGGCGGCGAACCCAGCCGCATCGTCCCGTATAAATTTCTCCGGCATGTCCTTCGGATATATAGTTCTTTAGGAACTGAACCGCCGGACGGAACCGGTTGTTCCGCATCGCCATTAGAATTTTACCGCTGCGCTCGGCAGCCGCAGCCATCTTGGCGGCTTCCTGCGGCGTTACGGCATCCGGCTTTTCACAGAAAACATGGATGCCCCGCTCCAGCGCCGCTACGGAAATTTCGCTGTGGTAGGCGTTCGGCGTACAAATATCGACGAAATCAAGATCCGGATGCGCCTCCAGAAGCTCGTTGTAATCGCTATATACGTGCTGAATCCCAAGCTCTGCAGCCCGCTGCCGCGCCCGCTCCGAATTCGTGTCGCAAAGAGCCGTCAGCTCCACCTCCGGGTGATTCTCCAGTGCCGGGGCGTGGGCCGATCTGAATATATTCCCTGCTCCAATAATACCTGCTTTCAATTTTTTGCCGCTCATCGTTGTTCGTCCCCTCCGCTTCATGAATGCTGTACAGCCGTACAGATAGCTATACCATAGGGAAGCGAGAGGGCTTGAGGCAATATTCACTTTTCTCGTATATGGCAAAAAAAGCGGTAAGGAGCGGGGGTGGACCGCCTTCCGCCTATTTCATAATCGTGTTTGATTTAATCACCGGCTACGGCAAGCCAGTGGCCGGAGTGTACCTCAACGAACCGGGATCGCTCCAGCCCGTACGGATCCGCCGCATTCGGATCTGCGGGAGGCACGAATGCTTTGCGGGATTCCGCGACCGGATCGGGCACGGGGATCGACGACAGCAGCGTCTTGGTATACGGATGCAGCGGGTTTGCGTACAGCTCCTCGCTCTCCGCCAGCTCGACAATCTTGCCCTTGTACATAACCGCTACACGATCGCTGATATGCTTCACCATTGACAGATCATGAGCGATAAACAAATACGTCAGCCCGAGCCGCTGCTGCAGCTCCTCCAGCAGCCGGACGATCTGGGCTTGAATAGATACGTCCAAAGCCGAAAGCGGCTCGTCACATACGATAAACTCCGGCTCGACTGCCAGCGCCCGTGCAATGCCTATCCGCTGCCGCTGTCCTCCCGAGAATTCGTGAGGATAGCGGCTCGCATGCGATGCGCTGAGCCCGACCAGCTCGAGCAGCTCCTCCACTCGCCGCTGCCGCTCAAGCTTGCTGCTCGTCATCTTGTGAAGATCGAGCGCCTCGCCGATGATGTCGACAATCCTCAGCCGGGGATTGAGCGAGGCGTACGGATCCTGGAAGATCATCTGGATATGGCGGCGCATGATCTTCATCTCGCTGCGGTTCAGCCGATTCAGCGGAATCCCCTTAAACAGCACTTCGCCTCCCGTCGCTTCGTTGAGCCGCAGAATGGTCCTTCCCGTCGTAGATTTGCCGCAGCCCGACTCCCCTACCATGCCTAACGTCTCCCCAGCGCGAATGCTGAAGCTGATATCGTTGACGGCTTTGAGCATTTGCCCTTTACCTAAGCTGAAATGCTGCTTGAGCGAGCGCACCTCCAGCAGAGGATGGACATCCGGTGAACGGGGGACGGCCGCAGCGGGCTTCGGCTTCTTCTTCTCGTCTAGCCGCGGCAGAGCATTCAATAGGCATACCGTATAAGGATGCTTCGGAGCGTAGAAGATATCCTCCGTCGTACCCGTTTCCACGACCTCGCCGTCCTTCATGACCACGACTCTGTCGCACATCCCTGCCACAACCCCCAGATCATGCGTGATCAGGACGATGGAGGTACCCAGCTTACGCTGAATTTCCTTCAATTGATGGAGAATCTGAGCCTGAATGGTGACATCCAGCGAGGTCGTCGGCTCATCGGCAATCAGCAAGGAAGGCCGGCACGCGAGTGCGATGGCGATCATCACCCTTTGGCGCATCCCCCCGGAAAATTCGTGCGGATATTGGTCGTAGCGGGCTTCGCCATTCGGAATGCCGACCAGCTTCAGCAGCTCGATCGCCTCCTCGCGCGCTTCCTCTCCGCTCATCCTGCGATGCTTGATCAGGCTCTCCTCAATCTGCCGCCCGATTCGCATCGTCGGGTTCAGAGAGGACATCGGGTCCTGGAAAATCATGCCGATCTCCCGTCCCCGAATCTGCTCCATCTCCCTGTCCGTCTTATCCGCCAGGTTCTGCCCATGGAACAGCACCCTTCCTCCTTTCACCACCGATGGAGGCGTCGGGAGCAGCCTCATAATCGTGCGCGCGGTCACGCTCTTGCCGCTTCCCGACTCTCCGACAATGCCTAACGTCTCTCCCTTGCGGACAGCAAAGCTGACATTGCGAACCGCTTCCACCTCCTTATCTCGAGAGTAGAAGGATACCGACAGCTGCTCTACTTCCAATATGTTTGTCATCCTGCTCACCTGTTCTATAAATTTTTGGGAGATTAAGCGGCCACATAGTGCTTGCACACTAAAATAATGTTTCACTAGTTTCAAATCGTAGCGAAAAATTGTTTTGACCAACTATTGACATCAAGGTACACGCCTAATAAAATCTACTATATCTATCGGAATAATACAATATAAAGTATGAGAGGTAAAGGGGTATACGAATGTGACTGGACATACCATACAATCCCAGCTCCTTCAACGGCTCGGGGACACGTATTCGAAGATGCTGCAGCATCCCTCGTATCGCTACTTGCTCTTGCTCACAGGGACGCCGGTGAACCTGGCCGTCTATTTCGCCTTTCTGCGCAGCAAGAGGAAGGGGAAACCGAACGAGATGCTGTATAAGCTCGAGCAGGAATGGATCGCGGCCGGCTATCGGGAACGACTGCTGATGGAAACGAAGGAGCAGCTTGAGCGCAAGCATCGGTTTTTCGGTCAACCCGTTGAATGGTCAAAGCTGAATCAGGAAGCGGAAAGACTCACAGAGGTCAAGTGGAGAGAGAAGCTGCACAATCACGCGAATGATCGGCAGGAAGACCGAATCACCTATGCGGATACGTTCGCACAGCTGGTCAAGCATCCGCTTTTTCTGGTGCTTTCGCTGCTCCCGGGGTGCTGCATGTATCTGCTAATGCTCCTGTTTGCCAATCCTTATCTCAAATACATCGGGGAGCGGCTGATCATGACGATCTTCGTCATCCTCGGCGTCGCCTTTCTGGTATTTACCATTCTTTATTTATCGCCTATGAATCCGGCAGCCAACATCATCGGCGAAACGGCAACACCGGAGCAGATTGCAGCATTCAACAAGCTCTATGGATTGGATCAGCCTTATCTCGTACAGCTGTGGGATATGTTTCGGGATATCGTGACCTTTGACCTCGGAAAATCGTTTGCAGGAAACGAGGATGTCACGGCATCCATCGCCAAAAAATTTCCGGTGACGCTGACGCTGGCGGTCATCTCCACCGTCGTCGCCGTACTGATCGCTCTGCCGATCGGGCTGATCTCAGCCACTCGGCCTCATTCCTTCTGGGATTACACCTTCATGCTGCTGGCACTGATCGGCTTGTCGATCCCGAATTTTTGGCAGGGCTTGATATTGATCCTGAATTTCTCGATCAAGCTGCAGTGGCTGCCCGCCACCTATAACCCGCAGAATGCTCTCACGATGATCCTGCCTGTAGTCGTTCTGGGTACGGGCCTAATGGCGACGGTCGCCAGAATGACGCGTTCTTCTACCCTGGAAGTGATCAACGAGGATTATATTACGACAGCCCGGGCCAAAGGTTTATCGCGGTCGCAAATCTTATGGAAGCATGCTGTGGGTAATGCTCTGATTCCGATAATTACGGTAATCGGCTTGCAGTTCGGTGCCATGCTCGGAGGGGCGGCGGTAACGGAGAAGGTTTTCAATATTAACGGAATTGGAAGCTACATCGTGGACAAGCAGTTCATTCCCGATATTCCCAGCATTATGGGCGGGGTTGTGTACACCGCCATCACCATCTCCATCGTTAACGTCATCATCGACATTTGTTATGCCTTTATCGATCCAAGAATTCGCTCGCGAATGAAACAATACTAGCAGGTGATGCATGTGACCCAATCCATTACGCTTTCCAGACAGGATCAACACTTTCGATTCAAAACCAGCATCGACTATTCGCAGGCGGGATTTGCCGCAGCCGCTACTCTGGCTCTCTCGCTAGTGCTGCTGCTAAGCAGCTTCACCTGGCCGGATCTGGCGATCAAGCCCGCTGTATTCATCGCCTTCCTGACTTATTCGGCCTTCGGTCTACTTCAGATGGGTGTCCTGATGCAGATCCGCCGGGATTTGATCCGTCACGGTGCGATAAACCAAAAGACCCGGCGTTTAGGCTATGTACTGCTCCTTAGCCTACTGACCGCTAATATATTCATGGTCAGTGCCGCATTGCAGTTGGTGAAGAAGAAAAAGAGCCCTGCATATACACTTGCCGTTTATTCATTACTAACGACGGTGTTTGTTTTCGCCGTATCCTCTTTGAATGTTTTTAAGCCGTATGTTTCGAACGGATTTCTTACCGGCATGACAGCCCTGCTTGTGGCAGCGGTCATCCAGCTGTTTTCCCTTCTTGGGATAGCACGGTTTTACGACGATGAGCGCCCCTTGCCTCAATGGTTATACGGGGTCGCCGCTTTGCTGCTGATCACCTCGGTTACGGGGAATGTATTCGCATTGGCGCTAAGTATTTTGCTTATTTCCAAGCTCCGGAATCGGGAAGGACTGGCCGGCGCGAAGCTTCAGGAGACGATGGATCGGCTGTCTCGCAGCGCCACCTCCATGCTGGGACTATTCTTTATCGGTTTTCTGCTCTCGATATCCCTGTGCAGCTATTTCACATTCGATTATGGTATGGCCATAGATAACAATTACGGAGCCATCCTGCAGCCGCCAAGCATGGCCTACCCGCTCGGCACGGACAACTTCGGCCGCTGCCTGTTCTCGCGAATTGTGTTCGGCGCCCGCATCTCGCTCTTCGTGGGAATCGTATCCACTCTGATTCCAGTGGTGATCGGAGGCGCACTAGGAACCCTATCCGGCTATTACGGACGAAGCACGGATAATCTGATTATGCGGGCCCTCGATATTCTTTACGCCATTCCGGGAATTTTGCTGGCCATTGCGATTATCGCCGCCTTCGGCGCCAATACGTTTAATCTGATTCTGGCGCTGAGCATAGGGGCTATTCCGACCTATGCACGCACGATGAGAGCGAATGTCCTGCTCGTCTCGACGCTGGAATATGTGCAGGCGGCACGCGCCTTCGGCGCAGGGGATGTTCAAATTTTACTAAAGCATATCGTGCCGAACTCGCTCGCTCCCATGATCGTCAAGTCCACGCTGACCTTAGGCGCCGCCGTCATCTCAACCAGCAGCCTGAGCTACCTCGGACTAGGCGTCGAACCGCACATTCCGGAGTGGGGCAACATTCTGAAGGTAGGAAGCGCCTATCTCGAGACCCATGCTTACACGGCAATTTATCCCGGCCTTGCGATCATCGCTCTCGTTCTCTCTTTCAACTTTCTGGGAGACGGCTTGCGGGATGCCCTAGATCCGAAGCTGGACTAGCTCTAACTTACGGAATCCTCATTCATATTCCATAGCCTCTACGTTTCGTAACATGCAGGAATGAGGAATGAATGTGCGTTCATAGATACTACTGCTATATTGGGAGGAAAGAAATCCATGATGATCAAAAACAAACTCGTCATTCCTTTAGTCCTCGGCGCCTCGCTGCTGCTGAACGGCTGCAATCTGACAACCAAAGACGAATCCACGGCGAAGCCCGCTGGAACGGAAGCCGTCTCCAGCGCCCCTGTCGATATCGAGCTGCTGGGCATGAGCTCGAACGAGACGGATCTTAACATCGTTCGCGACCAGCTGACGAAGAACGGCTTTAACGTCAAGCTCAATCTGCAGCCTGACTACGGCACGTTCAAAGCGCAGCAGGATGCGGGCAACTTTGACATTGCCTTATCAAGCTGGACTACAGTAACGGGCAATCCGGATTATGCCGTACGTTCCCTCTTCAAAACAGGCGGTGACTACAGCATCCTGGCCGATGCCGAAATCGATAAGCTGATTGACCAGGCCTCCACACAGACGCAAGAGCAATTCACAGAGACGTACAAGAAATTCGAGCAGCAGCTGGTATTTGACAAGGCCTATATTGCTCCACTATATAGTTCGCTCAAGGCGCAAGCCTTTAATCAAGACATATTGAAGAAGGAATCTGTAAGGCTGTCCAAGTCACGCTCCCTTCCTTGGGAAGAGCTGGATTTCAAGGACGCGTCCAAACGCGCCAAGGAACCGATCATTCTGCAGTCCACATCTCCTTCGTTAACATCGCTTGACCCGATCAAGGGTAATGACGGCTCGATCAACATCATCAACACAAACCAGTACGTACGCCTGCTTAACCTGACGGACGACGATAAGCTGACAGCCGAAGGCTCCTTATCGTATAACTTCGCTATTGCCGAGGGCAACTCGGACTACTATTTCGTCCTTAGGGACGATATCCGCTTCGCCCGGATTAAGGACAAGCTGGCTGCAGACTCCGGTGAGCGCGTCGGTGCGGAGGATGTCATTTTCTCGCTGAACCGGGCCAAGAATAAGGATTCCGTTCCGAATCACCGCACCTTCACCTTGCATGAGCATATCCAAAAGGTGGAGCTGGTGACGGACCCTGCCGTTCTGGAATCGGCGAAGCTGTCGGGCAGCTCCGATACCGTAAAGTCCAGTTTGGATAAAGGACTTGCATCCAAAATCTCCACCCTCGTGGCGGACAAGTCGCAGGCTAGCAACAAGGATGGAAAATATCAGGTCGTCAAGCTGACGACAACGAAGCCGTTCCCGCAAGTGTTGAACTACTTGGCCCACCAGTCCGCAGGGATTGTGTCCAAAAAGCAAGTAGAAAGCATCAACACCTATGATGTAGCCAAATATGATGTAAACAAGGACATTGCTTACGGCGACCAATCGGCAGTGACGGAAGGGCCGAAATATAACAACACCCTGTTCACCAGCGGTCCCTACATTCTCGCGTATAAAAATGATTATGAGGCCGTTTTCTATAAAAACCCCGGCTACATGCCTGGCACAAAGTATGAGCCGAAGGTAAACTCCATCAAGGTTCGATTCATTAAGGACGCCGAAAGCTCGCTCTCCGCGCTCCGCAGCGGTGAAATCCACCTGTTCTACGGGGTATCGGAAACGAAATTCGATGTGGTTAAGGCAGACAGCAAGCTTTCCCTGCAATCCATACCGAGCAACGCCGTCTCGTACCTGCTCTTCAATACCAAAAACCGCGATATCGCCAAGAGCGCCGATTTGAGAAAAGCAGTTCTGTATTCCATCAATCAGGATGAGTTCCTCGCCTACTATAAAAATAACAAGTTCAAAGCAGTATCGACCTTAAGTCCGATCGTGAAAACGGGATTGGAGGTCAAAGCAGACCCGGCCAAAGCGAAGGAATTCCTCGCCAAATATACATCCGGCAAGTAATGAAGAAAGACTGCCCCGTTGTCCTGAATAGGATCGGGGCAGTCATTTTCAATCCATGCATCGTTAGGAGTGAAAAGATATGATTGCTCACAATAAGGAACCCGTTACATTGTCCCAATGGGATGCTCTCCTGCTGGAATCGCTCAGGAATTTGGGGTGGTCGGAGGATGAGCTGCTTCGCCGGGTGCACGCAGGCGAGCTCCCCGCGGATGATAGCCAGTTCCAGTTTGATTACTCTCGCTTAACGGAGCTGGCAGGCAGCCATCCGTCCGATTTCGAGCAGGCCGTGCGTCAAGGCTACCGGATCAAATACAATACGCTGCGAGGCATCGCGAGCTGGATACGGCTCGCCTTGGGTCAAGAGCCTCAGCTGCTGCTGGAGCCTGGGCGCGAATCGGTTATCTGCGCGTTTCATGCGGAGGAACATGCTCGTCTTGCTTCAGTTCTCTCTTACGGATGGGTCGTTCGCAAAGACAGCTCTGCCTCAACTGAGGAGAAGACGGTTTATTTGATCGAACCTCTTATACGAGGCTGATTCAGATAATGACTTTTCAGTACTTCCATATCGAATCGTTTCTACTTCGTTTTCTACGAAACGATTTCCGCGATCCGCTACAGCACCAATTCCTCGGAACAATGCCAAAGGCTGCCGCATATTCCTCTCCCTCCTTCTGCAAGATTCCACTCCTGGCGGGTGTCTTCTGTCATGCACATTCTCATAGAATCCTCATACGATAGTGGAGAGCTTATAGTACAACCCCTAGGCTGAAGGGAGAGGATTGTGTTGGATTCGCGCTGTAGCGTGCATTCCGGGGGCAAGGCGGCGATTGATGTATTCATTCCCGCTATTGACAAGGATTTGCCGACATTGCCTTATGTTATCGATGCCGTCCGCAAATATGTCAGGCATCCTATAGGCAAGATTCATATTGTAGCCCCGATGAGTAAGCAAATTCGCGCTCTTTGTGCCAAAAAAGGGTGTAAGTTCGTTCACGAGCATAGGGTGCTGCCCATTCGAAAGAGCTACATTGATTATCGATCCCGGACATGGGACCGCTCCGGCTGGCTTTACCAACAGCTCCTGAAATTAAACGGAGATACGATTTGCAAACGCGATTTCCTTGTAGTCGATGCAGATACCGTTTTTATTCGTCCGCACCGATTCCGCATTGGAGGTAAGGCGGTATTTTATTGCCGGGATTGGAGCCAGCCTGAATATTTCACCACCTACCAAAAATTACTAGGCCGTAAGAAAGCAGCTCCACGCTCCTTCGTAACGCACTATATGCTGTTTGAAAGAGAGAAGCTGCGGGAGCTGAAAAGGAAAATCGAGAGTCGCCACGGCCAGGTTTGGTACAAGGCAATTATCCAAAGCATCAACCGAAGGAAGCAATTCGGCTTTTCCGAGTTTGAAACCTATGGAAACTATGTTTACGAGAAGAACCCTTCTCAATGCGTTCTAAAGTCTGCACGAAATAAGTCCCTTTCTACTAGCGCAGCGGGACTCTCCGATAAACGGAGGAAGCGTTTGGCCGCAACTTATCGGTCCTTATCTTTTCATCAGCGCAAAATCTATCGGCGAGCCTCCAAATCGCCCGGTACCTAAGGGGGGCTGAAGTTTGCACATCATACTATTGTCGGGGGGCTCGGGCAAACGGCTATGGCCCCTCTCCCATGGCACTCGCACCAAAGTATTCTTAAAGCTGCTCACTTCGCCGGACGGCGGCAAGGAATCAATGATTCAGCGAGTCGTTCGTCAGCTGGGGGATGCTGATTTATTGAAATCCGCCTTAGTCGTCTCTCACCATACCCAGACCGAAATCACCCGCAATCACATCGGCGATCGTATACCTATCATCAGTGAGCGCCACAGACGCGGGACCTTCCCTGCCGTTGCTCTTGCCACGACCTACTTCTATTCTAAGCTCCACGCCGATGAGAAGGATATCGTCTGCTTTCTCCCGGCAGATCAATTCGTGGAATCAAGCTTTTTCGACATGATCAAACGCCTGCCCGACATCCTGGATCGCTCAGGCGCGGAGCTGTCCTTGATCGGTACGGCCCCCACCCATCCTTCCAGCCAATTTGGGTATATTGTCCCGGCATCTGAGAGCAAAACCGATTATCATAGAATCGAACGTTTTGTGGAGAAGCCGGATGAACAGCTGGCGAAGCAGCTGATTGCGCAGAAGGCAATGTGGAATTGCGGAGTGTATGCGTTCCGACTTGGCTTCTTACTTACGATTCTGAAGAAGGCAAACCTGCCGGTACTTTTTGATCATTTGCTTGAGCACATGCCACAGTCATCGGAGCTCAGCTTCGATCGGGAAGTTGCGGAACGCACAACGAACTCCATTATGGTTCCCTACCCTGGGACTTGGTTGGATCTGGGCAGCTGGGACAGCCTGTCGGCTCGGCTCGGCAGTCCGGTGACGGGCACGGGCACCGTTTCGGGTCAGGCCATTGATACTCATCTGGTCAATGAACTCGATATCCCGATTCATGTGATTGGCGGACACAGCCTCATTGTTGCTGCCGGACCCGATGGCATTCTCGTGGCCAACAAGCAGGAGAGCCATCAGATTAAGGAGATTCTCACGGATGCGGAGAATCATTCTCAAATCATGTATGAGGAGAAGCGGTGGGGAACAAAGAAACTGCTCGACTATACGGCAGCCGGCCAGACCGGGTGCAGAACATCTAGGGTCCGGATTGCGGCCGGAAAGCACACGAGCTATCACCTTCACCAAAGGACCGGTGAAAAGCTGCTTGTGCTGGAGGGAGACGGCGAAATCATCAAAGATGGAGCTCTCATTCCGGTAGCTGCCGGCCAGCTGCTCGAATTCCCTCCCGGCTGCAAGCACGGACTAAGGGCAACTACTTCCCTCACTTATCTTGAAATTCATATCGGACCTCACAACGTCAGTAGCGATCACATCCAATTGGATATGGATTGGCCGGGGGAAGCAGTTCATTCGCCGAATGACTAAGAAGATACGACTTTATAGAGAAGGGGAAATGAAGTTGAAACAAGAGCGCAAGGGACGAACCCTAACAAGCAAATGGATCAAAACGAAGGCGCTGTTGAAAAACAAAGAGATGCGAAACTATATCCCCGAGACGCGCCTGTATAGTCGTTCTTCGCTGCGGACGATGATCAGGAAGCACAACATGGTCTATGTCAAACCGATTAACGGCACCGCCGGAAATGGCGTGATTCAGGCATCCAAAATGGCAAACCGCAGATTCTCGGGCTATCGTTATCAGTTGGGCACAATGAAACGAGTCTTCCGCAGCTTCGACGAATTTTATACTTCAATGAACCGAAATAAATTAAAGAGGCCGTATCTTGTTCAACAAGGTATCCGCCTCCTCACCTTCAATGGGCTTCGCTTCGATGTACGTGTTATGGTTCAGCGCACAGCCAAGCTTGACTGGAGAACAACAGGATATGTCGGCAGAGTCAGCCATCCGAAGAAAATTGTGACCAACTATCACAGCCAAGGTAAACCGCTCCCCCTGGAACAGCTGCTGGATCCGTATTTGAAAGGGAAGCAAAAGCACCGATACTTGGCCCAGCTTCAGCGGCTCGGGGTTCGTATCGCCAAGCAGCTGCAGAGGACTTATCCGAACTTCCGGGAAATCGGCGTTGATATTGCATTGGATTCGAATTTGCATCCGTGGGTGCTTGAGGTGAATACCGCTCCGGATGTGCACATTTTTAATGCTATTAGGGATAAACGGATGTTTCGCACTGTGCTTCGTTATTCGAAGGCCAATGGAAGATATAAAAAAGTAAAGGGATAGTTTTAAAAGGGGGCAGCTGCGCTACGACTGCTCCCTTTTTTATAATTATGTTATATTTTCTAACATATAATTGGCATTTTGTAACAACTCCTTCATATTTATTAAAAATATATCCTCAATAAGTGTTATATTTATTGACATAAATGTTGTTAAATGATAACTTTATGTTAGTTTTAATTACATAAAATACGAACTAGGAGGACTTTCATGAAAAAAATCGGAAGAACCATCGTAGGTGCCTTACTCGCGGCAGCTGTTGCTTTAACCCCAGTCATTCCATCATCAGTTATTACAGGGTTAGCTATTGCCGAAACTCCCAAGAAGCTGCCGCATGTAGTCATCGTCGGCATGGGCGGCACCATCACAAGCACCGCCATCGGTCGTGAAATGTTCCAGTCCTACGGAACGGAGAAGGTTTCGATTTCCGACATCCTCTCCAGACTGAAGCCGGAAATTTCGAAGGTTGCGGACGTAACCGTCCATGAGGTATACAATATCAGTTCTTCTGCCACAACAACGAAGCACTTATATGATATGAGTCTTGCGATCGACGAACAATTAGCGAAGGAAGACGTTGATGCCGTCGTCGTGAACGCCGGTACGAATATTATGGAAGAGCTTGCCTATTTCGCCGACCTGACGGTCCAAAGCGATAAGCCTGTTGTCTTTACAGGCTCCATGAGACAATCGAATACATTCTCGTTCGACGGCGAAGCCAACCTCTTTAACGCCATCCGATTGGCGGCAAGCGGTGAAACAGCTTGCTACGGAAGTGTACTCATGCTTAATGATGAATTTTTCGCGGCAAGGGAAGTTACCAAAACCGATGCTCTTCGCCTGGATACCTTCGACGGCGGTCGGTACGGGGCACTAGGAACGGTGGATGAGGATCGCATTCGCAGCGTGAGAGCGCCGGGCCGGGTGAAGGCCTGCGGACAGGATTCCTGGAAAACGCCGTTTGATCTGAAGAAGGTGAAGCCGGAGGATATCGCGAAGGTAGAAATTGTCTACAGCTATGCGGAAGCTAGCGGACTCCCGATCACGGCACTTGCCGATGCGGGCGTGAAGGGGATCGTTACGGCGGGTCACGGTGCCGGCGGCATCTCCACGGAGCAGCAGACTGCCCGCAAGGAAGCCATTGAAAAAGGTGTCCTGTTCGTTAGCACAACACGCGCGGGCTCCGGCGCCGTATATGACACGAATACGCCCGGCATTATCGGCGGAGCCGATTTGCTCCCGCAAAAAGCAAGAATCCTGCTGCAAATGGGATTAACCTTCTCCGACGATCAGGAGCAAATTCGCCAATGGTTCGCATCCATAGGGCTGCCTGAGTTCAACATGTCGGACTACAAATAAGAATTGAAGATTAGCTAAGAAGCTCAATACCTCTAGGGGTTGAGCTTCTTTTTTAGCCTATACACCCGGGCTCCTTATGATCCCCTCCTCCTTACTCTACTTCTTCTTGGCCTCCTCTATACGCTTCTCAGCCAACTCGGATGCTTCTCGCAGTGCGGTATTGATATCCTTCGTTCCCTTTTCGACATTTGTGAACGCCTTATTATACTCACTCGAGACGATGGAATCATATTTATGCATAGCGCCCTTCGGTGCCGGTTTCGACTCCAGGACAGGACTTACATTTTTTCCTTTGAACACCGGCATGGCTTCCCCAAAGTGCTTATTAAGCTCCTTGTTATTGGAGGAGGTCAGGAACCCGTGCTTTACAAGCTCCAGCTGCGGCTGCTCCGAGAGCAGATACAGGATGATCTGAAATGCGGCTTCCCTGTTCTTGCTGCTGCTGGTGACGTGAAGGTTGTGCGAATCGACGGCCTGCGACACGCCGGGAGCTTCCTTGAAGCTCGGGATTTGTACCATGTCCCAGTTGAACGCCTCCCCCTTGGCCTCCAATTCGGCGATCCAGGACGGAACATCCGCGTACATCGGCCACATCGCGAGGTTTTTGTCCTTAAGAAACGCATCCTTCGGAGCCTTCCTTTCCTGATTGCCCGGGATGCTGTACAAGCTAAGCAGCAATTCGTATGAACGCTTGAAGCCCTCATTCTGCAGCAGCGCCGGTTTTTCGGTCTGGGCATCCACATAGCTTAGGGACAGCTGTCCGGTGAAGCTGTTCAGCGAATGGTCCAGACCGCGATAGCTGATGCCGTTATCCGAACGAGTCAGGCGCTTCGAGAGGTCGATCACTTCCTCCCAGGTCATACCGTCCTTCGGGTAAGGCTCGCCAAACTTATCGAACAGGTCTTTGTTATAATACAAGGCGGACCAGTTGACCCAGAACGGTAATCCGACGATTTGCCCCTTTTCGCCCAGTTGACGTATCGTATCCATGGCCGGCTGATTCAACTTGCTCAAATCGACGTTGTACTTCTTAATCAAGTCGCTCATATCGGATAAGAGCCCGAGCTCCTTGTAAGAGTTCAGTCTGGGCGGACTGTTATATAAGATATCCGGGAAGCTGCCCGTTACCACGAGTTCATCCGGATTCGTCCCTTTTCCTCTTCGGACAAGGTCCAGCTTCACGTTAGGAAACTTTCGGGTTACCGGATCGATAACAAATTTCTTATACCACTCGTCGGGCAGGCTGATGTCGACATACATAGAGAGGTTCGCCGTCAAGCTGGTATCAAATGGCTCTGTCGCCTCTTTCGGAGGGACCACCACCTGTTCGTTGATTTCCTTCCCTCCTGAGCAGCCTGCTGCGAGCGCCAGCACTAATGTTGAAGAAACCGCCAGTCTAAGCCTTCCTCCCCAAGCCTTCGCTGTGTCCATAGCCTACGCCTCCTAAGGTTTGATTACTCCTTTATACCTGTAATGGTTACGGTTTCCCCCGCCTTAAGCTTCAATTCGTAGTAGCCCTTCCCCCAAACAGCCGGCGCTTCCGTGATGTCTTGGCCGTCCGCATCGTAACGATCCATCCATTCCGGAAGCTTCAACGTGATGGCTGTATCCCTGCTTGCGCTAAGACAGGCACTCAGCTTGCCTTCCGCCCGGTCCCAAGCGACGGTTACCGTACCTGTGCAGAAACGCAAGCCCGCATACTCGCCTCTCACCCATTTGTCCGGCACGGCCGGGAGCAGCTTCACAAGCGTCGGGGACACGTACAGAAGCATCTCCTGCACTGCGCTGATTACGCCCATTGCGGCATCCAGCTGAATGGGAGCCTCATTCATATTCATACAAATCCCCATGTTTCTCCAATCGTTATGCAGCGTAAACAAATTGCTCAACAGGCAAGATCGAGCCAGGATATCCAAACACTCCAACGCACGGTTTCCATCCCCCAGGCGGGCATAAATATTGGACATGGTAGCAAGCGACCAGCCGCTCTGGGCCCCTATGAGCCTTCGCTTGACAGCCGTTTCGAATGCCTTGAATAAGTCCGGCTCTGTCTCTCTGGTACATTCCTGACCAGGGAACACCGGATAAATGTGCGATAAGTGCCGGTGCTCATAGCGGTCATCGAAATCCGAATGCATCCACTCACGAATAGCTCCGTCCTCATTAACCCGATAGGCCGGGATCCGCTGCAGCATAGCCGTCCACTTGGGAATTTCCTCAAGATATAGGCCCGCTTCCCGGCTACCTTCAATGAGGTATGTCAGCAGCTCCTTCAGAATTGCCAGGTCCATGGTTGCGTTAATGGTCGTAGGCATCGGGTGAGCAAGAGGCCTCCCGTCCGTCGGCATAAAGTTAAGCGGCGTATTCTCAGGCGATACGGAAGGGTAGTACAAGACAGAGCCGTCCTCATCCAGATGTATGAAATCCTCATAGAACAGCGCTACCTCCTTCATAAAGGGCAGCACCTTCCCTACCAAAAATTCGCGATCCCCGGTATACAAATAATAATCGTAATAATGCCGGGCAAGCCAGCCAGCCGCCCCCGTCCAGTTCATGATGACAGGTACGATCTGGTTAGGAACGCCGGTTCCGGGAGTCGTTCCCGCAGGAATATAGATACCCCGGCACCCGTACAGCTTGCGGGCATTATCCCGGAAATCGTCCATCATGCCTTCATAGTAGCGCACGAGAGCAGGCATCAACTCCTCCAGCCCGCCAACCAGCGCATGCCAATACATCATCTGAACATTCTGGTTCGCCATATTATGGCACCACACCAAGCGGTAATCCCCGGGCCAGAGCCCATACATGCCGAAGGGCTGCCCTTCCGGCGCCGTGCCGGAAATAAACAAGTACCGCCCGTAAGCCCACATTTTCTCAATCAAGCTGACTGGCGCTTCCCCATCATAAGCTTGAAGCAGGAGCTCTTCATTGTAGCTGTGATCCTGATCGCCGAATAAATTCAAGGAAGCCGAGTGAAACAGTCTTTGGTGCTCCTTGACGTGTTCATCAAGCAATTGCGTATAGGTTTTCCCGATCCGAGACAGCTCCTCGTACAGCCGGGGCCATTCCGTGCTGCGGTCGCTTTGAACAAACACCTTCGCCAGCGCCATAACCCGGTTAGATCCTGCAAATTGCAGCTTATCGCCTTCCTGCCTGATCGTTCCTCCATCCGACACGAGCCGAAGTACGATACCAAAATCTTTGCCTTCATCGCTGGTGGCCGCATAGTACAAATACGACCCTTCCGCCTTCACCTCTACCGTACTCTCCAGCTCCTTGTATTTATCGGAGGTAGTGGAACCGTCCGTTCTATGAAGCCTTAACAGGAACTCGCCTTCTACCGCGTTGTCTGCACTGCTGATTTCATAAACGACCATCTGATCGGTGCGTGAAACAAACAGCTTTCGCGCTAACGCAGCTCCCCCGTCCTGCCATGCCACTTGAACCTCCCCTGTCTCCATATCAACGCTTCTTCGATATTTGCGGAACGCTTGCGTGCAGGGCATGTTGAGCGAGATATCCCCCAGCGGCAGCTTGGATGCCAGTCGCGTAGCATAGCCCGTTTCCTTCACGGCATTGGTTAAGTTCCAGCTGGCATCGAAGTACTTTCCTTCCGACATCAGCTTGCGCGTTTCCTCCAAGGTATGGCTCACGTCAGGTAAGGCATCCTTTCGTCCCCAATGCCACAGATCTTTGTGATTCAGAAGGATGGTCTCCTCCTTGATGGCACCATAAACGGAAGCACCGATAGTGCCGTTTCCGGAAGGCAGCGCTTCTCTCCACATGTTTTTCCACCAGGATGCGGGATATTTTAAGAAAAGCTTGTTTTTGAAGGCATTGGTTTTCATCTTCGGCATTTTGTCACTCCCTGATCGTCTACTCTCTTCCATACTAAAGGGAGAATCTGCCGTTGTCTTTGTGGAAAACGCTTTCCTTTTGTCTTATTTTCCGGTACGATTTAGTAAAAATGGACTTTGCTTTTTGGGGGCGAGGAGGTGCCGGCTTGATGAGAATCCCGGTGTATAGGCTGAAGGTTGACTATCTTACGCGCTATTCCGATTTCAATCCGCTCTTATTGTTTGCGCAAAAATACGAGTTCACCCCACAGGAGCAATGCCCCCTAAGGGTGTGCTATGCCAATGCGATTATTCTCGTGGAGCAGGGTCGTGGCTCGATTCTCCTTGGCGATGCCGAGCATGCGCTTCAGCCGGGCTCCCTGGTGTATATCGCGGCCGGAATGCCCCATCAGTGGGTTTCCGATCAGGAGGATCTGATGATCCACCGCTGCGCTTATTTCGATTGGGCCTATGTCGAGCGGCCGGACTTTCATTACCAAAGGGATTATTTTCGAGGAATGAATCGGCCTTTCGTGAAGGAATGGGCAAGCAGCCTGCCGGGAATGCAGCTGCATGAGGTGATGCGGATCAGCCATCTCGCTATGTGGCTGTCCTACTTCAATGCGTTTACACAGCCCCCCTCCTTGTTAGGCGTGCGGAGTCCCGTCGAGTCGTTGCAATATAATGCCGCCTTCCAAACGTTCCTGCATCAATACCTGACGATAGCCGTGCGAAGCGAGGCCTGGTGCGATCCGCGGATTACCCAGCTGCTTGGCCGAATCGATAACAACCCTTTGGAGGAAGCAGAGACGGAGCTGTACCGCTGGGCCAAGGAATTGGGTCTGGGGAAAAGCCGCTTTCATGAACTGTTCAAAAAAGAGACCGGTCTTACGCCGTACGAGTATATTCAGAGGCGGCGGGTATATCAAGCGGCGGATGAGCTTTGCGCCACGAACTTGACGGTCACAGAGATTGCCCGCAAGTACAGCTACTCCTCGATCCATTATTTTTCCAAAGCGTTCCATAAGGTCATGGGCGTCTCACCTACTCAATACAGGATGAAGCATCAATGAGTATTCGTCATTTTTTAAGTGGAAACTCATCAGTTGAGTTTGTAAAATAAATTCATAAAATACGAGAAACGTTCGGGAGGCGAGATCATGAAACGGCTTACACTGAATGTCCAGCAATCCTGGTGGTCGATGGGAGGTCTTGGATCGAAGGGAAAGGAATGGTCAACGGAGGAACGGTTTGAAAAAATTGCCGAAGCCGGTTATTCCGGTATAGCAGCACGATTGCCCGACCCGCAGGAGAAGGAGAGCTGGCAGCGACTGCTGGAGAAATACCGCTTCAGCTTCGGAGTCATGACACAGCCCCGTTCGACCAAGGAGATTGTGGATACGCTGCATGCGGCCGCCGGCTTTGGCCCCGTCTCCTACGTCAACGCACAGGTCATGGATGCCTTCCTCATCGGGGACGAAGCGATTCGCCTACTCGAGGAAATCCTGGAGGCATCCGAGCGCGCCCGCATTCCGGTGTACATTGAAACCCACCGCGGCACCGTAACACAGGACTTGCAGCGGACCGTCGATTATTGCAGCGCCCTACGGCGTCTGCCGCTCACTATCGATCTGTCCCATTATGTCGTCGCAGGTGAGCTGAACGGCACCTCCGAACGTGCCGAGGCTTATTTCGATCAGCTGCTAGGGCACACAGCCTGCATTCATGCGAGGGTATCCGATGGCGAGAAGATTCAGGTGGATGTTGGTCCGGACGGCGACCATCCGATGGTGAAGCACTTTCAGCGATGGTGGCGAAAGGCGATGACACATTGGGCAGCACAGGCAAAGCCCGGTGATGCGCTGCCCTTCGTAACCGAGCTGGGGCCGCCCGGCGGCTACGCCATTACACGCCGGGATGAAGCCGGAAACGTCGTTGAGATCTCGGACCGCTGGCAGCAGACTCAGCTGTTCAAGCGTATGGCGGAAGCGCTGTGGGCCGAAGTCACAGCAGACATGAAATAACGTCAGCCTGGGAGGTGAGGCGTTTTGAACTATCAGCTTATAGATGCCCGCAACAGTGGAAAAGCCCATTGCGAGGTGGGCTGGAATTGGCGGCCGGCCCCGCTCCCCGATTATGATTTATGGTGTGTGCTTGGCGGATCAGGGACGATGAAGCTGAACGGACTAACATACCCGATCCGCAAAGGAGCCTGCTTTCTCGTGCATCCCGGCGATACGCCGATAGCCGAGCAGAACCCGGACGACCGGTTAACCGTCATTTATATTCACTTCACCCTGCAGTATGACTCCGTACCTTCCTGCGAAGTGGCGCTTCTGCCTGAGCGTGTCGTATATCTGCAGGAAACCTATGAGCTGGAACGCCTTCTTCATCAGGTGCTGGACACGCGGTTCAAACAGGATGATTGGACGATGCAGGAATTCGACTGCCTGATGAAGCAGCTTCTCATCAAGCTGTACCGGGGACGCCGCCATAACTCGGAGGATATGAGCGCCACCCTGTCCAGAAAGCAGCGGCAGGCCGTCATTCAGGTTATGCGGCGCATTCAGGAGGACGGCTGGAAAGGCAGGCCCTATGAGGAGTTAGCGGCTCAGGTCGGCTTGACGCCAAGCTATCTGGCAAAGCTCTTCAAGCGTCATGCCGGCATGTCAATGAAGAAATATATGACACAAGCGCGTTTGGAGCGGGCTAGACATCTGCTCTCGGAGACAACGATGAATGTGTCGCAGGTCTCCGACGCGCTGGGATACTCATCCATTTTCCTATTCAGCAAGCAGTTCAAAAAGCAATTCGGTCAGCCTCCCTCAGCCTTCCAGCACGAAGGGATACAGGCGAAGCCTCATTAAACTGAGGCTTCCGCCACAATATCCGGTTAAGTACAAATCATGACGGACTCGCTCCATGTTCCGTTCCCCCTGTTGGAGGTATGATGAATGCAGAAGTAAGTTACTACCACCATCCGTAGGGGGGCTGCTTATGGAAGCGAACCAGAAAACCTTATACGCCTATCAGAATGAGGAGGAACTTCAGCTTGCCCATTCGATTGCCGCAAGCTTATACCGTTATGACCAGGTGGAGAACGATCGAATTCCGACACTGCACGATTTGACAGAGGAGCATGTGAAGCAGTTTTGGACACGGGGATATCTCGTGGTGGAGCAGGCGCTTTCCTCCGAGGAGGTGAATCGCTCCGCCGAAGCGATCATGGACATTCTCTCCGGTACGTCCACCGGCTCCAAGATCCAATTCGTCAAGCCTCGCAGTGAGCTGAAGACGCCCGAGGAGATCGAGCTGGCTGCCCGCAAAATCAGCGAGTTTGTCGATCACGAGCCGCGGCTTCGGGCGGTTGCCTACCAGCCGGATGTGATGGAGGCGCTGCGCAAGCTGTTCGGCGAAGAGGCTATCGTGGCGCAGGATCAGGCGATTCTGAAGCCGCCTGCCGGAGGAGCCGAGAAGCCGTGGCATCAAGATATGGCCTACGGACCCCTCGCTTACGACAAAGCCGTCATCGGCATGTGGTTCGCACTGGATCCGGCTGAGCTCGATAATGGCTGCATGCACGTGATTCCGTACTCGCACCGCGAGGGCGGAGCGCCGCATTACGCCGTTCGCGACTGGCAGCTATGTGACCGGGCTGTACAGGTGGAGCATGATATTGCCGTCCCGCTGAAGCCGGGCGGCGTGCTCATCTTTCATGGCCTCCTTCACCACGGGACACCGCCGAATTTCTCGGCCAAACGCCGCCGCTCGGTACAGATACATTACGCCCCGCAATCGGCAAACAAGCTAAGTCCGAAAGAGTATAAGCGTATGTTCACCAATGAGATGACAAACGCGGAGTGTTAATTCATCGATGGTTCAAACTCTGAATACCTCAATCAGATTGAAATCCGGGTCCCGAAAATATACGGAGAGGATCGGTCCGAGTGCCCCTTTACGCTGCACCGGACCGAGCTCAACCGGCACGCTGCTTGCTTCCAAATGAAGAAGCACCTGCTCCATCGGGGTTCGGTTATAAAACATACATCGGCTGATCCGGGTACGGGATTTGATGCCTTTGAATTGTTGTGTCCAAACGCAAAGTACGTTGTGACTCACTGGTATACATACTCCATTGCGGCAAACCTTCACCGTTCGGATCACCGGTTCTGGCGAAATTCGCCCATTAACCTGTCATTACAGTCGATAGGATGCGGTCGGGCTTCTTAGAATGATCTATCAGCAAAAGCCGTTATCCCTGGATCCACACACTGTTCAACACCGATTCGTTCTGCATCTTCAAGGGACAAGCTGCTATTCAAGGCGTTGATACCGCAACCGCTTTGCATAATGGCTATGCGGATCATTCCTCGGGTCATTCCCAACAGGTGGCGCAATGTATAGGATTCCTATGAAAATGACCGCACTAGGCTCCCTCCCCGTTACCCCTGAGATTAACCCACCTTCGACCTCCACAATCCCCAGTGCCATTCCATCGTGCCCCTTAACTGTGATTACTTGGTATGGTAATCATCATACCACACCACGCGAACGCGAGAACCAACCGCTCGAAGTTCGACCACGGGCACAGAATGGCGATTCCCTTTCCTTTCAGCTGTCCGTATTCGTTAGGGTTAGGCAAGAAATAGTCGAGATTATTCTTAAGAGAAGTCGACCTAGGAGCGGCGTGAATGCAAGTAGAAGTATACGATAAAAGAAAATCAAAGGAGAGTGAATATATTGAGAGAAAAGGAGCGCTGTTTGATTATTAATGCGGACGATTTCGGCATGTGCCACACAACCAACCAGGCGATAGCCTCATTGCTGAATCAAAGATGGATTACGTCGGCCAGCCTGATGATGAACTGTGCCTGGACGATCGAAGCGGTTGAAATTCTTCGGCAGCATCCGGAATGGGATGTAGGCATTCACCTAACTCATACGAGCCAATGGAAGCATTACAAATGGGGTCCCCTCAGTAAAGATTCGCACACGCTCGTTGACGAGAACGGTTATTTCCACTCCATTACACCGACAGTCGTGAAGGAAACGGACCCTGACCAGTTATACAGGGAAGCTGTTGCTCAGATGGAAATGGCACTTAAAATGGGAATCGATCCGACGAATATTGATAACCACATGGGCAGCATGGGTCACAGAATGGATATGCTGCTTGAGCTTTGCGAAACGTACCGCCTTCCGTTACGTTATCCGAAACGAACGCTCCCGTTATTCACAGATGCCGCTGATCACGAGCGGGTCGTGAAGGAAGCGGAAAAGAGAGGAGTTGTGCTTCCCGATGAGGTGAAGATGCTGCCCTTCTATCCTGACACCGGCGTAGAGCCGGTATACAGTGACACGAAAGAGGCTGCAAAGCAAATCATCCGCGATTTGAAACCGGGCGTCACCGAGTTAGTTCTCCATCCTTCCTTGGATACCGATGAACTGAAAGCTATTACGCCTACGTGGCCAGTCCGCCGCTTCGAATTTGATGTGTTTCTAGATGAGGAAATCAAGGCGTTATTGCAAGAGCAAGAAATCAAGCTGATCTATTGGAGGGATCTCAAGGAGTTGCAGCGTTCTTGATAGCAATAGGAGAAGTGAGCGCGGCAGCGCTCTTCGTCGATTTCTTAGCTTTATGCTTGTAGGAAAAGCCCGTCCTCGTCGAGGCGGGCTTTTCCTTACGATGGAAGATAAGATTTCTTACTTCTAATCCGGTGATCTTCATTACTCTTGTTAGAAAGGCTTAGGAATCGCATTCAGTTCTTTGTCAATGACTTTCAGCAGTTCCGGGGGTATTTGGTAAAAAACAAGCTGGGCCATCTTCTGAATGGACATAATATCCATTGATGATTCAAAGCGCGGGCCCTGAGTTACATGTTCAAAGTACTTAAGAAAGACTGCCTTGGCCGCTTCACTGTGGTACAAGTCTTCGATTGTGTCGTAGGTCGAATAGTAACCGTCCTTCAAATCGACGACTTCCGGATTCGATAAATCGAATTTATCGAACCAGTTCACCGCGTACACGTTATGTTCCTTCTTCGCATAGATGTACTCCGGATCCGCCTCCGTTACATAACTCAGCTGGATCTCATCGGTATAAACAGTTCCCTGCTCATCCATCCCCTCGACTTTTACCACATTGTCTCCTGGCGATAACGCGACGTCCTTTACAGTTTTTACCCTTGCATAGCTCTTCATATCCGCAAGAAGAACTTGATTCACATACACTCGGATATGATGCAGGTTCGTTAGGACCACGATGTCATTCTGTTCACGGTGTCGGTTTGCGAATCGCCGGCCGGCCAGGTGGACGAAGGGCTCCTTGGACCAATAGGCTTTATGAAGATAGAAGGCGTCCTTTTTGAGGGTACGGTCCATCGAAACCAGTCCCTTTTGATTGATGCCGACCACGCCGCCTTCATTGCGGATGGCGCTGCCGAAGTCAAACATATTCCATACATAACCGCCAATGACGAACGGTCGAGCTTCAATCGCATCAAGAGCATTCTGTTGAAACACAAGTTGGAATTCTTCCGTAAAGCCTTGATTGTCCGGCGAGTAGGTATGGAATTTAGGGTTCGTGTCCGCCCCATATTCGGATAAGATCAATGGCGTGTTCGGGTTGACCGCATGGAACGAATCAAACCGTTTCGCCATATCCGCCAACTCACCGTAATACCAACCGTAATACAAATTATAGCCGACGAGATCCGTATACGTATTGATGACGCTGTCGTCTTCCACCCCGTTGATGTTCGCTTGCGTGGTAAAACGGCTAGGGTCCAACCGTTTGGCCAACTCCACCAGCTTTTGTATTGATCGATGAGTGTGTTCGGTCTCTACGGCAATCGTGATTTCATTTTGTACGCCCCAGCAATAGATCGAGCAATGATTATAGCTTTGTTTAATCAGCTTTTCCAGCTGTTCGACGGCATTTTGGTTTTCCGGATCTTGGGTAGATGGTCTGCTAATAAACGGAATTTCGGCCCATACCAAGATTCCATTCCGGTCGCATAAGCTATAGAAATAGTCGTCATGCTGATAATGTGCGAGACGAACGCTATTTGCCCCGACCTCCCGAATCAAAGCCATATCCCGATCCATGTGCTCTCTCGTAATGGCATTGCCAACCCCCCCGAAATCCTGGTGGCGGCATACGCCGTTCAGCTTGACCGGCTTCCCGTTTAAGAGCAATCCCTTGTCAGTCGAGACCTCTATCGTTCTGAATCCGATCTCGATCTCACGTGAATCCCGAATTTGTCCGTCGATGGCGATGGTTACAGTCGCAGTATAGAGGTACGGCCGCTCGACTCCGTCCCACAGGATCGGATTTCCAATCTCGTTTCGAAAGCTGAATTTCGTTACGTCCTTTATGGTCAGCTGCGAGGCCGCCTCTAGAACGAGGGTTCCGTCTTGATCGTTGAGACGCAGCTGAACGGTCCCCTTGACTGGCGCAGTGGATTCGTTAATGACCTGACCTTCCACCGCCATTTCGAACGTTTGAGGTCCGATCTGGGCTTGCGTTATATAGACTCCGTCCCGTCCGTTATCCATAACATCGAAATGAACGTCTTCCATGACATGAAGCTTTACTTCCCTATACAAGCCACCGTAGAACGTAAAGTCGGCCATAATAGGAAATACGTCTTTGTGGAAGCGGTTATCTACCATAATGGAGATAAGATTGTCCCCGGCCTTGATATGAGGGGTCAGGGGTGCACGAAACATCGCATATCCGCACCGGCTTTCCCCAACCAGGTTGCCGTTGATATAAACAGCTCCGCTATTTCCGGCAGCCCCAATTTCGAGGTAAAAGCGTTTTGTTACCTCCTCGGGGGAGACCTTCAGTGTTTTCTGATACCAGCATTGCCCACGAAAATAACCTGCACTATAATCGGCGGCATTCCAAGTATGCGGCAGCGTGAGCGATTGCCCCTCTTGTATGAGCTCGCTCGCATAGATAGGGTCATGATTTCTGGTAAACGTCCAATTATCGTTGAATGGAATTGTAGATGTCATCCTGCTTCCCCCTTTTAATTATCATGAGTTTATTCGCGGCCTACTGACTGAGCGATGGAGCCCAGCACACGAGCACTTTCCTTCGGCTTCCTCTCCTGCGTCGCACGATCGACCGCGATGAGCCCGAACGTCATGCCGTACCCTGCCTGCCATTCGAAATTGTCGAAAGCAGTCCAATGCATGTACCCACGGACATCGATCCCCTCGTCGAGACACGATTGAAGCCCATACAATCCCCTGCGGATAAATTCGCTTCTCCGCTCGTCGTCATCCGTCGCGACTCCGTGCTCCGTGACAATGATCGGCATGGTCGGCAACGCCTTCGCCACTTTCCGAATCACATAACCTAGCGCTTCGGGATAATATTCATATTTCATCTGCGTCAGTTCGGCTCCCTCGGCGGGACGAAGCGCCCCCTCCGGCCCATACACTTCCCTCGAGTAATTTTGCAGCCCGAAGAAATCGTCGCCTTCCATCGCATCTACAAATTGCTCGAAGACCAGCTTCCACCTTGCCTCGGCTTCCGCTTCCCCGCCCGGAACGGATTGAATATCGGACAACGCCATCGACCAGCCGACCTGGGTTTGCGGCGAAATCCGCTTAATGGTTTCCCTCGCTTTCCGGTGCGCTTCCTTGAGCAATTCAATCTTCGCTTCATCCGAGATCATGTGGAATGTCACGTAGTTGTTCACGGTTGTACCGCATAAGCGGGCGGCGTCTACCCTCCACTCGGGCGCCGACCACGAGGCTACGTCGATGCCCACCGGAGGCACCATGCCGATCTTCGTGAAGATGCCGCGCAGCATCGTAGGAAGGTTGATCTCGTTGAAAGTTAGCGCGTAAGGAATGAGCGTTCCCAATTCGGTGAAGACGAATTCGCAATACCGGGCGAACCGCTCCGGGACGTCTGGGCTTACCCAGCCGCCGCAGCGCATCAGCCATTGCGGCGACGAGAAGTGATGTAGGCAGACGATCGGCACCAAGCCGTGCTCACGGCAAGCCAGGATCATTCCGCGGTAGTGCTCGATTGCCGAACGCGAATACAATCCGGGTGCCGGTTCGATCCGTGCCCACTCGATCGAGAAGCGGTATGCCTTCAACCCGAGACTGGCCATGAGTGCAATGTCTTCGCGGTACAGCCGATAGTGATCGATCGCGTCGCCGGATTTGTCAGCGTATGGGGAACCCTCCGCATGCTCCTCCGCCCAGAAATCGCTGTTTGTATTATTGCCTTCCACTTGATAAGCCGCCGTAGACGATCCGATCAGAAAGCCGTTAGGAAAAGAGTACGTCATTCATCAACACTCCCATAATTGTTTCACTGTGAGAAAGGAAGAACCGATCCATGAAACGATCGGCTCTTCAACAGTTTCAGATTTCCTTACTTTTGGGCCAGCCACGCATCCAGCTGCTTCTGCTTCTCGGCAATGATGGTGTCGATTCCGGCTGCTTTTAATTTTTTAACAAAATCCGGATGGACCTTCACTGGGTCTACGCTGCCCGTCTCTAGAGCTTTTCTGTACTGGTCCAATACGTTTTTGACCGCAACGACTTCCGTAGATACCGCCTCCGTGCTCGGCAGGAAGCCTGCCGCCGGAGACTTTTGGAAGGAAGCAGTAAATTTCGTGTACTCTTGGCGCAGCGCCGGGTCTTCGCCTTCCAGCACATATGTTAACATCCGATTACCAAACATGAATGGTTGATTCATACTGTACCCGCTGTCATTGATACGGGAAATCACCTCGCCGGACACTTTCTTGTAATGCTTGCCCTCAATACCGTAGTTAATCAAATTGATGATTTCTTTGTCTGTGTACAACAGATTGAGTAGTTCCATCGCCTTCTGCGAGTTTTTCACATTATTTCGGGGAATTGCCCACATGAGACCTAATTCCTCTTTCGTCGTAATCACCGGCTTTTGCAAATCAACTTTCACCAGCTGTCTGCCTGTGATAGAAGATAGCGAGTCTTGCAGAAATACACTATTGGATTGGAAGATCGAGAAGACTTCCCCATTCTTCATGAGATCGGGCGGTGCCGTCTTCGCATTCACCGCATCCTTCGGCAAGTAGCCGGCCTGGTACCAGCTTCTTGTCTTTTTCAGCGCTTCCACGTATTCAGGCATCTCGTACAGGTTCACGACCTTCATGTCTTTGGAATTCAGCGGCAGAACGCCCAAGCTGTCTACCAGCGGGTCGTAATTGAGCCAGTCAATAGCGTACGTCATCGGCATCTGGCCGTTTGGCGCAGCAACCCCTAGTAGATTTTCCTTCTGCTTCATGGTCTCGAACACCGCATCCAGGTCATTCGTCCCCTTGATCTTCGATACGTCGATGCCGTGCCTATCCAGCAAATCCTTCCTTAGCAGAATCCCTGTGCCCGCTTCGATGAAGTTATGCGTAGGTATCGCATAGATATGGCCTTTGATTTTCGCTGCTTTAAGTTTATCTCCCAGCACTACCGCGATATCCTTTCCTTCTTTCGTGAGCAGCTCATCAAGCTCCAGCAATTGATTTTTCGAAGCGTGCCGCTCGTAATCTTCAAAGCTGGTCACGAACAAATCCATATGCTCATTTCCCGCTAATATCAAGTTTCTTTGCTGAGCCCACTGGCTGACCGAGGTTCGGGACAGCTTCACCTTCGCGTTGATCTTTCTTAGCGTAATTTTGTTGATTTCCGCTTCTACCGAGCCGATATCCGCCGGAACCTCGCCCAATACCGGATACCCCAGTACGAGTTCGACCGGCTCGCCGGCCGCTAGCGACGACGAAGGCGTCTGCGCCTGCTGATTGCCCGTTCCCGCACCGGAACTGCAAGCGGATACCAATGCCATGGATACGGCCAAACCAGCACCCAAGAAAGCCCTTCCCATCTTCTTCATGCCTTAACCCCCCGCAATATTTGATCGTTGTACTGTATTCATCATACCGCCTCGCGCGTCTTCCGACCGCCCGAACTTCGACCACGGGGCAACACAATCTCGACTTTTTACCGTTTCAGCTGCCTATATTCGTTCGGATTGTTTCCGTATTGCTTCTTGAACGATTTCGCAAAATGCGACGTGTTGGCGTATCCCACGTTGAGCGCGATCTTCGTCACCGGCATGTCCGTCTTCGTCAGCATTTCCTCCGCTGCGCGCATCCGTTCGTTCAACAGAAACTCCGTCATGGACTGTCCCGTTTCTTTCTTAAATATGCGATTTAAATAATCCGGGTGAAGAAAGAACGAGCTCGCAATCGTTTCGCGGTTGATATCCTCATGCAACTGCTTTACAATGTAGGCCTTGACCTTACCGACGACCGATTCAGCCTTCTCAATCTCCTCCGCATAACCCAGCGCTTTGTCGACCAAGTGAATGGCCCATTCTCTCAATTGCATCACCGAGTCGGCCGAGCGATTGGAAAGCTCTACCGATACGTGATCCTGAAACAGGCTGTGCGCCTGAATCCCCTTCTCGGCAAGTAAGGCATAAACGATTTGGATAAAATCTTGATAAAACTGATGGAGCGTCAGCTCCTTCAATCCGGGAACGGTCTGCAGCTGCTTCAGAAATTGGTTCAGCTCCTTCAGCAGCCGATCCTTCGAACCTTCTTGCAGCATGATCAGCCAGAGCTTCATATCCGGCCATGGTACCGTGCCGCCATCTACTTGCGGCTTTTCATCCAAAAACAATACCTGATTCTCACTTGCAACGTTATTGCGCATCAGCATCTCCAAGCGAGAATGCGCTTCGGGCAGTTCGTGAACAGTCGTAGGCTCTCCCACATAGAGGGAGAGGTCGCAATAGAAGAATTTCCTACAGTTCTCGATGTACATCTGAAGCGTCCTCTTCATTCTGACTTTATCGACCGTAATGTGTGCCAGCATCGCAACGAGACAGTGGCGCTCAGGAGCAATGATGCCGTGCATTTCCCCGATGTCGACGCTTATCTCTTGGAATGCGTTGAATAGAGCATATTCCATTAACTTTTCGTCCCGAGGGGTCAGCTCCTTATGCCACCTACGAACCTGAATCCTCACCGGCATCACGGCCAGGTCAGCCGGAAGACGGATATTGCGTTCGAGCGCCGCCGTTCGGACGGCCTCCGGGGAAGACGAAATCGTTCGGCTGATGATATCCATCCAGAACCACTCAATAAATAAAGGATGATGCTTAACCCACGATTCGCTAAGGCGCTTCAGCTCATGTTCGGCCTTCCATTGCTCGATCGCCTTACGTATGGCCGCTTCGAGCTCGTCCGGCGGAGTTGGCTTCAGCAGATAGTCCAGGCTGCCCAGCCTGATCGCTTCCTTCGCGTAGCGGAAATCGGCATGGCAGGTCAGGAAGAGGGAAACCGTCGATGGATGATGCTCCCGCACCCATGCGAGCAGCTCCAATCCGCTCTCCTTCGGCATCTCGATATCGCAAAGCATAATTCCGATCCGATGCTCCGCGAATCGATCCTTCGCCTGCTTAACGCTGTTCGCATCATATACATGTTCGATACCCAGCTTGCTCCAATCGATCGCATTCATCACACTGCGAATGGCAAGAGGTTCGTCATCTACAATGATAAGATTCATGGGGGTTTCCTCCGATCCTTTAGGTCAATGAACTCACATAGAACGGCAGCCGAATCACGACTTTTGCACCGTGAGGTGAACGGTTGGAGTATTGGATACGCGACCGCTCTCCATACAAAAGCCTGAGACGATGCCAAGCATTCCAAGCGCCGATATGTTCACCCTGTTCATCCACAATCCGCTCCCCCGCGTTTAACAACGGGAGAAGCCGTTCTTCGAAGCCATCGCCTTCGTCCTCTATCGTAATCACCATGGCGGGATCATCATCCGCATTGTCCAAGTGGACCGTGACGTCCAATGCCAAGGGATGATCCACGGAAGAGGCATACTTGAGGGAATTTTCTACGAAGGTTTGAATGATCAGCGGCGGAACCATCGCCTGATACAGCGATTCGGAAGCCTGAATTCGGCAAACGAACTGCTGCTGAAACCTAAGCTCGTGGATGGCCAAATAGTTTCGGACATGCTCCAGCTCTTCCTTGAGCGGCACGAACGTTAGATTGCTTCCAAACATATATCTGAAATGCTTTACGAGGCGAAGCGTCATGTCTTTGATCAGTTCATAATCCTTGTCGAGCGCCAGGCTATATATCAAGTTTAGGGTGTTCATGAAGAAATGCGGATTGATCTGTAGCTGCAGATGCTGCAGCTCGGCCTTTTGCTTACTCAGCTGCTCCTCGTACACAGATATTTTCAAATCTCGGATTTGCTCGATCATGTTGTTAAAGCTGTGATTGACGGTGGCAAATTCGTCTGATGTCTTGAACGGCTCGATGCGCGTCTCCAGGCTCCCGACCCCGATCCGGTTCATCGCGTAGACGATCCGGTTCAGCGGAACGAGCACCAATCGCCGTAAATATAAAAAATACAGTGGGATTAGCAGGATGCCAATCAGGGCAATGCCGATCACAATGCGATTGAGATACGGCAGCTTCTGAAGCACCGCCTCCTTCGCTACGACAGCGGCCAGACCGAATTCGCCCTTCGTCGAGGTTTCGGCAATGGCATAGTACTCGTCTTCCGGTCCCGTGGTATAGGCAGGCTCCTGAAGCTGATGCAGCTGTAGCTGGTGTGACGCCACGTAGCCCCTGTTCGTCAACGGTGTTCCGTCTTCCGCAATAAACAGCGAGCTGCCGTTATCCCCGAAGTCAATGAGAGAGAGCGGCTTCTGCAGCGAATTCAGGTTCACCCATGCCCCAAGCCACAGCCGACCCGCCGGCTGTAGCCGGAACAGATAATAGTCATTGCCTATGTTTCTGACGAACCACTGGATCGGAACGCTGCCCTTCTCGAAGGACGCAAACAGTTTCGTTTGAATGTAGTTGTTGAGCAAGGTATATTCTCTGCTTCCCACCCCTATCAACGTCGCTGCGATGGTTTCCCATTCCTGTGAGTAAACAAAGATGGAATTGACCGCGGTGGAGTACATTAAAGCGTCATTATCCAGCTTGTTAATGATTCTCATCTTGGCGAGTACAAATTCTTCTTCGCTGCGCGCTTGGTTCAGGACATGAATATCATACTCGGAGGAGGTCAAGTTCAGCAGATATTGATCTACGCCGTTCAGTCCCGCATCGATCTGCTTCATATACAGGGACATGATACTCTTATTGGAACTGGCGACTTGGGTATGAACGACGTGCACAGCGTAGTAGTTGTAATAAAATAACAGTCCCTTAACGCCAGCTTGGTCCGAATGGAGTTGTTTAGCACCCAAATTCGACTGAGCCATTTCATAGAGAGAGATCCACCACCTACGAAAGGACCGCCCGAAAGGCGGTCCTAGTATTGTAAACATATTATACATCATCGACGGGGGTTATAATAATCGGCCAGTTCTTGGTCAAGCGCTTAATTTCATGGCGAAAACGGCTCCTTTCTTCTGATCGATGTCAGGAATGTATTTGCGCACGGTCTCGGCAATGCGCTCATCCACCAGAAATTCGCGCAAAACGCTGTACGAGTAGTAATGCGGTAGATAGGAGACAGTCAGTGCGTGTAAGGATTGGCATATCCACTTCAACGTCTCCTGTCTTCTGTACAGCCTATGGATCAACCTTTCACTGCGCCGAGCGCGATGCCCTTGACGAAGTACTTCTGAAAGAACGGATAGGCGATCAAAATCGGGAGAATGCCGACAACCGCGATCGCCATCCGCACGGTTTCACTTGGAAGCTCCATAGATGTGGATTCGAGCCCGTACGCGACGCTGGCCGTCTTGATGGCCTCGACGTTTTGAATCATTTGGTTCAGTAAATTCTGGATGCTGAACAACCTCGGATCGGACAAATAGATCAGCCCGTTGTTCCAGTCATTCCAGTACGCGATCCCGCTGAACAAACCGATCGTCGCCATAATGGGCAAGGACAGCGGCAGCACGATCTGGAAGAAGGTGCGCACCTCTCCGGCTCCGTCCATCCTCGCCGACTCCAACACCGGCGCCGGAACGGTGGTCCGGAAGAACGTGCTTGCCAAGAAGACGTTAAAGCCGTTCAATAATAATCCTGGGATGAGCAATGCCCAGATCGTATTCTTGATGGCGAACACTTGCGTGTAGACCAAGTACGTCGGGACGAGGCCTCCGTTAAACAATAACGTGAGGACGACGAAGGCCGTAAGAAACTTGTTCAGCGGCATGTCCTTCTTGGACAATCCGTACCCCAGCATCACGGTCATCACCAAGCTCGCAGCCGTACCACCAACGGTTACAAGGATCGTGATCCCGTAAGCGCGGGCGATCACGGTGGAGCTTGTCAGTAAATACCGGTATGCGTCCATGCTGAACGTCTCCGGGATAAACCGGTATCCGTTCCGGATAATTTCCTGTTCGCTCGTTATCGACGACGCGATCAACAAGAAGAACGGCACGATACACAAAATGCAGAAGACGGCCAAGCATACATGGGAAATCCATTGCCACAATCGATTATCATCCATACTCTTTTTCACCCCGTTAGAATAGTGCGTTATCTCTGCTGAATTTCCGGACAGACCAGTTGGCCAACAGTACCAATACGAAGCCGACGACCGATTGGTAGAATCCTGCAGCCGATGACATGCCGACATCTCCATTCTGCAGTAGGCCTCGGAAAACATAAGTATCGATGACGTTCGTCGTGTCATACAGCATGCCCGAATTCATCGGCACTTGGTAGAACAGACCGAAGTCGGAGTAGAAGATCCGGCCGATTTGGAGCAGCGTCAATATAATGATGACCGGCATGATCAGCGGAACCGTAATCATCCGGATTTGCTGCCATTTATTAGCGCCGTCCAGCGTGGCTGCCTCGTAATATTCCGGATCGATGCCGATAATCGCAGCCAAGTAGATGATGCACGTGAAGCCGATCGTCTTCCATAGATGCACAAGCGTTAAAATGTAAGGCCAATATTGCGGCTCCATGTACCACGAGATCGGCTCCTGCCCAAGCGCCGGGAGAATCGTATTGTTCATATAACCCTGGTCGTTGCCAAAGAAAGCGAACCCGAGGTAGCCCACGATGACCATAGAAATCAGGAACGGCAGCAAAATAATGCTTTGATACAGTCTAGCCATAAACTTCTTCTGAATCTCATTAAGCAAAATAGCGACAGCGATGGAAAGAAGCATCGTCACAATAATAAAAACGCCGTTGTACAATAACGTGTTCCGGGTAATAATATAGGCGTCCGACGTCTTAAAGAGAAACTTGAAGTTGTCGAAGCCGACCCACGGACTGCCTAAGATACCTTTCGCATAATCGAGTTTCTTAAACGCGATGATGAGACCAAACATCGGCAAATAGTTGTTAATCGCCAAATAAATCAGCCCCGGCAGCATCATCAGCATGATAGGCCAATATTGCAGCATACGTTTCGTTCCGGTTTTTCTAAGTAACGACGGTTCCGTTCGTTTGGAGGTGGAAAGTTTTGCTTCCATCGTTCTGCCCCTTCCTAGTTACGCGTATTCTCTGTGAAATCTGATATGTTCTTATCATAAGCAATCGCAGCAACCGCTACTACCGAGTTTTCGACCTCTGAACAACATTATCTCGACTTATTTACTGTTAGCAGTGTTACATAAAAAAAATGACTTTCTGGGACACAGAAGTCATTTTTTTGTGTATTCAACTTTCCTTGCTTTGTTATAGCTGATAAACGAACTATCACCGATCTCAACGGGGCGCGGATAATTGATTATGCAGACTATATCTAAATTTAATGGTTACAATAACGAATATACGTTCCCCTTTCAAAAAAAGCTGATAGTATGCAAAAAAGCCCCAAGCTAATGGGGCTTCGAGGCTGCCGCGGCCGCCTTGGCGGGACGCCATAGCTGCTCGAGCAGGATGGAAAGCATCATGCTGACTAACAATCCGTTGCCGAGAATCGGCTGCAGCACCGGCGGCAGCACCCGAAACATCGGCGGCGGCAGGAACAGGACGGCCGCTCCCATCGAAAGCGTAATGCCAAGAATAGACATTCGCCGTTGATCCAGGGACTGCCTTAGCACAGTGGACAGGCCTATACCGAACATCTGGGCGAAGGTCGATAGCAGCGCAGCGTACGCCACCGGACCGGGAAGCTGGGATAAGACGGATGCAACCGCCGGGAAGATGGCGATGACGCACAGGCTTACACAAGCGATAAGGAACGGGCGCAGCCGTGTCTGACCAGTCATCCTGACGAAGCCTGCGGACACGGACAAAGGCACGGTCCCCACCGTGGAGAGCAGAGCGGAAAGCACCGTATTGCCTCCGGCCCACAACCCGCCCCGGCTCAGACTTCGGGAGTCCTCCGCGCCTTTGCGATCAGGCAGTGCCTGATTCATCGCTTCGTAGCTGGCCACGAGATTGGACAGCAGCACCAGCGCAACCAGTACGGAGGACAGGGAGGTTCCCGCGTTAAAGCTTGGCATCCCCCATACCAATAGTTCCGGCAGACGGACAATTCCTTGCAGCGGCAGCGGTTCTCTGATCCAACCGGAAAGGGCAAATACGAGCCAGCCCGTTACGATGCCGATGAGCACGGCATAGCTTTTCCACCAGCCTTTGCCCCATAGCGACAAGGATAGGACTAGAACGAAAATGCAAAGCCCGGTTAAGGCCGGTCCTGCTTGCAGCCCGGAGCCGTCGTCGGATAGACCGAGCGTCCCCTTCAGGAAGACTCCGCTAAGCTGAAGCGACAGCAGCATGAGGAAGGAGCCTGTGACCAGCGGTGTAAACAGAAACATGATGCGCCGGAACAGGCCAAGCGCACTTAGAGCAATGAGCAGAATGCCGGCCAGAAGCATGCTTCCCTCCAAGCTGCGCAGCGTTTCAAAAGCATCCGTCCCCTGTGAACGCGCCAATCCCCCCAGGATGACAAACACTCCAAGCCAAATCCCCGCAGGTCCGTCTGCGAGGGGCAGCCGGTGGCCCAGCCAACCCTGAAGCAAAGAAGCCAAACCGACCACGAAAAAGGTGCGCTGCATTAAGCCTGCTACCTCATCCGGCGTAAACCCGTATAGATCCCCTATGACAATGGGCAGCGCGAGCGCATTGGCCAGCAGGAAAACAAGCCATTGAAGAGAGGCCAGCGAATCTTCGGCTAGCGATGTGGTTTTCATGCTAATGATCTCCTATACATTTGTAGATATAACTTACGATAAATCAATTACTTGTATTTTGCAAGTGATCGCCTTTTCGCGTGGACTCTCGTTTTACGCTGTAATATACTAATGCTACCATTCCTTAAGGAAACGAGTTGAGCCATGCCATGACCAAAGCCATTCTCACCGGCTTGTTGATAGTCATTCTTCATACCGGCTGTATGGGAGGTAATCTCCCCGATTCTAGTCCCCATCCCGTGGGGGAAGTCAAGGAAAGACCTGAAGCTTCCGCATCGGCGGGGCACACAGAGCACAATATAGTGGTTCCCCTTAAACCGCTGGGTGCTGCAGGTGAGGTCGCCTCTTATTATAACCGTCATCTGGTCATTTCAGAAGGTCGGGTATACGGCTGGACCGGGGACAACAAACCTCAGCTCCTGCTGGAGGATGCAGTACAAGTAGGCGTCGGAGACGCGACAAGCTATGCCCTTTCCAGGGACGGCCGCCTGCTCGCTTGGTCGGAAGATCCCAAAGCCGCGGTTGCCATAGCCGGAAGCATAGTCAGCTTCGCGGCAGGACGCACTGGGGTGTTTGCCATAGATCAAGGCGGTACGTTGTTCCGATGGGAGTCACCGGATCAGTCTGCCAAGAAAATAGCTGATAACGTTGCTTATTCAAGTATTGGTGACGGCACCGATTACTATATTACGCAGCAGGGAGAGTTGTATGCATTCGGACGTAACCACAGAGGGCAATACGGCAACGGCGGCTTGAAAGAAAGCGATGAGTTCATCCAAGTGGCAAGCGACGTTGTTCAGGTGAAGGGCCACACGGGGCACGCGATTGTTCTGAAGCGCAATGGAGACGTTCAGGGATCCGGCGGAAACCTCTACGGGCCGCTAAGCACACACGGTCTAGGCGACAAGGCGGTGACCTGGGGCACCCTGTTCCAAGGCGCCTCGCTTATCGCAACCGGCTCTTCCCACACGGTAGCCGTGAAAGAGGATCGAACGCTGTGGATCTGGGGGGGCAAGGAAGGCACTACGCCGCGTCACGTACTGGACGACGTAGTTGCTACGGCAGCGGGGGTGGATGTTACGATCGCCAAGAAGCAAGACGGAAGCATCTACTTCTGGCGAACGGGTGAGGTTCCGGTCAAGCTGTTGTGAAGCGATTATACTTTTGGTAACCATTTATCACTACGGAGGTATTATGTTCGAATTTCAAACGGTCTTGAGGAAGCCACCTAAGCTCATGGAATTAGAATATGGACCGAACGTGCCCGAATACCAAGATTTTTTCATTGATATTAACGATGCGGAGAAAATGAAAGCTCTTGTGGAACAAGGCGGCGTGGATCCAATGTATGCGCCAATGAAAATCATGATTGAATATGGCGGGGCATCTATAGTTGACTATAGTAAACCACCTGCCGGTGGTGGTGGACTTTGGCTCGACTATTTGAGGTGTATAGAACAGTTAATTGGAAATCAAAAAGCAAGAACTCTTTACGGAACAGACTATTTTACAATGAGCATGGAATCGATAAATTGCAGTGAAGTCAAATTTACTGTTTATCTGGATCCTACGAATGAAGAGGTCATTTCCATCATACTCCCCAAAAAAGCGTTTATTCTTGCATTGCTCAAGGAGCTAAAGAAGATTTGGCATATCTTTGACCTTCACCATGTCTTTAGCAGAATGCCCGACAAGACATTCAGGGATGAGACCATTCACCGCATTGAACGATGCGAAACGTTTTTTAGAAGCTGATCTTCCCGGGCAACGAAAGTATACCGGTATTGAAGCATACGATAAGCGATTTGTGCGAAAATACAACAATTGACCGCCGCATAATCCTGTTTTCAATTCATTTGTGCGAATGTACAACAATTTCCAATGATACTAGCCGTTGCTCCCATTTACGCCTCCGAATTGCTGCACCATCGCACAAATCTTACAATAACGCTGCTTTACCATGGCTTTTTGTGCCGATTAGCACAAATCCGTGGTCGGCAACGGCCCGGCATCGACAAGTCCGACATTGATCGCTTCCCATAAATATAAGGACGCTATGCTCCGATAAGGCTTCCATTTCTCACCCTTGAGCTCCAATAGTTCAGGGCCGGACAGCGTCTCCTCCTCGTACAGCCATCGCGCCGCGCGACGTAAGCCGGCATCTCCCAGGGAAAGCACATCCTCCCGCCCCAGATAAAAGATCAAGAACATTTCGGCCGTCCAACGTCCGACGCCTTTCACCTTCGTCAGCAAAGCAAGGACTTCCTCATTGCTGCATCCATGCAGTGAATCGAGATCAAGCTCCTGAAGCCGGATCAGCTCGGCCAGACCTTTGATGTAGCGGATTTTGGGGCCGGAGACTCCGGCTGCACGCAGTACTTCTTCCGAAACGGAGAGCATGCGATCTACCGTGAAGTCACCGCACTGCTCCCTCACACGCCGACAGATGGTATCTGCGGCTTTGACCGAGAGCTGCTGAGAGATGAGCGATTGAGCCAAATAAGCAAACGCATCCCCCTTCGCGGATATGTTAATGATTCCGATTCGCTGTGCCAACTCGGCGAACCTTCGATCGGTTTGACATAATTCCTGTACCCGCGGCTCCCCAGGATGTAATTGAAATACAACACTCATCGGCTGCCCCTCCGCACCAATTATGGTGAACCTAACTAATAATTACATTTTAAACCATGTCTTCGTGAGATTGAAGCTATCAGCTGCCGCCGCGTGTAATAAACTGCCCGATTCGGTCATTCAAGATATCCGGGAACTTCGTCGGAATACGATGGTCGGCATGCTTCACGTAAAACAACTCACTCTTAGGCAATCGCTGATGCAGCAGCCGGGCATAGGGATGAAAATGCTTGTCCTTCTCTCCGTAAACAAGCAGTACAGGGTGCTCAACAGCCTGAAGCCGGGAGGTACAGTTATAAGTGAGACTTGACCGGTAATACTGCTCCACGTTCCGGGGATTCCCTTTCTTAGCGTCGTTATATAGCCTCCATAGGAACGCAAGACGATTCGTCTGGCTCCAGGCATCGGCGAGTGCAATTGCACCGACGGCCCCCATTTTAGAGAAAAAAATCGCCCTGAGAATTCTGTTTCTCAGCCACTTATCGCTGACTTCCGGCATGCCGCTGACCACGATTCCTCCCCGCGCCCGCTCCGGGTAGGTCAAAAGAAACTCCAGCACTAAAGAGCCTCCCGTTGAGTAGCCGCATAAGAAGCATTTTTCAATACCGAGCCAGTCCATCATTCCCTTGATATCTTCAACGACCAAAGGATACGTTAAGGGCTCTGCGGAGGGTTCGCTCTGTCCGTGACCCCTAACGTCAAATGCAATGGTGCGGTAATGCGAAGAAAGTCCTTCCAGCTGGTACGTGAAGGTTAGCCCGGTAAGGACCGGGGGATGGATGAAGATGATGGCCGTGCCCGTGCCCCGTTCTTCATAATGCATTGTAAAGCCATCCATATTCATGGTACTCAATACTCTAGTCACTCTCCATGTGAAATTGATTGCTAGGAAGTAGTGTACCCATAAATTACAAAGATTCACGGTACTTGCCCGGTGTCGTTCCTTCGTACTTTTTAAATACGCGAATGAACCCGATATCGTTCGCGTAACCGACCTTATTCGCAATCTGAGTAAAGGTCAGCTTCTTGTCCTGCATCAGCTTCTTAGCCTGATCAATTCGCACTCTAGTCAAGTAATCCATAAGGTTCATACCCGTCTGCTTCTTGAAGAACGTGGACAAATAGGGCGGCGTTAGCCCAAAATGCTCGGCGATTGTTGTCAGGCTGAGCATTTCGTCATCATAATGCTGCTCGATGTAGCGGGTTATCCGTTCGGCCTGCTGACGGCCGTGACTGCTGCGGTTCGCGTTCACATAATGACACAGCGCGAGAAACCAATCGCGAATTTTGACTTGCATCTCCCCGACCGTCGGACAAGCAGACAGCTCCTTAAGCGGGTCGAAGCCTTCCCCGAACACCTCACGGTACAACGGGTCCATCGGGTTCATGATTTTCCACAAGGTGCTGACCATGTTAGTAAACAGGCTTCTTCCAAGCTCAGGCGTAATCCGCCGCTGATTGAAATGCGCATGAAACAAATTGCCGATAAGCTTGTCAACACCCGCCACATCGCCGCTTTTGCTAGAGTTGATCAGTTGGATTTCCGTCTCGATCGGGTAATAGTAATGACGGTCCGCATCCGCGATTTCTCTGTAACAAATGATGGAGCTGTGGCCTCTGTATATTTTATAATCCAGCGCGCTAAGCGCTTCAAAATACGATTGCCCTATCCGGTCCATCCCCTTATGCACTTCGCCGATCGCAAGGGTAATATACGTTTGGAACCGTTCCTCGATCACCTGCTTGAGCCGGACGGCGATGGTATCCAGCTCCAGCTCCGCTTCCGCGAACCGTTCTTGGGAAAAGTTAACCAGCAAGGCTACGCGGTGCTGGTCGAGCTCTACCGAATACCCCCATTCCCGTTCTCGAATCAAATCATTGCCGATATTGGATATAATGAATCGAATCAATGCCCACTGGCGTTCCGACTGATCGGTGCTGAACCGGCTGAAATCGGCAATGTCAATCAGGACCACGGCAAACCAATCGGAAATCAGTCGAATATCCATAAATTGCAGCGATTCTTCGGTCATTCGGGTAACGTCCACATGGCCTCGAACGAAGCGCGACAGGAAGCTTGCCTGGATGACCGGTGTCTGGCGGGACAATATATTCCGAAGCTCCCGTTCTTCATGCATGGTCATTTGAATCGTTTCCCGGATAAACTCGTATTCGTTGGAAGGCTGCTTCTTGCGAGGCGGCTTTTCCTTTTGCAGCACACGCACCAATCCGTGCAAAGGGGCATAATTACGGTGCATCCAGAAGCTGATCGCCGCTCCGCCGCCGATCAGGCAAATCAGGAGCAGCGTGATCATCCAATTTTTCAGCGTATAGACCCTTTCCAGGTACACATGCTCGGGCATCACGAGAACATACTTCCAGCCGTTTTGTTCGGATTCCGTGTATGACAGCATCCTATCGGCATCTTGATCCTCGTACACGTAGGGTACGCCTCTCGTCTGAAGCTCATGCCGGATTTGCTCCCAGGGGAGCGATTCGTTGTTTTTCCCGACGATCAGGCGGTCTTGGCGGTCAAGGATGAAAACCGAGCTTTGGGAGGCAGATTCAATCTTAGACAGCATGCTGCGAATTTGATCCACGTCAAGCAGAATGACGAGCGCTCCCCGAATCTCGGTCTGCTCCCCGAGCGGCAGCGTCTGAACGTACGTAATGGTATCCAGCTTGCCGTTCGGCGTTTCATAAGCGGCTGCATAATAATCGCGATAGCGCGGACCGTCTACCAGCTTGCTGCGCCACTCGGCAAAGCTGCTGCCCGCAGGTTTATATAGACTTTGATACAGCATTTCCGCCGTTGTCTTGGCTGTGGGCAGCAAAACCGTATCGCTGTCTTTAAGATAAACATAATAACCATTGATGATACCGCTTACATTTTGATAACGCATCATATGCTCCGACACGAATTCCACAAATTTATAGGCATCCGTCGAATCGGAAGTGTCTACGTTATTCATAAGCAGCTGTAGCCGCGGATTGAAAGCGATTTGTTGAGACATCCTCTCAACATCCTTGAGTCTGGAATCCATCACTTGGCGAAGCTGCTCCAGCATCGCGACGTTCGCCCGGTTCGCATTATCCGTCATAATGGAGACGGTCTTCGTGTAAAGAATCGATCCAAGGGTTAGAGGAAGCAGGAAAACGGCCAGATAGGACAATAAGAGGGTCATGAAGACGCTTCCGCGAAGCTTGGTATTGATCCGCACCATGAGATACCTCTCTCTCCAATCAATCTTACTTAATATATATTCAAAAAATGCCGCCTTTTTCCTGCCCCCTTCGTTTACTCAGTAAGCTATTCCTTGAGCGCCCCGATCATGACCCCCTTCACAAAATACTTTTGCAGAAAAGGATAAAGCACCAGGATCGGAACGGTTGCTACCATAATCGTCGCGTATTTGATCGCTTCACCGATCGGCATCTTATCCGCGCCGGAAGCGTCGGTCATCATGCTGTCCGTGCTGTTGGTGATAAGAATTTCCCTTAAAATGAGCTGCAGCGGGTACAGCTCGCGGTCGCGCAAATAAATCATCGCATTGAACCATGCATTCCAATGGCCTACAGCGTAGAACAGAACCATAACGGCCATGACAGGAAGCGATAAGGGAAGAATAATTCGCCACATCACGGTCCATTCGCTCGCACCGTCCATTTTGGCCGATTCCTCCAAACTGACCGGCACCGCCTGAAACGAAGTGCGCATGATGATTAAATTCCAGGTATTGATGGCTCCCGGAATGATCATGGCCCATGGCGTATCGACAAGCCCCAAACCATCTACCAGAAGGTAGGTGGGAATGAGCCCGCCTTGAAAGAACATCGTGACGACGATCATAAACATAACCGCATTTTTAAAAAATACATTTCTCCGTGAAAGGAAATACGCTCCGAGGGAAGTCATGAACAGATTAAAGAGCGTCCCGACAATGACATAAAATATCGTGTTGCTATAACCGTTTAATATGTTCGGGTTGGCAAAGACGGCCTTATAAGCGTCCAGACTAAACCCATAGGGCTTCCATAACAAACCGCGGTGCTGCGATAGCAACCCCGGGTCGCTGAAGGAGGAGAAGGTGACATACAAAAACGGATATAACGTCAAGAAACAAAGCACAAGCATGAAGACGACGTTCAGCACATCAAACATTTTCTCACCGAAAGTCAACCGGTTCATCCTGTCCCCTCCCCGTTACCATAATTTCGTCTCGCTTACCCGTTTGCTGATGCTATTGGAAAGGATAAGCAGGGTAAAAGCAATAACTGCGTTAAATAATCCGACTGCCGTCGTGTAGCTGTAGCTCGCTTCCAAAATCCCTTTGCGATACACGAAGGTAGAGATGACATCAGCCGTATCGTAGGTCAGCGGATTGTACATGAGCAGGATTTTCTCGCTGCCGACGGACATCATCGAGCCCATTTTCAAAATCAGCAAAATAATAACCGTAGGCATAATTCCCGGAATGGTAATATGAACCATTTGCTTCCACCGGCCGGCCCCGTCCACTCGTGCCGCTTCGTACAATGTAGGGTCGATAGTGGACAGCGCAGCCAAATAAATAATGGAGCCCCACCCAACCTGCTGCCATATGCCGGAGGATACATAAAGGAAACGAAACCATTCCGGCTCGGACAAATACGATTTGGCCGCGAAGCCAAGCATAGACAGCAGCTGGTTCACAAGCCCGTCCCGGGCCAGGAAATCGACCAGCATTCCGACTACGACGACAATCGAAATAAAATGCGGTAAATAGGTGATCGTCTGGACAATTCTCTTGAAATATTGCCTGCGCAATTCATTAAACAACAAAGCGAGGATGATCGGCGCAGGGAAGCCGAAAATCAGCTCATACACATTGATTAACAACGTGTTACGGATTAATCTCCAAAAATAATAGCTATTAAAAAATTCAACGAAATGGTTGAATCCAACCCAAGGGCTGCTCCAGATCCCGTCGCCGGGACTATAATCCTTAAACGCGATCTGCAGGCCGTACATGGGACCGTAATCGAAGATCAGATAATAGGCGATTACCGGCAAAACCATCAGGTACAAGAGCTTATTTCTCTTTAGATCCCGGCCCATGGTAATCCAGAGGCTCTGCCGCGCGGCCTTCGTCCTTGCTCCAACAGCCGTTTTCATCGTATCCATAATATGTCCCTCCCTCGCTTCGAAAAAGACAGGGAGATGAACGGATCATCTCCCTGATGAATACGGAGCTCTCTACTCAGACCCGTATTATCTTTTGTTATACCTTTCCAAAGCAGCCTGTTGGATTTTGATCGCATCCTGGATACCCATGCCTTCAATCGTTTTCACGTACTTGTCGAAATTGTCCAAAGGCTCCGCTCCCATAATGAACTTATTGAACATCTCGTCCTTGAAGGTGTTCACATCGTTCATAATCGAAGCGAATTTGCTGCTCTCATCCGAAGTAGGCGTCACCTGCGGAAGCTTTCTTTCATTGGTCGGCTCCGACCATATTTTGATCGAATCCTTTTGCTCCGGCATGCTGGCATACTGCTCCATATACCGCTTATCTTGTACGAAGGGACCGTTGAAGTTGGCGCGTACATGACGGGCCATCGCATAAGCCACCGACGTGTCCTTGGGATTCAATACCTCATCCGTATAGACAGGGTTCCCGTTGACCATCTTGTAGGAAACGCCTTCCACCCCGAAATTAAACAGCATCTTCCCTTCCTCACTGTAGGCGAAATCGAGCCATTTGACCGTGGCCTCCGGGTTTTTATTGGAGGTCGAGATGGCGGCGGCAAGCCCGCCGGAGAAGTTGTAGGTCTTCGCGCTCCAGAGCTTCTTATCTCCCTTGTTAACCACCGGGAACGGAGCAGCGACCAGCTTGAAACCGGCAATTTTATCCTTGACGAGCGTGGTGTAGTTGCCGATCCCCGAGCCTGTGCTCATCACGGTGGCAAACAGCTGATTTCCCGTTATCTTCGCGTCTTTGAGCTTGCTGTCGGTGACGGCGAAATCCGGATCCAGCAGCCCTTCTTTATACCATTTATTCATCGTAGTCAGAAACTGCTTATATTCCGGCTGGATCGGCCCATAGCTTACTTTTCCATTGATATGGTAGAAGTCGTAGTTCACACCAAATGTCCCTAAAAACGCAACCGAACCACCCATATCGTTCTTGCTGATCAGCAGCGGAATTTCATCCGGTTTCCCGTTGCCGTTCAAATCGCTTTTCTTGATCGCAGTCAGTGTGGTGTACCATTCATCAATGGTTTCCGGCATCTTCAGATTCAGCTTATCCAGCCAGTCTTTGCGAAGAGCGATGCCGTTGCTCACAAGCAAGTAATCGTCTCCCCGCAGGAACGGAAACCCGTAGATGCTGCCTTCATCCGTCACGACTTGCTTTTTCCACTCCGGATTGGCGTCCAGAACCTTCTTCAAATTCGGCGCGTGCTTGTCTATAAGCTCGTTCAGCTTAATTATCTTTTTATCCTTAATCGCTTTTTCCGGACCGCCGGGATACCCCGTCCAGCCGTATTCAATAACATCAGGCAGGTTTTTTCCCGTGATCATCAAGTTAAATTGATCCTTCTCCTGTCCTACCGGGGGATGCTGGAATTCCACTTTTGTTCCTGTTCGTTTCTCCAGCTCCTTGTACACCGTCATATCGCCAAAGCTTTTTAATGTAGCGGCGACATTGCTTGCGAGCCCCACCCAATACGTAAGCGTTTGCAATTTAGGCGGCTCTTGAGCAGCCGGCTTTCCATCGGGCTGTTTTGCCGGGGCCGGGCTGTTGCAGCCTGCAACAACCGAGACGGACAGCAGTACCGAGACTCCTGCGGTCGCCCATTTTTTCCGGTTTCGATGATTCATATCCCATTCCTCCCTTAAAGTTAGGTTCAGCTTGCGAAGCGGCTGTTATCCAATCGGGGCCAAGATATGGCTGATCTCTCAGGTGCAAGATATGATACGATAGTTACTATTACATTTTTACAAATCCTCCGCATGATGGAAATCATGAAATTTACGGATTGATAAGCAGGGGTTAAGATTGGCGGCTATCCGATGTTAAGATCGGCTATCCGTTATTAAGGCGGGAGTCCGAGGAAGCCTTGTATTATCTACCTTATTGGGCGGCTGGTCATGTTATGAGCGTCTCGTTCGGACCAAATTGCAATTCCGATCGGAGATGGGAGCTTGCTCTTCTTTGATCAACGTATTTGTGCAAATAGGCAGCTTTTTTCCATGATTTCGATCAAAGGAATGAAGATTTCTGCGAATGTATTTCATTCCAGGACCATTTGCCTCGTATCCGGCCATTGTGCTCCTCAAAAGATGCCTATTCTCACAAATCTCGTTCTGGACTTCGCTTCGGATCGTGGATTTCTGCACTAGGCAATACCAATCCACTCATATTAAAAAACCCGGCCAGAGGCCAGGTCCGTTTGATTCTTTATTCCGGTAACACCTTCACTTCAAAAGCTCTCTCTCCACCATAGCCGCATGCTCCAGCACCGTCTCGACTGGCGTATCCCATTGGTACTCGAGGATGGAACGATACGGATGTCGAAGCCCCCGCAAAGCGCTCCAGATCGGCTCCCACTCCATAGCACCTTCCCCAACCGGCTGATGCAAATCATCCACACCGTCATTATCGTGGAGATGGACAGCGCTGAGCCGCGTACCGAGCGTCCTGATCAGCTCCGCCGTATCCCAGCCGTTAATGAACGAATGCCCTACATCTACTAGAGCGGATACGGAAGGAATGTCTTCGAACAGGCGGACAAATTCCTCTTGGTCAAATAAAGCCGTCTCGCGAAACCCGACATTCTCCACTGCCAGATCAATGCCCAGCTTCTGTGCCTCGTCCCCTAGACGCTTGAGATTATCGATCGCTCTTAGCTGCGATGCCTTCCGCAGGAACAGCGGCGTAGAATACAAGCTCGGATGGATCACCATCTGCTCGGCGCCTATATGGGCCGACCACGCCAGGCATTCCTTGTACACCTCATACGAATATTCGGCCACCATAGGGAACCGGGCGGAGGCCAGATTCAGCTCCCAGATCGGAGAATGGACGCTCAGCGGACCGGGGTGATTCTGAAACCTCCGAAATTCCGTTTGCCAATTCACCGGCTCAAGCCAATTCGGCCCGTCCATGGAAATCTCCAGCCCCCCGGACCAGCGGTCCAGAAGCTCCTTGCAATCGTCGACACGGTGCATATACGGCAGCAGATTGATGAACACGTTCACATTCATAGGGTTGACCTTCTTTCATCTATTATATGGGTGGAACTACTCTTTCAAGGAGCCGAGCATGGCGCCCTTAACGAAGTATTTCTGCAGGAAAGGGTACACGATAAGAATCGGCAGCGTAGTGAAAAGAATGGCGGCGGCCTTAATCGTTTCCGGACTGCTGAAGATCCCCGAGTCGACGGCGATGGAATCCAAGCCGGAATCAGTGGCGCTGCTCGCGACCATGTTCTTGAGCTTCAGCTGAAGCGGGAACAAATCCTTGGAACGGATGTAAATAAGCGCCCCAAAATAGGCGTTCCACGTACCAACGGAATGAAACAGCGCAATGGTGGCCAGCACGGGGGCCGACAAGGGCAGCACCAAGCGCGCATAAACGCCGAACTCCCCGCTCCCGTCGATTTTCATAGCCTCCACCAGCTCATTGGAGATGCCTTGGAAGAAGGTCTTCATAATGAACACATTGTAAGCTCCGAGTGCTCCCGGGATAATTAACGCCCACAGCGTGTTGATCATGCCAAGTGACTTTACGACCAGATAGCTCGGAATGAGCGGTACGGGAAAAATAAAGGTAAACAGGATGAGTCTGGTAATCAGCTTTCTCCCCGGCATCATCGGACGAGTCAATGCATAGGCCAAGGTCGATGTAAAAATAAGGCAAAGCAGCGTACCCATCAGAGTGATGTAGACACTCACTCCCATCGCTCTCCACATGTCCTTCATCCCGAATAGCGCCTCATACACATTAAGCTGAAAGCCCTTCGGCCACAAGACAACCATTTTGCTATTGGCATAGATCGGACTGCTGAACGAGACGGCCGCCAGGTGGATCATGGGAGCAATCATGGTGAAGCACAGTACGGTGAAAAAAACGCCGTTCACCCACTGGAACGCCCGTTCCGATCGCGGCATGATGTTCATGGTTTACATCCTCCTAATAAATGCTCTCACCGGTCGTGCGGCGGCTCAGTTTATTCAAACCGACGACGAGGATGACCCCTACCAGCGCCTTGAAAATACCGATCGCCGTCGTATAGCTGTACTGACCGCCCATGAGTCCCACCCGATATACATAAGTATCGAACACTTCGCCGACCTCTCGGACAAGCGGGTTCAAGAAGAACAGCACCTGCTCGACATTGGCATCCAGCAAGTGGCCGATGCGGAGCAGCAGTAGAACGATAATCGCCGGAAGCAGGGAAGGCAGCGTAATGTGCCAGGCTTGGCGAAAACGGGAAGCTCCGTCAACCATGGCCGCCTCATACAAATTCGGATTTATCCCCGTGATGGCAGCTAAATAAATGATCATGGACCAGCCGACCTCCTTCCAGATGCCTAAGCTGATGACCATGCCAAGGAAATACTTAGGCTCGGTCAGGAAGGAAACGGTTTCCCCGCCAAGGTAATGGATAAGCTGGTTGACCAGTCCGTCCTTGGACAGCAGCTCAGTGAAGATTCCCCCGACAATGACCCAGGAGAGAAAATGCGGTAAATAAAGAAGCGTCTGGGTCGTCCTTTTGAACAAGCTGACCCGAATCTCATTCAGCAGGAGGGCCAGGAGCAACGGGGCCGGGAAGCCGAACAAAATGGAATAAAGACCGAATTTCAGCGAGTTCTTAAGCACCAGCATGAACTCGGCATAGTCAAACATAAATTGAAAATGCTTCAAGCCTACCCACTCGCTGTGCAGAATGCCGGCGAATAAATTGTACTCCTGAAAGGCAATGATATTGCCCGCAAGCGGGATATATTTAAAGATGAGGAAGTGGGCCAGACCCGGCAATGCGATCAACAAGAGAACCCACGAATCGATTCTTACGGATTTTCCGAACAAGGACTTTCACTCCTTTCCAGCGAAGACAAAGGGACCCTCAAGCAAACCGTGCTCCGGAGAGGGTCCCTATGAAGTTTGTTATTTCTTGTTGAAGGTGTTATGCCATTCGGTAGCTTCTTTCATAGCTGCGTCCCCGCCGCGCTTCTTCCATTCCGCAACGAAGGCGTCAAAGCCTTTATCCAAATCCTCCTTGCCCACAACCAGCTTGACGAAGGCATCATAGAAGAGGCTGCCGGCGACAAAGCCGACATTCAGCTCCGGACGACCTTCCAGCGACTTGAGTGCCGGCATATAGACGGCATCGTTCTTCATGATCGTTGTTTTGGAATCCTCATAGCCCTTCAGAATGACATCGCTATTCGGCAGCACCTTAAGCGCCATCGGGTTATTCAGGCCATTCTCCCGTACGTTGATGGAAAGCTGGAAAAACTCCTTCTCGTTGAGCTCGCCAGCATTGTTCGGATTTTTTGGGTCGAATTTGACTTGCCCGCCCTCTTCTGTGTAGTTATGGTCCTTGATGCCGTAGGCGAAAAATTTATCCGCATCCGGACTGCTCCAAGCCCATTCGAGGAATTTGACGATCTCCTCCGGATTCTTGACACTCGCCGGAATCACCCAAACGAAGTACACCTGATCCGTGCCGATCTGCAGGAAGTTCTCACCCCGCGGTCCCTTCGGTGGAACGGCCATGGTAATCGCCGCTTTCGGCTGATTCGGATACTGCTGCGTCGAGACGGCAGGGTATTGATAGGTAGCTGCACCCCAGGCCGCAACCAGGCCCTTCGCAATGTCCGTTCCCCGGTCGCCCTGCTTCTTGGTAATAAAATCTTTCTCAATGTAACCGTTGTCATAGAGCTTCTTGTAGAAAGCGATCGCTTCCTTCATCTGCGGCTGAATGATATCCGGTTCCATTACTCCATTCCGTAGATGCCAGGTGCCCGGTCTGACGCCAAAGGAGCCGGTGAACACATCATTCCAGGACATGCCGTCGGTTAACGAGAGCGCCCATTCGTTATTCGGATCTCCATCGCCGTTGACATCCTGCACCTTCACCGCTTCGGCGAATTTCAGGAAATCGTCCAGTGTTTTGGGAACCTGCATCTTCAGCTGATCGAGCATGTCTTGACGATAGAAGATCACCCGATCGGCGGCGGTCCCGGTTAATACCGGAATGCCGTAGATTTTGCCGTTTCGGCTTACCTTCGGACTGTTCCATGCCACCTCGGGAATTTTCTTTTTGAGGTTCGGAGCATACTTATCGATCAAGGGACCCAGTTCATGGAAGACGCCTCGATCCACGGCTCCCTTGTGTACCTCCCAATCGATGCCTCCGGTCCGCACCAGATCGGCAAGCTCTCCCGACGCGAAGCGAAGCGCCAGCTGCTGCCGGAAATCGATGTCGTGTCCAAGGAATTCATAATTCACGTTGTAGCCGGACAGCCTGCTAAGCTCCTTAAAGTACTTGTCCTTCTTCTCATCCGGTCCCTTCGAGGCGAAGCCCGAGTTGTTGTGGGACAGCAGCACCTTAATGTTCTTGCCGGCGGCCGCTTTCGTTCCCGAATCGCCGCTTACCGGCGCCGTTCCGCCCGATTCGCCTCCGCAGGCGGCCAGCATCGTTCCTGCCAGCACAATGCAGGCCGTCGATGCGATGAATGTTTTTTTCGACTTGAATGCCATCTCGCGATCCCCTCCGAATGTTCATCCTGATCCATTAGCCTTTCCAATATCCATTATAGGATGGGCTTCCGAAGGTCACTATGGAATTATCAACGAAAACTTGTATAAAGCTTATATCGAATCAGGGACCTCGATGCTTTCATACTTTCGGTAGTCCGAGGGGGAGAAGCCGGTATATTTCTTGAAGGTTTTGGAGAAGTACGCATAATCCTCGTAGCCGACCGCTTCCCCCGCTTCATACACTTTGACGAACGGATTTTGAAGGAACGCCTTGGCTTTTTCCATTCGAAACTGGGTTACATACTGGTTGAACGACACGCCCGTTTCCTTCTTGAACATATTGCCGAAGTAATTCGGAGACAACGCAAAGTGCGCGGCAGCATCCTTGAGGCTGAGATCCGCCTTCTTATAGTGCTCCTCGATATACTCCTTCGCGCTTTTGACCATCCGATTGTAGCTCCACCAGTTGCGGCTGAGCCGGATGTGCTCGATCAAACCCATCAAACAGGCATGTAGGGAGTCGTACAGTCGTTCGGCAGTAGCCAAGCTTGCATTGTCAGGGAGCTGCGCCTTCGGAAGAGGCAAGCCGTTCTGGCTAACCTCCTGAAGAGTCCCGTTCAATACAATCAAATAGTACGTCAGCTGCTCCAGCTGCTCCGGCTTCACCGGCACGGGGCCAGGCTTCATCGTGCTGCGAATGCGTTCCAGTTCTGCTGCGAGCTCTCCTTCGTTCATGTGCCATATCGATTTGGCCGCGCGCTCGGCATGAACCTTCCAGGACCAAAGCCAATCCTTGGATAAGTCTTGCTTGCTTGTTCGGGACTGAAGCTTCCCGTGGATCTTCGTAAGCACGGATAAGAAGTAGGAAGGGTCAATCGGTTTCAATAGATAATCCGCTACCCCGAAGCGCAGGGCGCTCTGGGCATATTCGAAGTCTCCGTAGCCGGAAACCACCACATATTCACTCGTCAGCTGCTTGTCGGTCAAGCTGCGAATGAGTTCAAGGCCGGTCAAACCCGGCATCCTGACATCCGTTACGATCAAATCCGGTTTCAGCTCAAGCGACCTTTGCAGCGCCTGCTCCCCATCCTTCGCCTCCTCAATGACGACGAAGTTCTCGGCATCACGTTCGATGATCGTTCTTAACGTTAAACGAACCATTCTTTCATCATCCGCAATCAGCACTTTGAACATCCTGAAGGACTCCTTTCCGGTAAGGAAGCTTTACTTGGATCCGCGTACCATTTTCATTCGAATCGCATATCCGAAGACCATAGGGCTCTCCAAAGGCAAGGCGCAAACGGCTATGTACATTCCATAATCCGATCCCGTGGAAAGGGCTCATACTCGCACGAACCAGCTTCACTTCGGTCATCGATTCAAAGGCCTGATTATATTTCCGGTGAAGCTCCGGCGGCATCCCCCTTCCCTCGTCTTCAATATACAGCGAATAACAGGCCTCTTCAGCACTGCCGATGATCGATATGCTTCCGGGCGTAAGCCCGTGCTTTTCGTAGGCATGCTGAAATGCATTCTCTATAAGCGGCTGAAGGGTTAGGCGGAACAAATAAACTTGATCCAGCATCTCCTCGTTCACATTCATAATAAAGCTGAAGCACTCGAAGCGCTCCTCCTGGATGCGGATGTAACTCATGATATGTTCGAGCTCTTTGCGCAGACTCACGACCTGTTCAGGGTTCCCTATACTGTAACGGAACAGGTTGGAGAGGTGAACCGTCATTTGACTGATCGGTTTGATATTGAACACCACCGCATGGGCGTTGATGATTTCCAATGTGTTATATAGAAAATGGGGATTGATCCGCGACTGCATCGCGGAGACCAGCGATTCCCTATGCTTCAGTTCGAGCTCCTTCTCGCTCATTCGGGTTCTGTGAATTTCTCCAAGCAGCTTCTTGATTTCCCTGAACATTCGATAGAAGACAGCGAAGCCTAGAATGAGAATACCGGCACCGATAAAGAGTGTAAGCACTTGCAGGCGCAGCAGGCCGCCAAGCAGTTCCGTTTGGGAGGTTTCGGATATAATTCGAAACCCGGTTTGTTCGGAGATTTGATAGACCATCAACCTTTTGCCGCCGCTTCCCTCCAGCTCGAACCTCCCCTTGTCCCCGTTCATGCGATCGGACCATGAGGAAGGAAGGAAAGCTCCGACTCTTTCCCTATCCGTATGGAAGAAGATTTGGCCCGATTCGTTCGCTACGACCATAGAGCCGTTCTTCCCATAGGGCTTCAGATCGGAGATTTTGAGCAGCTGCTTTAGGGATAGAGACATGATGATGGCCCCAAGCGGCTCGTAGGTTTCATTATCAATAATTTTTCTGTACACCGTAATGACAGATACGCCGGCCCTCTCCTCGATCCCCAAAATTTTGAAGGATTCTTGAAAAAGAGGCATAACGGCCGTCGAATAATCGCCGAAGCTTGCTCCTTTTTTGGAAAGGAGGGAGAAGCCGTACATGTCTTTTCGCATGTTGGGGAGAAGCTCGTTCGATATCCGTCCTTTAAGGCGATACATTTCGTAGGTGTTATACGGATCCGCTTTAATAAATTCCTGAATCAGCGGATGACCGGGAAGCGCCATGGAATCGGCTTTGATTCCCGCGAAATACTCGTCCAGCTGGGCATGAACCCTGCCGATCAGCTGCTCGTTATAATAAATGCCGCTATCCTCGATAGTTTCGGCCGACTTCGCATACCATAGCAGGCTGAACAACAAAAAAGGGAGACAGAACAGGACAATAAAGTACAGAAGCATTTTCCTTTTGATAGATAAAGGCTGACCCCATCTCTTCATGGTACGCTCCTCTCCTGCAGCGCAGCGGCGGTGGTCTGGCGATGCTTCACCGATTCATTTGTGCTTATTTATGTTCATTTTCGCGCAGCCATTCTCTTCAAGATTATGCCAAGGGAAAGCGCATTGTCAACAGATAATCTTCGTATTCCAAACCTTTACGATATCTTCATATAGACGTTTTATTATCGTAGATATTTACATAAAAACGTTGGTTTTTCCAAAGACGAAACGCAGTCAACGAACTACAGTGAAGGTAGACCCCATGCATCAACAGGCATATGTATTCGAGCATAATTGCGCAATCCATAAAGGAGGTATTCCGCCCGTGACAACCGATTTTACGTCAGAACAACCGGATTCCGTGAAGGGAGAGCGAATGATAAGTCGAAGGAAGCTTCTGGCTTCCTTAGGTATGGCCGGCGCCGCCGCTCTGGTAACCGCATATGGTACAAGCGCAACTGCGCAGTCGGTAACGGAGGCCACTTATGGCAAGCCGGAGCTGCTGCCGCGCGAGCTGATGAACTTAAGCTATGTGGTATCGACAACGATTGCCGAGCTTCGAAGCAATGCCCAAATTCAAAATAACCTTGTATATTACGTTACAGATCGCGGGCAGGAAGGCATTTTCTTCTATGACCCGTCTGACGTCAGCTCCGAGGACAATACCGGAACGATATTGGTGAACGCTTCCGGGGCAAGGTTCAAGCGGGTTGTGGAGAATTATACGGTGAACGCCAAATGGTACGGCGCGAAGGGGGATGCTTCCGCAGATGATACCGCAGCCATCCAGAACGCGTTAAGCGAAGCGCTCCGATGGCCGAGTGTGAAGGTCATCGTGCCGGCAGGGACCTACCGCACGACGAAGGAGCTGTATTTGTTTAAAAACACACATCTGGTGATGAACGAGCAAACGACGATTCTTCGCAGCCACGACGGTAACGTGTTCCGTAACTATAGGACAACGGACGTGTTCTACCGATACGAGGGCAACGGCAACATTATCATTGAGGGTGGCGTGGTCGATTGCAACGGGGTGAAATTCACCCGGGTTTGCAACGGAATGGCCCTCGCTCACGCTGAGCATATCACGCTGCGTAAAGTGACCATCAAGGATACCCAGAGCGGCCATGGCATTGAATTGACGGGTGTTCGGCATGTGCTTTTCGATCAATGCCGCTTCGTAGGGTTTCTGTTTACCACCCAGAACTATTCCGAAGCCATTCAACTGGAGCCCGCCTTGAAGGCAGGCTTCGTCGGGCAGGCCGCCGATCATACGCCTACCCATCATGTGACCGTACAGCATTGCTATTTCGGTCCGAGCGGTACACCGGGAACGGTCCCTTGGCCATGCGGTGTCGGGGCGCATGGGGCTTATCCCGGAGCGTATTTCGACCATATTATTGTTCGCGACAATGTTATGGAGAACTCTACTTATTGGGCGATCCGTCCCTTTAAGTGGCGCAATTCCGTCATCGCCGGCAATCATATGAAGAAGGTGAACGGCGGCATCTTCATCTCCACCCCATCCGCAACCTCAGCTTCCTCGAAGGATGATCAAGGTGTCGTCCATCCGGTGCAGCCTGCAAGCACGATCATCGTGGAGCACAATATCATAGATACCGGGACGAATAACGGGATTTACGTCGAGGGCTTTGCTGAAGGAAGCGGGGAAAAGGTTATTATTGCTAATAATATTATTAAGCAAATGGACGGACAGGGGATCAGCCTTCGCAGCAATCACTGCGTGATTACCGGCAATATCCTGGAGGGAGTCAAGAAAAACGGCATCTATATGACAGATTGCACGAACATCGTCGTTGCCGACAACCTCATCCGCGACGTTACCTTCCATGGAGTGCAAATCAACAATTCTAAGGGCATCGCCGTAACTAATAATTCAATTACGAACGCCGGTCAGAACGGGGAAGGGACGTATGACGGAATTGCTCTTACGGGTACGTCAAAAGAAACGCGAGTCGTTGGAAACACTGTAAGAACGGAGCAAGGACGGAAGCGGCTACGCTATGGCTTGAATGCCGCCTCCTCCGTTACCTTGCTGACCCGTCTGCAGAATGACCTTCGCTGCGGTGCCGTAAACGGCAACCTGCTGGACGCATCCGCTGCTCCGAATACGTCCTATGAAGACTTATCCTAGACGGACTTGATGATCTTTGCCGGGTTTCCGCCTACAACTACGTTATCAGGAACATCCTTCGTTACGATAGCACCGGAGGCAATGACCACATTGTTTCTAATCGTCACTCCTGGGTTGATGACCGCTCTGCCTCCAATCCAGACGTTATGACCTATAGTGACAGGAATACCGTATTCCGCTCCGGTGATTCGTTCCGGGGCATGGATCGGGTGGGTTGCGGTATAAATATGAACTCCAGGGGCTATGAAACAGTTATCCCCTATCCGGATTTCGCATACGTCCAAGAAAACGCAATCGAAGTTCGCGAAAAAATTATCGCCTACATGAATGTTATAGCCGTAGTCGCATCGAAAAGTCGGTTCCACATATAGGCTTTCACCTGTGGAGCCGAATAGCTCCTTTAAGAGCTCGATTCTTTCCTTATCATCGGTTTCAACAGTTTGATTGAACAATCTGGTAAGCCTTCGAGCATGCTGTCTCTCTTTCACTAATTCGGGGTCTCCGGCAAAATAAAGCTCGCCGCTGAGCATTTTCTGTTTTTCGGTTTTCAATTTTTTTCGCTCCTTTCGAGCTATTCTGCGTTTTTTAAGTATAGAAATCATATTGTAGGATAAAGCTGGTACTAATCCACTCAGGCTAGGAGCAGCTCATCCCATGCTAGCATTAGGAATCACTATAGCGGTAATGATCATGATCATTTTAGGTATGCCCAAACGCTTGACCCTTGCGGAGTATTATATCACTTCCCTGTTTGCCTTCCTATTGAATGCTACTGCCGACTTCTCCTTGAATTTGCAGCATGACTATTACGGCTATTTTAAGGAAGGAGTCGATATCGAAGGGTATCTTATTGTTTATGTTATTGGACCTTGCATTAATATTCTCTATCTTAATTTCTTTCCGCGAACGCGCGGTATAGGTACCCAGGTGCTTTATCTGCTGGTGTGGTGCCTATTCTCCATCGCATACGAAGTATATGTAGCGCTCCCGAACGGAATGATCTATTACAATAAATGGAAATGGTGGTACTCCGCAATAACCTATCCCCTCTTGTTCTTCATCCTTGCGGCGCATTGGAGCTGGGTACGAACGAAGCTGCTTAAGCTGCAAAAAGCGCAAGACAAATAAGGGCTGTCCTCCACGTCATGGAAGGAACAGCCCTCTTTGGATATGCCCTTAATTATCGATAAAATCGGCAACCAGCCTTCTGCATTCACCGCCGTCGGTAGTAAAGACCTCGTATATTTTGACGTGCAGCGGCGAGGTGAACTGCTCTGACGTCCCATTGAAGGTGAAGTTATTCTCCCCATTCACGAGCCTGTTCGCTCCGGTTAGGGGCCTCGTGGCCATCGCCATGACTCTTCCGTTCTGATCCGAAAGCTCGAATTGAAGGGAAGGGAAGCTGGCATCGACCTGTACGTTCGGCATCCGTTCCAGCTCCAGGAAGAACTTGGCTTTATAGGAATATAAAAGTGCGGTAGCGCTGAACTGGAACGATACGTCCCAACTTTCCACCTTCGCTTTGAACGGATATACAGTGAACTGCGCTTCCGTGTCCTGCGGCTGCACCGCAACCCCATAGCTTGCGATGGTTGTGCTGTAAGGAGCTGCCGATGTCGCGTCAAGCACCTGAAGAGCCAGTCCCTCTCCCGTTTCTGTCACAGGCAACCGGTAGGCGTAGCTGAGCGTGATGCTTGAATGAGGCACGAGCGACTTCGTGGCCAGAATCTGCCGCTGTCCGCTGTACTGCTCACCTGTACCGCTAAGCAGCCGTGTTTGGAAGACCGGAATCTCCAGCGGCTGATCGCCTTCGTTGGTCAGCTGGAACTTCGCTGTAGCCAATTTATTGCCCTCATCCTCGTTGTCTGTCAAGTGCAGCTCCTGCAGCGACACCTTCATATCCGGATGAATCAACGTGCTGAGCGGATCGAAGCTCATGGCTGTCCCCGGCTCGTACGCCGGATAAGCAGGTGCGGCTGAAGCCGGTGCCGGGAGGGAAATGTTTAGACGCCCTACCTGATAGGAAACAGGACCTGCAGCCCCCGTAAATTGTTCGGTTGTCAGCACATTCAAGCTGCGAAGCTCGGTATCCGGGTCGACAGGGATCGCATAATGAATGTACTTTCTCTCGCCCGCATTTAATACCAGAGGAGCTTGTTCCACACGTTTACCCGGATATACCTTCGAATCCGATTTCCCATCGATTTGGAAATCCGTTACCGTTTCGCTCAGTGAAGATGGGTTATGAGCCTCCAGCTGCAGCATATACGCCGTCCCTTGCGCGGTGGATTCCTTGCGGAGCTCCACCGGCGTATATTGGATCGGCGATACGGCAGAAGGAATGACGAACGGTTCCGCCCACTGCCGCAGCATGGCAGGATCCGTCACAACCATGTCACTGCCGGTCCATGGTTGTGCAGTAATCGGCGTGGTTGCAGCAAGTGTCTCCTGCTTCGGATACACGTAGTAATCGACTTCCGTCCAATTGAGCTCTTTCAGCTGTACCGTATCCGTACGCTCCAGCACCGTCATGTAGCTGAGCTCCGCATTCGTCAGCGGCTGAATCGCCTTAGGATTCGAAGCGCTAGGCTGCAGCGTGTAAATTACGCCATCGGTTGTTACGACACGCAGCTCATACTCGGGCACCCGCTTCATGGTAGTCGTATTGTTTTTCATTTTCACCACAACACCGATTCGCGTCCCTTCGGCTACCTTCTCATTCAGCAAGCTTTTCACTTCTACATTCAAATCGGAAGTGAGGGGATACGCCTGCGCGGCGGGCTGTTGTATCGCCGATGGCGACGATACAGCCGCTTCCTCTGCAAAAGCCTGACTCCCATAGCCAAGTATGGAAACAGACAGGACAACGGTTGCCAGTGAAACAGTCCATGTTTTATTCAAAGGTTTCTCCTCCTGATGTCATTCCGTGATTATTGCGAAACCTGTACTTTTTCTTTATCCTTCAATTGATGCTGTCCCGAGATGACGAGCTGCTCGCCCTCGGACACCCCGCTCCGCACCTCCTGGAACGTTTCGTTCAGTCTGCCAAGCTCGACCTTACGTTTCTCTACCATATCTCCCGCAAGGACGAATACGAAGGTATCTCCACCTTCGCGCACGACACTAAGCGTCGGCACAGTTGGAACCAGCTGATCCTGCTCCTCAGTAAGCAGCACCTGAACCTTCATCCCGGGCTTCAGCTTCCGGTCTGCGTTAGGGACCTCCAGCTCAAGCGAATAAGATTTGGTTTGAGTGCTCATCACATCCGCTAGGTAGCTGACGTTACCTTTCGTCCGCTCCGTGGAGCCGGGTACGTAAAACTCAAGCTGCTGCTTGCCTCTGACAAGCTTGGCGGCCTCTTCCGTAAGCTCAGCCTTAATCTTGATCGGGTCAAGCTGCTGAATTTGTGCCGCGCGGAAGCCCGGGGAAAGCGTCATGCCCACCTCTACCGGCAGCTCCGTGATGACTCCGTTCACCGATGCTTTCACCTCCAAATTCTCCAAGGTGCGATTGGCTTCACGGATGGATACCTCCGCTGTCTGCAGCCCTTGCTCCAGCTGGGCGAGCGAATTGGTAGATTCAAGCGTCTCCAGCTTCTGCTTGCTGCTATCCAAATCGAGCTTCAGGTTGTTCAGCTGCGTTTCCATCTGCTCCACTTGAAATTTCGTGACTAAGCCCATGTCATAGTCATTGCGGAGCTTGTTGTAATTTTTCTCCGTTTCGCGGATGGTCGATTCCAGCTTGGCAATGCCGTTCCGCAGATCCTGTTTGCTGTTAGCAAGATCCTCTTGCGCTTTGGCAAGCTGCTGACGGGTTCCGTTCATGCCGATCTTGGCTTTCTCGATCCCAAGCAGCACGTCCGTCGGGTCGAGCTTCAGAATGACCTCGCCTTTCTGAACCATATCCCCCCGCTGCTTCAACACCTGAACTACATCTCCCCCTGTTTTAATCGGTACATCCAATTGGATGGAGGAGACAACGTCTGCTACCTGCTCCAGGGGCTCGCTGATTTTTTTCTTCTCAATCGGGGCTACCTTCACCTGCTTGAGCTGGGACGTTTGACTTTGCGCCGCAGGCCCCTGCGGCTTGGTGCAGCCGGCCAGCAAAGCTGCCGTGAGAACAAGAGAGCCGACGATCTTTGCGCTTTTGTATAACGTATTGTGATTATTGGGATTCATGGATGCTTCTCCTTTAGCTTAGTGGACTGCGGTTACGGACTGGGCGGATGCGGCATCGTTCTTTTTGTTCTTCTTTTTGAATAAACGGGATACTCTTTGGTTCATCCTATCAATAACCTCATACACGACCGGAACGACTACCAGGGTCAGCGCCGTAGATGTGGTCAAGCCGCCGATCACGACAACAGCAAGCCCTTTGGAAATGATGGTACCCTCCGAGAAGCCTAAGCCCAGCGGTAGCAAGGAAAGCACAGTAGCTCCCGCCGTCATGATGATCGGACGCAGCCTCGTCAGTCCAGCCTTCACCAACGCGTCCCGGGCGCTAAAGCCTTCCTCCCGCAGCTGCTGCACACGGTCGATCAGTACAATCGCGTTCGTTACCACGACGCCAATCAGCATCAAGAAACCGATCAGAGACGTAATGTTAATGGATTCCCCGGAAACGAACAGTCCCAGGAAGCCTCCGATGGCGGCAAGCGGCAGTGAGAACAGGATGACGAAAGGCGCACTGGCGTTTCCGAAGGCGATAACCATGACGAGGTACACAATGCAGATTGCTGCGACCATGGCTACAGCCATCTGTCCGAAGCTTTCCTGGATGTCTTCGTTGACCCCTTGGACCTCGGTGCGAACGCCGGAAGGCAGCTCGACCTGCTTAAGCGCTTCGGTTACGCGTGTGCTCACGCCGCCCTTATCCTTACTGTCGATTTTGGCGGATATTTTTACATATTGCTCCTGCGATTCCCTTGTAATGGACGCTGGAGCATCAACCTGACGCAGCTTAGCGATTTCATCGAGACGAATCGTCACTCCTGTCGGAGTCTTCAATTGAATACTGCCAAGCTTCTCCATGGAGTTTTTAAATTCGTCTTGTATCATAATCTGCGTGGTAAAGGTGACATTATCGAATTTCAAATCTCCGATATTGGTCTTAGCCAGCCAGATCCGGACAGCTTCCGTCACTTGAGCGGAGGAAAGTCCGTACAGCCTTGCTTTATTTTGATCGACGCCGACGACCACCTGCAGCTTTTTCTCGCTTAAGCTGTCTTCGATTTCTTTAAGCTCCGGGAACTCCTGCAGTTTTTTCTTGACGGCTTCAGCCCCGGCAATTAGCTGGTTCTGATCCTCACCCTTTAGCAGGTAGGCAAAGTCCTCTCCAGTGCCCCCCATGTTGCCTTGGAGCAGCGAGCCCTCGACCTCCGAGCCTTTGGGAACCATTCCAAGCAAAATTTCTTTATATTCTTTGGCTGTATCTTCCGCATCCAGCCCTTTGGCAACGGAAGCCATGATGCTTGCCCGATAAGGAACCCGTTCTCCACTGGTATCCTGCATATCATAGCCTACCATCGCCTCATAATAATCAAAGACAGGTGTACCGGCAGAGCTCTTCGCATCAGCCATCAGGCTCTCGATTTCTTTCATCTTCAAATCCATGGATTCGAAAGAAGTCTCCCGCGGCAGCTTGAAGGTAAACTGTACTTGTCGGTTCGATTCGCTTTCCGGCATAAAGGCCGCAGGGAGGAACGGTACAGTTCCGCCGACCCCAATGACAAACACAAGTACGGATACCAGAATGGTCTTCTTCGGATTGTTCAAGGACCAAACAAGCACTTGCTTATATTTACCCGCCATCTTGCCCACTTGCTCTTCATCGTGATGCTGGATCTTATCGCTGTGAAGTACAAGCAGCTTCGCCAGCATCGGGATCACGGTAAGTGCCACGATCAAGGAAGACATCAGTGCAACCACGAGCGTAATGGCGAACGGACGGAAAATGTCTCCGAGAATCCCGCCGACAAAAGCAATCGGCAAAAATACTCCGGCGGTAGTAATGGTAGATGAAGTAATCGCGGAAGCCACGCGGGCCGTAGCCAGCTTGATGACCGAATCTTCACGTTCCTTCGCCTGCTGAAGCTCGCTATAAATATTTTCAATAACGACAATCGAATCGTCTACGACACGTCCGACAGCGATAGTCAAACCGCCTAACGTCATAATGTTCAAGGTGATATCGAGAGACGCCATGACGCATAAGGTGATGAGAATGGATAATGGAATGGAAACCAGGACGATCAGGGTCATTCGCACATTACGTAAGAACAGCAAAATCATAATGGATGCCAGGAGGGCCCCCAGCATACCTTCCTTCAACATTCCATTGATGGATTTCTTCACTTCGTCGGCAGCATTATAAACCTTCGTGAACTGAAGATTCGGGAATTCTTGTTCCCAGCCGGAGAATAAACTGTCCACATTATCGGAGAATTGAACCGTATTGGCATCCTTGCTCTTGAACAGGGTAATCCCGATCGCCGGCTGCCCGTTCAAACGAGTAATGAACTTTGAATCCGATACGGCCTCGATTGTGGAAATGTCCTTAAGCAGCACAGTCGCCCCTTGGGCTGTGGTCAGCTTCATATTCTCCAGACCGTAAATCGTCGTTAAGTCGCTTTCCACACGGACCGATTGGGAGGTTCCGTTCAGCTCCACCGTTCCTGCGGGCGACGTCATGATGGCCGCTTGAATGCCTTGTTGTACTTGCTGCGGCGTTAAGCCATAGTTATTCATGGCATTGATATTCAGCTTCAGCTTCAAGGTAGCTTCGTATTGACCCACGGAATCCACATGATCGATTCCATCCATGGCGCTGAGCGTAGGCTCCATGACATCCTTATAGATGCGGTTGAGCTCCTCTTGATTCATTCCTTCCTTCCCGTGCACCGCGGCGAAATATACCGGGAAATCGGCCGAGCCGAACTTGGAAACCTTCGGTTCACTGGCTCCGACGGGCAGCTTGATGTCCTTAATCGCCGCTTCGATATCCCGTTTGGCATCATCCGGACTGCGACCGTTAACCAGCTCTACCGTAATGGCCGAAAAATTATCATTGGACGTAGAGCTGAGCTGCTTCATCCCCTCGATTCCGACAATCCGCTTCTCCAGTACCTTCGTGACGTTCTCCATGACATCCTTCGGCGGCGCCGGGTACATGGTGCTTACAAAAACAAGCGGAAGCGAAATGTCCGGCATGCTTTCCTGCTTCAAGGTAGTAGCTGAATAGCCGCCAGCCATAAACAGCAGAGCGCTGATAATAATGATGGCCGCAACATTTTTTAATGAAAAATCGGTCATTTTGTTCATTTGCATACTCCTTCTTCAAAATACGCTCTTTGGGGGCGTGCTCAATTTCCCGACCGACTGGTCATATCATTTATTAATATAAAGTCATATCACATGAAAATCAATAGAAAAGCTGCTTGTCTATCTTAGTTAATATACCCAAACTGACCAGTCAGTCACATCATTGACACGTTTTCAGATAGAATATACAATGACACTACACGGCATGACTGAGCCTTCCCCATAGGAAGAATACATGAACGAGGGAAGTGGATTATGAACGACAAGAAAATGCAAATACTTAAAGCCGCTGTCCGTTTATTCGGGGAACGCGATTATCATACAACCTCCGTTCAGGACATCGTGAGTCTCGTCGGTGTTTCCAAGGGGGCGTTTTATCAGCACTATTCCTCCAAGGAAGAGCTGCTGATCTCCATTTTTCAGTATTATATGGATTCGATTCGTACCCGCTTGCAGGAGACGGAGGCCGACGCTGGATTGTCCGCGAGGGATAAGCTATTGAAATCCATTGAGCTTCAAATTTCGCTGGTGGTAGAGGACGAGGATTTTCTTTCTCTTCATATGAAGGGAACGGCATTCTTAGTTCAAGGGGTGAAGGAGCTGCTTGTCGAGCAGTCCGTGTACACGATTCGCTGGGTAGAGAAGCATATCGCCGAGCTGTACGGGTCTGCCATTGAACCGCATGCCTACGATTGTGCTAACATGCTGAACGGGATGCTGAAGGAATACTTATTCCATTACATCTTGTATCAAGCGCCGCTAAATCCGCCCGAGCTGGCTTCCTATCTCTTGAACCGACTTGATGACATCGCAGAAGGGCTAATGCGCGAGCAGCCGGAGCCGTTGGTCTCGGCCGGATTCATGTTACACCGAATCTTTGCAGCGGATAGTGCACAATCATCGCAGTCGCATATTCGTACGATGAAGGAGTGGTTTTGCTCCTTAGCGCTGCCGCCCGAATCGGCGAGTGCGATTCAACAAGCGTTGGAAGCCGTCATCGAAGAGACAGGCAAGGAGCTGCCGAACCCGGTTATTATTAGGGGGATGCATTCATATTTGGCTACGCTGACTCGGGAGCTTCCTGGTGCGGCTGCGAAGCTGGACGCTTTATTTGCTTGTATACAGAAGGAAGCATAACAACGCTGAATTCGTAATATTATTAAAAATATCAAAATTTTCAATGTTATAAATGTATCATTTTTCATAAGGTTATCAAGTTTGTTAAGTATCATAATCGTAATACAGTTATGAAGGCTGTTGAGATGAGACGGAGTGGATTCCTATGGATTTCGCCGCACTACATCCTTATGTGCAGTACGCAACTCGGTATCCTTTCTCTAAAGGGCAACGAAGTATGGCAAGAATTTGCTACTCTTCCTCCCTCATCTTAATCAGCGAGGGCAAAGGGGTTGTGGCTGTACAGGATCGCCGTTACGAAGCGGCACCGGGATCGCTCCTCTACATTCCGGCCGGACAGCAGCATGATTTTATCGCGGATAAGATGGATCCTATGGTGCATGTCTGCTGTTATTTCGATTGGTCTCCGGTCGATCGGAGAGAGGTTTTCGAACATCCCAGCTTCATCTGTTATAACGAAGCCCCCGCTATGCCCTCCCTGATCGGTCCGGCTTTCCCATTTGCCATTCCGGAGTATACGATCGTTGACAAGCTTTGGGTTTGGATCGAGTATTTCGAGAAGTTTTACACGCCCAACGAGTACCCCAATGCAAGAACGTATATGCGAAGTCTGAAGGTGCAGAGCCATTTTCAAAAATTCATTGAGTTCTTTCTTTCGTATGCGCTAAAAGCTGAACACATTCCCGACCCGCGCATGAGCAAGCTGCTGGAGCAGTTGGACCAGGACTTGCTTCGCGGTAGCCTGCTGCCGCTCGAGTCCTACTACGGGAAGCTTCGGATCAGCCGCGGATACTTCTTCGAGCTGTTCAAGCGGGAAACCGGCATGTCGCCCGTACAGTACATCAACGGGTTTCGAGTGAACCGTGCGAAGGAGGACCTTCAGTTCTCCAGCCTCAGTATTACGGAGATAGCGGAGAAGCACCGTTTTTCCTCGATTCATTATTTTTCCAAGCTGTTTCGGCAGCATACCGGAAGAACCCCCTCGGAATTCAGAGACGAATTGAAGTAAAAAAACCGTCCGATCCCGGACGGTTTTTTGTACATCTATGCGTGTTATACATATTAGAACACAAGTCCACCTCACATCCATTTTACCCATGGAAGCGTTACCGGCCCGATATAACCGCCGGACGCCTGTAACGCGATTTTTTCATCTTACGGTGGCAGATGAACGCATATTGGGTACAGTAAGTTAAAATGAACGAAACCGACTACCATTTTGCATTACGTAGGGTGAATTTGGAAATCAATTGATTGAGCAATCAAATCAATATTCCAAAACAGAGCTACAAACAAAAGGAGTCGGTTTAGTAATGAGTATAACCATAAAATATGTTGGTCTAGACGTATCCAAAGAAAAAATAGCTGTAGCCATCGCCCCCGAAAATAGAAATGAACCCGTCAGGTTCCATGGTGTCATCTCGCATACGAAGGAGGCTGTTCGTAAACTAGTTAATCAGTTAATGAAAGATGATGACGTAAAGTTAAGTATATGCTATGAGGCTGGCCCTACGGGGTTCGTCTTGTATCGATGGCTTTTGGAGATGTATGTGGAATGCAGCGTCATCGCACCAACAGACTTAGAGGGGAATACTCGAATAAAAACAGATAAGAGAGATGCTGTACGTCTAGCGCAGCTCTGGAGAGCAAATGAATTGACAGAGATCTATGTACCACGTCCCGAGGATGAAGCCTTGCGAGATTTGGTTCGGGCCAGGGAAGATGCCGTACAAGACAGGAATCGGCATAAACAGCGTTTAACCAAATTTCTGCTTCGCCATCAGATCCACCCGCCCAAGGGCGTTCGAGTGTGGACTCAGCCATATGAAAATTGGTTAGATACTTTACGGTTTTCTCGGTGTTGTGAGGATATGGTATTCCAAGAATACCGAAACAGCATCCAAGAAGCTACGAACCGGATCCGAAGATATGAAGCGGAGATGGAGAAGCAAACGAGTGAAGGATGCCAAGCGACCATGATCCAAGCATTGCAGGGGCTCCATGGCGTTGCCCTAATTACAGCCGTTACTGTAGCTTCGGAACTTGGCCACATTGCAGGAAGATTCGCATCCCCTCAGCAGCTCATGAGTTATGTGGGGCTGGTGCCATCAGAACGTTCTAGCGGGGGGAGTCGTTGGCAAGGTGGGATAACGAAAGCTGGAAATGCCCATATACGTAGGGTATTGGTTGAAGCCGCCTGGAGCTATCGGAGCTCACCTGCCATACGGAAAACGCTGCGAGATAGGCAAAAAGGACTGAGTTCGGAAATTGTCAATATCTCCTGGAAAGCACAAAAGCGATTACACCACAAATACAAGAAGCTCCTTTTCAAAGGAAAGCACAAAGGAACCATCATCGCCGCAGTAGCCCGAGAGCTTATAGGTTTCATATGGGCCATAGCCAAGGAAGTAGATAAGCAAAAAAACAGCATCACAGCATAAAAAATAAGGGTATGATTGAATGAAAAAGGAAGTGATTCCGGCTTAGTGAGTTAGGCAATGCGTTACGTTACATTCTTTGGCTCGAGGGCAAAGTACTAAAGCAAGGCAGAGAGTAATAATCCGCGGAAATCACCTGCGCAAAGTCAATCTTTCAGGTAGTGCGGCTTCATGCGCGTCGTAAGTTTAGCAGGTAAGCTCTCTGGTCGTATACAATTCACTTGTGATAACCCACGAATATCAGGTTGCCAACCGGCGCAAAGAACCATTTTGCCCTCGTGCCAAGGAATGAAACTCATTCGAACCACAAGCTCAAATTAAAGAAAGACAGCAGGGAGCACGCCCCCTGCACCCCGTTACTCGCCGTAGGGCAGGGTCTGGCTTGATCAGCCAGACCGAAGTAAAAAAGTATGGGCAGAGTGAACCGCCTGTCAAAAAAGGCATTTGACAGGCTTACTTTAGAGCACTCCAAATCAAGGGTAAGTGCTGAGCACTTGACGGTTTCGTTCATATCAGGTGATTTCATAACGTTACAGGGAGCATTACCGGGCCGATATAAGCGCAAGACGCCTGTAACGCCATCTATCTGCCACAGGTAACCAATTATGAACTGTACATTTAGTTCGAGATCGACAAAGGCTCGATTTTTTTCGCCTTCGTGTTGCCCATGCCATTTGGTAACCTTATTCACAAGGGCTTTCTAATTGTGAAATTGACTTCTATAGCAGCATTACATCCCTTGCCTGGCATGTACGGCCTTCTCACAGGCGATACCAAAGAGGGGATTCGATTCGCAGAAGTGCATTCATGTCTAAGAGGATATCTTACCTGTCAAAAGGTACTCGCTTTACTTGTATCGGAGCACCACCGCGAGGTACGGCAGTAACGAACCAGAACGTCTATGGCCTCTTCCGTACGCAAATGACTGAGTGCCTCGGCCGCGTAAGCCCGAACATACCTGTCCCCGCTGGAAAGGGCCTGTTCAAGAGCCTGGACTACCTGCTTCGGATCGCCGTCCTTGCCGGTACGCAGCAAGGATAGCGCTGCTGTATAGCCGATTTTATTCTTGATATAGCTCTGTTGGCTCACGTACATCGAACCCGCTTGCGGCGCGTCGTTCGTTTCCTCTTGAAGCGAATTCAGCAGCGCTTCGGTTAACGCCGGCACAACCTGCTCAACCGGTTCCCGAATCATACCTAAGGCTTCGACGGCGTTGCGGCGAACCCAGCTGCTCCCATCTTGCAGCCGCTCAATCAGCTGCTGCACTGACAACGAGGCGCCCGGTCCGATCATGCCGAGCACAAACGCCGCCAGGCCTCGTCTTCTCTCATCCTGATGCGCAAGCAGCTCCAGCAGGGCCGGTACGGCTTCCGATCCGGCCGCTTGAAGTCCATAGGCGGCACGCTCCGCCGTCAGATGGGTCCCTGCCGATAAAAGAGCGGCAAGCTCCGCGATTCCTTCCTTTCCCATACGCCCTAGCGTATAGCTTGCATTCAAGGCGTCGGTTTCGGATGCTTCACTTACCAGCTCGCCAAGCTCTTGCGGGCTTTGAACCGGCTGCTCCTTCTTCGCGGATTCCGGAACCGCCGCACGAAGCCACTCCCATACGTCCTGCCACAAATTCGGGTGCTGGGCCGGGAGACCATCGGGCACGGGAAAATCAGGACTTTGGTGGTTCCAGCTAGCATTTTCCGGCTCCCGTAGACGGGTGAACTGGAATTTCAACATATAGCGGTCAAATTCGGAAACATTGAGCGAGGCCTTATGCCATAGGTCAAAATGCACCAAGACCATCGTCCCCGCCTTGCCGGTCGGTAGCAGCGTTTCTCCCCTGTCCCCCAGAAACTTCTCGTAGTATTGCGTCCCCGGCATGATAGCCGTCGGTCCCATCTCCTCCGTAATGTCCTGAGTATAGTAGAATATCATCGCCCACCACGGCCGATGGCTGCGCATAGAGGACCAATACCCGTCCTTATGCCATTGCCCGCCTCCCGGCGTTTGGCTCCCCGGGCGGTTGTAATGACAATGCCTATGGGGGTGCATGTAGTAGTCCGGGCCAAGAACGCTGGTAAGAGCCCCTTTCACGGTAGGCGTGTCGAAGAACTGCTGAATCTCCGGCACTCGCGGAAGGATGTTATTGCCCGGGTTTCCTTCTTCATGGAGGACGTAATAAATCTTATCCATGACTCGCCGATGCAGCTGCTCCGGCAGATCGTTGGTGAGCACAAGGTACCCTTTGGTGATAAAATGAATCATTTGTTCATCCGTCAACAAATACTTGGTGTCCAACATGCGCTACCACCCCTTGTATTCGGTGCTTACATGCTTATTGTACCTACAACGAGGCCCCCTGTATTTGGAAAATTGAAAATGATTTGTACGATAGTCAACCAATTTGCAGTAATTTCACTCTGACAGTACACACACGTTATGGGATCGAATACGCACCCTGCTTTCCCTGGCCCTTTTTTGAGGAAAAGCTGATGATGGCGAAGGTCAGGCTAAGCGCTATGATGAAACATGACAATATCGGGTTATAGAAGGTCGTAGAACTGGAGCTAATCATCACTCCGCCGGCCCCTGCCCCTGCAGCTAAGCCTAAGTGAACCATGGATGTATTAAGGCTTAGCACGAGGCTTGCCGATTGAGGCGCCTGCTGAATAAAATAGGTTTGGATGGCCGGCCCCGCCAAGAACATGGAGGCTACGATTAGTGTGACAAGTGTCAAAGCGCCCCACAAGGAGGCAGCGGCAAGAGGCAGCAGCGCAAGCGCCCCCATATGAATGATGATGCTGAGCATAACGATTCGAGAGGCCCCCCACCGATCAACGCCGTAACCGCCGAGACGCGAGAAGATGGCTCCAAAAATGCCGATCACCAGCAAAATCAAGCTAATGCGAGAAGAATCCACATGCAAAATGTCGGTTAAATAAGGGGTCAAGTAAGTAAATAAGACGGAATTCCCCGATTCGCGAAAAAGTGTAATCATGAGTCCCGTCACAATGACCGAGCTTCCCAAAACCTTGAATTGCTCTCTAAACGGAACCGGCGAATCTCCTTCCAGTCTTGGAAAAAAACGAAACACGAAGAAGGCAATGATCGCGCTGAGGAATGCTAACGATAAGAAAATGGCTTGCCAATGAAACCAGCCGGACATCATAATGCCAAGCGGCACTCCTAGGATCATCGCGCTGCTAAATCCAAGAACGATGGTACCGATGGCGCTTCCCAGCTTCTCAGGAGCAACGAGTTTAGCAACCGCCCCTAAAGCTACTACAAGATAAACACCCGCGCTGACCCCCAGAATCATTCGAGAGACCATCATCTGAAGAATGGTCGTGCTGGCGGCGGAAGTTAAGCACCCGAATATAAAGACCAATAATGCGCCGACCAGCACTTTTCTTCGATCAATCCGAGAAGTAATCGTTACTACGACGGGCGTCCCAATGGCAAAAGCGATGGAATACGCTGAAATCAGCTGTCCGGCCAAAGCGATCGACGTGTGTAATTCTTGGGCCAGGATGTGAAGGATGCCGGAGACAACTAATTCGGAGGTTCCTGTAAGAAATACTCCCAGGGTGAGAATATAAATCATTCCTTTAACCATCGTGTTATCCTTCCTTTCATTCACTTTAATTGTTCTTTAGAGTGAATTATAATGAGCTTATGAATTTTATGTAAGAAGGCAAATTATTTGGACATAATCCAAATATTATGACCTACTAACTTTTAATAAGCTGGAGGACGACGATGAACCAACCTCAGGAAGAAGGGCAAACTAGTGCCACCATCTGCTCTGTGCTACAAATTTTAGGGGCCAAATGGGCTTTCCTCATCATTGCAGAGCTTTCTAAAGGACCAAAACGTTTCAATCAGCTACACAGGGATGTTGCCATTGTCAAACGTCAATCCTTGACCGATGCGCTGCGTCATTTGGAGCAGAGCGGCATTGTTGAACGTAAGGTGTATCCAACCGTACCGGTGTCTGTGGAATATTCATTGACCGAGAAGGGGATTGACTTTCAGTCGTCTTTGAAGGAAATGGAGAAATGGGCCTTGCGATGGGGGAATAAGTAATATTGAAAGCGGGGCCCGAGGGGCGGATGTTTCAGCAAACCGGACACTATGCATAATGAATGTTGCACGGATATTCGGAAAGCTTACCCTTCCCGAATATCCGCAACCGTTAGGGAATTCTCGGATAGCTACAGCCGAACGACCTGCCCGGCCGGAATTTCCACACAATCGCCCTCCGCGCTGACCCAAACCGAACTCGCCGACGGGTTGTGGATGAGACGCCCGTCAACAGAAAAGCGAAGACGCCCGATCGCATGCGCGTACTCGACGATTTGCGCGTTCGTGGCATACCATATATCGTCGCGGGAACCGACCCGCTCTCCAAAGCGATCGATCAGATCCCAGTTGCCGTCGTTCTCGAATTCGTAGCTGTGGCCCCAGACGTAGAGCAGCGCCATCTTCGAGTGGCGAGGCTGGTGGGCAACGAATACGTCGGCAAGCTCCACCATTTGCTTGTGATGGCAGGTAGGATGCCAGCGCAGCCAATCTGAAGGCATATCAAACTTGCCGTGGCTTGCTGTCGTTCTCGCATATTCAATTCCGAGCGCCGGCAGAAGCAGGGCGACGCGATCGTTATAAGTGCCGAACGGATAGCTCATCCCCCGCACCGGATACCCGGTCAGCGCCTCCAAGGCTTTGCGGTCCTCAGTGATTTCCCGTACGATCTGATCGGGCGGAGACTGCTCCAGGAACGGATGATCGACGGTGTGCGCCGAAACCTCGTGCCCCGCGTATAACGAAGCGATCTCTTCCTTGGTTATGTACCCTTCTTTGCCCAAAAAGCCGGAATTCAGGTGAAACGTTCCCTTCAAGCCGTACTCGTTCAGCTTGCTAACGAACCGGCGGTCATGGTCGCGCCCGTCGTCGAAGCTGAGGGTCAACGCCTTCGTTTTGCCTCCCGGATAACGGTCATACCGAATTCTCATTTCCTCTCCTCCAATCGTACATTTACCCATTAGTTACAAGCTGCCTTTAGTTTACTTCATTTTCCACATCTTAGAAAGCTGGAATATCAGGCGATTTCCAACCGGATTACGTTCATTCACCCTATTTCCGCAGTCGCTTGGTTCAGCTGTTGACGCAGCCATTGCAGGTCCGTACTAAGCCTGGTAAACGGGGAGGCTCCAAACCATTCCAAGGAGGCAAATTTCCCGCTTTGTCCTACATGACGAAGGATTTCGCGATAATTGACGGCACCGTCTCCCAACGCCGCCATCCCTTCCCGCTTGCCGCTGGGGGAATATACTTCCTGGGGTTCGAAGACGTGGCAATAGCTTCTGGTGGCAACATTTTTAAAATGAAAATGTCCCACCCAAGGTTCAAGCTGCCGGTAGCTTTCCACAGGTTGGTCACCCGCCTCCCACAGGTGGAGAAAATCAAGATTAAGCCCTACCGCTTCATGATCCACCATCTGCATTAATTGGAGCGAGAACTGCGTATCGTCGGCAAGCGTCCCAGGATGGGTCTCGACTAAGAGGGTAACCCCCTGCGCCAAGCACAAATCGCCAAGAATACGCAGCTGCCCGACAATACATTCCAGCTCCTTGGTATTGACAAGCTTGCTCGGCTTCCTCCCTGCGAAGGTACGGATATGCTTCGCGTCCGCCCACTCCGCGACCTTAAGCAATTCGCAGCATCTTGTGATCGTAGCAGCCATATCCGCGTCTGAGCCGATGTCCAAATAATCGCTGATCATCGACACATGGAGCCGTCCTAGCGACAAGCGCTCCTGCTGACGCTGCTCATACAGCTGACGTGCATGGACTCCCCATAGCTCCACACCGTCAAAGCCGTGCCGGTCGGCATACTGCAGGATCTGGTCGAAAGAGATGAGAGCGTGACGAAACGAAATCGTACATAGCGAGCAAAGCAATGCCCCTGAATCAGACATGGGCAGCCCTCCTCATCGCTGACCAGAGCGAGACCTCTCGCTCCAGCTCCTTCTTCAGCCGCTGCTCCAGGTCATCCGCTCGATCCAAAGCCTCCATAACGGAGGGCAGCTGGTTCGTCCGGCCCGTCAGGGCCATTTTGACGGCAATATATTGCACGGTATTGTAGGCTTGAACCGCATCCCGGATTTGCTGCGCCCAATGTTCATAATGCTCCCGCCCGAGCCCCAGCTCATCGTGCAAGAACATCAGTGCGTAATCGTAGCTGTACTTCCGTATGACAATGACGTGCAGATGCTTGAGCGCATCCGCCAGCTGAGGCAGCTTCACAGAATCGGAAGCATAAGAGGTAATCATCGCCCGAAGACTTGAAGCAAGCGGACTGGATGAAGCAGGACAGCTATCATAGAAAAACGAGCTTACATCCGCCTCATCCGGAGAGCGCAGGTGCTGGGTCTCGATAACAAATCCGTCCGGATACGGATTCCCGACAAATGCCTGAACCACCCAGTCACGGTCCACCCGGCCCTCCCACTTCATATCCGCGTCCAGCAGGTACCATTCCTCGTTCTTCTCTGTTGCCGATACCAACACATAATGAGGAAACGGGGACAGCTGAAACTTGTTCTCCCGCTCCGGGAGCAGGGACATGTCGATCTGAACGACAACGTGAAAGTGATCGTTCGTATCGGCAACGAGCTCAATAAGTCGCTGCGCGTTGCGTTCCGCCCCGAGGTGCGCATCATGCCAGCGGGACACACGGGAGCCGAACAGGTGCTCGTGCCACCGCAGCATCCGCTCATGCTTAAAATCAGGCGAAAAATACGAAAGCCCGTTCTCGTTCACCGCGAAGGGTTCATCCCACACCCCGAAGTAAAAGGGACGGTAATCGATCTCACTATAACGCTTCACAACCTCGCACAAGCAGCTGGCCACACAGTGAACCTTGATGCGCTGCTCCTTCCATCCAAACATGAGACTCCCCCCCTAGCATGGTGTGTTGTTTCGGCAGCCCTGCAGGCTCTCCATAAATTGCAAAAGGGAGCCTACGGTGTCAAATATCCTCGGATCGACTTCCTCCTCCGGAATCGGGAGACCCAGCTCCACCTCCATCCATACCAAAAGCTGAAGCAGCATCACCGAATCGATGCCGAGATCTTCATTTAACCGATGCTGCTCCTGCAGCGCCGGAATGTCCTTTCGTCCCAGCCTTGTTTTCATCCATTGCTCCAAATAAAAAATCCATTGACCCTGCTTCATTGATTACGCTCCGCCTCCTCCAGCTGTTTCCGGCTGATCTTGCCGGTCGCATTCCTCGGCAGCTTTTCGACAAGCTGAATTTGTGAGGGGATTTTGTAAGGGGCCAGCCGCCCCACGCACCGGCTTCGGATGGCATCCGACGTAACCCTTGGCTCTGCAGCCGCCATACATAGGACCTGCTCGCCCATAACGGGATGCTTTCCGCGGTAAACCACGCATTCCCGTACGCCTTCCAGACCAAGAATCACGTTCTCTACTTCGGCAGGGTATACCTTAAGCCCCGATACATTAATGACATCATCCAGCCGGGACATCCAATGGAGGCTCCCTTTCTCTACGTAAACAAGGTCACCCGTGCGGATGAGTTGTTGTCCGTTTACCCGGACAACAAGCTCAGCCGGCCTCCCTGCATCCTCCCCGGCACCCGTTACCTCCATATGCTCAAGCGGCCTTCCGACCTCATGACACACTTCCATCGCCTTGACGGCACTGATACAGCCGGCCTCCGAGCAGCCGTACTGCTGGCCAACCCCTTCCACTGTGACCGAGGATAAAAGCTCAAGCAAGCTTTGAGGCATCGGGGCTCCCGAGCTCATCAGCTGATAGAAGCGCTGCTTCGGAGCGAGAGAATGCAGCGTATGCAAGGTTACAGGCACGCCATAGAGGATATGCCTTGTTTCTTCCTGCAGCAGGTTGATCGTAAGCTTAGGATTCGTATACGTCGCAATGTGGGGTTCGGCTCCCCTTGCCAATGCCGATAAGACACCGCTGATCAGGCCGTACGCATGATTCACCGGTGAAATGACCACAGGGGTGATCTCGGGATCCAGTGTCAGCGCTTGGTTGTATGCTGCAATTTCCAGGTCAATGTCCGTCCAGCTGCGGCCGATCAGCTTCGGAAGGCCCGTCGTTCCGGAACTGTACATTAACAGTCCTCCCGACTGCAGCGGCACTTCCGTACTTTTCGGCTCAGTGTCAAGCTGGAGTAAGCCGTCGCCGATTCCGCAGAGCAGCCTGGTGCAGCCGGCATCCCCGGCGAGCCTCCTTGCCGTCACGAACGGTGTTCCTCCATGCAGCAGGAGAACGGAGCAGCCGAACTCTCTGGTATAAAGAACCATTTGCAACAGCTCTGCGGCATCAGCCAGGCATAGAGCTACCCGCGTTCCTTCCAGCTCCCGCAGCGGTATTTGACGGCTCCACGCCCGCCACTGCTTTCGAATATCAGAAATATCATAGCTCACATGATTAACCCGAAATCGCATGATTCTCCTCCCTTTCTGTCCATCCGGCCTTGTAAGGGGCAAGCGGATTGACTACCTCGTGCATTCGCCCGACCTGCGAAGAAGTCAGCCGTTTATAGGTAAGCCGCTCGACGCAGGTAGTCGGTGTGAATAGGTTCAGCTCCTCCAATCGGGCTTTCCATTGCGGGCTTCTCTCCCCGTGCCGATGGATCCGCTCCGCCGTAAGCTCCCAGAAGCGCTGCTCCTGATACCCATACCGGTCGGCAAGCAGCATGGCTAGCTCAGCCAGGTTCACGAAGAACAACGCGCCTAAAGTCAAGTACCGAAGAGGCTCGATACGTTCCGCCTCGAAGTTGGCCCTGACGGCTGGGTCCGAGTACCTCTTGTGGACTTCCTTCCAGTCGGGACAAAGCTCCGGCTGAGGCAAGAAAGAAGGATAATACAGCACATCCTCGTGAAAATCCTTGAGCGCAACCCTTGCAGGAAGCCCGTCTTCGTGAATCAAAATCATATTTTGCGCGTGGGATTCGGTCGCAATGCCATGCACTGCCGCCAGGTGAAGCACTGGGATCGCGCACCGGTCGATCAGCCGGATCAGCCAAGGCTCGATCCCGTACTTCCGCAGCCACGGCTCGATGAGAGGAATCCCGCTTCCGTCTTGCTCCGTGGCAAACAGAGCGAAGAAAGGTGCTGAAGCCTCGCCCGGCCGGAGATAGCGGGTAAGGCTTTCCCGCCATATGCAGCCGATAGCCCCATACAGAGGGTCACCTGCCGTCCCGCCGAAACCTTCGTAGGCTGCAGCAGCAACCTCTCGCAGTACGACGGCTCTTGCCTCTTCCCGAAGGTAACGATCCGAAGCGACAACGTTTTGCAGCCAGTACGAAATGACCGGCGCAGTTACCGTCAGATGCGGCAGTAGCTGCCGGGAGCTTGACGTATTTACGAGATTCATCGACAGCTTAATGGAAGCCTTCATCGGAGAAGTTCGATTCGATAAGGTTCGAATGGACTGTTGGGCTCGATAACGGTCCTCTGCAACCCCTAGCATAACGATGTGTTTTGTCTGCAGCTCCCCTGACAATCGAGACATGATGCTGCCCCACTGCCACGGATGCACAGGGACATAGGTATACTCCGACGGCTCACAGTCCAAACTACTTAGCTTTAATTGAAAATCATAGAGAACGGCCGTACCCAGCTCCTCCTCCAAGAGACAATCCCAGGAAAGCTCCGGATGCAGCGTTAGAGGAACACCTTCTTTCCGTATGGCAAACCATAGGGGCGTGATATCCTCCCCGAATTCCGGACCGTAGTGCATTTGATCCGCAAAGGTAAAGCCAATTCTGGACTTATAACAGGGATGGTAACGATGGCCGTCCATGACGCTCGCTTCCAGCGCTTCCCCGTGCTGCGAAGACAATAAAGGCGCTTCCTTGCGGCAGACATATTGGGCAAGGGTGTCCTTCAGCAGCGTTTGCTCAAGCTCCTCTGCGAAGGTACTCAACTTATCGGAAGCGGCGCCCTGCACCTGCAGTATTTCTTCCACGAAGAGCCTCAAAGAGTAAGCTTCCGCCTCTTCCTTGCCGGCTTCTCTGATCAAGAACGTGTCCGGCAGCAGCAGTATGCGGCCGAAGGAGAGACGAGTCTGGCCTACACAGCGGTAGCTTACCGCTTGCCCCTTCGAATCCGTCCCCTTCATAATAAAGGCCGTATTCTCACCGCAGGCATAGGTTTCCACACTGACGATTCCTTCGTAGATGACGGATTCCGCCAGCTGCCGGAAAATTCTTCTGCGTACCTCCCGATAAGCTTCGGATTGCAATGCTTCTGCAGCCACTATACTTTGGTGCCATGGCTGTTCCATGCGTGCTCCCCCTTTCTTCTTGCAGATGATCCTGTTCCGGCGAAGATTGCGATATTGCAAATACATAAAACGGCGGCAGCCACGAGCGGCACATGCAAGTCAAAAAGCTGAACCAAAGTCGACGACAGCAAGGGAGCGGCAAGCTCACCGGTCGTCTGGAACGACACGATCATGCTGAACGCCATGACCGCCCCTGTACTCCGCTGACGCTCAAACAGCAAAATATCCAGTACAGCCATGGTTACCGCCAAAAACAAGCCGTACAGCATTCGACCGATGATCAGCAGGGCCAAACCCGATGCGACGGATTGCAGTATAAGACCGACGGCCATCGCCGATAAGCCGAGACCATAGAGCAGCCCCAGCCTTCCTGAGCTGCTTAGAATCCGCAGGAACGGCAGCAGAAGCAGGGCAAGCGCATGGGGCAGTAAAAACAGCATGCCCGCAGCAGTCGTACTCATTCCGAACGCCATCTCCACATACGGTGTAAAATAAGGGCGTACGATTTGATTCGCCATCACCAGTATCAGAAACAAAAGCCCGATTCGCAGCACATGACGATTGTGCAGGAGCTGTCTAAGCGGAAGCCGATCGGACTTCTCCGCTTGCCGAGGGAGCAAGGCGTTCCACCCTCGAAGCGCCCATACACAAATCAACAGCTGCACTACGTCCGCTGCTGCCGCCACATAGAACAAGCTAAGGGGCTCCTCCAAACGGAGCATGTGCGCACCGCCTAAGGCAGCAAGCAGCATGGCGGCATGATGGACGGCGTGAAACCTCGCTGCCGACGCCGCCTGACCTCCCGCGCCCCCGAGCTCCATGAGCATGGGGTACATAAGCATGTAGCTGCTCTTGAACATCAGCAGAAGAATCGTCAGCAGCAGGAAGGTTTCCGGCTGCCCGGCCGTCGAAAGAAGAGCTGTAGCCGCTGCCGTGCCGAGCTGTCCTGCGAACAGGAGACGCTTGACCTCTACTTTCCGCGACAGCCATCCCCATAGAGGCGAGAACAAAAGCACAGTCACCCGGCACATGAATAAGTAGAGGCCGGTAAAGCCGTAGTTCTCAATTCCAAAGACTTGACGGAAAAACTGCGGATAATAAGGCGACAGCAGCACCTCCGTGAACAGCCCCAGAAAGATACAGCCCAGCAGGGAAAACTGGGCGGCGGCTCTGCCCGGGTACAAAGCACTTTCCTTCATTCGTCGACTCCGAACTGCTGGAACACATGCCGTTCCCTCTGCGGATACACCTCGCGTGCAGCCAGCCGGTTGACAATTATGCTGCTGCGATAAGCGCCGAGTCCAAGGTCCGGTGCGCCGACACCGTGGGTATGCAGCTCACCATTTTGGACAAAAATGCGGCTGCTTGTATTGCCTCTCAGACGTATTGAGTAGTCCTCATTAATGACGAGCCGCCCTTGATCGTCCCGCACAAGTATTCCTTCAAGCTCCCGCAGACAAGCGGGCTCTGCATGCTCATAGCCGGTTGCTAGGATGACAATATCACTTTGATGCTCAAAGCTCCGCTCCTGCTCACACTGCCTACACAGCAAACGATAGCCGTCTCCGTCGGCGGGTTGCAGCTTAAGCACCTCCGTGTTCGCCAGCAGCCGAACCTTCGGACCCGACCCTCCTGCAGCCCCCGCCTCATACAACGCATCATAGATATCCGCAATGGTTCGGGCGCTGATTCCCTTATAGAGAAGACTTTGCCGCTTGCGCAGCTCATCCTTGTAGACTGCCGGCAGACGGTAGAAATACCGGGTATATTCCGGAGAGAAGTGCTCCAGACCCAGCTTGGAATATTCCATGGGCAAAAATCCGGACGACCGGGTAAACCAATCTAGCCGAAAGCCCGGTTCCGACCGGGTGCCAAGCAGATCAAGCACAATTTCTCCCGCGCTCTGACCGGAGCCGATCACGGTAACGGATCGTGCGCTTCTGCAGCGTTCCCGGTGCCGGAGATACTCTGCCGAGTGAAAAACGCCGGACCCGGCATGTACACGAAGCGGCATTGGAATGAAGGGAACGCTTCCTACTCCCAGCACCAGATGCTTCGTATAGTATGTGCTTTCCCCCATCGTACTTAAGTCGGCAGCAGTCACCTGAAAGCCCCCTCGGGCTTCCTCCAACCGCACCTCCCGAACCTCATGCCCGAACCGGCAGGAAGCAAGCTGTCCGGCAGCCCAGCGGCAATAATGGTTGTACTCCTTGCGGGAGATATGAAACTTTTCGAGAAAGTAGAAGTGATACAGCCGCCCTTGATCGTGCAAATAGCTGAGGAAGCTGAGCGGGTGCGCCGGATCGGCCATCGTGACCAGATCTGCAAAGAAGGGCACCTGCAGTGTAGTCCCCTCGATCATCATGCCGGAATGCCAGTCGAATTCCGGTTTGCGGTCAAGGAAGGCGCAGCGAAGCTCCGGAGCTCGCTGAAGCAAAGCAGCCAAGCCCAGGTTGAAGGGGCCGATGCCGACACCGATGACGTCGTACATTTCCCTCGCGTTTCGTTTATGGTCCACGCTTCTATCCCTCCGTGCCGTACAGCTTCTCGAAAACGCTCCGCTCAAGGATCATGAGCGATGCCCGTTTCTCCGGGAGCTGAAGCTCCCGAACCAAGCGAAAGCCGCACTTCTCGAAAATATGCCGCATCCGGCTGTTGCGGGCATCCGGCTCGGCAATGATCCGTTCTGTGCCCGGATGCCGCAGCTGCAGCCGCACTAAAGCTCGCAGCAACGGCAGCGCATACCCCCGGCCGACAAAGGCCGGGGGGCCGATGAGCAGGTGCACCCCTTGGTCGTCCTGCTCCGCTTCATAGTAGGCGCCGATGCGGTCATGCGCCGCCCAATACGATTCGAAGTAGCTGACGGGCACTCCGTTCAGCTGCCCGATGCAAAGCGTCTGATGGGGCGTCGATAAGAAGCCCTCCAAATGCCGACGGTACTCCGGCAGCGGGAGATTCAGCTGCCAGTAAGGGATGACATGCTCCTGATGCTGCCAGTTATGCAGTCGGTCCAGATCCTCCTCGAGCAGAACCCTGCGAAAGGATATCTCCTCCCTAAGGCTATGGTCCCCGACCTGGACAGGCTCATCATGATCCCAAAGCGGAGACAGATTCGGAATAACGGCACTATTCATCGCACGATACCTCCGTAACCAGAGGATTCTCAACGAGCACATAGACCGATTGATTCTCCAGCGTTCCCACTAATTCATCCATGTCGTACAGCCGTGTCAGCAGATTCGCTTTGCAAGGAAGCTGCGGCTCGGTCAGCAAGCTGGGCAAGAACCGGGAAGAAGGCCGATTGATCGGCTCGAACTCCTTTAACGCCTCGCGAAGCTGCCGCAGCAGCTGTTTTTCATCCGCCAAACCCGCCGTTCCGAAGCCATTGATGATGCCGAACAAATGATTGAAAATTAAGTAATAACGGAAGCGTTCGTCGGCAACGGCGTCCTCGCAGAAAGTAAAGCTCTTCTCCCCGATGTCCGGCAGCTGCTGCCGCAGAAGCTCCTTCGTCGACTCGCAGAAATAGTAGCCTTGGTTATCTCGATAATAGTACTTTGAAGGGTATCCGCCGCAAAGCTGAACGATGCTGTTCTGCTGATGCGCCTCCAGCGCGATGCCATAGGTCATAAACAGCCAGAGCATCGGCTTCAGTGACAGCTGCAGATAAAGGCGGAACCAGTCCAAGCTGACCTCCTCTGTACTGCGGCCCTCTTGTTCCGCTAAGGTACGGATGATCGTGCCAAGCCGGGATTCCGCTCCCGGGAGCGGGTCCTGCAGCAGGGAAGCCACAACGGCGGCATGCCGTCTATCGTCCCCGTAGAACGGGTTTTCTCTTAGAACGACTTCAAAGCCCGATTCCTCTTCCCCTTCCAGTGTTATGGATACATATGCGGGATCTCTGATCACTTCGAAGCCGGGATATCGCTCGGATACTTGACCGACGGCGGTTTGCAGCAGCCGGGCCACCTCGACCCCCCTCTCCAGCTCCTTCCATCGATTGCTTCGCACGGAATTGGTTATCCGCACCGGAATAGAGCCTTTAGCCATCCAGCGTGATTGCGGGTGGTATACCGTCCGCAGCGAGGAGGTTGCGGCAAATTCTCTTCCCAAAGGCCCGACATCCTGCAGCAGACCCTCCTGAAGAAGCATCTGTACAGGCGGCTTCGCCAGCAGTACCTGTGCTTGCAGAGGATGAAGGGGTATATACGCATACTCGTTCAGTTCTAACAGCTTCTCTGCAAACTCCCCGTCGCTTGACAAGGCCGTCCGGAGCTCGGAAGCAATCCATTCGGTTGCCGTTAAGTCCTTCCGTGCGGAGTCTTCTCTCACAATCGAACGGTGAGCCCGGAAGTAATGCAGCTTAAACCTGCCCTTCAGCTCCGGAGAATAATCGGCCAGCTGCTCCTCCGAAATACCTGAGCGGGACTTCGGCGTCGGATGCAGCTGATGTCCGAAGACAAGCGCTTGCTCTGCCGTCAGGAAGTCCCCCTCCCAGCCATACAGCTCCTGAATATCCTCAGCCCGTGCTGCTACAATGCGCTCGGTCAAGGCGCAGCTCTCTTCTATGCTTTCGATCAGTTCCTCCGCAAGCCTGGAACTTGCACCCGGAGCCTTCAGCTGCAGCTCCTGAATGAGACGACGGATCAAAAGCGGCTCCTCCGCCGTTTGAAGCTCCCTCTGGGCATTCAGCCAATGTACGGGAAACTGGATCAAATGCCTTCCGGTAGAGGATTTGTAAGCAACGGACGCATGAATCGAGCCCTTCTGGCTAGGGAGATCGATTCGCAGATTGATGTTTCCGTCTTGTTCAACCCAAGCAGCCATATCCGTTTCTCTAAGGATGCAGTTGATCAGACTTTGCAAAGCAGCCCGATTGGCAATCCTGCGTGCATCCAGCGTTCCTCCCCCTGCCGGGGTCTTCGTCTGCAGTATACTCATCCTGAATTACCTCCCGATATGGTATGGAACATTTCCTATGGTTCCTTGTGACTCCGATTCCAGCATCGTTCCGATGCGAACAATCTGCTGCAGTACTTCACCCGTGTCCTGAAGCTCCGCGAGGGGATTGATCAGGGTTAGCTTAAGCCATGCCTTTCCCCTTACCCTCGTACGGGCAACGACCGCAAGCCCTTCCCGGAGTAGCCTGCTTCGGATTCGCTCTTGAACCCCGTCTTGATCATGGCACGAATCCGAAACAAAACGAAACACTACCGTGCTGATCGCCGGCTCCGCCAGCAGCTCCAAGCGAGGCTCCTGCCTGATCAGCTGTGCCGTTTGCCGGGCCAGAAGAACATTATGATCGATCATCGCCGCCAGTCCCGCCCTTCCGTGATGCCGCAGCGTGGTGTACAGCTTCAAGGCATCGAAACGGCGCGTCGTCTGAATCGAATGGTCGACCAAATTCGGGACGCCTGCCTCCTCGTCCTGCTGAGGGTTTAGATAATCGGCTTTCATCCGAATATAGCGGTAATGGGTCTTGTCTTTCACCAGAAAGGCACCGCAGCTGATCGGCTGATAAAACATCTTGTGAAAATCGATAGTGATGGAGTCCGATCGTTCGATCCCCGTGAGCTTGGCAGCGTGATTCCCGCTAAGCATCAGGGCTCCGCCGTAAGCGGCATCGGTATGCAGCCACAGCCCCTCTCTCTGTGCGATCTCCGCAAGCTCGGTCAGCGGATCGATGCCTCCCAGGTCCGTCGTGCCTGCCGTTGCCACAAGCGCAAAGGGCAGGAATCCTTCGCTTTTCAGACGCACGACGGTTTGCTCCAGCAGCTTCGGCTGCATTCGACCTGCTTCATCCGTGGGAATATGGACGACCGACTCATGCCCCAGTCCGAGCAAAGCAGCGGATTGCTTCACGGTAAAATGCGCCGAATCGGAGCACAGCACCCGCATGCGTCCCGCTTCCGCCGGAAGTCCCTTCTGCTGGATCCTCCAGCCCCAGCGGGTATACGCATAGTGATCCCTTGCCAGCAGCAGCCCCATCAGATTGGACTGCGTTCCACCCCCGGTAAACACCCCGTCGCCTTTCGCCAGCCCCATCATCCCGGCCAACCAGCGGATCACATCTTGCTCTAGTATGGTTGCCGACATGCTCTGATCCCATGAATCCATCGATGCGTTAGCCGCTGAGATCAATACCTCGGCAGCAAGCGCGGACTGAAGAGGCGGACAATGCAGATGAGCCATGCAGGCGGGGTGCGTTACGACGGCTGAATGCTCAAGCACTTGTTCGCCGATAAACTGCAGCACCTCCGGCAAGGGCACACCCTCCTCGGGGCATACCGGATGCTCCCTCAGCCGGACTGCAAGCTCCTGCGGACTTAGGCCGCTGTAGGGCCGTGCCGAGCCTGCAAAATGAGAAAGCAGGATGTTCGTCGCATCGTTCATATGCCGACGGTAGCTTGCTTGACTCGTTTCATTGGGAGTCACGAAATGCGCTGCAAAGTCCCGGTTCACGTCAATGCCTCCTCACCTGCATAACAAATGATCTCCGCACTCAGTACGGCGTCGTGGAATAGTTCGGCAATGCGGTCGATCTCCTCCTCAGTGATGATAAGCGGCGGCAGAAAACGCACCACACTTCCGTGCCGTCCCCCCAGCTCCAATATAAGTCCCCGATGCAAGCATTGCCTTTGAATCTCCCTTGCCAGCACCGGATGAGCCGGATAGCTTCCCAGAAGATCTGCAGGTCGTTCGTGATCGACCATTTCCACACCAAGCATCAGACCTCTCCCCCGGATATCGCCGATCGACCGGACCGATCCGCGAATACGCCTAAGGTGTCCTAGCAAGCGTTCCCCCATGCCTGCGGCATGCTCCGCAAGCCTCTCCTCCCGAATGACCCGCAGTGTAGCCAATCCCGCCGCCATAGCAAGCTGATTGCCCCGGAACGTTCCCGCGTGCGCCCCCGGCTCCCAAAGATCCAGCTCCTCCTTGTACACAAGGACCGAAAGCGGCAAGCTGCCTCCAATCGCTTTGGAAATTATGACCACATCGGGTACAACACCTGCGTGCTCCATCGCGAACATGCGTCCCGTGCGTCCAAGCCCCGTCTGAACCTCATCGACGATCAGCGGGATATCGCGCTGCTTCGTCATTCGTCTTACCTGATGCACCCATTCGTCAGGGGCCGGGATCACGCCGCCTTCTCCCTGCACGAGCTCCATGATCATTCCCGCGGGCGAGGTAACGCCGCTTTCGGGATCGTCGAGCAGGCGCTCGATATACCGGCTGCCGATTCGATGTCCTTCCTCTCCGCCGACACCGAACGGGCACCGGTATTCATACGGGTAGGGCAGGAATTGCACCCCCGGCATGAGGCCGGATACACGGCGCTTCGGCTGAAGATTCCCGGTAACACTAAGCGCCCCGTTCGTCATTCCGTGATAGCCGCCTTGGAAGGACAGCATCGTGCTTCGCCCGGTCGCTGTCTTTACGAGCTTCATAGCAGCTTCAACGGCATCCGCACCCGAGGGCCCGCAGAACTGGATCCGCCCCCTGCGTGCCAGCTCGTCCGGAAGCACCTGAAAGAGCTCGTCCACGAAGCGTTCCTTGACCGGGGTTGTCAAATCCAGTGTATGAAGCGGCAGGCCGGAGCTGATGGCATCTTGAATCGCGCCTAGAACAGCGGGATGATTATGACCTAGAGCAAGTGTGCCGGCTCCGGATAAACAATCCAAATACTGCTTCCCGTCAGCGTCCTTAAGATACGCGCCCCTTCCCTCGACAACAGCTATGGGGAGCTTACGCGGGTACGTTCGGGCATTGGATTCGCGTCGTTCCTGGCTGCTGAGATACGTCGCATTGCTCATACTCTTCGTGCATCCTCCTTTTGGGAATAAGTTACAAATCGCTAACGTGGCTCATTGTAAATGATAATCATTATCAATGCAACAGTTTTTTCTTGGAGCTTTGTCAGCGGTCATAAGATACATTTTTTCCAAAAAAAACAATTGACAGCTTATTCCTTTCGCAATAAAATGGGCTTGTGATGATATTGATTATCATTTTCAACAAGTTGCCGAAACACAACAAAAAGAGCTGCCCCTGCCGTTAAACGGCGTTGGAAACAGCTCCTTTAAACGATGGGACTTCCTACCCTTGAGGCAGATGAATCTTCATCGTGGTGCCCTGCGTAAGCATACTTTCTGCAGTGATCTCTCCTCCGTGCTTCTTGACAATCCATTGTGCAATCGCAAGTCCGAGTCCGGTGCCTCCGCCATGGCGGCTGCGCGTTTTGTCGCCTCTGTAGAACCGGTTGAATATATGCGGCAAGTCTTCAGGGGAGATCCCGGGACCCGTATCTCTGACGACAATCTCCACCTGCTGTCCTCTGCGGGCTGACACCTTGATGGTCCCATGCTCCGGCGTAAACTTCATGCTGTTGTCCAGCAAAATGATAAGCAGCTGGTGCAATCGCTCGCGATCCCCCATGATTTCAAGTTCGCTATCCAGGTCCATTTCAAGCGACTGGCCCTTCAGCTCGGCAATCGGATCAAATTTTTGCACGACTTCGCGTATCACTTCCTCGATCCGTACACGCTTTAGCACAAGCTCCTCCTGGTCGGAGTCGGCTCTTGCCAGGGTGAGGAGCTGATCCGTCAGCTTCCCCATCCTCTTGGACTCCTCCAGCACCATCGACAGCGATTCGCTCATCTCCAGGATCGTTCGATGCGGATGGCGAAATACAAGCTCCGCGTTGGCCCTGATGATCGACAGAGGCATTCGTAGCTCATGCGACGCGTCGGCGACGAACTGCTGCTGCGTCTCCCAAGACTTCCTAATCGGCTTCATCGCCTTATTGGCTAAGTAAAATCCCGCCAGGATCGTCACGGCTCCTCCCCCAAGAATACCGAGCATCATAAGCTCAAGCAGCCTCTTCAGCATATTTTCCTCGGAATCGATAATGCTGATCGCCTGTACGGACACAATTTGGGCGGTGGTCAATCCTTGGGTCGTCATCGAAGGAAAGGCGGATTCCTTATCCTGTATGCGCAAGAAATCAGCAGGCACCTGTAAGTTGGCGGAAACCGCCGGATCAATATCCGTTGCAATTATTCGGTACGTATGCCCATCCGCTTTCACGGTTTGAGGCGTTCGGATTGAACGATACGGCTTGAAGGCTTCCAGTGTCTTGAGGTTCTCTTCCCCGGCCAAGAGCGGCATCGGTGTCCCGTCTGCATCCCAGAGCACCATGAACACCCGGGGGTCGATTCCTTGTACCTGAATTAACATTTTCTTGAGTGATCCTTCGTTACGCATAGGCGGCTCATCCGGCATCGAAACCAGCGTTCTGCTTAGATGGATCTGCGGAATCTGCTGGATTCTCATCCGTAAGGACTCGTCTACATTCGCATATAGCTGGTGACGCAGCTCCGTATATACGATTCCGCCCAAACAAGCGATAATAATGAAAAACACGGCCGCATTCAGCGTGGTTAGACGGATTCGCGTTTTGCCGAACATACCGCATTCTCCTTTAGCATGTAGCCGACATTACGAACGGTATGGATGATGTGCTCATAATCGAAGGCCTTTAATTTTTTGCGCAAGTAATATACATACACATCGACTACATTCGATCCTACATCGGAATCAAGGCCCCATACCCGCATACAGATCTGATCGCGAGTCAAAATTTGTTCCCGATTTCGCAGGAGGTATTCGAGCAGCTCAAATTCCTTCTGGGTCAGCTCCACTCTCTCCCCTCCGATAGAGGCTTCCTTCGTTCTCACGTTTAGAACAAGCCGATGATACTCAAGTCCCGCCTCATTGTCGAGAGGCCCCCGTCTTCGCAGCAATGCCCGCACTCTGGCCAGCAGCTCGGGGACGGCAAACGGCTTGGTCAAGTAATCATCGGCGCCCGAATCAAGACCTCTGACCATATCCTCAACGCTGTCTCTCGCCGTCAGAAACAAGATCGGGGTGAAGACCTGCTTCGCGCGTACCTTCCGTACAATCTGAAGACCATCCATTCCCGGAAGCATTTTGTCGAGAACCAGCAGATCGTAAATGCCTTGCTCTGCCATATAACATCCTTCTTCACCGCATTCCGCAAGGTCTACCGTATACCCTTCCTCGATGAGCAAAGCTTTTATCGTTCTAAGCAGATGAACATCGTCTTCCACAACGAGTATTTTCATGTTTTGCCTCCCTATAGTTGCACCGTACGCTCCGTTCCCTCCGTCGGATTCAGTATAAAGAGAGAAAATGAAAATCAGATTAAAATCAGCTTATCTTTTCTTAAACCTTTTAATCACTATAAACAAACCAGTCCAGCTCCTTGCTTGCCAGCAGCTTCTTATGTCCGTCCTGAAATTGGTGGTAAATATTCAGCTCGTAGGTTTTAAGGTATTGGACGGCAAAAACCTTGTCTTTATCGGTATAAGACATTTGCGCATCATGCTGACCGGGCAGCAAGGATTGGCTTGCATCCGCACCGTCAAGTCCGAACGCTTTGGAGAAAATGATATCCTTCCCGTTATTCGCCAGCTCGTCGCGGAGCTCTACGATAATTTTATGATCCTTCATATCCGCCTCCACCAAGAAGTTCTTCTTGAGTTCATAGTCGAAATCAAGCAGCAAGGTTCCCGCAATGAAGTTTGCCTGCGTGCCGAATCTGCTGAAGGATACGGTGTACGGGAAAACCTCAAGATTAGAAAAATCACCCTTGGGTTCTTTCTTCTCCGCCGGCAGCGCGAAGGATGCTGCATTCACATATCCTTCCGGCATGGCCTGAGCCGCAGCCGCATCTTTCGATGGCGTCGGCGTACCCGGTATCTCGTCACCAAGAATAAGCTGCATCCCCTCGGTAGCGTACCCTTTCGGAAGCTTCGCCCACAAATAGAGAAGAGCCTTTCCCCCAGGGATCAGTTTACTCTTGCTTTCCGACACGGTAGCAGGGAACAAGGTGCCATCGGCAGCCCTAAGCTGGGCGACCTGCTTCCGGAGCAGGGCAAGTCTCTTCTCCCGGTTCTCCACCTCCAGCTGAACGGCATACAGCTCGGAGACATCTCCCTCGAAGATGTGGACGCCCCGAACCGTGTAGACCGCACTTTGTCCCCAGTCCGTCAGCTTCCTTGACTCGCCTGCCGGAATGACCGTGATATTCATTAGCTCCTTGTTATGATAGAACGTCACCAAGTCTTTACTCTTCTCCGTCGTCTCCTTCTCCTGCAGAATCAGTTTGATCTCCTGGAAATCGTACGTATACGGAATGTTGGCTGCCATTTGTATCGTGATCTCTTTTCCCGGCTGAAGGCTGGCCACGTGATCATTCTCCAGCCTCGCGGCGTCTATACGAATCATGTCGTCCAATAAGTAATACCCTTGAAGCTCTGGAATCAGAAGCGCCTTGATCCCCTTATTCATGACGGTAATCGCTGCCGTTAGTACATCCTTCTCCTCCCATGGCAATCGCTGCAGGGAAGTCAGCCGCGCCGTATAGGTGCCGTCGGCATTGGTGAAATCGTACTCGTTGCCGATCGATACTTTCTCCGCCGCAGCGAACGGCACTTCGAAGGAGGCGACAGGCAGCTGAATGCTGCCGCCGGTATCGCCGCCTGCCACGGTTTGAGCAATGACCAGCTCCCAGCCTTCGGTACCCGCTTCCTTCGGGATGGACCCGCTAAGCAATCCCTCCTTTTTATCAAAAGGCTGAATAGAGGAATCCTTCAACAATTCGGAGGTCTGCAGAGGATAGGCCGCTCCGCCTTTTGTTCGTAAATAATAAGACAGCTCAGGAAGCTTCGCGCCGCTCCTGCCGACATTTTCCATCTCAAAAGAAATCGCAGGCAAATAATATTCGTCATTTTGACTCACGGACACACGGGTAACGAAGTGGTGAAAAGGAACACCACCGACGTTTAAGGAACGTTTCCACCCTGTTGGGGTCACGTAGCTGTAATCCTCGGGTAGATCGATCTGCCCGAGGACTTTCTCGAAGCCCGGAACAGAAAAATCCATTTGAATGAGCTGGAAAACCAAATCCTGAAGCCGTGTGTCCGCATTCAGCTTCGCATAGAAGCTGAAGGTCTCGCTGCTTTGGGGCGGGATTCGATTCTTATTCTTATCCTGAGGCAGCAGGCGGACCTGAAAGCTGTTGCCGCCCTCGGACAGCAAACGGATCCAATATGGGTTGAATTCAAGGTCAGCGTTGCTGCCGTTATAGACGTTTAATGTAAAAGCGGTCGTTCCGCATACATCGCCTGGCAGCAGCATGACATCCTTCAATTCCATAAAACCTGTTTCACCGATGTCAACCCTTCCCAGTGACGCAGAGCCGAGGGTCTGAGCACCGGATGCAAGCTCTACGGAAGATTGGGCATCTACGGAGCTTGCAGCGACCGGAGCCGAAGCAGCCGGGCTTAGGCTGGAGAGTATCAACAGCATGACTAGACTGACTAGACTTATGATCGATCTACGATGGAATTTCATTCCGTACCTCTTATTCATACAAATAGGTACTTACCTTGTTCTGAACGACCTTGGCTACCTCTTCCGCCGATTTCTTTCCTTGGAAGTATGGAGCCGTTTCTTCCGTAACAATGGTATTAATTTTCGGATCGCTTTCGGCGTATACCTTGACGTTGCCAATGACTTTCTCGATCGCTGCGATGTCTTGTTCTGTGGCCGCTTGAACCGTTGCGGACTTGCCGTTAATATTCATTCGCAGCCCTTTACCGGCACCCCCTTCTCCCGCACCCAGCGTTTTCAAGCCTTCGAGCTGCGCCTTCGCACCATTTTTGTTAATGGCGAATCCATTCAATTCCCGGGCCGATTGCATTTCATCCGACAGCAGAAACTTTACGAATTCCCATGCTTCCTTCTTGTTGGCCGATTTACTGTTGATGGAGATCGGCATGGAAGTAGTGAACATCGTTCCTCTCGTCTCATTCTCGGTAGGCAGATCGTAGTAGGCCGATTTTCCGTCAAAACTCATTTTCGGCAGCATGTACATATCCATATATCCCAAGACGTTTGCTCTCGATTGAAAAACCACGTTGTTATTATCGGCGTCATCGGCAGCAATGATCTTGTCATCATATAACGATTTCGCCAGCTTCAGCATTTGGATGAACTCAGGGGAATCCAGCTTTGCCTTCTTGCCGCCCATATCGACGAATTTGGTGAAGCTGCTGTTTAACATGAGTGCAATTAACTGTTCAGGCTGAATTCGGCCCAGGGGATACACATCCGGCTTTCCGTCGCTATTTTTGTCCGTTACCCATTGGCTGGCGGTTTTCTTGAAATCAGCCCACGTCCAATTGCTGTCGTCGACGGTTACACCGTTCAATACGGCTTCATTCCCGATCCATGTATTCAAACCTATCTTTACCGGGATCGTGTATAGGGATCCGTTATACTTCATTGCATCGAGGATTGCCGTATAGTAATTGTCCGTCCGGTAGGAAGCATCTTTGCCCATCAGCTCACTGATGTTTTCCAGCAGCTTCTTGTCCGCGTATTTTTTATAAGGCAGCTCGTTCATAACAATCAGATCCGATGCCTTGCCGCTCATCAGCTCCGCTCCCACGGTCGTGACGTACTTTTCGGTATTTTTCGGGTCCGGCCGGTTCATGACCATCATATTTTGCCCTTTCGCCCCTGTATCCGGAGCTGCAACATATTCCTTAATGTCGATTTTGATGTCCGGATGCTTCTCTTCAAACTTCTGCTTGGCGAGCTCAAGAAAACGATCTGACGTCATAACGGACAGCGTGACGGTTTTGGTTCCCGAGGAAGAGGCCGGGCTGCTGCCGTCATTGCCTGCAGTGATTCCTGCACCGCCTCCCGAACAAGCGGACAGGACGAGCATGGATAGAGCGGAACAAGCGATTACCGATGTTTTAGCTGACATTTTTACCATGTGAAGGTGTCACTCCTTTATTAAAATGAAGAATAGAAACGAGAAACAAGGCAATTGCAACCGTATATTCCAGCGGTTCGATTCGGTAAGCCATCCCCGCCGAGCGTGCCGCACTGAATGCGGCGACCGCTGATAACACCACATAAATACACAAGCGCTGCAGTTGGATGGATAAGGCAATCCGCTCCAATGCCCAGAGCCGGAGGCCAAGCAGGAATAGAGGCAACCCGATCATGGCTCCCGCGATAAAAAGCTTCACCGTCAGCTGCCCCGCAGCATCCGCAATAAGCTCATGCGGCGGTGGGAGATACCCTATCTGCGATGCCTGCTCTTGCCATAAGCTCCGAAGTTTATCCATATAGAACGAAATGTCGATGATTTGCTCCGGAATCCACTCCGGGGGGACATCGAATCGAAATATAGTGAGCTTCCACAATCCCACGGCGCCCCCCGCCATAATGATCACTGCAAGTAAATGCCTCGTAAGCCGGGAACGTTCGTTGCGAAGCGCATCAGTCCAGTTATCGGTGATAAGCCTGCTTCGCAGCAAATCGTAGATTACTCTGATGTGCCGAACGATGAAACGAGCAAGAAGGACCACCGTTATCCACATGCAGATAGTAAGCAGCAGAAATCTTAGCTGGGTTAACCGCGCAAACGTAAGCGAATCGTGAATGAAATTGAACTCGGCCGGATTACGGCCGATGGCTCTAAGGGCCTCGCTCGCCTTATTCTCCACACCGAAGGCGGCGTCCGATTTCACCGCCAGCTGGATGGTTTCGATTCGAGCGCCTGGATATACGTCGAACATTGTGGTGATGGGGATAAGCACATCCGGGACGCCGTCGTCGGACATCGTCCGGAGCAAGGAGCCTTCGTCGTCGAATACGCCGATGACCGTAAAGGCGACGCCGAACAGCTCGATGGTTTTGCCTGCGACCGATGTAGAGCGAAACAAGCTATCGGCAACACGAGCTCCTATGACGGCTACACGGCTATGTTCATCGACGGGCTTTTGCGTGATGGACGAACCGTTCACCATGGGGATGGCGGTAAAATCCCGAAAGCTTCCGCTCACCCCGAAGACGTCGGTATGGGCGGCATTGCTGCCGGAGGACGCTGCGGTTTGTGTTCTGGCCGAATAGGCCATAGGAAGCGGGCTCCACCTCTGGGCCAATCGCTCTGCGTCTTTCCAATGAAGTCCCGGCGTGCTCCCTGCTGCCTCGGAACGACCGGCATTCACTGTAATCTTCTGCTGGAGTAGGGGACCGTTCGCTTGCTCCCAGTCGTCCGCGACGGACTTTAAGAGTCCGATGCTCGCTAGCACCAGGAGAATCCCGGTAAACACCATCCATCCGGCTAGTCGGGAGCTCTGCATAGGTTTTTGCCTCCTTTCTGTCCCATCATCTGCTGCGGTTCAGCACCCGGTCTCCTTCTGCAACAGGCTTGCTGCTGGAGACAACCACCTTATCCAGCGGTGTGATGCCGTTATCGATGGAGGTTTTGCCGTCATCTGCGTCTCCTGTCTGAACCGAAGCCCGTTGTAGAACATATTCGCTGCCAAGCGGCCCTTTTTTCTCCTTAAGCACCAGGACATACGTCCCCTTATCATCTTGACGAACGGCTTCATTGGGCAGCAAAGCTCGAAGCGTTGCTGATTTTTTGGTGATAGTAAACTCGCCGCTCTCCCCTCCGTTCAAGCGGTCATCCCGAAGCGTGAACGTCATTTCCTTTTGCTCCTTGTGTGACGCAGCGGAAGCGCCGTCTGCCGCATCGCGGATCTCGGTAATTTTAGCCCTAATCCGTGCATTATTTAATGCGGCAAAGAGAATCTCCGTCTCGTCCCCGACGGCAACATAGGGAGCCTTTGCGATATCAATCGTCGCTTTCAGCTGCTGACCCTTGGACCAGTCGGCGATACGCAAGGCGGGTTTCCCGCTTGGAACGGCCGCACCCTTCACCGCGTTCAGCTCGGTAACTACACCGGTAACAGGGGCTCTTAGCTGCGAAGACTCGGACAGCTGACGCTGCAGATTGGCGATTTGCCGCTCAAGAATCTGCATATCCAGTTGGATGCTTTCGATATCCCGGGATAAGCTACGCGTTTGCTTCTCATCCCCGCTGCGGACGGAATCCTGGTAGTTCTCCTGCAGCTTCAATAGGCTGAGCCGCTTCTGCTCATATCTGGCTTGGTTGTCCTTCAGCGAATCCTCCGTGTCTCTTGTTTTAAAAACAACCAGCTCCTGTCCGGCCTCCACCTTGTCTCCGACTTTGACCCTGACGTCACTCACCGGCCAATTGGTCTCCGCATAGAGATCCGCCGTTTCCGCCGCCTCTACGATTCCCGAGCCTGTGACCACATGAGATAAAGGGCCGGCTGCCGCCTGTTCAACCGTTACCTCCGCCAGGGAAAGAGTAAGCAGCGTATTTGAGAAAAAAGTTAACGCAACCATGGTAAGGATAAGGGCTAGGATGGCCCGCCCTATTGCTTTTTTCCTGCTGCGTTCTTCGTCGCCTGCGGCCAGCCTTATGTCCATATTTCGTATACCTCCTTCATGCTTATTAGCCCTTGATGCCGGAAAGCTGGATGCCTTCGACCAAATATTGCTCCGCATACCATGCCGTCAAGAGAAGCGGCAGCATGTAAATCGCTGAGGCAGCGAATGCGATCCCGCGTTCCCCTTCCCCTATAACGGTCAAATAGACGGAAAGCGGCTGTTTGACTGCGTCCTTCAGAAAGATGAGCGGCTGCTCCACCATGTTCCAGCTGTCTATGAATACGAGAATGGAAAGGGCCGCAACCCCCGTACTGCACATCGGCAGTACGATCCGCAAAAATATGTACAGGTGGCTCGCCCCGTCTACACGAGCCGCTTCAATATAGCTTCCGGGCACGAACATCATGAACTGCCGCAGCAAAAAGACGCCGAAAGCGCTGAATATGCCGGGAAAAATGATCGCTCCGTACGAGCCCAGCAGTCCAAGCTTATCCGCTATAATGAAATTGGGCACAAGCGTCACTTGAAACGGCATCAGCATCGTAACTATGTACATGAAGAAGAGCGGCTCGCGAAATCGAAAGCGCAAGTGGGCGAACGCATAGGCGGCAAGGGAAGCTACCGCGATTTGTCCTGTAATGATGGGTAAGGTAATCTTGACGGAATTCCAAAACATGAACAGAAACTGCGGTTTGCCGATTAACACATCGTAATATTGCGATAACGTGACACGCTCCGGAATCCACTTCAGATTGACGAACTTGCTTTCGCCAGAAAGATCCCGTTGATTCTCCTCGGTTCCGGCAAGTACGCCATATATGGCCGTAATTTCGTCCTCCGTCATGAAGGAATTGGCAAATGTCAGCGCCATCGGGAACAAGAATATAGCCGTAAGCACCACGAGAGCGGCTACCAGAGTAAATTGCCCGATCCTTTTTAGCTTCATTCGATCCTCCCCTGCTTCAAATCTCCGCTAACCGAGCGACCTGCCGATTCGCCGCTCTGCCGCAAAAAGAATCCAGACAAGCGCCACAATCACCAGTGCCATCATAAATGCCGCCGACGTCAGCTTCTGATAGTCAAGCGAAGTAAACATGTTGTTCATGTAGTGCTGAAGCATGTAGATACTTGGATCGGGATATTCCCCTGCAATTAGGTAGGTTTCCCGGAACACCTTGAACGAATTGATAATCGACATAATGAACACGAAAAACGCAGTCGGCGTCAAATAAACGAGCGTGATGGATCTCCACTGTCTGAGTTTTCCGGCGCCGTCGATCGAAGCGGCCTCGTAGTAATCGGCGGGAATGTTCTGAAGTCCGGCGAGAAACAATACCATGTTGTAGCCGATGTTTTTCCAGAGATACACAAGGATTACCACGAACAGCGCGGTGCCGCTTTCCATCCAATCCTTCGAGCCGAATCCCCATCGGGCTATCCACCCGTTCACCGCACCCTGCAAGTCGAACAAGGCATGCCAAACCAGCACAACGGAGGCTACCGGCACAACAAGCGGGCATAAAAATGAAAGCCGAAACGATTGCCGATAAGGCAGCTTAAGGTTAAGCAGCATGGCCAATCCCAGCGATAACAGCATGTTCAGCGGAACGCAAACCGCCGTGAACAAGAATGTGTTTGCCGCCGCCTGCAGAAAAACCGGATTGCCAAGCAGCTCGCGGTAATTCGCAGCTCCGGCGAACCTGCCGTCAATGGGGCTATCCATAAGCGAGTAGTAAAAGCCCATCCCGAAGGGAATCAGGAAAAACACGGCAAACCCCGCGAGGCTGGGCAGCAGAAACAAGAACGCCGTCATTCCCTCTCTGAACGGAAAGCGTCTTAGCACAAATCGATGACCTCCTTTCCTCTGAACTCATTTTCTCATGGGAAAATTAGAATTTTCTTAGAAGGGAAAACCGCTCATCAAACCCGACATTTCAAGAGAGCCTGAGCTACAAAAAAAATGTGCAACCAATAAAAAAACCGATTTCTCTGTTATCAGAAAAATCGGCCCCATTCGTGATTCAGCAGCGCCCTTTATGTACCCGTTCTTCCAAAACTCGCTTTAACTCTGCAAAAAGGCGTTCGGAAATGTTCCGGTCGCCCTTGTTTAAGTATTACAGCTCAACCATCGCCTTAATAACTTTGGACTCCGGCAGCAGCCAGCTGTCGAAGCAGCTGATCAACTCCTCGAAGGAGGCGCGATGAGTTATATAACGGTCGACGTCGATATAGCCTGCTTCTATCGCTCGAATGACCTGAACGAAGTCCTCCGGTGTTGCGTTACGACTGCCCAACAAGGTCATTTCCCGCTTGTGGAACTCCGGGTCATGGAAGGCAATGTCGGATTTCACAAGGCCCACATAGACGAGCGTTCCCCCGTGCGCAACCAGCTGAAAGGAATCCGTCATCGACTTTGCATTCCCCGTCGCATCAAAGACTACCGTAGGAAAATCTCCATCGGTAATTTCGGCAAGCCGTTCCTGCGGCTGCTGCAGGGCATTGATCAGATGATCGACCTTCGCCCAGGATCGGCTGAAGGCGAGTCGTTCCTCATTGATATCCATGGCGATGACCTGCGCTCCGGCTGCCTTGGCCAAGGCCATCACACCGAGCCCGATAGGGCCTCCGCCGATCACGAGCACCGTATCGCCGCGCCGCAGACCGGACCTGCGAACGGCATGAGCACCGATCGCAAGCGGCTCCAGCACGGCAGCCTGATCCAGCGTCATCCCTTCCGTCTTGATCAGATGTGTTACCGGAACGGAGATTCGCTCTCTCATACCCCCATCCGTGTGAACACCGAGCACTTTCAACTCCATACAGCAGTTCGTTTTGCCTTTCCTGCAGGCGATGCAGCTTCCGCAATGCATATAAGGAATGATCGCTACCGGATCACCTTCACGCAGACCGGCATCATTGTCCCCGATTCGCTCGATCACGCCGGAGAGCTCGTGTCCCAGAACGCGGGGGTAGGAAAGAAAGGGCTGTCTGCCCCTGTAAGCATGCATATCCGTGCCGCAGATCCCGACGCGGCGAATCCTCACAATAGCTTCTCCCTGGACAAAGTCCGGCTCGGCCATATCGATCATCGCCAGCTTATCCGGCTGTTCACAAATGACGCCTTTCATCGGTCGTTCCTCCTTAGAGCTTAATGGTTGCATTGTATTCCGGCTGACCGCTGGGCCAGGTTTTGTTGCGAATCGGCTCAAGTATCGCAAGAACCTCCTGCAGCAATGCCTGATCCATCGGCTCATTGGCCCATTCGATATTTTTCTTGATATTCTCCGGGTTCGCTGTGCTGACCAGCGTAGTCGGGATCCGTTCGTTAGAGACGGAAAATTGTATCGCCAGCTTCGTCAGATCCGCCCCCTGCTCCGCGCAAAAAACAGCTGCCTGCTTGCAAACGGTCCGGATTTCCTCTCCGGCGGGATGCCAGTCCGGGACGGGTCGTGTGCTCAGCAGACCCATCGATAGCGGAGAAGCATTAATCAATCCGATGTTATGGCTTTCCAGCAAAGGAAGCAGCTCCAGCAAGCTCGTGTCATTTAAGGAATAATGACAATAGGAGAGGATCGCATCCAGCCCCGTATAGCCGATCGCCTTCTCGAACAACGAGAGCGGGAGCCCCGATACGCCGTAATAGCGTATTTTGCCGGCCTCCTTCAGACGCCGAAGCGCTGTGAACGCACCCTCTGCCTGTTCGAACGGCACAAATTCCAGATCATGCAGGAACAGGATATCAATATAATCCGTCCGGAGCCGGCGCAGGCTCTCCTCGACACTGTCCATCATACGCTGCGCGGAAAAATCAAACACATCCGCCCCGTAACGCCCTGCCTTCGTCGTCAGAATGAAGCGGTCGCGCGCAACCTGCGAGATGGCCTTGCCAAGCACGGTCTCCGCCTTGGATGAGCCGGAATAGGGAGATACGTCCATCAAATTGATGCCAAGGTCCAGCGCCGTATGGACCGTACGAATACTTTCCCGCTCATCCGTATCCCGGAAGACGGAGCCAAGCGATGAGGCCCCAAAGCTTAGTGCGGACACCTCCAGACCCGTTTTGCCCAGCTTGCGATAATTCACGTTGGTTTCCTTCCTTCTTTAATAGCCTATGTGGGTAGCCATGCTCCTAGTTCCTGAAAGTTAATTGTTTATGAAAGCGCTATTACCTTATTTTATCAAGCATAAATCAGAGATATAATAACTGATTTTTGCATAAATATACTGAATTTTGATATTTTATAATCATGCTATGCTAAAACCCTTCCTGCCTCTGTTTCAGCTTCAGCTCCACTAAGAGGGCATGCAGCTGCTCCGTCGCAAGTCCATGCAGCACCAAGCGAAAACCGGCGCGAAGCGTCGTGAGCGGAACCATCGGGTGCTTATTGTTGATCAGTGCGAGCCGCTCGTTATTGCCGACGATCTTGGACGCAAGAATGCCGATCGTTTCGTCCAGCTGCAGCGAGTTGGTCGCCCGCCAAAAATCGTTATCCGTAAGAAACAGCTGATAGACCGGCGTGAAGCATTCGATGGCGGTGGTCAAATCCATAAAATTGGTCCAGCGATTCGGCATCGGCTCGATCGGGATGGGCGTTTCCGTAATGCCTTCAAAATTCAGCTTCTCCTGCTTCGTCACTTCAATACCCTTCTCCAGAAGCTCGCGGTTCAGGTTGATCACGAAATTATATAGGTTCAGGTCATGGATCAAGAACAGGTCGTCCTTCACCGGGTCCAGATTTGTCGGCTTTAGCGGATTAAGGGGAACCTCTACCCCTGGCACGTTATCCCGAATAAAGCGGAGCACCTCCGAGCCCAGATAAAAATGCCGCAAAATCATGTAGTTCGCCTCAGGACTGATGAATGTTTTCATGCCCCAATATAGCACCCGGTGTAAAGCCTTAGAAGAGGTGAACGCGGTAGGCACGACGATTTTGTACAGTTGAAAAAGAATGATCAGCAGGCGCGACAGAGGCCGAATCAGCGGAAGCAGGAACTGCCTCGATTTGCTGGAGCAATCCTTCAAATACGCGGCTTTAGCCTCCTTGTTGAAAGGGATGCTCTGATCCAAATAGACCGCGAGGAACGGGTTCGGGTCATTCTTGTCATGCGGCATCCCCTCAAAGGGATTCGTTACTTGCATTCTCATACGTTCCCCAGCTCCTCCAATTGCAGTAGATACAAGCGGGCCGTTGTTTTGGCTGTCTTGATAATCCGTTCCACCACTTCTTCGGTCAGCATCGGATGCCTTATTCCCGTTTCCAGCCGCTCGAAGTGCTTCTCATCGGAATCGCTGTGATAGAGCAGGAAGGACACCTGTTCATCCGTCAGCCCCAGCTGATCGCGGATCATCTCGCCCCAGTAACGCGCCATCCGGCAGCCTAGGCCCTCGATAATCCACATTGCGCCCATCAAATCGACCGGATTGTCGCGGCTCGCCCGCTGAAACAGGTAGGCTGACAGCGCTTCGCTGCCGATATTTTTCTCCCCGGCTTGAATGTCCTCCAGCCTTCCCCCCACCGCAACATAGTTACGCTCGAGAATTTGGAAATCCCGGTGCTCGTCACGTGCATGGGCGATGAACAGCGACCGAAGGTCAATATGCTCAATGGCAATATAAGAGGCTGCCCGGGCGATCCACTGGGAGCCGTCGATGACCTGCTGGCGAAGGTTCTCCATCAGCAGCATGTAGTCAGCCAACGTGAATTTCCCTGAATACAGCTTACGAATGACCGGCACCTGTGCCAGCCGCTGCTCGAAGTCAATCCAGATGTTCACCAGCTGTCTAACCAGGTGTGCCTGCAGCGGGTTGTGCCCATCGTAGTCGAGCTTCGGAGCCTCGGGCTGGCGCATCGAGTAAAAGCCGTTTTGCATGCTCTCCGCCTGAGAGCCGACCACGGTTAACAGCATATAGGAGGTTTGGAAGCGTCCGCTTTCCGGCACCATGCACAGAATTGTTTCCCCCGGCTTCAGCCGTCCTTCATGCAGCAGCTCCTCCAGCATGATATAGATGGACGCCGCACCCGTATTCCCCTTGGTGTAAAGATTCGTAAACCATTTATCCTCAGGAATCGTCAGACCCCCGAGCTGCAGAAGCCGGAAGATCTCGTCACGGAAAAAATGCGAGGAGTAATGGCAGACCATCCAGTCGATCCGATCCGGCTGCACCTTCCCCTCCTCCACCAGCTCGAAGAAACGCTTCACACCGACCTTGGGCATTTCATTCACCAGCCGGATGTCCTGCTTAAGATTGATAGCCCCTTCGTTGGCCGCGGCATGAAGGGAAGGGTAATCCAGCCATCCGCTGCGCTCCGGATTCTCCTTGTTTGTGCCCGCAAACATGCATATATCGTAAAGATGGGCATACGATTGGTTGTCGATCCATTCGATCCGCAGCGAAAGCCCCTTCGCATTGGGTATGGGCTGAAGTACAGCGGCTCCGGCACCATCGGAGAGCATGAAGCGAAGAAAATCAGTATCGAACGGAATCGGCTGATCCATGAATTTCGTCTGCTCCTCGAAGCGTGTGTGCTTGAAGGCCCGGCTCGGAAACTCGCTCGCACAGGCGACGGCAGCCGCCTTTTCCCCGGACTGCACCTGAAGGAACGCATTCTTCATCGCCTGCATGCCGCTTCCGCATACGCCGTGGTGCGTGGCAATCTCGAGCGTTGGGAGCCCCGTTTCCGCATGAACCATACTGGCAAAGCCGGGCACAAGCAGATCTCCTTGCGTCGTACCCGCGGCTAGGAAATCGATCCGCTGCGACAGGTCCTCCTCTCCCAGGCGAAGCGCGTGTTGAATGGCCAGGGCAGCCATTTCCGCATTCGTGTATAGGCTTCTCTGCGTTTTATCAATGGCATAATGCCGATATCGAATGCGGTTTTGCTCGAGAATCCGGCGCATCGTTCTGGACGACTTGCCTCCGATGCGGCCAAGATACTCCTCGATCTCGTCATTTCCGACAGGTGGTCCCGGGAGAAAGCTTCCCATACTTGTAATGTAAACCTCGTTCACGGTTATCCCTCCAAGCTGCTTCGGTGTACCCTTGATTTACCAACAACCCCATCATATATGCAGGCATGAAGTCGTTGTAGTACTAACTTTTACTAGTACCGACGTGAACGGAGGAACCGACGAGTAATCGCCCATAACGCAAAAAAAGAAGTAGTTCCCATAAAACGGAAACTACTTCCTTACCAGCAGCCCCTGCGACAGGCTAGCGAAGCAGCTGGTGATCGTACCATTGCATAGAGGTGTTGTCTGTATAATTGGCCAAATCGTTGTTCTTACGGATGAGATACAGCTTACCGTCGATCCCGCGATACACCGGCCAGTCATAGGTATATGTCGGTAGATAGGGCGTTTCCTGAGCGAGCGGGTCCAGATCCTCTACCTTAGTCGTACGGAGGTCCGTATCGATCCGATAATACCCACGGTTAGGAGATTGCTGCGGGTCAAAATTAAGCTCATGAGCGTAAATCAAGAGTCTCCCCTCGGAGTCCAATGGATGTAACCCCGGATTCGTAACTCCCGGCACCGTAACATCGTAAGTGCCGAGCGCCTGGTTGGCTAACCGGATCTCTCCCTGCGCGGTCACTAGAGCCAGCTTACGCGTTCCGGGCACAATCCGGCCGCGCATCATGCTTGTGCCGTTAGAGGCCATCCAAAAGCTGCCGTCCGGATTCGGAATGATTCGGGCGGGATTTTGAAACGTGTCGGAGACGTCCTTAGCATTACCCTTCTCTAGGAGAAAGGAATAATGATCCGTCATCGAATTTCCATAGTTATAAGCCGTGACTTTGGTTACGTCCAGAAAGGAACGATCTGACCCTAACGGGTACAAGGTCCCGGTGATTTCCCGAATGAAGGGGTTGCCTGCCTCTTTAGAGTCCACCGTTATTTGTTCCTTCGGCAGCAGCTTCATGCCCTCGTAATAGAGGCCGTCATCCTTAGACGTCAATGTTACCGGGCTTCCTCCGAGATGCTTGCTCTCCTCTTCGATTCGCTTCCTCAACGCATCGGTTTCCTCGACCGTCATCCACACGGGGGTTTCGTCCATCGACTTCTTTACCTTCAGACTGCCCTGCCACTTCTCAGTAACGAACGTGGGGTAAATATAGAGATACTCTGCATCATCATAGTAGATACGTTCAAGCACCTGAAGCTGCCCTCCGATAATATCGAGGGTCGAGTCGCCTTTCCACCGAAGCTGGAGCCCCAGGTAATCATGGGCATTGGTCCATGTAAGAGGCATATAGGTCACATCATTCCACAACAGAAAAGGATACGTTTCGTTTCCGTTATCCATATACATATCGTTGATTACCAGCCCAAAGCCCGGCATAGCTGCCGTATACTTCTTATTCGCATCGTGAGAGCCGGATAGATCGAGCGGATACTGCTCCTTTTTCCAGCCGAACCAGCCCCCGCCCATTTGGCCTCCTCCCCTCAGGATCGTCAAGCCGCCTTCGGAATAGTGGAGCTGAACCCCTAAGGTGCTGGTGACCTCCCACGTTAACGGCATGTAGGTAATATCCTTGTAAATGAAGAAAGGATATTTCAAGTGAAGGTTATCCACCGGTTTCCCGTTCAATTCAATGGAAAACGCAGGGAGCTTCATCTGCATATCTCCCTCTGCCGCCTGTACCGGCATGGTAAGAAAGCATGCAAACAACAGGAAGATCAAGGAGAAACCGATAAACCCTCGTTTTAACGCCACCGAAAGCACATCCTTGCTAATGGATTTACTTGTGTAGACGCGACGCTTCTTCCGTTTGTTGCGGATCCTAAGCAATCTTAACATTTTTTACATTCCCGGCCGGAGCAGGGTTCCGTCACCGGTGCCCTCAGCTTGCCTGCTCGGACGTTACTAAGCATTTATCCAGCGGCAGGCAGAGCATGACCCGGGTACCCACACCGTGGACACTCTCGAACACAAATTCCGATTCCTGATCGTAATACATTTTCATACGGGTGACTACATTCCGCAGGCCGAACAGATCCTGCCCTTTCTTCCGGTCCGTCATCAGAAGTCCTTCCGATGCCAGCCGCGAAACCTCCTCCAGCTCGCCTTGAATATAGGCCAGCCTAGCTTCGTCGAGCCCGATTCCGTTGTCTCTTACCTCCAGTATAAGACGATTCCCCTCAACAAAAGAGGTAACGATAAGCTCTCCTCCCGCGCCTCTCTTCTCCAGGCCGTGAAGCACGGCATTCTCAACTATCGGCTGTAAGAGTAGCTTCAGCACATGATAGGATCGGCTGTCCTCGGCTATATCGTACCGGACGGTAAAATGGTCCATAAACCGTATTTGCTGCACCTTTATATAATATTTCAAATGCTCGATCGTCTCCCCTACGGAGAACGTCTCATTTCCCTTGTTCAAGCTAAGCCGGAAAAATTTGGACAAATGGAGAACCATGTCGCTGATTTCATCGGCGTCATAGTTTTTCGCCATCCAATAGATAGAATCCAACGTATTATATAAAAAATGCGGGTTGATTTGCGATTGTAGAAATTTCAGCTCCATCTTGGACAGCAGAAGCTGCTTTTCATAGTGGTCGCGAATGAGGAGCTTCTGGTTTTCCGCCAGCCGGTTAAAGGATTCAATGACGTAACCAAGCTCATCGACCCGCCTGTCCTCCAGCTGGATCGTAAAATTGCCTGTGCGCAGCTGCTTCATTCCGTAGGCCAGCTTGCGAAGCGGAGCAGAAATGCCTCTATAGACAATCCAGGAGATTAGCAAAGCAAGCAGTAAACTGACAGCCAGGATGGCGTAAGTAAAAATTTTCAAGGAGTCCGTGTGACTGCGAAGCTCCTGCAGGGGCTGCTCCAGCTTAAGGGACCAGCCGGAAAATTTCGTTTTCACGCTGATCGACACCAGCTCCGCCCCTGTATCCGGTGACTTTAGGATCGACCGGCTCTCGCCGCCTTTATCCCACCTGAGCAGATCAACGGTCGCCCCGGCCCCGGCGATCGGGCTGCCGTCACTGTCGAATAAGTAAATGTTCGCCTTCTTCGAAGGAAGAAGCGGTTCGGCCAGTCCGATCAGCGCGCTTTTCTTGACGGAGAGCACGAGCAGATTGGGATTGATCAATGTCCGGTTATACGGATCCATCGTTCGGATCAGGTGTACGCTATCCGCTGCAAAGTACGACTCTCCCTCCGGCGGCGTATAGAAGATGGTCCCCCCGTTCGCTTCCATTAAACGCCGGTACCACTCTTGCTTCTCCGCTCCCTCCGGCAGCTTGCGCCCCCCCAGCTTGGTGGAGATGACCGTACGTGAAGGCATATGAATGATGGAGATTTGATCCACCATTAAATTGACCGTTGTCATATTGGCAATCTGATCCATGACTTGCGCAAAGAGCACAAACGATTGCTTTGCGGGCTCTTGTCCGACCGATTGCAGTGTCGTGTTGATGTTCGTGTCGAACGCAATGAGAGAGGACAGCTGCTCAATATTTTGCAGGGTCAAGTCAATGTAGTCCGCCATCGTGTGAAGGGCCCCCTGGGTTCGCTCTCCCGTCTGTTCCTCGAGAATCGTCTGCGACTGGGCTATGGCAAACAGACTGACCCCGGCAAGCGGAACAAGAATAAGCAAAAAATAACAGATCAGCCGAACCTGAATATAGCCTGCAAGCAGCTTATGCAGCTTACGCAGCTTGGGCAGCATTTCCTTCTTCATCATATTTGCCCGTTCCTCCCTTTCCCCCGTCACTTCACGATGCCCTGCCGGTTGTCCCGCCACCAGTCGTTCACTTCCCCGGTAATTTCGTCACCGCCGGAATCCTTCCACCTCTTGACAAACTCATCGAATTCCTCCAGAGGGCTGAGTCCCGCAACGATCCGGGTAAAGGTCTCTTCTTGAAGCTTGGACAGCTTCACTTGATGCTTCCCCATGGCCGGGGTAGGCGCACCGTCGAAACGATTCGTCATGAGGTTGCTTTCTACCCGCTGCACATTATCGTACAGCCGGTACTGCTCGCCTAGTCCCTCAAGCCGGTCCCGCGTCACTTCCCGCTCCACGGTATCTGCGAGCGCTCCGTAGATGCCCCGGTAGCCGTGCTTGATGTGCTCTTCAAAACGTATGGACAGCTTCCCGTTCACTCGGGTCCACACTTTATCCTCGAACCCGAGCTTTAAACTTTTGTGACCGGGTCCTGCGATAAAATCAAGGAACTTCACGACGGCCTCGGCATTCCGGCTTTGGATAGGAACAACATTGTAAGAACGGACGCTGGACGTACTGTAGACGCCATGCTTGCCATCCGGTCCTACGGGATAATCGAGCGGAATCCACTCCGCCTTCGGATCCTTCTCGCGGCTGGCCGCAATGTGGGTCCTCGTATCGGACCATGCGGCGGAATAAAGCCCTACCCGTCCGGAGGCTACCTTCTCTCCGAGAACATCGATTTTATTGAGCGGAAATTCGGGGTCGAGCAGATCCTTTTCATACAAAGTGCGCAGATAGGCAAGCGCCTGCTTCATCTCCGGTAGTATTCCGGAATATACAAGCTTGCCGTCCCTCTCGTACCAGGCATTCATCTGTGCGCCGAATGCGCCGAGGAACGGCGACGTTCTCCCGAGACGTTCCATGATCGACAGTCCGAAGGTATCCTTCTTTCCGTTGCCGTCCGGATCACGCCGGGCAAATGCCTCCATTACCTCCGTATATTCTTCTACGGTTCGCGGAGGCTGCAGCCCGAGCTTGTCCAGCCAGTCTTTACGGGCATAGACGATTTCCGTTCCTTTTACTTCGTTCAAGCTGGGGATGGCATAGATGTTCCCGTTGACCGTGACGTGTTCCCACACGTCCTTGGGAATTTTGGCCTTCAGGTTCTCTCCGTACTTCTCGATGTAGTCGTTTAGAGGGGTGAGCGCCTTTTGGTTCACATAGCTCATAAACCAGGATGCGCTGGTGGTGTTCAGGAGATCCGGCGGCTCCCCCGAGGTCATAATCACATTAAGCTTTTCATCGTACCCGTTCAGCGGGGGAAGAGTTACATTCACTTCTACTCCGGTATTGTTTTCAATATAGTCAAGGTAGGGGTTGCTGTTCGGATCCATTCCGTCCGGGAAGGTCATGCCGAGGCTATTCACTACGATCTTAATGACCGGCTTGCGGATCGTCTCGGATGTTTCTCCGCTATACTTCTCATTCAGGGGAAAGCTGCACCCGGCAATACCGATGACACCGAGCACGGCGAATACGGCCGATTGTTTTCCAAGCTTCATTCATCCCACCCCTTCAGCCAGATGTTTCAGGAAGTTATCGCGTTCATTCTATGAATATTCGTCCCCCGTCCCAGAAATCCCTTTATTTCCCACTTACGATAGTTATTAAAGTACCAAAAGAAGTCATCGTCCTCCGCTGTAGCCTGGTTTCCGCTGTAATACAATGAGGGTAGCCTGGATATATCGCAGGCAAGTATCGAAAACGGGGGGGGATCACCTCATTGACCAATAGGGGTAGCAAGCACTATTTTCAAGAATACCATGCCGATATCGCCGTGATCGGCGGCGGTACCGGCGGCTGCGCCGCCGCGCTCGCCGCGGCCAAGTCGGGTAAGACCGTGATCATGACCGAGGAGACGGAATGGATCGGCGGTCAATTCACAAGCCAAGCCGTTCCGCCGGATGAACACCCGTGGATTGAGCAGTTCGGCTGCACCCGTACGTACCGGCAGTTTCGGGACGGGGTGCGTGATTATTACCGGCAGCACTTTCCGCTTAGTGCCGAGGCGCGGTCGAGCCTTTATCTCAATCCCGGCAACGGAGGCGTATCGAGGCTATGTCACGAGCCGCGGGCCGCTTTAGCGGTGCTGCAAGCGATGCTGGCTCCTTATGTGCACAGCGGGAGACTGCGCATCTTGACACGCCACCGCGTAGAATCAGCCTCCGTCGACGGCGATGATATTCGATCGGTAACGTTACGTAACACGGCAACGGGAGAACTCGCGGAAATAACCGCCTCTTACTTCCTGGACGCAACGGAATGCGGAGATCTGCTTCCGCTCGCAGGGGCCGAGTATGTGACCGGTGCGGAATCCGTAAGCCAAACCGGAGAGCCCCACGCCGTGGATGGCGACCCGCTGCCGCAGGATATGCAAAGCTTCACGTACTGCTTCGCTATGGATTACATCGAAGATCAGGATCACACGATTGCACGTCCGGAACAATACAGCTTCTGGCGGCAGTATCAAGCCGATTTCTGGCCCGACCGGCTGCTGAGCTGGTCCGGTGTCCGCCCTCATACGCTGGAGCCGATATCCTACGAGCTCTTCGAAGGGACGAACCGGTATCCCCTGTTCTACTATCGTCGCATCATCGACAGCCGGAACTTCGAGAAAGGCGTTTATCCGAGCAGCATTACCCTGGTGAATTGGCCGCAGAACGATTACTGGCTCGGCTCCATCATCGACGTAAGCGAAGAGGACAGAGAGCGCCATCTTCGGGATGCCAAACAGCTCAGTCTCTCGCTGCTCTACTGGCTGCAGACGGAAGCCCCCCGGCCGGACGGAGGTCAAGGCTACCCCGGACTTCGGCTGCGCAAAGACGTCGTAGGGACCGAGGACGGGCTGGCCATGTATCCGTACATACGAGAATCACGGCGGATCAAGGCCGAATACACGGTACTGGAGCAGCATGTGAGCACCGCTTGCAGGCCCGACGGCAAGGCGGAGCCGTTCGACGATTCCGTCGGGATCGGCTGCTATCGCATTGACCTGCACCCGAGCACAGGCAACCGCCATTATATTGATATTTCTTCTTTGCCGTTCCAAATACCGCTGGGCAGCCTCATTCCGATCCGGATGAACAATCTGCTCCCAGCCTGCAAAAATCTTGGTGTTACCCACATTACCAATGGCTGCTACCGGCTTCATCCGGTCGAGTGGAACATCGGCGAGGCGGCGGGCCATCTGGCAAGCTACTGTGTCGACCGCGGTCTGCGGCCCCGCGAGGTGCGCAACCGGGAAGCCGAGCTCCGCGATTTCCAGCGGTTGCTGTCCGGGAGTGGTATTGAGCTAACTTGGCCTGCCGTACATCCGGTATAACCAAACCAATAAAATGAGGTGTATTGATATGAGCAAGGTGAACATTGCGGTAATCGGAGCCGGCTCCATTTCCGAAATGCATTTGAGATCGTACCATAATAATCCACAAGTGGAGCTTTACGCTATTTGCGACCTGAACGAGGAACGTGCCCGAACGAAGGCGGAGAAATACGGCATTCCTCGTATCTATACCGATTATCGTGAGCTGCTGGCTGATTCGGAGATCGATGCCGTCAGCATCTGCACGTGGAACAACAGCCACGCGCCGATCTCCATCGCAGCTCTGGAGGCTGGAAAGCATGTGCTCGTCGAGAAGCCGCTTTGCAAAACGGTAGACGAGGCCCTTCGCGTCGAAGCGGCGGTTCGAAATTCCGGCAAAACGCTGCAGGTCGGCTTCGTCCGAAGGTACGCTTCGAATACCGGCATCGTGAAGTCCTTTCTGGACAACGGCGAGCTCGGCGATATTTATTATGCCAAGGCCTCTTGTATCCGCCGTCTGGGGAACCCGGGGGGCTGGTTCTCGGATATCGAGCGCTCGGGCGGCGGCCCGCTGATCGATCTGGGCGTTCATGTCATTGATTTATGCTGGTACCTGATGGGCCGGCCGAAAGTGAAATCGGTTTCGGGCAACACGTACAGGAAGCTCGGCAACCGCGCCAACGTGCGCAATCTTTCCTATTACAAAGCTTCGGATTATGATGCGTCCCACAATGATGTGGAGGATCTGGCCAATGCGATGATTCGCTTCGAGAACGGCGCCTCCCTGCTCGTGGACGTCAGCTTCACGCTTCATGCGAAGGAAGACGAGATCACCGTCAAGCTGTACGGCGACAAAGGCGGCGCCGAGCTGGAGCCCAAGCTCGCTATCGTCACGGAGAAGTACGACACCATCTTGAATCTGACGCCTCAGGTCAATAACCTGTCGTTCGATTTTGTCGCCGGATTTCAGGATGAAATCAATTACTTTATCGAGGTGTGCCAAGGGAAGAAAGAAACGCTGTCCCCCGTAGAGGATGGGGTCGAAATGATGAAAATACTGTGCGGCATCTACGAATCCAGCGAACGAGGAGAAGAAATTCGATTCTAAGGAGGAAACGCCGTTGAAAACGTCCAAATGGTTGAGCTCCGCCCTATTGCTGACATTGATCGCCTCCCTATGGCCGATGGCCGCCTTTGCGGCGGATACCGGAGCAGGCTCCTACGCTGCCACGGCTCCGGGTGCCGCCGATTACATTGAGGTGGAAGCCGCTCCGGTTGATATTACCATCGATCCGGAAGGCCCCCGCAAGCAAATCAACTTCGTGGATAAAGACGTAAGCGCAGTAACGGATTACCTGGCTTTATTTACTGGGGAATATGCGCCGCAAATTACGGTAAGCAAAACCTCCGTCGCTGTTGTCGTTGACATCGCCAGCCAAGTGACGCGAGTGGTGAATCCGTCCATAAACGGCGGGGTTCCGAACTGGACGGGACCTACCGACCTAGTCATCCCCCAAGGAGGCTACATCCTTGTCGCTAACGATGATAGCTGGGCCAACAAGACCTACAAGCAGTATCTCGCGAAAAATTTCAAGGTCGGGGATCGGATTAAGCTGCGAAAAAACGGCGAAGTGGTCCCGATAACGGAATTCATGACGGGACAGGGATTGAAAGCCCGGCTTCGACTGACCAACGATGAATGGTATACGGTAACAAGCCCGAACACGACGGTCTCCGGAAAGGTGGAAAATAGGGAGTCAGGCGCTTCGTATACGGTACGGGTAAACCAAACGGCCGTGCCTCTGCAGGCCGACGGCAGCTTCCAGCTTGCGTTAGGGCTTGCGGAGGGCATCAATTACCTGGACGTCGTCGTGGCCAAGAACGGAACGGAAAACGATCGCATGACGCTTGTCGCGTTCTATAAGAAGCCGAGCGGCAGCGCAAAGGAAGTCGTCCTTTGGGTTGATCAAGGAACGAATATTTTCAAGCTGCAGACTCCTGAGAACGTTCGCGATATGCTTACGAAAGCCAAGGACGCCGGTGTTACGGCTATAGCGCTGGATGTCAAAGGTGTAGAAGGCTTCGCCAATTACAAGAAAAACGATTTGACGGGCCGTCCGCACATCTCTCAGATGACGGCGCCTACCCGAGCCGGGGCGAATCCAAACCTTGATATGCTGGAGGTGTTCGTCAAATACGGGCACCAGCTTGGCCTCAAAATTCACGCAGCGTTCAACGTCTTCGCCGAGGGCTCGCCTGCCCATAACGAATACGGGCTGCTGAATCAGCATCTGGAGTGGGAAGAACGCGTATTCCGTCCTGAGGACGGAGGACAAATCCTGCGGCTTCGCGAGAGCAATTATTATAAGACAGGCAAATCCCTTGTCGCTTTCGTTAATCCTGCGAACGATGAGGTACGAGCGTTCCAGCTGAAGAATATGGAGGAAGTTATCAAGAACTACGACGTCGACGGCATTGTTCTCGACCGGACTCGTTACGACAACGAAACGGCCGATTTCAGCCCTCAGACCCGTGCAAAGTTCGAGGCCTTCCTTGCCGCACGAGGGAAACAGCTGACGAACTGGCCCGCCGACATTTTTACCTATGTGAATAATACCCGGCAGTTCGGTCCCCTCATCAACGACTGGTGGGAATTCCGCTCGCTGACGATCAAGACGTTTACAGATGAAGTCCGTTCGCTTACGAACCGCTATACAACACTGAAAGGAAAGAAGATCCATACCTCGGCCTATGTCGGCTCCTGGTTCGAGACGTACTACCTGAACGGAGTCCATTGGGGCAGTCCGAACTTCCGATACGACAGCCGCTTGAAGTTCCCGGCGGACAGCCTGTACACCGATACTTACGCGCAGACCGGCTATACCGATAATCTTGATTTTCTTATGATCGGCACGTATCAGACGACGCAAAAAGAAATCGAGCGCCACATTACCCTCGGCAATATCGTTACCAATGGGGAAGTTCCGATGTATGCGAGTATTGCCTTGGCCAATATACAGGATCCGCCTTTGCAGCGGTCTGTATTTCAAGCCGGCTTGTCGCAATCGAACGGGCTGATGCTTTTCGACCTCGCGATGGTCAATTGGCCGGTAGTCAAAGCCTCTCTTCAGAACGTGGAGTACGTGAAGGATTATCAGCTGGGTATGAGCGTACCCGCCAACCAAGATGCATATCTTGAAGGGGATTTGTACAATGTAAGCCGTAATGAGAACAATTTGAACGTTTACACGGAAGCGTTCGGTCTGACGACCGCTACCAGCACCTTCGGAGTGGAAGCAATCGTTGACGGGACCGGCAAGGTGACCAAGGTCGTCAATCAGCAGCAGGCGCTTACCTGGAACTGGGTCAATACTGCTCCCAACAACAGTCCTATACCGGCGGGTGGTTTCGTGATCTCCGCGCTGGACGCCTCCGGCGTGCGAACGAAGCGGCAGCTTGTGGCCCGGACCTACAAGGTCGGGGACAACGTAAGAGCAGCTGTGCTGCGAGGCTACCTGCCTTATGAAAACCTCGAAACGCCGCTGAAATCGCTTGAACTGAAGGGCAACGTCGAGGTACTTTGTACGGGCACGCCGGAGGTGCGTCTGAACGGGGCACCGGCTGCGCTGCTGGGCAGCGGAGATTTCAGCGGGACGGTTCCGCTGAACCTTGGCACCAATACCGTTACGTTCACCGTTTATGTCGACGGCCTCAAGACGAACGAGAAGAGTGTAACCATCACGCGTACCGCTCCGGTTCTTACTGCCATCGAGCTGGATCGTCCCGCATACCGTCTTGTGGCTGGGGATACGCTGAAGACCGTCACTACGGCTGTTTATTCGGACGAATCGAGGATGGTGGTGGCGGGCGCGCAGTTCAGCTCCAGCCATCCCGAGGTAGCAACCGTTGCAGCGGATGGAACCGTAACCGCACAGAAGGCAGGTACTACGGTCATCACCGCTATCTATGAAGGGAAGAGCGCTACTTCGACGATTACTGTCGTTGAAATGACAGGGCTCTCTTATGAGGAGAAGAAGCTCCGCTTAGTCGAGGGGCAAGTGCTGCAGGGACAGCTCAGGGCTGCCTACTCGGACGGAACGACGGAGTATATCACCGTTGGACCGGTGTACACTTCTTCGCTCGACAAGGTCGCTTCCGCTGCTTCGAATGGCAGTATTACCGCCGTTAAACCAGGCTCCGCTACGGTATCCGCATCCTACCGGGGCAAGCAGGCGGAAACCAAGGTCAAGGTGTTCAATAGCCATAAGGAGCTTATGCAGGATAAAGAGGAGTAGTTGCGGGAAAAGTGCAGGGGGCCTAATGGCAAATGTGCCACTATACGCACATCTGCCATTAGACGGGCCCTGCTGCGTGGAAAACCGGCCGGCACTTCCGCCTAATCGCACATTTGCCACTACTCGCACCATTCCCGGCCTTTTGATCACCTGAAATCGCAAATCTGCCATTAGACGGGCCCTGCTGCATTGAAAACCCGCCAGCACTTCAGCCTATCGCACATTTGCCACTACTCCCACCATTCCCGGCCTTTTGATTACCTGTAATTGCAAATCTGCCATTAGACAGGCCCTGCCGCATCGAAAACCCGCCGGCACTATCGCCTATCGCACATTTGCCACTACTCGCACCATTCCCGGCCTTTTGATACCTGTAATCACAAATTTGCCATTAGACGGGCCCTGCTTCACCGAAAACCTGCCGGCACTTCCGCCTAATCGCACATTTGCCACTACTCGCACCATTCCCGGCCTTTTGATCACCTGAAATCGCAAATCTGCCATTAGACGGGCCTTGCTGCATTGAAAACCCGCCGGTACTTCCGCCTAATCGCACATTTGCAACTACTCACACCATACTCGGCCTTTTGACCATCCGTAATCGCACTTCCGCCATTAGCCGGGCCCCTCCGATGAACCCCCCGGCTCATAAGGCAAAAAAGCATCCGGAACCTTCCTAAGGAAGACTCCGGATGCTTTTCCTACTTACTCGCCGGCAGCGTCAACCATTGCTGCGGCGTCCCCATTGCTTTTAAGCCATACTCCAGAATCGCAGCAATGGCTATCGTCTCTGCTTGTGGAACCACGGGCTCCCCCGAATCGAAGAACCCAACAAGGCTGCGGATGAAAGCACTGAAAAAATCCGACTCCACCGTCAACTCCTTGGTTGCCCCCGATTCATAGCTAAGCGCCATTCGAAACGGGCAATCATCTCCGGGCAGAGTAACTGCCGCTTGGCGGCCGTCCGCATACCCGATCAGCAGCTCCGATGCATTCTCAGTACCCATCCACATCACCCTGCTCACCTCCGTTCCCATGAGCGAAACGATCGGTTCAACCTGGTGGATCGCATAGTTGTTAAATTTGCCGGGACCTGCACTATAGATCGACTCAATCCCAAGTCTATCCGCCTCGGTAAACTCCGAAGCAAACCGCAGCGCCGAGCTCGAGTACATCGGTGTTCCGTGCTTGCCGGCCAGCTCGAACATCCGTACAGCCGCCGCCCGGTCGGGCGCGAACGTTTTATCGATGTAAGTCGGTTTGCCCGATTGAAGCGGGAGCTGCGACAGCTCCTCATGATACTCTGGATGATCCGGAGACAGAACGATCAAATAGTCGCTCTGCTCCACGACGGCCGCGATCGAATCCAGAAGCCGGATGCCCTTCCGCTTACACCACTCTTCGTTACTGAGCTTTCCTTCCGTATCGGCCCGCCCGTAGGCATAAGCCACCTTCATCCGGCCCTCCGTAGCCTGCTCTATCCAACCCGGATATTTCTCCGCGTGCCATTCGTCCAAATAATTGTCGATAAATCCGATCTTCTTCACCAAGCTCCCTCTCCCTCCGAAAGATAAAACACCCTGCGGTGAAGCCGCAGGGAACAAACTTATTTCTTATTAGCGGCATACCACTCGTTAGCAGACTTCGTCATCTCATCTCCGCCCTCCGCTTTCCACTGAGCCAAAAACTTATCATAGTTTTCGAGCGGCTCCGAGCCGGTAATGAACTTCAGGAACGTATCCTCCATCAGCTTCTGCAGCTTCTGATTGTATTTGCCGATCGCTTCCAGCGGAGGCGCAAAAGCAAGCGGGTCGACGACAACATTGCCCTTAGCGGCTTCCTGGTTTTTGTTGAAGGCATCCGTCAGGATCGGATCCTTCCGAACGCGCGCCTGCCAGTAAATCGGATAGTTTTTCTCATCCACGCCGGTGAGGAAGGTGGAAGCGTTGTTATACTGATCGTTAAAGATCGGAAGAATAGGGAAGTAATTGCCGTTCTCCACCTTGTGGTGCACACCTTCCTTACCGATGGTCGCTTCCTTGTGAATTTCCTTATCCAGCTTCAAGTCCAGGTATTTAATAATCTCTTCTTTGTTCTCGGCCCATTTCGGAATGCCTACGTAATAGCTGATGCCTGCGGTTCCCATCACCTGCACCTTGCCGTCATCGCCCTTCAGGTAAGGCAGGCTGGCGATTTTGGCGTTCGGCGTATTTTTCAAAAGCGCATTCTGCACCGTAGGCGCATTGAAGTAACCGTTCGAGATGATGGCTGCCTTGCCGCTCGTAAAGTTTTCAATCACCTTGTTGGCTTGATTGAGGGACCACTCCTGGTCGATCAGCTTCTCGGTGTAAAGCTTCTTCATGAACTCCAAATACTTCCTCATGTTCGGGTTCTCAACAGCATTCACCAGCTTGCCGTTCACGTCCTGCCAGCCTGTCGTTGCGGTCGACTGCACCATTGTGAGTCCGAAGGTCGGCAAAATTTCAGGAACGAGCGGACTTTTGCCGCCCGATAGCGCCATGACGTTCTTCTTCTCCTTCAGCGTTTTCATCACGTTATACAACTCATCACGGGTAGTCGGTGGCTTCAGTCCAAGCTCATCCATCCAATCCTGGCGAACGATCAGCGCGGTATTCACGACGGTACCCGACCCGGTCTGCGGGATGCCGAATATTTTGCCGTTCAGCTTCGCGCCGTTCCAAGAGTTTTGGGAAATCACATTCTTCATGTTCGTCCCGTACTTGTTGACTAGCTCATCAATCGGCTCCAACGCACCGGATGCGGCCAGCTTGGAGTATTGAGGGGCGGAGAGCAGCATAAAGGCGTATTTTTCCTTATTGGCCATCAGCAGGTTCAGCTTATCGTCCGGGTTCTCGACCGGCAGCATGTCGTAGGTGACCTTGTAGCCGGTTTTTTCGTTCAACAGCTTCGCGACCACCTCATTATTCGGGTCGAATCGACCGTACTGCAGCAGCGCCTTGAATTCCGGTTTGGGTTTATTCGCGTCTCCCTGTGCCGTAGGTGCCGGAGTCGTTCCTTGCGGCTTCGTATTGTCGACCTTCTCGCCCCCGTTGCAGGCAGCAGCCAACGCCGCCAAAGTCGTGATGGAGAGAACCGTTAATCCTTTTTTGAGCATGGATGAACCTCCCTTTTCATTCTCATTTGAAGAATTGGAAACCCTTTTACACGAACCCGCCTCAACTCCGTACACCACCACCCTTCAAGATCCCCAATAGAACCCTTCAGCCTTTAACAGAGCCGACCAGTACGCCTTTCACGAAATATTTTTGCAGAAACGGATATACGAGGATGATCGGCAGCGTCGCCAAAATGATGGATGCCGCCTGAATCGACTGGGGCGAAACATTAAGCGAAGCGTCGACATTGGTCCGCAGAAAGGCGTCGGTCGATGTGACGAACAGCTCCTTAAGGTACAGCTGCAGCGGCTTCAGCTCGGCTGAATTGATATAGATGAGCGACGTAAAATAATCGTTCCAGAACGTAACGGCGTAAAATAAAGCGATGGTCGCCAGCACCGGCAGCGATAATGGCAAAATGATGCGTGCCAGAATGGTCATGTTTCCGGCTCCGTCGATTTTGGCCGATTCCTCCAGACTGTCGGGCAGCTCCTCGAAATAGCTTTTAATGATTAGCATATTGTAAACATTGATCATAAACGGAAGGAACAGCACGGGCAGCTTGTCGATCAAGGCAAGCTTATGCATTAGCAGGTAAGTCGGGATCAATCCGCCGCTGAACAGCATCGTGAACAAGTACATCAGGATGAAAAGCTTTCGCCCGCGCAGTCTTGGCTTTGAAAGCGGATAGGCGGCCAAGGTCGTCATGAACAGCGAGAGCAGCGAACCGACCAGCGTCACCGTTACGGATACCATAAAGGCATTCAGAAAGAGCGAGTTGCTCGCCACATAACGATAGGTCCCGAGCTGAAAGTCGATCGGATATAACGTGACCATGCCCGAGACAACCGCCGCTTCGCTGCTGAGCGATTTGGCAATCAGATTGATAAACGGGAAGATGGTGGAAAGCCCTAACAGGATAAAAAACAAATGATTCACAATAGCGAATACGGTTTCGCCGGGGGACGCTTTAATAGCTCTTGATCCTCTGACGGCTGCGGCTCTCACGGTGCTGCTTGTCTTCATGTCGGTTTCTCCTTCCCTTCCCGTTCTACCAGATTCCTCTGCCGAAAAATTTCCGGGCCAAGCGGTTGCCCGAAATGATCAGAAGGAACGCAACGACGGATTCGAACACCCCTACCGCGGTAGAAAAGCTGTAATCCTGCTCGCCTAGACCGATCCGGTATACATAGGTGCCGATCACATCGGCTACGTTGTAAACACTGGGGTTGTACATGACAAGAATTTGTTCCGTGCCCGCCTCCAGCACGTAGCCGAGGCGAAGGATGAACATAAGCAGAATAACCGGGGTCAAGCCGGGCAGTGTGATATGCACCACCTGCTTCCATTTGCTTGCGCCGTCGATCTTAGCCGCCTCATACAGTCCCGGATCGATGCTTGCCAATGCCGCCAGATAGATGATCGTATTCCATCCGACCTCCTTCCAGCCTGCCGATGCGACGAGAACGGAACGAAAGATGTCGCTGTCCAGGAAAAAGCGGATCGGTTCACCGCCCATGGCGACGATCATTTTGTTAACTATGCCGCCGTTTGTGGACAACAGGTCGATGAATAAACCGCTGACAATAACCCAAGACAGAAAGTGAGGCAAATAAATGACGGTTTGCACGCTTCGCTTGAACGCCATATGCTTCAGCTCATTCAGCAGGATCGCGATCATGATCGGGAGGGGAAAAAGAAAGACGATTTTGTACACGGAAATAAGTAAGGTGTTCTGAAATACCTGCAAAAAGCTGGCGGACGCGAACAGCTTCTCAAAATGCTTCCAACCCACCCATGGGCTTGCAGCCATGCCGTCGAAAATATTGAAATCCTTAAAAGCAATAATAATTCCGTACATCGGCGTATATTTGAACAGCAGCAGGAACGCAATGCCCGGTATGAGCGCCAGATACAAATCCCAATCCTTCCGGATATCGATCCACAGCCTTCTTGTATAGCTTCTACCTCCCATGGGTCCCCTCTCCTTCCTGATTGTTTATGGTTACATCCAGTGTATCATCCTGCGTTTCCTTGCGAATTAGAGGACGATTACTTGTTTTGGTACTTTCATAACTTCTCGCCACCCGTAATGCCAAAAGAGCCTTCCCCGCGGTTATGCAGGAAAAGGCTCTTAGCAGGCTTGGGAAATCATTGGCGCATTTCCCCAGGCGTAACGCCCCAATATTTACGAAAAACTCTGGTAAAATAACTGACGTCACTGTATCCGACGGCCGCTGCGACATCATTGATTCGTGCTCCTTCCTGCAGGAGCGCCTTGGCTTTTTCCATCTTGCGTTCAAGCACATAGGAGGAAAAGGCCTTGCCCGTTTCCTGCTTGAAGAGGCGGCTGAGGTAGGAGGAGTTGACATACAGCCGATCTGCCACAGAGTATAGCGAAATCTCCTGATCGATTTCGTTCTCCACAAGAGTCAGAATCGTCTTGACCGTTTCATGGCTCGTTGATTTTCTCCGCTGTCCGGCATAATGGAGATACGCTCTGATGATCCGCTGAAGCCAGGAAAGCACCTGTTCCTTGGCTGTCAGCTCACGGTGATTATGGAAGTAGACGCAGTCCTCCCCCGCCACCTCCTGCACGGTCCAGCCTTGCTTATGAATCATCCGAATAAATAAACTGGAAAAATACAGGATGCGTTCATGCATCTCTTGGGCGGTTTCCGCTTGCGCCATCCCGCTATTCCAGAGGGTGTGAAGCGTCTCAAGCGCCTTGCCGCCGTCCCCTGTCTCCAGTGCGATCTCCAGCGCTTTCTCCAGATTCGGCTGCCATGATAGCTCCTTCTTTGTCCCCTTCTCCCCGCGGTAAGGAATTGCCAGGTTATGGCCGAGAACAAGACGATTCTGCAGGGCGCGAACGGCCTGTACATAAAGCTTACCCATCTCTGTTCCGGTGCCCGTCGTTCCGCTGATCCCCGCACTGGCAGTCAGCTTGAGGCTGCTTTTCACGGTAAACAGCAGCTTCTCGGCAACCGCATTGATCTTCTGAAGTACGACGTTCGGCTCTTCCTCGTGCCCGGACGGAAATACAACCACCGTACAGCCCGCATCGTTCGTCGATACCCAGCAGCGTATACCGTGCAGCATCTCCTTTACAATACTGAGGAGCGAAAATTGAAGCAGCGGACCGTCCTTCCTCGTAAACCGGGTTTCTGTCTCGGGCAGCGGATCCATATCAAAGACCGCTACTGCGTACCGGGCATCCATGGGCAAGCCCAACTGAAGATCCCTGCTTTTTTGTTCGATCTCCCAAAGCTCGTATTTCCCCGTGAGCCAGCTTTGGAAAAATTCATTGACCAATTGGGGGAGATGCAGCTTCCATTTTTGTCTGAGCTCGTCCTCATTATGCCGCTGCTCCAGCTCGCGTCGGAGCCGCTCCGCCGCCTTGAGCATCGCCTCCAGAATCTCCTGGTCCCCCGCCGGCTTCAATAAATAGCTCACGACTCCAAGCTCCAATGCCGCTTGCGCGTAGGCAAAATCGTCATGACCGCTTAGGATGACGATTTTCATCAGCGGATCCTCTTCGCGAAGCCGCCTTGCCAAGCTGAGTCCGTCCATCTCCGGCATCTGCAGATCCAGCAGAAGAAGATCCGGCTTCTTGCGGTCGATGAGCTCCAACGCCGCTTTGCCGTTCGCGGCCTTGCCGACAACCTCGATGCCGTGCTTCTCCCATGGAATGTTATTGGCAAGCGCATTTCTCAGCCGAACCTCATCTTCGACTATTAATAAATTCACGTGCCGCATCTCCTTCCATACTCAATAAATCATATTCGTATATTTCTCCATACGCTGAAAAAGCTCCTCTTTTGCCAAAAAAACAGAAGCAGTCCACCGTGCCGTTGATGGTGGACTGCTTCTGTTAATTCATAATTTGATCATCATACCGTCATAGGCAACATGAATGCCATGCGGCTCAAAGATCTCCAGCCATTCCTCATGAAGCAAGCCTGCATTGTGCGAAAAATGAGTAACGACGATCAACCCATCCGCTTTCAGCACTTGATTGGCTTCCAACCAAAGCTTCGTATCAATCACAGCCTCAATGTTCATATGGTTCGTCCGGTGGGGAGACCTCCCCACCGTGCATTCCAATATCGCCAGATCCAGCTGCCGAGTCTTCAACCAGGACCAGGTTTCCTCCGGAAACCACCCGCTGTCATGTCCATACAGAATCGCCTTCCCGTCTTTCTCAATATAATAAATTAAACAGGTCTCCATCGGATCGTGAGAAGCCGGTAAAGGGGTGATCGTCGCGGTTTCTGTGTTATACGTATCGAACAGGCGAACCCGGTGAAATACATAGTGATGGCGCAGGCCGGCCAAATGCTTGGAGCATAGCCGCAGTGTAAGATCGTTTCCGTATACATGAATCGGAGTATTCGCCGACTTCGCGTACCCCTCCGCTCGAATGGCCATATCTTCGGCGTACAGATGATCCGAATGGGAGTGAGTGAGAAGCAGATCTTGAATACGATCCAGCTCCAGGCCGAAACGCAACGAATGGTACCAAGTATCCGGAGGAAAATCGATCTTAAGCACCTCATCGATCAGGACGGATGCGCGGGTACGCAGGTTTTTGCCCCCGAGCAAGCGGGCTTGCCGGCACGTTTCGCACCCGCAGAACAGGGACGGAATGCCTTCATAGGCAGCCGTTCCAAGGAATTGGATTTTCATCATTCACCGGTATCCGTCTTTAACGCTTCAAGCGGCTCCGCAAAGCCGTAATACGGCCTTGGCCGTTCCGCCGGATTCGCCCACTTGACGGCATTAGCGATAACACGAAGTACATCCCTATGATGGTAAGTCGGGTACGTTTCATGGCCCGGCCTGAAATAAAAGATTTTCCCTTGGCCCCGGCGGTAGGTGCAGCCGCTGCGAAACACCTCTCCCCCTTGAAACCAGCTTACGAAGACGAGTTCATCGGGGATCGGAATGTCAAAGTGCTCCCCGTACATCTCCTCCTGCTCCAGCTCAATGTAAGGACCGATCCCTTCCGCAATGGGATGCGACGGATTCACAACCCATAGCCTCTCCTTCTCATCGGCCTCCCTCCAGAGCAAATCGCAGGTCGTTCCCATTAGCTTACGGAACAATTTGGAGTGGTGGCCGGAATGCAGGATAACCAGACCCATGCCTTGAAGTATTTTCTTGTGCACCCGGTCCACAATCTCGTCGTTGAATTGGGCGTGAGCTTTATGGCCCCAATAAACAAGCACATCCGTCTCCGCCAGCACCCCCTCCGTAAGACCATGCTCCGGTTCGTCGAAGGTCGCCGTTCGAATCCGGAAGCCATCCTGCTGAATGCCTTCCGCTATGGTGGTGTGAATGCCCTGCGGATATACGGCGGCGGTACGCTCGCTCACCTTCTCCGCAATAAATTCGTTCCATATCGTCACGTTGATCATAAGAACACTCCTTCTGCGTTCTAGTCGTGCTTCGCAACGCCCTCGGCAGCCGACTCCAGGATGAGCTGCAGCACCTTTTGATTGCGGTATCCGTCCATAAAGGTAGGAATTTGTACCATGGCCGGATCCTCCATATAGGTAAGAAAATCCTCGAGCATCAACCGGTTGCGCTCCTGAGGAAGCTGGATCGTTTGATCGAACAGCGGCTCTCCGGGACCCCGGCGGACACACAAGCGGACCGTTTGGGGCTGCTCTACACACGCTTCGATGGTTCCGTTATCCCCATAAATCGTCAGCTTGAATTCATTTCGGGTACCGACAGCATTTTTGTGCGTATAGAAGGTTCCCATAACCCCTCCCTCAAGCACACCCTGGAAGCTGGTGAAGTCATCGACATCCACCTTCGCCGGCTGGTTCGTGAGGGGATCGATGCGTTCATCGACAAAAGTGGCCATCATCGCCGATACCGTCTGAAACTCACCGACAAAGTATCGGGCCGCATCAATCATGTGAGAGCCTATGTCGGCCAATACGCCCGACCCTGCCGCTTCCTTGCTGAATCGCCAAGCATATGGCTGGTTATGCATCGGAACGTTCTCTTCCTGCAAATAGTAAGCGGCAAAATGCCGGATCCGGCCGATCTCCTGCCGCTCAAGCAAGCCTTTGATATATCGGAATGCCGGTACATAGCGGTAGGAGAACCCGATCATGCACGGTATGGGACGCTCGCGGTATAATGCAAGAAGCTCCTCCGCCTCCTCCATCGTACGGGTGAACGGCTTTTCCGACAGGACCGGCTTTCCCGCTTCGATGCATTTTTTCAAGATATCATAATGAAACTGGTTCGACACCACCGAAATGACGAAGTCCACCTCCGGATCGTCTATGAGCTCCGCGTAATTCCGATACCGTTTATGCTCCGGCAGACCGAGCTCCTCTCCTTTGCTCTTTACCGCCGATTCATTCACGTCACAGATAGCCGTAATCGCTGTCCCCTCCAGGCTTAGCAAATTCCGAATGTGACCGTTGGCCATTCTCCCCAAGCCGATGATACCCGCTCTCCGAGGTTTACCGCTCAATGCTCTCCCTCCCCTGCTCGGCTTCCACATATTCCTTATTTAATCGTTCGACGAGATCGATCAAATCCATCGGCATATGGATGGTGTAATCAGGCTGCTCGCTCTCATCCGCAGGCTGCTTCGGATATCTCGGCGTCCAATCCAGGAACACGCTCGTGAACCCCATTTGGTTGGCGCCCTTGATGTCACGGCTAAGGTTGTTCCCCACCATGACGATCCGGGACCGGTCGCTCTCCTGCAGATCGAGTGCCCCCATGGCAGCCTTGAACATTCTCGGGCTCGGTTTGGAGGCTTTAATCGTTTCCGAATAAATCATCGCCGTGAAATCATCATAGATCCCATTCTGGATAAACATGTTCTTAAACGACTGAGCCAGCCCGTCCGCCACCAGGGCTAAGGTATACCCGCGTTCAACAAGCGTTCGGACCATGAGATCCGCCCCCGGGATCACGTTCGCCCGGATCACAACGTCATGTTCATCCCGGATTTCCGTGCCCTCGTCAATGATCGTGTCTCCGCTGTCGAGAAATACAATGATTCTTTTTGGCTCCATGTTCTAATCCACCTTCTCGTAAGTATTTACGCCTTTCAATGTTAGCTCTCCCGCATAATGGCAGGAGACATAGTGCTGATCCGCAATCTCACGTACGGCCGGTTCGTCGGTGATGCATTTCTCCGTTTTGTAAGGACATCTCGGGTGAAAATGGCAGCCGCTCGGCGGTTTGGCCGGGTTCGGCACTTCTCCCTCCAGAATAATCCGCTCCTTGCGGATGTTCGGATCCGGTAGCGGGACAGCGGATAATAAAGCCTCCGTATACGGATGCCCCGGGCTTGCGAAGATCGAATTCGCCGGTGCCAGCTCGACGATTTTCCCCAGATGCATGACGGCGACGCGGTCTGAAATATGCTCCACAACACTGAGGTCGTGGGAAATAAAGATGTAAGTAATTTTGTATTGCTCCTGCAAGTCCTTAAGCAGGTTAATGATTTGCGCTTGGATGGACACGTCGAGTGCCGATACTGCTTCATCGCATACGATAAGCCTAGGCCGGCTGGCGAGTGCCCGGGCAATAGCGATCCGCTGCCGCTGTCCTCCGGAGAACGCATGGGGATAACGTTCCAGGTAGCTGACGTTTAAGCCTGTTTTTTCCGCGATTTCCGTGACCCGTTCCCTTACCTCCGCCTTGCTCAGCTTCCCGTCGGCCGTCAATGGCTCGCTGATAATATTAAAAACACTCATTCTCGGACTTAACGAGGAGTACGGGTCCTGAAAAATCATCTGAATGTCCTTGCGGTAGTTATTGTATTCCTCGCCTCTCAGCTTAAGGAAGTCGCGCTTCGCTCCTTGCTCGGGATAATAGATCACCTCACCGGACGTCGCATCGATGCCGCGGACGATACATCGGCCCAGCGTCGTTTTGCCGCAGCCGGATTCGCCGACGATGCTGAACGTCTCGCCTTCCCGAAGCTCGAACGAAATATCCGACACGACGCGTACGGGGGCATGCTTGCGAAAGCCGAACAAGCTCTTTTTCCCTTCAAAATGCTTCGTGAGCCGGTTAACCTGCAGTATCGTCTTGGGCATAGCGTACCTCCTCCCCTTGCTCGTTATAAAGGAAACAACGGACCGTATGATCCGAATCGATTTGGGTTAACGGTACAGCCTTCTTGTCGCATAACCCGGGTATCCGATCCTTGCACCGGTCATAAAATCCGCACATCGGCGGCATATTCAGGGCAAGCGGCACCGTTCCTTCTATCGATTCCAGCCGCTTATTCTTGCGTCCAAGCTTCGGCATGGAATGAAGCAGTCCTTTGGTATACGGATGCTTCGGATTATTGAAAATTTCCTTGACCGGGGCCTGCTCCACGATTTTGCCTAAATACATGACCGCCACCTCGTCACACATCTCTGCGATGATCCCTAGATCATGGGTAACGAGCAGAATCGCCATGCCGAATTCCTTCTGCAGCTCCTTCATTAATTCAAGTACTTGGGCTTGGATCGTGACGTCGAGCGCCGTTGTAGGCTCGTCGGCGATGAGCAGCTCAGGATTGCAGGACAGCGACATCGCAATCATTGCACGCTGCCGCATACCACCTGAGAATTCATGGGGAAACTGCTCGAAGCGCTTTTCCTCATCGGAAATGCCGACCTTGCGCAGCATCTCGAGCGCAATCTGCCTGGCCTCACGCTTATTCTTCGTACGGTGCGTCAGAATGGCCTCCATAATCTGATTGCCGATGGTGTACATCGGAGAGAAGGCGGTCATCGGCTCCTGAAAAATCATAGAAATCCGCTTGCCGCGTATCGCTCGAATTTGCCGTCCCTTCGGATCCATCTGCAGCAGATCGGCCGGCTTCGCTGAAGCAGCAGCATTCCCGTGGAACACAATGCTGCCGGAGGTTTCGCACTCCTTCGGATTGATAGCAATAATCGCCCTGCTGGTCAAGCTCTTGCCGCAGCCCGACTCTCCGACCAAGCCTAAGGTTTTCCCCTTCTTGATTTCAAAGTCCACACCGTCAACAGCAGCCAGCGTGCCGGCATCCATACGGATGTGAATCTTCAGATCTTGAACGGTGAGCAGAGGCGACCCAGGGTCCGTCTGATGTGCCGTCATAGGTTTTTCCCTCACTTCCATTATTTCTTGTAAGGATCGGCGGCATCGCGCAAGCCGTCGCCCACGAAATTGTAGGCAAGCACCGTAAGGATGACCGTGCCCAGCGGGATGAGCTTCCAAGGATATAAGGCGACATTCTCGATTTGCTGCGCCTCTTGCAGCAGCACGCCCCAGCTTGTGGCCGGAGAACGGATGCCGAGACCCAGAAAGCTCATCGCGGTTTCACCCAGAATCATGGACGGGATCGCTAATGTTGCGGCTACGACCAGATAACTGATGAACCCCGGCACCAGGTGCACCCGGATAATTTTCATATTGCGTACCCCGGAGATTTTGGCCGCCATGACGTAATCTTCATTCTTTAAGGAAATGAATTTGCTTCGCACAACCCGGGCTAACCCCGTCCAGTCGATAAAAGCAAGGATGATCGTGATATAAAAATACATTTGCACGACCGGGATTCTAGGCGGAATGGCGGCAGAGAGCGCCATCCAGAGCGGAAGCGTCGGAAAGGAGCGGATAATCTCGATCAGTCTCTGGATGACGGAATCGATGAGGCCGCCGAAATAACCGGATATGCCGCCGATCACAATGCCCAGGATGAAGCTGATGGTTACGCCGACCAGCGGAATGCTTAATGAAATTTGGCTGCCGAGCACAATTCTGGAGAACAGGTCACGGCCCATGCCGTCCGTACCGAACAGGAACAGCTTTCCGGGCGGATCCACTCCGAACAGATGCTTATTCGTGGGAATGATCCCCCACAGCTTGTAGCTCTCTCCCTCGACGAACAGCTTGACGGGGTATTTGACTTGCGTATCATCTACATACATTTTGCGGAGGGTGACCGGATCCCTGCTGGATTTAAGCCCGTACACGAACGGCTGCAGATGAAACTTTCCTTCCGCATCAATCCACCGTATCGCCATAGGTGCCGTATTGATATACTGGCTGTCATAGCTCAGCAGCCCCTGCGGGGCGATAAATGGGGCGAATAGAGCGACGACGTATAATACCAGCAGGAAGATCAAGCTCACGCGAGCCAGCTTATGCTTCTTGAATTTCTTATACATTAAGCGCCACTGCGAGCTGTAATATTCCTCGGTCGCGGCCTTCGACTTGCGTCTGCCGAAAAGCTGGGTCGGATGTTTCAGTATCGTTTTCATTCGCTACGCACCTCGATATTCCGTCCGGATTTTCGGGTCAAGCCAAGCAAGCAGAATATCCGAAATCAACGTTCCGAGCACGGTCAAAATCGCCATAAAAAACAGCCACGTCCCTGCCAAATACATGTCTTGTGCAAGCAGGGCGTTGTACATGACGGGTCCCTGCAGCGGGAGGTTGAGCACAATCGCGGTAATGGTCGATCCGGTAAAAATATGGGTGAGCGACCAGCCGATGGTGCTGATAATGGGATTGATCGCGGCGCGGGTCGGATATTTCAGGATGATCTTCATTTCCGACAAGCCTTTGGCGCGGGCCGTTACCACGTTGGGCTTATTGATCTCCTCCAGCATCTGTCCCCGCATGACACGCATTAGCTCGGCGGTGCTCGCCATGCCGATGACGATGATCGGGATGATCATATGCTTGAGCAAATCGAGCACCTTCGCAACCGACCAGGCGCTGTTGGCATGCTCTTCGGAGAAGAGTCCGAGCAGCGGGTCGCCTAGATACACATAGGAAAGGTACATCAAAATAACCGCCAGCAGGAAGTGAGGCGTTGCCATGCCCAGAAACCCAATGGCCGTGAAGATATAATCTCCTACGGTATACTGTTTGATAGCGCTGTAAATACCTACCGGGATCGCGATTAAATACGTGAAGGCCATGGTGACCAACGACACGATCAACGTTAAAGGCAAGAATTGTCCGATGACAGCCGTCACCGGCTTGTTGAAGTTGTAGGAGTACCCGAAGTCAAAGTGCAGAAGTATATTTTTGGCCCAATAAAAGTACTGAATAAACCAAGGCTGGTCCAGTCCGTACTGCTCCCTCATCCGCGCCATATCCTCCGTGGTCATGACATCCCCGGCCGCCGCCATCTTGGCGGCGTAAGTCGAGACGAAGTCGCCCGGCGGAAGCTGAATGATGTAGAAAACAATTACGGAGATCACAAATACGACAGGAATCATAAGCAGGCATCTTCTAACAATATATCGCAGCATCCGTTCTCCCTCTTTTCTTAAGAAAGGGGGAAGTCACTCCCCCTTGGGTCACTGACGATTACTTAAAAAAGAACTGCGCTGGATGCGCATGGCCCAGATTTCGGAATTCATCGATATCCACCAGCTCCTTCGGAACGTTCCGCAGGTTATTCTTCACAACGGTCAGCGACGGTGTAGGGCCTGTATAACCGATCACCCACTGATTTTTCTGATGCAGCTTGATGATTTCATTGCTGTATTTCAAAATTTCCTCCTGATTTTTGGCTGCCTTCACTTTATCCCAGTTCTCCAGAATTTTGGCTACGTCGCCTTCCGGCTTCACGCCTTCCTTGCCCTGCGATTGGGTATACAGTCCGTAATGACCGAGCCACGGGGTCAGTACCCGGAGCGGAACCAATTCGTCCGGACGATACGCTACGTTCACTAGGTTTACTGTATTCGGGAAAGCCGGCACCTTGTTGCCGTATTTGAGATCCTGCAATGTGCCTTGATCTACGATTTTCAGATCGGTTTTAATGCCTACCGCCTCATAATACTTCTTGATCAGCTCCATAAACGGAGCGTTCGTGGTCGTATCCGTGTAGAAGGTAAGCGCCAGGTCGGAGCCGTCTGCGAACAATCGGAACTTCTGGTTATCCCGCTTGGTTAAGCCGATCTCATCGAGCAGCTTGTTAGCCCTGGCTACGTCATAGGCAGCCCACTGATTTTCCCAGCCCTCCTGATAACCGACCAGCCCTTTCGGTACGGATGCCTGCTGAGGCTTACCTAGCCCGCTGGTAATAATCTCGGATATTTCTTTGCGGTCAACGGCGACGGACAGCGCTTCCCGGAATCGGATATCCTGGAACAAGGTGCGGTACTTCGGATCCTCCGTTGTCTGATTCAATTGAATGCCCGTGCTCGACCAAGCGGTATTCGTCCACTGCAATACGCGGTAATCGCCGCGCTTCTCATTTTCCTTCAGTACCGTGAAATCTTTAAACGTAAATTGGTTCAAATCGTAATTGCCCGCCAAAGAGTCGAGCAGGGATTGGTTAGGGTCCTGTATTTTTTTCAGGTTGATCCTGTCGATATAAGGAAGCTGCTTGCCTTGCTCGTCAACCTTCCAATAATACGGATTCCGCTCCATGACGAACACGTCGCTGTTCGGGTCGTTCTTGGCATGCCATGCTCTCAAGGTTGGAATCTGCGGATAGATCCAGAAATAATAGCCTGTTTCAACAAGGAACGATTTGACGTCCTTAAAGCCCCACTGCTTCGCAATTTCAAGGGCCTTCTCCTCGCCTACAAACTCGGGAAGAATCGTCTTATGGAAGTGAGCGGGGGCAAAAAACCACTTATTGTCTATGGCTACCCGTTCCAAGAATAGTACGCTCGGATACTTATGTTTCACCTTAAAGGTGTAATCATCGACCTTCGTCACTTCCGCCAGGGCTTTCTCCCCTGTGGCCGGGTCAACCGAATAATAGGCATCATAAATTTTCTTGCCGAACGTTTCTTTCTTCAGCATGTGCTCCCAGTAGAAAATAACGTCGTCTGCGGTAAAGGGAGCTCCATCCGACCACTTCATGCCTTTACGCAGATGAATTGTAAATTCCGTCGAATCTGCATTGACCTCATAGCTCTTGGCTACGTTCGGTTCGACGCCGCTGCCGTCCGATTTAAACCGGAACAGCGCCTCCTCCGTCGGCTTGCCGATAGCCCATCGGTCGTTCGGTCCCTTCCACGGCATGCGCCATTCCCCGCCGTATTTGCCGATTTCCTCTACGACGCCTTCCACCATGACGTCTTCCTTTGCAGGAATTCGTTTGTCGAGCGAAGGCAGGCTGCCGGATTTCACGGCTTGAGCCAGCACCGGAGACTCAGTTAAAGCGCTTACAGAAAGAACTGGCGTTTTCGCCGGTGCTGATTTTTCTCCCGCCTTAGCCGGTTCTGTGACCTGCGGTTTGTCGGCCGGCGCCTTCGCCGCGTCATTGCTGTCTTCACAGGCTGCGGCAAAAAGTACAAAGAGCAGCATAAGGACATTCACAGATAATCGCTTCAGCATGCAAATACCCCCTTCAAAGGATAAAAACCTAATGGGCCTTGCTTCTTCATGAAAGCTTGCATGACTTACGTAACGTTACTTCCGTGTCCCCTCCTCTCCTTTTCCATTAAACCGGTTTATTAAACCGGTTTAATGGATGACAAACCTTCACCTTTTTTTGTGCAGAAGCACGTTCTTTTCATAATGCGCTTTAATTGGCAATATATACCGCGTAAGCGCTTACCCAAATCCTATCACATCATTGCTTGTACTTTCAATTACTATATTCTTCTCTTGTAAAAAAAATGCCCTAGTCTTGAAAAGATATCATGTCTCGCTCGAACGCTGCCGTTTGTTTTTGAGCTCCACCAGCGCCCGTACATCGCGAGTCGTAATGGAGAATACGCCCATATCGATAAATTCCTCCATTATCAAAGGATCGTTCACCGTCCAAACATAAAGCGGCAGCCCTAAAGACGCTGCATATTCAAAAAGCTGCTGTCGTACAAGCCCATAATGGATATTGACCCCGACGCATTCCGCTTTCAGAGCATCAAGGCAGGTTTGGCGCATGGCAGCCTCGTAGGGTACCTTCGCAAATAAGCTCTGATCCGCATTCAGCAGCTTCGGCAGCCCGGGGCACAGCCGCTGAACCATTAGCGCGCGATCCCTTTCGCAGCCGGAAAAGTATACGGATTGAGATAATCCGTATCGATGGATCAAGTCCGCTGTCGGCTCAATGCTTTCATCCGCTTTCAGGTCAAGATTCATCTTTACGCCCGACGAAGCAATAAGCGGCATGATGTCTTCCAGCCGAAGAAGCTTCATGGTTTGCACTGTCCCGTTATGCTCTACAGCCACAGTTAATGCTTGAGCTTCCGCATACGTTATCTGGGAGAGGCTGTACCATGTGCCGTCAACCGAACGTACATGATCATCATGAGCAAGCACAGGCACTCCGTCCCGCGTAACTCGGATGTCCTCCTCCACGACGTCCGCCCCGAGCCGAATGCCAGCCTCCACCGATTCCATTGTATTGTCTAATGTCCCCATGCAACCGCTATGTGCGGTTATCATCGGAAATGCTACCATTTTTATGTCTCCTTTCGCCATTTGGATATGGTTGCCCCCCTCTTCCAAGGTTAAGCGCTTAATCCCTTGCTTGAAAATGGTTGCCATTTGTGCGTCAGGCATCTTCCCTCCGGTTCAAAACCGCAGCATAGTAGGCGCTTTTTTCCTCCGCTATCCGTTTAACGCTTTGGAGCTGCTCGATCTTCTGGTTCAGCTTCTCCATATGCTGTGCGAGAAATTGAATGCGTTTCTTAAGCAGCTCATTGATCTCCGTATCTTCCTCGCGCAAAGCCAGCAGACATCCCGACTCGGTGAAAGCCGCAATGTCCTCCAGGCTCATACCCGTCTGCTTCAGCTCATGAATGAATCGAATATATTGCAAATCCTGCTCCTGATAGCTCCGCTGGCCCTGGTAGCGGCTGGGCTTAGGAAGAATTCCTATTTTCTCGTAATATCGCAGTGTGAATGCACTGATTCCCGTTAGTTTCGCCATTTCCCCAATGGAATACAAAATCCGTCCTCCTCCCTTATAAACCGGTTAAGACAATTTTCCCTACGGTGCCGGTGTTCTGTAACATCTGCTGCGCCCGGGCTGCCTCGGCAAGAGGTACCCGGTGCGAAATAATCGGCTGCAGAGTTCTTTTCTCCAGTAGAGAAAGAAGTCGTGCCGCGTCTTCATGATACCAGCTTGGCCGTTTCTGCTTCAAGGTGGTGATGCTGTACATAAACACCTCGGGGCCGTCACTTATATGCTGCCGGTTCGAGAGCAGCTTCCAATCGCGAATCCAATCCTCCTGTGTCGCCTCCCCCAAAGACGAGGTATACCCGTAACCTACGAAACGCCCCCCTCTCTTGAGCGTTTGCATCGACCTTTGCCAGTTGTTTCCCCCAATCGGGTCAAAGACTGCATCTACTCCTCCTGGCACCTTACTTTGGACCAACTCTACGAAATTCTCCGTACGGTAGTCGATCGGACTGGCTCCATACGCGGCAATAACAGGATGCTTCGCCGCTGATGCCGTACCGTACATGGTCAGCTTCGCCAATCTCCCAAGCTCCAGCAATGCCGAACCTACGCCGCCCGCCGCGCCATGGATCAGAATATGATCCCCTTGGGAGACCTTTGCGACGCGATGCAGCATCTGATACGCTGTGACATAATTAAGCAAGACCGCTGCCGCTTGAGCGGGATCGACCGATTCCGGCACCTTCACTGCCTCTTCCGCGGGAGCGTATACATAAGCCGCATAGCCTCCCGTCCCCGAAAACAGAAGCCCGACACGCTCACCCTCGGCCACCTGCTCCACCCCTTCACCGCAAGCATCGACGATCCCCACCACATCATAGCCCGGTGTAAAGGGGGGTTCCGGCGAAGCCGGGTAAACGCCCTCTCTTCGCATTACATCGGCAAGGGCGACACCCGCACTCAGCATCCTCACCCTTATCTCCCCCGGCCCCGGAAGCCGCAGCGGTTCCTCGATCAGCTTTATTACTTCCGGACCCCCGTATTCACTGACAATGATTCGACGGTTTTCCATTTCCCATCTCTCCTATCCCTTTGATGTCACTAGTGAGTTTATTGTAGGGCTTAGAGTTAACTCTAAGTCAAGGGGGATAGGAGATCGACGGTTTTACGCCTGAAGCGTCTGTGCGAGCCAGTCGAAGGACAATCGTCCGCTAACCTCATGCTTGCCTTCAAATAGATCATAACGGAACCGAGCGCCTTCCCCGAGCTCGTCATAAATGACACGCAGGTATTCGATAGCCGTCTTCGTGGTTTCTACCGGAAAAATCGGGTCGTCGATTCCTGCTTCCACAAACAACGGACGGGGAGCCATCAGTGCAAGAACGTCCGGCATCTCCGCATGGGCGAGAATTCCAGGAATGTAATTGCATAAACAATGCCGCATGGCCAAAATACTTCCCCGATACGTGTTGGGGTAGATGCCTACCACCGAAGCCTGAATTCGCGGGTCGAGAGCAGCGGATAGGGAAGCGACGATTCCGCCGCCGGAATGCCCCATGGTTCCAAGACGATCAACCGAAACCTCCGGCCTGCCGGACAAATAATCGGCGGCACGCAGTGCTTCCGCAGCACGTAAGCCGGCGGTCGTTTTTCCGCTCATCATTAAAGAGACGGACAAGTTGTAGCAGGAATTGCCTAATGTCGGATCTTGCCGTTCATCTCGTTCCAGCATACGGTCCCCGAAGCCTACGATCTCGGGTGCCAGCACCACAAGACCTCGGCGGGCCAACTCCAGGGCGATGTTATCCGATGGCTTACCGGTTTCGGGCCTCGGATTTCCGTCCTTGTCCAGACCGACCAATGACCGGCTTCCATACCCGTGCCCGTGCCAAAGCAGCACACCGGGTCTGCGCTCACCGGGCTTCATTGCCTTTGGAATCACGACATAAGCAGGCATACGCAAGCCACCTAGTGTGCTGAATTCTACGCGCTCCCTTACTACTTCCTCCAATTCTACCCGTTCCAGCAGAACCGGGTCTAATCCTTCATTCCCTCGATGAGGCAGGTCAAAATCCCCCAGCGACGTTTGAAGCTCGGAAAGCAACCGATTCCTTTTTGCCCCCCACGGTTCGTTCAGTTCCTCACGCCGTTTCTCCAATTCATCAAACAACTGCATCAAATAAGCGTCGGGCTTTCGCACGGTCGAACCCTCCCATAGCGGTTTTATTGTACATGTTCATAGTATAAACCAACCGTTCATTCCTTGTGCAATCAAGGGGCAAATTTAATTTTACATTATATACCTACTCGAAAAGGCTTCGAAACTTTCCTTGACTTTTTGGAAATAAACGGATAGCATGAAACATGTGAGCGCTTTGAAAGCGTTTACCGAAGGATGCTTATTTGAATACAAATGTGACGGTTGGAGTCCACGAGAAAACCCGAACAATTGGATGCGTTCGCTTGCGAGCCTATCTTATTGTTGGGGTTTTTGTTTTTGTTCGAGGGCTCACCCGACAAGGAGGAGGTGCGTTTCGCGGCTTACGGCTAAGCGGCATGAGGCCTTGGATCAAGTTATAAAAAATGCACAAACAAGGAGGTATCAGGATGTTTCAAGTTCAAGTATTAAGCCTTATTCGAAAGAAATTACTACCTCTCACAATGGTTGTCGTCTCCATTCTTCTTTGGGGAATGTCTGTTTTGCCCGCATTTGCGGCAACTCCCCAGAAGACGGTCAACGCTTCGGCAACTCTTGCTTATAACCTCAAAGGACTTAAACACAACGTGGCTGTACAGAAGGCTTACATCGCTTCAACGTATGTTTATGTGACCCAGCGGTCCGGAGGAACATGCTATCTCTCCAGATTGCTCATCAACGGAAGCGATGCCACCTACGTGGATGAAATGACCATTACGAACAGCGGGCATTGCCAAACGCTAGACATGTATACCTATAACGGAATCAATTACTTTTATTTTAGCTCAAAAGCAGATCCTACTACATCCTATTACTGGTCGCTTCAGGTAGCAAGACTGCAATACTCACCCGGCACGACAGTGGATTATACGGATCTTCGACGGTTCACTTATATGAATTACGCTAATGAAACCGGTTCGAGATTAGGTGAAACGTACCGTGTTGATGGCGGCGGCAACAGTACCCATACGATTTTCCGTGTTCAGACGAAAGAAGGAACCGTAACTTGGACGATTTACGATACGGTAGCCTTGAACCAGCTTCTTGACAGCAATGAACAGGTACGATTGGACAGTGCTGCGGCGGTAGATGCCTGCATTACCAGCTTTACACAGTCGGGCAGCGATATTATCAGACCGAACGGATCCTTCCAGGGTCTTGATATGCTCGGTAGTACGGAAATATATACATCGGGCGGTGCGGAAGGAGACACTCCGCAGATCGCTATGATGTCAAACACAGGAGCCTACAAATCCCTTGTGAAAATTACCAATGTGGGAACTCATGAAATTGAAGGAGTACAGACGAAAAACGGCAACGTTTATTTCACTATCGTTACAGATCCCGTAAATAAAACGAATACGCAGAAAATTTATTACGTTGCCGATAGCGTATTTGAATAAAGCCACCAAACCAATACGAGCTTGCCCGCTTTCGCGGGCAAGCTGCGTTTTTTTATTTGGAATTATAAGCCGCATAACTAACTTACACAGCAACAAGGAGCAGCTCCTTGACGCTGTGTAAGTTATGGATTAAGTACATCTCTATATGACAGCAACAGCTTTCCCATTTCCCTGTTGCAACTCGTACATTTGATAATATTGGCCTTGCTGCGCCATGAGCTGATTGTGTGTGCCTCGTTCAATAATTTCCCCGCGGTCCAGCACGAGAATAAGATCCGCGGCTTTAACCGTAGATAGCCGATGCGCTATGACGAACGTTGTACGACCCTTTTTTACAACGTCCAGCGCCTTCTGTATGATCGCTTCCGTTTCGGAATCAATGTTCGAGGTCGCTTCGTCGAGGATAAGAATCGCCGGATCGAAAGCAAGCGCCCTCGCAAACGAAATCAACTGCCTCTGTCCCGCAGAAAGAGTGCTCCCCTTCTCGATAACAGGCTCATTAATTCCAAGTGGCAGCTGTGTGAGCAATTCAGCCGCGCCCACATCATGCAGCGCCTTCACGATTTGTTCGGTCGAAATGGACGGATTATCAAGTGACACATTGGAGGCAATTGTCCCTGTAAATAAAAATGGATCCTGCAGCACAATACCCATATGCTTACGAAGCGTTTGGCGAGGTAAACTTTCGATTGGGTAACCATCAATCGTAATACTTCCCTTATCTACATCGTAGAACCGGAAAAGCAAATTCAGAATCGAGCTCTTACCTGAACCCGTATGCCCGACAAGAGCAATCGTTTGGCCTTGCTTTGCTTCGAACGAGATTCCCTTCAGTATAGGTTCACCCTTGGCATAAGAGAACCAAACCTTGTCAAACGAAACATTCCCTCGGTATCGCGGTATGTTTCTGTCGGATACGTCCTCTCCCTCCTCATTCATGAGGACAAATACACGATCGGCGCTGACAAGCGCCTGCTCCAGGTTGGGCAGCTGATTCACAATATTGACGACAGGCTGAAACATTCGATTCAAGAGATCAACAAACGCATAGAGTACGCCCAGCGAAATACCGCCTGTTACCGTGCCGAGTGAAACTCCGGAGAAATACCAGATCATTGCGACAAATGCCATATTTCGTAGGGCCCCAACAAGGTTATGGGAGGTTAAGGAGTTCAGATGCAGCAGCTTATTTCGAAACTGATAATACCGCTGATTAAACGCTTCGAACTCCTCTTCCTGCTTCTTTTCCTTGCGGAAAGCCTGTATGATCGGCATCCCCTGGATAGATTCGTTGATCATGCCGTTCATTTCGGAAAGGGTAGAACGTATGACGCGATTGTAATGCGAAGCAAACTTGCGGTAGATAACGATCCATAATGCGAGTACAGGAATGACAAGCAGGCAAATCAGAGCCAACCGATAATCGAGTAAAAGCATCGCCCCTAGTATAGCGACAATATACAATATCCCTGAGAAAAAGTTGGCCAAGACGGTCACGTACAAATCCTTGATGGCGTCCGTATCGTTTGTGATACGGGACACCACTTTTCCCGCCGGTAAATTATCAAAGAACCGAATCGGCAGGCGATTGATATGAGCGAACACATCATCACGCATCCTACGTATAATCCGGTTGGCCGAGGTTTGCAGCCAGTATCGTTGCCCGTAGCTAAAGAGTGCTGAAATGACCGTCATCGCTCCAAAAATCAAAACCAGACGATAAATGCTTGTAAACTCCGGTTTATAGAAATCAAACAATTGTTCCTTTGATAGAGGCTGCTCCTTCTCCTGCATATCCGAATTCATTCGGGCAAAATAAAATGTACCCCCCTCCTGCCGTACCCGACCTTCGCCTCCTCGTTCATGCTCCGGAACCCGGTCGCCTCGCTTCCAATAGACACCGTCATAAAAAACCGCGGCCGCCGTACCCTCTTTCACCTGATACCACGGCTTCTCAATACCCGCTATATGCTCATCAATTATCCTCTTCGCGATAAAAGGTCCCGTGAGTTCCGCTGTAATAGCAATGACCAGCATGACGAGAGCCATAATGATCGTCTTTTTGTATAATAGAGCATAGGTAAACAATCGCTTGATCGGGCGGGCTCTCCGCACCGCTTCGCGGTCTATCTCCCATTCGAAATCCTCACTCATCCGCTGTTTTCCACACCTTTCCTAAGTCTTCATTTCTTCTGCAGCCTGCTGCCGCTCCCATTGTTCCCAATACCATCCTCCAGCCGCAAGAAGCTCCTCGTGTGTACCCATCTCTACGATTCGTCCGTTTTCCAGTACAATGATCTGCTCTGCATGCTGAACAGCCGATAAACGATGCGTGACGATCAGTGTTGTTTTACCGGCACGCGATCGCCGAATGTTCGCGATGATTTCGGCCTCTGTCTTGGCATCCACGGCAGATAATGCATCATCCAGTATCAAAATCTGCGGATTACCGATCAACGCCCGTGCAATGGATACGCGTTGTTTTTGCCCGCCGGAGAGGGCAACGCCTTTCTCGCCCACAAGCGTATCCAAGCCTTTCGGTAGAAATTCCAGATCCTTTTTTAAAGCGGACAGCTCAATGACTTCTCCCAACTGGTCATGGTTTTTACCCAGTACCTTCTGGCCGAATAAAATATTGTCCCGAACCGTTCGCGAGAATAAGAAAGGACTTTGCTGCACATAGCCCAGCCACCCCTTCAAATCATCGAACGCAATTTGCTCCAGCGGCTTTTCCGAGACCGTCAGTTGACCTTGCCCTTTTGGGTACTCGCGAAGCAACTGCCTGATCAGGGTCGTTTTTCCGCTCCCCGTTCGACCAACGATGCCTAATGTTTGGCCCTGTTCTATCCGAAACTTCAATTCATGAAGATTGGTTTCGGCCGACATAGGATATTGGAACGATACTCCTTTAAATTCAATGGCATCTGGTTCTTTTATCCTGATCGCATGAGGTGATTCCACAACATCCGCAGGATAGGACAAGGTTTCGTTCACCCGATCCAACGATGCATTTCCACGCTGCATAATATTAATGAGCTCCCCGATGGCGAACATAGGCCAGATCAGCATCCCAAGATACACGTTAAATGTAACCAGCGTGCCGACGGTCAGCTCGCTATGGAACACAAGATTTGCTCCGTAAACAAGACCAACGATATAGCTGGCCCCGACGATGATCTTAATCGTGGGATCGAATAAAGCATCGATTTTCGCTACGGCGATGTTTTTTTCTAATACGTCTGCCGTAACGCTGCTGAATTTAGCTTCGGCCGCGCGTTCCTGGACGAATGCACGGATCACACGAGTTCCCGATATCGTCTCAAGCACTCCGTCGTTCATTACGCCAAATGCGTCTTGTGCTTCTTTAAACCGTACATGAATCCACTTTCCAAAAAACTGAATAGTGAGAGCAAGAACCGGCAGAGGAACAATCGCGGCCAGCGTTAACTTCCAAGAGATAAAAAACATCATGGCGCCGATTAACGTCATCATCCACACCGTTGCGTCAATAAGAGTTAATATCCCAAAGCCTGCTGTCATAGAAACATCCTTTAGATCGTTTGTTGCCCTTGCCATTAAATCGCCCGTACGATGCTTCTCATAGAAGGATGGGGTCATCTTAAGCAAATGCCGCATGAGCTTTGATCTCAGCAGCCGTTCTACGACAAAAGCACCTCCGAACAGTTGGTACATCCAAATGTAAGTAATCGCATAAATGATTACCGCCAGACCACCCAGCAAAAGTACCGTCTGTGTCACCAAACCCCAATGAAGGCTTCCTTGCTGCATGTGATCAATCATATCTCCCACCAATTTCGGCGGAATAATTTCAATCAACCCAGCTACAATGAGCAGAGGAATCGCGATGCTGTACCTTTTCCACTCTAAACGAAAAAACCAACCCAATTTCCCTAATACCGACAGCAAGTCATCCAACTCTCCCTTCTACATTAACAAAAGCGCATGCCACGAATGAATCGCAACCTGCGCTTTTTGGGCTCGTTATTCATAAGACGCATGATATGGTATTAATGCGCCCTACCACTGAAGCAGGAAGTGATCTTATGTATACTGTTGTAAGACATAGTAAGATGGTTTATTTGTCTAGCAGTGAACATCATACATCGCTCCCTCCGAATGTTTTCAACCTCTTCATTATTTTCCATTTTTTAGTTTCGAGCAAGGGGAAAGTCTGTTTTAGTTGATTTTTACAAATTCAAAAAAGAAACGGCCCCGGTCCTAAGGAACCCAGGACTAAGGCCGCATAAACGATCTATTTTTTTATTGACCGTACTTTTATCTTTCAATGCTTTGGGAGAAACTCAACCATTACGAGCGTTTTGGCCCTTGCGGTATTGACGCTTGGAGCCGTAGGCAGAGGGCTACGAAAAACAAGCAACCTATGAATTACTGTCGGGGCTGCAGTTGACTGAACAAATTAATGGCAAAGAGAAGCACACTAATGACTACTAATAAGGAACTGACAATCGTTATCGGCAGGAACACGGGGACTGTCGGTACGGTGATTTGCATAGCGATCCCAAGCTGCATAACGGGGAATCCGATATTGTATAACCAAAAATGAGTCTTAGCTAATTGGGTTCCGGATGCTTCCGGGTAGAAGTGGTAGATAAGTCCGAACAACGCCATGGACACCCAGCCTAAGAGGTTAATGTGGGCATGCACCGAGGTTAAACTAAAGTTGTGCAGAATGCCCATCGTTATGCCTAAGATAACGCCTACACAAAAATACACTGCAGCGAGCTTAAGAAAAATCTTCTCCATAACGCAGCTCTCCTTCGTTACATGTTGTTTACTTCTTGACAATCGCTTCTAACGATCCGCTGCCATCGTAGTAGGATGGCTTTTTCGTGATGTCCGTAATTACCGGTGGCTGAGTTTCGTTCGGTTTTATTACAATGTCCTTCCCCAGGTTTCGAGCCTGCGGCAAGAATCTACCACTCCCATCGTAATAACTTGGTTTTCCCTGCAAATCTCCCATGTCCTCACTGACTTCGCCTATATTGTCTTCATTAAGATCACCTATGTTCACTACTATACATATACGCACCGCTTTTCTTTAGAATCGCCCCCTACTGAAAAACATGTCGAATGTACTAAAAATAGGATAAATTATAACCGATAGTAGGAATTCATCTTCAGAATCGGCTCGATAATAAAAAAACCGGTTCGTCTCCCAAGTATGGGCCGCGAACCGGTAGGATTCAGTTGTTCCTCCCTTGAAGCGCTTCAATGATTCGGTCGACATCATACACGCTTCCTCGCCAGGTTCCGCCGCTGGCAGCTTGAAGCGCAGCCCAAAGCCTCGTGTCGTCCGGAAGAGACGGATCCGGCGCAACATCCGGGTGAAGCTTTCGGCCGGCAAGCACCTGTGCGCCCTCCTCCGGCGTATAGTTCCGGTCCGCCTCTCCAACGAAATGCAGGCTGCCGCTAAGGTTGACCGGATCTATGATCACTTCAATCCAATCGCCATTCCTCAGCTTGCCGATCGGTCCGCCTGCCAGCGCCTCCGGGCCCACATGGCCGATACAGGCCCCCGTGGATACGCCCGAGAATCTGGCATCCGTGATCAGCGTTACCCGCTTGCCGAAGGACAGATGCTTCAAGGCCGACGTCAACTGATACGTCTCCTCCATCCCCGTGCCGGAAGGGCCTCTTCCGATTAGTACCAGGATGTCTCCGGCTTCGATTCCGCCGGTCTTGATAGCCCGGATGGCATCGCGCTCCGAGACATAGACCTTTGCTCGTCCACGATGCCGAAATACTCCGTCCGCATCGATGACCGATGGATCAATCGAGGTTGACTTGATCACCGACCCTTCGGGAGCTAAATTACCCGTAGGGAACGTAACCGTGGATGTCAATCCCCGTGCTCTTGCCTGCTCCGGGCTCATAATCACCTGATCCGCCTCTACTCCGTCGCACCTCAGGAGTGCTTCCCTTACTTTAGTCCGTCGCTCCGAATGTTCCCACCAGTCTAGCACAGCGCCCAGCTTTTCCCCTGTTACTGTGACTACAGACTCATCCAATAGCCTCATACGACGAAGGTGGAGCATCACCTCGGGAACCCCGCCTGCCAGGTAGGCACGAACCGTCGGATGCGGCTCGGGTCCGTTCGGGAGAACACTGACAAGCCGTGGTACGCTTCGATTGACTTCAATCCAGTCCGACACATCGGGGATCTTTAAGCCCGCTGCATGGGCAATCGCCGGGATGTGCAGCAGCAGGTTCGTCGACCCGCCAAAGGCCGCATGCACGACCATAGCGTTACGGATGGCCCCGTCTGTGAGAATATCGCGTAGCCGAATTCCTTTCTCAATCAGCGTCATGACGGCTCGGGCGGACTGACGGGCCGTCTCTTGCCAGATCGTCTGCCCGGAGGGGGACAAAGCCGCATGCGGTACCGTTAAGCCCAGCGCCTCCGCCACCACCTGCGATGTGGCGGCGGTGCCAAGAAACTGGCAGCCGCCCCCGGGGGTCGCACATGCCCTGCATCCGAGATCGGAGGCATCCTGAAGGGAAAGCTCCCCATTCGCATAACGTGCCCCGATCGTCTGGATTTTGCCGGCGTCCTCTCCGTGGACCGGAGGCAGGGTGACGCCTCCCGGAACGATGATGCCCGGCAAATCACCGGAGCCGGCTACGGCCATCAGCATTGCCGGCATCCCCTTATCGCAGGTGGCGACACCAATCACTGCAGCGCGCGTAGGCAAGGACCGGATGAGGCGGCGGAACACCATGGCTGCATCATTGCGGTAAGGCAATGAATCGAACATCCCTGTCGTCCCCTGACTTCGGCCGTCGCACGGATCGCTGACATAGCCCGCGAACGGAATGCCCCCCATAGCTGTGATTTCCTTCGCTGCGGCTTGCATCAGGAGGCCCACCTCCCAATGCCCTGTATGATAACCTAGAGCAATCGGCGATCCATCCTCAGCCCTTATGCCTCCTTGGGTGCTGAGGAGCAAAACCTGTTTTCCATTCAATCGGGAGGGCGCCCAGCCCATCCCAACGTTCTGAGTCAATCCGAACAGTTCTCCGCTTGGCGCGTTCAATAACATCTCATGTGTCAGAGGGAGCGAGCCTGCCGGACCTTGCGCTGCCGTCTGAAAGGAATACAAGTCTTCCTCCTGACTCTCCATGATGAGCCGGATCACATTAGTCAAGACATCGCCTCCTAGATTATGCTTTTATGAAAACGGTTTTTACGGCTGTAAAAAACTCCATGGCCGCTTGACCCTGCTCTCTGGAATGGGAGCTGGATTGCTTCATACCGCCGAATGGCGCCTGCAGCTCCACACCGGCTGTTTCAGCGTTTACGCGAACCAAGCCTGCATCCATTTCGTTGATAAAAGACAGCATGCTGCCGATATCCTTGGTGAATATCGAGGCGCTGAGCCCCAAATGGATGTCGTTCGCTTTGTCCAAAGCTTCTTGCAGGCTTCCTACTTCGATCAGCGCCAGTACTGGTCCGAAGATCTCCTCCTGTGCAATCGTTGAGGCCGGATCCACCTTGTCAAAAATCGTCGGTTCGACATAGAAGCCATCGGCTAATCCGTCCTCCGCCGGGCGCTTGCCGCCGCATAAGAGCTCGGCCCCTTCCGCAACCCCTTTGTCAATATAGGACAAGACGGTATCGAGCTGCCTCTCGCTCGAGCATGGCCCCATCCAAACTCCCGGCTCAAGGCCATTTCCCAGCTTAAGCTGCATCGTTTTCTCTACCAGAAGCGCCTTGAACTGCTCGTAGATCCCCTTATGTACGAAAACCCGGCTCGTAGCCGTACACTTCTGTCCGGTAGAGCGCAGGCCTCCGCTGATCGTAGCTTCCACAGCCAGCTGAAGGTCCGCGTCCGGAAGAACGATCACCGGATTTTTGCCGCCCATCTCCAATTGATATTTAGCGCCGCGTTCCAGCGCCTTCCGTCCGATCAGCTTGCCAACCTCATTGGAGCCGGTGAAGGTGATCGCCTGGACATCGGGATGGTCCGTCAAAGCGGGACCGATTAAGGAGCCCCTTCCCGTTACAAGGTTGACAACACCGGCCGGAAACCCCGCCTCGGCGAAGCACTCCACAACTAACGCTGCTGTGATCGAGGTTTCTTGAGCAGGCTTAAGCACCACGGTGTTACCGTACACTAAGGCCGGCGCCATTTTCCAAATCGGGATGGCAACAGGAAAGTTCCACGGAGTAATCACGCCTACGACACCAAGGGGGACTCTAGTCGTATACATCAGTGCTTCACCATCGGTGGAAGGGATCACATCGCCCACCTTCCGCATCCCTTCGCCTGCGTAGTAGCGAAGCAGTGCAACGCCGCGGGCCGTCTCGCCCTTAGCCTCGGGCAGTGTCTTCCCCATTTCCCGGGTCATAGTCAATGCAATCTCGTCCAACCGGCGCTCGATAGCATTCGCAGCCTTGTACAAAAACTCCCCTCGCGCGGGCGCCGGCAGTCTCCTCCAAGCCTGCTGCGCCGCTTTGGCAGCCGCTACGGCAAGGTCTACATCCCGAGCGTCCGAGCTCTGGAACCTTCCGACCACCTCGTTGCGATTGGCAGGATTGATACTGGACTCGGTCTGTCCCGTAGCGGATGCCGTCCATTCTCCTCGAATATAATTAAGATACGTAGCTGCTTTCTCCAAAGCTTGCATCCGTTCACTTCCTCCTCATGATTCTTAGAATGTCGGCCCGATTCGCCATAGGCCAAAGTCATACTGCTTCAGAATCTCCGCCTTGGTCAGCTTGCCGGAGCAAACCTCCAGCAGCTCGTCATACAAGCGCTCGCCCACGGCCTCAATGGATTCTGTTCCCTCAATAATGGTTCCCGCGTTGAAGTCGATATTGTCGTTCATCCGTTCAAAGATAGGGGTATTGGTTGCAATCTTGATCACAGGAGCAATAGGCGAGCCGGTAGGAGTCCCTCTTCCGGTGGTGAACAATACGATCTGGGCGCCGCCGGCTGTCATTCCCGTCATTTGCTCGATATCGTGCCCCGGGGTATCCATCCATACCAAGCCCTTCTTGGAAGGCTTCTCCGCGTATTGGATCAGCTCTTCGAGCGGACGGCTGCCGGCCTTGTTCGCCGCCCCCAACGACTTCTCCTCGAGCGAGCTGAGTCCACCCTTGATATTCCCCGGACTCGGATTGCCCGTACGAATGTCGATTCCCATGGCATATGCCCGCTTCTCCATCGCTTCGATGACTTCGTAGACCCTCTTCGCAACCTGCTCATTCACAGCCCTCCGAGCCAGCAGGTGCTCCGCGCCGATAAGCTCCGTTGTCTCGGCCAGAATGGAGGTGCCCCCCTCGTCGACGATTTTATCGCTGACAACGCCGACTGCCGGATTGGCCGATAATCCGGAGCAGGCATCCGACCCGCCGCACTCGGTGCCGACAATCAGCTCGCTAAGGGAGCAAAGCTCGCGGCGAAGCCTGCTCGCCTCCTGTACCATGCGTGCCGCTACCTTGGCTCCCTCGGCGATAGCCATAAGCGTTCCGCCGTGATCCTGAATGGACACAACCTCCACCGGCTTGCCGCTCTTCGCGATCTCACCGGCAACACTCCTCGCTTGATGCGTCTCGCATCCCAGCCCAAGCACCACCACGCCATAGACATTGGGGTTAAGCCCCATTCCGACATAGGTACGAAAGGTTTGATCGTAATCGATTCCTACTTGAGCGCAGCCGTGCTGATGAATGAAGGATACCGTTCCCTGCACAAGCTCGGTGATTTGCTTTGCCGCTTGGGCTGCACAGGTGATCGTCGGCAGGATCAGAATATGATTGCGGATCCCCACGGTCCCGTCATGTCTGCGAAACCCCCAGAATTGTCCCCTTGTCATTGCCGGTCACCCCTTCCCCTCTTTCCCTCCAGATTGTGGACATGAACATGTGCCCCGGAAGGAATGTTACATAACGCCGTGCCGATAACCTCGCCATATTTCAGGATATCCTCGCCTTGCGCAATATCTCTCACAGCAAACTTGTGTCCAAACTCGATGCCTTCCTTCACGGTGACAGTGAAGCTTTGATCTTGGCACGTAATGGCCAGCGTCTCGCCCGGTTCAAGGTTCACCAGGGATATCGCAACGTGATCCTGAGGCTTAATCATCACTACCTTCGCACGCGTTACCATGCTTACCGCCTCCTAAGCCGTCCTCATGGTATTGAGAAGTGTACCGATTCCTGAAATTTCGATCTCAACCACATCTCCATCCTGTAAGGTAAACTCGTTAGGAGGTACGATGCAGGTTCCCGTCAGCAGTACGGTGCCATCGAACACTTCGTTATCTCTCGTTAGAAAAGAGACAAGCTCCTCCAGCTTTCGCTTAAGCTGGGATGTACTGGCCGTTCCCTCAGTAACCAAGCTGCCGTTTCTATAGATCCTGCAAGCGATTGCAAATTGATACGGGTTTTCCACAACATCGGCCAACAGGACGGAAGGCCCTAAGGAACATGAGCGTCTCCACATCTTGGCCTGCGGCAAGTAGAGCGGGTTCTCCCCCTCAATATCCCGACAGCTGAGATCGTTGCCTGCGGTATATCCGATGATTCGCCCTTTGCTGTCGAGCACCAGCCCTAGCTCCGGTTCGGGTATCTGCCACGTCGAGTCACTCCGAAGACACATCTCATCCCCAGGCCCTACGGTACGTGCCGCTGTTGATTTCATGAATAACTCCGGCCTCACGGCATCATAGACCTTGTCATAGAAGGTGGTTGCATCGAGTTTGCCTCCGGTTGCTTCATAATTGCGGGCTTCCCGGCTTCGCTCATAGGTTACGCCCGCAGCCCAAACCTCAGGAGCTACCACGGGGACCGTAAGCCTCAAACTCTCTACACTTTCCTCAATAGGTTCTGTTTCTTCCATCCATGATTTCACCCACGTAAGCGGACTTTGTCCTTCGTCCTCCGCTTGTCGGATCAGCTCCTGCAGATGCTTCTGCGGCAGCGGATAGACGCGGCCTTCCTCCGTGCATGCCGCAAGTACCGGCTCCTTCTCGACGGGCACATAACGAATGATTCTCATATTTCCCCTCCGCGTTTGTTTTATATTATAAAACGATGTTTTATAATTGATTCAAGTAAGAAGGACTTACCTTATAAGTCCTCTTCAAGCAGCTCTATCTTCTGTTCGTCCATCCATTCCCAAGCTGATGTGATAATAATTCTCCGGTTTCCAGCAGCAGCTTCGTATAGCTGTCACGTTCTTGTTCCGTTACCCTCGACACAAGCATGGAGATGCTCATTGCCGCAACGACATCCCCCGTATGGTTCATTAGAGGGACTGCGATACAATAAACACCCGGCTCGTTTTCTTGATTATCCACGGCGTAGCCCTTATCCCGAACCTTAGCCAGTTCTTCAAGAAAACGCTCCTCTGATGCTATCGTATGCTCCGTATGAGAAACGTAGGAATAATTTTTTAATATGGATTGCAGCTTCTCCGACGGTGCAAAAGCGATCAGCGCTTTACCAACCGCACTGCAATGCAAGGGAATCCTTCTACCGATTCGGGAGTAACGGATGACCGCCTTGGGGCCGTCTACTTTATCGATATATACCCCTTCCTTACCGTCCAGCACCACAAGATGTACAGTCTGCCCGGTAGTATGGCATAGCTGTTCGAGTTCTCTTTTGGCCACTTGGCGAATGTCAAGACTATCCGTTAATTGGCCGCTTCGCTCGAGCAGCTTCAAACCTAAACGATACTTCCCGTTGTCCGGATTTTGTTGAATGTAGTTGTAAGCCTGAAGCGTCTTCAGCAGTGAGTGCACGGTGCTCTTGTGAAGATCCATCCGGGTGCTGATCTCAGAAATCTTGAGCTCAGGATGAAACTCGTCAAACAAATCAAGAATTTGCAATGCTCTTTCTACGGATTGAATGATAGGAATTGCCCTACCCTCCCTTTGTTTTACATTATAAAACCATATTTTGCTATTACAACCATACTATACTACAGCCTTCAACTTCTGTGAAGCGTCGTCATTACAAAATGATGGGCGATGGATGATCCGTACACCGTACAATCATTTTTGACGACAAGCTGCCCTTCCTCCAGACAAATTTCTCCCTTGTATTCATAAAAGCCATTGACTTTGGGACAAATCATAGAGCCTGTCCTGTTTTAGTTCAGTAAAGGATTTAAAGATTCTTATCTGTTAAGAAAACCGCCTTGGTGAAAAGGCGGCTTATTGAGCTATCGTAACTTTTTGTTTAACTTTTGTATCACATCAAATAGTGAGTAAAGAAGATTTCTTTTCAATCACAGCTTTTATTGTTGAAACACTTTGTTCGATTGATTGATTTGTTGTGTCAATAATATTGGATTCATAGTGACCCAAATTGTTAAATTGCTCCCACATTTTTTCTACCAACTCAATGTTGGCATCTTCGTCCAATTTGGAACGATTGATTGCTCGTTTCATTGTTTCTTCTTTAGTTGCTCTTAAGATAATGTAATGTACTTCATAATTATCTTGTACGGCTTTTAGCCACGGCTCTAAGAACCAAGGACCAACAATTCCATCTATAATCACATCGAACCCACCACGTGCAAAACGTTTTGCAGCTTCCAAAAAGGCTTCAATAACAATTAAGTTTTGTTCTTGCGATTCCGGTAAAAATGGAGGTATTGCTCCCTTATGAATATAGTGATAGAAATCATCAGTGTGCATATGTACCGACTTTGATAAATTAGACTCTTCAGCAACAATTGATGCCGTTGTACTTTTACCAGTCCCTGGTGAACCGGTAATTATAATAATTCTCCCTGGTTTCATAAATATTCTCCTTAATTAAATTATGGCTAAAAACAACACCCTTCAACCTACCTTGAACTGTAACCCTGTTTGTGGACATTGAAATAAACACCTAGCATAACTATGCTGCTACTAGATGGCTCCTGTACTCGTCAGGGGTCATCTTTTTTAATTCCCATTGAAAACGTTCCGAATTGTAAAAGTGGATGTATTCCTCTATTCGGGCTTGTAGTTCTTCAAAAGTTAAAGAGGTGGTGTCATCCAGATCATCCTTCATATGCCCGAAAAAAGACTCCATAGGGGCATTGTCCCAACAATTTCCCTTACGGGACATGGACTGCTTAAGGCCTGCTCGTTGTATACGCTTTTGAAAGCTAGGATGTGTGTAGTGCATCCCTTGGTCCGAATGTATCATTGCCTCCGGGTGGATGGTGCCGTGCAAACGTTCAAAAAGCTTGTCCAGGGTTCGATCTACTATAGACATTTCTAACGATTTCGAAAGGTGATGAGCCAAGATTTGTTTGGTTGCTCCGTCCTTTACACATGAAAAATAAGCCATGAGGCCCTTTTCGTAAGGGATGTAAGTAATGTCCGTCAGCAACACCTTTTCGGGTTCGCCTTGATCAAACTGACGATTAAGTAGGTTCGGGCAAGTCTTATGCTCTTGAGTTGCCTTAGCCATCTTTCGGTAGGGGTTTGGTCTGCGAATCTTTGCCACAAGACCATACTTACGCATAATCCTCCGGATCTTCTTATGATTCATTGTCACATGATCATGTTGCTCTAGATGCATTTTAATCACTAGAGCCCCGGCTTTGCCCTTTAACTTGTTGAACTGGCGTTTAATGATCTCTAAATCCTTCTCGTCAGCAAGTTCCTTAGCCTGACGTTTCTCTTCACCTTGTAACCAGCGATAATATCCACTTCTACTCACTCCAGCAAGCTCACAAAGGAAACGTATCGTGCCCTCAAGCGAGTACAGTCGAATGGTTTGGTTAATGAGTTCAAAGTACTCGGAGGCGGTTAGGGATTCTTGCGCTTCACCTTCCCCTCTAGTACCTCGAGCTTTTTTAGGAAGTCATTCTCCGCTTCAAGTAATTTGATCCTCGCTTCAGCACGTTTTAATTGTTCTTCCACAGACAAACCTTCAACTGGCTTTCGGCCTGTAGCACCTTTACCGCGGCGTTCTTCTAGAAGTCCGTCCTCTCCACATGCTGAGTGAGCTGCTCTCCAACGTTTCAAGCACTCATTGGGCTTACGATTACCTATGATCGATAACTGAAATCCGGCTTCTATAAATATTTGCTGTGGCGGTTTGCCTTGTTGGTATGCCTTGAGAGCATTTATTTTAAACTCTGGTGAATACGTGATCGCCTTTTCTGATACGTGTAGTACATTAGGATTCTGTTCTAACTGTCTGATTTCAAGCGCCGTAAAGCGACGTCTGTTTACTGGGGACTTATTGCTATCTGTCATTTTAGACTTCGCTCCTCTCTGATAACATCCATTATAAACGTAAATAACCCGGAAGGTGGGCACTTTTTTCAAAGTGTCCACCTTCCGGGTCACAGTTCACCTGTTAGCTTAACAAGAATAAGCAGAAAGTCGAAGTTTGGTGTTCGTGTCGGTCACAGTAAACAGGCACGATTTAACCTTTGGCTTTTCCGCCACGTTTACGTGGCTTACGTTTGGCAATATTCCGCTTACCTTTTTCCGAGTTTATTTATGCCGGCATAGGTGTTTCCATCGGTATGGCGTATCCTTTTTTTTGTAGGTATATCAATAAAAGTTCTTCTTACTCTCTTTAGGGACTTTTTTTGTTGGTACAGCCTATACAGCATTAATGTTAGGGATTCAGTTAGGCTGCTCTCACGAGGCCATCGCACCTTTATGTCGTAGTGAAAAAATGTACGCATAATGTTGTCGTAATCTTGCGACAATATTATGCGTCTTTTGGTTATAGAACCTAGATATACCAATAGATCGGCAGACTTTGGGATATCCCACGAAAAGTGAAGTTTTCGTATATTCCAAGTATTTGCATAATGCTCTGTAGTAAATTGGCAGCTCATTTTCATTCTTGTTGGTTATCTGGACTTGTAAAAATAAACCCAAAACAACGATCCCCACTAACATCGATTAGTGGGGTCGTTGTTTTGGGTTACAATTAGAAACGACTCACTGACTCGTTCAGCTCGTTGGCCATTTTTGACAGTGCATTGGTTGAAGCAGTTACCTCTTAAATAGAAGCGATTTGTTTCTGTGGCTGCCGATACGGACTGCGTTTCTAAGTTATTTGCTGCGGCGATATAGATTTGATCATCTTAAGACGTTCGCTGTCACTTGTGAACGGTCTTATCACGATGAATTGAATAGATCAGCGAAAAGTTCAGCAGGGCTAAGCGGCCCATTATAGGAACGAGCAGCCTACATAGTAGCTGAGCCACGAACTAGACGGCGTCCCTAATGAGTGTTTGGTATTATGCTGAAATCTTGTTACTACACGAAGTCTGTTGTGGTTGATCAACAAGACAGTAGCCGGCATTGTAAGAAACCTGATTTAAAACGACGAAACCTGAAATTAACACAATTTCTTTTTCAGAAGTTCCTTTTTCATGAAGTTCTTTGCAATCCAAGCAATAGTAGTTCACGGCACTTCTCTCCTTTGTCTCCGAGTAACCGCTTTCCAAAATTGTACTATTAATAGGAACTGCTCGTCTATAGCGTTATTTTGACATCGCGCTTACGGAAATAAAAAGCGTAGAAGACCGTTATCCGTCTAGGATACGGTCTTTCCAAGTTTGTTTATTTTTACGAGAATGTTCTTAGTTACTACCTTAAGTAACTTTCAACGGAAGTGTTGCCTTATTGCTGGGATTATAATGATTCTGTAAATGACGATATCATATTTCTAAGGATCAATATATCATCGACGAAAAGCTTGAGCCTCCTGTTTTGGACAATCTTAAAGGAGAGAGTTAATTAGCCAGTCGTAGAAAAAAAGCAAGCAGTTCGAGATCGACTGCCTGCCGGTTTGATCCTTATACCTAACTCACAAATTCATTGGGGTGTCGCTTCATTAACTCTTCGTCCGCTTCGCCACGCTCCGATTGCTTAAGCCACTCGATATACTCCTTGAGATGACCTTTGGCGTGGAAGGGTCCGCCCTCCTTCATGACCGTCCATAGCGGGTCCGTATCAAACGGCATGGATTTCATTTGATCATCATGCCATTGGTTTAATAAATACACCGCATCTTTCCTAAGGACCAAGTTCTCTTCAGCGATATCAACTTGTTCGTATGGATCGTTCTTTAGATTATAGAGCATTTCCTCAGGAAACAAATGATAACCATCGTGATAGGTACGAATGTAGATCCAGTCGCCGAACCTCACGCTGCGCTGGCATACATGCACGCATTGGGAAACCACCAGATAATCGCGTCCGCACTCCCGTCCGTCTAGCAAAGCAGGTGCATAGCTCTTTCCGTCCCAGCCGGTGCAGGGTTGTTTATTAAGCAGCTCCGCCAGTGTAGGCGCCAGATCCAGATGATAATGAAAGCCCGTGTCGATATGCCCGCTTCTCATCCCTGGCCAACGAATAATCATAGGTATGTGACAGGTTCCCTGATCGGCAGTGCCATGCTCGAGGAGCATTATACCGAGCCTTTTGATCTAAGCAGCTTAGCCAGGGAGCTTCATCTTTCAAAGCATCATGTGTCGCATTTATTCCGGTCTGAAACGGGGGGCAGCATCACTGAATATGTGATCGATGCTTTCCTTCTGGCAGGATTCGAAATGTGATTTCCTGACGTTGAATTCCTTGTTATACTAAATGAATCAGTTCATTTGCTTTCCGAATGACTCAACCACATCCGTAATCGACGTTAGAATGGTATGAAGCGAACCTGAAAGAGAGGCGAGTTTAAAGTGACGAAGAAACAAGAAATCATTCCGTTGCTTCTAAAGATGGATGCGGGCGGCAGGCCTTTCCCGGTCCATGCGGCGGCGCTTTGGGACGGGGAAGAAGCGACACTCGTCGATACCGGTATCCCAGGGCAGCTTGATGTGATCCGATATGCGTTGGAAGAGCATCATATTCCGTTCGAACGGGTGACCCGTATCCTGATCACGCATCAAGACCGCGATCATATCGGCAGCTTACCGGAGCTTGTCGAGGCCGGCGGGGGACGGATCGAGGTGTTGTGCCACGAAACCGGCAGACCGTATCTTGAAGGAGAGACACCGCTCGTTAAAAACGGAACGCTCGCCACGCCTGTTAAGGTTACCGGCACGTTTCGGGACGGGGAGATTCTGCCGATCGCGGGAGGCCTACGCGTCATCTATACCCCGGGACATACGCCGGATCATACGAGCTTCTACCACGAGTCGAGCCGCACACTAATCTCCGGCGACGCGTTGACTGCTCAGGACCACGTCCTACTGCCGTTCAACCCGAACTTCACCTCGGATAAGGAGGAAGCACTACGCTCGATCGAGAAGCTGTTGGAGCTTAAGATAGAGACGGTGATCGCGTACCACGGCGGGGTCTGCATCGGAAACATCCGGGAACGCCTTCTTGAAATCGTGGGTACGATGCGGGGGGCATAGAGCTTTATCGGTTGGTCGTCATCAGAGCCAAGGACGGGTAAACGTCCTTGGCTCCCTTGGTTTATTAAAAGTAACGTCTCTCCTGAAAGCTGCTTCGCTTTCATCTAAACCCCGCAGATAGAAAGACGGGTTAGTCTTCGTTGTAAAGCTGATCGGAACGTTACTTGTTGTGTCCGGTCGGTTGAAGGTCAGACGGATTTCGAACGGTCTTCTTGTAGCTATCTCCCCATTCCTTCATCGCGGTGATTATAGGAATTAAGGTTTGACCGAAATTCGTAAGAGAGTACTCTACCTTGGGCGGAACCTGATGAAACACTTCGCGGTGTACGACTCCGTCTTCCTCCAGCTCCCTAAGCTGCAGAGTAAGCATTCGCTGGGTTATGGCCGGACAAATCTTACGAAATTCATTAAAGCGCTTGGGCCCCTCCATCAGATGATAAAGCAGCACGCCCTTCCATTTGCCGCCAATAACGTCCAACGTGAACTCAACAGGACAACCTTCGTCGTTCGGGCAAAATCCGTACCCGCTTTTTCGGTCTCGCATGTTTTCCCCGCTCCTTCTTTCAAATTACCTCCCTCTATATTATAATGAAAATCCTTCTAAAACCACTTTTCCGACCGTCCGGCCCGTTTCCAGCATGGCATGCGCTTTGCGCAGGTTCGCAGCGTTGATCGGCGTCAGTGTTTCGCTTGTGGTCGTCCGGACCACACCTTCGTCCACGAGACGAGCGATTTCATTCAACAGCTTGTGCTGCTCTATCATGTCCGGCGTTTGGTACATGGATCTGGTAAACATCAACTCCCATACAAACGTGACGCTTTTGTTCTTCAGCAAGGTCAGGTTCAACAATTCATTGGTTTCGACGATCGAGCAAATTTTGCCCTGCGGCGCGATCGCCTCCGCCATGTTCGTCCAGTGCTTTTCCGTGCTGTTTAAGCAGAGAATATAGTCGACCTGGTTGAATCCGACTGCCTGCAATTGCGGTACAAAGGCTTCAAAATGATCAATGACGTAGTCCGCGCCAAGCTCCTTCACCCACCCGGTCGATTCCGGTCGGGAAGCCGTACCGATGACCGTCAGACCGGAGTACTTGGCTAATTGTGTCGCAATCGAGCCAACGCCCCCCGCAGCTCCGATAATCAAGATGGACTTGCCTGCGTTATCGGCTTTCCTATGTGATATGCCCATTCGGTCGTACAAGCTTTCCCAAGCTGTAATCGACGTTAAAGGCAATGCCGCGGCTTGCGCAAAATCCAGTTTGGACGGCTTCGTACCGACGATCCGTTCGTCCACGAGATGAAACTCGCTATTCCCGCCGGGGCGCGTAATGCTGCCTGCATAGAAAACCTCGTCACCGGGACGGAACAATGTGCAATCCGGACCTACCTGCTCGACTACCCCCGCAACGTCCCAGCCTAATATTCTGGGTTCGCTTTCCTCACGGCTTTTGGGGGAACGGACTTTGTAGTCCACCGGATTCACAGAAACCGCCTTAACCTTAACCAGCAAATCCCTGCCCGCAGCCGTCGGCTTCTCCACTTCCACGTCCATTAGACTTTCCGGATTCTCAATGGGCAAATACTTGTAAAGACCAATCGCTTTCATGGTTTCTCTTGTCATTGTTCTTCTCTCCTTTATTTGTTTACGATGTTGTTTTGTTGTTACTCGCAGTATAGAGGATATGCAGAATTTTTAATAGTACGCACATTCATGTGATATAGTATCAATTTATATACTATTGGATTGCACGCAAATGAAAAAAAAGACAACCATTTTCCAATTGGCTGCCTTCTGCTAAGATCACTCTTAGTCCGATATCATGTATTCCGTCTGCGAAAAGGGCGCCGGATTTCGACTGATTTCCGGTCGCTTGCCGCTGGCAGTAGTGAGATTTCGGGATATTACTTTTTTACAGGTTACATAAGGATAGGGCCTGCCCTCATAGCTCTGATTGTCACATGGATCGGAAAACAGATAAAGGCCTTTGCTGTCTTCCGGGATGACGGAATCATCTACGTGGAGGTTAGAAATTTCCACATTCCCGGGCATGTAGCACGTATATCCAAAATCATGCATACCATGATTTCTAGCGCTGATAAGCGCAGGCGTTCCCACATCCCCTTCCGATGGAATCCACTTGGTGTCCCGAATGATGACATCGCCCTCCCACGTGCTGCCGTAATCAGCCCGAAGCTCCACCAGCGAATTGCCATAGGATACTACATTATCAATTGTTAACAGCCCTCTGCCAATCGCTTTGATGCCCTGCCATCCGATAGAACTATCTTTAATGGAATAAATACCGGATACCCCCATATGGGCATCAATTCTTGAAATGACACAGTTCTCTACCGTAATATTTTTACAAAAATTGGATGCCACAACACCCCAGCGAGTTCGGTCTGTAATGTTGTTCATTCTGCAGTTGACTAAAGCAAAATTAACTACACTATTCGCGTGAACATCATAGGATCCCATCATGACAGGCTCACCTGCGGCACCAATGGTAGTATAGATCTTATGGCCGCTGACAAAGCAGTTCTGAATGGTCACATTGGCACAGCACATGGCATTTAAAAATCCTCTATAGGGCGAGCCGTGACCTATTTCACCTGCAATATAATGGACCACTCCGTCTACCCATGTATTGGAACGAGTGATATCGATCCCTCGACCATAATAATCATATTTGGATTCTCCCCGATTGGCTATCGTGGTAAAGATTCCGCCGCTGATTTTCAATACGGTCTTATCGATGGGCCGTGCTTCTGCCTGAGTAATTTCCTCGTAATCCCAATCAATCGGTGCATCTACGGATCCGTCTTGTTTCAAAATAAAGCAGTCCGTTTGAGCAGTCCCATTATTCTGGTTTAACCCGTATCGGATAAACCTCTTCACATTGGCATTGGCTACAATGACATAACAATCTTCCTCCAAGGTCAGCTCCAAATGTTTCTGGTCTCTGGTCAGAGACGATATCTCCAGCTCGAAGGGTTGGTGCACGGACTTTACATGAAAGCAAGGCATTTTATTGTTCTCTACAACCGTATCGTCTATCGTAAATCTGGACGTGCTCCAATCGACATCGGTTTCGATCACGGCTGTCAAGGCTTTTGCTCCAATATAATAGGTTGCATCGGGCTTCGTCTTAACCGGCAACCCATGTTTATTGGCATAGGCATGTGCAGCACAGATAGCCTCCATATCGTCTGTCTCGCCATCTCCCAGGGCTCCGAAATCTTCATAATTGACAAATTTCAATAGGTTCGCCATTTGTTACTCCCTTTCCACCGTACCATGACGGTTGCTTTATAAAAAATATCGCAGAGAATAAATAATGATTGTAGCTAGTGTACCATTGAACTCCGTATCCAACAATAACCAACCATGGTGAAAAAAACCGACCGCAGCTATTAAAGCTATCGGTCGGTTCACGCCGTCGGTTTCCGCCGTCGGTTTCCGCCGTCGGTTTCCGCCGTCGGTTCACGCATGATTCAGTTTTTTCACGAGCCGGCACTCGGAGTAACAGGAATCACCGGCTTATCCTGCATAATATCGCTGCAAGCCTGCATCCATGAAGCCAGCTCGGTGGCAAGCCGTTCGATGTGGCCGGCATTTGCCGGATCTGCCGACAAATCCTGCGTTTCCCATGGATCGTTTAGCAGGTCGAACAGCTGGATTCGTTCCGTTCCTGTGTTCGTAACCGGCGAGCGATAATAACGGATCAGCTTCCATCGGCCGTCCGTTACCATCCGCTGTACATCTCGGTAAACCGAGCACACGATACTGCGAACGCCATCACTTTCTCCTGCAATGACGGGATATAGACTTACGCCTTCCGTTTCCTCCGGCAGACCGACGTCACATAGCCCTGCAACGGTGGGAAAAATATCGATATTACTTGCCAGCGCAAGCTCCTGCTTGCCCTCCGGCACGCCTGGCCCCCGGAATATTAGCGGTATGCGTACGCTGTGCTCGTAAAGGCTCTGTTTGCCCATCAGTCCGTGTTGCCCGACCGCCAACCCATGATCCGCTGTATACACGATGAGCGTATCGTCATAAATACCCTTAGCCTTCAGCGCTTCGACGACTCTGCCGATTTGCGCGTCCATATGGCTTATCATCGCATAGTAATCGGCAATATGTTCACGAATTTCGCCCTCGTCCCTCGGCCATTGCGCAAGCCTCTCGTCCCGGCACGTCATATCGCCGGTATCGAATGGATGCTCCTTCATAAAGTTCGGTGGCAGCGGAACATCGGATTTGTCGTACATGCTTGCATACGGCTCCGGCGCGGTTCGGGGATCATGCGGCGCTGTATAAGCCACATACAGGAAAAACGGCCGCTCCTCTCGGTAATCCTCAATAAATTGGACGGCGGCGTTCGTAAACAGCTCCGTCGAGAACGTCCGTTCGATATATTCGTGTTCCTTCGGATAAGCCCCACTCGGGTCATAATCGTACACAGGAACCTTGGTATGCTCACTCATTCCGTGGAAAAGCAGCTTATCCCCTCCTTCGAAGCTTCGGGCAAAGCTTGCCTTGTCATTATGCCATTTGCCGATGGCATGAGTTCGGTATCCGGCACCCTGCATCGTTTGCGGCATGAGCCGAACATCCGGACGAATGACGCTCGAATGTTCCCGGATCAACATATCCTTGCCGATCGTCGCTCGAAAGATAGGAATACCCGTATGGACGCACGCTCTGCTAGGTGCACAAACCGCCCCGGTTAAGCCGCCGAATATATGGACGTTACGACACGATGTCCCGCTGGCAGCCAAGGAATCCAATACCGGCGTATGCACGGTTTCATCGCCGAATACTCGAATGGCGTCACCACGATGATCGTCCGCTATTAGAAATACGACATTAGGTCTTTCGGCTGAACGCTTCTTTAATTTCTTCTCTTTCATCTTGTACCTCACTCTCACGGGACAGGAAAGCTCCCCGATGCGGCTACTTTTTCGATTTAAACTGGGTATAGGCCTGTTGATAAATTTCAAGGTAGCGCTTAATGTTCATTTTATCCAAAGTGCTTAAATAGTTGTTCCACTCCTTGTCAATATCCAGCGAGCCCGTAACCGTTTTTGCAAAAAATTCAGCTCTGTAGTCCGTAAGCGTCTTCTCAAGCGTTGACAGCTCCTCCGCTTGTTCATTGGTGAAGAATAATGGCGGCACAATTTTACTCGCATCGATTGCGTAAGGCTCGTATTTTTTCGTTTCTTTATACAAAATAAGCTCCAGCGAATTTTTCGGATCCGCTGCCACGCTTAATCGCAAGTCGTTTGTTCGCAGCGAAGGCCCCGCCTGCGCCCAGTGAACATTTTGCAGCTTGCCAAATGTGGCGATCGGTTTCCATTTCGCTTGCTTCCCGTTAACGCCAAGCTCTCCTTGCTCTGGACGCACCCATTCCTGACCGGGACGGCCTTGCGTGCTGCGAAGTGTCGCTTCTTCCGAAAGCAGCAGGTCAGCCATACGGAATGCGGCAGCGGGATTTTTGGCCTTATTGGTAATGACAAATTGACCTGCAGATACCGCGTAAGGATTATATGCAGTTGAACGTATACCTGACGGTCCTTTGAGCGGAGGAACGGATACGTAATCTTTGAATCTCGGATTATCGACTTCGACAAATACCGTTTGGTTTTGCGAGACAATCGCTCCGACGATCGGGATTTCCGGGTTCATGCCCATTTGTTTCAGCTGGTTTCTGTCCTGTGTAAACGTTTGCGGAGAAATGAATCCTTCAGCAAACAGTTTACGCATATAGGTCAAAGCTTCCTTCCACTCCGGTTGATTAAAGGCAACTTGAACCTTTCCATCCCTAATAAAACGCAGGTTGAAATCCTTCTCGATAAAAGCGCTGGTCAGAAAAAGATCCAAAGTAGATGATGGGCCATTCGTAGCGCCGACAAGCGGGATCTCATCCGCCTTCCCGTTTCCGTTCGGATCTTTTTCTTTAAATGCTTTTAACACTTGATAAAACTCATCCGTCGTTTCCGGCATTTTTAAACCGAGCTTATCCAGCCATGGTTGATAAATCCACATCTTTTGGCCAAGTGAGCAGTGGTAGCAATCATTCACCTGAGGGACCGAGTAAATTTTGCCGTCAGGCATGGTAATCAAGTCTTTGACATAGGAAACCTGCTCGAACATCTTTTTCATTTCAATGCCGTATTTATCAATATACGGGTTCAGCGGAATAAATACGCCATCCTTACCGTAAATCGACTGCTGAATCGGCGATACGCTCATATTAAGCAGCACGTCCGGATAGTCGCCGCTTGCGAGTGAAACGTTAAGCTTCTCTGCAAACGTTTTTTCCGGAGCGACCTCCCAATCGATATGAATGTTCGTTTTCTCCTCCAGCCACTTGGTGAACTCGTTCGTTGCAAAATTTTCGACAATGCTGGAGCCTTTGACCATGACCCTGAGCGTCGTCTTTTCTTTCGTAATCGGGAATTCACCTGCCGCCGTTACTTGATCGTCCTTGCTTGCTTCCGCGTTTTTGGCTGCTTCCTTTTGTCCGCTGTCCGCACATGCGCCCAGAAGAGCTACAGACGTTGTAATCGCGATTGCAGCGGTTAGAGCTTTTTTCATGTAAAAACCTCCCTTTAGCCTTTTAATGATCCAATCATCATGCCTTTGACAAAATGCCTTTGTATGAATGGATAGATGATGAGCACGGGCAGCGTAGACACGACGATAAGGGAGAACTTCAACAGCTCTCGCAGACCATCCCTTGCCGCTTGATCGGCAACGTCAGTTATCATCGATGCATCGACCTCGTTTTGCACCAAAATATCCCTTAAAACCAATTGAAGCGGGTACAGCTCCTGATGCTTTAAATAAAGCAGCGCGCTAAAATACTGATTCCAATGGCCGACTGCGTAAAACAAAGAGATTACGGCGATGATTGGACCTGATAAAGGAAGCACGATCTTCCGAACAAACGTAAAATCACTGCATCCATCCATTTGAGCGGCTTCTAGCAATTCATCCGGAATGGTTGTTTGGAAATACGTACGGGCAATGATCATATTCATTACAGAAAGCGCTCCCGGAATAAGTAATGACCACCTTGTGTCGATCATACCCAGCTCTTTCACAACCAGGTAAGACGGGATCAATCCGCCTGAAAACATCATTGTAAATACAAACAAAGCCATAATGCCATTACGAGGCATAAAATCTTTTCTTGAAAGCGGATATGCCGCAATGAGTGTAAAGAGCACATTGATGGCCGTTCCCACTACGGTATAATAGACCGAATTCAAAAAGCTCGACATAATTAAACGATGCTTAAATACCGCTTCATAACCCGCTAGCGTCGGCTCTACCGGATACAACCAGACTCTGCCGGAAACCACCGCTGTGGATGAGCTGAAGGAAGCGCTGACAATATAAACCAGAGGATATAAGATCGTAATTGTAAAAATGAATAGGATGATGTAATTCAGAATTGTAAACAGCCTGTCATCCGCACTTTCTTTTATGCTTCCTGTCATAGACGTGCCCCCTTATTACCACAGACTGGTTTGCCCCAACTTTCTGGCTAAACGATTGACGAGAACCAGCAGGATCAAATTAATAACTGATTTAAACAATCCAATGGCAGACGAGTAGGAATAGTTGATCGCTGTTGATGCCAAGCCGACCTTGTAGACAAAGGTATCGATCACCTCGGAAGCGCTCATATTCAGCGGATTCTGCATCAGCAATACCTTTTCGAAGCCTATATCCAGTACATGGCCGGTGTTCATGATCAGCAGGATAACGGCAACCGGCATAATGCCCGGCAAATCGACATGCCACATTCGCCTTATCTTATTGGCTCCATCCATAACCGCAGCCTCGTGCAGCGAAGGATCGACAGCCGCAAGGGCAGCTAGATAAATGATGCAAGAAAAACCAACGTTCTGCCAAATCCCTGACCAGACAAAAACGTGTGAAAACCATTCCGGTATTCCCATGAAATTGACTGTGGGCAATCCGAAATATTTCATAATTGTCTGAACCAGGCCCACTCGCGGGTCCATCATTTGCAAAATGATGCCAACCATGACGACTGTAGAAATAAAATGTGGCGCGTAAGTGATCATTTGTACCGTTTTCTTAAAGAAACGGGCGTTGACGTAATTCAAAGAAAGCGCAAGAATGATGGGGAACGGAAACCCCGCGAATAAACTATACATGCTGAGCAGGATCGTATTTTTCATAATCCGAACAAACTCATATGAATGGAAAAAACGATCGAAATGCTTCATTCCTACCCATTCGCTGCCCCATACTCCTTTCGTCGGAATATAATTCTTGAACGCAATCAAAGCTCCATACATCGGCACGTACTTGAATAGGAGCAAATAAATAATCGGCAGCAGCATGAGCAGATAAAGCTGCCAATGACTGGATGCGTTCTTCTTCAGTCTGGTGAAGTAATTTTCCTTTTTACCGACAAATGCGGACCATGTTTTGCGCTTGCTAGCCGAGACTTCCATAAATCCCTCCCTATTTCGATGACCATGACTCGGTATGTTTCATGTCTTTCTATATTTAGGATACAAAAAGTGGGGGTGCCGAGCATTGTGCTGTTTTACACCGGTATGACTTTTTTTGCGCTGGATGACGGCATGTGAATCGTAACCCTCGTGCCCGTCCCCAGCTCGCTTTGCACGGAAAGCCCATATTGCGGTCCGAACACCATCTGAATCCGGTTATGCACATTGAGCAGCCCGATGCTGCCCTCGAATGCTCGCTGCGTATCCATCACCCTTTCCTCCTGGCTGTACATGAGTCGTGTGTTTAATTTCAGAAGTGCTTCCGCTTCAATACCGCAGCCATTATCCTCAACGATGACATAAAAATCCGCATCATCCTTCCATGCGTCAATAATAATCGTGTGAGTATCCTCGATTCCATGGGGAAACGCATGCTTAAACACATTTTCGACCAAGGGCTGCAGCGTCAAGCGAACCATGCTGTCAAGCAAATAATCCGAACTGATGCGAACATCGATTTCAAACTCGCGCTGGTTGCGATATTTCATAATAGACATAAAATACAAAATGTGTTTCAGTTCGTTGGCTACCGTAATTTTCTCCAAATCAGTGCGTATGGAATAGCGCAGCATATACGACAGAGAACGAACGATGTCTTTAATTTCGCTTGACTTCTGGATGACGGCGTAACAAATAATTATTTCCAGAGTATTGTACAAGAAGTGCGGATTAATCTGTAATTGGAGCGCTTGAAATTCCGCTAGCTGCCGTTTCATTACATTGTCTTGATTGCGCAGCTCGGTCTCGTAAACCCGGTCGACAAGCTCTTCCAGACGGGTGACCATCGTATTATAGCCTGTAATAAGCTGATCCATCTCATCACGGCTTCCGGTTAATGGTACTCGGGTCCATTGACCCTTTGCCGTCTGACGCATTCCGTTTTCCAGCAGTCGAATGGGACGAACGATAGATTGGCCGAACCGATAAGCTAGAAATAAGGCCAAAATCAAAGTGACGATACCAACGATTAGTGTTGTTTGCCGCAAGTCCGAAATCGGCTTGCTTTGTTCTGCAACCGACATGCTTGCTACCAGCGTCCATCCGGAGTAGTCGGACTTTCGGCTAAAGAAAACCCGCCCCGGTTCTCCGGGCAACTCAAATATTTGGTCTTTATTGGCTTCAACCGTATTAAACTGCATACCGTCAAGCTGTTTGCCGATCCGGCTCGGATCCGGATGGTATAATATTTTTCCGCGGTCGTTGACGATAAAAAAATAACCGGATTGCCCGAGCTTTATGCCCTTCCAGAGCGTGTTCAATTCCCCTATCTTTAATTCGAAGCCCACAATACCTTTAAATGATTTGGACGAAGTTCGGTCTGCCAATTTGCGAATAAGGGAGAGATGTCCGTCCAAAAACCCGGAATCTTGGATCGTCAGTTTGCCGTTCAGATCATCGTTTTCCTTCATTTGGTCAACATATTCTTCAAACCCTTTGTAATTAAAAGGAACAATGTGGATATTGAAATCCGTTGCCTGGAACCCGTTATAACCGATAATGTACGTCATTGAGATTTCCGGGTTGTTAATGAGAACCGGTTGAAATACCCCCTTCATGGCAAGTTCGGATGTATAAAAGCCGGGAGCGGAATTGCGTGGAAGATCGAGAGCCTCTTTCACTATAGGAGATATCAGAATAGAAACCGTTGCCCTCTCGTAATTTTTCAGATACAAATCAGTTTCATGCAAAACATTATCAACGATTTGAGTCAACAGTCCTTCATACTGATTTTCCAATTCGCTGGACGAACGCCAATAACCGGTAACCCCCACCGTCACCAGGGTCAGCGCGATAATAATGACAAAGTAAATGTAAACCTTGCGTACCAAGCTGTTATTCATTATTTGATCCCGAGCAGCGCGCGATATTCGGTAGGGGAATATCCGGTTGCTTTTTTAAACACTCTTGAAAAGTGAGGGTAGCTTTCGTAGCCGATCTCGGCTACGATGTCGATGATTCTGTAGTGCGGTACGGCAAGCAGCTGCTTAGCTTTCTCTATTCGTTTGCGCATACGGTACTGCACGAAGGTCTCATTCGTATGCTTCTTAAAAAAATGGCTGAAATAGGTCGGCGTCACGCCCAGCTTCCCTGCAACCATATCCAGCGAAAGCTCCTCCTCACAAAGATGCTCGTCGATGTAACGGAAAGCTGCCTCCAGAACATTGATTCTTTCATGATTGCGATATTCGTTCAGCCGCTGTATCCATATGCCGATTTCGGCCTTAAACCATTCGAACGTAATTGTAGCGACCGCATCCTCGATAAGCGGCCCCAACTCAATACCGTACGCCCCTCTGGCATTCAGTTTCTTGTTAAGCAGCCTGACAGCGTCGTATACCCTCTGGTGCTGCTGGGTGTCCGTATCAACGGTGAACAGCTCCCTCTTTCCCCCCTCAAGCAATTCATCGGCCCGAGCCTTGTCCATCATCCAAACCGCTTCCTCCAATTGATCGATCCACTGTTCAAAATGAGTGAAGGATATAAGCGCCGGCTCCCGTATGGCGAGCAATTTATCCAGCACTGGATAAAGCTCAATTTCCGTAATTGGTTTCAGCAAATATTCCTGTACGCCGTACGACATACATTTTTGTGCATACGCAAAATCACCGTAGCCTGAAAGCACAGCGACTTTGGTAAAGAGCTTTAGCTGCTGTATATTTCGGCATAGCTCCAGACCGTCCATACGAGGCATCCGAATATCCGTTAACACAACGTCAGGAGGGTTAGCCATGATACCCGATAATGCTGACACTCCGTCTGTAAACGTATCGATCTCATGAAACCGTTTATATTCTCCAATTAACGTTTTGAGACCCATCCCGATGATAGGTTCATCGTCAACAATAACGATTCTGGCCATTCGCTTGCCCCCGGTTTCAAAGGATGCATATCTCAGCTTACTAGCTTTATTATGTAGTAATTCCCTATAGCCTGCATACCCATCAAAACCTGAACATCATCATCAAAATTGAGACTTTCCTGCCGTTAATAATTCAAATGGATAGGCAAAATGAAAACAGACCATCGGCTAAGCAGCAAACTTGGCAAAAAAACACCTTTCATGTTTGGTGGAAGTGTCGCTTTTGCGATTCCAAACAGAAAGGTGTGCTAGTTAAATCTACTATATAATGAGGAGCTCGGTACTTCACTAAATAACATTAATAAGAATAACATGCAGGAAAACATCAGCCGCCATGTGAGACAGCATGGCCTGCTCCAAGCCTTTTTTCCAATATACGTACCCAAACCAAATTCCGAGAAGACCATTGAGCACGAGCGTCCTTACGATCAGCAGAGGAGTAAGCCCGCCAAAAATCTGATCGACAGCCGGCAGGTGAAGTGCTCCGAAAAGGATAGAAGCACCTATGATCCCAGCCAAGTAAAAAAAGCTTGGAATATGATCTTGGGATTTGCGGAAAACCAGCGCGAGTACCCAGATCAACAAATTCATTACAAACAAACGAAGCATCAGTTCCTCCGTAATACCTCCGTAGAACATAGCAAGAAGCGCTTTCCACCATTCTACCTTTCCCACCGGATTAGGCAGATTCAGGTTTGGCATAAAAACAAATTTATCCAACATCAGGTTCAAAAGCGACCCACCGAAACTGACCCCAATTCCAATAAAAAACCACGTCAGATCAAATCTAGGCTGGCTCTTCTTTTGGATCCACGCTTCGATGTGGGGAAAGGACAAGCCGGTGCGCAGTTGTAACCTCAAACCTATCAAGCATAACGCAAACAGCATTACGGTTTGCTGCAAGGCGCCTAGCGCTGCAGCCATCCATACCGGCAGCCCGTCTAGATTTCCGATCGTTTCACTCAACAAATCAAGCTGATAAGGGATAATAGCTATGATTCCGATCAAGCCTAACAATGTAAGAACAAATGCCGGTTTCAAGTATGCTTTCATTACAATCTCCCCCTCTTTTCATTACAAATTCCGGAAGTTACTAAAATAAGTGTCATGTATGCGAGTGTGCATGCCCTACGTTTATGTTATCATTTTTGATAATAAAAAACCAGCGTAATAACTGGACTTCGTCGCTGCCTTCGCGAGTGACAGAGGTGCCGCTAACATGACCGCTTAGTAGAAGTATATTCCGCCGTTCCCTGTCTATCTCCAAAATCAATTCTCATCATCAAAATCAAAGGAGCGCTGATCATGCTGATCTGCGCCCCTTAAGGGAATCCACCTATTCACTGTCCGCACTATTCAGTTGAACCCGCCGTTTACGCGAATCGTCTGTCCCGTTATCCAGCGGGCTTTGTCGCTGACGAGCAGCTCAATCACGTTCGCGATGTCCTCCGGCTCGCCAAGCCGTCCAAATGCATTCATGCGGCGGTACGAATCAATCAGCTCCTCGGATTTGCCATTCAAGAATAGCTCAGTCGACACTTGCCCGGGTGCAATGCAGTTGATGACGATGTCCTTAGGACCGAATTCCTTTGCCAATTGGCGAGTCAGCTGTTCGACGGCGCCCTTAGTTGCCGCGTAAACGCTGTACGTCGGGAGCATTGCGCCCGATATGGAGGTCGAGAAGTTGATGATCGTCCCGCCTTTGGCCATATGCTTCATCGCTTGTTGGCAAGCGAAATACGTGCCTTTCACGTTGATAGCGAACTGCCGGTCAAACATCTCCTCCGTCACGTCCGCGATGGCCGTACATTCCATCGTGCCGGCATTATTGACGAGAATGTCCACGCTCGCGAATCGCTCGAGTGTCTCCGAGAATAACGCTTCCACCTCGCTCACCTTGCTTACATCGGCGCGGATGGCAACCGCTTCGCCGCCGGATTGCTCAATCCTCTTTACGACTTCACCCGCTTTCTCCGAATTCGAGGAATAATTAACAACCACCTTCGCACCGGCTTGACTCAATTGAAGGGCAACCTGCCGTCCGATTCCCCGCGACGCTCCTGTAATCATTGCAACTTTTCCATTCAAGTTCATTTCCGTTCTCTCCTTCTATCCTGATTTGGCCAAACGATGATTCGCCGTGTTCAGCCTTGCAAATTCATTATAGAAAATATTTGTGAGAGCCCGTTAGAATATACCTGTTTCATTCTTGCCTAATTCTCTTCGGTTTCGCTCTATTAGAAAGCTGAGCTTCGCACTTAACTCCTATTTTCTGATATGATGAAAGTAAACACTTCCTGGCTAGAGGGGACACAAACATGGATACAAAGAATGATTCACCTCGCATAGAACAAGCCTTGCAACAACTGGCGCTCTTGATTCAGCGCCATGCTCCGTCGAACGGTACACATAGGACAGCTGTTCCTTCTTTGACGCTGATGCATGCCACACAAACGTCAGAACCCCTGGAATCCGTATACAAACCATCCATTTGCGTCGTGGCACAAGGGGCGAAAACAGCAACACTAGCCAATGAGACCTACCGGTACGATCCTTCCACTTATTTGGTTACTTCCGTCGAATTGCCGATCATGGGCAGAATCATTGAAGCGGCACCCGAGGTCCCCTATTTAAGCTTGAAGCTGAGTTTTGACGCCGACATCATCCTGGACATTATGAAAGAAACAAACCGTCCTATTGATGTTCCTGCGGAAGCCTCCCGCGGCATTACCGTGAACCGAACCTCTCCTGCACTGCTCGAAGCCATCGTGCGGCTCATGCAGCTGCTCGATACTCCTGAGGACGTTGCGGTTCTGGCACCGCTCGTCATTCGCGAAATTCTGTATCGGGTGCTTCAAGGCGAGCAAGGCTCGCTCATCCATCAATTTGCGATCACCGGCAGCCATGCGAACAACATTGCTCAAGCGATCCGGTTGATTAACCGGCAATACGACCGTCCGCTCCTGATCGAGCACCTTGCAAAGTCCGTGAACATGAGCACGTCTGCGTTTCATAAACATTTCAAGCGCGTCACAGCGATGAGCCCATTGCAGTACCAAAAAACGGTGCGTTTACAAGAAGCCCGCCGCTTACTTCTGACGGAAGCTGTGCCGGCCTCCGATGCGGCCTTCCGTGTAGGCTACGAGAGCCCCTCTCAATTCAGCAGGGAATATGCCCGCATGTACGGACGACCGCCGATGCTGGACGTTCAAGAGCTGCGTGGGGCGAATAGGCATACAAGAACAGAGCATTGACGGATAACTGCCCCCCTTCTCGGAGCGACGAATGTCCGATAATGTCATGAAGCCGCGTGGACATTCTCCAGTCTGTGCCTTTTCCCTTTGAGCGATAAGACGAAGCAAATAAACAAGATTAGGCATGCCAGCATATACGGATAATTAACATCCAAGTCGAATAAATAACCGGCTGCAATAGGCCCTGCAATATTGCCAAGACTGGTAAAGGCAGAGTTCAAGCCCGCGACATAGCCTTGCTGATCCTTAGCCACCATTGACATTTGTGTACTGATAGCCGGTCGTAGGATATCAATTGCCAAAAATACAATAAAGGTTACGGCGAATATCATCCAGAATCGGTGAACGAAAAGCGTCAACAAAATAAACAAACCTGCAAAGAGAAGGCAGAGGGATATGACGCGCCGCTCCCCTACACGCTTTAATATCCAGCTGAAGGCCGTAACCTGGACCACAGCGCCGGCTATGGACCCGAACGTTATGATAAACGCGATATCCTTGGGCTCAAACCCAAACTTTTGATCGACAAACAGCCCGAAGATGGTTTCAAAGTTAGCAAGCCCGAACGACATGACAAAAACAATGATCAAGCTTAAAAAATAGGGCTCTCTATAGGCGTTTCTCAATTGCATAAGGAGACTGCTTTGTTCAACTGTATTAGACGGGGTATCTGTTATATTTTCTTTTGAAGGGCGCGATTCCCGAAGTATCAGCAATGTCATACATGCAGCGAGAAACCCCGCAGCCGCTGCTGCGTAAAAGGGCACGCGGATTCCCAATTCGGCAATATACCCGCCAATGCCCGGTCCAATAATAAAGCCTGTTGTAATGGCTGCGGTAATGTACCCCATCCCCGCAGCACGCTCTTCCTGCGTCGTGATATCCGCCGCATAAGCCATAATGGCCGGCATTATCATTGCCGCACTGATGCCGCCGAGCAGCCTCGAAACAAAGAGCAGGGCAGGTGAGCCGGCTAACCCAAACAGCCCCTCGGAAAAAGCGAACACGATCATGCCGATGACAATCATTCTTTTTCTGCCGTAGGAATCGGCCAACCTGCCTGCGAGCGGCGAACAAAGAAGCTGCGTCAGCGAAAAAGCGGCAACCAGCAGGCCAACGACCCCTCCGGTAATGCCCAGACTCTCCATAAACTTAGGCATAATGGGGATGACAAGTCCGATCCCGGAGAAGACTAAAAGTAGATTGAGCATGAGAACCAGCAAGGCTCCCCGGTTTTTTGTCAATAGTGCCATTTGAAATTCCTCCATCATCATAAAAATACTGAATTTTCATTCAGGATTATAGCAAAAAAAAGGGGCTAACGGCTCGGCTTGGCTATGCCGTGCAGAAACACATCCATAGCCAAGCGATACGCCGCCAGCGCTTCCTCTCGTTCCATTCTCCGGCAGTGCTGATTTAATCCAAGCATCAAACCATCCAATATTATGGCGAGTCCGTTCACATTCGTGATTGCGAATTCATCGTTATCAATGCCCCTCTGAAGCAGGTTCCGATTAAAGTCAATGTACCCTTTGACCATTTCGTTGATTCGCTCCTCCACTTCAGGGGCTTTCTCTGAATTGTTGAAAAACTCATCGGCTGCCTTCGTCAACGGATGACTCAATTGATCGAACGCCAAGAAATCGGCCATGCCATATAATTTCTCGATTGTGGTAGAGTACAGCTTTTCCTTGGCCAGCCATCTCTCATCCCATTCCCTATTCCAATCTTCAAGTAAATACAAAAAAAGCCCTTCCTTGTTCTTGAAATGATAATATATGTTACCTGCACTACATCCGGCAGCTTTAACAATGTCTTCAATGGACGTGGCTTTATAGCCTTTTTGAGCAAATAAAGCTTTTGCTGCATCGGCAATTTTTTTCTTCGTTTGCTCCGTTTGCTGTTTCTTTTTATTCACGCATACTTCACCGCTTTCCGGCTGACAGATGTATTAAAATGAAGATCCGCCTGAAACACTGAATGTTTATTCAGTATAGGGGATGATTGAAGTTTTTGCAAGCCGATCAGCTTCCACGCCAAAAATAGTACTATATAAACTTAGTACTTCTTTCCATAAGAATCACCTTGTATAATTTGTAATCATAAAGGAGTTGTTTCATGTGAAGGTAGCATTTAGAGTAAACATACATAAAGGGGGTGTTGCCGTTGAACTATGATGATCGCTTGAATAGCTTAGAAAAGCGAATCGAGGAGCTTGAAAAAGAAGTCAACGAATTAAAGTATAATAAACGACCCGATAGGACGGATACAAAAGTACTTTCTCGCCCAGTGGGTGAAGGGGTCTCCACCTCCGTATCCCCGTACGGAGAAACGAAAAAGGAAACCCAAAAGGAGACCATCAAGAAGAAAGAAACGGATTGGGAACATCTCATTGCCAGAGTATGGCTCCCCCGCGTGTTCATGTTTGTCCTATTAATCGGTCTGATCTGGGGCTTTAAAGCAGCGGTAGACGGCGGTTTGATCACAGAGGAAATGCGATGCCTACTCGGTCTCCTTGCCGGTGGTGCTTTCGTTTACCTCGGCATCAGACAACACCGGCAGCAACGCGCTTTATTATCCCAAGTGCTCTTCGCAGGCTCTATTGGGATTTTCATGCTAACCACCTTCGCGGCGCATTACTTATATGGCTTCATCAATGGACCTACGGCTTTACTTCTCAACGTGCTTTGGACGATGCTGGGAGTCTGGTTCTCTTATCAATACAAATCACAAGCATTGGGTGTACTGGCAAGCATCACCGGAATTCTCGCTCCCTTCCTGGTCGAAAGCAGCCATCCGTCTACCATCTTCTTTGTGTCGTACGAAGTGCTGCTCTACACCAGCTTTATGATATTTGCCATGAGACAGCGATATGTAATTTTGTTCTACGCGTCATTTATCTTCATGCACCTTGCCTTTATGATATTTAGCTTTGGATCGGATTCATCTGACGAATGGCTCGCCTATGGCGTCTTGGTCCAGCATATCCTTATCTTAGGCTCGATATTACTCAAAGCGGGAATCCTAAAGCATCAGCTTCGTATGCTGGTAACCAGCTTTGTCCTTACAGCCCTCTGGTTTAAAGTAAACATGGATTCCTCGGAAGTCGACACTGTCTTGTTAGTGTTCACTCTTCTCTATAGTGCGCTATCTGTTTATTTCTGGAAAAAGAAGGATGGGCAGGCATTACCCTTTACGCTTGCGGTTGCTTCGTACGCCTTACTTTTCTTCATGATGAACCGCTTTGAAAGTGAAGCGGTTGTCGGATTTTTCATTATTGAAGGCTTTATCGCTCTTGCTCTTGGTTTTGTCATTACATCCGCATTTCAAAAAATCAACGGGCTTCTCATTTATCTCTTGGGGTGCATCGCCGGACTACAAATCTTATCCGATGGCATGAACTCCCTGGCTTCAGCGAATACCTTTATATGGGTTGTTTTGCTGCTTACCCTAGCAGGCATCACAGCACTTTTAAGGCGTTATCCTTCCGGAAGCCAAAAGAGCCTGACCAAAATCCTTTACTACGGATTAGGCCTGTTATTCTTATTCTTCATTACGGATGCAACCACTGCAGTAACGCGAAATGTAAGTGAAAATACGCAGCATTTACTTATTTCATCCGCTTGGGTGGCGTATGCCATTTCCGTCATAGCCTATGGTCTCAAGAAGGGAATCAAACAAGTTCGGCTTGCCGGTATCGCTTTGTTATTTTTAACTTTGATGAAAGTCATCTTCTTCGACCTCCCAACAGTATCCGTGGTGATCAAAGCAGTTCTATTTATCGGACTTGGAGGCATCGGCGTATTGCTTTCCCGATTCTTCTACCGGAAGGAGTAACACGTAACAACACAAAAAGGCGCTCTTTTTGGAGTCAAGTAAATTAATGCGCATGTTTGATTTTTTAAACCCATATGGTTATGAAAATTGCCTAGAGGTGGAAACGGCAGGAGTCGGGTTCACCCTGCTCCTGCCGTTTCCGACTGTTATTGTAACATTTTTTTGATAGGGCAACCGTGCCTAAGTCGATCTGCCACCACGGGTTTGCCGCGCTGCGATATCGTTACGGCCTGCTCAAGTGATCCTTTTCAGGACGGAATATCCTTTTGGCGGCAGGATCAGTTGATCTTGCACCGGGGAAAGCTGCAGCACATCCTGATAGGGCTGATCCAGCTCCACTGCAGCCGAGTCCGTGGAGGCGTTGAATACAAACCACGCCGTATAGCCTGCCGCCTCCCGTCGAATCGCTTCCACACCCGGAGGCAGAGAGAACGGAGCTTGCTGCACCCCGGCTTCCGCCGCTATGCGGGTTAGGAGCCTTCTCATCGACTCCGACTCTAAATGGGTGCCTACATAGTAGGCGACGCCCTTACCGAACCTGCTTCGGCTGAGGACACCTTCGCCTTCCCGGAACGTATCCGCATACACTGCCGTAAGCTCGGCCCCTTGGGACTCCAGACTTTCCGTCCAATACCGGTTTGAGTTTACCATGCGTTGGCTCCCCTGTTCCAGCTCGATGAGCGACACCGAATGCTCGAAGACCGGCTCCCATTCAACGACATGAATGCCGAACAAGTCCGTCATCCCGGCAGGGAGTGTCTCCTGGAAGGCGACATTGTCCTTGTTCTTGACGGAAGTCAGGAAGGTGGCCACGACGATGCCGCCGCCCTCGGCGTAATCCTTCAGCTTCTGCTGCAAGCCATCGTCCGTTAAGAATAACGATGGCACCACAATCAGCCGATAACGGCTTAAATCCGCTTGGGCCGAGATGACATTCGCACCGATCCCCAGCCGCGTCAGCTGTTCATACCATTGCTGTGCATGGGATATCCAGGAGAACTGCTTGTGCACGGGCTTGATCTTGAGCGCCCACAGGGAATCGTAATCGAACAGCACCGCCGTATCGCAGCGTACCTCCGTCTCCTCCAGCAGCCCGCTTAGCCGCTTCAGGTCCGACGCCGCCTCCTTCACCTCATGATACCGCCTGCGAGGCACCCCGTCCGCATCAAGAATCGAATGGTTCAGCTGCTCGGCCCCGTACGGGAATTGAATGTATTGAAAATGCGTGACCAGTTCCGCGCCTCCGGCAAAGGCATGCACCGCCAGCTGTCGGATCGAGCCGGGATATGGCTGCAATCTGCCTTCGTGCCCCCACAGCGCATGTCCGCCGCCGCATGCAAGCTCCAGCACCCAGAATCGGCTTGACCCCGATTGCGTCGCAACATTGCGGCCCAGCGCCCATTCAAACGAAGCGCCGTACAGCTCCGCACCCCGCAAATTCGGGTAAGCATCGACGCCATACCGGTCAAGCTGCCGGAAGCCTTCGAAGTAATCGATGCTGTTCGTGCCGCAGCCCGTGCCGTTTGTCGTTACGACTTGTTGCTTGCCGCTATGTTCGCGCAGCGCCTCAGCCTGAACCTGCTGATAGGCAATCATGGATTCGCTGCAGAACCGTTCAAAATCAAGCCTTAGCGAAGGATTGTCGAAATACGTATCGATCGGCTTGCTCGTATTCGTCTCGATTGTTGCCACCGGAAGGTTGATCTGCCGGAACGCGTTGTATCGCTGTCCCCAGAATACGGTCCCCCACCGCTCGTTCAGCTCCTCAATCGTTCCATACTTTCGTTCCAGCCAAGCGTGGAACAAGCTCCTGCAGACGCTGCAGCGGCAGCGCCCTGTCCCCTCCTGGCCCAGCTCGTTGTCGATCTGGTAGCCGATGACATGGGGATGGCTGTGAAACTGCTCCGCCATCCGCTTCGCGATACCGTAAGAATAATCACGGTAAATCGGGTTGTTATAGCAATAATGTCTCCGGCCGCCGAAGGGCCGCACCCTACCGTAATTATCTACGTACATCATGCCCGGATGACGCTCGCAGAGCCAGGCGGGAGGCGCTGCGGTAGGCGTGCAGAGCACCGTCTGTATGCCGAGCCGCCCCGCCCTTCCGATCACAGCCTCCAGCCATTCGAACCGGTACACGCCCTCCTCCGGCTCCATCTCGCACCAGGCGAACTCCCCGATCCGGATGACGTTCATTCCCGCCTCAGCGAGCAATTGCAGGTCGCGCTCCACCTGATCTTCCGTTCTCATCTCCGGGTAATACGCTACACCGTAATACACAATAGGTTCTCCTCCTGACCGAATCGGTCGAACATGTGATGGGATTTACTCGGTCAGCACCCGAAGCTCCGCAACAGAAGCATAGTTCAGCGGCTTCACCAATCGTACATAACGGTAAGCCGAAGCATCTAACACATTAGCGGACCATATCGCCTTGAAGGGCAAAGCTTCATCCCCTTGGCTGCCGAGCACCGTATAGGTGCCGAAGCCCGGATCGTTAGAGGCCCGGATCTCGAAATTTTTGCGTGTGCTTGCCTGGTCCGCATCTTGCCTCGTTACGATCTCCAGCTTGCGGATCGAGTACGCCGAGCCCAGGTCCACCGTCCAGGAAGCCGTTCCTTTGGAAATCCATGCGGTGGAAACACTATTGTCGTTCGCTTTGCCCGCGTCATACGCAGCACTGTAACTATCCGTTGCCGTCGCCGGCTTTCCCAGCGCCCTATTGGTTAATGCCTTCGGCGTGCCCGTCACGTGAACTCCGGCAGATTCGTTGCCAAGTCGGCCTACGGTCCGGATGGTGAACGTAAAAGGGACGTTATTTGTGAGCCCGGTCAAATGGACTTTTCTTTCTTCGGCAGGCACACTCTTTACAAGCGTATCGCCGTTATAAATACGAAGCTCGGACCATTGCGCATTCAACGGCGCATCCCATGCGACAATCAGCTCTTTGTCCAGCGTGTAGGTCCTTGCGCCGACAACCTCCTCCGGAGCAAGCACCGGCGCTGCCAGCACCTTCAGCTCGGCAACGGCCGCGTAACCAACCGGCTTGACGAACCGTACGTATCTGTACGCATTCGTGCCAATATGCTCATTAGACCAGGTCGCTTGGTAAGGAAGAGTATCAGCTCCCTGGCCGCCTAATATACTATAGGTTGCAAAGGTGGGATCGTCGGAAGCCTGAATTTCAAAATGGCTCCGCGTGCCCGCTTGATCGGCATCCTGCCTGGTGACGACCTCGATGCCGCGAATCACTCCATTGCGGTACTGCTGTCCCAAGTCAACCGTCCAGGAAGCCGCTGTTCTGGATACCCATGCCGTGGACGGCAGCCCGTCATTCGCCTTATCAGCTTCATAGGAGCTGCTGTATGCATCCGTGGCCGACGCCGGCTTGCCCAAGGCAAGGTTCAGCAGCGTCTGCGGCGTGCCGGTCACCTTGCGCCCGAACGACTCTTTGCCTTGCTGATTCACAGACTTGAAGGTAAATGTATGTGGAGCTCCGTTCGTCAATCCCGTAATGACCGCATGGCCTACACCTGTGGGAACCGATTGCACCAGCGCTCCACCCGCTTCGGGCTCTCCGTTGTAAATCTTAACTTCCGTCACTTCCGCATCAGATGGATCATCCCATAAAACCTGCAGCTCGCCATCTCCGGCAATAACCGCCGTATTCGTAATCTCCTCCGGCGACTGGAGCGGTGCCGCCATGACTCTCAGCTCCGCCACCGCCGCATAGTTCGCCGTCTTGACGAAACGGATGTACCGGTACGTCGGCTTACCGGATAAACTCACAGTCCAGGTGGATTTATATTCGAGCGTTTCTGCACCTTGGGCACCGAGCACTTCATACGCGGTAAAGCTGCTGTCATGGGAGCCTTGTACCTCGAAATTTCTCCGCGTGCTTCCCTGATCGGCATCCTGCCGCGTCACCACCTCGATTCGCTCCGGCCTGTAGAGCTCGACCTGTTCCATAAGATCAAGCGTCAAGGATGCAGTGCCGGCGGTAACCCAAGCCGACTGGATGTCGCCGTCATTCGCCTTGCCGGCTCCAAAAGCATCGCTGTATTGGCTGGTCGCCTTGACCGTCTTATCCTTGGCGATGTTAATCAGCTCTGGCCTCGGCTCGGCTGCGGAGATTACGATAATATCCACGCTCGTATGAACGTCGATATCGTCGATGAGGATATGCACGTCGATCTTGGTCTGACCTGCTCGCGCCCCGGTCACCACTCCGCTAACGCTATTCACGGCGGCGATGCTGCTGTCGGCGGAGCTGAAGGTCACCGAGGTTGCTTGAGATGGCTCCACCGGCTGCCCGTCCCGGGTCGTGAGCGCCGCTTGCATTCGGGCTGATTGACCTGGCCGCAGCACGGTAGAGCCTTCCACCGACAGCTTCATGAAGTACGGAATGAGCGTGTTGTTGATCACGCTGAAGCCGGTAACGGCGTTGATGTTGTTTAACGCGACATCCCTTACTGCTCCTTCCTCCAGCGTCAGCGTAACCGTTTTGCCATAACCGGCCGTTTTGGAAAGCGTGAGCTTCACCGTTGCGTTCTTCACATCCGCGTAGTCCATGACTGCCGAAGCCACTTCGGCCGACGTCCCGTTCAATCTGAACCTCGTCGCATCGAGCTTCCCTGAATCGGATACGGATTCGAGCGGTTCATTGAACTTCAATGTCATCTCTTTGCCGGTTGCATCGGTCACAGCGCTCAGCAGCATTGGACGTGTTGGGTCCGGAAGCCGTGACGGCGGATCGACCGGGTCGGTCAACCGGATGTCCCTGTACGCGGGCTCGAGCCCCGCCATGTCTTTCACATGCTGAAGGTCATTGTGGTTACGAATGAAGGTGCTGGTCCCGTAAGGCGCTTCATTCGTCTTGATGTCCCTCTCTGTGTTCAGAATGACATTATTCATCACCGTCATTCCGGAGCTGTTCTGATCCAGATAAATCCCTAGATTCTTCCACCATTCTTTATCCGGCGGTTGATTCATCGTTGTCCACGGGGAGCGAAGCACATCATGAATGTAATTATCCGTGATCCGGGTGCCCGGCTGGTACGACAAGGTATAAATCCCTCCCCCATCGTCGAGCAGCTTCATGACATGAGAAATACGGTTGTACCGGATCGAGTTGTTCTTGAGCGCGGTCGTATTGGTGGTAAAGCCCCAGCCGAGAGAAATACCGGAATACGGCAAATCGGTCAGCTCGTTGTGCTCCACCGCCATTTCCTCCACGTATCCGCCGAAAATACCCACCGCCCCATAGTAGTCTTGACCGACCTTGGACACGTAGTTGTTGCGAATCGTCGTTCGTCTGTCTACGGTACGTGGATCCGCAGGCGGCGCCTTCATGGTACTGATCCTGCTCGCTACCGCGATCCCGTTGCCGGATATATCGGTAAACACGTTGCTTATGATGGCGTTGTCAAAATTACCGGCAACAAGCTCCAAGCCGGTCGCCCCCAAATGCCGGAACGTATTCCGCTCGAAGCGGATATGGCCTGCCGCCTCCAGCTGCACCGCGCCCGGCAGCTTCCCGCTATACCAGACATCGCCTACAGGGTAATAAGTCGCTTGCGTGCCTGCATAGCCGTCATTCGGCTTCAGCCAATTGGAGTGCTCGAAGCTGATGCCTTGAAACTGAATGTGGTGCACCGGTTGATCGAGCGTGCCTTCCAGCTTGATCAGCGCTTCCAGCTTAGGAGCAATCACTTCCGCGGTGGAGAGATTCTCCCCGGGACGAGGCATATAGTACAGTTCCTGACGGTCCGTATCCAGAAACCATTCTCCCGGTTCATCCAGGAACGCCATTTTATTCTCAAAATGATACGATTGATTCGCTTCGCTTAACGGCGCTTCATTGCCGATCACCTGGCTTCGTTCAGGCTCTCGGGTCACGATGGACGCAATGGTGTCGTTCGCGCTGAACGAATCAACGAGGAGATGACGGTCTGCCCAATGCGTCTGAATAATCATCTCAGGCGTGCCCGCGCCGCCGCTCAATCCGTTCGTCTCGTAGACACTGACTTGGACCGTCTTGCTGCTGTTATTGTAGGACTTTAATCGGTAAAAGCTACCCGCGTTCGGCGTTCGCGCTCTGATGCCGCGTGTACCGTTGATATAGAGCTGCCTGAACTGCTGATTGCCAACCGGTGCTTTATACACCCCGTCAGATACCGTCTGCCATCCGCTAACCGGCTGCCCGCCGCTGACAACAGGCTTTTCCCCGGGGTGCGCCTTATAGATTACGTTGTGCCCATGAAGCCCCGAATCCTCTGGACCGAAGGTAACCGTTTCGTTCAGATAATACGTTCCTCCTCTTAGGATAACAACGACATCTCCAACGTTCTTGGGGCCGGTATGGGATGAATGGAGATAAAATTGTCTGATTTCATCACGCGCTTTGTCTATGGATTGGAAGGGACGATTCTTCGAGCCGTTGCCTGTCACATCGGAGCCGGAAGGCGAAACATAAATTTCTTTGTGAATTTTAATGTCTTTCTCTTTCTCTTTCTCCGCCTCCGATTTCTCGGCAGCAAAGCCTTGAACGGCGAACAACTGGAATAACAGCAGGCTGACCATACTCCACACAGCCCATTTACGTGCGAAACGATACTTCGTCATGGACATCGCTTGACCTCCCGGCAAGTTCTCGTACTCATTCGCGAAGCTTATAAAATAATGATCCATTCCTTATCCGTCGCCACGGGATATTCGAATGGGAATGAGACAGGCTCCCGCCCTACTCCCACGTGGACGAGCAGGGTAGCCTGAATCAAGCTGCCCGGACTGCTGTAGCCGCAGCTAACCGTGTGAATGCGAAGGACAATCCCTCCAGCTTGCGGCTGAACGGAGAAGTCGATGCGATCGTAGGCCCCCTTGCAATAATCCAATGAAACGCCGTCATCGAGATAATGAGTCGTGCAAGCTGCCGCCCCATCCGAAGAAGGGTAGTAGTGGACGAGCAGCTCTTTGCCGTCATAGTCCGTCGTGCTCAGAATAGGCGGAGCCAGGATCAGCAATGTACCTGATTTTACGAACAGCGGAAGCTTGTCGATGGCCGCATGATACGAATAGGAACGACTACCTTCATACCGATCTTCCGTCCAGTAGTCGATCCATTCGCCTGCGGGGAAATAAATATCGCGCACAGCCGACAGGTCTGCCGCTTCGGTCTCCTCCACAATAGGCGCCACCAGCAAGCCGTCTCCCAGCATGTATTGGTAGTCGCAGCCGTACGTTACGGGGTCCTCCGGGAACTCGTAGAACAATGGCCGCATCATCGGCACACCGTCCAACACCGCGCCATAGGCGAGGCTGTACAAGTAAGGCATAAGCCGGTATCGAAGCCGGATATATTCCCTGACGATAAGGAAGGCGCGTTCGCCATAAGCCCACGGCTCCGTCCGGTCGCCATGCGCCCGGGAGAGAGGCGACAGCAGGCCCCATTGGTAGGAGCGGATGAAGAAGCTCTCCGAGCTGTCCGGGCTCGTGCAGAAGCCGCCTACATCCTGCGACCAGAACGGGATGCCGACGAGCCCTGCCGCCTGCCCCGCCTTGATCAGCACCCTCGTACCCGAGTAGTCTGCCAGCTGATCCCCGCCCCAGGTGCAGGGATATTTGCCGCTGCCGGCAAAGCCGGTCCGCTCCCACACCAGCACCCGTTCGTTCGGCCGCGCCTCTTGGAAGATACCGTAGATCGCCTTGGCAAAATACAACGGGTACAGGTTGTGCAGCTCGCTGCCCGTTCGACCTTGCCTGCTATAGAGGTCGGAGGGGACCTCGGAGCCGTCGCCGCCGTCGATCTTCAAGCCGTCCACACCCAGATCAAGCAGCGGCTGCAATTGACTTCGCCACCAGGCCACCGCCTCCGGGGAGGTAAAGTCCACCAAGCCCGAGTCGTGGCCCTTCCACCAGCAAACCGGATGGAAACGTCCTTCAGCACCGCGGAAGAAATGACCGTTCGCCACCCCTGCCTCGTATGTACTGCAGGTCGGATTGACGAAGGGGGACGACCACAGAATCAGACGAAGGCGGCGTTCCTTAAGGCGGCGGACAAAATCCTCAGGCTCAGGAAAATTCGCCGAATGCCATTGGAATTCAGTGAAGTCCTCCATCCAGGGAGGATCGATCCCGATCACATCCAGCGGTATCCCCTCCTGCTCGAACCGATCCGCCTTGGCCAGTACGGCCTCCGCCGAATCGGCTCCCGTCTTCGATTGCCAGAAGCCGAACGCCCAACGCGGAGGCAGCTTGGCCTTGCCGGTGATGCTGCTGTAACGGGCAACGATAGCTTTGGGTGCGGGGCCGTGGATAAAGAAATAATCAAGATGACCACCCGTCGCCCATAGCAGGGCACGGTCCGGGACCAGCCCGCCCATATCAAATATCGAATGATACGAATTATTGAAATACAAGCCGTAGCCCTTAGTGCTGATGTAGAACGGCACCGGAATGTCGCAGTGAACGAAATCGTGGGCGACCCACATCTCTTCCCGCTGTCCCCGCTTCGCCAGCGATGGTGTAGCGTTCTCACCCAAACCGAAGAGCTGCTCTCCTTCCGACAGCTCGATGGACATTCCCGTGAGGGGAGCGCTGCTCATCCCTTCCGGCGTATGCCGGAACAGCAGCTCCCCGGTGTCCCTATGAAGCACCGACAATTCGAAGGGCTCCTTGCTCAGCCGTACTTGCAGACCGTTCCAGGCGAGGCTCAGTTGGTCTTCCTCGTCTTCCAGGAGCAATGTCTCCTCACAGGTTAAATTGCCGTCCAGCTCATCCAGCACCATGTCGTTGATAAGCGGCCTCTCTTTCTCGTCAGGACGAAACGCCGTGAAGCGGAACACACCTTCCCTGAATAGTGATAACCGCCCCTCCCATCCGCCGGAAAACCGCATATGCAGCTGCCCGTCGGCGACCTCAGCCCTTAGCAAGCTGCCAAGTCCTTCGAGCGGAAGAATTTGCAATTCCCCGGGTAATTCGGCGAGCAGCGTCGTATACCCAGGCGGTTGATACGGCGTGCGTCCCTTCCCCTTCAGCCACATATTCACCGTAACGCCTTCATTGACGACAAGCAGCAGGGAATGGGACGTATTCCCTTGAAGCGAGGCGGTGGGGACGACGAATTGCGTATCAACGCTCGAGCAGCGGATTCTGCCGATTTCCCTGCCGTTCAAATACAAGGTGAGCTTCCGAATATGGCGTATTAATCCGAAGTCGAGAAGCATGTACTCATTCTCAACGCTACCTTCGTGATCCCGCAGCTCCATAGCCCATTCCGCACGGAACCAGGCTGCTTCACTGCCGGCAACCGCAGAGCCGCCCGCATCCAGATCGTAGACGGCTGCTCCTTGAATCTTACTTATCAGCTCTCGCTCGGCATCGGACAGCCTGGCGATCGTTTCCCCCAGGCCGCCATCCTGCCAGTTTAATTGGACAATCATCCCGTTCTCCTATTTCGCCGAATTTTTGTGAATTTCCATCAGCTTTGCAAGACCTGCTTTTTCCAAGTCCTGAATGTACTTGCTCCACACATCGTCCTTCGAAGGGTCTACCGCCCCCATAATCGATTTTTGCGAAAACTCGAGACGTTTATCGTTCAGACCGGTATAAAGACTTTGTCTGATCTTCTCATCCTCTTCCTTGAATGTGAAGAAGACGAACGGTGCGGCCGGCTCATTGCCGAACATGGACAGGATTTTGTCGTTCTGTTGATCGTTGACCGACTTCTCCGCCCAGCCCGTCTCGCGTCCCAGCGAGAAATGGAAGCCGGTTTCCTTGAGCAGCGTACTTACATCCGTGAATCCGGTCTTCAGCCTCGGCTTGCCGTTAACCAGCTCGTGCTGCTGGCCCTCCAGACCCGCTTCCATGAATCGGATGCCTTCGGGGCTGCAAATCCAGTTGATCATCTCTAGAATCTTATCGAGCTTCTCTCCCTTAGCAGCTGAGGTAATGGCCATCGAGCCCGATACATAAAACGGCATTTCTTTCTCTGCGAGCGCCGGCTTATCGCTGTACCCGCGAATCAATTGTGGTGCAAGCTCCCAGTCGGCGCCGGCAACCGCTTTCGCTTTATCCTCGAAGTAGGAAATACGAGAGCCGTAGGAATACTCGATTAACGATTTGCCTGTGAAATTTTTCTCTTCCCATTGCGGTCCTGTGATGGTCGCGAATTCTTTCTCGATCAAGCCCTCCTTATACAGCTTGTTCAGGAAGATCAGCATGTCTCGGTAATTGTTCGACGCCGGACCGTATTCGATCTGATTGTTCTCCGGATTTTTCCAAAAATCGATATGCGTCCGATAGGCTTGCTTGAAGCCGGCGAGCAGACCGTCCACCGCCCAGCGGTTCGACATCGGCACGGAATCCGGATATTTGGCCTTCAGCGTCTTCAGCGTCTGATAGAGCTCATCCATCGTAGCCGGCAGCTTGAGGCCCTCCTTTTCGAACACATCCTTGCGGTAAATCCAGTCACGCTGCATCTTAACCACATTCTGACCGGGCAAATAGAACATTTTTCCGTCATCGGTCGAGACATATTTGATAAGCGTCTCCCACTCCTCATTCGAGAACAGCTTGCGATAGTTCGGTATTTTGTCCAGATGATCCTTGAGATTGAGCAAATATCCGTTCTGGCCCCATTTTTTCATCTGCTGATTGGCCGTCCCTGCATTGAAGTTCATCAGCAGCTCCGGATATTGACCGCTGGCGAACATCACATTGAATTTGTCCGTATTTTGCTCCCACAGCACGTATTGCGGATTGAGCTTAACCCCGAGCTTCTTCTCCAGCTCCTTGTCCCGCAGTGTCGGAACATTGGTTGGGACAACACTATCCTGCCAGACGAAGGAAATGTCCAGCTGCTTCGATGCCGATGAGCCTGCTGCACCATCCTTATTCCCGGAAGTCTCCGCCGGCGTGTCGGCTCCGCCCATGCAAGCGGATAATAAGGCTGTAGTGACCATACTCATGCTAACAACGGCAGATAATTTCGTTTTTTTCATGTAACTTCCCCCATCGCTTCATATTTGTTCTTTTACTTGAAAATTCAGGAGCTTGCAGACGGAATCAACCTTTTAATGACCCGATCATCACGCCTTGGACAAAATACTTCTGTACGAACGGGTACACGATGACCATGGGGATGATGGAAACGACCAGTGTTGCATACTGAATGCTCTGAATCGTTATTTTGGAGGAGGCTTGATCGGCCTGCGCCGATTGCCCCAGCTGCGCCAATTGCTCCGCCATCTGGGACTGGAGCACGATCTCGCGAAGAACCAATTGCAGCGGCCACTTCTTCGCATCCTGCAAGTAGATCATCGCAGAGAAGAACGAGTTCCAATGCGCTACGATGTAGAAGAGCGCGATCGTCGCAACGCCCGCCTTCGAGAGCGGAAGCACGATCCGCATAAAGATACCGAAGTCCGTGCAGCCGTCCAGCTTAGCCGATTCCTCCAGGTCGGACGGGAAATTTTTGAAGAAGGCATGCAGGATAATGAGGTAGTATGCGTTAATCGCGGTGGGGACGATCAATGCGCCGAGACTGTTGTACATCCCAAGCTCCTTAACAACCAGAAAGGTCGGAATCAGCCCGCCGCTGAAGAACATCGTCACCAAAATATACGCTACGATCGACCGTCGGAACGGTAGCTCCTTCTTGGAAATCGCATAAGCCGTCAGCGTGGTCAGGACAACATTCAAGCAAGTGCCTAGCGTCGTTATAAGCACGGAATTCATCAGTGCCCGCGGCACGATTTTTTCTCGAAAAATGGTTGCATACGCATTTACATCCAGCTGCTTCGGCCATAGGCCGATACGTCCCTGCACGATCTGATCCGGACTGCTGAGTGAGACCGATACGATGTGAAGAATCGGCAGGATGACGACCGCTAAGACCACAAGCATAAGCAGATGCGTGAAGCCGTCCAGCAACCTGGACGAGAGCGTGCGGTCTCTTACCATAGATATGTTCCTCCTTAATACAGACTTTCCTCCGTAAACCGTTTGGACAAATAATTGGCCGTCACCAGCAGGATGACATTGACTACGGAATTGAACAGGCCTACCGCGGCGCCAAAGCTGAAATCAAGATCGACAAGACCTCTTCGGTACACATAGGTTGAGAACACATCCGCCGTCTCATAAGTCGCCGGGCTGTACATCAGAATAATCTTGTCGGCTCCGACGCCGACCAACCGGGAAATATTCAGGATGAGCAGCACGACAATGGTTGTCTTGAGTGCGGGAAGGGTGATATGCCACATTTGCCTGAGCCGGGACGCCCCGTCGATGACAGCGGATTCATATAGCTGCGTATCCACCTTGGAGATGGCAGCCAAGTAAATGATCGCGCCGAAGCCCATTTCCTGCCATATCCCGGACCCGATATACAGCGTACGAAACCATTCCACGGCACCAAAATAATAGGTGGGTTCGATTCCGAACCAATCCTGCAGCAGCGTGTTCACTGCACCGCCGGAAGGAGAAAGCAGCAGCTTCATCATTCCGACGACCGCAACGAGCGAAAGAAAATGCGGCAAATAGCTGATCGTCTGTACGAAGCGCTTATACAGTGCCCATCGCACCTCGTTCAGGGCAAGCGCGAACAGGATCGGGACCGGAAACCCGAATACCAGGGACAGGAAGCTCAGCAGCAGCGTGTTCCGGAGAAGTCTCATGAAACTGGAGTTCTCGAAGAACGATTGGAAATGCTCCAAGCCGACCCATTTCGATTGGTAAATGCTCTCCAGAAAGCTCATGCCCGCGGTCATCTTGAAATCCTTGAAGGCAATCAGGATGCCGTACATGGGCACGTAGTCAAAAATAAAGAAATAAATCAAACCCGGAAGAACCATTAGCAAGAGCACTTTGCGCTGAAGAATGTCCTTCCAGGTCCGGAACAGCCAAGATCGCTCGGCCCCGCTTCTCTGCGGATTCGCGGATGGGGTGTCCGTTGCGGCAGCGTGCATGTTGTCGACCTCTCCTCTCTTTTGAGTCAGCCATTCGCATCTGGCTTGTGAGTTCATCATGCCGCAAAGCCGTCCTCGGCGTAAACGGACAGTTCTTTGGTGCAGCACACATTCGTTTGGATTTGGAGGCGTTTCTCAAGAGGTGTCCTTGCCAAGGTCCGGGGGGACACAAGTTAAGATGGCCGGACTTTTTATGCGTTTCATGCGGATCATGCTAATCAATTCCTTTAATAAAAAATAGACCCCCGAGCGAGGGTCTATGGTGTCTATGATTTAAACGAATCCCGGTATTGCGTTGGTTGTATGCCTTTGACTCGCTTGAAGGCGCGGCGGAACACCCTGTCGCTGCTGTAGCCTACCTGAACGGCGATGTCCTGTATGGACTGACTGCTGTGCGCAAGTAGCTCACAGGCTTTGTCCAGCCGTTTGTTCTCCAAATAAACCGAGAAGTTCATCTGCAGATGCTGCTTGAAGAAATACGATATGTAGCTCTCGGTAAGCTTCATATGCATCGAGAGGCTCGTCAGTGACAGCTCCGGATTGGCAAACTCCAGTTCGATGAACCTCAGCATCTGCCGCATGGTTTCTTCGTTGTGTTGATTGCGGTTCATCTTGGCCTCTTCACAGAACACCAACAGATAGTGGGTGATGATATGGTAGGATTCGGCAAAATCCCGGTGCAGCGTCTGGTCGAGCTTGCTTGACCACTCCTCCGGCGTTTGCCCATGCTTGGTCTGCATATGGCCGCTAACCTTCGTCAGCGTCCCCTTTAGCTCCAGCAGAAGCTGATGCAGTACGGAGGGAGCGAGCTTTCGTTTCTGTATGTTCTCTGCATAGATGTGCTCCAGCAAGGAGTTCAGCTCCTCTGATTCGCCTGCCAGAACCGTATTGTTGAGTTTAACCTCAACTTCCATCGGGTAGTAATAGCCGGTCTCCGTCGGCGTGAGCTCTTGCGTCCATAAGATACCGCTCTCCTCCACGTAATCGCCGGTCTGTCTCGTCTGCTGGTATGCCTTCCAGGTGTCGTTCAATGATTCGTAAGGAGGGCTGGCGATGATGGTCCCATGAATAGAAAATTTATGCCGGAGCAGACCATCCAGCGTTTCGAACTTTTGCTGCAATTCATGGCGATACTCCTCCGAATCGGAAGAAGCCACACCGTACCATACAACGATCGTATCTTCGCTAACGTCATGGATCCAAATCTCGCTTCCCAGAAGGTCACCGAGTAGATTCTTCACAATGAATTTGCTGAAATGAAGCTCCTTCAAAAAATCCGGCGAGATGATCCCGTTGTAGCCCCGGATTTTGATCAGCAGCATAAGGAAGCCTTCGGTCTTTAACTTCAGTCTAGCCTGGATTTGAAACGCTTCCATTTCACCGAAAGAATGAAAATCGCCTCGCAGCAGCTTATCGAAGAAGCTGTTTTTCAACAGGGGCAGCTGATCATCCATCATTTGCTCCAACTGCTGCTTGCTGCTGATGATTTCATGCAGAGCGCCCTTCATATACTCATACTCGTTCTGTCCCTTTCCCTCTTCCCGGGTCACATAGGTTTTGAACGAATAAAATAACTCCTGCAGCGGCTTGCTGTTCCGATAAGATAAATAAACGGCAATCAACAGACCTACGAGCAAGGTAACCACCGAAATATACCAGGTTGTTCGTTTGATATACACCGCTTTGGACAGCACAGAATCGGCGGGTATGACCGAGATGTATTTCCAACCGTTATATGCGGAGGTCGTATAGGCTACGAGCATATTCTGCTCATCGATTTGCTTATGAAAGCTCCCCCACGGCCCGGAAATCTCCGCAGGCTCTACAAGCAGCGCGGCATTGTCCGTTGAGGCCAGCACCTGCCCCGCGGCATCCGCAATATAGGCCCAGCCGCCCGAATTCCCTGTTACATGGTTCAGCATGGACGTTAGTTTCGTTTGATCGATATAGATGACGATCGCCCCGTCGGGAGCCGCATGGCTGCCCAAATAAAGCGAGCTGGCATAGGCAACGGAAGGAATCTGTCTCCCTTCAAAATGAAGAACGGCCGGAGGAAGCAACGACTTGAATCGCTCCGTGATCAATAAAGTCCAGCGATTGTATTCCAAGTCGCCGAATTTCATAAATCGCTCGTACTCTTCCTTGCCGTGATAAATCCCGCCGCCAACAGAAATCAGGGTCTCCGACTTCTTCAGGAATACCGAGAAATCAAAGATAAACCCATTGGTCATGTAAGCGCTGAGATCCTTCTTCATTTCGGTGAACAAAATATGGTCTTCGTCCGATAGCGGCAAGCCTACATTCAAGGCACTTCTCACATTCGCCAGTAAGGAGAAGCGGTTGACCATGTGATCGATCTCCTCCAGCCGCTGATCCATGATTTCCTTATTTTGATTTAGAATGGACAAATTCGCCTGAAGCGCACCGTCCTCCACAACGTTCACAGTATGGCTGTAAAGATAAGATCCCATGAGGATAGGAATCATGAGCACGATCAGATAGGATACAAAATAACGCTTCAATACGCCGTTGTTACCGACTGTATTCAGAAAAGTCTGCAGCATCGATATCCCTCCCTCCCGTTCGGCCACCTTTAAGATTCTCGCCGGATTCACTTTTAGGATAATCGATGGCTTTTGCAAGAGCAAGAAATAATAGCAAATTTGGAAGTGCAACAGGAACCCACCTATAATTCGACATTATCTCTAGTTATATAGTATAATAGTACTAATTAACTCAGAGCGGAGTGGTTCCCATGGTACATTTACTCTGGAATGCATTTGGGATCATAAGTTTTAGTATCGTCATTTACATATCAATTAGCGGCTTTTTTGATAGTGGAAAATTCGGAAACCATTGATCCTCAAATACTTGAGAATAAAAAAACCATTTACATCCAACACTACCTTTATTCTCTTTTATGCGGAGTGACTACTTTGGAATCCATTCCTTCTTTCGACCAAATACAAGAACTCAGAAAGGTTCTTAGGGACATCAGCATTGCACACTGGTATGGTGATGATTTATTCTCATGGCAGTGGTGGCTTCTCTTTGCTGCCTCCATCCTTCCATGGGTCCTTTGGTACAAGTATTTCCTGCCAAGAAAAGATCCATCTTTGGTCTATACGTATGGATTGATTTTGGGCGTAATGGCAACGTTCTGGGATGTTATAGGTGTAGATCTTTTGTTATGGGCTTATCCCACTAAATTAGTTCCAATGGTTCCTCCGTTATTCCCTGCAGATTTAAGCGTCATACCTGTAAGCTTCATGTTAATCTACTCGGCATTTAGGAATTGGAAGAGGTATGCATTGGCGACCCTGTTATGCTCTGCCTTTTTTGCCTATATCGTAGAGCCACTTTTTATTTCAAGTGATATGTTTGTAATCAATAAGCCCTGGACACATTCACACTCGTTTGTAGGATTATTTCTGTTAACACTTTTCTGTAAATGGTTTACTCAGAAAATTTACGCAAAATTTATCTCCAACCTCGGCTCGGCCTGATACGGCCATGCATAGCTCCGGCAAATAGCCTCAAGAACATGTTATTCAACGGAAAGCTCGTCAATTGCTTGAACAGCTAGTTCCAACGCTTTTATTCTTCTTGCTAAAAGGGTTCTTTGGGGACTGCCTGTCTTTGACTTAGTAAAACTGTTATTAATGGATGGTAATAAACCAGTAATAACATTGCGGGCTGCTCTTACATCTTCCTGAGTATATTGATGGGGGCTTTGATTCCAGATGTTTTCCAGCGCGGCCAAGCCGATGCAAACAGCCTTGAGTCGTTTCTTCGCTAGGGTCGTATTTGTACCATTATCCGTCATCTGGGAAATCGCATTCTCAAGCTTACTGATCGTCGATTGCAAAGATTTCAATGATTCCAACTTATCTACATCTGTTAATTTTTCCATGTCAGTACTGTCCTTTCCTTGTACCTGTCGATGTAAATCGTTCTTTACTTCAATGAAATTATGGGCAACCCCGTCTTAAATAAAAATGTTGTCTTAATCGGTATGCTGCTTGATCAGCTTCTGAAAACCAAGCGTCTTCTGGACTTTCCGGTAAAACGATCGAATCGATTCCTTGTCGCTGTACAGTTCGATCGTCTCCCCCTCTAGATAGGGCCTCCGGAAATACCGCCAATTGACACGAGTCCCGACATACTCCCAGCCGGCACCCGCATAAAGCTCGCAATATTCTTCCAGCTTCTCGGCGTTCATCGTATCCTGGTAATCCATCCGATACTCATACCCGACGCTCGGATCGTAATCGAAGCGGTAACGAATCATTCCCGGACGGTTCAGATGCAGCCCGCGTGCCGACAAGCCGGTCAACCAAACCTCGTCGCGCTTATAGTTCCAAACGAAAGAAAATCGGTTTTTGTATATCGATTTGGCGAGCCGAGCAACCTTACTCATGTACCATTCCTCACTAATTCTGTGACCTTTCGTCCGTTGCTTAACAATTCTTCCATTCGCTCCATTTCCGCCATCACGACTTTCTTGCCAAGAGGGGTAATCGCATAGGTTTTGCGGCGCGAATCCACCCCAACTTCGTCTGAAGGGACGATCAGTCCTTTTTTCATCAAATTATTAAGCGCCGTGTACAATGTTCCCGCCCCGATTCTGACGCGGCCTCCGCTCATTCTCTCCACGTCCTGCATCATGCCGTATCCATGTGCAGGAGATGCATACAGCGAAACCAAAATGTAGTAAAACGCTTCGGTCAAGGGCAGCATATCCCTGGTGTCCTCCAACGTGTCGCCTCCGTTCTCCATAACTATATCGTATGTCGGTATAATAACTAATGATATATCGACTGTCAATATATATGTACAAAATACGACGGCAGCCTTCGTTAATCGGCTGCCGTCGTGTTATGTTTGAGCTATCTCCTCTCCCTTATGCTTTCTAGTTCAATGTTCCGTCGAACTATCTCTTCCCAGAGTAATGTAATAAAATCTCTATGTAATTCCAATCTTACAGCATCTTTATAAGCCTTGATCAATAAATCTTCATCTAAATCCGATAAACCTATTTTTTCACTCATAGTCTCTGTCATCACCTTATACAAAAAGGTTGCTGTTTCGGCAACCCGGCTGCCGTGGATAGGCCCGTAGCTTTGCGTCCTTACTTTTCAGTAAGTTTGCTATTTCGAACAGTATAACTGTAATGTAAACCTAGACTAGTTTCATTTACAATATTAAAAATTGAAATATATGGTACTTTATAATCAAGTTTTTCTTAAGTTATGCTCCGAGATTACATATTCACTAATTGCAGCCGCGAAAAATCCTGGTGAAGCGAGCTTATTTTATTGATTTGCTCGATGCCATTATTCATGTTTGAAAAATTCAATTACCAACACAATTAAGCCAAGAATTGAAAGGGACACCACCCACTATCAAGTTGCTATCGTTCTCTGACAGCGTGCAAATGCCCTAATTATTATTATCTTCTTGAGTCTTTTTGTTTTGTCTGTATCGCATTATGGCAATAGGTAAGTTCAACACTCCAGTAAGAAAACAACATATAAGAGGTATCAATTGCGGCAGGGTAGGGTAAATTGCTTTTCCATCTCCTACAGGTCCAATTTTGGGTTGATGGCTATCCCACAAACCATACAGAAGACCCAAAAAAGGTGTTAATATGCAAATGACACTTGCAACTATATAAAACACAAACTTGTTCACTTCTCCTCCTCCTAACGATGAAGCTGCACGCGCCGAACTGCTCTCTGTGCATAGTGCTATCGACTAAGGATCGAGCTAGTGTAGTATTTCGTGTAATCTTCCACATGTTCCAAAAAATACCACAATCACTTATACGTCTCACTCCAAAAAATGTTTCATTTTGCGAGCTGTGACACAAAACAGTTCAAATATCGTCTAAAAAGCGGACGCACAAGGGACGAACCGCTCTTTTCTCTAATTTGCTCCTCCACTTCGGTTCCCCACACAACTAGTTTTCTTTGCCGTACCTTTTCTTCAAGCCATCGACTTCAATTTCAATACCAATATCGTTCGACCAACCAGTGTAGCCTGTTCCGTCCAGCAGCTTGCCTTCAAATGCCATGCCGACACTGACTTTCTGATGAGCCGGAAGCGTTATCGTTTTCGGTTCGAACTTGACCTTCGATGAACTTCGTATGAGATAAAGCCTGAGCGTTACATCCTTTTCCTTCCCAAAGTTAACCAGCGTAAGGGTGCAATCAGCTTTCGTACTCGCTTTCTCCGATCGATAGCTGCACTGGCTGTTATTTTTGGAAAAATCGACGGAAGCAACGGAATTGGAATGATAATGCACAAGAACCATGGCATGCTCGATCACGATCGGAAACAGAAACGGGAAGGCGATACAGCTCAGTACGATCCGGCTTCGAATTTTGGGAAACCGCACTTGATAATATTTCACCGCACCAATGTAACCAGTAATAATGACAAGCAGCCCAACAGTAACCGAGATATGAAGCCCCGAATCGTACTCAGCATTGGTCCACGGTGGTACTCCAGCCATTCTGAATATACTGTCTCCGAAAGAATAGCCAAGGTGGGTGTTAGATATGAGAAGCAGACCGATCAGAATGAGAACGAAAAACAGAACTTCTTTTCTATGCACTTCATCACCCCTTATATCGCCTAGCTCAGAATAATTTAAGAGAAGATGCTTCGCAACGTCAAGAAGGGGTGATCCCTTTCATTCTCAGATGACGAGAAACACCCCTTCTTGGCTTGTCCTGTAATAATTAGTCTTCTTCCTTTGGCCACCCGCCCCACAAATTGCCCATATGTCCGTCCGGGTCGCGGAAGGTAAAACCGTAACCACCTTGGGGCTTGTACACCATTTCGCCAACTGCGGCATCCTTCTTCTTTAACTCTTCATACGCTTCATGAATGTTGTCCACCTGAAGCGAGATAATCGGCTGAAGCTGCCCCCGGCTGTTCGTAAAGTCCAATTTCGGCACCTCCGGGCAGCGAACAAGCCCTAAACCGACACCTCCGACGTTGAGCCAAGCCTCTTGGTCGCCCGGGGTATATTCGAACGTGAATGGAATGCCAAGCATCTCCTTGTACCACCTCACGGAAGCTTCCAAATCACGAACCGGCAATTGGACAACCGCATAGTTTTTTACATTGACCGCCACAAAGTATTCCTCCCTCATATCGTTCCTCGCGAGAAAAATTCGATCAAATGGCCATCTGGATCTCGCAGAGTAAATGAGTAGTGCCCTTGCTATACGAATACATTCTCTTTCGTGACAGCATGGGCAGCGAGACTAAGGTAAGCACGGCAAATCATCACAGCCCACTGCTTAGACGGAGTGGGTGGGGTTTCGCATTTTATAGTTTTCGTGCCTTGATTACAAAGGTTACAGGAAGCATCTTTGCTTTTTTTGAAAAATCGCCGTTTCTCCTAGATTGCATAATTTCTTCATCAGATTCCTCAATCATTTGCTCAATGACAAATCCCTCTTTTGCTAACGCATTCACATAGGTTGATAGTTTACGATCCGATAATGTAAGTGTACTTTCGCCAAGAGTTACCGAATACCAAGATTCATCGAAATAGCATTTCTTAAAAACAAGCCTATCATTGTCTACAGCAACACATTTGTGTATCGGGTGAGACCAGCTGAAAATAAATATCCCGTCTTTTTTAAGGTAAGAAGCAATACGGCGAAAAGTCCCCTCAAGGTCGGTTGTCCAGCCTATGGCATAAATCGAATAAACAAAGTCAAAATAATCCTTTGGTATGCCGCATTCTTCTTCCATGGGAGAACAGATTAATGTTGCAGAAAGACCGCACGCTGTCAAATGCTGCTTTGTCTTTTCGATTTGGTTTTCCGATATATCCATCCCCCATAGTTCAGATGCTTTGCGTTCCCCAAGATATTGCAAGGATTGACCGCTTCCACAGCCTATTTCTAGCATCTTTTTCCCCGAGACATCGCCAAAAAGCCGGCACTTTTCCTCCGAGACAAAGGCTCCATAAAACGGAAGTGCGGTTGCTCCTAAAACATCATTTCCTGTTGTATTCCAAAATAAGCTATTTATTTCATGAATACTACTCTTATCCATGTCTACCGAAACTGCTCCAACCTCACGACCGCCTATCATGTTTGTTCTATAATCAGAATTTTTGTCCATACCGTCGTCCTCCACAGATACGATTAACCAATCATAACCAAATCCACCAAAACTATCATACCGTACATATGTTCTTGTGTAAATACCAGTCTATTACGAAATATAGAATGAGCAATATCGTTGGCTCAAGAAGAAAAGGCCGGAAGACCGCGCCACGCGACGACCGGGGGCAGCGTCCGGAGTCCGATTTTGCTCAAGTAGAGAAGCATTGGGACGAGATGGATGATGATGGGTTCGACGATCTCAGCTTCAGGCTCGTCTATCGACTGCCGTAGGCATTTAATAAAGGAAAGCATTTCATCGATCGGTAATTTATTGACCTCAGCAAGTGTGAGGCCGCCGGCGTATATATCCGACAATCCCTTGCTCAACCCAGTTCCCCGGCACGCCGAACATTCTGGTTGTTTGGAAAAAAATGATATCATCTTCAGATTGCCTTTGCTGGTCGTGCGTGTATTGATCATGGATTGAAGATTGGATACGCAGCCGCGGTAATATTCCGTACGGAGCCTTTTATTATATACAAACGAAACAGGTTCCTTGTCATGCCCATACAGTAAGACGGAAATAAACCCCGGATCCTGCTCTTCGAGCGGCCTAAGATAATCAATTCCAAGCATCGCCGCCAGCTGCTTGATTCTCGGAACCGGCGCGCAATTCGTGCCGGCCCATAAGAGGACGGCGCCATTCTTGAGCGACAGCTCGGGGGCAATCATTCGGCCGTGGTCGATTTCGGTCGATGCAACGGTCCCACTACATTCGGCACAAGGACCGTAAGAATCGGCGACCCTTGTCTCCGCTATACTTCCGTAAAGGGCGCCTAGATATTCCGATACGGTCATTATGATGCCGACAAGGGTCCCCGGACGTTTGGGGTTAAACGATCTAATAGGAATCTGTGTGCGCTCCATGGTTTCACGCTCCTTCAGTTGAATGCAATTTATACTGCACAAGTCCGCATATCACACAACCGCTCCAATCCCATTTTCAGACCCAAGCTTATTCGCCTTAACTGCCCAATACTTATTGGAGCTGCCGGCATCGTTCCGCCGTAGCTCCATAGTGTAACCGTATTCAGTTATCGTTTGGAAAGCATTTACTTTGAATCACCGGTTCAGTAAAAAATGATTCAAATTGCGTCGTACATATTCTCGGATGCTTTGGGAGGATTCGCACTCTTCACAAGCTTGCCTCCATCAAAATGGCGCCCGTATGTCTTGACAAAAGAGGTAATTTTCTCGGTAGTTGGCAACTCGCCGCTATGCTGCCACGTCAAAAAGTAAGACTGTACTTCCCCGCTATAAAAGACCCAGCTGAAAAATTTACGAGCAAAGTTATGGGAACCGCTCGTACGAAACTTATGCATTCGCTTGCCATCCCGCCAAACGGTCATCGTTTGACCGATCCCGCCCTGCATCTGACCGGTTAATTCGGCATAGAGCAAATCGTCGTTATTTTTCATTGCCTTCATAATAAATTGATTTAATATCCCGTTTAACATTAACCTCGGGATGTTAAACCTTTCGCCAAGGGTAACGGAAATGACCGCTCCTGGAGGAATTTCACAACTTCTGTCACCAAGTGTAAATGCTGCGCCATATTTGTTGTTCGGATCTTGGTGCTTTACCCATGCCCTCATCTGACTTCGCTCGCCTTCGTATGTAATACAAGTAAATTACGACGCGGCTTTTAATTATCCTCTTTTCCAGTATCAATCTCCGTTTATAATAAATTCGGCAGCAACGACTCCAATTGTATACCCCTTGACCCCTTCAGCATTATCGCATCGTTTGGCATCACCCTATTCTTCAGTACTTGCGCTAACTCCTTTTTGTCATTATATGCTTGGACACCGCCAACAGGAAATCGCTTCTCTGCTTCAAAAGCAATATATTTACTGAGATTGCCGACTGTATAGACAAAATCTATTTTAACCGGATCAATCATTCGCCCAATATCACGATGAAACTCCTGCTCTTGTTCACCAAGCTCCAGCATATCACCTAAGACTAGGTGTTTTCTTGAGTAACCTGTTAATTCTTCAAACGTTTTTATAGCCGCGCTCATTGAAATTGGACTTGCATTCCAAGCATCATTAATAATAGTAAACCCCAACGTGGACAGAATCTTCTCCATTCTCATGCTAGTTACTCTCAAGGATTGAAAACCCATATCTATTTCAGTTGGACTCAATCCCATTGTTGTTGCAACAGCAATTGTGGCCACTGCATTTATAACGTTGTGCGCGCCCAGAAGAGGTATGAAGAGGGGTTCATCACCGTTGTATATCAATATTCCGTCATCTTGCAAACCATCAATAATCTCTAATTTCGCGGCAGCAATTTCTTCCCGAGACCCAAGACTTGATAAATGAGAAACGCCAATCATGGTAATGACAGCTATGTCCGGTTTGGCGATAAGGGAGAGTCGACCCATTTGACCACGCTCACTCATCCCCATTTCAACGACGGCAACCTCAGTACTCTTATCTATTTCTAAAATCGTTAATGGTAAGCCTATTTGGCTGTTTAAATTACCTACGGTCTTGTGAACCCGATATTTAGTCTCTAGGACTGAACTGATCATATCCTTTGTAGTTGTTTTACCATTGCTGCCCGTGACACCGATTACTTTGATCGGCAGCTCTTTGCGGTAATTTGCTGCTAGCATTTGCAGAGATTTCATGCAATCATCTACATAGATTAGAGGTAAATGAATTGGAGGGTTTGGATGATCCTTTTGCCATAAAGAAGCCGTAGCTCCTTTGGTTAGTGCCTCTTCCACATAATCGTGAGCGTCTAATTGCCTTATGATTGGGATAAACAGATTTCCTGACTGTACCGATCTTGAATCAATAGACACACCTTGAATCAATAGTTCCTCATAATCACCAGATAGCCCATTTCCTTCGACCATTTGTTCAATAACTTTTAGCTTATGGGAAATCATCAAATCACCACCATTCACAGATTGAATGAATCAAATTATTATAGTTCTCGAACGAAAAGGATATTCCTTCCAACGGGTAGATATTAAAAAGTCCAACTTCTCTGTAGGAACAATGAGAAATTGGACATTTTTGAAGAGCGCCTTTGGCTTATTTTAATATTCTCCTTTAATTACAAAAAACGAACCTCGAATGGTTCCAGCTAGTTTAGACTTCTGTCTAGCAAACTTAAACTTCTCTTCTAACTCCTTCGGTACCTCCATACCCTCCGAAAGCTTAAAACCAACGGCCCGTTTCTTAGGGTCATCAACCGTATACATGACGTTAACCCCTAGACCATCCTCAAAAAAGACGAAGGCCCATTTGATATTTTCCACTTGAAAACGCGATGTTTCTAGTGGTTTGGCCGCAAACTCAATACCACGTTCTTCCTTCAAAATCCGGTTCACATAATCTAGAGTCTCCTGGCTCTCGCTAGCCGGTACTACCGTAAATTCATGCTTGTATTTGTTCATAAAGTAACGAGCTTCATTAGCACGTAGCCCAGCAAGCGCATCTACTACAGGTGAAGATTCCAGACCAACCGTAGACACATTTTTGAAATCAACGATATAGGACATTTCCATTCCTCCATTTACCCTTCGGTTCAATTCATAAAAATTGGATTACAATTCGGTCAACACATTTTCAAGCTTTCCACACATGCTCGTCCAACCATATTTTGCGCCTCCGAGCGCTTGGTCTTTGCTGAAGCCAGTTTGGTTAAGATGCAAATGAACGGTTCCGTCTTGATCTTCTTGTAATGTCCAAATGATCGTGGTATTTTCTCCGCCGCTGACCCAGGTATAGGACAAACGGTGCGGCTCGTCAACCTCCAACACTTCGCAATGGATGATGCCGTCCCAGTCGCCATACGGTTGCTGGCGGAACTGAAAACGATGGCCTACGATCGGTTTGAAATCGTTGTCCATAACCCATTTGGCCAATGTATCTGAATCGGTAAGGGCGGTCCATACTTTTTCTATGGGACTGTTAAATTGATACTCCAATGAAAGATTCTTGCTCATGATTGTTCCTCCCTCAATAAATAATCCAATTTTTGCAGATTGGTTGTCCAGAATTTTTCGTAGTACGATAGCCAATCCTGAATTTCTCTCAGCGGTGTGGGATTCAGGCGGTTGCGCGTTTCCCGGCCGACTTTGCGATCGGTCACGAGGCCAGCTTCCTTCAAAATCGTTAAATGCTTGGCAACAGCGGTGCGGCCCATTGAGAAATGGGCTGTCAGCTGGTTGAGCGGCAGTTCATCGGCGTCCGCCAATAGACGAATGAGCTTGCGACGGGTCGGATCAGCAATAGCATCGTAAATATCATGCGTTGGTGCGCTTGCGTTCATCATCAGCCTCCCCTTTAGAACAACATTAGACACCATATGGTGTCTTAATAATAAGACACTAAATGGTGTCGTGTCAAGTAAGGGATATTTATTTTATTGATTCTCTCGTTATTCCGTTGTAAGCTTGGATGAAGCCGGAAATTACCATAGCTTGGATAACTTTTAATACGAATATGGAGGGAGCCGCGTGCGAGCACAAGCAAATACTATTCGTCAACCAGGGTTAGGAGCAGCTGCTACCGTTTATCCTATCTTGTTTGCCGTCAGCATCGTGCATTTATTGAATGATTCCATGCAGTCCGCCATTTCAGCCTTATTTCCAATTCTCGAGAAATCTCTTCAGCTAAGCTACACCCAAATTGGTTTCATTGCTTTTGCTATGAACATCACCGCATCGCTGCTCCAGCCTTTCATCGGCATTTATGCCGATGCCAGACCAAAGCCGTATATTCTTCCTTTCGGCGTTTGCTTCACGTTAGCAGGAGTTGTGGGCTTATCGATCGCACCCAGTTTTGTCTACATAGTGCTTGCGGTTATTTGCATCGGCATCGGCTCGGCCGTGTTTCACCCGGAATCTTCCCGCGTCGCTTACTTGGCTGCTGGAGATAGACGGGGGTTGGCTCAATCCATTTTTCAGGTTGGAGGAAATATCGGCAGTTCCTTGGGCCCGATTATGACCGCCCTTATTTTCGTACCGCTTGGTCAATTTGGCGTCATTTGGTTTTCCATCGCTGCGCTGGCAGCTATCGGAATACAATTCTACGTGGCTAGATGGTATAGCGGACAAAAAGTCCGGCCGCGATCTCCGGTCTCTAAACAAACCGTCGAACGGAAGTCGGGGTTGTTATCCAAACAGCAGATCAGGCTGGCTATGGCCATCTTAATCGCGCTCGTATTTTCCAAAAACGTGTACATCTCGAGCATAACCAGCTTCTATACCTTTTACCTGATCAAGGATTACGGAGTCAGCGTAGAGCAGGCTCAAATGTACCTGTTTGCGTTCCTAGCGGCTGCCGCAGCCGGAACCTTCCTGGGCGGGCCGCTGGCCGACCGCTTCGGACGCAAAAATATTATTTGGCTCTCAATACTGGGAACGGCGCCGTTCTCTATCCTTTTACCTTATGCGGATTTATTCTGGTCGGGTGTACTATGTGTTTTTGGGGGCCTTGTCTTATCTTCCGCTTTCTCGATAATCGTCGTCTATGCTCATGAATTGCTTCCCGGGAAGGTTGGACTTGTGTCGGGGCTCTTTTTCGGATTGGCGTTTGGATTAGGGGGATTGGGATCTGCGCTGCTAGGCATGCTTGCGGATGTTACGAGCATCGCGTTCATTATGAAGCTGTGCGCGTATCTGCCTTTGATCGGATTACTGACAATCTTCCTGCCTAAGGACAAGGCGCTCGCCGGACACCGGTAAATGTACAGCATCTACAGGGAGGAAGGGTCATGGTCGAACAAAACCAATCAGTTCGCTTAAGCGGAATGCTTCTGTTTTTTTTGCCTCTAGGGTTTTCCGCGCTGCTCATCTCCTTATCGCATGTCATTATCAATAGTACATTGGCCCACGCAGCTACACGTCCGGAGCTTGTCATTACAGGCTATGCCATGGCCTTTAGTATATTTGGCTTGACGGAAGAAGCCGCTGTATTGATGAGGCAAACATGTACCGCATTAGTCAGAGACAGGAGAACCTTCCGGGCGCTCCTGCTTCTCGCTTTCTTCTTGATCACGTTTATTCTTCTTATCTCCTTCACGGTCGCCTACACTCCGGTTGGAGCTTATCTGTTCAGCTATGTGTTCGGGGTGGATGTCGAGCTTCAAAAGGATATTCTCAGCACTTACCGCATCCTGCTGTTCGTAACGATATTCTCCGTAATTCGCTGCATATACCAAGGAATCCTTATTTCACATATGCGGACCAAATGGCTTACGATCGCTATGGTTGTCCGGCTATCCGTCATGTACGGCTTATCGCTGCTATATATTCACAATCCGCAGGCTATCGACGGAAGATCAGGGGCATTCATATTCTTGGCGGGGATGATGATCGAAGCGGCTGTAAGCTACGGTGAAGGGCGTTTGCTCGTCAAGAAGCTCCCTCTGCATTCAACGGAGGGGGAATCTCGTGATCTCCGGGGTGTTTTTACCTTTTACCGTCCCATGCTCATTTCCGTGTTCTTTGCGGTTAGCGTAACACCGGCAATTAATGTACTCCTTGGACAAACGTCGAACATGGAGCTGGCCGTCGCCTCCTATTCTTTGGCCTTCAGCATAACCTGGCTCGCGATCAGCTTCCAGACGTATATGCATCAGATAGTGCTGAATTTTTTCAATAAGTCATCCCGTCTTGTCTACCGTTTCTGTCTCATAGTCGGACTTATTCCCGTTTGTGCGCTGATCTTGCTGGGCTTTACACCCGCCGGGCAGTGGGCGCTGCAAAACCTCGTAGGAGTTAACGGGGAGCTGCTGGACGCAACCCATGAGGCGCTGCGTATATTCGCTCTGTTCGCGCTGGTATTTCCTTGGGTCGATTTTTGCAATGGAATCGTCTTGCTGCGCGGCCAAACCTCCATCATGGTCTGGTCTCAAGGCTCAAATATTACCATTACCGTCATTGTGCTTCTACTCGGCGTCTGGCTTACCCCAGGTTGGAATGGCGTCATTGGTGCGCTGGCGCAATCAGCCGGTATTCTGGCGGAGCTGTCCGTGCTTGTCGCTTGGCTCTCCAGACTGAGACAGCCTACGCCGCTCTACTCCTCCGCCGCAGCGAAGGAGATTTCTTAAAGTAAAGCCATAACGAAAAATGCAGCCCCCCTTAGGAACAGAGCGGGCTGCATTTTTTTCATATGTATGTCTTAGTCAATATGATCCGATTTGGACATCCGCCCAAAATATCCCAAAACTACGTCACGGAATTCCAGAGCTGCCCGTGAAATATATCGATTTTTGTTCCATAATAAAGCAATTTCAAGCGCCAATTCATGCTCCTCAACTCGAAGATAGCGGATAGGTTCCCTCGAATTCATTGCCGTGCCTGGTATGAAGGCAATGCCAATCCCGGCTTCCACAAGAGTTGTTAGCCTGGCAGGTTCATTTCCCTCGTAGACATAGTTAGGAGTAAATCCAGCTGATTGGCATACGGAGTCTACTAAATCGCGGACACGGTAGCCTTTCTTTACACCGACAAACCATTCATCCTTAAGTTCCGCCAGGGAAACGCTGCTTCGGTCTGACAGCCGGTGCCCCTTGGGTACAGCTACAAGAATAGGGGCGATGAACACGATCTGGCATTCAATGTCTTCCCCTTGTATCGGAGGTGAAGATAAGCAGAAATCGACCTCGCCTCGATGAAGAAGCGTAACCATTTCTTTTGTGGTCAGCATTTGCACGTGAAATTGGATTTGAGGATGCTTATTCCGAAACTCTCGAAGGATATTGGGCAGCGCGCTTGCGCTTGTTACCGCCAGCTCGATTGTGCCGTATTCCGGGCCGGACATATCGCTAATCTCCTGCTTCCCCTGCTCCAATTCAAACAAAGCTCTTTCCGCGCGGCGAAGGAATTTGCTTCCGAACTCATTAAGCCGCAGCTTCCTCCCTGTCCGATCGAATAGAGGGACCCCTAGATCCTCCTCCAGGCGTTGAATCGTTTTGCTTAGCGACGATTGAGTAACGTGCAGACTTCGAGCCGCTTCAGTTACATGCTCCAATCGTGCAACTGTGAGAAAATACTGCAATTGAAGAAGTTCCATTTTGTCTCCCCGCTTATTCCTTCAAGTCTATGAAATTATAACATGAAATGCGTTGGAATAAATATTCCGTTTCAAGTACGATGTCATCAGGACATAGGGGGGACTCAAAAATGAATGCTCACAGCAGAAGGTTAATGATTTCCGTCGGACTGGGGATACTGCTCAATCCATTAAATTCTTCAATGGTTTCCGTTGCTATTCCAAGGCTGCAGCATGTGTACCAGCTTGACTTCACTGTTGTTTCCTGGATTATTTTTTCTTTCTACATCGCAAGTGCTATCGCGCAGCCCGTCATGGGAAAAGCCAGCGACTTATTTGGCCGCAAGAAAATATTTCTTACCGGACTTGTTGTAGCCTTTGTTGCTTCATTATTAGCACCGCTATCGCCAAGCTTTGGGTGGCTCATCGTTTTCCGTATTGTACAATCCATCGGGACAAGTATGATGGTTGCGGTTGGAATGGTAATTGTACGAATTCATATTCAAGAGAACCAAGCGACTGCGCTGTCGGTTTTATCCGTATTCCTATCCGGAGCGGCAGCTATCGGACCCTTTGTTGGCGGGATGTTGATCCACTTGTGGGACTGGTCTGCTATTTTTTTCGTCAATATTCCTTTCGTGGCGGCAAGCTTTCTATTCGCTTCCATTACAATTCCTAAGGGCGAACCGACAACATCCACTGGACGTAACAGGCCCTTGCGTAAATGGCTTGAACTCATTGACGCGTCTGGAATCCTGCTCTTCACATTGGGGCTGGTTGCCCTGCTCATTGGACTACTGTCGGTAAAATCATCCGGACAAGTTTCATTAACAAGTGTCGTTATCGGACTGATAGGGCTTGCTCTACTGGGAGCTTTCATTCGGCATGAGCTTCAAACGGCTTCGCCCTTTGTTCCTTTGCGGACATTTGCAAACTATCCAGCGATGACTTGGATCAATGTCGAATTCATGCTTGTTAATGTACTTTTTTACTCGGTCTTTTTCGGGCTTCCCTCTTATTTGCAAATAGTACGTCACGTCAGCGAGCTCCATACAGGGATTCTCATGTTAAGCTTAGGTTTGTGCTCGCTCATTGCTTCTCCGCTGGCAGGACGATGGGTCGATAAATCAGGACCCCGCCCGGCATTGCTCGTATCGGCAATCCTGATGACCTTGGGGTCAGTATGGATCGTGACATTGAATCAAGCTTCATCGGTTATCAGTGTGTGTTTGGCTTTAGCTGCATTCGGTGTCAGCAACGGGTTGAACAATGTCGGTATGCAAGCGGCTTTGTTCCAGAGTGCCCCAAAGGAAATAATCGGTGTAGCCTCCGGATTATTCAATACATCAAGATACCTGGGAACCATTCTCTCTTCGTTGCTGATTGGCATCGTAATGGGAGATAAGTTCAGCTTCGGGGGATTTCGGGTGCTTGGGATGATCCTCACGGTAGTTGCCATGTCCTTGGTAATCATTTGTTGGCGGCGCCGGGAGTCAAATCAATTGAAGGAGTCCCCTTAGGTATTTCCGGTTTATAAAACAAGCGACCCTTCCTCAGAATATGTGAAAGAGCCGCTGCCTTTCCGGCAGTTCGTGCAAGGAGGACTTTGAGGGAAAATCACTGGCGACCTTTGGCTAGGATCCGGAAGGTGACACCGAATTTATCGGTTACATTGCCATAAGCGGGGCTGAAGAAACTTGCTTGCAGCGTTTCGTTGACTTGACCGCCCTCTTTCCATGCCTCAGAATATTGGGTAGCTTCGTCTTTGTCGTTGGTTTGAACTACGATGGTCACCGTATCACCGATCTTTAAGACGGCGAAGTTGATCAAGTCTTTCTTTTCAGGAGGCAGCAGGGCGTCCGGATTTCACGGCATATCGCCAAATAGCAGTGCATAGACAACCTTGGCATCCAGCGCATTCACGTAAAAATCGATAGCCTGATTAGCGCTGCGGTCCATTTCAAGAAAAGGGATCAAACTCGTACTCACAACAACCATTTCCTTAGTTTACATATTATTAACCGGGACACCGATGATTTTTTTCATACCGGCCGGTTTCCCTTGTCACTTACTATGTCGGAAGTGGGCTGGATAACGTGACCGGATTCGGTAATAAACTTTTGCGAACATCCCGTCACATCTCCTGAGTTGCATACGACATATAAGTAAATGGAAATAAGGAAGGAATGTGCACATGGACGATTGCAACTGGCTTGCGGAACAGTTCGAGTCGCACCGATATCACCTGCAGGCGGCGGCATACCGGATGTTGGGATCTCTAAGCGAAGCGGACGACGCTGTACAAGAGTCATGGATACGTCTTAGTCGCACCAATACTAGCGGAGTCGAAAATATGGGGGGATGGCTGACAACCATCGTCTCCAGAGTATGTCTTGATATGCTGCGATCTCGTAAAACGAGGCGGGAGGAACTTGCAAAGGTGGGTCTGCCCGAACCGGTTACTAGTCGACATGACGGAAGCGACCCTGAGCACGAAGCGCTAATGGCTGATTTAGTCGGTCTTGCGATGCTTTCTCGAAGATCGCTCCCATTATAGGGCGTAACGAGGCCTCAGCAAGACAGCTTGCGAGCCGTGCGCGCCGACGGGTTCAGGGTGTCGGTTCAATCTCGGGAACAGCGGAGCTCAAGCAAAAACGAGAGCTTGTCGAAGCGTTCCTTGCCGCATCGCGCGGCGGTGACTTTAGGAAGCTTCTCACGGTATTGGCCCGAATGTCGTGCTCCGGAACGACACCGCTTTGCGCCGGTAGCCAGTGTTCCGGTTGTTCTAGGCTCGGAAGCGGTGGCCAAGCAATTCGCTGGTCGTGCCCAGGGTGCGGACCGGTGCTTGTGAACGGATCTGTGGGCGCCATCGTAGCTCCTCGCGGAAGACTGCTCTTCTTGCTCGAACTTAAGGTAGCGAATGGCAAGATCACCGAGATCGACATGATTGCCGATCAAGAACGGTTTCGTCAAATCGACATTGCCGTTTTGAACGATTGAAAGCCGCTGCAGCATGAAAACAATTCTAACCAGACTCAGACCGGGTAGGCACGCAGAAAATCAAAAAAGCCGCGGATAACCTCCGCGGCTGTATTTTTTGTATGTAATGGAGCGGATGATGGGAATCGAACCCACGCTACCAGCTTGGAAGGCTGGAGTTCTACCATTGAACTACATCCGCACATGGTCGGGACGACACGATTTGAACATGCGACCCCCTGGTCCCAAACCAGGTGCTCTACCAAGCTGAGCTACGTCCCGAAATATATGCCGGTAGAGGGACTTGAACCCCCACGGTTTCCCTCACGATTTTGAGTCGCGCGCGTCTGCCAATTCCGCCATACCGGCTTATTATGGCGTGCCCTGAGAGATTCGAACTCCCGACCTTTTGATTCGTAGTCAAACGCTCTATCCGGCTGAGCTAAGGGCACATGAAAGAAAGGCACCAACCAGATTCGAACTGGGGGTAAAGCTTTTGCAGAGCTCTGCCTTACCACTTGGCTATGGTGCCAAAAGAAAAACCAAAGCGGAAGACGGGACTCGAACCCGCGACCCTCGCCTTGGCAAGGCGATGCTCTACCACTGAGCCACTTCCGCAAGAATGCAGTCGAGAGGACTCGAACCTCCACGGCTGTTACACCACTAGAACCTGAATCTAGCGCGTCTGCCAATTCCGCCACGACTGCATATAGAGTTGATGGTGCGGTTGAGAGGACTCGAACCTCCACGAGCGTACGCCCACTACCCCCTCAAGATAGCGTGTCTGCCATTCCACCACAACCGCATAAAAAGTGAGTCATGTAGGACTCGAACCTACGACACCCTGATTAAAAGTCAGGTGCTCTACCGACTGAGCTAATGACTCATGAGATACACTGGGGATCTAGGATTCGAACCTAGGCATGACGGAGTCAAAGTCCGTTGCCTTACCGCTTGGCTAATCCCCACTACTGATTAAAGGGCGATCGAAGGGAATTGAACCCTCGAATGCCGGAGCCACAATCCGGTGCGTTAGCCACTTCGCCACGACCGCCATAAAAGTAAGGGAGTCAAAAACTAACTGGTGGAGGCTGATGGATTCGAACCACCGAACTCGTACGAGAACAGATTTACAGTCTGCTGCGTTTGGCCACTTCGCTAAGCCTCCGTGTGAAATGGCGGAGCCGACGGGATTCGAACCCGCGGTCTCCTGCGTGACAGGCAGGCATGTTAGGCCTCTACACCACGGCTCCGCGATAATTGGTTGCGGGGGCAGGATTTGAACCTGCGGCCTTCGGGTTATGAGCCCGACGAGCTACCGGGCTGCTCCACCCCGCGTCGTGTATTTCTTATATGGTGGAGGCTGACGGGATCGAACCGCCGACCCTCTGCTTGTAAGGCAGATGCTCTCCCAGCTGAGCTAAGCCTCCAGATGTGGGGTGACCCGTAGGGGATACTCATCACTGTCTGATAAGATGCGAAGTATCGCTATCGAAGCTTCTTAATCCCTTGACCAACGGGCCTTCAAACGGAGAAGGAGGGATTCGAACCCTCGAGACGCTTGTGACGCCTACACGATTTCCAATCGTGCTCCTTCGGCCAGCTCGGACACTTCTCCATATATGGCTTCCCGAATAGAACTCGAACTTGTTACAGCTCGATAATCTGTCGAGTGTTGGTGGGCCCTAGTGGACTCGAACCACCGACCTCACCCTTATCAGGGGTGCGCTCTAACCAGCTGAGCTAAGGGCCCTTGAAACTAAAAACTCCCACAAACGTGGGAGCTCGTGCTTGGCGACGTTCTACTCTCCCAGGACCCTTCGGTCCAAGTACCATCGACGCTGGAAGGCTTAACGGTCGTGTTCGGTATGGGTACGCGTGGTTCCCTTCCGCCATCATCACCAAACCGGATTTTTCGTTAGAAAATATCCATCAAGGCTTGCACCTTGAAAACTGGATTCGAAACTTCAGCAAATGTCATATGCTTTATAGGATAAGCCCTCGACCGATTAGTATTCGTCAGCTCCACACGTTGCCGCGCTTCCACCCCGAACCTATCCACCTCGTCGTCTACAAGGGGTCTTACATACTGGGAAATCTCATCTTGAGGGGGGCTTCACGCTTAGATGCTTTCAGCGCTTATCCCTTCCGTACTTGGCTATCCAGCCGTGCCTCTGGCGAGACAACTGGTACACCAGCGGTACGTCCATCCCGGTCCTCTCGTACTAAGGACAGCTCCTCTCAAATTTCCTACGCCCGCGACAGATAGGGACCGAACTGTCTCACGACGTTCTGAACCCAGCTCGCGTACCGCTTTAATGGGCGAACAGCCCAACCCTTGGGACCTACTTCAGCCCCAGGATGCGATGAGCCGACATCGAGGTGCCAAACCTCCCCGTCGATGTGGACTCTTGGGGGAGATAAGCCTGTTATCCCCAGGGTAGCTTTTATCCGTTGAGCGATGGCCCTTCCATTCGGTACCACCGGATCACTAAGCCCGACTTTCGTCCCTGCTCGACCTGTACGTCTCGCAGTCAAGCTCCCTTATGCCTTTGCACTCTTCGAATGATTTCCAACCATTCTGAGGGAACCTTGGGGCGCCTCCGTTACTCTTTAGGAGGCGACCGCCCCAGTCAAACTGCCTACCTGACACTGTCCCCGCACCCGATCAGGGTGCCAGGTTAGAACTCCGATACGATCAGGGTGGTATCCCAACGGCGCCTCCACCGAAGCTGGCGCTCCGGCTTCCTAGGCTCCCACCTATCCTGTACAGATCGTACCAAAGTCCAATATCAAGCTGCAGTAAAGCTCCATGGGGTCTTTCCGTCTTGTCGCGGGTAACCTGCATCTTCACAGGTATTAAAATTTCACCGGATCTCTCGTCGAGACAGCGCCCAAGTCGTTACGCCATTCGTGCGGGTCAGAATTTACCTGACAAGGAATTTCGCTACCTTAGGACCGTTATAGTTACGGCCGCCGTTTACTGGGGCTTCGGTTCACAGCTTCGGGTTTAACCCCTAACCGCTCCCCTTAACCTTCCAGCACCGGGCAGGCGTCAGCCCGTATACTTCGCCTTGCGGCTTCGCACAGACCTGTGTTTTTGCTAAACAGTCGCTTGGGCCTTTTCACTGCGGCCCCCTCGGGCTATTCACCCTACCGAGGCACCCCTTCTCCCGAAGTTACGGGGTCATTTTGCCGAGTTCCTTAACGAGAGTTCTTCCGAGCGCCTTAGCATGCTCTGCTCGCCTACCTGTGTCGGTTTGCGGTACGGGCACCTTCTCCCTGGCTAGAGGCTTTTCTTGGCAGCTTGAACTCATGACCTTCGCTACTTGAATTTCGCTCCCCATCACAGCCCAGCCTTTCGGTTAGCGGATTTGCCTACTAACCAGCCTCGCTGCTTGGACGGACATCCATCAGTCCGCGTCACTATCCTTCTGCGTCACCCCATTGCTCATAACGGTTCACGGTGGTACAGGAATTTCAACCTGTTGTCCTTCGACTACGCCTTTCGGCCTCGCCTTAGGTCCCGACTTACCCTGAGCGGACGAACCTTCCTCAGGAACCCTTAGGCTTACGGCGGACAAGATTCTCACTTGTCTTTTCGTTACTCATACCGGCATTCTCACTTGTAACCGCTCCAGCTGTCCTCACGATCAACCTTCACTGCTGTTACAACGCTCCCCTACTGCCCATATATGGACTCATAGCTTCGGTGGTGTGTTTAGCCCCGTTACATTTTCGGCGCAGAGTCACTCGACCAGTGAGCTATTACGCACTCTTTCAATGGTGGCTGCTTCTAAGCCAACATCCTGGTTGTCTTTGCAACTCCACATCCTTTCCCACTTAACACACACTTGGGGACCTTAGCTGATGATCTGGGCTGTTTCCCTCTTGACAATGGATCTTAGCACTCACTGTCTGACTCCCGGGTTAAAGTCTGCGGCATTCAGAGTTTGACTGGACTTGGTAACCCTTGGCGGGCCCCGCACCCAATCAGTGCTTTACCTCCGCGACTCATCACCCGAGGCTAGCCCTAAAGCTATTTCGGGGAGAACCAGCTATCTCCGAGTTCGATTGGAATTTCTCCGCTACCCCCACCTCATCCCCGAATTTTTCAACATTCGTGGGTTCGGGCCTCCAGTGCGTGTTACCGCACCTTCACCCTGGACAGGGGTAGATCACACGGTTTCGGGTCTACGTCTACGTACTTATTCGCCCTATTCAGACTCGCTTTCGCTGCGGCTCCGGCTTCTCACCTTAACCTTGCGCGTAAACGTAACTCGCCGGTTCATTCTACAAAAGGCACGCCATCACTCATTAACGAGCTCTGACTTCTTGTAAGCACACGGTTTCAGGTTCTTTTTCACTCCGCTCCCGCGGTTCTTTTCACCTTTCCCTCACGGTACTGCTTCACTATCGGTCACCAGGGAGTATTTAGCCTTGGCAGATGGTCCTGCCGGATTCCGACGGGGTTTCACGTGTCCCGCCGTACTCAGGATCCGTCTAGAGTCTCGGTTGCTTTCGGTTACGGGGCTGTTACCCACTTTGGCCGGCCTTTCCAGACCTGTTCGCCTACCAACCTGCACTCACATTGACGTCCTACAACCCCAAGGGGCAAGCCCCTTGGTTTGGGCTGTTCCGCTTTCGCTCGCCGCTACTGACGGAATCACTTTTGTTTTCTTTTCCTGAGGGTACTTAGATGTTTCAGTTCCCCTCGTCTGCCTCCTACACAGCTATGTATTCACTGTGTGGTACGTGAGTATTACCTCACGCGGGTTCCCCCATTCGGACATCCCCGGATCAAAGCCTGCTTACGGCTCCCCGAGGCATTTCGTCGTTCGCCACGTCCTTCTTCGGCTCCTGGTGCCTAGGCATCCTCCGTGTGCTCTTATTAGCTTAACCAATCGTTCGAATGATCTTGGTTCTCCGTTCCGTTGCGCTACGCACAAAGTCACTCCAAACTCAAGACATTCTCACTAGCAGCTAAAAGATTGATGATCTCGCATGCGCTCAATCATCACATCGTATAGATGTTTCGACATTTTGCTTTGTTTCGATATCCAGTTTTCAAGGAACAAAAGTTCTGAAAGGCATTGCACCTTTCAAAACTGAACAACGAGGTGAGTGATTTTAATGTCCGATGGCCTGCAGCCATCATGGACTCCATAGAAAGGAGGTGATCCAGCCGCACCTTCCGATACGGCTACCTTGTTACGACTTCACCCCAATCATCTACCCCACCTTCGGCGGCTGGCTCCTTGCGGTTACCCCACCGACTTCGGGTGTTGTAAACTCTCGTGGTGTGACGGGCGGTGTGTACAAGACCCGGGAACGTATTCACCGCGGCATGCTGATCCGCGATTACTAGCAATTCCGACTTCATGCAGGCGAGTTGCAGCCTGCAATCCGAACTGAGACCGGCTTCTAAGGATTCGCTCCGGATCGCTCCTTCGCTGCCCGTTGTACCGGCCATTGTAGTACGTGTGTAGCCCAGGTCATAAGGGGCATGATGATTTGACGTCATCCCCACCTTCCTCCGGTTTGTCACCGGCAGTCACTTCAGAGTGCCCAACTTAATGCTGGCAACTGAAATCAAGGGTTGCGCTCGTTGCGGGACTTAACCCAACATCTCACGACACGAGCTGACGACAACCATGCACCACCTGTCTCCTCTGTCCCGAAGGCCTGCCCTATCTCTAGGACATTCAGAGGGATGTCAAGACCTGGTAAGGTTCTTCGCGTTGCTTCGAATTAAACCACATACTCCACTGCTTGTGCGGGTCCCCGTCAATTCCTTTGAGTTTCACTCTTGCGAGCGTACTCCCCAGGCGGAGTGCTTACTGTGTTTACTTCGGCACCAAGGGTATCGAAACCCCTAACACCTAGCACTCATCGTTTACGGCGTGGACTACCAGGGTATCTAATCCTGTTTGCTCCCCACGCTTTCGCGCCTCAGCGTCAGTTACAGTCCAGAAAGTCGCCTTCGCCACTGGTGTTCCTCCACATCTCTACGCATTTCACCGCTACACGTGGAATTCCACTTTCCTCTCCTGCACTCAAGTCTCCCAGTTTTCAGTGCGAACCAGGGTTGAGCCCTGGGCTTAAACACCAAACTTAAAAGACCGCCTGCGCGCGCTTTACGCCCAATAATTCCGGACAACGCTTGCCCCCTACGTATTACCGCGGCTGCTGGCACGTAGTTAGCCGGGGCTTTCTTCTCAGGTACCGTCATTTCCAGGGCAGTTACTCCCCGGAACGTTCTTCCCTGGCAACAGAGCTTTACGATCCGAAAACCTTCATCACTCACGCGGCGTTGCTCCGTCAGACTTTCGTCCATTGCGGAAGATTCCCTACTGCTGCCTCCCGTAGGAGTCTGGGCCGTGTCTCAGTCCCAGTGTGGCCGATCACCCTCTCAGGTCGGCTACGCATCGTCGCCTTGGTGAGCCGTTACCTCACCAACTAGCTAATGCGCCGCAGGCCCATCTGTAAGCCACAGCTTGCGCCGTGTTTCCAAGCTCCTCCATGCGAAGAAGCCATCTATCCGGTCTTAGCTACCGTTTCCGGTAGTTATCCCGGTCTTACAGGCAGGTTGCCTACGTGTTACTCACCCGTCCGCCGCTAGGGTCCGAAGACCCTCGCTCGACTTGCATGTATTAGGCACGCCGCCAGCGTTCGTCCTGAGCCAGGATCAAACTCTCCAATAAAGGGTAAACTTTATATAGATGAGCTGATTGCTCAATTCGTTACTGACTTTCGAATCTCAAATGAGATTCTGCACAATCACTCGTTGTTCAGTTTTCAAAGGACAATGTTGTTAGTATTACCCGCCTGCCCAAGAAGCAGACAAGAAAACACTTTAGCATGTTAATCACTTATTTGCAAGTGGTAATCTCTTACTGTTAGTTGCAGCCATGTCGCTATCGCAACAGTGGAAGAGTAATATATCATGTTTCATTGCTCGATGCAAGAATGATGTTTTACCATTCCTGGGTCGAACCCGTAAGGACAGATAATCTTTCAATCTTGCTGCCGCGTCGCTATCGCAACGGCCGGAAAAGTAATTTATCATGTTTTATTACTTAATACAATGGCAATTTTATCCAAGCGGCATGTTTACACCTGACCTGCAGCCGATAGTAGCTTGTTCCACCAATTTGATAATCGCATTTCGTTATTTTGTGGTCGTCGGGAGTAAGCAAGGTAACCAAATATGCTGCTGCCACTTATTTGATCGGTTCCAGAATGAGGCTGTCCCAAAAGTCATCATAGATGACTAAGGGAAGCCTCTTTTTCTCATTTTTGTAAAACAAAAAGAAACCAATCCTTGGTAAAATGGAAGTGTCGAGCAACCATTGAAAGGAGAGGTTTCTTTGTTTATTCAATATACCATGGATCAGCTATGTCTGCCAATGGATTTGGAAATGGACATCCCACCACGTCACGTAGCGCGAGTTATTAATAGCTTCATCAATCGTTTGGACGACAGCTTGTTTACAGCTGCGTATCCCGGAGGCGGTCGGGATAGCTATCATCCGAAGATGCTAACGAAAATCATTGTATATGCTTACTCGCAACGCATTTACTCGTCTAGACAGATCGCTAAAGCTGTTCGCGAAAACATCCCATTCATGTGGCTGGCAGGTCGTCAGCAGCCCGACTTCCGCACCATCAATCGTTTTCGTTCCGAGCGGATGAAAGACCAGCTGGAGAAAATCTTTGCAGGAATTCTGCAGCTGCTTGTGGCCGAAGGCTACATCAAGCTGGAGAATTACTTCGTTGACGGCACGAAGATTGAAGCCAACGCAAACCGGTATACCTTCGTCTGGGGAAAGGCTGTCAAGAAACAGAAGGCCAGACTGGAAGAGAAAGTGAAGCAGCTCTTTATTGAGATTGAACAGCAGGAGATTCAGGAAGATAAAGAGCACAACGGCAAGGACCTGCTCGAGCTGGGTGAAGATATCGACCTAACAAGCGAGAGCATGGAGGAGGCTTTAATTATGTTAGAAGCCAAGCTGAAGAGTGAACCAAAGAACAAAACGGTAAAGAAAGCGGTACGGCAGCTGCGTAAGGATTTTGTTCCCCGCCAGCGGAAGTACGAAACTCAGCTTCAGATCCTTGGCGAACGAAATAGTTTCAGCAAAACGGATCCAGATGCGACGTTTATGCGAATGAAGGAAGACCACATGCGTAACGGTCAACTCAAGCCCGGCTACAATGTACAAGTTGGCACAGAGAACCAATTCATCGTAGGTTACTCCCTCCACCAACGCCCGACAGATACACGTTGCCTCATCCCGCATCTTAACAAGGTAAAAGAGACGATTGGTCGCCTTCCTAAAACCGTCATCGCCGATGCGGGCTACGGTGGCGAAGAAAATTACGCGTACCTAGAGAAAGAAAACATGGAAGCGCTCGTGAAATACAATTCCTTTCATAAGGAAGTCTCGAAGGCATGGCGAAACGATGTAGCCCGCTTAGAGAACTGGACGTATAACGAGGACAAAGACAACTGGGTATGCCCAAACGGAAGAACGCTGCATTTTATTAGGGAGAGCAAGAGCAAGACCGATAGTGGCTACGGGGTCAAGCTAAGGATCTACCGGAGTGAGAACTGTGAGGGGTGTCCGTTCAAAGAGAAATGCACCAAGTCTGAACGCAGCCGCGAAATAAGGGTCAGCTTGGAGTATCTTCGCTACAAAAAAGTAGCTAGAGAAAAATTAAGAAGCGAAGATGGACGCAAGCTCTCCGTTCAGCGAATGGTTGAAGTGGAAAGTGTGTTTGGACAAATGAAAAATAACCGGGGATTCCGGAGGTTCCTGCTTCGCGGCTTACCAAAAGTAAGCCTGGAGGTCGGGTGGCTTTCGCTTGCCCACAATTTGCTTAAGGTGGTAACCACGGAGCAAAAAAGACATATAGTCGGGCAAGAATGAACCCTGTCCGGCCATTTTTTTTACGAAATATGGGGTTGTATAAAAGGGGCTGTCCCTTTAAGTAGATTTTTCGCTACTTTTGGGACAGCCTCCTTTCAACTTTCGCAGCTGAAAATTGCATTGTATGCCTAGTTGTAATTGGCAGACCCGTGATCCATCGCTGGAGTTGACGCTTCCTTTCTTTTATTAAAAATGGCTGAAAGCCTTTCTTCTTCACGGCTCGTAAGTAACCGAAATGTCATCCACACTTGCCGACGTATTGTACATTCGGAAGCCGACGCCCCCATTCAACAGGGATACATCGTTTGTTTCGAACACTTTGGTTCCGTTCACGTAAGCCACGATAGCATCGCAGGATACCGTCACCTTGACCGTATACCATACGCCTAAAGCTTGCGTTAGAGATGCGGCGCTGCCTACTTGTGACCAGACGCCCCCCACCTTCTTCATCAATCGAACATCGTTCTGGCTTGGGCGCAGATTCAACCAGTAAAAATTGTTCGTATCCTTCATCCGAAACGCCAGCCCTGCGCCTGTACTTCCGGTCCCTAATGTATCCATCCGTACTTTGGCCTCTACCGTGTAGTCGCCGTCGTTGACGGTGGACGGTTGAATCGCCATTACATCACCGCCCGTCGCACTTTGCTTGTAGGCTTTCGAGCCATCGGTTTGCGCGGCTACCGACCAAATGCCGCCGTATGTTGTCCAACCGTCGGCGATCCCGTCCTCGAACGTCTCCGTGTACGGAGCCCTTGGTCCTGGAGAAGGCATGCCGTACACCGCTTTCACATCATCGAATTGCACTGCGGTATTGTATACGCGAAAGCCGAAGGCGCCGCCTGGATGTGAGGCATCACTTGTGTTCAGCTTAAGCTCGCCGTCCACATACACTTGAATAGCATCTCCCTGCAGCTCCGCCCGGAGATGGTACCATCGGTTCAGCTCCTGCGGCAAAGCAGCGCTGGCTACCTGGCTCCATACACCGCCCGATTTTTTCATCAATCGAAGGGTACCTGCCGAGCGACGCAGATTTACCCAGTAGTAATTGTCCTCATCCACATATCGAACAATCAAGCCTGAGCCGGTGCTGCTTGCCCCTTCGGCTGTCATACGTATGCGGGCTTCCACGCTGCCGCCGTTCTGAGGCGCAGCGGAGACGAGGTTGACGATGTCCCCAGTCAATGAGCTTTGCTGGTACACAAAACCCCCTCCGTCCTGCACAACCGACCACGTCCCGCCGCTTGGCGTCCATCCCGCGGCATTGCCGTCGTCGAAGCCGTCCATAACATCGGCGGATTGGGTCACGGCCGTTACTTCAGGCGTCGCAGCGGACTCGTAGCCTTGTTCGTTCACCGCCGTAACCCGGTAATAATAGGTCTTGCTGCCCGAAAGACCTGTATCCCACACTTCACTTGCTCTGGCGCAGCAATCAAGTCTCGTTTCCCATGAAGGGTTGAATGGTGCTGTACTACGGTAAATGTTATAGCGAATCGCCCCGGGCGCATCGTTCCAATTGAGGTGAACGGCGCTGCCGTTGCTTGCGTCGGCAACAAGTCCCGTGGGCGCTGACGGAGCCATATTCAGAACCCCAGGAACACCGGCGGCAAGCTGGAATTGAGCCGTACCTGGCTGTAAAGCATCCACACTTGTTCCCAATTGTACTCCAGCGTTCAGCTCCGGCCGGGGGTCGACCACACGAAGACCGTTCAACGAGACGTTCGCCGCATTTTCCACCCTGACCGCTGTAATATCTCCATCCAACACTGGGTCACCGGAAACAGCCGTAATGGTATTCGTGCCTTCCATTGTAACGCCGTCGACGCCGGCAATGAGAATGCCGCTGCGAATCGGCGATTCAATCGTGTTGCCCCTAAGCGTAATCTGTTTAATACCACGGGAATCGGCAACCTGTTTATCCTTTTTCTGTGCAAAAATCTGGATCCCGCCGGCAGTCAGCTTCCCGCCCTTGGCAGCGCTGTTAATGTCCGTTAAATAATTGTTCCGGGCAAAATAATTGCCTTCAATGAGCAGCTGCTCGGCCATAGGACCTTCGTGGGCAAACGTACCGGGCTCGTTCTGCACGGCTATGCCGGCACCGCCTAAGTCCGTAAACCGGTTGTTCTTGATCACTCCGTTGCTGCCAGGCCTCACGAGCACGCCATATCGTCTGGACTCCCGAAACGTAGAGCCGCTGACCTCGTAATTATTGAAGTTCTTCGTCAGATTATAGATTGAATCCGCGGTCGACAAGTCATCACCGCCGGTCATTCCGACGATATCGCGGTCAAGCGTCCAGATCGCTCTAGACTTCAAAGGGAAGGTGCCGACCGGATCCATTCCGATGATTTTGGCTGTGCCGCGAATACGGCCGAGATCTGCATCCAGTACCTGGATCGTGTCGCCTATACTGTAGATGCCGTTGAGCTTGACATAAATACGGTTCGGGGCTAGCGGTTCGATTAAATGAGTCGGCGCTTGGTAGAAGTTGATCGCATCGTCCAGCATGCCCTCGAATGTGGAATTGCGAACGATCGGACCGTTCACGGAAAACTGCATGTGCAGCCCGTCCGCCGGCGTTGTCATTACTTGTCCCGGAGTTCTGCGGAGAACGTTAATGTTCGTAAATTGCGCTGTGCCGTCCAGGTTTTGCGATGTGACGGTCGTGCCTGCCCCACGGTACACGGTAATATCACTCAAAGCTACATTGGAATCGTTACGCAGATCGAACATATTGTAGCCCGTGGAGCGGTAGCTGAAAGCGAACTTGTCATTCACCTCAATATACCCGGGTATGCACATTTTGGAAGCTAGGTGCGGAGACAGCTGCAGTCGATACGTCGTTCCGCTTAGCTTCTGCCACGATTGGACAGTAACGACATTCGGCACCGCTTCCTTCTGCAGATCGCTGTTGGCCGGGTCGCGGATGACACCCCACTTGGACGGCATGAGGGGCGTGCGCGGATCGTCCAAGATATAGGCGTAGCCGGCGTCCGGAACGAAATCGATCGTCGCGGCAGCGGCATTACATCCGGCAATGACACCTTGCGTGAAAGGCGGATTCTTATAATCCATTGCGAAGCCGGATATCGATAGGTTCGACGATTCGAAAAACTTAAACGCCCCGTAGAACGGCTCCGTAAATTCAAGCTCTGCGCCGCCGCCTGTCACCGTGAGACCTTGTGTCGCACCTTTGTAATGGAAATAAAAATTCGATGTCAGCGGATCGGGCTGTTCAAAGCGTACCGTATCGATGTCCACCGACCCGGAGCTCGTCTCGCCTATCGGATACAGTCGAAGCTGCTTCAATGTGCCATAGTAATGCAAGCTGCTAAGTGAAATTTTGTATTCCTGAAAGTCGGCATTGTTCGCCGTAATGGTGAACGGAACGGCCTTCTTGTCGTTCCATACCGGGTCCTCATTGGTTATATAACGCAGCTCCGCTTGGGTCGAGCCGGTGTAGTTCTTCATGCGTACCGTGACGGTATTGTAGGGAGATGTCGGCATTTGCAGATTGGGTGCGGATACGACGTAAGGCTTCGGGCTTGCTCCGCTCGCCGTCATCTTCAGCACCCCGCCCGAGGCTCCCCCTGTCAGGCCTGACCAGTTCCAGCCTTCGGCATTGCCGGTCGGAAACGTCCATTCGATCGGGGCAGCCGTATCGACGGTAATCCTGTCAATCGAGACCGAGCCTGAAGCAGCACCTTGAGCGGGAAAGATACGCAAATTTTTGATCATTTTGCCGTTCCATTCCGGGTGTTGACTCAGATCGACCTTATATTCCGTGAAACCGGTGCTGCTCGCAGTAACCGGAAACGTCTGACTGCGCGCCGTGTTCCACGAAGCATCCTCTTGCGTCGTCCACCACAGCGCTGCTTGAGTAGCCGTAGTAGTGTTGCTCATCCGCACCTTAAAGCTGACGAAGCGACTGCCGTCAATAGTGACGGCCCCGTCGGGCGTTGTCAGTTGACCGGACGCCCCCGCCAGAGTCAGCTGCAAGGAGCCGCCGCCTGCCGTACCGGTCGCGCCGCCGCCTAGCGTCCAGCCGTCCGTTGTGCCGTCCGCATCAAAGTTCCACTCCCGCTTAGGAGGGTCAACGATATAACGGCCCGGATCGAACACAACCTCGGCACCGCCGGCAGTTCGAACGGCTGCATCAAGAGCCGCGCGAATGGCTTGTCCGTCCGCGTTCTCATCACCCGGTACCGCTCCGTAATCAGACACACGAATGACGGCCATCGCAGCTTCAGCCTCCGAAGGGAAGATCACGCTCGAAGAGGTGACCGCAAGTGTAACCGCAAGCCCTACGGTTATCCATGGTTTATGCACATCAATTCACTCCTTCTGTTGTTCATTTGTGGAAGCGCTTTCCACTCCTTCTATTATAAATTCTCTTCCTTTGCCGGAAAATTCAATATCCGACGATATGTTTTCATATATGACGATCTTTAGGTCCTAGCAAGCTCTTCATAAAAAAAAGCCGCTTTCCATGCGGCATAAATTGAGAAAACACAAAAAATAAGGGTAGTATATTTTTCTAAATAGAGGTAAATTGAGAAAAGGCATAGCCATACTAATATAATAAAGAGGAAGGTGTATAAAGTGAGGTACGACAGGACCATCGACGTATTATTCCAGGGTGATTCTATTACGGACACGGGACGGAACCGAAACGATATATCTAGTCTCGGGACCGGTTATGCTAGTCGTATTGCCGGTAAGCTATATCTCCAGAATGCGGAAGCTTCCCCGTTTTTCGTCAATCGTGGTATTAGCGGGAACAGAGTATCTGATTTGTATGCACGATGGAACGAAGATGCCATCTATCTTCAGCCCAAGCGTCTTAGCATATTGATCGGGGTCAATGATGCTTGGAGAATTATGAACGGATTACCCGAAGGGGCCGCAGACCGATTCGAGAGCGCTTACCGTCATTTATTAGATATTACGAAGGAATATTTGCCCGATACGGGCTTGATTCTGTGCGAGCCCTTTATTCTTAACTGTGGAGCGACAGCCGAGCGCTGGAATGACTGGAAGTCCTTAGTTACAAAATATCAGGCTATCGTACGCAACCTGGCAGATGAATATGAGGCATTATTCGTGGCATTGCAGAAGCCGCTTGACGATGCTTGTTCCCGGGCGGATGCGCCTTTTTGGGCACATGACGGGGTTCATCCGACGGTTGCAGGGCATGAGCTAATCGCAAATGAATGGATCAAGACGATTCAAAACAGCAAGCTCGCAATGTAAGTGAAAGAGACTCCTGGAATCAATGAAAAAAAGAAAGCACATACACGTTACCAGCGAATCCCGATCTAAATCTTTCGCCGGTTGTCCGTTACTTCGATGAAATATGGGAGCAGCCACCAAAATCGTGGTCTGCTCCCTCCTTGTTTTGCTAGCGTACTCCGCTTGCGTCTGCTCGACCAACCGGTCCGGACGTTTACGTCCCGCCCGCCCACGGTCTCGGCAGGCAGCGATCTGCATTACCAGGCCATGCCCGCAATCAGACACGTTTATAGCGCAGGCAAGGCTAGCCTCCCGGCGTTTCCGGATGATAGCTTGCGCGGAACTCGGAAGGCGTCATTCCCGACGTCCGCTTAAACATTTCGCTGAAATACCGTCGCTCCTCATAGCCGACGATGGCGGCGACCTCCTGAACGGGTACGCCTGCGATCAGCAGCGACTTCGCCTTTTGCATACGCTCGGCCGTGATATATTGGATCAGCGTCATGCCCATGACCTTCTTGAAGAGGCTCGAAAAATAACTGACGCTCAGGTGCACATGGGCTGCACACTCCCCTACGGTCACATTCCGCTCCAACCGCTGCTTGATATATTCAAGCGAATGGTAGATGATCCGCTGCCCCTCGGACAGCGTGTTTCTCCTAACGAGCTCCCCGCCATCCCGGCATAACGCCGCCAGCTGCTGCTCAAGTACGTTCAGGGCGACGCCAGAGCCGCTTGTCTTCGCTTTATACGATTGCACGAGCGGCTGCAGCTCCTCCGGCGATGCAACCTCGTATAAGGTCCGGATAATGGAAGCGGCGAGCTCCTCATAATGACTGAGTAAGTACTCCGGGTTCGGCCGCGGGCTTATCCGCTGCAGCGCCGCCGATAGCTGAAGCAGCAGGTTGGCCGCACGATCTCCGTTGCCCGAACGAAGCGCGAGCAGCACCTCCTCCTTACCCTCCAGCGATACGGGCCCCTGCTTGTTACTTCTTGGAATCTCATCGTAGCTGATCGCACCGTTGCCTCCGGTAAATAGGTGATAGTTCAAGGCTTGATCAGCCTGCTTATACGAATCCGGAAGCTCGGCGACCGACTCCGCCCTGCCGCCGACACCGATGGAAACGGTGAATTTGGTGAAGCTTTCGATATTTTTGCAGCAGCGCTCTGCAATCTGAATTGCGCTCATGCCCGGAGGATCGTTCAGGACGGCGACAAACCGGTCCGCCTCCAAACGGAACAACAGACCGTCGGCATGCTCGCGGATTGTTTCCTCCGCAATATTTTGCAGCGAGAAGCGGATCAGCTCGACCTCGTGCATGGATAGTTCCTCCGCTCGCTCCTGGAATGCGTCGATTTCTAGCAGCAGTACGATCAGCCCCTGCGGCTGCAGCCCCAGCTTAAGAAAATCCCAGCGCTTGGAGGCCTGCTCCCATGAAGTACGGTGCTGCACAAGCAGCCTCAAGTATTCCTGCCTGAGCAGGGGCATGCTTTCGCGCAGCTTGGACTCCATGCCCCTGACGTTCAGCAGCTCCTCCCGTTCCTGCAGTATGTGCGCCTTCGCCTTCCTTACCGCCTCTACGATGTCCTCCTCGGTGAACGGCTTTACCACATAATCGAAGGCTCCGAGCCGAACGGCTTCCTTCGCGTAGCCAAAATCGGTATAGCTGCTGATCAGAATGACTTTGCAGGCGACATTCGCTTCCAGCAGCTCCCGAAGCATCGATAAGCCGTCCATTCTTGGCATCCGGATATCCGTAATAACGATGTCGGGCTTTTCCCGCAGGATCAGCTCGAGGCCGTCCTCCCCGTTCGATGAAGTGCCTGCAACGGTCACCCCCTCGCTCGCCCAATCGATCATCGTCAGTCCGTTGACCACGCTTTTGATGTCGTCGATGATACACACGCTGACCTCGTCATGACCTAACATGCTGCAGCTCTCCTTTCAGCGGTAACGTAATCGTCGCCGTTACTCCCTGGCCCGGCGGACTGTCCAGCCGCAGCTCAGCCTGATCACCGTAATACAGCTGCAGCCGGCTGATCAAATTGCCGATCGCGTAACCGCCCTCGTTCGGCCGATCCCCTTCTGTCGAACCCACGCCTGCATCCAGACCCGCTCCATTATCGCGGACACGAATCGTGCAGTGCTCCCCGTCGTACGTTCGGTCCACACGAATGACGATCGTCCCCCCGCTGTCCATCTGATCGAAGCCGTGCAAAATGCTGTTCTCCGCCAGTGGCTGCAGCATAATTCGGGGAACGGGGAGCGCAAGCAGTTCTTGCTCGCTCACTTCGATTTCGAAGGTGAACAAATTTTCGTAGCAAAAGGTTTGCAGCTCCAAATATTGGCGTACATGCTGCAGCTCTTTATCAAGCGTCGTTACCTCCTGCCCTTTATTCAAGCCGAGCTGGAACAGCCGGGACAAGGCAACAACCATTTTCTGCGAGGGCTCCACCTGCTTGAGTTTCAGCTTCCAGTAAATTGTATTGAGCGTGTTGTACAAAAAGTGCGGATCCATCTGCGCGGAAAGCGCCTTGATCTCAGTCGTCCGCTTGGTCGTTTCCGCCTCCTTGACCTCCTCGATCAGCCTGACGATCTGCTCCAGCATGCGGTTGAACCGAAAGCCGATCTGGGCCAGCTCGTCCTGGCTTTTGCTTTCGAAGCGGGCCGTCAGGTCGTTCAGCTCGACCCGCTTCATCACCTGCTGCAGCCCTCTAAGGGGTAAAAGCAAATAGCCCGTAAACGCACCGGCCACGAGCAAGGCCAGCAAAAAGCAGCCGGCGGTAATGGCGGCGATCATCCATTTGACATAGATAAGGTCCTTCAGCACGTCATCCTTGGATTGAATGGCAACCACGGTCCAGTCATTCAGGCGCAGACGCGCGTAGTTAAACAAATAGTCTTTGCCGTTCAGTTTATCGGGTGCATAGCCGGTCTGACTTTCGTTCAGGAGCGCTGCGATTACGCCGCTGTTCACCGCTTCCTGAATCAACGTGCCCGATTCCGAAACGACAGGCAGCCCCTGCCCGTTCAGCAGAAATCGCGCGGCTCCTCCCTCGGCCCCCGTGACCAGCAGCTGGCGGAGCCCCTCCTCGCGAATGTTGACGACGACGTACACATCCTTCACCGGATCCTCGGAAATAGGCTGCAAAATGAGCGAAACGACCCGGCTTCCGCCCAAAAACAGCGCATCCTCATGGCCTTCGATCCACACGTTTCGCTTCTCCCGAACGATATTTTCGTAAAGCGTGGTCTTCTCAAATACCGTCTGTCGGTTGCGATTCATCGACAGCGGGTAAAATTCGCCGATCGGCGTCGAAACGTAGATCGAATGAATGAGCGGCTCGGCGATCCGGGCCTGAGAGAATACATTGTCCATCTCGGTCATGCGGGTAAAATAGCGGGAAGCATCCCCCGCATTCGCGTCCTTAAGCATCGCTCGAAAGGGCTGGCTGATCATAAACGTCATCATGACCAGCATCAGCTTGTTCAGCTTCTCGTCCACAATTTGCGCCGATTGGGCGACCGAGTCCTGCGTCATCTTCATCGCGTTGTTCTCCATGATGTTGGAGGTGATGGAATAGGAGAGCCCCCCTGTCGTCAAAACCGCTAGAATGGTTACGATCAGAAAGGCTAATCTCAGCTTGTTACGGAACGATAGCTTGCTTCGGTCGAGCATCGCCGGATCCCCCTGTTCGTCGGGCTTCGCCCAGTGGCTGTATAGGTTGATTATGTCATGATGCCATTGCTCATACAAGCGCACCGCAGGTCAGGCTGCGCTAATGATGAAAGCGCCGGAGGCGAACTATGCTCTTGGCGGCGGCGAAAAGGTGCAGCGCCACTACCGGCGATGCACCCAGATGATTCCACGGCTTCAATTCCCTATGGAGCTCCCGCTCTTTCAGCCGACACTCTCATTTGCATTCGCGCCGGCAGCAAGCTCCTCGCCGAGCCATGCCCCTTGCTCCAGAAGCCTCCGCTGCAGCCCGGGCACCGAAACGCCGCGCGAGTCCGTACCGCAAGTCAAAGCCATCGCCGCCGCCGTACCGGATGCCTGCCCCATGGCGAAGCAGTTCGGCATCACGCGAAGCGAGCCTTGAACGGCCCGGTCCGACGAAGCCGCGCGACCCGGCACCCATAAATTATCGATACCTTCAGGAAGCAGCACCCGGTAAGGCACGCCGTGCGATTTCCCCGGAGGCAGGTGAGTGAACGTCATACTGCCTTTACTGTTGGCCAGATGAATGTCGATATAGTAAGCATTACGTGCGATGTCGTCGGGGAAGGAGCGAGCCTCCATGAAATCCTCCGCCGTCAGCACGTAATCGCCCCGAACGCGCCGGGTTTCGCGAATGCCGACCTGCTCGCCGCTAGCGATCAGATGTGCGTGCTCGAAGCCGGGCACATATTTGCGGAAAAACTGCGTCTGCCGCTCTGCCAATCGCCGCCCTTCGATCGCGCCGCGGGTCAAATCCTCGGCCTTCGTGCCGTCGATGCCGAACACATGCCCGAAGTTGACCCCGACCAAATAGTCGTTCACCCACGCAAGCCCCGAAATCGACTTGCGTCCCTCCGGCAAAGCACCCTCTGCCATGGCCCGTTCCACCGTCTTGTGCAGCTGGCCGGTATCGCCCGTCTCCTCGAGAAAGCGCAAGAATCGCCGGCGATCCACATTGACCAGCATGTAGCACATGCTTCCCGGCTGCAGCTCTCCCTGCTCCCCGCCCTTCTGAAAGGGAACCCCTGCAAGTGCGGCAATATCGGCGTCGCCTGTCGCATCAATCACATACCGGCATCGCACGAAGGATCGGCCTGTCTTGTTAACGATTAAAATGCCCTCGATCGTTTTCCGATCCTCCGAGAGTACCACGTCATAAACGAACGTATGGAAAAGCAGCGAAACGCCGTTTTCAAGCGCAGCGTCGTCATAGACTCGTTTCAGCACCTCGGGATCGATAGGCACCCAATCCAGTGTCTGCTCGTACTCCTTGCGGTATTCATCATTGCAGGCCGCCTTCATTCGCTCCATCAGCTCAATTCCGACTCCTCGAATGATCGGCTTCCGCTTATCCGTAAACGGGCAAAATGCCGGCACGAGTGCCACCGTTCCCATGCCTCCGAGAAATCCCCGCTGCTCGATGAGCAGCGTTTGCGCACCGTTCTTTGCCGCGCTGATGGCAGCGGCGATCCCGGCCGCACCTCCGCCCACCACAACGACATCAACCTCATAAGACACCGGCACGCTTTGCTGCGGAAGTCGTATCTCACCGTAGCTCATCGCCATCCTCCTTCATACTTCCCATATAAACTATAGCTTTTCTTTCGCCGAATAAATGCTTTCGCCCTAGCGTCCTTCCAAACACAGCCGTACCAAATCGTCAACATGCGCCATCGCCAAACATTCGACCGTATCCGCCGCGCCGTAATAAATTTTGACCTCGCCCGAATCCTCCAGAATCATGCCGCCTGGAAAAATAACGTCGTTACGGAAGCCGCCCGACGTCTCATAAACCGCTTCAGGCGCGAGCAGGGGCGACTTTGCCATGCCGACGATCCGGCTCGGATCCTCCAGATCAAGCAGCATAATTCCTGACGTATAGCGCTTCTTCCAGCTCGCCTCCCAGCCGTTTTTGCCCCGTGAAGGATCCAGGTCGACCGCATGAAACGTCGTCAGCCAGCCCTTCTCCGTCTTCACCGGCGGCGCGCCCGGCCCGACCTTGTCGTTGGCGAAGGGTACTTGCTCCACCCCTAGCACAAGCTTGGAGCCGCCCCAATACGCCAGATCCGGCGAATCGCTCATCCACATATCGAAGCGGTCGATCCCGCCGCGGCTGTATACCGGAAACGGGCGCTCCAGACGTACGTACTTACCGCCGATCCGCTCTGGAAACAACACCATGTTGCGGTTATCCGGCACCGATAAGCTCAGTACCTCGAAGCTGTTGAAATCCTCCGTGACGGCGATGCCGCCCCGCAGTCCGTGCTTCGTATCGACGGCAAAGCACATGTAGCAGCGCCCCTCGATGACGGTCAGTCTCGGATCATAGACGCGAATGACCTCTTCGTCGTTCCAGCTCCAGCAAGGAGCGCTCTGCACCTGCCAGCTGATCCCGTCGTTACTGTAAGCAAGCCCGAGATTCGTCGTGCTGTGCGGCTCGATCGTCTCCTCCGCTGCGTTGCCGTAGTCGTTGCGGAATACCATTACGTATTTACCCTCGTACTTGGTTACCCCTGCATTGAACACCATCGCAGGACCGTACGGCACATCCTTGGGCGCCAGCAGAGGATTAGCCGGATGTCTCCGGATCACCGAACTAGACTGCAGCTGCCCTATGGTTTGAAACGTATGAAATGTCATGAGTACCTCTCCTTACCCCTTAATTGAGCCGGCGGTGACCTGCATGAACGATTTGTTCGCCAATATATAAACCAGCAGCATCGGCAAAATCGACAAGCAGGCTCCGGCCATCATCAAATGCACCTGCATCGCGGCGGACGAGCCGTAACGAAGATTCGCCAGCCCGACGGTCAGCGTCTGCAGCTTCGGATTCGTCATCGTAAACACGAGCGGCAATATATACTCATTCCATGCATGCCGGAAAGCAAACAGTCCGGAAACCCCGAGTCCCGGCGTCAGCAGCGGAAGAATGATCGTAAAGAAGCTGCGGGAGAAGCTGGAGCCGTCGATCATAGCTGCTTCATCAAGCTCCCGCGGGATCGTCTTAAAGAACCCGAGTAAGATAAAGAACGTGCTTGCATGAGCGCTGATGAGAATGAGAATGACGCCCCACAGCGTCGTATTCAAATGCAGCTTGACCATCAGATCGAACTGCGGGCGTAGCACAACCGCCCCGACGGAGATGAACATCGTCGAAGCCTGGATGCCCACGTACAACGCCTTCCCCGGAAAAGTCCTGCGATCGACCACATACGCGGCCATCGCCGCCACGAGCAGTGTGCCGACAGTCACCGTCACACTCAAAAACACGCTGTTCCATGTGTATTGAGCAAACTTCGTCTGCTTCCATGCCTCCGCGTAATTGGCGAACTGCCATACCTCCGGCAGCAGGCCGCCTCCGCTCATGAGCTCGGCGTTGCTTTTTAACGAACCGGCCACGGTCATCAGCACGGGAAACAGCGTCAGCAGCGCCGTAACAACCAGAAACGCCCACATGACGACCCTGCCTGCGGTCTTAACGAGGCGCAGGTACGCCGGATGCTCAGCTCGCGATAACGTCAATTCGTTCATGTCCGTACACCTCCTCGAGCTAGAACACCTTGCTCATTTTTCGACTGAAATAATAGTACACGGCCGTAATGGCTCCGACGATCAACGCTGTGGCGAAGCCCACCGCACTGCCGTAGCCGATCTGCTGGTCGACAGGCGCCCCCGTGGATACCGGGAAAAGCAGCTTGTAGAGATACAAATACATCACTTCCGTACGGCCGATCGGACCGCCCTCCGTCATGACCATAATGCTCTCATAGCCTTTAAGCGAAGCGATGACCGCGAGCATAATGATCATCTGCATCACCGGGCCTAGCATCGGAATCGTAATGTGCCGGAAGCGCTGCCCCGCGTTCGCCCCGTCGATCGCCGCACTTTCGTACAGGTCGTTCGGAATGCTTTGCAGTCCCGCCAGGAACAGCAGCATATAGTTTCCGACCGCCCCCCATGCCGCAACGATAATGACCGTCAGCATCGCGTATTTCGGACCGAGCCATTCGATCGGCTGGGATATGATCGAATATTGGAGCAGCATCTGATTGACCATGCCGTTATAGGAGTTAAAAATAATATAGAACACGACGGAAATGACCGCCGTACTAATGACCGTGGGCATAAAATAAATCGCCCGAAGCAGCCCGCGCCCTCGCAGCTTTCCGTTAAGAATGACCGCGAGCAGCAGCGAAAGCGGAATCGTGATGATCAGCTTGCCAGCGGCGTAAATGAACGTATTTTGGACTGATTCCCAAAACTGTACGTCGGTGGCAAGCCTGCGGAAGTTATCGAGCCCGACGAATAGCTCCTCGCCATAGCCCGGGTAGTCGTAGAACATGTAACGCAGTACCCAGACCAAGGGGTAAATGCCCAAGGCGAGGGTTAGGATGACACTTGGAAAAAGAAAGAGCGTGTTTTCACTCAGCCGTCTCCATGCGGACATACGTCTCCTCCTCCATAAATTCTCTACTGATTACTAATGACGCCTTGCCCAAGCTAGGGGACTTATGCGGACGGCAAAGAGCCTTCGCCGAACCATCGGGCGAAGACTCTTGCCCTTGCCGTTTATTTTCCCTGCAGCTTGGCCGGGTCAAAGCCCGGGTTCGGCGCGACCTTCACGTCGCCCTTTTGGACCGCTTTATCCAAAGCCGCATTGTAGCGGGTATTCAAATCCTGAACGATTTTCGCCAAATCTCCGCCGGCCAGCATGTACTTGAAGAAAGCGTCGGCATAATTCATTCCTTCAGGCGACACATTCGGCGATACCGGCCAGAGCGAATCCAGCTTGCCTACCAGGAAGCCTTCCATCCCCGGAATTTGAGGCTGCTTCGCTTTCTCGGCGATGCTCGGTACGACCGCGATGCCAAAGCCCTTCTCGTGGTAGGTCGTCAATACCTCGTCCCCGTACATGAATTGCATGAACTTCCAGGCTGCGTCCTTATTCTGGGAGTTGTTGCTCAGCCCGAGCCACGTGCCCGCCGAGACGATCTCGGAGGTGCCGCCGCGCTTGCCGTCCAGCGTCGGCGGGAGCGCGCCCGCCCAGTTGATTTTCGTCGGGAACTGGTCCTTATATACGCCCGGCTCCGTCGAGAAGGAAAGATACATGCCGATCTTGCCCGCCGCGAACTGTGCCCGCATCGGATCAATGTCAAGCGTCTCCGCCCCCGGCAAAATGCTGCCGTCATCATACATTTGCTTGAACGATTTGATTACCTCTGCGTACGGAGTAAAGTCAAATTTGCCGGTTTTGATATCAAAGCCTAATCCCTGATGACCGCTAAGCGATAAAATTTCCCGTACGGAGCGATCCATCGCGCTCTTCGGGTTTTTGAAGTTGAGCGCGAAGCCGTACACGCCTTCCTTTTTACCCGTTTCCGTTATTTTCTTAGCTGCATCCACCATTTCCTGAAGCGATTGCGGCGGATTCTGAATGCCCGCCTTGGCGAACAAATCCTTGTTATATACAAGCCGCAGTGTAAGTCCGGTATTCGGAAGCGAGTACAGCTTGCCGTCGAAGCGGTTGACTCCGTCGATCAGCACGGTCGAGAACTTAGATTTGATGCCGTCGGTCAAATACGTATCGATCGGAGCCAGGTAACCTTTTTTGAAGAAGGTTTCCGTATTGGCGCTTTTCAGTCGAAGCACGTCCGGCGCCTGATTGCTGGAGAAGGCGATATCGACGCTCTGATTATAGTTCTCGGACATGACCGTTAACTCCACCTCAATATTGTCCTTATTTGAGGCGTTAAACTGATTGATCAGCTCCTTAATGTACTCCTGATCGTGACGGTCGTCCGTCCAATATTTGATGATCTTCTTCTGAGCCGGCTGAGGCGTTTGTCCGCTGCTCTTGCCCGCATTCGTGTCCGCGCCTCCGCAGCCGGTCAAGCCGACCGTCAATGCTACGCCAAGTCCGAGACCAACCATTTTTTTCATCATCTATGCTGCCCCTTTTCTGCTTGTTTGTGTTGCCTGTGGTTTTATTATAGACTGCGAACAACAAAAAGAGAGTGGGGTGAGTCCACTCTCTAGGGTAACAAAACGCTTCCAACAGGGCACTAATTCGTTATAACGCTTATGTCAATCTTTCTCGTTACCACTGTCCAACAGCTCCAGCAAAGCGGGCGGAAGCGCAAATTCCTGATTATTGATGATGATGCGGTTCAACTCGGTTAATTCCGGCTGCTCTTCTTTCAGCTTCTCTATTTCCTTATGCAATCGCTCCATTTTCCGGTCCAAAGCTGCCGCGGCATCAGCCGCCTCCTTCAATTCCCCCAATAAACTTGCAGGAACGGCTTGATTGTATTTATAAAAGATTTTATGCTCCAGGCTAGCCCAGAAATCCATGGCAATGGTTCGGATCTGCACTTCAATGCATACCTTCTCGATTCGGTCCGACATGAATACGGGAACCTCAATCAGAAGATGAAGGCTTTGATACCCGTTCGGCTTGGGGTTTTGGATATAATCCTTTTCTTCCAGGATTCTAAGGTCCGTCTGTTTCTTCAGCATATCCCTAATCGTATAGATATCCGACAAAAAGGAGCACGTGATCCGCAAACCGGCGATATCCTTGATATGTTCCCGAATGCTTTCGAAAGAAATTTCGCATTTCTTGCGGTGCAGCTTATTTAGTATGCTCTCAGGGGATTTCAGACGAGATTTCGTATGTTCAATTGGGTTGTACTCGTGCAAAAACTGAAATTCCTCCTGTAAAATTTCAATCTTGGTTTCCATTTCATCCAAGGCAAACTTATAGATCATCATGAAGCGGGTAACTTCGTTTCTAAATCTCTTCATTTGTCTGATGGCCAGCTGATTCATAATCAATTTCCTCTCTTGTAAAAATGGCCATAATCGGCGGAGGTGGCTTACGAGTCACAGTTCACATCCATATTATTTATACCATATCCCTGCTGCCACCTGTTAATGAGACTGCGAAATAGTTGCCGCCTAAATCTTTGTAATCCTTGCCGCGCGTGAGAGCAGTACAGTCGAAAATATGAACTTTTACATACAATAAACCAATTACGCTAATCCTTCGAAAAGGAGAGGGGGACTATGTCTAGTAAAATCATAGATCGGGAAACAAAATCAATGGTGCGAAAGTGGATCAAAAAAATGAAAAAAAAGAATTACCCCAAAGGAAAAAAAACCGGAAAACGAGCGGAAAAAAAACTGAAATTACCTTATAAAACACTTGGAATCGGAAATTACCGTATTGTTTATGATATGGATAATGGCTACGTTTTAAAAGTAGCAACAACAAAGCAAGGGATAAAAAGTAATCAAATAGAGAAAAAAATATATAAAAAATCTCCGCGGTCCCTTCAAAAACATCTAGCTAAAGTCAAAAAATCGGGATTTGGATGGGTCATTATGAAAAAGGCAGAAGAAATTTCTGAAAAAAAACGATATATCAAGAAAATAACTCGTCTAAAAAAGAAGTTCGGAAAAGCAGGAATTATTGCCCGTGATATCCTCAGAAATAAACCGATATGGCATAATATAGGAAAGTTAAAAAGAAAAATTGTATTGATCGATTATGGAAAATTTAAAATTACTAAAGATTGATCCATATTGCGGCTTAAATTACTTGTAAGGAATCGGACGGTTAGAGGGGTCTGTTAATCATTTTGTGTAAACTCGTTTATGGAAACGTCAGTGCTCATTTGTTACCGAGCTGTTCCGCTAAACCGATTAGAAGTCCTTCAGTTCCACGAATGTAGCAGAGCCGATACGAGTCCCCGTACTGAACCACTTCGCCAACTAGCTGAGCCCCATGCTTAGTGAGTCTCGATACCATTTCGTCAATATCTTCAACGGTGAACATGACGCGTAGATAACCGAGGGCGTTTACAGGAGCAGTCCGGTGGTCTGATATAGTTGGTGGGTTGAGAAATCGCGAAAGTTCAAGTCGGCTGTGGCCATCAGGGGTAACCATCATAGCAATCTCTACGCACTGAGTACCCAGTCCCGTTACGCGACCAGCCCATTCGCCTTCGATAGTGGCTCGCCCTTCGAGCTTCAAGCCGATTTCCTCGAAGAAAGAGATTGCATTATCAAGGGATTCTACAACGATGCCAACATTGTCCATTCTTAGTAGTTTGTTTTTTTCCATAGTTTTTTCTCCTTTGGTGTACAACACCATTCAGTTACGTTACTTCCAAACAAATTATACCATGTCACAGTTCATGATAACAAAAAATGAGAGACCTTTGCCGTAACGGTAAAGGTCTCTCTATTTGAATAGCTGTGTCGTTTCACATCTTTATATCTACATGGCTACTTAACAAAAATTTGGATTTGATTCGGCCCTAATCTTCTCATCACCCGATAGCCTTGATTTGAGACGGTTGCAATTCCCTCATTATTACTCCAGCAATACTGGTCAACCACGCATGTACCGTCATCCCTCACCAGCAATTTCCCAAGTACGCCTACCGCAGCCCACTCAGGACGTTCGTTTCTCGGGATATATTTCTGCTCCTGGTCATATTCAGGATTGAGAATAGGCTCTCTCTTCACATACCCGAGTTGAATAACTTTTCCCTCTTGATCCACACGTTCCTGAATTTCAACTTCATGGTATTGAATATTTCCCCATTCATCTCTAACAAATAAGTTGTGCCATCTCAAATCGCTTGCATCCGCGACTATCGCCGGCCTTGCACTTACCACGCCAAGAATGTAATGATCGTCTGCAGTTGCTTTGCGTATCTTATCTCCCTCTAACGTGACAAAATACCCCGGCATAATAGGATTCATATCATAGGTCTCAAACATTTCTGCATAATCAGCAGCATTGGGTGAAAATATGGTTCCGTCGAGATACATATTTCCTGTTGTTCCCTCTATGATTGCGGAGTTTTGTGAAGGTCCATTCGTCAATCCGTTGGCTAAATGCCAGGAGAATGGAAATCTGGATGTACTGTTATCCCCCATAATATGGGCGCCGGTGTGGACAGCTGCCGTATTTCTCCCTTCAGCATGAGCATAATGGGAAAACGCCAGCGTATTTTCCCCCTCCGCATGGGATGCGCCTCCGCTTGCTCTTGCAAGCAATCCTTCCGCATGAGAATAAAGGCCGGTTGCTTCCGTTCCTAGACCTTCAGCATGAGCCCCCAGCTCACCTGCAATCGTTCTATTCCCTTCAGCATGAGCGAAATTTGCGGTAGCCTTTGTTTCCTTTCCCTCGGCATGTGTTGCTTCCCCTATCGCTATAGTTCCAATACCTTCCGCGTGAGCTGCCAATCCGTTTGCGCTAGAGCGGTTGCCTTCCGCGTGAGCGGCAAATCCGCTTGCGGAGGTGAGTGTGCCTTCTGCATGGGAAAAGTCCCCCAGTGCTTTATTAGCCCCTCCTTCTGCATGTGAGGCAGTTCCTTCCGCATTATTGCCATGGCCTTCGGCATGAGAGCTATTGCGTAATGCACGATTTTGAAAGCCCTCCACATGGGAGTTTTCTCCAATTGCTTGCGTTTCATAACCCTCAGCATGTGAAAAGTCGCCTACGGCAAATGTCGTTTGACCTTCAGCGTGCGAGGCGATTCCCGTGCTTCTGGTAAGATTGCCCTCTGCATGAGAGAAGTTTCCAAACGCGTTGGTTGCGAAGCCTTCTGCGTGGCTACCCAATCCGGTTGCTATGGAATCTAGCCCTTCCACATGCGACGCTTCTCCATTTGCGATCGTTTGAAATCCTTCAGCATGCGAGTACGGACCAAACACTTTATTTCTCGCTAAATTTTTAGGCAGGATGTCTCCCAAAAAACATTCCTCCATTCTGAAATCTGTACTGCCATTAAGGCACGAGTGGATTTCTAGTACAATAGTGTAATCTATTCTGAATATAGCTGTTTTGTATAGGAGTATGCGGATGAACGTCTCACAATGGACCAAATGGGCAAAGAAGCACGTTGTATTGGGGGGCCACAAATTGTAGTGGAACTAACGTTCACCAACAGTGCAACGTTCCTTGGCATGGTTTGTTCAAATGAGGTATGATTCGTTATAAAGATGTGGAAGCAGGTGATTGGAATGGACATGAGATATTTGGAGACCTTCATAAAGGTTTGTGAACTGGGGAGTTATACGGCCGCAGCCGATGCGATGAATATCAGCCAACCCGGCGTCAGCAAGCAAATTGGGCGACTGCAGGCGGGCCTCGGCGTTACTTTATTGCGGCGGGAAGACAATGGGATCAAGCTGACCGAAGCCGGACGTGAAGTATACTTAAACGGTAAAAATATACTTTCGATTTGGAACAAGCTGTCGGATGCCTGCCACAGTGTAAGCAACCAGCTGTCGGGCCTTCTGCGCATCGGTGCCAGCACCATCCCGGCCAAACACCTCTTGCCCGGAATCCTGATGAACGTTCACTCCACCTACCCGCATGTGGAATTGTCCGTCAACGTTGCGGATTCGCAGCAAATACTGGATTCACTTTATCGCGGCTCGATTGATATCGCCTATGTGGGGACCAAACCCGAGCATCCCGAGGCTGATTACATCCCTATGACGGCAGACAAGCTGGTCGTCATCTCCAATCGGCCCGACTGGTCGGATAGGGATTTAGCGGACTGTCCGTTCATTCTCCGGGAAACCGGCTCCGGCACGCGAACCGCTTTCGAGCAAGCCATATCCGCCATGGGGCTGTTGCCGGACAAAGTGAAATGCGCCGCAGAGGTTAGCGATACCGGGCTGATCATACAGCTAGTCGAAGTCGGAATGGGACTTGCCGTCGTCTCCAGTCTGGATGCTGAAAGCCTGATTGAACAGGGCCGCATTAAGGTCGTGCAACAATTGCCGGCCGAGCGGAAATTTTATCTGGTGTTTATGCGCGACTCATCCTGCCGGGCCCTTATCGAGGCGTTCGTGCAACTGGCGACGGCCCCGGTATAACCACAGCACCGGCACCTCATAACAGCTTTTTAAATTGGACCTCAAGCTTCATTGATCTTTTTAGCGTATTGTAAATAGGGGAATTGGCAAGCGCGCCCAAGCAAAAATCATCAAAAGCTTTGTCCTCGAGATCAACATATAAAAAAACGGTCACTATCATTTTCGAGATAAACGGTTCTTCATCGTATCCTTTTACACCAATCAAAGATAAAGGGTTCTCCAGAGAAAGGTTCAAAACGCCTTCCATTTCTTCAATGATGGAGCCCCTTTTTTTCGACTGCTCCAAAAACGACAAAAGGATGCTGCTTAACACGGATCCCGCGAAGTATTCAAGACTAGTGACTGGTTTGTATTCCGAATCAAAACTGATTTGCTTATCGATCTGAACACTGTTTTTATTCGTATAAATTTTCACAGAGGAGAGATCATTGGATGTTCCTCTAAAGTGGAGATCAAAAATTTTGGACTCATATAAGGTGTTTGTTTCATCATTTGCCCGCTTCATGATAGTTGCTCCTTAATATGGAGGCTGCTTCCGTCAACGAACGTATTTTGCCCGAAATCGTTTCAAGTACATTGACAGGACTATTGGCGAAGGTAGCAAACCCGCAGTCCGGATTCAGCCATATTCGGTCCATTGGAAGATAGGTCATGGCCTCTTGCACTCTTGTAACGATAGGGTCTATGGTCTCAATTTCATCCGTACGCGGATTGATTACGCCTAAACCAAGCGCCGTATGCTCTGCAATCCTTGGATCAGCCAATAAGGAGTTCAGCTCCCCTGCCCTTGGCGTGGAAAATTCAAGGGTTAGCAGGTCCGGATTCACCTTGGCAAATAACTCAAGCAGCGGTGTATAGGGTCCGGTTAGTAAAGTACTTTCCTTCTTGCTCCAGTTGCCCCTGCAGACATGTAGAGAAGCGACCGTCTTGCTTCGGTCAATATGCTCCATAATTTGTCCAATCAAGGAACCTGCAAATTCAAGCTCCTCTTTCGGATCCTTTCTCTCGGAGAGAGCCGCGCACATAAAGGATCTTGGCTTTCCCTCTGTGAACACAACCTCGGTTAGCACCGGCTCGTCAAATTGAATCACATCAACCCCTAATCTCACAAGGTTGTCTATTTCTTCCTTCAAGATCCTTATCACATCTTGTCCAAGCTCTTCCTTGCTCCCGTATACTTTGCCGGAAAGATTAGGAAGCCACATTGACCGGGTAAGCAGATAGGGGCCCGGTAATGTAACCTTAACGGGTTTGTCGGTGAACTTCTTCAGGGTCAAAAGCTCACTCGCGACAATATCCCCATTGTACTGCAGCTTACCGGTACAAATCGCATTCTTAATACTTACGGCCGGAACATCAAGTGCGGTCAGCATGTCCTCAAACGCCTTTTTATCATCCACGTAATCGAGCATTTCACTCATGCTCATCATTTGAACGCCGCCTATTTTATCGGAAACGAAGGAAACATAATTATCCCGTCCCAGCTCGCCGCTGGTGATGACATCTATCCCCAAATCCTCCTGCAGCTTGACGACTTTACGAGTTTCTTCCTCAAGAAGCTGGTTGAAGTCGTTTGCCTCCATCCTTCCGCTTCTCTTCATTCTTAAGGCGCTTAGCACCATTTTTGATCTTGGCATGCTTCCGATTAAGGAGGTAGGGAATAACGGTAAATTCTGCTTTTTCATGTGTATAATCTCCCGAAGTGATATAAATAGTGAAAAGAGAAGTAGCGGAACCATCCACGCTTCTCTTTTTGATATGATTACTTATTCAAGAACTTCAAATAGTCATTGGCTTCGCGCAGCTGCTGAAATCCCGTAATTCTGCCTTCCACCCATTTCTTCAAGCCTTCCATATCCATCATTTTCTGATGCGCTTCATTGGTATAGTCCATTCGGTGAAGCACCTTTTGCCATTCCGCGAATCTTTCCGTTGAAAAATCAGGATGTGCGGTGAAAATGCAGTGGTCAAACAAATCCGTCGTATCTAGGCATACCAATTGATTTTCATCAACGGTGCCATCCTTCTTCCAGGCTTCCCAGTTCAAGTCCAACGTTACAGAAGCGTCAACCGTTCCCGCCATCAATGCTTTCATGGCATCCAGCTCTCCCCCGACATGGTCTCCATGGAGGCCAACGCCGATGTCAAACCTTTGCTCCGTATAGTCCGCCCCATACTCAAGTCCATTCTTATGCAAATGGTTGATTGGAATCAATCTTGCTTGAGGAGAATCTATCGCTCCAAAGCCAATCGTCTTGCCCCTTAGCCCATCGAGACTGGTAATGCCGCTGTCTTTCCGAACAACGAAGATGGTCTTTCTGTCTCGGTCCGTATCTCTCATGGAACCCATTTGGCAGTTTCCGTCTGTTCGAAGATAAGTATCCAACCAAGCCAGAGGGGAATTCCAGGCGATGTCAATTTCCCGGTTCATCAAGCCGTCAACCTGATCTTCATAATCCTTATAGAAGACACATTCGATTTCCAGCCCTTCCTCTTTGAAAAAATCTGCGATGATCCCCCAGATTACAGTAACCCGAGGATCGTAAATAACCGCCCCGACTTTTATTTTATCGTTACTCAACAGAGCTCACTCCTTTGTTTCTTTATGGAATCATCTGACCCGTTAATGCTTTTCCAAGCCAAACAGTCAAAACGTCGGCACTTGGAGCCATAATTTGACCTGCGTATGCGTCTCGCAACAGCCTTTCGAGTGGAAGAGCCTTATTGTAAGCTTTTCCACCACCAACTCTCATAGCAAGCCTTCCACATTCGATTGCTGCTTCCGAGGCAAAGATTCTGGCCGACAAAATCTTGGCAAGTGCGTCAGCTTCTCCGCCCGCGCCTGCTCTGGCGGCTTCCATCGTGATTGCTTTTGCGGCAGATGCCTGTTTGTAAATATTCGCTATATGAATTTGGATAGTTTCAATATTGGACAAAGTGCTTCCATCCGGATATTTCCTGTTCGCAGCATGGCCGCTGGCTATTTCGAACATATGCATGGCCGTACCGCTGTATACAGCTCCAAGCCCAGTAATGAAGAATGGAGCGACTACATTGAATACCTGCTCCTGACCCGAACCCTCCGCTCCGATGCGGTAAGATGAATCCAACGTTACATGATCAATGTTTATGGGACACGACGAATTACCCCTCATTCCCATGCCTTGCCATTCTGACAATTCAAAAGACAAGCCTTTCGATTCGAGAGGGAATACCCAGTTGTTAATCTTTCCTTCTTCCACAGATGGCGCAAGAACGAGATAGTAGGACGCATAGGATGCGGACGTTACCATGCTCTTCTTTCCATTGAACGTTGTGTGGTCCCCGTTAACGTCAGCAGTCATTTCTGTAATATAGAAATGGGTACCTGACCCGAATTCGCTATAGGCCAAAGCCATGAATTTTCCGTTTTCTATAATGTCGGTAAAAATCTTTTTCTTCAGTTCATCGCTACCATGAGCGACCAAGCACATCACTGCGACATTATGCATCATATAGCAAAGAGCCGTAGTCGAGCAGGTCTCCGCGAATGCCAGACAAGCCTGGGCGTGCTCCTCAAGTCCTTTGCCAAATCCGCCGAATTGTTCCGGTATAAGGAGCTTCAAAAAGCCTTGTTCCCCTAGCTCCTTAAAGGATTCCTCGGGAAATCTCGACTCCTTGTCTGTCCGATCTGTGTAGGGTTCTATGTAGGACTTTGCAAAATCCTTGCCTTTTTGATAAACGTGGTTCATAAAGTTACCTTCCTTCTCCCGGGTAATTACTCATTGCCTTCTATCAATTCAAAAATACTGAAAAAGCTGATCCGCCTGCGATTTACCAACTACGAATCGACAAGAATCATATAAATAACTATATCATAACCCTAATATTGAATGATAGTTTTTCATAGTGCTTATAACAAAATGGAATAGATAAAACTGGCTTAACACAAATTGATCTCCACCAACAGAGAAATTTGCATATCTCTGCCACATGCGATAATATTTTATATAGACAAATTTGCAGGTCTAAATAAGGAGGTTCACACATTCTATGTGTCCCCGTACCAAAGAACAAAATGAGCTCATCCGCACGCAGCGTAGAGAACAGATCCTAGACGCCGCCGCACGCGCTTACTTCCGCACGGGCGGCAGCTTTGATATTCGCGATGTCGCCCGCGAGGCAAAGCTCGGTTACGGCACAGTGTACCATTATTACCCCAACCGACTTTTATTGATACAAGATGTGCTCGATAGCGGTTTCGAACGATGCGAGATAGCCCTAGAAGAATGGGCAAACATCCGCGGTGTACGCCCGAATGACAGGCAGGTTGCTACGTATTGCAAGGCGCTGCTTCGGCTATGGCAGTCGGATGCCCGAGCATATCTCGTCTACAAGATGGCGGCGGAACATTATGTAGGCTTGTCTGAGAAGGATCGGCTCCCTGCTAAGAGACGGTTCATGGAACGGCTGTACGTTCCACTCCAAACGATCATCCAGCGCCATGACGATAGCGTCGACCATATGCTTGCCGTGCTGGTCGGCTGCTGCGGGCTACACTACTACGCGGGCACTTCTGAGCTGGACGTCGATCGAATCGCCCATCTTGCGGCGCAAGCTATTACTAAGGAGTCCTGATACGAACATGATCATCTTAAAAAGCAAATATGAAATCGAGGCCATCCGCAAGGCATGCCAAGTGGTGGCCGAATGCCATCGAACGATCGCACCGCTCATCCAGCCGGGCATCACGACCAACGAGATTGAGCATATCTTCGAAGAGATTATTTTGAAGCACGGCGCCAAGCCCTACACGAAGGGCTACAAGGGCTATCAATATGCGACCTGCGCCTCCATCAACGACGTGATCGCGCATGGATTCCCCAGCGATAAGCCACTTGAGGAAGGTGATATCGTGACGATCGACACGGTCGCAGAGCTTGACGGCTGGCTCGGCGATTCGGCCTGGAGCTATGCGGTCGGGAAGATCTCGCCGACGGCCAAGAAGCTGATGCGCATCACGAAGGAATGCCTTGACCTCGGCATCGCGCAGGCGCAGCCCGGCAATCGGCTCGGCGACGTGACAAGCGCGATCCAGCGGCATGCCGAATCGAACGGCTTCGGCGTCGTGCGCGACCTTCTCGCGCATGGTATTGGCCGGGACCTGCACGAGGATCCGAACTATATACATGTCGGCAAGCCCGGCAAAGGCCCTCGCATCAAGGAAGGCATGGTGTTCACGATCGAGCCCATGATCACCGAAGGCACCTACCACATGACAATCGACGCGGATGGCTGGACCGCACGGACATTGGATCGCAAGCTCGCCGCACAATACGAGCATACGATCGCCATCACCGCTGAAGGCCCACAGATCTTGACCGCTCAATAGAATAATAAGAAGTCGACCAAAGAGATGGTCGACTTCATTCGTTTGCTCCGACTGTGGAGTATGCCAGTCTTGGTGTTCTTATCTAGTTATAGCCAAGCCAAGAGCTTTATGATCCCAGAGTATATCTTCTACAACCGATACCTGATTGTCCTCACACGTAACAATTAGTATGACATCTCCCTTTTTGCCCATTTTAAGTTGAAGTTGCTTTTTGTTACGTTTCAAAAGGTAAACTAACCAATTCAGGGCAACTCCTATTAGAAATCCTAAAATAGCACCGACAATTCCCCAGATAATTGGCCCTCCTTGCCATACGAACCCTTTACTAGCACCGATGGTTGAAAACATAAAGGCAAAAATCATACCTTTATCGATAAATGACAGTCCATCAGCTCGGTGTATACTATCAAGAAGTCTCGGTTCTTTTTTACGCATATCAAGCGGTACTGCGTAAACGGCTGTTATTCCCTTCTCTTCAAGTTCTGTAATGGCTATTTCAAGGAAGGTTGAATACTCGAATGTGGCCAAAATTTGCATAGTCATTTATCTCCAATTGTGATGATATGCCCAACTGGCTGGTAATTTTCTATTAGGTATCGTTTTTGAGATTCGTCAAACAGCTTGTTATTTTCTACGGTGTTCGTATAGGAATCATAAATTGTAAAGAAATAATAGGAGGGGAAATACAAAAGCCATTGCCTATCAAGGACCGAAGAAGAGGTGCCCACATCCCCTAAGATCAGATAGTGTAATGAGAGGATTAGATTCGATTGCCATACGATTACAATTGTACTTAATAAAATAAATGTAGCCAAAACAATACGATGTAAATACAGTTGGCCAACGCTAGGGATTCCCATCGACCATACAACAGCTAACCATGGTTTACGTTTATCGAGGTAATTGATCTCCAGTGCTCCTATGCTAAACTCATTAAAGCGTCCTTTTTCCCTTTGGGCCAGAAGATATATTTTGTTCATATCAACCGCCGTTCGATAACTATCATAAATAGCAAATAAGTAAACTGGGATATAAAGTGTCATGAATTTCGGATCCAATACATCTCTGGCTGCCTGGAATTGACCGTTAAATGTATAAACCATGGCTGCATTTAATTGTATTTTCTGGTTAATAAACATCTCCCACAGAATCAGAGCATATCCACGCAGATATTTATTTAAGAGCAGATGTCCAAAACCGGGAAAAGCTATTGACCAACAGGCGATAGTAATTGGATTACGTTTATGCAGTTGCGTTGTTCCCAGTATGCTAACGTGCGCCAAGTAACGTCTATTATGAAGTTTATTTCTAAAGTTTTCCATAAGCTCCTCCCTAATGTTACCATTACCACACAAAATTATGTTTTCCTTTTGGCAAGGAGGATATGTATTCAACTAAACGGCCCGTTTGCTTAACCTACTGATGTTTACCAACTGTATCCCTTTCCGCTATTTCTATATATCCAAAGAAAATAGGTTCTTGATATTAGAAAGGTCAACCATAACATAATCCACGTCCAATACCAGGTCCAATGAATATAGTCTATTAATTCCGTTTTATGCTCAAAGATAACTTCCAACAACGTCATGATTGTCGGAAATCCGAGTACCCATCCGATTTTCTTCCATATCGCCCCCACCGGATAGCGCAAATTAAAAATAACGCACAGTGAAGGATAAATAAAATATTCAAACGAAAAGCTTGTCCCACCAGCCTTAACAAACTCTCGGATGGGGTATTGAATAAGCCCTAACTCCACAACAATCAGTCCAAAACTCCATGTCATGGTTTGTTTAAAAAAGAAAATAATCGACGCCTCGCGAAGTTTGTCCTTAGGAGTCGATAAAATGAGAAGGAGTAAAGTAATTAGGTTAATGGCTATGAGAATTACTCGATCTATTGTCTCTTCGGACATTTATATCCCTCTTTTTTACAGTTCCCTGAAGGAGAAAAGCCCGTCAGTAAACCGAATTATCTTTATGGTAACAAAAGGAACTGTGGATATTCTCCCCAAAAGTCAATTGAATTATCCTGCCAGTTAGCCTAATGAAAAGACAGCCAAGCAAGTGGCCGGCTGCCGCGGTTTCATGTTTCAACTAACGTATCCATAGTGGGACTGCAATCCTAAAGGATCTACTCTCATGTTGATTAAAAAAGGTGGCGCCTCCTGATGGGGCTAATCCCGTATCGACGCAACAAAAAAGCCGCCGTTCTTATCTCGGCGGCAGTATATATGTTATTCGCGTTCTCCCCAGAGAAGACTGCGCAATCTTCGATCGCTCAGCCACAGCGCTCCCCATGCCAGTATAGCCACATAGACGGGGAACAGCAGATGAGACCATAACGGGTTATCCACCCTGAGATGTGTGGCCACGGCGCCTCCTAAGAAGCCTGTGAGCAGCAGCGCCCCTAAGAAGCGCGTTCGCGGTATGGCATACAGGATGGTGCAGAGCAAGGCTAGAACGCCCATCGTTGTAAGGTGATGCTCCGCATAGCCTAGCATGACTGAGCCGTCTACCACTGCCGCGGGCTTCGCCATTTTCCCGATCCCATCGAACAGCATAAACAGAATAACAATCCCGCTCATGATACGCGCTGTCCATAGACGTGCTCTAGAGATGTCGTGTACCGGCGTTGTCCCTGTCTTCGTATTCGTCTCGATCATCGGGATTCCTCCGTGTATTTCTTGAAATTGTCCAAAATCGCTTGCCATCCCGCCTGCTGCATGTCAATGGAATGCGTGCTCTCCGCGTCGAATATCTCCACCACCTTCGTTTCGTTCCCTTGATTCATGAAGGAGATCTCCACCTTTCTCCCGTCTTCCATTGTGTACGAAATTTGCTCATGCGGTTTCACAACGTCGTACGTTCCAAAGAAGTCAAACCCCATACTACCGTCCTTTGCTTCCATCCGAGTAAGAAACCTGCCTCCCACCCGCAGATCATTCTCCGCCCTTGGCGCGTGCCACGTGTCCGTTGCTTGATTCCACTTCGTGATGTGCTCCGGTTCGGACCAGTACCTCCATACCTTCTCTACTGGCGCCTCAATAACAGCTTGCACGGTTACTTTCGTCGGTTGATTCGTTTCCATTGTAAAAACACCCTCTCTTATTTTTGTTTTCACTTCTATAGACGAAGCCAACCGATGAAATTCATCGGTCTAATCGATCCGGAAGCCCGAATCGGGCAAATAATTTTCGATTGATAAAATTTTGGACGTGGAATACTTTGTTATCTTTCACTTCTAAGATGTGAATTCCCCAAGGGACCAAGCTGTCCTCTTCCCTGCTCCACATATACTGCGCTAACGCGGGGTAACCGCCATTCGCCGTAACCGGCACAAACCGGGATCCTTCGCAATGCGGGCGCGTAAGCGTGAAGAACTTGAACAAATCGTCCTTGCCGCGCACCCACATAGGGAAAGGCGGCATCGACATCCGACCCTCTTCATGAAACAAGGCAACCAGGGCGTTGATATCGAATTGCTCGAAGGCTTCCACATAACGCGACAGCAATTCCTGATCAGGCGCTTCTTCGCTCCTGCCCAATTCATCGGAACGGAGTTGTTCCCGCGTAAGCGTTTCTCTGGCTCTCTGCAGAGCGCTGTTGACCGCTGCCGGCGACATGCCTAACGTCTCTGCGATCTGCTTGGAGGGCCACTCGAATACATCCTTCAAAATGATCACCGCACGTTGACGGGGAGGTAGGATCTGTAAAAGTGTAATAAAACAGATATGCAGCGTATCTTTACGGATGAAGATATCCTCCGGATTATTCGAAAAATCAGGGGCCGGCCAGATCCAAGACGAATCAGGCAACGTCTCGCGAGGTTCGACAATGGATTCCGCAGGGCCGGAGAAGTCTACAGGGCGAATGCGGCGTTTCGCTTGTCTTAGCTTGTCCAGGCAAATATTTGATGCGATCCGATAGACCCACGTTTTAAATGAGGCCTCCTGTCGGAAGGAGTTCCAGCTTTGCCAGACGCGAATGAAGGTTTCCTGCACGGCATCGTCTGCATCATCGATAGACCCTAGCATCCTATAGCAGAAAGAGGTTAATCCCGGCTTCAACTCGTCAAATAACTCAAGTTCTGGTGCGGTTACGTTCATTGCGTTGTCCACCCTTCAAGGAAAGAATTCTTCAATACTATAATACCTATTGACGAATTCGTTTGTATATAAGAAAAGCTTCTATCGAAGCCCTCTCGGGGATGTACATTCGTGAGCAAGAGGAAGTTTTTCTTGAAACTTTAGAATCCTTGAGCTCCGCTCAAAACTTATAAATTCTAATGTTATAAAAAAAGAGCAGCGCCACCAGATGGTGGGCAACTCTTTCTTCGTGAGGTATGGTTTACATCTCCGTGTAGACCTGGAAGGTCACGCCGAACTTGTCCGTGACATCGCCGAATCCAGGGCTGAAGGATTCCTCCCGAAACGGCATATTGACATGGCCGTCTTGCATCAGAGCTTCGAAGATTCGCTTTGACTTCTCAACCTCGTTCGTCGTAATGCAGATCGTCACCCGTTTCCCGGTTTCGATCGGCGAACTCCAGGGCGCATCCGAGAACATCAGCTCCGATTCGCCCACTCTCAGCTTCGCATGCGCCACAAGACCCTTCAGTTCGTCGGTAAATGTATTGGGCATGTTCGGCATGTCTCCGTAAGTCGTAATGAATAGAATCTCAGCACCAATGGTTTGCTCGTAGAACTGAATGGCTTCCTTCGTACGTCCTTCCAAATTAATGTAAGGGGTTAGTTTTACCGTCATCGTTGGTTCCTCCTAGAGTTTGAATTGAGTGTAATTTCCGATTCATACCTTAAGACGTTCGAGTCACCGTAAATTCATCGGTGCGTCGAAAACATCGGAATCCAACCGATATCTATCTTCAGTTTATTAATCGCGCAACAGCTTCTCTGCGGGGCCAGCAATCAATGAACTATCCTCCCCGTTAACCTAATGAAAAGGCAGCCAAGCGAGTCGCTGGCTGCTGCGGTGTCCTGTTTCAACTAACGTCTCCCGATGCTTATTGAAATCTCGATTTCGTTAAGAGTGACATTGTCCTTTAAAAGTAATTTCTCTTTGATTTCTGCATCGGGACAGCCCTGTAACGTTCTGCTCCCTTATTACTGCGCTATCGTTTCCCGATAGTGTTCAAAATTCTATCTGCATTTTGCATTACCCTTCACTTTATTGGCATTCTGTTTTCAATGTCTGATGTCTAAGGATAAGTGCCGAAAGTAATAGATTTCGCCAGGCTTTGCACTCCGGTTTACAATGTAGAGGCAAGGCTACCAATATTCTTTTATAATCTTTATATGTTTATTATGTTTATTATGTTTACTTTGTTTATCATGTATAATATTATTATTATTATTATTATTATTATTATTATTATTATCTTTATTGAACAACATTTGCTCAAAAAAATTTCCCAAAAAAATAACTAATGCCCTCAACCTTCCCTATTGGAAAGATCGAGGGCACCACACAAGCCGCCGTAGGATCCAACTACTGTAGCCATTCAATTATCGTTCCCAAGCAGCTTAATAACAGCAGTAAGTATCTGCCTTTGCGATACTCGCAGGAATGAGATAAAGTTCTTGTCAAAATGGGGATGGAATAACGTTCTTGTCTTCAAATTTGACAACAACTTTATCCCACAACAAAACGTAATATGACGCAACCAGTAATGAAGTATTTGTTTTTATACTCTCTTTTTATACGCCCTCATTGCAAACATATAAGATATGAGCATAATTCCGATGCACCACGCAAGCGTGATCCAAATGTCATTGTTGAACGGCTGACCCGACAGCAATGCACGAATGGATTCTACGATCGAGGTCACCGGCTGGTTTTCGGCAAAGACGCGAACGCCGGTCGGCATCGATTCAGTTGGCACAAATGCCGAACTGATAAATGGCAAGAAGATAATGGGATAGGAAAAGGCGCTCGCACCATCGACCGTTTTTGCGGACAGTCCGGCTATAGCTGCGACCCATGTTAAGGCCAGTGTAAACAGAGCGAGTATTCCAGCTACAGCAAGCCAAGGCAGCACTCCCGCGGACGAACGAAAACCCATTATTAATGCTACAAGAACGATGACGACAACCGAAATGGCATTGGACACCAGAGAGGTCAGCACATGCCCCCAAAGTAAGGCGGAACGTGAAATCGGCATAGTGTGAAATCTCTCGAGTATGCCCCGCTGCACATCGGTAAACAGACGGTAAGCCGTGTAGGATACTCCGCTGGCGATAGCCATTAGCAGTATGCCTGGCAACAGGTAATTCACATAGTTATCCGTTCCGACCTGAATTGCACCGCCAAACACATAGACGAACAGCAGCATCATTGCAATCGGGATGAGGGTGACCGTGATGATGGTATCCATACTACGGAATATATGACGCATGGAACGTCCAAGCATAACGCTAATATCGGTGAAGAAATGATATTTTGACGCCTCCATTTAGTTTCCCCCTTTTTTACCGACGATAGCAAGGAAGATATCCTCTAATGTCGGTTGCTTTTCAACATACTCCACTTTTAAAGAAGGGAACATTTTTTTTAACTCCTGGAGCGTGCCGTTAGCGATAATCCTACCCTCATGCAGTATGGCAATTCGGTCGGCAAGCTGCTCTGCCTCTTCCAAGTACTGCGTAGTGAGAAGTACCGTTGTTCCGCCGTCGGCAAGCTCTTTGACAATCTTCCAAACCTCGATTCGCGCCTCGGGGTCAAGCCCGGTGGTTGGCTCGTCGAGAAAAATGGTCTGCGGATTTCCTACAAGGCTCAAGGCGATGTCGAGCCTGCGGCGCATACCGCCCGAATAAGCGGACACCTTACGGTCAGCAGCTTCTGTCAGGCCGAATCGTTGTAACATGTCATCCGCCACCTGACGCGGGTCTTTGAGGTATCGCAGCTTAGCAATCATAATCAGGTTTTCCCGTCCGGTTAAAATTTCGTCCACAGCGGCGAATTGCCCGGTCAGACTGATCGCCTGCCGCACGTTATCGGGTTTGGACGAAACATCGAATCCATTTATGACTGCGGTTCCGCCGTCCGGTTTGAGCAGCGTGGTGAGGATTTTGACAATGGTTGTCTTGCCTGCCCCGTTGGAGCCGAGGAGAGCGAAAATACTGCCCTTTTCCACATCGAAATCTACGCCCTTCAGCACTTGGAGCTGTTTGTACGATTTCTTCAACCCTTTTACTTGAATGGACTTGGTTTGCGCAGCTTGCATAGGATTACCTCCCTTCATTGACAGTCACTTTTGACAAATCGGCTCCCATGCCTTTGAGCACAGCGAAAGTCAGTTTATCCATCGTTGCGCCGTCAAAGCAGACGGTTTTGATCATACGATAGTATTTATTCGTGAGAGTAAATCCGGGCTGGAAAGAAACATTTTTAAATGTAGCGCTCTTGAACGAAACGTTGTTTAATCCCGCTCTATCGAACTTAACGCCGATAAACGTCTGTCCGTCCAAACACTGCCCGGTCAAATCGGAGTATTTAAAGTCAACCCCATCAAATATGCAACCTTCAAAAATCGTTTTTCTAAGATCGCTCGTCGAAAACGTTACATCGGTCAGTCTTACGCCTGTGAATTTGGCTCCTTCAAGGCCTGCCGCGCTGAAGTTGGTGCGCACAAGGATCGTCTTATTGAAGCTTGCATTCGCCAGGTCAAGAGCCGATAGACTGCAGTCTGTCAGGTTCGCGCCGTCAAAATTGGCTTCGCGTACGTCACTGCCCTTAAACGAACTGCCGGTCAAATCTGCGCCCGAAAAGTCGGAACCGTGCAACGCGCTGCCTTTAAACTGTCCTTTATGGGCCGTAACGCCTGCAAAGTCGCTTTTCGTCAGGTTGCTTCCGCTAAAGTTTGTCAGTACTTGCCGTTCCAGCGAACGGGAGAGGTTGGCGACCTCCAGGATCGTTTGCTCGATATCGCCGATACTCTCAATCGTCATCTTAAACGCTGTTTCATCGTCCTTGCCCTCAGCTCTGAGTTCACGGTATCGCTCCTGCAAATCGGAGAGCAGGTCGGCCTTCAATTCGGTGACACTTTTTACCCCATCGTATGGCATAAACACGCTGTTCAAATAATCCGTCACTTTCTGATTCATCTCATCAATCTCCTTATAATAAGTTTTCTAACACGCGTTTTGCATACTCCCAGTTGCTCTTGTTGCGGGCGTATGTATCCTTGCCCCTTGCGGTAATTCTAAAATATTTGCGACGTCCGCCCTGTGATTCATCGCCCCAATACCACTCGATATCGCCGTCTGCTTCTAGCCGACGGAAGCTGGAGTACATTGTAGCTTCCTTTAGTTCATACTCGCCGCCCGAACGATCGGCAATCAGCTTGACAATCTCGTAACCGTAACGATCCGCTTCGGATAAGAGCCGTAAAATCATCGTATCCGTATGTCCGCGTAACAGGTCGGATGTGATTTTGTTCTCGCTCACTTCAATCACCTCCATACCTGCATGATAAAACATATTACTGTGTCTGTCAAGGTACTGTTTTAGTTTTAATACTTTGTCTAAAACAATTCATGAAAGACAAAATAAAAAACCGCGATTTGCGCGGTTTCCTAGGCAGTTACTAGTATCAGCAAATCTCGTGCACCGGGTAGATTTACCTTTGAATGGTTGTAGGTTTCCTAACTCAAGGTCCTGAACTGTTCGTTCATGAGTGAATAAAGGTGTATCTCACCTGGGCAACATTGGATAAGGGAACATTTGACAAGCTTCCTCCGCAATTACGAACCGGACAGGTGACTAGTATCATTGCTTCATTTTGAGAGGGGTATATAAATGCGTTTAGAAGGCAAAGTAGCCATTGTTACTGGAGCTGCATCGGGCATGGGTAAGGCAATCGCTGAACTTTATGCAAAGGAAGGCGCGAAGGTTGTTGCAACGGATTTGAACCTGGAAGGGGTTCAATCCGTTGTAACAGGTATCACGGAAAACGGGGGCATGGCGATTGCGCTCAAGACGAACGTCGGAGAACTGGATGACGTCAATGCGATGATCGACACGGCTGCGAATGAATTCGGCACTCTAGATATACTGGTCAACAATGCCGGCATCATGGACAACATGGCTGCGGTAGGCGACGTAGACGATGCCCGTTGGGATCTCATCTTTGATGTGAATACGAAAAGCGTCATGCGCGCAATCCGCAAGGCTCTTCCGATTTTCCTTGAGAAGGGCAAGGGCGTTATCGTCAACATTGCTTCCACCGGCGGCTTCAGCGGCGCTCATGCAGGAGCTGCTTATGTTGCTTCCAAGCATGCTGTTGTCGGCCTGACGAAGAACACGGCGTTTATGTATGCTCAGAAGGGTATTCGCTGCAATGCCATCGCTCCGGGAGCAACCATTACAAACATCAGCTCTTCGATGACCAATTTGAATGAATTCGGAGCGTCGAGAACGAAAATTACTCAAGGAGTCATTCCTCGCGCAGGCACTCCGGAAGAGATCGCGCAAGTGGCTCTGTTCCTTGGCTCCGACGAATCGAGCTTTGTCAACGGTGCGATCGTGACTGCGGACGCAGGTTGGACGGCAGCATTCTAATCCAACTCAGTATAACTATGAGGCAACAGGCGGCTTAGCTGCTTGTTGCCTTTTTTCCATTCGCAAAGGCAAGCAACCGGAACCCTTGAAACGAGTCCCCTATCCGGCTTTAGCACGATTGAGAACATGCTGCTCCCTTTTCTTCCCAAACAGATTGGTTCCCATGACTCCGGCGATAATAAGCGCAGAACCGGCAATATGATACAGTCTGACTTCCTCCCCAAGCAAAAACGCTCCGGCAGCGATGGACACAATGGTCGATAGATTGGAAAATACACTCACTCTGGAGGCTTCAATTTTAGTCAAGGCATAGTTTGAACTCAGCGCCGTTACCAGTGTGGACAAAATGCCAAGATAGAGGATGGCCGCGATAAACGTACCGCTAGCAAGCGGAGAGAACAATTGATCGAGCGTTTCTGTGGCTGCATGCCCCGCAAGTGACACGGCAAGGAAAGATAGAAAGGCAATACCCAGCATGACATACGTCATTTCCGCTGGACTGAACGATTGGAGAAGCCGCCTCGCGAGCACGTTGTACCCAGCCACAACCAAGCAGGATAAGAATAAGAGAACAATCCCTGTCATGTTGGACCAATCGATGCGGCTGCCCTTCATGATAAAAATGAACAGAACTCCGCTGACCGACAGACCGATGGATAGCTTTTGCAGGAGGGTGGTTGTTTCTTTCAAAAACAAGAACGCCAGCAGCACCGTTAAAACCGGTGTGAAAGCAAACAGAATGCCTCCTTCGCTGGACGTGGCGTGCTTCAGGCCGTAGGATTGGAGCGTGAAAAATCCAAGCGGATACAAAGTGGTCAGGAGCAGCACCTTGCGAAGCTTTTTCCCGCGGTAGTTCAAACGGACCCGGCCCAGCATGACGGGAATGGACATCACGGCGAAGGATGCCGCAAACCGGAATGTCAGTGTATCCATAGGCTCTGCGAAATCTAGAGCAATCTTAGTGAATAAAAATGAAAATCCCATGATGATAGCGTTCATAATCGTATATAGATAAGCAAGTTTCAATCCCGATGGATTCATCGATGCAAGTACCCTCCTTGAATAAATCGTGTCATGTTCGCGAACATGGAGCTGATATTGAAATGGTAAAACGAAATGGAAATAGCAACAACAACAAATTCCCATAATTGTATCGATACAGTTACTAGAATCAATTATAATGAGAGTGGCAGGAACGAGGGGGAAAAAACGTGAAAAGATACTTGTCTATCCTTTCCGACATGGAGCTTAAAATCAACGACGGGCACTACCGCCCGGGCCAAAAATTGCCTTCCGTCCGCGATGCCGCGAAACGGTACGGATGCAGCGTTAGTACCATTGTTCGGGCTTACGCGGAGTTGGAACAACGTCACGCTGTTTATTCGATACCCCAGAGCGGGTACTACGTCGTTGACATGCCGGACGGGATATCCAATGCCCAGGATGACGGCAAGATTGATTTTTCATCGGCCATGCCGGATAGTAACGTATTTCCTTATTTGGACTTCCAGCATTGCTTGAACAAAGCGATTGATACGTATAAGCAACAACTGTTTGCTGGCGGGGATCCGAAAGGGCTCTCGCAGCTTCGGCAGACCCTGGTATCCCATTTGGCAAATGATCAGGTGTTTGCAAGAATGGAGCAGATTATTATTACTTCGGGGGCCCAGCGGGCTCTGGAAATTTTGGCTAGAATGCCGTTTCCAAACCGAAAAGAGACCATTCTGGTCGAGCAGCCGAGCTACGATAATTACTTGCGATATCTTGAGATGGAGGGCATACCTGTAGTAGGGATTCCGCGCAAAGCAGCCGGTATTCATTTGGAGGAGTTGGAGCAAACGTTCAAGAATGGCGGGATCAAATTTTTCTACACCATGTCCAGATATCACAATCCGCTAGGAACCACGTACACTGCTCAAGAGCGGAAAGCGATTGCCCGGCTGGCGGGCAAATACGATGTATACATCGTCGAGGACGACTATATGGGCGATTTAGGAGAAGAAAAGGAATTCGATCCGATTTACGCGTATAGCCGCACATCGCATGTCGTTTACGTCAAGAGCTTCTCCAAGATTATTTTCCCGGGCTTGCGCTTAGGTGCGGTCGTGCTGCCCGAACGGCTGTTTGAGACATTCCGCGCCTATAGGGGGCATGCCGATACTTCGCTTTTGTCACAAGCGGCGCTAGATGTATATATCAAAAACGGCATGTATGAACGGCATAGGCATAAAATCAGCAGCCAATATGCGGCACGGATTCGAGCGCTAAACGATGCGGTCTACCGTCAAAACGGCGAAGGATGGGTAGCATTATCGGGGGTCGAATCCGGCGTCTATGTACAGTTCAGGCTACCGCAAACCGTTAACCTGGACCGGCTGTTAAGGCGTCTGGCAGAGAGGAATGTGATGGTTGTAGCCGGAAAGCAGTTTTATTTGACGAACTGGCTTGAGCGGGAAAAGTTTCTGCGAATCAGTATTTCACAGGTTAAGCCGGAAAAAATCGAGGAGGGAGTGAGGGTGATCATGGAGGAAGTAAGGAGAGAGATTGGGAGGTAGATAACTCACGCTCGTAACTTCGTCAATCACGCAAGACGCGGTTTTGCAGGAGTCATCGATCATCCTAACCGAATGGGAATGCTTCAATCTGGCAAGTTATAAATTATTTCCCCCTTGTGCGAGTACCCTGACATAATGCTGTCAGGGTACATGATTTATTATGGGTTATGTAAGCAATAAACGATACCCATTTCAAGGAGGATATTCCTATGACAAATTCAAGACAAATCACTTCCGAAGTAATTGCAGAAATCCAACCGTTCCGTATCTCCGTACCGCAGGACGATCTTGATGACCTTCAGTATCGTTTGTCCCGGACTCGCTGGCCGGAAGCGTTAGGCGGGGCTGGCTGGAAATATGGGGTTTCGCTCGACTATGTGAAAGATTTGGCATCCTATTGGCAGAAAGAGTATGATTGGCGTAAATACGAAGCCCGCCTGAATGAATACCCACAATTTACCACGGCTATCGATGGTGCCAACATTCATTTCATACATGTTCTTTCGCCTGAGCCCGACGCGTTGCCGCTGCTGCTCACCCATGCATGGCCCAGTTCGATTGTCGAGTTTTTGGAGCTGATCGGTCCGCTCAGCGATCCGCGCAGTCATGGTGGCGATCCGAGCCATGCATTCCACCTAGTCATCCCTTCCGTACCCGGATTCGGGTTCTCGGGTCCAGCCCTCGAAGCAGGATGGGATATAGCTCGCATTGCGAGAGCATGGGATACCTTAATGAAACGCTTGGGATATATGGAATATGGTGCACACGGCAGCGATTGCGGCGCGCTGGTGTCCAGAGAGCTTGGCATTCAGAAGCCGGAAGGGCTTCGCGGCATTCATGTGCTTCAACTGTTTTCTTTCCCTTCCGGAGACCCTTCGGAAATGGCAAACTTGTCGGAAGAAGATCAGAAAAGGCTTCAATTCCTGGCTAATTTCCAAGAACGCGCCGGCTTCAATGCGATTCAGTCAACCCGGCCGCAGACGCTCTCCTACGGACTTACAGACTCGCCGGTTGGACAGCTTGCTTGGATTGCCGAGTTATTTTGCGGCTTTGGCGACCATGTGGATTTTATCGACCGGGATGCCTTCCTGACTAACGTCACTTTGTATTGGTTGACGAATACGGCGGAATCGTCCGCCCGCTTGTATTACGAGAATGCGCATAACCATGGGCAGGAGCCGCAGGGACCGAATACGACTCCGACAGGAGTGGCTGTGTTTGGACATGACTTCAAATCGATGAAGCGGTTTGCCGAGCGTGACAACACGAATATCGTGCGATGGTCGGAATTTGAACGCGGAACGCATTTTGCCGCAATGGATGCGCCGGATCTTCTAGTTCCTGACATTCAAGCCTTCTTCAGAGGATTCCGTTAAAGCCAAGCTCCGAAAGCCTCCTTATTTCGGTTTGTGGTCCTCTTTATCATGAAACGGAGAAAAATGGAAATCTTGGGCTTTCGAGTGTAGAATAGAGAATGGGCGAAATGGCCTTATGGCCGGGTTCCCGGATTGGAGGTCATCCTATGAAGCTGGATCGTTTGCTCGCGATAACCATGACACTATTAAATCAACCGCGCGTCAGTGCTACCGACCTGGCTAAGCGCTTCGAAGTTTCTCTGCGGACGATCTATCGCGACATGGAAGCCATTAATCTAGCCGGAATCCCAATTGTATCTTTCGCCGGATCTGATGGAGGATATGAGATTATGCCGGGCTACCGATTGGAAAAGCAGGTATTATCTTTGGAAGATTTCTCATCAATCTGTTCAGCCTTGCGCGGAGTACGTTCCGCGACGGATCATTCCGAGATTGACCGATTAATAGAACGAATTGGCGCTTTAATGCCTGAGCAAACGAAAGCTGCGGATCCAATCTATGTGGACCTCGATTTCAAGCCGGCGCCAAACGATAAAGAGCATATGGGTCCGTTGCACCAGGCAATCAGAGACTTTCAATTAATTACATTCACGTACTTGGACAACAAAGGAACGGAATCCGAACGCAAGCTGGAACCGATGGGGCTTTTTCTCAAAGGCTTTGTCTGGTATGTGTACGGATTCTGCCTGACCCGAATGGACTTTCGCGTATTTCGACTGTCCCGTATAGGTGAATTGAACCTATTGCCGGAGCATTTTGTCCGACGGGACTACACGCTGCAGGATGTCGAACAGCAATTCATGAACAAAGCGGATTTCAAGAAAGTACAGGCGGTACTCCAGTTTCAATTGGAGGCCAAAACCCGGGTTCGAGACGAGTTCGGCTTCGATGAAGTCATCGTGAATGCGGACGGAACTTTGTCGCTAATCACGCATTTTTCATCAATGGAACGGGCGATTCAAAAGATTATGAGCTATGGAAGTTTGGTGAAAGTGATGGGACCTCCTGCATTAATTTTGGAGATGCAGAGTCAAATTCGGAAGATGGTTGAGCTATACAAGCTATGAGATATTAACTTAATACGAATAGAACCTCCAATTCCACTTATCTAGATTGGAGGTTTTCTTGATTGATATGATAGTATAACATCGGCGTATAGCTCCCTTGCACGAGTAATCATAAATTGTCCTTTTCTTTATTGAAATTTTCATTAAATGGTTTTACTCCGTCTTTAATAAATTCTTGACATTTGTGCGGCGCGTTGTTTTATTTACTGAACTTCGTGAAGAGACGCTGCACCAGTCCCGGCTCCGAGATACGGCTATTCTGGAAGGCTGCAATCTTCCATTCCCCCTGCTGCTTCACGACCACGTTGGTATTAATTGAATCGCGCTTCCGCGGAGCCGTTTTCTGCCAGCGCAGCTTCACTGCACCAACACCATGGAACACCGCAAAGTCCGTGGTTAGAATCCGAATTTTCTTGATTTCGCCTACAAGCTTCGATCCTTTCAATACACCCTGCCACAATGCTTGGTGAACATCTGTAATCGCCTGGCGGCCCTGCAGATGCTCCCCCTGGAAAGTAACGTAATCCGCTTCTTCTGTAAAGCATGATCCGTACGCTGCGGCATCACCGTCGTCCCATGCCTGCTTCAGTCGAAAGAATAGCTCCGCTATTGCTTGAGTTTCCTCCGTATTCCGATTGTTTCTCATCTGATCCTCTCCCTCTCTGAACTGGCCAAAACTTCTCCGTAATCGCGAGCGGAGTGTTTTGCTCTCCAAGTGCCTTATGGTATACTGTTGCTAAAACTTTAATGAATTTATTATCTTAACCGATATTATATCTTAATTAATTAAGATATTTTGATCATACATGGAGGTTTTGCTTTTGTCAAGCAATATGTCTTCTTCTGATACGCCTAATTTGTCGACGATACATAAAGCCCTACTCGACGAGTTGCGCCAGAACAGCGCGCGAGCCGTTATGTTTCACCAGTTGATCTCCGAGCGGCTTGGCCTAAATGCTACCGATCACAAGTGTCTGGATTTCCTCAACCGTACGGGGCCCGTTACGGCCGGCCAGCTCGCGCAGTTGACCGGGCTGACGACAGGCGCCGTCACAAATATCATCGACCGCTTGGAACAAGGAGGCTATGTCGTACGGGACAGAGACCCAGAGGATCGGAGGCGGGTCGTTGTCAAACCAGCCCCTAACGGCTCAGCTCACGTTTCCCCTTTATTCCAATCCATTACGCAATCAACGCTTGCGATTCTCTCTCAATACAGTGAGCAGGAAGCACAGCTCATTCTTGGCTTTATCCGGCAGTGCAATGCTATGACGTTGGCTGAAATGGAGAAAATGAAGCTGTCCGCCGATTCATAGCCTTGACTACCCTAACCTAGCTGGGATCCTGTTTGTCTTGTATCCTGCATTTCGCCCATAAGTAGAAAAAGCCGTAGCCCTCCTAGGACCTGCGGCTTAACTTTTTAAGCTGCCGCGGCAGTCTACTCCCTGCTTATTCCACTATCGTACCCGGTGTACATATTACTTGCCCACATCGGTTTGCCCTCACGTAATATTTGAGGTATTAGCTCCTGCACAAGATACGGCAAAACATTATGTTCCTTAAGCTTTTCCAACGTGGGTTCAATCCAATAAAATTCAAGATGCGGCTCTAAAGATTGAGGTGTAATCGTGGCAGATAAACCATTTGTTCTGACTTCAAACAAATGATTTATTTCGTGATATTCCTTTTCCTTAATTCCAAACTCAACAACGCCAAGAAAGCGAGTAACTTCACACGAGGTCACTCCTAGTTCCTCTGCTAACTCTCTTTTAAGAGCATCATGCGCACTTTCACCAAGATCAACACCCCCACCTGGTAAAAATGAATGAGCGCCTTTCATGCGAGCAATTAAGATATGATTATTATCCACTATGAGTGCTCTAGCAATATGGCGAAATTTTATACTCAACTTTTGTTACCTCCTCAGATTAAAGCTTACACATTTAGCACTAACGTTCAGGGAAAGTGTGAAACAACTCCGAACGTAGGACAAAGACCTATTATTTTTTTAGATACAATTAACACTTTTCCGTAACCGTAATAATATAACTTTAGGTTAATGGAGAGAGGGAATGTGTCGTGAGTATGCCTGAAATACCCAGTGGAGAAAACAGGCCCACTATAGAGGAAACCGCGATTGATTTATTGGAGTCGATCGCACTTGAGGAAATAGCGCTTGCTCACCTTATCAATGCTGAGGCAGAACAGCTTCAGGCATTCGTTGGTAAGGATCTGAATTTCCCGTCAAACCCAAGCAATAGTGACATTCTAAGGTTCAATGTCCTGCTCATCCGCATGATGGAAACGCTGATGTTCAAAGAACTATTCCTTCTGCGTAAACTGGAAACCGCAATCCAAATTGATTTACAACCCGGCTCCGAGGAATAATGTTATGGCGATCAGCAGCGCTCGTTTTAAGCATGATCGAAAGGTTGCATTACCCGGTTCAAGCATGGAATCCGCTTTAATCAACTTTTTGGAGCAGTATCGGAAGCTGCTGCTTGCGCTTAAACATAATCACGACCTCCGTCCGAACATCTCACTGGGCTTGTCCAAGATGCTCTTCCTTCTATCCTCCGTCATAAATATTCAGCTCCAAAAAATAAAAACGTATGCTACCCTACATCCTAACGGCTTGGATCCGATGAATAGACCTTATTTGGAATTGGAGACCCAAAAAGAGCTGAACCTGCATCGTATTGTACATTCGCTAAAGAAGCATGCCATTGAACTGGATCCGAGTATGTATCCTTTCTACAAAAACTACCTCAATGAAATAAACCGATATTACGCAAGGAAAAGAAAATTGTTTACCTACGAATGCGGACATCCCGGCCCTCCTTGGATCAATCCGTCTATAAAGAAGCGTGTTAATGGAGAATAGAATGAAACTATTGGGCACCCCAGGAGAATAGCTCCGAGTAGGTGCCTTTTGTTTATATGAAATGGAGATGCAGCAGGTCTAATCCCAGGGATCGACTGCTTTTTTTTGCTTGCGGATGTCCTTTCTATATGTTGAGGAAAATAATTCGAATTTCAGAGAATTTCTACTATATATTGATAGACTGAATATGGTAGAATAGTAGAGAGCTAAAAAACAAATTGCTAGGGTCTCATTATTCTAGCCAACAATGGGAGTGATATATGTGACAAAGGAACGTTATAAATTCTTGATTGAAAATCTAAAAACAGGCGTGAAAGCTACTGGAATCGGTTTTGGTTTCAATGAAGAAGAAGCTCGTATAGATGCACGAGACAAATATATTGATATGGAGTCACTTGATAGCGAGGTAAAACATGACCAAGTACTAGTCGGAATCTGCTTGGAAAAAGGTACCGGTCAAAACATATTTGTATGTGAAGGCTGCAGTGCCTAACTACATAACTAATCACGTTAGATTCGTCCGGGGTTTGCTGTTTTGACACTTACCATGTGGAAACGGCAAGTATGAAGGATAAGGCTGCCTGGTGATGATCTTGGCAGCCTGTTTCCGTGTTGGTTGTTCCCAAGTTCACTAATTTGACTTAGCAAAACTAACTAGGGGTATTTCTTCAATTACTTTTAAACCGTTAAGGACCAGTAAAGTACTCCCATCACACGCATTTGCCTTTACTTGGTCAAAATCAACACCTTCTTTAATTTGATACTCTACATAGAACGAAGAGACTTGCCCTGCCGGAATTGCTCCGCTCGAACCTCCACCCCTATAGACCATCTTCCTGAAGCTGCTCTTATTGTCCATTTCCATGAGCGAGGCAAGTTTTTTGTTTGGTCTTACTGTTACTTCCAACCCGTAAAAGTAATGGCCTGGGTAATCGAACTGCCCTGTGACCTCCTGTTGGCTAAACTCAATGCGCATTCCAATATTCGGGGTCTCCATATTCGTACAAAATTGCCCCTTCTTGATTTGTCGCTTTCACCGTAACTGGAGAATGGAAAGGGGAATCCAATACCAAGAACCAGAACCTAACTCCTTTACTCTCAATAATGGTTGCCGCTTTACTTTTCTCACTTATGACTATGATCTGTGTGATTTCAGGATTTAAGATAGCGCCGTAAATAAGACTTAGCTCCACATTTGGATTACTTGTAGCGACCCACGTAAGAGCCCCATCCGAAACCAAGGGAACATTATCGCTTCCCCCTTTCACGTTTAATCCGAAAGCGCCATCCTCCAAGACACCGAACGCGAGTTCATTATTATAAACCTGATAAAATGTAAAAATGCTATTGTCGACTAACTGCGAATAGAGTACCTCTTGAAAATTGCTATTATAATCCTGAAGTTCTGCTGCAATCCGCTTATTTATTGAACCATGCTGATGGAATATAGCTTCAAAAATTACGATACTAATGATGATGATAATTAGAAATATTTTTCCGTTTTTCAAGAACTTGTTCATTTTATCACCAGTTTCGATATTATCCTTGACGAGAATCGGAATGCCATGTAGAGGACCTCTACTTCTCCTATACTGCCGCTCTAAATCCAGTGTCTCAGCGATAAAGATGGCATCTGGGTTTATTTCAATAATCGAATTATTTGTAGACCGTCCTGGTCATACTTTGCAATTGGAGATAGTCTTATCTCACCATTCAAAAGCTGAGGAATATACTTTTGTCTTTGAGGAAGGGGCCACACCGGTTATCGCAAAACTGCGGCATCCTTTCCCGAATCCACGAATGGACAGCTTCGTTCTCCATAACAAAAGCGTAATATCCTAATACCGCGGTAAGCATGAAACCTTCAATTACGGGATAAATTTCCTCTTTTGGAGGCTCCTTGCCATAGTACCCTTTGACGACATGCTCTCGGGTTTCCTTTGGGGCATTTAAAGCTGTCATTGCTACGTCAAATAAGCGATAACCAGAACCGAATAAGCAGTAATCGATAAAAACGTACCTTCCTAGCGGCGTAACAATTATGTTACCCATGTTCAAATCCGCGTGGATTATACCCTGCTTCACCGTCTCAGGACATTGGGCCTTCAACCGATCAACGATAAGATTAAGCGTTTGCTCTACCACATCGAAATTTTTATCAGAAAACAATTCAAGTTCGACGCCGCGCCGAATTTGGGTGAGCATCCTTTCGATTCTGCGAATACCGTAGTCCGGCCGATCCGAAGGAATAACCTTATCATAAGTAGCGAAAAACGCCTGGAGGTTCGCTACCTGAGCGCCCAATCTGTATGCGGCATCAGGGGTCGACAAGTCCTCCTTAGTCATATTGCGGCCATCGATCCAGCGGAGCAGTGAGCAGTATATACTTTGCCCATCAATTTCAATCTCAGTTACGAGTTGTCTAGACCGGCTTACTACAGGGGCCTGTATAGCGAGGTCCGTCCCACGAGCAATCGCCTCCAACAGCTTCAGCTCGGATTCAACTCCTTGCCTTGTATGTTGTATGCCGGCCATATTCACGGTTATCGGTTCGTGCACGCGAAGAAGGTAGGTGTTACTGTCTGACCTATCGGTCACTTTATACGTCCGATTTTCATTGTGCCTTAGCAACGAGATTTCAGGATGGGCGATGCCGTACTGAAGCAGAAGCTCCGCGATCTTATCCTCCATGATGTACCCCGATTCAAATTCGTTTATGTGATACTCGATTTCCGAGTGTTGTTTTTTGCCCGGCAGCTTACTAATTCGTTCACTCTTGATGTCTCATATAAATGCTTCTCTCTTTAAATCCAAGCGATTTCCAAAATGCATATCCAGAATGATTCCAATACATAACCTCGATATCTATGTTATTCGTGTTCAATACTTCGAGCAACTTATCAAAACCTAATTTGCCATACCCATGCCTTCTGCGGTTTCTACAGATAAAAAACTGTCTTAAATATAATGGCTTCCTTGTATGGTTCACCAAAGCATAGCCAATGGTTTCACCCGTAACTTCAAATGCATAGGCTTTATAATCCGTATTGATAAACCCCCTCATTCTATCTTTCAACTGTTCGAGATTCATTGGATTGTCATGATTCTCATCTTCGATAAGTTGCTTGTTTAGCAAAGAAAGAAGGTCCAGATCTTCGTCAGAACAAATCCGTATGGACATTTCGGCCACGTGGAACACCCCTTTAATATACATTAGACTGCTAGTCGACGTAAGAGTTCACATATTCACTATAAGCAGCCGCACAAGCACTTATAGAGAAACATCGAAAACAATGAATTCGGCCAAATTCGCTCCTGGCGGCAGATGTTCCTTCCGTGGAACACTGAAAAAACAAGCTCGAATCCGGCTGGAACGAGCTTATTTAATCTTTGATTTGCTTTAGTTTTCTATATCGTTGATTTCTGGATCCATCAGCTGTAGTTAAACTATCGTTTTCCATTAGAGGAACAAACCACGATTTTATTCTACTCACTCCATTTGGCCTTTTGAATCACATCAGAGATGAATGGATTTTTTGCATTAGTATAAGCAACTCTATCGTTAAGATATTTTTCCGCGAGTTCTTTTTTCAATTGATTGTATTGCTTTAAAACCTCGGGATGGGTTCTTAAATAATCCCTAAATAAAATATTGTTTTTCCACTCCTCGCTTCCATAATTGTATATATGCAGGTGGTGCGTTCCTGCTCTCCTTTGACCTTTTCTAAAGAATCTTCTAGTAGGGAATTCTTTATGGTACACATGTTCATAGCCTATTTTCGCTAACGGTTCAATAAATTCTTCTACTTCGTTTAAATCACGTACTCCGACCATGAAATCAATGATCGGTTTGGCCCCCAGGCCCTGAACGGAAGTGCTCCCAATATGTTCTATAGCAATTGCTTTATTAGCCAATGCATCCTTAATTTTTCTTTCTTCCTGTTGGTATTCGAAAGGCCATTTTTCGTTGTACTCTTCAATAACCACTGGTTGTTCCATACATTCCTCCTGATCACCATGCATCCTTTTTTTAATAATATTAAAATGAATGCTGCCCGTTACTTCAATGAAAAGAGGTCTGCATCGCGACAAGCCCCTCCACACCAAAGTGCACCCAACGCATCATTTTACCGAGGTCTACGCATCCCGAAATGCCGCCATAGAAGTTCCCTGTAACTAGACTCGTCTACCGGGGTTTTGGTCATGACGCCGTCACACCACTCCGTGAAGAAGGAGGGGGTCAACGTGATCGTTCCGCGCTCTGTGACCTTCGTGACAAGCGGTTTCTTGTTGAAAGGCGAGTCGGAATGCTCGGCGATTATGCGCTGAATCGCATTCAGCTGGGTATCGTCGGTAATAGTCTTCGCGGTATCGAATACGTAGCCGGTCATCCACTCGCTATGCTTATGCTTCAGTTTCATCTCCAGGACGTAATCACCAAGCCCGGCATGCTCCCCGTACGCCGGGACAATTCGAAAGTCCCCATTTGAAGAGGAGACAGGCTCGCCTGATAACGGCACAGGTCGTAGCGGCAGATTACTGCCGAAGCCCGTATCGATGAGGTAAGTCCGATTCTCATGCCGGAACAGAATCGTAACATGCGTACGTCCGGTGGCCGGGTAACGCTGCTTCTCGTGATTATATACCACGCCGCTGACCAGCCGGGCATCCAGTTCGTTGTCCAGCATGAAGAAGTAAAACAATGTATTTAATTCATAGCATAGGCCTCCTTCACCTTGAACCGTAATTTTGTCCAAGAGCTGCTCCTTTGAGATGGTCTGTGTTCTGGATTCAATGATTGCTAAATTTTCAAAAGGGACCGCGAAAGCCGTTCGTTCGAGTACAGTGTTCAACTGGTCGAATGTAAGCGGTCCGTCGTCCAGCAGTCCGATTCTTGCCCGAAATGGTGCGTTCACATTACGCATGATTCGTACCTCCCAGACTCAATAATAGATGGTCAGCTTCCATTATACGGCCGTTCACACGAAGAAGTAAGCCACTCATATGGAAATATGTGCCTATTTTTCCTGAGCATTGGAGTACTAATGTCTCACATTGAAGCTTATTCAGCGACCTTGATTTCGTTATAATGTGTGCTGGCAGCTTTGTCCTGGTAGCATATTCAGCTATCATGCTGAAAACCATGCTAACCCATGTCGATTTTCTGAATGAACAAATTCTCGAGTTGGATCTGTAGGTAGCCAAACGGCTCGACCCTTTCATCAAGACATTGTGCGGTTAGACACCATTCCCGGAATTGGCCGACGTACGGCGGAACAAATCTTATCCGAGGTCGGAACGGACGTTGGTTCACGCTTCCCTACGGCCACTCATCTCTGTTCATGGCAGGGCTCGTTCCCAGGCAGAATGAAAGTGCCGGTAAACATGCCTAAGATGCCTCTTGACGTTCCAATGTCTCACAAATCTCGTTAAAGCACAGTTTTAAAAAAACATAAAAGCTGGGCTTAGTTTCGTGCTGCCATTTTGGATCTGTGCTAAGAGTCATTTTCGGGGTAGAGCTTTTATGCGATCAGGGGGCAGCGTAATGCTACAATCCTAGTTTGGGGTTGTATAGAGATAATGAATGAATCTTTCCATTCATAATGTTCTCGATAATTTGTTTAAAGACATTTGCCCCGCGAATATCCACATCATATCCGGTTTCTTCCTTTACTTCTCTGCGCGCCGCATCAAGAATATCTTCATCCTGCTCTATTCGTCCACCCGGAAAATTCCATTTGTCCCTGACAGGTGGTTTGTTTTCTTTTATTAGCAAAACTTTGTTTACACATAACACAGATACGCTAGCAACCAAAACTATTCCAGATTTAGTCATCAGTCGTTTCCCTCATTCTCATTATCGTTAGTAATGCATTTAAACCTTAATTTGGTTTAAGGGTTCTAATAAATTTATTTTCGAATATAGCCACCTTTCCGACGATCCATCATTGGTCCTTATTACCTGGAACTTTATAAATTTCAGGCATATTACCTCAAGATTATTGCAATAAATACAATAAAAGACTTTTCTGAACATGCATTCTATTTTCAGCTTGCTGATAAATAATGGAGTTATGCGATTCAATCAAATCATCTTCAATTTCATATCCAGGATGAATAGGCATATCATGCATTATATAAGGGGAGTCATCACCTAAATTCATTCTATTAATTTGAAAAGGCATCATTAATTGTATCCTTCTGCTTTTCTCTTCTTGATAACTCATATCATAGAAATACTCCATATCTACCCACGTATCAGTGTATAAAAAATCAGTTCTGCTTACTGCATCGGATAGAGTATTCACTTTTTCAACATACCCGCTCATATATGCTTTTTTCATTAATTCTTCATCCCAGGAGTCTTCATTTACGATAGGGGTTATCAATAAAAGCTTAATCCCTAGTGATATACAACCTTCTATTAATGAATTTGCTACATTGTTGTGAATCCCAACATACGTTATTGTCACACCTGAAAAAGTGCCCTTTACTTCGTAAACCGTCATTAAATCAGCTAATGCCTGACAGGGATGGTATTTATTACAACAACCATTTATTACTGGAACACTAGAGTGTGTGGCTAGTTCAATTAAATCGGAATGTTTTTTTAATCGAGCCATAATAACATCACAGTTTCTAGATGCATAACGAGCCTCATATTTGATAGGTGAGAGGCTAAAATTACTGGAATCCCAGTCCATGGTTACAGCATAACCTCCCATTTGATTAATTCCAGACTGGAAAGACAAATTGGTTCTTGTTGAAGTCTTTTGAAAGAGCATTAATAGCCCCTTGTTAGCACATGCTTGGTAAAAAAGATATGGATTCTGCTTGACCTCAATGCCATTCTTAATTATTGAAAGCAATGAATCTTTATCAAATTCCTTTAACGATAAGACGTGATTACTCAACTTATTCACCGCCTACGTATATTTATACATGTTAATGTATTTTTATAGATTCTAATATAGCTAGAAATATATGTCAACACTTGAAATTACACTGCCCTTTCAACGCGACCAAGGATCAGCTTCCCATGACGGACTGACCCTGGTTATTGCTTTATCGTTCCCAGGGTAGTTCTAATAACAACCAAAAAAACTAGGAGCAGTTGCCCGTGACAAACTGCTTCCTAGTTTCAGCATATATACAGCAATCCACTCCCCGGTAATGGAGGGTTTCTTTGTATACAATTTCTCTTTTTATTTATTAGCCAAAATTGTAAATTCCCATGGTATGTTTTCATTTTTCCAACCACGATGCTCTTCAAACTTCATTAACTTAAAACCAGATGTAATAACCGAATTTATTATTTCGCTAAGGGTATAAAGCCTAATCGAAACATCTGGAAAGTCTTTTTGTTCACTTTCGTCGAAATAATGTTTATATGCTACATCTCCATTATGCAATTCTTCGTCAAAGTAACTTTGTTGGACTTGATATTGGATTTTAGAGTTAGAAACGATACACCTTCTTAAAGGATGAAAGTCACTTAGAACCATTACCCCATTATCTTTAAGTAATGAAAAAAGAATAGACATGAATCTTTCGATATCATTGAAATAGTGTAATATTCCCCCTTCCAAGTATAGCATGTCAAAATGACCACTATACTTTTCTAAGTCTATATCGTAAATATCAGTAACAATATATTGAATAGATACCTTGGCAGAATCAGCGAGCTCTAGGGCATATTTTTTATTTTCTTCCGATATATCAAATACTGTTACATCTGCACCTAACAGTGCTAATGGGACTGCTTTCCTTCCATTTGATCCGCAAAGATTAGCAATCTTTTTCCCTGTAATCTGTTCAAAGTATTGCTTATGTTTCTTTAGCTGTGCTTTGGGATTTTCCAATATCTGTTCTGCCTTTTCCTTAGGTGAACCATCTCGTCTGTTCCAAAATTCGTACGCTCTATGTTCCCAAGCTATCTTATTTTTTGCACTTTGTTCATTCATTTTTAGCCAAATCCCCTTTCTTTAGAGACTATTCATACAAATGTAAAGCAAGACACATGATACCATTTATTGGAACAAGGTGCCATATCATTTCGCTTCAACCTTTGCTCGTATTGGGTCGATGCAAGTGCCCACAGCGATTTCATGCGCGGGAAAAGCGATTTGGGGGAGAATGTCGTATTACTAAAAATGCTTCTTAGGTTTATTAGATGCAGCAATAACGCAAATCAAAACACTTATAATACCACAGATAATATAGGTATACGTATAATAAGGCGCTGCTTCACCGCGTATGAACATCATAGTTGTTACTCCATCCATCGATCCGTCACCGCCCCCAAGCACCAGTAAATAACCAATTAGATATATCAACAATCGTTCGCTGATGACAGGAATAATACTAACCCATAGCGCACCAGTACGTTTTTTGTCAAAAACTTTCTTAGTATAAAGACCAGCTACGAGATATGGAATGATCAACAAAGGTGCGCCAATAAAAGCACCAGATATGTTCCAATTATGGTCTACGGGCTCTTTAAAGATGATCCAATATAATGTAAACATCGCATACAGCGTAAGAAAATAGCTTGATGTAATGACCATCCAACCACCAATTATTTTGCCAACCATTTATATCCCACCTTCGAGGATTCGCTTTCGTACCATCTATTTCGTGAATATCAATACTTAAAGAACACTTCCATGTAAATGATCTTCAAATAAATGTGCCATAACTTCAGTAAATCTAATCTGTCCCAACGAAAATAGACGATCCCCCTGGCGCATACCTGCGCTTTGAGAACCGCCTAATTAAATTACATCTTAGGAGACTTACTAACTCCGTTTCGTTCCGAGCGTAGCCCACACTCCTTTGAGCCACGAGTCAAACTCATCACCCTTGTTCCCTTCGTATGTATCATAAACGTCGAGTCTCATCTTTTTGAATTTCTCTTTAAATTCCTCATAGGAGTGATCCTCGGGCAAGCTTTTTTTGATTCGCAGCAGAATCTTGGACAAATCTTTCATGGATTCGCGATGTTTTTTCGCGGGCATTTGAACATCTTCGCCTAGCGCCCTTAGCTTACGGTACGCAGCCTCCTGCACCCGATAGACCGAATCATTAATCAGTCTGTGTTGTAGTAGACGAATAGCCTGATCGCTATCCAGCTCCCCCAGCTTGTCCACTGCTTCCAGTCGCTCTCTCCAATTTGACGTTCGATTAGCCGCTGCCTTTATTCTCTCCCATTGTGCAGCTTCGGTGTTTTCCAAGTCTTGATCTATCATATTGATCCCATCCTATTCTACCTCTAATTGTACTTGTGCTCGTTAGGTGTTGCCTTTATCCACACCGGTAGCTGCGGCACCATCCTGATTCTTCGTCCCCTTGCTCTTATACGGCTTGGGCCTGTTCATGGCTCGGTTGGTGCTGGCCTGCCATCGGTTCCAGCCCTTTTTATCGGTCCCCCTGCCCGTGCCGCCTTTCCCCTTCGCTTTACTCAATTGATCACTCCATTATCATATGGGTCTATGGTAAAATGATTAACAATTTGGAGTAAACGTATACTGGCCGTCAGCGGACCTCAATGAAAACATAACATAAATCTCAAGATAATGCATCCGCCACGGTACGTTTTCAAACTTCTCATTCTTTGGACCCCGTCAGGGGCATTCAAGCCCCATTAAAAGATAACAGAATAGTGCAGCTGCACATGGGGCAAGGTTCACATGTTGTGTATAATGTATAGCCCTTTTTCAGGAATTTCTTATTCTCAATATCCAGCATGCTTGGTCCGGCATTTCTTATAGCATCAACCTCAGCATGCGCTGTTGTATCTGATTCCGAGAAGACCCTGTTATGTCCCCTGCTAATAATCATACCGTCAGAATCCACAATAACGGCTCCGATAGGATAGGTACCTTCATCTCTGGCTTTTTCAGCTTCAATAAATGCCTCCAATAAATAATTACGATCAGCTGTCATGAACTAAGCCCCCTTTACAAAACAATTGCTTTATTGATATTCCACAAAAATCCAAAAATTCCTGTCTATATTGAATCTGGGTATTAATCCACAAGCCAACGTTTAAAAGAAAACTATTTACCCGGCAATTGGATGCCACGCCAACCGCTTACATCGCATTGGCTATTCTTATTATCACCCACTGCAACCACTGTGCCGTCCGATGTAAGCCCGAGAGTATGAGCGCAACCTGCCGCTACCGCCACAATATCGCGCCAGCCACCAACATCGCATTGGCCATGCTCGTTCCAACCCACTGCCGCCACAGTACCGTCCGATCTAAGGCCGATAGTATGATTACTACCCGCCGATATCGCAACAATACCGCGCCAGCCGCTTACATCGCACTGGTCACGCTTATTCCAACCCACAGCCGTTACCGTTCCGTCCGATGTAAGCCCGACGGTATGAAGGTACCCCGCCGCTACCTCTACTATGTCGTGCCAGCCGCTTACATTGCATTGTCCATACCGATTATTACCTACAGCAACCACCGTGCCGTCTGATTTAAGCCCGATGGTATGCCAGTCACCTGCCGCTACCGCCACTATATCACGCCATTCACTTACATTGCATTGGCCTTCATTATTTCGACCCACAGCCACCACCGTGCCATCCGATTTAATCCCGACGGTACGACGCCAACCTGCTGCTATCGCTACAATATCTCGCCAACCGCTTACATCGCATTGGTCATACTTATTCCAACCCACAGCCGACACCGTGCCGACCGATGTAAGCCCGATGGTATGAGCATTACCCGTATGAGCATTACCCGCCGCAACCGCCACCATATCGCGCCAGCCGCTTACATCACATTGGCCATATTTATTATCACCCACAGCCGTCACGGTGCCGTCCGATGTAAGCCCGACGGTATGACGATAACCCGCCGCTATGGTAGCTTTTGGCCACCGTTTCACCTTTAACGCCGTTTCTTCCGGTGAAGTATAATCCATGCTTTACCCCCTTGAATAAAAAACATATTTATAAAACGGTTCCACTTCGAGCCGACGCCGCGAGGTATTGCATCTCCCTTTTCCCTGATCATAGCGATTCGGACAAGGGATTTCAACACACTGGATACCGCCACGGCCATTTTCGCAGTAAGCGCATCGTAATTAATTTCCGTCTTAAGAAACTCCGATCTCTTTTGCGCGTCTAATAAGTTAAAATCCTCTCGAGCAAAGGAGAATTGTATTGTGAGAACTGTGGTTTGGAGACGCTGGGCTCGAGTCTTACTGATGTCTGTTTGGCTGGCGAGCTTTCTTGCGACCCTCGTTTATCCTACGACTTCCTCCCACGCCTTTGGTCCGCGTAAGTTTGAGCCGCCGAGCATCCCGCCCGTTATTTCGCTTCTGGAGGATACGCCGCTTTATCCCGAGCAGGATGAATCCGTGGAGCCTTGGGCGGTGCTCAGTCCCCAGGATGTGGAGACCGTCGAAGCGGAGAACGAGTGGTATACCAAGGAGTCCGGTGAGAAAGTGTGGGTTCGAGTCAAGACCACTTGGCTTGGGGAGCTGTGGATGCACTTGGAGAAGGAGAAGATGGGGGTCATCAAGCCTATCGATTCCTATATTCTTCTATTGGGGCCGGCACAGCTGTACAGCCAACCTGTTTCGTCTTCCAAAACGGACGCCGTTCTTACCCCTCAGGTGGTTCATGCGAATGCGATATTTGATTCCTCCTACTCTTATTTGACCAACAGCTACCGGATTGAAACCTCTTGGATCGGCGATCAATGGCTCGTCTCCAATCCTTATATGCTGGTCAATGTAGAGGTTCTGAATCAGGAGATGATGCTGCCGACGGAAACGCTTTATATGGAGGAATACGATACGGCTCACCGCCTTCAGCGGCCATCGGATGCGAGATTCATTCCCCCGCAGAAAGTGTTCGCTTTAGAAAGGACGGAGAATGGTGCCTACCACGTTCGCGGCGAGAATGGTGATACCTTCTGGATCCAGCCGGCCTACGCCCAGCCTTTAGGTTCGAAGAAGATTAATGAGACCCTCGAGCTCACGAAACCGACCGAATTGCATTTGTTCCCCAAGACGTCGTACCCTATTTTCGGTCAACTCAGCCCGCAGAAGGTAGAAGCTTTCGAGCAGTGGAATGATTCTGAAGGACACCGGTGGTATCGTATTCACAGCTGGAACGGGGATCTATGGATCCAGCCGGATGCCGGCTTGTAAGCAGCCGGGGGGTTCATGAGGTGCAGGTCCTGTTCGCAGGCTCTGCACCTCTCGCCATGGCCCCATCCCCGCCACCGTACTACAATATTTCGATATATCCTTCTGTCCCATGCACGCGAATTCGTTGCCCGTCTTTTATCAATTTGGTGGCATTTTCCACCCCGACAATTGCCGGCAATCCATATTCACGGGCGATCACTGCTCCATGGGTCATCAGTCCGCCAACCTCGGTGACTAGACCTTTTATGGATACAAATAATGGTGTCCAGCCGGGGTCAGTAAAGGAGGTGACCAATATATCTCCATCTTCCAGATCGGCATTTTCCATGCTTAAAATGACCCGCGCTCTTCCTTCAACCACTCCGGAAGAAACAGGTAGACCTACAATCGCATTAGCCGGCAAATTTTCTCGTTTGTACTCACCTGCAATGATTTCACCATCAGACGTGATAACGCGTGGTGGAGTGAGTTTTTCATATAATTTGTACTCGTCTTTTCGTTTGCTGATGATCTGGTAATCCAGTTTTTTTGTACGTACGACTTCGTGAAGTTCATCAAAAGTGAGAAAGTAGATATCTTCTTTTTCATGAATAACGCCCGCTTGTACGAGCTGTTCAGCTTCTTTCAGCAAAGCCAGCTTATAAACGAAATAGCGGCTGATATACCCATATTTCGGATATTCACGATAACCGATGAAATTCCGGATCAGGTCGATCATTCGTTTGGTTTCTTTTGCTTTTTGTTCACCGTCCGGCAATTGCTTCAATCGATCCAACAACTCTTGTTCTTTTTCCAAAGCTTCCCGGCGCCCTTGCTCAAATTTTCGTTTGCCGGCATTAGGCTCAAAGCTCTTAATGTTGCCCAGAATCATGGGGACAAGTGTAATTGGTTTTTCACTCCAACGAGTTTTCGTAATATCGATTTCTCCGGCACACCGCATTCCGTATTTGCCGAGATAAGCATATATAGCGTCACGGGCTTCCCTTCCCCCATCAAACTTAACCAGTTCATCCAAGAAGTTGTCATCTTTTACATGCTGTAAATAAGCAACTACTTCCGGATAAGGCCGAATCACATCCGCGACATCCATTAGCGCGAGTCCCATTTCCGAAGTAATATTGTTTGGGACGGATTGAGAAAGCGTGTCTGCTGCGTTTTTTTCGCCTAACCACTCGTTCATTTTTTCATTAATCCATTTTGAAGCATCCATAGCAGCCATAAACACACGCGAGCTTTGGGGGTCAAATAAAATCTTCTTTAATTGCTGGATATCTTCCAGAATAAAATCAAACAAATCCGATCCTGATTTCCCTTGGATGCTTTGCTTTAACTCTTCTATGGATGTTTGACTCCTCTTAATTAATTCAGAGACGATTGCCGGATCGTTTTCGAATGGTGACAGTGTATGCTGATTGCTTCTGCTGGGAATCGGTGCCGTTTGATCATTTGGTATCAATTTTATAAAGTCTCGCTCTATTATGGTCGTGAGTGCGTCTTTTATGAGCGGATCGGATTGCCCGAGGGTTAATAAAGATTCCCGGCCGACAGGCGAAGCCAGCATACGTGTGATATCAACAAACAACCTTCCACCGGCTTTACGCATGGGAGCAGGAGTAATTAACAGGTAAAAAGACAATCCCAGTGGTTTTATGGGATCCGTCATCATTTGTTGATGACCAACAGAGATATAGACGTGATTTTCTTGATCGCCGGCTTCAGGGATGGGGTATAAAGTTGTGATGGGACGACTCTGGACAATATAAAATGTATCTTGGGCCAAGCACCATTCGATATCTTGCGGGCAACCAAAATGAGCTTCGATTCGTTTTCCGATGCTTGCCAGTTGTAAAATTTGTTCATCACTCAGTGTTTGAGTCTTTTGCTGACCAGGATCGATCTGCAGTGTCTCTGTTCCGCCTTCTCTACGTCCATAGATAGCCAATTTTTTGCTTGCTATCCTCTTATCGACGATTTCCCCTCCCTGTACTTTATAACCATCGGCAGACACCAAGCCAGAGACCAGTGCTTCACCAAGTCCAAAACTGGCGTCGATTGATAATAGCTTTCGGTTGGAAGTAATCGGATCAGCGGTAAATAAAATCCCTGAAGCCTGTGGAAAAACCATCCTTTGGATGATAACGGATAAATAAACTTGACGGTGATCAAATCCATTTTGCATACGGTAGATTACCGCTCGATCCGTAAAGAGGGAAGCCCAACACTTGCTGATATGCTGCAAGATCGCTTCTTTGCCGATAATGTTTAAATAGGTGTCTTGTTGACCGGCGAACGAGGCATGGGGTAAATCTTCAGCTGTTGCACTAGAACGCACCGCATAAGCATGTTCCTCGCCGAACTGGGAGAGATAATGACTAACTGCTTTCACAACATCGGAAGGAATTTCTACATCCATAAGAATTTGTCGAAGCTTCCTGCTGATTTCAGCAATTTGATCTCGATCTTCAGCTTTTAGCGTGGTTAGTTGATCCAACAAAGCATGATACGTTTCGTTTTGTTCGATGGCCTTTTGAAATCCCACTGTTGTAACACAAAAACCTTCAGGTACTTGTATTCCATCGATTTTTGATAATTCCCCTAAATGTAACCCCTTTCCGCCAACGAGCAAAAGCTGCGTTTTTTCCATTTCCTGAAAATCGAGAACCAAAGAATTCATTCTACATCTCTCCTAACCATTAAAATGAGAAAAAACATTTGACAAGGGGTCGCCGGAATGGTACAATAAGATTGTAAGATGCAATATTTATGACTATTGCAAAATTGTGATTCGTAATCCGATTATATCATCGTGTCTGTATATGTGCAATATTAAAGAACCTGGTACGACTGTCCAGGTTCTTTTTTGAATTGTAGAGTAAGAGCTCGTGCCCCGAACACCATCCCTTAAGGAGCAAATTTTTGCGGTTTTTCATACTCCGGCATTTCGGAATAAGACATGATGGCTTCGTACATATCATCTGTTAAAAACACAGCTGTCAAATCATTGCCTCCATAAAGTGCATAGATTTGCTCCCTGGAGCCCTGTTGTTTCAAATAGCGATTAATCATCTTAAAGCTGCGTTCCGTCGAAAGCTCCCAATCCAAGCCATCGCGTTGCTCTTTTTCCGTAAAGATAAGGTGTTCCTCTCCGTTTACAATCAGAACGTAATCACCATTGCTTTTCAGCGTATCCTGGACCTCCTTAAATTTAACGCCTTGTCGCTCTAAATAAGGAGCAATCTCTTCAATAAAGTCTACCAGAAACCCTTCTGCCAGCATCTCGGCATCCGCAAAAAACACCCGTCCCGTCTCTTCCCAGCCATAAATATTTTGTTCCCCTGCAGCATTTTCTTTGAAATCATCCAGGTTCTTATCTTTCATTTGATCGTAATATCCAAGGGCATCCAGCTTATCAACCAAGGAGCCTACATTATAGGTTTCTTGCTTATAAATATAGCTATCGATAATGTCTGTTTGTTCATAAGTTGACTCATTGGCGTTCCCTCCGGAAGCTGCAATATGCGCAATGGCTGCTATGATAATAATGAAGGTTTTAAACATAATATCTCTCCTGATTCATGTATATTTTAACTATCGTTCCTGGTTACAGGAAATCTTAACACCGTCTTCATCTTTGAAGATTCAGTCTTACGGGGATCCGATAAATAAATTTCTCGATGAATCTTGCTTGCCCGGATAAATCCATGTTCTGCACAAAAAGCCTCCATTTGCGCAAAGCTTTCCGGCTCATTATCAAAGCTTCCAATATGCATCATTTGGCAGCTCAATCCATCCTCCACATGCTCAAACCGAACTTTCTCAAGTAACGGGTTTTGTTTTTTCCTTTTCGTCTGTTCCAAAAATCGTTCGAACCATTCTTCCGTCAAAAAATCAGGCTGGCGTATCATGATCGTATACTTAAAATTGTTTTTGTCCGTCGCGGGTTTTGACCGATCAAGCAAGTCCCATTCACCCTCAAGTGGAAAAACCGTATACTCATAATATCCGGCGGGTCCATGTTCGCTTTTGTAGGACATCCGCACCGCATAACTCATACTGTACAATGCTTCTGTTGCTTTGGCGAATTCCTCGCCATTAGGATCCCCAGAGCCGCTGACCATAAAGAATGGCATCCTCGGCACTTCTACAATTTCAGGCGCCGCTTTTGGCACATATAGCTGCTTATAATCTTTTTTATAATCTACCTTTTTGCTCAAAGCCAATATCTCCTTTTTTGAATGGATACTGTTAATTGAAGCCATTATAAAAGTTTAATACTGACAACAGTATGTCAGTCTTCTAGTTATGCTTCATTGAGCAATTGCCGCAGCGAGCTGCTCATCTTAGACACAGTTACCTTTTTCAAGTACATAGTCGGCATTGGAATTTTTGATTACGATATCAAAATTCCGATGATAAGGATGCATAAATATCTCATATTGAATTCGTCGTTCTTCGTGAGATTTTCTTAAATAATCGATTTCCGTTCCTCTTTCCGCTACATCACGTATACTTCTTCTCAATAGTTCAGTTTTCCCGTCAAATATGAATGTCTCTCTCTAAAGCGGCTATATTATGGGCAGCGGGATGACAAGCTGTCATTTTATCCTGATGATATTCATTTTTGTATTCATATTGAATTAAAGTGTACTTCCGAAGGGGAGACCCGATAATATAGGGATCCGTATGGTATAATTTACATTGTTATTTCCCAAGAGGGCTAAAAGATTATGGGCAAACGTTGCCTTTCCAGATGCACCATGGCCTGAAATTCCAATAATGAATCTTTTATCGATTCCACTAACCAAATCGGCTACCTTAAGTAATACCTTGTCCATATTGTCCCCCATCTGCTTACGCTCTTAATAACGTCAATAATTCCGATGGCTTTATTAGCTTGGGGAAATCCGTAATTTTTTCACTTTTAAAAGGTGGAATAAACCAAGTAGCATGGTAAGGCACCATTCCAACTTGGGCGGCGCCTTGTAGTTCATTCGATCCACCGTCACCAACAAATAATGACTCCGACGGTGAGACATCCATTCTTTTGCAGGCGAGTTGATAAATTTCTGAATTAGGTTTTGCCATTTTCACTGCATAAGAAAAAATAACATCATCGAAATATTTGGCTAACTTGCAAGACTCCCAAGCTGATACTTCCTCAAAAGCACAGTTGCTAATTAGACAGATTTTTATTCCCAATGCTTTTATTTGCTCCAACATATCTACAATTTCATCGTCTAATCTGCTAAAAGGTATAGATTTGGACTTAACTCGTTCCATATGTATTGCATTAATAATTTCAATTGATACTTCGTGACCAAGGCAAGTAAAAATTTCCCTTAACACCGAAGGAAAATCAGAGTAAGTACCGTCCATTCTTTTCTCTTGCCTCTCATTCCACTCTTTATCAAATACTTTCGATTCGATGCCAAGCTGTTCCACGAAGTGAGTGGATCTGAGTGCCTTCCTTTTACCATTTTCATATTCCGAGATTAGTGTCTCAAACAAATCAAAAAAGACAGCCTTTATTACCAACTTCATCCCTCCTACTCGCTACGTATTACATATTCTGGTTAATTCTTCGATTTCCTCTAATCCCATGAACTCGGTAGGTAACCAAGCGGCTCGACCCTTTTACAACTAGACATCGAACGGCCAGAGACCATCCCTGGGATTGCCAGTTAATGTTGTACTTTCACATAAATTCAAAAAGCGCATTTTTTTTAAAAAGTCTTACCTGCGCCTACATAGCACCTATTGTTGGACGCAAAAGAGTAGGCTGCCGTGCGATCAACTCATTTTAAACTATAGTTCTCCGTTTAAGACTGCGAGGACAGATTTCGCAATACAATTGGCATTGCCTTATGGAAAAATATAACTAACTGTTTCATGTCGTCTAAGAAATTTGGACTATCAGGATGTCCAATATTGACTGGAGAGGTTTGCCCATTAAGGACTTCGTTGAACAGTAGTATATCTCTATTAAAATTATGTTTAACGTACTCTTTGTGAAGTTCACTCATTCCTATAACCACATCATATTGTTCAAAACAAGATTCGTTGAATTGTGTTCTCTTAAAACCTGTTGTATTAATTTTCATTTCATTCATGATGCCAAAATGGACGTTTGAATACTTGCTAATATCACTGGTAGCTCTTATACCAGCTGATGCTACATTTACTGATGTATTATTTGTTTCTTTCAAGTAACTTTTCATGCAAAATTCCGCAATCACGCTTCGAGTATAGTTATCGGTACAAACAAATAAAATGTTCAAAGTATCACCCCTGTATACAGTTTACATATCAGCTAAAGGCAGCCTCACAAGCCCTTATAGAGAAAAAGCGCAAACAATGGATTCGACCAAATTCGCTCCTGGCGGCGAATGCACCTTCCGTGAAACACTAAAAAAACAAGCTCGAATCAGGGTGGAACGAGCTTATTTTTCTTGCTTTAGTTTTCTATATCGTTGATTCATCAGCTGTAGTTGAACTCCCGTTAGCGCAATGATCTAATCGTAGTAACGAAATGAACTCGCCCGCGCTTGAACCCCCCCATTTGAAACACAAGTACACATTCAACGGCGCTATCGGATGCGTCGGCTTACCTGTCGGGGATTGTTACCGGAGAACTGGAAATATCAGTTCATAGACTCTGTCGAGATCGTCTCGCATCCATTGAATAATGCAAAATTTTGAAAACAATTGTTCAAGGCTGTTCGCAATTGCTCTGTTGGCTTTATATCTTTCTCGTACCAGATGTTTTTAACAACGAGCGTCCCGGCTTTTCGCTCCGCGATTACCTCGGCTCGTCCGATGAAGCTTTCTCCGTAGATTAGAGGCAACACATAATAGCCGAATTTCCGTTTGATTGCAGGCGTGTAAATCTCCCAGGTGTAATCGAATCCAAACAATTCGTTGATCAGTTTTCTGTCCCATATGAAATTATCTAATGGGGCAATCAGCTCGCAGCGCCATTTCGGCGCTGGATTTTGTAGAACGGCCTCAATAATCGGCAAGTCCTCCGAGCGGCAATAAAGTATATCCTTCATTTGTTCCACGGCAACAGCAACAATGCGAGCTTCGTGCAATAGTTGGCGGAAAACCTCGTTGCGCTGCTCCGCTTTCAATCCCCAAATGTTCAGCCAGGCATCGGATGCTCGATTCCATAAAAGACCAACAGCGCCGATTCGACGCAGTACCCGCCACTTGTGATGCTCCAGCTCGCCCTCCAGCGGCTCCGCCGCATTCAGCAGATTTGGCTGTATGTATTTGGCCGCGATATCGTAATATTTACGTGTTCCTTTTTTGTGATGTATAATCAACTCGCCTGTCGAGTACATCTGCTCCAGCACCGACCGGGACGAATTGTTTCCGCTGCTCCAGTGGATGGCCGATCGCCAAGCGAAATTTCCATCCAATTTTAGATCATCTGAACTTAGCGCACCGTGATTTTGGATGTGAGCTCGTACTTGTTCGATCAACGCTTCCATTTCGGGATAGCGCTTCGCATGTTGTCGGGCGGCCTGCCTGTACCTATCAAAATACGGCCAGTCCTCGACAGGGATAATGGCCAAATTCTTGTCAGGATAATCGACAAGGATTCTATCTTTATACAGCAGCTCGGCGAGCATGTTCTTAGTAAATCCTTTGACTCGCGACTGCAGCACCAGTTCGGCGTTTTTTCCGCAAACATCGATGGGATCGTATTGAATACAGCCGACCTGCCGCACAAAATCCAATACTCCCTGCTTTCCGGTAAAATGATATTCGCCCAGCAACCCGTGCTTCAATAGCAAATATTGCCGTGCCTGGCGGATCGTCAATTGGATCATGTACACATCTGCTCCTTAAAGAAACAAGCGGAAGCCTTTACATGATGATGGATGACGAGATTTAATGATGGTATCCATTGAGGAGCTTTGGCAAACCCCTTTCCTAATTTTCCAGTAACCACAAATTGCTCTTTTTCAATGATTTCAACCACACCTATTCCCCCTATCCGTTGCGATGTAAAGAAACAAACGCACGTTCGTACAAAATCTTACCATTATCTAGAGCATAAAAACAATAGCTATTGAATGCTGCCCGTTGGAACGGACCGCTAAGCGTCCCCGCTAGCAGCCCCGTCATGTTGTATACTCGACCCTTAAGATTACCCACGATACAGGCGATCACGGACTTTGGTCAGTGCGAATCCAAGCTGGTTTTGCCCCTGCCATAACAGAGGGTTATTGAGTGAAGCCGCCGCTTCATGCGCGGCAGCTTCGTGGTGTTGTCTTATTGAGCTCTTGTTCTCAGTTAGGTTAATGGGTTACTTATAAAAGCAACTCCCACTTCTCCTCAATAAGCTCTTGGTTCAACAGTTTTCTTGTTCTACTTTTGACTTTTCAAAACCAACCAACTGATATAATACCCTTGCTGCTTTTAATGAACTATTAGTCCAAAGAAACACTTTCTTGTATCCTGCATCACTAAAAAATTGGATAGCACGCTGTAGCATGGGCTTCCCATAGCCCATATTTCTGTATTCTGATTCTATTAAAAACCATCTCAGCTGAGCTGTATCTTCTTCATATTTCATAATGACAATTGACCCTTTAGGGTCATTTTCAATCTTTAATAGCCAAATGTTATCCATTCCCTCACAACGATTATTTAAGAATTCAGATATAGCATCTGCAATAAAATTGACGAAGTCAAAATCATATTGGAGTTCATCTGTGTAGATTCTTCGATGTGCTTCAATTATGTACTCTACATCCTCAGATGTATTTGCTATTTGTATCAAGTAATCGCCCCCACATTAAGTTCTTAACACCCTTACAAATGTATATAAATATTAACATTTTATCCCAGGATGCTAGTTATTTTAATGGATGAAGACAAACGATTAAGCTAGAACCTCGTTACTTCAATGGCAACCGGCTGCCGTCGTGGTGATTCATTTATCGTTTCCCGTCCATCCATGCAGCGCGAAAAAAAACGCTGCACAACAGGAGGTTTTCAGCTGTTGTGTATCCTAAAACTTTAATATATCCTTCGTATTAATGTGTTTTATATGATGAACGCATTCAGACTTTCCTTCGTTCGATAACATCTCGTACAAACCGTCTGGAACAAGCTTATAGTTTGGGTTATCCTTAAAATCGGATATCTTCTTCCAAACTGCAACAAATTTGGTATCGCCCTCAACACCTTGAATAGCATCATAGTCATAAACTGTCTTGTTGGACAATCTTGCTTCGTAAATAAAGTCAAACTCATGTCCAAATTCCCCATAACAAGGATATATATTTTCAATAATTCCTAGTAGTTTGGGGTCAATAATGTCTTGGTTGATTTCTTCTTTTACTTCACGAATCACAGTAGACATACTATCCTCGCCATATTCAATGGTTCCACCAACTGGACGGAACGTAATTACTCCATCCTCTTCCGGAAACTGTTCCAGTAAAATTGAATCAGTTCTCCAGATTATACAAAGTGAAGATGCCCTGTACTTTTTAATCTCAGTAATGGGTAATCATTCCTTTCAAAGGTGAATGTGCGTTATGTTGTATGTAATACGTCGATAAGATGAAAGTTTCCTGTTTTTGTTATTCCGTTAAACTCCCGCTGCCCCCTAACGTAATAAAGCTACCGATCATTCTGGCGGCAGCTTTTCTATACTCTTCAAGACTTGATATTTAAATCCACTCAATACCAAGATGATCCTCATCCGGAGTTTCCCGAGAGCTTAACTGATAGGGATGTACCACTCAACAATATCTGTAGGCATGTCCGGAGTAAAAAGTTCGAATCTAGGTTTGGAAAGGTCGATGTTATACTTCGCCTGATTCTCATCGGTACATATGTTAGCCCAGAATAGACCAACATGTTCTTTATTAAATTTAAACTTTACATACTCACCTTCTGGAATGGAAAAAGTGGCCATTCCTTCCGGAACATTCGCTGTCTCTGACACCTCAACCGCTATAAAAGGAGCCGGCACTTTTCCAGAAACTACAAGGTATTGGGTACTTTTTTTGGCTTCAATCTCGTCAACTCTATTATTAAGCCGGTTGAACAATTCCCTCTCCTCATCCATGCTTTTCCCATGAAAACCAATGAGTGAAACAGCATGAATTCTACAAATTTGAACTTCTACAAATTCACTAAATGTATCCATATAACCCTCCAGAGATTAGCGTCTAGTAAATCAGAACGATACAACCCGAGGATGAATCGTATCTAATCATTTAATTCTATATAATGCAAAATATTTCCTTCCCATCCAGCCATTTAGCATAACGCGAACGAGGGCAGCTGCCACGCGGCGATCTGCTCCCTCGCTATTGCGCAATCGTTCTCCGCTAGCTCTATGAACTCCGTTGAGTGGATGTCAGTAGTTCCAGCTCTCTTTTCGTTTCAGGATGAACCACTATTTTATCAACGAGGTTTAGATTAGACTCTTTTACTTTTCTCCCCCATTTTCTTGAAAAGGAACGCCAATCACACACCATCTCGACTACATACTTCTTTGGCATGGGCAATGCCTCCTTTGTATTGGGGTTAATCACCCAATACTCCCAATGGTGCTTATTTTTACGCTGGTGGCGAAGCCATGCGTATTTCCAATTTAGCTCGTCCTCTTGATTTAAGGGTTTTCCAGAATAAAATTTTTTTGCGTAGGGAAAGAACTCAGCTGGTGAGAATTTAGATAAATCATGAATAATACCCTCGATATACAAACCCTCCTTCCAACATTCAATCAGAACATTAAGTTTGTGGTTTAGGATATATAGAAAATACCTCCAGTAAGCCCTTATCAATGGATTCATACTCCTCTCCAGAATATCTTGCGAAGTCGGACGCAGAATTATTAACGGTCTACAAGCCTTATCGCTTTAATCTTTTCTTTGATTACAAACCTTGATTTCTTCACTTTGCTGATTTTCCCCAAGGTTAAAATTAATAAAATAGTAAGCAGGTAGTAGTCCAGATATAGCTGAGCTGAGTTCGATATATTTTCATCATCATGATAAAACTTTGCCAGCAACCTCACATCATCGCTTGAATTGTTAACCTAGCACCCATTATTGGACTCAAATAGTAGGCTGCGGCTTTAACTAGAATTTCATTTAACCTCCACAACAAAAGCCGAAGATGTATCACCTTCCGAATATTTTCCATCACTACTTTTCCAGAATGCTGAAACCCCATAGTAATAAATACCTTTTTCTTCCGGAACATTAAAATAATTCTCAAAGTGATCTGCACACCCCAATTTATCCCAACAATAACTACCTTGGATTACTGTAATTTGTTGTTCCCCTGAAGTGACATTCGGAAGCGGTGGGGATTTTTTGTTAATCTTAATGCCAATGTTAGTAGCAAAGTCTTCGAATCTTGTATGTGTGACAAGGTTTCCCATAAAAGAAGTTAAACACATAAATGCTCCCATCAACGCAAAAATCCCTGCTATTACCATAAAAAATCCTTTTTTTATTACCTCCCAAACTTACCCTCTCTAAATTTGACGTTTGAGATGTTTAAAAGGCTGCTACTCATACTTTGTCCTTCAACAAGTTTACATAGTACTTAAAAACAGCCGCTCAAGCCCTTATAGCGAAAAAGCGCAATCAATGGATCCTGGCGGCTGATTTACCTTCCGTGGAACACTGAAAAAATAAGCTCAAATCCAAGTGGAACGAGCTTACTTTTTCTATGTTTTGCTTTAGTTTTCTATATAGTTGATTTATGGATCATCAGCTGTAGTTGAACGTACCCGGCAAAAAAGCTCCGCTCACTTCTGCGGTTGTTCCAATACGAATGGCCGCGTCCGCGTCACGAACTGGAAGCCTTGCTTGCGCAGGATCGGCGCGGAAGTTGGCAGCGCGTCGACGAAAGCATGCGTCCGACCGCGGTCACGGGCTTCCTGCAGCCTCGAGGCGACCAGCGCGGTAAAATGGCCTTGTCGCCGGTGTGTAGTCTTGGTGCGGCCCCCGGTCAGTTCGGCGTATGACCCAGCGGTTCGGAAGTAGACTCTCCCACAGGCGACGGGCTCGCCGTCCACGTAGGCGATGTGGATGCTCATTTCATTCAGACTCTCCTTCAACTTCAGAGCCAGCGCGCGCCGCTCTTCCTCCACGTTTCGCCTGCCAATCTCGCGGGACACCTCGGCGTAGTCGGCCAGGTCGCGCTCGTCCCGGACGATTCTGATATCGTACCTATCGATGTCACCAAAGGTGGACAGCGATGCCTCGTCCAGCGGCAGAACCAGCACCTCCTCCTCGTCGTCGGCCTCGAACCCGGCGGCGACGAGCCGCTCGGGCAGGTCTACGGGCGTGTCGTGGCCGTAGTACTTCCACTCTAGCCTATAGCCACCGGCTACAGCGGCGTCCCGCTCCCGGCGGATCAGTTCATCGATCTCCTCCGTTGGACAACTGGCGAACACGATCCTACACTCCGATCCCCCCTCGGTACGCTCTACGACTACGTCACCGCTGGGAGACGGCAAGCCCATCGCCCGGCGCTCCGCATCCAGGACCGCCAGGATGTCGGATCTCACAAATTGGCTCATGTCACAGCGCTCCTTTGCCGATCTTTGTTATTAAACTGGATCTCAACTTTTTACAACTGCCTATATATTACCATATATTGAAATTAACCTTCGTTAGTATGGAAACGGCGGTAGATCACTTCAGCCCTCTGTCGTCGCGGAACTATCTTTTCCCGTTAAGCAACCATGGATTTATCGTTGAATAAGCGATCTTTCGAAGCCTGTAATTCCCCGAACCCGATATAAACATACTATTTGCTCATTATCGTATTACCTTCGTTTTATCTAACCGCATTGTTGAACAAATCTGCCATTTAGTTGAGAAAAGGCAACCGATCGTTCTTTCCGGTTGCCTTCCGTCTCTATTTACGCAATCGTCTCCCGATAGCTATAAATTTGATACCCAGACTACTAATACTGTATGCCCTCAGTTTTTTTGGGGGATGTAGAATAGTTTTAACTAAATACCCAACTCATCAATAATTTCTTTAACAACTTCTCGCTCATCAAAGTGAATTGTTTTATCCTTGAAGATCTGAGAAGTCTCATGGCCTTTGCCTGCTAGGATTATTATATCCCTGGGTTTCGCGTTCGTGATTGAGTACTTGATAGCCTCCCTGCGGTCTGCAATTGTTATATACTCGCAACCCGTCTTTTTTATACCTTCTTCAATATCCCTGATAATAGCGAAAGGCTCTTCTGTACGGGGATTGTCAGAAGTGATTATGGTAAAATCTGCGACCCTTCCTGAGATTTCTCCCATCAGCGGCCTTTTTGTTTTATCCCTGTCGCCTCCACAACCGAACAAACATACCACCCTGCCTTCCGCACTATCTTTAATCGTTTTCAGTATGTTCTCAAGACTGTCCGGAGTATGGGCGTAATCTGCTAGAACTGCAATACCATTACCTGAGTAAATAACCTCGGCCCTTCCGGGAACACTGATTTTTTCAAGGCCTTCTGCCATATCATTGGTGGAAACCCCCAAGATACCACAAGCGCCTATGGCTGCAAGAGCATTATATATGCTGAACCTTCCTGGCACACTTACTCTAATCCTTCTCTCACCCCATGGGCTCAAGAGGTCAAATTCAACACTGCTTTTATTGGTCACAATATTTAATGCCTTAATGTCAGCGTTTTTTTCAATCCCATAAGTAAGTACCCTACACTCTGCCTTTTTTTTAACTTCTTCTCCATATGGATGATCTATGTTCACTATTCCGTTTCTACACATCCTAAAGAGCTTGAGTTTTGCATTGAAATATTCCTCCATGGACTTGTGCTCGTTTGGAGATATATGATCCTGGGACAGGTTTGTGAAGACTCCTATGTCAAAATTGCAGCAACTTACTCTGTGAAGGCCCAGGCCTTGGGACGATACTTCCATAACCACGCTATCGACATTCTTATTCGCCATTTCAGAAAATAGATACTGAAGGTCATATGCTTCAGGAGTTGTTCTCTCCGTTGGAATTTTTTCATCTCCAATACGCGTTCCAAGTGTACCGATTAGTCCCACCTTTTGTCTCGCAGCTTCAAGTATGGATTTTATCATATATGTCGTTGTAGTCTTACCTTTAGTCCCAGTCACGCCGATAATATCAAACCGCCTTGAAGGATGGCCGAAGAAAACATCCGAAATATATGCAACCGCATATCGAGTGTCCGCCACCCTAATCACCGTAATTCCTTCAGGGACATTTATTTCTTTCTCGACCAGAAGAGCTTTTGCACCGTTCTGAATTGCGGAAGGTATGAAATCGTGACCGTCCAAAGAAAAACCTTTGATGCATACAAATAGGGATCCCGGTTTTACTTCTCTCGAATCATAGGCAATATCACTAATAGTTATTTCCGTATTGCCGTAAATCTTCTTTACATCTAAGCCCGTTATCAAGTCCTTCAAAAACATATCAAAACCTCCATGTAAATTATTTGGGAATGTATTTCGGATGAGTATTCAAGACTGTGAGAAAAGTATGCAAAGGAACCCGGTTTATACTCTTTTAGAATTATTCATAACGCTTGATATTTATAATTCTTCACCCATATATTACCACAATTTACTGAAGAAACTGCCAATTAGCTTAACGAGGCTGCCGTTTATTCCTCGGCAGCCTCGTGTTGTAAGTGTTGCGCTATCGTTTGTTGTTACTGCAATAGCGTGTGTCGTTTTATCGGTACATTTGAACAAACCACATTTTAAATCCATGCTTTTCGTAAAACCCAACGATCTTTTTCCACTGTTTACTTGCTGAATACACCATAGAATGCGTGATACCATTGTCTTCCGCTGTTTTAAGTAGCTTATCAACCATCAAATGTCCAATATTTTCGCTTCGAAAATCTGGATGAACGTACACCTCATCGACCTCAAGATAACGCTCGCCTTTCTCAATGACAGCCAATCCTTCGCTTTCATGGACTGTACCAGTAATATACCCTACAACTACAGAGTCAACCTCTGCGACCCAGAAATAATCCCCAATATAGTTTCTTAGAATTTCTACAGTATTTGTCCCCAAACCGTAGGTGATGCACTCAGAGACCCATAATTCAGATAGCTCAACTACTCTTAATAGATCGGCTTCAATTGCTTTTCTGACGATGTTCATGGAATATCACCTCGAGAATTCCCATACATAAACGTTAACAACAAATGGTTATTTGGGGGCTTTTTTTACGTTTAAACTCCCGTTGATTCAATCAGGGAGCTGCTCCCACGGTATCGTTCCTACGTTAGCTCAGCGAAGTTATGTACCTATTGATTATTTCTCTGTGACTTCTCGGCATGTTCTCAGGAAGCCAACATCCCAACAAAGCTAGCCAACAACCATTTTGCGAACCTCCTCTTGCCTGCCTGAATAATGTCCCCACTTTGAATCTTCACTCGATCATTAGAGTCAAGAAGCTTAGTTTCGTTGATTTTAACCGCCCCTTGAACGACACTGCACCTAGCTTCGCTAAATGGAGATCCCCCCTACTTCTAGAAGTTCTTTACAGAAATGGCGGAACAAGTAGTTCCTTTATTCGTCGATTTTTCCAGTTTTAGTGGCTCAAACGGAAATAACGGAACAACGCGTTCCGCTATTTCATAATAATGGGGCTATTAAACGGAATAGCAAAACTTGTTGTTCCGTAGACTGACAATCTCATGTTTCGAGAATTCGAAGCAAATCCCCAGCGGCAACGGCATCGCTGTTTCCGAGCATGATCACTGTCCGTTGGCGCTCGGGATACACCCTCCAAACGCAGCGGCATCCAGGAAGCGTTCCGCCGTGACCCCAGCTCTTTTCGTAAAGGGAAAGCCCGTAACCGTAATGCCGGTTTTTAGCCCATACATGCCGGGTGAGCATTCGCTCCGTTAGTTCCTTCGATACTATGGAAGTGCTAATCCCCATAAAGGCGGACGCCAGCTTGTTAATATCCCCCGCAGTGGTATACAGGTTTCCCGATGCGCGGAAATTGCCGGGTTCAAAAAAAGGGACTCTAACCTTCTCCCCTTCCCGGCACGAATAGCCTTCAGCCAGTCCCGGAATCGGTAACCCGGAACCGACGAAGCCTGTATTGCTCATGCCTAAGGGCTCCAGCACTTGATTGTGAATAAATGCTTCATAGGACGTGCCTGCAACCTGGTCGATCAGCAGCCCCAGTGCGTTATAGCCCGTATTGCTATAGCTCCAATCGGTTCCAGGAGCAAATTCGAGCGGCACGTCTTCTAACAGCTTGAATATGTGCTCCCGGGGATAGGACACATGACCGAATCGTTCAAAAAATAAGGGAAGCGATTCGAAGTCCGGAAGTCCGGACGTATGGGTTAACAGGTGGTGGATGGTAATCCGCTCGTCACGAATCAATGTGGGCAGGTAGGCTGAGGCAGGATCGGTTAGTTCTAGCTTTCCTTGCTGCTGTAGCAGCAGAATCCCGAGTGCAGTGAACGGCTTCGTAATCGATGCGACAAGAAATCCTGTATCCGTCCGGCAGGGCTCCCCCCGCTCATAGCTAGCCAAGCCGAATGCTTTCATGTAACGGATTTCTCCCCGTTCCGCAGCCAGTAGGACACCGCTGAATCCTAGCCCGGAAACCGCCTTGTCCCAATCATTTACCATGTCTGGCGTCATTCAACCTCATCCCCCCGTCCAACCTAGCGGATATACTCGCGCGGCACTCTTTTGCCTATACCGCATACAAGCTCGTAGTGAATCGTCTGCGCCCATGCCGCCGTTTCATCTGCTCCGATCCCTTGCTCGCCGCCAAAAACAATCGCTTCGTCCCCTACGCTCACAGATGGAAGCTCCGTAACATCCACCGCCATCTGATCCATGCATACGCGACCGATGACGGGGACTCTAATGCCGCAGACCAGCACCTGACCCCGGTTGGAAATAAGCCTGGGCACCCCGTCGGCATAACCGATCGGAAGGATGGCGGCCAACGTGCTTCGCTCAGCCCGGAAAGTACGTCCGTAGCTGACCCACTCCCCAATCCCAATGCGCTTCAAGGAAGCGATTCTCGTCTTGAGCTGCATGGCCGGTTGAAGCGGAGAAGAGCCGTCGGAGGCACCTTGAGCCGGTTGGAGACCGTACAGACCGATGCCGATCCGTACCATATCGAGATGATAATGGGGATGCCGCAGAGCGGCAGCCGTATTACAGCAATGCTTCAACGGAATCCGCAGGCCTTCGTCCTCCAAATGTCCGCATATCGAAATAAACCGGTTATATTGGTGCTCCGTATAAGCCGGGTCCTCACTATCGGCTTCGGCGAAGTGCGTGAAAATCCCTTCAACTTCGACATAGAGCGATTGCTGTGCTTTTCTGATAAGGGAGGCCGCTTCCTCGCGGCCGGTCACCCCAAGCCTCCCGAGTCCGGTGTCGATCTTGATGTGAATGGGGGTTCGGCACCGCAGCCGCTCAGCGATCTCGATCACCGCTTCCAGCACCTGCTCCGAGAACACGGTTAGTGCGATTCGATGCCTTACGGCGACCTCTACGGCTTGCGGGGGCGTATACCCCAGCACAAGAATGGGGTGCCCGATACCGGCTTGCCTAAGCGCCACCGCTTCATCGGCGAAGGCGACCCCTAAGCAGTCGGCGCCCGACTCCAGAACGGCCAGGGCAACCTCTACGGCACCATGACCGTATCCATCAGCCTTGACTACTGCCATCAGTCGGCAGGAGGAAGCGAGGACCGATTGACGGAAGAAGGCGGCGTTGGCCTTAACCGCTTTCAGATCTACCTCGGCCCATGTTTGTCTACAGCTGTTCATTCTCGCCTCCAGCCTACACAACTGCGGCCAATGCATCAGCTACAGGGACATGCTCGTATCCGAGATCGCGTGCGGCTGCCGGCTGGGTGATCGCTCCCCGTGCGGTGTTTACTCCAAGCGCCAAGGCCGCATCCTCGCTTACCGCGCGTTGCATGCCAAGGGAAGCCAGCTTCAATACATAGGGAAGCGTTGTATAAGCTAAAGCGAGCGTTGCCGTTCTTGGCACCGAGCCCGGGATGTTGGGGACGGCATAATGGGAAACCCCATGCTTCACATAATACGGATCATCATGAGTGGTCACGCGGTCCACCGTCTCGAATATGCCCCCTTGGTCGATCGCCACGTCGACTACAACGGACCCCGGCGCCATTTGGCAAACCGTTTGCTCCTTAACCAGGACAGGCGCTTTGGCCCCGGGCACGAGAACGGCGCCGATCACCAGATCGGATTGCATCACCGCTTCGGCAATAGCCGTCTCGCCGGACAAGCGCGTGTGCAGCAAGCCTCCGTACAGATCGTCCAAATAACGGAGCCGCTGCGGGTCGCGCTCAATCACGGTGACATCGGCCCCCATGCCGATCGCCAGCTTCGCCGCGTTGCTTCCGACCACCCCTCCGCCGATAATGGTCACCCTGCCCCGTCCGACGCCCGGAACCCCGCTGAGTAGCAGTCCTTTGCCGCCTTGCGGCTTCTCCAGCAATCGCGCCCCGAGCTGTACGGCCATTCTTCCGGCGATTTCACTCATGGGTGCAAGCAGCGGATAGGTCCGATTCACCTCCACCGTCTCATAAGCGATGGCAGTCACCTTATGCTTCACAAGCGCAAGAGCCAGCTCGGGATCCGCAGCCAGGTGCAAGTAACAGAACAGCATGAGGTTTTCGCGAAAATACATATACTCTACGGGCAGCGGCTCCTTCACTTTCATAACCAACTCCGCGAACGCCCAAACTTCAGACGCGTCCTCCAGTAGAAGAGCCCCCGCTTCGCGATATTCATCATCCGCGAAGCCCGCTCCGCTGCCGGCTCCCTGCTGCACCGCAACCCGATGCCCTTCGCTTGTGAGCTGCTTGACGCCTTCTGGAGTCAGCGCCACTCGTGTTTCGTTATTTTTGATTTCTTTAGGTATGCCGATTTTCATTAAGATTCCCCCCGCTATGTTTGATACAAGTATAGAGGGGAGTTTACGCCGCCACATTGTGCAAAACTCAGAAAAATCGGCAGCGCTTTGGTTAAAATCAACAAACGCTTCGCGTTATCGTCATCAGCTTAAGCTGGAGGTATACATCCACCTTCTGATCCATGCTGTTCAAATCAATGCCTCCAACCTCGGCAATTCGCTTCAGCCGATAGGTAAGCGTATTCGTATGGATGTGCAGCGCGTCGGCGGTATCCTTGACATGGCTGTCCTGCTCCAGGTAGACCCGCAGCGTCTGCAGCAGGCAGCTTCCATGCTCCTGGTCATATTTGAGCAGCTTATGGATAACGCCTGGCTCCTCCATCGCTGCATTCCCCGCCTGATCCATAAGCGGCAAAAAGCGGTAAAAGCCAAGAGCGCCGTAGCTGACCGCGTCCGATAAGGCTTGCGGAAAATCACGCTTCAAGCTCAGCACCTGAAGAGCTTCCCGATAGCTTCGCTCAACCAGCGTATAATCGTCATAGAAAAGCCCGCCGGCGCCGTCGACCGCCGCACCTCCCATTCGCTCGCTCCACTGCCGGATGAACGAGCGGACGAATGCGCCGGAGGCCTTGTTGTCCGGCTGCCCGGAAGGAGTACCCGCTAGCACAATGAGATGGCGCGCATCCCGTACCTGGAGCTTAACGGACATGCCCGCCGCTGCGGTCAGCATATACTGGATTTGCCGATACTCGTTGAGGACAATGTCCGATCCGAATTGAAGCACGATCACCTGATAAGCTCGAGGGAGGTCGATCCCCAGCTCGGCGGCTTTTCGTTTGATCTCGTCCGCAGTCATCCTGTTCCCGGTGAGCAGTTGCCAAAATAAATTTTGCTTGCCGGCTTCTTCCTTGCTTCGCTGCAGTTGCAATTGCAGCATGAGATCACGGGAAGCCCGAGCCGCTTGACGCAGCGTCATCAGTCCCTGTTCATCCAGACGCTCCTCGTCCTCCAAGGCCCAAATATAGCCAAGCACCTCGTTGTGATGCCGAATGGCCACGACAACCCGGTCGCCCAATCCGACGTCGGAAATCGCCGGCACCCTCACCGGCTGATCGCTATCCATCAGCATCCGCAGTATCCCGTTCTTCCACAAGGAGCTAACGACTTGCTCCGGCACGCGCCGGCTGATTATCGTTGCCGTACGGGCGGGGTCGGCGGGCACCTTGTGAGAGCTGTAGGCGATCAGCTGATGGTTAGCGTTTTCAATCGTTACCGGGCAGCGGAGCGCCTCACCGATCCGGTCGGCTAACGTGTCGAAACTATCAAAGGGTCGATCAAATGCATCTATCTGTTTCATGCTATAGGCTCCCTGATCCGATGGAGAGTAGGATTCGATTTACTCCTCAGTATAACAGCTGCCCTACCTTCCAACAATTGATGCCCACCAAAAAAAAGCCAATTATGCTTTTTCTCGTTCAGTTCCGTAGACTTTCGCTAAATTAACGGTATGACGGCGGGAATTCTCCGACTATCGTCGGAGCGGTTATATCACTTCGATTTCCACTTCGTGCAGCCGGTAGACCGAGCGAAGCCGTCCCCGCCGCCAGGGGCGAACAGCGCCGACCGCCTTTGATTCCCGCTAGTTTATTGTACTGGTTATTAGAGTTGATGCTCCACCTTATAAATCCGGTAAATTCCCTGATTTTGTCCCCACTCGGTATGGCGTTGAGATACCTTCATAATTGAACATCATACTCATCCCCATGGAGGAATGCCTCAGATTGTGGCAATGCATCATCCACAAGCCTGGGTTATCCGCCTTCACATATACCTCATAGGATTCGCCTTCGTGCGTTGCCAGCGTATCTAGAATAACAGGGCTACCGGTCAGCGGGTGGCCATTTCGGCTTAATACCTGAAAAACGTGCCCATGCAGATGAAAAGGATGATCGCCTCCCCCATTGTTGATAATCGTGAGCTTCACACGCTGGCCTTCTCTCACAACGATCGGGGGGATTTCATGAAAGCTCTTGCCGTTAATCGATTTGACGAACAACTTTTGACCAAGATCGAGTGTATAGCTCTTATCGATGATCAGGTTCCCGACAGGGGCAAGTGGGTCTGGTGCTCCATAATTCGTCCAGTCGAACAGCGAGTAATCAGAACGGGGCTTAGGATCGCTCCCTGCTCCCAGTACTGCTCTCAAACCTGAATCGTTTGCGACGGTCACCTTGCCTTCTTGTGGCATCTGTAACAGTAGATCGTAGCGTTGCCCCGCCGCTATTTGGAATTGAACATTTTCCAGCATCCCAGGCTCATGAAGGTCATGGCCATCCATTGCGATAATACGGTAATCTGCCCCATTCACGCTTATCGTTTCCGTCTCGTTCGCCGCATTGATCATTCGTAGTCGAACCGTTTTTCCGGGACTTACCTGAATATTCACGCCTTTGGTTGAACCGTTCATGAGCCATGTTTCGTTCAATTGCTGGATAAGAAGAGCCTCCTCTATTTCGTACTCAAAGCGTTTCTTCAGAGGCTCGATTATGAGCTTTCCTAGCAAGCCCTTTTCGACCTGTACCGAGCTGGCTTGATGGGAATGGTACCAGTAGGTACCCGGATGATCGGCAATAAATTCATACGTAAACTGCTCACCGGGCTTTACCGCTTCCTGCGTTACGCCGGCTACGCCATCCTGCGAACAGGGAAGAATGATCCCATGCCAGTGGATAGTGACCCCTTCCTTTATGTCTGTATTATTCAGCACGATACGTACTCTTTCTCCCTCTGTCACTCGAATTTCCGGCCCGGGCGTAAGTCCATTGAATGCCCACACCTGCTCGGTTTGCCCATTATCTAATTGATTTTCGTGTTGTGCGGCTGTTAGCTGATACTCACGTACAGGCTCATTACCAGCTTTCTCGGTAATCGCTTCGCATCCTATGGTAGCAGCATCATGCATGGTTCCATGTTCATGCCCGTTCATGCCGCTCATATGTTGCATAGCAGCCATATTGGCTTCAAACGGTTTTTGCATTCGCATTTGCCAAAAATACGTGAGAACGATGCTAACCAACAGAATGACCACTGCATAACCGGCGATTCCGGCTTTACCTTTCCATGTCCATAGTCGCATATTCCGACTCCTTATATTTATTGATCAATCCATTACATAACATTATGGGTTGATTAGGTTGTGAAGCATTATTGTCCATATTACTGCTTCTTTAGGGCCGGAATTACGGTGAGAACAACGCTTGCACCCAGGATCGCCAATGCGGCAGCACCCAGGAACACCCAAGCAAAGCCACTCGTTAACGCTTGCGGTTGCGAAACACCTTGCTCAAGCAGGCTTTCTGTCCTGGCCGAGGATAAAGCTGTTAAAACCGCGATGCCAATTGCCCCGCCGATTTGTTGGCTCGTATTCACTAAGCCGCTTGCAAGCCCTGCTTCGTCATCGGCTACTCCGTGTACCGCAGCCTCCGTTCCAGAAACGAATGCGCCGCCCAGTCCGACTCCAATCAGTATGGTAGGACCAAGCAAGTGAATAGCGAATGCAGCATTGCTTGGCGCAAAAGAAAGCCATATGAGGCCTGCTGCCAGCAAAACTAGAGATGCAGCCAGTGGGCGACGTGTTCCGAATGCTTTAACTATTGCAGGGACAACGCCTGCAATTGCAACCAAAGCACCTGCCATTGGAAGCTGAGTAAGCCCTGCTTTCATCGCGTCATAGTGCAATACCTGTTGCATATAAACGGAGAGTGCAAAGAATAATGCCGTAGTCGCACCGCCTATGAGGAACATCGACAGATTGCCGCCAGTCACCCATCGATTGCGGAAGATGGACAGCGGCATGAGGGGATTTGCAACCCGTTTTTCCAAGAAGATGAACGAAGAGAATAGAATAACAGCCACGCTCACTAATATCAGCGTCTGCGGCGATGACCAACCGACGCGTTCCGTTCCGGAGAGTGCAGCGACCAGTGCTGTTATGCCCGCGGTCACCGCTGCTGCCCCCGTCATATCCAAGCCAGTGCGTTCGCTAGGAGCATCTTTAGGGATTAAGAAGGGCACTGTTGCGATGATCAGAACACCGATGGGAACATTCACAAAGAATACCGATGACCAACCTAAGGAGGAGGTTAGAACACCGCCTAATAAAACACCCGCCGCGCTTCCGATACCTGCGACTGCCCCCCAGATGCCCAGTGCTTTCGCCCGGTTCTGCGGATCTGCGAACAGTTTGGTTAGGAGAGCAAGTGCGGCCGGTGCCAGAAGGGCGGCAGAGGTGCCTTGAACCGCCCTGGCCACTAACAACCACTCTCCAGATATAGACACTCCCGCGGCCGCCGAAGCGATGGAGAAGCCGGCAACACCGGCAATAAACAATCTCCGATGCCCAAACCGGTCAGACAGCCTGCCACCTAGTAGAAGCAGTCCGCCAAACGGCAACACATAAGCCGTAATAACCCAGCCCAACATACTGGTTCCCAAGTGGAGTTCGGAGCCTATCGCTGGAAGCGCGATATTCACGATGGAAGCGTCTAGCACAACCAAGAATTGCGCCAATGCCAGTGCAATCAGTGCCCACCATCGATAGGGCATTGCCCCAGGTATTGCCTTTAACGATTGAGCCATTACTGTCATAACAATGTAACTCCTTATCTATTAATAATTTAGTGATCAATCAATTACTGGATATTATAATATCACTTCTTTTTCTGCAATTCTCGAATGGTCGCCGTAATACCAACCTCAGGTCTGGTTGCTGGAATAGCCCCGATATGGCTCCGATACTTCTCCCCACTTAAGCGCAGCGGTTCTTCCGTTAAGTATAGCATTTCCACAACCTCTTTCATGACGGGAACGAATAATCCAAGCAGCGATAATCCAACCTTCCCAAGGGCAATAACGGGCTTATTAGTGCCGCTTGCCTGTTGAGCAATACGGACAATCTCACGGCCTGAGATAATGTCCGAACCAGGGATATTCCAGTTCTGCCCATAAGCCTGCTCACGTCCCGCAAGCTCCACAATCATCATTGCCGCGTCAGGCAGATACACATATTCACGCGGGGTTTTCATATTCCCTACGAAAAAGGCCATTTTCCCAGCTGCAATTGCTTCGAGCGTTCCACCTAAATATGAAGCTTGGTTGGCGGTTGGTCCATAATAATCCGGAAGGCGTACAATCATTGGGCGTGCCTTACTCCATCTGCTGCTAAAGATCATCTGCTCAAAGGCAAGCCGCACTTTTCCCTTCTTCGTATGAGGCTGCTTAGGATGATCTTCAGTCACGCTTTCCATTTGTCTCCGTCCATAGGGGTAAATTCCATCAATGACGACTACCTTCAAACTCAATCGGTCGGCCGCTTCCATTATAGATTCACCGAGAGGAATCAGCTTGCTCGCCATCTCGTTGTAAGGGACGTTCGCGCAATGGAATAGTACATCCACATCCTTTGCCGCGGCCGCAATATCATCCGTCCGGAATGCATCCCCGATTGCAAGCAATAAGTGAGCAGGGCTGCCTAACTGGTTAGCAAGTTCCTCTAGCTTTTGGCGAGACCGTCCGAAGGCAATCGTCGGCACTCCCCGTTTTACAAGTTCAGATACAATAACCGCGCCTGTGCCACCTGTAGCCCCAATAACAATCGCTTTTTTCATCATTCTCCAACTCCCGTTTAAGTATTGTAATTGATCAATCACTTACCATTAAATACAATATAACAGCTCGTTAGTGATTGGTCAATAACTAATTTTCAAATTATGGCTTTCGCCATATTAAGCTTCCCGTTCGATGAGCTCCGGCATATCAAGTGCCCACGAAATATTGCACAACATCCCCCTGGCAAGAAACATAAAAGTCCGATCCTCTGGATTCTGCAGACCCTTCTCACGAAAAGCACTCAACACGATTTGACGCACTTCCCGAAAACCGTCGCGCATCACTTCCCGAATCGACTCCTCACGCATCGTCTGCGCTTGCATTTGCAAATATGTTTCATTCATATGGGAGACTAGGATTTCCTTATATGCCTCAATCAGATCGCCCTCTAGTTGCTCAGGGGTTGCTGCGCTTTCCACGACCATTCTAAAGGATTGTTGGATCCTTTCCCAAGAAATCTCTAATGCGCTAAGTAGCAGCGCTTCCTTCGTTGCAAAAAAACGAAACACGTATGGTTGAGAAATTTTAGCCCGTTCTGCAACCTGCGCCGTCGTCGCGCGATAATAACCCGTTTCCGCAAATACCTCAATCGCTGCCGAGATGATTTCGGCTTTGCGATTCACGCTGCTTTTTTCATCCTTTGCCATAAACCCCAACACTCCCTATAGTTAGTGACTAATCAATTACTTTATTCTGTCAAGTATAGCCTATTTGCGTCGTGCATGCAAATTATGAGGTCGTTATACTATCCTCCCGGGCTATGGTATCCTGGCGAAAGCTAAACAAATAAATATTCGGCGCAAAAACACGTAAACCACTCCTTTGACGGCATATTTAATCACCGATATTCCCCAATATGGGAAAAGGATTCTTTAGGTTAATCTCCATTTTAGTTCAACGCGGCCAATGAGCAACTGCCGAGGCAATATGCTCCCTGGTTATTACGCTATCGTTCCCAGATAGCTTAACAGTTCGAGCTTCTCCCCCTTGTACGAATGAATCGTTGACCGTATCGATGCCAGCGATGTGCTCTGGCACGTCTGTCTAATAAAATAATAGATTCAAGCGTTATCCGAATTGATAAAAAATCCTGCATTCTCCTTAACCCACTCTGCGAAAGTATACGGTTTGTGTCCTGTTACTTCCTCAACTGTCGACAAAATGGTAAAAGCAGATTTAGGCGGATTAAGGTGCCAACTAATCACGTAATCTATTGCATCCTCCTGAACACCCATTTTCCTCATCTGTTCACGTTCTTCTTCTTCAGTGTTTTCGATAAATTGAATTTCACGTCCAATAACCTCACTAATTATCCGAACTTTATCTTGAACCGACAAACTCTCAGGCCCTGTTAATGTGTATATTTTACCTGCATGACCTTCCTCAGTTAGTGCAGCCGCTGCGACTCTTCCAATATCGGCTTCATGAACAGAAGCAATTCGTGATCCTCCAAACAGATCTCGAACAACCCCCTCAGAGCGTATAGAGTTCGCCCATTTCCGTGCATTAGCCATAAATTCAAAGGCTTGAAGTTGAGTCCATTCCAGACCACTAGCCTCAACTGCCTTCTCAATAGGACCTTTCTCTCCGTTCCATAATACGGTAACTCTGCACACCCCAGCCTTCTCAGCAAGTTCAACGATTTCTTGTCCCGTTTGTAACGGGGTATATTCGGCGCCTGTTGTAATCAAATGCATGCCGCTTATTCCAACCAACGCAGAAACTAGCGTACTTGGATCACTTAAATCTCCCGCGACAACCTCTACATCATTAGGAAGATTGGCTTGCAGCGGATTACGTGTCAATGCACGTACCTTCAGCCCCCTTTGAATAAGTTGGTCCACGACGTGCCGCCCTACGGTTCCTGTTGCCCCTGCAACTAATATAGTCATTCAATTTCTTCCTCTCGTTTTTGTACCATCTGATTGATTTTCTCAGCCAAATTGAACTTCGCTTCAGTTAAAGCAGCTATTTGTTGGTTGATCTCATGCATTTTCGACTGATACATAAGCAGTAATTCCTCACAATAGACGCCCTTATCTTTATGCTCCTGATGCTCAGGATATTTGCAGAAGATGATGTCTCGAATTTGCTCCGTTGTCAGCCCTAAACCTAGATAAAGTTGAATTTCGTTTATGGAATCGATCACCTTTTCGTCATATTCCCTGTAATTATTTCCTTGACGAGATGCCTTGATCAATCCTTTCTCCTCATAATAACGAATCGAACGGGCACTAACGCCAGTTATTTTTCTTACCTTTCCGATCTTCAAAACGATCACCTCATTGATTGGGAACGTTAGCTTTATTATAAAGCTTTACATTAATGTAAAGGTCAAGAAAAAAGATTAAATAAAAAAGAGCCCCTTAGGGGATGGCAATTAGTCTAGTCATAACTCGTAGGATGTTGTTCGGTAGCGTAATATTTGCTGTGTTAAACTGCCCTTTAGTGTGCCGATCTGCCGCCAGATTATTGCGCATCGTATCCCAATTGCTTAATCACTCGGACGACTTGCCACCGTCATCTACCTTCTGTTGTTGCCGGAGCTTGACCAACTGCTCGTACCGCGCCCGGATCTTCGGTATTGCATTTTGGAGTAACTTTTCGTGTCTCTCTGCTGACAAACGATCGAGTTCCTCTTTCTGCTCCGGGCTGACCTTGTACACTTTCGCTGTTATGATCTCGCCTGTTTCAAACACCGTCGCTTTCTCCAGAGCCTTTTTCTCCTTGTCCATATTCGACACGTTCTCCTACGTCCTATTAACTTTGCATCCATTATTGCATCTATCTGACCTCCGCACAATTCCAACTACCATTAGAGAGCGGCTGCTAAATTACGATAGCCTCCTGTTTTGCGTTAAACTCCCGTTACTTCAACGACACCTGGGAACAGCTGCCCCGGCGGTCTGCTCTCAGGTTATTCCTCTAACATTTTTTAGTTAGTTGAATAATTTCTTGAACAAAAAATGTATAGCTTTAAAACCTACATAAGTTCTGTGATTTCCGTACTCTTCTTAATAACCATCGGTACGTCTTCTTCATTACGGCTGACTACAAAGAGGTGGTCAGCTTCGCTTATTTTTGGAGCCGATGCTTCGCTCTTTTGTTGTCGAGCAAGCACATCCTCGAACGTTGAAGCACTCCGAAAAATGTCTTTGCTACGCTGGCTTTCTGTTATCCGTAAATAAAGCACGTCATCTGGAATATCTAAATAGACCAGACTGGTTATAAACCCTTTTCTTCGAAAATAGTCCAGTACGTCCATACGACTGTTTCCTGCAAGATTAGAATTACATAGAACGAGGTGACAATCGGTCTGATTCACCGCATAATCGACTATTGTTTGAGTAACTGCATATTTCAGCGTATTCGGACCTTCTTTTGGACGTAAGGACTTATAGTAAGCGTTAATGAACGATGCGTGATTGTCTTGTCACGCAATGCTGCCCTTTAGCTCAACGCGGCCAAGGAGCAGTCGCCGCCGCCATCTGCTCCCTAGTTATTTCGTTAAGTTCCCGTTAAAGCCGCGCGGGATTACGGCAAAGAACCTGGCCCCGGCCATTCTATCACACTGGATTGCTGCCTCGATTAAACCAAAGATCAATTGTCTTTACTACGAGGACTTGCTTCTCATTCCTCTGAAGGCTTGATAATGATGTTCCCCGGCACGTGCCGTTTGTTCATAAGCTTTCGTTTTTTGCGTACCTCCTTCGATTCGAACACATGATCCATATCGTAGATTTCGGGATATAGCTGCTTTTTCTCGATATAAAGCGACAGACGTTTCCGGTTGAGCTTCACCTTCACTTTTTGGATCAGCACCGTGACATTGCCCCTGTCGTCAGGTAAGCTGCAAACGATTCCGGTTCGCTTGAGAGAATGAATCCAAACGCAATCTCCGATTTCAAAGGCCGGTTGAAGTCCCGGCGGGTGTACCCGTTTCGACGTTCCGGCATGCTCAGTTTTAGGAGGAGATATGTCTCTCTCCACATCCTCCGTTTGCGGTACAACTGCTTTTTCAATAGATACCAGCGTTTTACCTTCTCCATTGGCATGGCTGTAAGTTATCGCTTTCGAACGCTCAATGATCTTCTCCGGAATGCCGAGCTTGAGCGCAATTTGGAAAGCATAGCTGCTCCCGGCTGCGCCAATGGTTAGCCGGTACAGCGGCTGCAGCGTCTCCAAATCGAAGGCCATGCTGGCGTTCTGAAATCCGGTTGCCGCCTCGGCAAATTGCTTAATTTCGTTAAAATGCGTCGTTGCCACTACGGTCGATCCGCGCTTATGCAGCTCCTCCAATACCGCTATCGAAAGCCCAATCCCTTCTCCCGGGTCTGTGCCGGTGGCCAGTTCATCGAGCAAAATCAAGGATGCCGGACCTGCCGCGTCCAAAATACGGATAACATTTGTGATATGCGAAGAAAAGGTGCTAAGCGAATGCTCCAAGCTTTGCCCGTCGCCGATGTCCGCCAGAATGTCCGTATATACCGCGAACTGGCTGCCCTCTTCTACCGGGATCAACAACCCGGATTGAACCATCATCGTCAGTAATCCTACGGTTTTTAAAGCGACGGTTTTGCCTCCCGTATTAGGACCGGTGATGATCAAGGTACGGTACCCTTCCCCGATCTGGAAATCGAGCGGCACCGATCGATCGCCAAGCAGCGGGTGTTTACCGGCTTCGATACGGATGATTCCGTCTTGATTCAAGTGGACAGAACGGCCGCCCAGAGCTAGCGCATATTTCGCCTTGGCAAACAGAAAATCGTAATGCCCAATCGTCTCCAGATTGATCGAAAGCTCTCCGCTATACGTTTCCGTCAATTCAGTCAGGTGCCCAAGCACCTTCATCTCTTCTCTGGCTTCTTCGGCCCGGTGTCCGCTCAGCTCGAAGGTCAATGAGGTGATATCCGCCGGCTCGATGAATACCGTCTGCCCGCTGGCCGATTCATCCAACACCACGCCCGCAATGAGTTTACGATGTTCTTTCTTCACAGGCAGCACATAACGGTCTCCACGCATACTGACGATGTACTCCTGCAAATAGGAACGGTATTTCTGCATTGTACCTTCGAGCTTCTTCTTGATGCGTTCCTCGGTGATTACGATTTTTTTCCGAATCTTGCCGAGCTCCGGACTTGCTTGATCTGTCAACTGCCCATGCCGGATACAGCGTACGATCTCACTCTTCAGCTCCTTTAACTCATGCAGCGAAAGCGCGTAGGAGCTTACCACAGGCGCTAAGGTTTCCTTCTTGGTCATGAATCGCTTGAGCTGCTCTGTGCTTTCCAGCAACCTTCCGATCAGTCCTAGCTCCTCCATCGTCAAGAGCAGCCCTTTTCCCAGGCTGTTAGTCAACTGCTCCAACCCTTCGAGCGCGGGGATCGGAACGCTTGCCCCATACCGGATGATCTCTCTTGCCTCTTCCGCTTCGGACAACAGATGCCTGATTACGTTTATATCTGTCAACGGCTGCATCTGCCTGATACGCTTTTTGCCCAGATATGAGACCGCGAATTGCATTAACCGCTCCTTAACTGCTTCATACTCCAAACGATTCGTCACATCAAAATTCATGTTTTTCGATACCTCCCTAATGTTTTTACGCAGTAGAAAACAAAAAAAGGCAGAAAATGAACATGACGTTCATCTTCTGCCCTCATAAAACAGACTACTCCATTTGGCGATAAAACGATTACCCAAAAAAGGGTAAAAAAAAACGTGCTGCAAGAGCACGGTTTTCATTCGCCAAAGGATAGACCTATGAAACGGCGTAAGGATTCCCGATGTTCTTAACCATCATTGCCATACCGTTACCGTCACGAATGTCAGATCCCTATAAATGGACAGACCTGTAGCGTGTCGTTTAAGCGTAACGATTAGCTATGAAACTGATTAGTTAAGAACCATTCCGGACATAAAAGCATCCCCTTACTCGTAATACTCACATCATATTCATAATTAGATCAATTGTCAAACAGGCGCGGCCTAAAACTATCTTCTCGTTACATTACCTGCTTTTAACCTTTAATGCTAGTGGGTGAATCTTGCGTCCCGATTATCTTGTGGTGTTAATTTTGCCATAAGCAATTTGACGCATTTTTTATGCGCAGGCGCAATACTAGACTGTACGTATTTTCCATTTTTAAACGACATTATTATAAAATAAACAACTTTATTCTCAGACAACAAAAAAAATGTCATCAGAAATAAAGTATTAGACTGGATTTCTTTATTTCACGCGGCTTTTTGAGTCGCCAAACCCTCAAACTCAATAAAATAAGTAAAGTCTAAGAAGATGGGCCGACCGTCGTTGGGGTTGACCAAGAAAGTGTCCCTAACCTTAACGGAGGAAGCCTGGGCATTTATTCAGCAAGTTCAATACGACCAGGACATGAACCAGTCCGAGGCCCTAAGGTATATTATTGAGCAGTCGATGATTGCCTCTAATCCGGATAACTGGCCTACGCCAGCTCCCCTATGACCGCGTTGCCATGAGAAAAGCACGGCGCCGTTTTAAAGGCTCCACAGCAATATGATGCGTCCGATTTCGACGGTTATATTAAGTTTGCCGCTGTAACCCCAACAGGCCGTGCCCGGGATCTGTCCCAGACACGGCCTGTTGTTTACATATTCTACGAAGTCGGACGCAATTAAATCTCACCAAGTGACCGGTCTAACTCTTATATATTTTTTAAATGCCTTACTTATCGTTCCGTTATAACCGCCGTTTTCGAAAAAGCGATGTGCATCTGTTCTCTGGACACTACTCATTAAACAAATTCTCGTACAATGTCTAGAAACACATACCTCATCCACATAATTTAATAATGCTTTTCCAATTCCTCGACCGCGTGCTTCCTCAGTTACAAAGACGTATTCAACAACACCATATGGTCTGAACTCATAGGCAGGGTCAAGACAAAGTGTTAGAAATATAGTCCCTAATATTTCTCCATCTTGTTCATAAACAAACAAAAAGTTGTTCTCATCTTTTTTAATCTGTTCAATTCTTTCAGGCAAAACATTTATATTTTTGCTTGCAGGTGCTAGTAATTTATAGAAATTTGCAAGTACACCAGAGTCATTTGCGGTCGCTTCCCGAATCACTACGATCCCTCCCATATTTACATACATCAATAATCCCACAATATGGAACTGTAACCAATAACATATGAATGATAATTATCCGATAGAAGTTTACATATCCTCCTTATTGGACACTGTTAGAGTTCACCGCATTCTTGATCGTGAAATAATCAAAATGAATAACAGTATAGCTGGAATCGTCCACAAAGTAATTTTAGTAATCAGATCAAGCTCCAATACATCTAATAAGATACCTGAAATTAGTGTCAAACCTATTGACTCCACATAATATTTTGTAGCCCGACCCTTTACTATTCTGTAAATCAGAATAGATACAATGAATACATAAACTAAGATACCAAGGCTTGTAATCATTAGTTAATACTCATCTCCTTATACATCGGCTTACCATCGTTCAAAGGAGTATTTTACCATATAATTCCTTTGAAGTTTACATATCGTCTAAAAGCAGTCGCGCAAGCTCATATAGCGAAAAAACGCAAGCCACGGATCTGTCCAAATTTACTCCTGGCGGCCGATTGGCCCTCCGTGGAACTTGAAAAAATAAGCTCGAAATCCAGGCAGGACGAGCTTATTTTTTCTTTGATATGCTCTTGTTTACTATTCCATCGATTTCTGGATCCAGCAATCGGTAGTTGAACTAACGTTCGCCGATAACTTAATCAATTGTCAACCAAGGCTCAGTCCTCCAGATAGACTTCCTGGCAACAAAAATTGTGTTTGCATTATTGTTAATGAACATTTCAGTAGGATAATCCTTATATATATGAGACAAAAATTCAGGCAGAATGGCTGCATCAAATCCCCATATGCCTTCTTTATCACTAGATAGTAATCCTTCCCAAGGTCTTCCGTCTGTAACTTCGTTTGTGAAATACACTGCGCTTTCTTTAAATTCCCTTGAGAACTTTTCCATCATTGCCCATACGAGGGGTTTGTGTTCATCTTTAAGTTGTCCCATTGGATTTTCAATTTCTACTGTCAAGAACAGTAAGCTAACTTCTAGCCAAGTGTCTTGAAGTTCTTTGCTTTCCTTAGGAGTCCAGCTCGTCACATATGGACGAATATGAAGGTGGTACCCATTATTATTAAATAATTGTTCTTCCGCGTCACCACCAACCCACAGAATGTGTAAGAGTTCCCATTCCTGATCAGTTGTGAAGTATTTAGAATCAAGTCCCAGAGAGTTTAGCACTTCAGCAAAATGCTTTATAACGTCTTTGAAATTTTCCGGGTTACTCTTGATATAAGTTTGTATTTGAGAATATTCGGACATTAAACCACCTCTTGTCTGGTTACTAGTACCCCATCATTATAATGCTGTTTCCGGGTAATCACTAAGCAATCCTGCCCTTTAGCATAATGGACCCAAGGAGGCAGCCCCCCGATATTTGTCACGTATTAGCGTTTATGGCCAACGGAGGTCATGCTGTGGCTTATGTCCTATCCTCATACCCCCAACGTTCCAATAACCACTTGTTATCTATAATTATCTTTTTCGGTTAATCGGCCCAATTTCATTTTAGCCAGCAGAAGGAGTTCTTTGTGCTCGGAGTATGAAAAATCTCTGTAGATCTCCTGATTCTTCTTATGGAATTGATGGATTAACTCAGTTAGTTCGAAATACGGTATTGACCCTGATTTCCATTCCAAAAAAGATTGGTATAATGGTTCCAGAGCTTCTTCAGTTACCAATTTGTGATACTCGTCGATAATTTCATGCTCTTGCTGTCGTTTTTGTTGTTTAGGCGTCAATTTGCTCCCCAAGCTCTCTGTCTCCTTTTTAATAATTGAACTTTCATCGCTACTCCAAAACAAAATGACGCTAAAAGAACCGACGATAAAGTTCTCTCCGGCGTTCACCACGCAGTTGAGCATATATTTGGGTGGTGGATGCTTTTTCATGTCCTAGCATGCCTTGAATAAAATCTAACGGGGCTCCGTTATCTAGGAGTTGGCACGCGTAGGTATGACGAAAGCGATGGGGGTTATACATTTGCCTCGATCTCTCCGCGATCTGCTAGCCGTTTTAATGCCCACCTGAGTGTTGGAATAGCCATGCGCTTAATTGGTTTTGTATCCGTTACAAATAGGGCTTTGCACGAGTCCTCACGATTAGCTAAGTACTTCTTCAACCATACCTTACACTCAGTGGTGAAGTAAACTTCTCTCTGCTTTGACCCCTTCCCATTTACAATGGCAGAGCAGTTCTCCCAATTCAGATCCTCAATGTTTAACTTCTCGACTTCTCCAATACGACAGCCTGTGCTGTAGAGAAACTCAAGTAGCGCTCTTTCTCTATGTGTTTGACATGAGATCTTCAGATGAATGATATCTTCTTCCACCAAAAACTTAGGAATACGTTTAGCCATTTTGGGCTCACGTAGTTTGAGCGAAGGGTTGGTAGGTAAATAGGTTTCCTCATATGCAAACCGGAATATGGAACGTACAAAACGAATGCGGTGCCCTAAGCTACTTGGTTTCAACCGTTCGGACTGCTTAGCTAGGTATTCTTTTAGCAGATTCAGAGTGATCTCAGAAATATCAATATCCCCGAGATCAGTAACCAGCATCTTGAGCTGCAAAGCATATGCTTTTAATGTATTTGGACTAAACCCTTGAATTCGCTTGTCCGCTTCATAAAGAAGCCAAAGTTCGCTTAACATCATAACCAAAACCTCCTATTAGAGCAATTAGTTCTAGTTTGCTTCTAGTAGGAGGTTTTAGACTACGGATTCAATTATCATATCCAATAAGTTTAATCATCAAAATTCATTAAGTGCCTGAAATCTGCAGGCATTTCGGTCAATAACTGATGTAACGCCTTAGGATACAGCTTTACTTGGTTGATTTCACTCAAACTAATCCACCTAAACGTCAGGTTTACTGTTTCTTCAATACCTTCAAACTCTATGAAATCATATTGCAATTGATCAAGTGACTCGACCTCATAATACATTCTGGAGTTGTCAATAAAAGTGCAGTTTGAAAACACACTCATACAGGCATCCCGTTACTAGGCTGCTTGCGACAGCATTCTTTCGCGATAAATGGATGGCGGCCAGCCCCCCGGATTAGAGGTGTAGATCCGCCGTCTATTGTAGTAGACCATGATGTATCTGAAGATGATCGATTTAATGTAGGCCATCGGATAGTACTCGGTCTTGATCTTGTACAGCTTTTCTTTCTTGAGCGTAGCAAAGAAGCTTTCCATTCGTGCGTTATCATAACAACGCCCCGTGCCGCTCATACTTTGAACGGCGTCACGTTTAGCCAGGCTCTCTCGGAAAGCGCGGCTTGTGAATTGACTGCCGCGATCGCTATGATAAATCATTCCGCGAGCACTTCTTGCCCTGCAGGCGTTCTCGAAAGCTTGGATACATAATTCCTTACGCATGTTGTCGTCCATGGCGATGCCTACAATCTCTCCGTTGAAACAATCCAGTACGGCGGATAGATACAACTTGCCGTCTGAACAAGGAACCTCCGTGATATCTGATAGCCACTTTTGGTTGGGGGCTGAGGCACTGAAATCTCTCTTGATCAGGTTCTCGCTCTTTTGAGCTGCAGCATCCTCGCGTGTAATGCCATTTGGATGACGCTTCACTTTCTTCAGCAGGCCGTGCATCTTCATAATCCGACGGACGGTACTGTAGCTGGTCTTAATATCTATTTGTGACAGCGCCAGCAAAATACGCTGGACACCGTAATTATTGTTGTCTTCATGTTCCCCGATGATTTCTTTAATGTTGACCAGAAGGCGTTCTTGCCGCTCCTGTTTGGGTCTTGGCTTCAAGCTACGATAATAGCCCGATTCGCTGACAGCCAGTACTTCGCACATCTCCTTGACGGTCCAACGGCCACGTCGTTCACGGATGTAAGCATAGAGCTGGCACGCCTTTACCGCTTCCGGTCTAATGCGAAAAAACCGAGTGCGTCCTTGAGAATGTCATTTGCGCGGCGCAACTCGCCTATTTCTCTTTCCAATTCGATTTCACGGGCAGTCTTCTCGGTAGATGGGTAAGCACGTCCGCTTCCGACATGCGCTCCGTCGCCGTGCAGAGTTCTTCGCTTTCTCCAATCCTGCAAGGTGTGGTAGGCTACGCCTAACTGCTCAGCAGCTTTCTTTGGTCCAATCTCGTCGCTCAATCTTACTGCTTCATCTTTGAATACTTTGTCGTACCGTTTCATTGTCTCTCGTCCCCTCGTCATCTTCATTTTATTTCATACGAGGGTGTTTTTCGACTGCATAATTATAGTAGCACTCCATTCCAAATTCGTGAAGTGACTCATTCCCATAGGCATTGAAATTTTCAATAATGGCAAACAGCCGTGAGACTTTGACTCGAAACCCTAACTCCTCCAAAAATTCACGAACGACTACGTTCCCTGTTGGTTCGTTCACTTCGGCTCTTCCCCCAGGTAAGACCCAAGCATCCCCTTTCTTATTTCTCTGGAAGAGAATCTTATCTCCACTACGTAATACGCCTGCGACTCTAAATAAATATTCACCTTGATGGTTCTTAATCGTTATCAATGAATTCTCCCTCATCCATGTATTGTTTAGCAAATCTGCCCGTTAGCTGAGCGAGGCCACGATCGTTTCCGCGGCAGCCTCGTGTGTTGTTATTGAACTCTTGTACCCGTTAGCATACCTTCTGGAAAAGTTTGACACGAATTTCCACAACAAAGGGAACCAAACAAACTACAAATACATATAAATGCCTATAAAGTTTTTAATGACTATGTACTTGTTCGGTGCGGCTGTCTTGTCAATGCTGAACTTTTTTAGAAAAAAACATCTCTATCTTCCCTGAACAGGTTGCAAACATTTCCGCAAGCTTATGCTGCGAGGGAGGTAAGTAATTTGCCGTTTAAACCACATCCCCATAATACTGCTATTGTAATCACAGACCCACAAAATGACTTTATGAGTCCTGGGGGAAGAGGCTATCATCTGACTAAAGGAACTATTGAACGAAACAATACGATACAAAACCTTGAACTATTAATGAGAACTGCTATGAATAAGGGATACCAGCTTTTCATATCGCCCCATTATTTATACCCTCATGATTATAGCTGGAAATTTACAGGAAATGAACAAAAGATGCTATTAGGTCTTAGAATGTATCAAGTGGCAAATGCGTACACATCACCTTCATTTGGAGCTGATTTTGTTCATTCTTTCAAACCTTATATTTTTGATAGAAGAACCGTCATTGCAACTCCTCACAAGGTTGCCAGCCCACAAACAAATGACTTGGAATATCAGTTACGACAACATAAAAAAGAGAAGATAATTATTGCAGGGGTGCTTTCCAACGTTTGTGTAGAGTCCCATATGAGGCATCTAATCGAAACTGGTTTTGAAACAGCTGTTGTATACGATGCCACCGCAACAATTAGTGAAGAGGATTTTCAAGCTGCCGTTACCAATTATAAAGCATTTGCCAGTGCTACTTGGACAACACAGGAGGCTATTGCAAACTTATAAATCAGTATCCCCAATAGTAATTTCCTATTCAACTTGTCCGAACTGTCCCAAAGTGGTTGCTTGGTCATAATAAGTGCTTGGACTTACGGATGAATTTTAGATAGCACAACCCCCTCCAATCTGTTCGGAGGGGTTATTCTTGCTTGGCATAAACATAAAGGAACCATTTACATTCTTCAACTAAACTGCCCGTTAACGTAGTGGGCGAACAGTCGAAGAGGATTCCCCAATTATTACTGCTCCGAACGCTCTATAAAATCCCACCGCGTTGGGATCACTCTTTATTCTAATGTGATTAAAATTATTATCCACCGCTACTTGTATAGCGTGTTTCATTAAGCTTTTCCCGTAACCTGACCCGATTGAATTTGGATCAACAAATAACCAAAACAATTCAACCTCATTGTTGGAGTTTCCCCTTTACTCGTAAAAACCTTTAACGGTGTTCTGATTTTCGATTACAAATACCCAATTACCAAGAATGTTTTCTTCAGTAATAGTTAAATCCTTCTTAGCAAGCAGCATGTATTCCGGGTCATATCCCCAAAATGCCTTTGATCTATAAGCAATATCGCTTAAAATTGTTCCTCTACGGGTCGAGCTGCTCTAATGACCCCTTCCACTTCTGGCTTCCCCCCAACGTGAATTAATCAACGCATTTAAATAAGTCATTCCATCTTCCTGAACCAAAACTCTGCTTGCAGGAATGCTGCCCTCTACTTCAATGAAATTGGGGAGCTTATCAGTAGCGATCTGCTCCCTGGTAATAGCACTATCGTCTCCCGATAGAGCTTAACAAAACCAAGCTTTTATTCGTTGTATAATCTTGACAATAAGTTATATGCTGGATTTACTTCCACGTTTCACACGGAACAAAACACTTTGCTTTCATTGCATCGAGTGTACGGGATTTTTGCTGCGGGCGATTTATATCTCCAATAATGTAATCTGCTTTAAAAACAACCGCTAATACATGCTTCGTTGCATTATAATACACGCCTGTTACGCTCGATAACTTCCTCAGTCGTTAACGGCTTGGAATTCGCTTCGCCTTTTTCGTTAAACATCCGAGTTTTGCAGCCAGCACATCCGCCGCTTCTTGCTTAAAGCCTGTTTTGAAAGTAAAATATAGGGACTGAGTTGAGATCGAATACGCGATCTGCTGTCCCGCCGAATCTTAAATATTGCCGCGGATGGGCGGGATGGATACGCCCTTCGTGATCATACTTGTCTGGGGTTCCTAGAGACTCGGACGACTCTCGACGAACTGTAGATAAATCACCATTAATTTCCAAACCTCATTCAAATTCGCTCGATATCCACCCTTTAATTGTCATATATTCAGACAAATTTCCTTTTTAGAGGGGTTCAATCTTTATCCTTGCACAATAAGAATAAGCAACCTTACGGGAATGGCGGGTATCCGAACTCAATACCGAGTTATTTTCAAAATTTACGCTTCCGAATCCATGAGACCGATGAATTCCCGGATCGGCTGTCGTCTATATAAACGAAGGCATAAATGAACACTAATTAATTTGACGAAGAGGTGTTTTGAAAATGGCATTAACGTCCACATTCACGAGCTTCAACCTGCCTGTAAAAAACGTAGAACAATCGAAAGTGTTCTTCACCGGACTCGGATTCGAGCTCAACCCGCAATTCCCCGAGAACGAGAATTCGGTAGCCATCGTGATCGGCGACAACCTGCAGGTCATGCTGATCAATCAAGCATTCTTTAATACGCTGACAGAGAAGGAATCCGTCGATACGAGCAAGTATGCGCAGATGACGATCGCATTGGCCTTCGAGAGTCGGGAAAAGGTCGATGAAATCGTGAATACCGCGATCTCCTTGGGCGGGAAATTGCACGCTGAACCTGAAGAACATGGGTTCATGTATCATTGGGGCTTCGTGGACTTGGACGGCCATTTGTGGGCCATTAACTACATGAACATGGAAGCGGCACAAGGTTGAGGCTAACGGAGAGCACGCTCGTATTATGGTTCAAAAAGAAAGACGCCGGGCATCTTCCTCGGCGTCTTCTTCGCGATGATTAGTTTTGTTCGGTATAGGCTTTGAAATTGTCCATGATCGCTTGCCAGCCTGCTTGCTGGAAGTCGGCGGGATTGGAGCTTTCCGCGTCGAACGTTTCAAAGACCTTCGTCTCATTCCCTTGATCGACGAAAGCAATATCCACTCTCAAGAAAGCTGCTGGTCATTCTCGCAGCGCACTTGTTCATGTGTAGGTTCCCCGTTACCTTAATAAAGACCTTCGTTTCCACTTGGTCGGTAACCTGGGTGTTGTTGTTAATATCTTTAAACCATTTTCAAATAGTCCGTTTTGAGCATGCCAAAGTAAATTAAATCTTCATACTTTCCGGCCTTGATTATATGCTGCGGAAAAGTACCTTCGTGTTTCATGCCAATCTTGCTCATAACTTTATAGGAAGCTGGGTTTCTTGTCATCGCAGCAGCATAAATTCGATTTAACTCCAATTCCTCGAATCCAAACTGGATAACCCGTCGGGCAGCTTCTGTTGCAAAGCCTTGACCCCAAAATGTCTTACCTACCCAGTAAGCAAGTTCAGCATGGTTGAATTGTTTAGCCAACCTTAAACTTATGCAACCGATGAGCTTACCATTTTCTTTCGAAAGCAAAGCAAAAGAAAAAATATCGCCTTTTTCTGCAGCTTGGCGCGTCCGCTCGATCCACCCTTCAGCTACCCCGTCCGGATAAGGGTGAGGAATGGAAAGAGTTGTACTTGCTACGTCCTGATCCCCAGCTAATACCTGAACGAATTTTGCGTCTGATAATTCAAAAAGTCGGAGCAATAAACGTTTAGTTTCAAATGAAGGATTCAAACCTTGCCCTCCCGTTTCCCTAATGGTTTCACGATATGATAGGGGTTTTTCCAAGTTATTTCGTACTAACGTTCCCAGTAATAAACTCAATACTGAATCAATAACTGCACGTGGTTTATGTACTTGAATAGAATCCTCAACAAGGATCTGTTGGGCTTTCCATGTTAGATTTAAAAACTCCTTTTGCATCTCTTTCCAATCATCACTTTGTTTTCCCGCAGTTACTACTATTAGCGGTAATTCTGATTTCAAAGGAAATGAATTTATTAACTGGTTGGCGCTTTCAAAAATGCAAATAAATTCTAAATAGGCTGCTTTGTACGCATTATTTCGAAGCCCTAGTGCCTTTACTTTTTTTTGAATAATTGGTGGTAGCCTCTTTGCTCCAATATGCAGTTTTAACAAACGAGGTAAACCTATCGGTGATAGTAAATAGCCAAGTCTCAGTCTATTTTGTTGCCGTTGTAGTTCCTCATTTCTTCTTTGATTGAGTGAAGCTCCTACATATCTTTTCTCGTGTGTCGAATCCACTAAGACAATCCCCACAACTTCCTCCGGGTATTCCGAAGCAAACAGCCTCATTATCATCCCGCCATATGAGTGTCCAACAAGAATATAAGGGGGATCTAATTTTACCCGAGTAAGTATGTCCCTGAGATCTTGAACATATGCTTTACATGTTGGCTTTTGGATCGTTTCAGTGCTCCAACCAAATCCTGCTCGGTCATAAGAAAGAACCCTTGTGTATTTAGATAACTCTGGTTGAACTAACGCCCAATCCAAAGCACTTCCGCCCATTCCCGATTCTAATATTATTGTCGGAAGTTTATTTTTTTCAGTTCCAGTTACAATGGTATGAAGACTGCGCGTACCTATTGGAATTAATTCACCCGGTGGCTTATGTTTATGTAATGAGCACTTCGAAACGATTAGTTGAATCAATGTGAGTGGAAACCCAAACAAAGAGATGGTTCCACGAAGAAACCTCTGCGTAACAGGAATTTTGGTCATAAGTCACCTCTCTTTTTCGTTCTATACCAAATGATATAGGAATTAATTATACAAAAAAGAGAAAATCAACCAGCCCCATTTTCCTATTATTGGTTAATCGTTTAATTCGTTAACGCAGCTCCTACAAAAGCCGGCTGCCGCATCCTAATAGTTTATTCAACTATCCTCCGTTACTTCAACAAACTATTGCCTTTTTAGTATTAAACTGATTGGTTCGAATTTAAATTTCTTATAAAATTTCACAGCATCTCCATTCAAATAACTTACTAAGATTCGAATGTTATTTACTCCATTTTCATCAAACCAGCCCATAGACTTATTCATTAGCATATCGCCAATTCCCTGGCTTCTATATTGTTCAAGTAAAAATAAAGAATCCAGTTCCCCTTCATTTTCTTTAGAGATAGTTGAAATCGAATAACCAATATATGTTCCGCTTTGGTCGTCAACGGCTATAAGTATTTGTATTTTTCCATTCTTAGCTTTTTCTTCTAATTGTCCAACTCTTTCTTCAAACTGTTTGTTTGATACCGTGCCATTAGGCAAAGAATTATGGTAATTTCTCAAGCCTTCCCATAATGGTTTTATCAATGATATTTCCGAAATATCTTTCTCTTCTATTGATATTTTCATAATAAATGACCCCCAATTCTATAAACAACAAATGATACATTGATACGCTTCCAACAGAAGGAAAGTTCCGTTATCTAGGTGAACAAGGCTGCCGATTGATTACGCGGAAGCCCCGTGTTGATGTCATTCAACTCGTTCTTCGTTAGAGCTTAACAACCCATTCTTTATCACTTTATACATCGCACAAAAAGAAATAATAGCTAACAATCCGTGAGTGATAATCATGAACATGGGAATAAGCATAGGAAAACTTTCACGGGTAGCATACCACCAATAAATGGGTGGAATCTGCAAAGAAAAGTAAATTAATGAGATTATATTAAAAACATTCTGCATAATAAACTGATGCATTTCGCTATGGTTTTTCGTCCCGTTGTGATAGGCGAGCCAATGAATACAAAGGGATATAAAAGAAAATAGCAACCAAGTGATGATTGAATTATTCATGTGTCTTTGCTCGGGTCCTAAAGAAAGAAAAGGACTGATGTTGTTTAGTAAATAAATAAGAAATAACAAAAAGCTTATAGATGAACTTAACTTAAGGAGTCTTACTGTTGGCTTCTTCCTAGTTAGAAGCATTCTATTCAATCCTTCAGTTAGATTAAGCACAGACTATTACCTCAGTTTTACATAAATTTGACTTAGTTTACCAGTAATCGTTCCACTAATCTCCCGTTACTTCAACGATACTAGGGAGCAGCTGCCGGCGGTCTGCTCCATGGTTATTCCGCTAACGTTCGCCGTTAGTTTTGCCAATGATCCTGTCACTTTAGCGGCTTACTAGGTAGGTTTATTCTTAATTCTTTGCTCACCTGATTTTCATTCCAATTCAAAACCACCGATGCCTGTTTAGTAAATGATTCAAGGTCTTCTTCGTTAGCAAAGGTGTAAGTGAAGTAATATTCAAATATTTCATCTTTATCTAAAGAACCATTTGTAACACCACCATGTCCAGTAGAATGCTTTTGTAAAAAAGGAGTAGGTTCGTTAAATTTAATCTTAATCGATTCAGCAGTTTGATTGCCCTTATTTACTGTTTCAACAGAAACTCGTATCATAATTGGCGTTTCTAATGGATCGGACGGTTTATCGATTTCATTTATCAGTTGTTTATCCCTCACAATATCATAATTAACCGAAGTCCATAAATTTACACCTTCGTTAATCTTTGCTTTAAAATCAGTAATAAAATTATTTTTGTTTCCACTATTACACCCGGTTAACAACAATATAACAACAAAAAATATTAACCCCTTCCTCACCATTGACACCTCCTTAATATTTAACGGTTCAACTGGAAAGAAGTTACTCAATTTCCCAATCCCGCTCCCGTTACTTCAACGACAAGAGGGAGCAGCGCATCGCGGTTATTTGTCCATGTTATTGGCTAATGTTCTCATTAGTTCAACCTATTGCAATCAACGATACAATATCGCTTCCAAATCCAAAGACTTCATTTTTGTTCCAATGGATAGCTCTTCCGCTATCTCCTTCCATCGATGTGGATCAGGTACGGATTTTCCCCCACCCAAGGCCTCAATCCATTGCTGGTGAATTTGGTGCATGGCTTGAATTTGTTTTTCCATTCCTTTGATCTGCAAGGAATCAGAATTGGGTAACAGTACCTTTTTATCTAAGAACTGTGTCATTGTGTACGCGATCACTGCGGGTTCCATTGATAGCTTTTCTGGAGGTTCTCCCAATCGTTGGATTACCAAACTATGTAGATTCCCGAACGAATTGGAAAATGTAAGGGTTCCTTCACGTAGTTTCCGGCCTTCCTCAAGAGATAATATTTCACCCGCGATTAACCGCTTAATCAGTTTTTCGTTATCGTAGGCGGCTGTGAATAAAATCGTTACTTGATTTCTTAACATTGTCTCGTAATTACCTTCGTATCGTGCAACCTCATGCCGGTTAACAATCAATCCCCACGACACAGTTAATAGTACTATAAGTTCTGCTAAAGCGATGAATAACCAAAATTGCCGTTGCCTCAACATTCGCTAATTCCCCCTTTTCTACTACCCATTATTTTTGCGTTTTTATTGCTTGGCTAACGTTTACTGCCATTTTAGCTCAAGAAGGCTGCCGGTTTATCGCGGCAGCCTTGTCACGTTGTATCATTTTCACTATCGTCTTCCGTAACACTTGAACATACTTATTTGTTACTTACCTTCAACATGAAACACACCAATTACGGTTTCACCATCAACGTCATACAGCGGAATATTACAACCACCCGGCGATCTTCTGTTCTGTTTCACAATGGCTTCCTCGGGTGATTTTGGTTGTTCACCGTCTATGTCTTATTTCAGTACATATGCTTTTGTGCCATCCACACCTATAGCACTGATTAATTCAGGTCTCGTTTCTAGAGAAGTAGCATCTGTGATAGAACCGTATGTATGTCCGTTTTTATTTTTAGGATAGTTCATATTCTTCGCGCCATTATGAAAAAGAACCAATTATTGCTTTCCCATCAACATCATACTGAGGGACATCATGACCAGATGCACCGAGATAATCTTTTCTCAGTACATATCCTACATCCATATACGAACCTATATGGGAAATCCCGTTAATTTCGAGGTGATTTACTCCGAAAATTATTAATTAAGCCCATTTGTACTTTCTTATTTATATCCTCAAATCGCTTAACTTTTGCTGCCAGTTCATCTAAAGTCTGATATAGGATTTTATTAGTTCGCCTACCGTCACCTAAATCACCTGACTTTCGATTTGTGAGAGAATATCATCCACTATACCATATATTTCTATATATGTTTGTTATTGTACCACCTGCAGTTAGTGTAGCATTGAATATAGTATCCAACAATAACTATCCATCGAAAAAATGACCGCCGACTTGCACATAAGCAGCCCTCAGCTAGATCAAAAAAGGAGCCTTCCCCGGTCTCTGACGACCGCTTGGAAAGCCCCTTCCTTCTTAGATTACTATGCCTGTTTGAGGGATAACAACGTTATCGACCGAATGCTTCTAATCGATCAATCCGGACTTATGAAGCAATCTCTGCAAAATCACCGCGGCTTCCGCTCTGCTTATCGGAGCACCGGGGTCCAGGAGGTTCCCGTCCCTTCCGTCGATAAGACCAGCTTGCAAGCAATCGGCCATCGCATTCACCGCCCAGGCAGATACCTCCTCACGGTCTGCGAAACGGTTCAACAGCGCCACACCGTTCGAATGCTCGAGCGAAGCCGCCAGCCCCGTGATGGACATAGCCTTTGTCAGCATCGACATCGCCTGCTCGCGACGGATCACTTCCTCCGCTCGGAATGTGCCGTCCTCGTAGCCGCTGATCAGCTTGTAAGCATAGGCGGTATGAACTGCTCCGCTGTACCAATCCGTTTCCGATACATCCGGGAACCGGTCTGCGGCTCCCCTTTCGGGCTTTAAGCCCAAAGCCCTTATCAGGATCGCGGCGAACTCTCCTCGTGTGATGGAGCGGTCCGGTTGAAACTGCGCCTGCCCTGTCCCTTGAATCACCATTCGCGCCGCCATATCTTGTACCTTGCTCTTCGCCCAATGCCCTTCCATATCGTCGAAGGTGATCTGGTGGGAAATGACGGCATACGTACTGTTCGTCAAGCTGCTCATTTGGGCGTAATACTTGCCGTCGTTCATCACAAGCCGGGTTGGCACGTGGCGTACCGAACCGTCGGCTTCCACCACAACACCGGTTGCGATGCGGCCTGCTCCAATACCTTCCGGAATCGCGATCGTTCTTTCTACGTAAGTCCCGAACCTGGAGATTTCAACCGTCTTCTCCCCTCTAACCCCCTTAACTGTAAAATGAAGCGGTTCGGCTACCAAGGTGAAGCCGCCGCCGGCTGCCGCATCCTTCACCAGCTTCACCATGCCTGCGGAAGGCTTAGCAATCTCGATCTGTACCTTTACGTCATCAAGCTTCGTGCCTGAGCCGAATTGCTCCAAAAGCGCCTGAAGAGGGAGCTGCTGCACAGGTAAAGCATAAGCAGCCTGCTCCGATACAAGCTCAAGAACTGCCTGCTTTTGCTCCAGGAGGCGCAGCTGGTCACCGTTAAACTCGCCAATGACGACATCGGACTTCGTGCTGACCGGGATGTTAATCGCAACACCCATGCCACCCGCCTCAAGCTGCTCCTCCAGCTTCCTGTGGTTGAGGGTAACGGTTGTGACGGACTGTCCGTTCACTGTCGCCGTCGACTCCAACACCCGAGGTTCCCCGTTACCGCTCGGTATAGGGGCCGGGGGGGCAGAAGTCATAGGCATTTCATTGCGGCCGCCTTCGCTCGTATCATCATCCTCAGATACCATTGGCGGAGCTATCGGAATAACGGCATTGGAAGGCGCGGAAGGTGCACTGCTTCCTTCATGGTTAAGCGCCGTAACTGTGAACGTATAGGATGTGCCGTTCATAAGACCCGTTACAGTGATCGGACTGTTTGTTCCGGTTGCTGTAATCATGCCGGGTGACGAGACCACCTTGTAGCTTTGTATCGGACTGCCGCCGTCACTAACCGGAACGCTAAAGCTGATAATCGCTTGACCGTTCGATGCAGCTGCCGTGACGGCAGTCGGAGCCCCCGGCACCGTCTTCGGCGTAGCGCTTACTTCATTGGAAGCCTCACTCAAGCCTCCCGGTCCTACAGCTTTCACAACGAAGTAATAGGTTGTTCCGTTCGCCAATCCCGCTGCTTCGTAGCTGTAGACAGAACCTCCGACAGTCGCCGCCGCAGTCCCATACGCACCCGATCCGGTGCTCAAGAATACTTGGTATGCCAATGAGCCTGCTACTGGCTCCCAGCCGAGCTGTACGTGGCCATTGCCCGGCACCGCCGATTTCAGCAGCGGAGCTCCCGGCGAAGGCACCAGCGGAGTTGCGCTTACTTCATTGGAAGGCACGCTCTCACCTCCGTCCCCCAAAGCCCGGACAACGAAATAGTAGCGATTCCCATTCGTCAGAGCTTCCGCCCTGTAGCTGTACACAGCCTCTCCTACTGTCGCAATCGCCGTTCCATAGGAGCCGGATGTCAGACTGCTGTAGATCCTATAACCCGCCGCTCCGTTGACCGGCTCCCAGCTTAGAGTTACAGCTCCATCTCCAGCGATGGCCGGATGAAGCTCAGGGGGTTGCGGAGCCGTTGCCTGCAAGTAAGGACTAAGGACCTCTACAAGCCGATTTGCTATCTTGACGTGTCCGGCTTTGGACGGATGCAAGCTGTCGTGGAAGTCGGCTGAAGGATAAGTTGCAACCCAGCCTGTCGTATCGACATAATGCACCCGGTCATCCCCGGCGGCAATTCTGCTGTTCACTGCAGCCAGCGTGGGCGCTGCCTTGAAGCCGCCGAGCGTACGCAGCACGAACACATGAGCATGCGGGTATTTTACTCTAATTTGCTGCAAAAAGGTCGTGTACGTGCTCTCGAAATCATTGTCCGTCACATTGAATTTGGCATCGTTCGTTCCGAGATTGATAACAATCGCATCCGGCCGGTACGTATGAAAGTCCCAGCTAGGGGAAGCCGGATAGTCGCCGGTCTGAAGCTTGAAGTATTGTTCACTCATTCCGAGCGAATTCGGTGCATAACAGGACACACCCGTTTGCAGGCAAATCCCGGTATAAGCAATCTGCGTGTGATCCGCTCCAAGCTGCTCACCGGCAAGCCAGGCGTACGAAGAAAGCGACACCTCCGGCGTTGTATAGCCGACTGTAATAGAGTCGCCAATGAACTCTATCAGCTTGCTTCTGGGCGTGGTTCTTGTTGTCGTTGCTCCGCTATCCAGCAGAAGTCCTTCGAAGACTAAGACATCCTGGATATCCTTGGAAGCCAGTGTCAGCGTATGCGTACCTTCCGTCAGCGGCACCGGTGTCAGACGGACCGTGCCGTTCACATTCGTATACGGGACGTAAGGACCGTTATCCAGCTTGGCATAAAGATTAGCTGCAGCTCCCAGCTTGACTGACACATTCGTCCCTGTAAAGCTGACCCGCAGCATGGCCCCAGGCCAGTAGCTGCTGGAGGCTCCCGCAGTGCTTCGGTCCCATCTTCCGATATATTGAATGTGGGCATCCGTATGCGCAATAGCCGTCCACTGCTTAGGTGCGGCGCTAACCTCCCGGGACGCTTCGCTTTCGCCGGAAGCATAAACCGCCTTAACGACAAAATAATAGGTCGTGCCATTCGTCAGGCCCTCCGCTAGGTAGCTGGCGGCAGGCGCGTTCACCGTTGCCAGCGGCTCTGCATAAGAAGCTCCTTCCATGCGTCTGAAAATCTTGTATTCGGTCGCACCCGGCACGGTATCCCAGCTCAGGCTAATTTCACCGTCACCGGCAATCGGTGCCTTCAGCTGCGGAGTCCCGATTCCTGTAACGGTCACCTCCGACTTTGCGCTCAGCTCGCCGTTCTGTGTTGTTGCAGTAATCGTAGCCGTTCCGGCACCGATTGCGGTAACCAAACCGCTGCTGTTCACTGTTGCCACGCCGGCGTTGCTTGTCGTCCAGGTTACCCGTTTATGGGTTGTATTGGCAGGCAGCAGCGTTGCCGTCAGCTGCCCGCTTGTTCCGGCCAGAAGCTTAAGCTGACTGTGATCCAGTGTGATCTCGTCTGCCAGCACCTCAGGACCGTAAACCTCGAACTCCCATATGGAATAACCGTATTGCGTAGCCCTTACCGTACCGTACATCCTTACATAACGGGCATCCACTTCGCTAAATGTGATCTTCTCCAGTGCGCCCTTTCCGCCCGTTGTGCCATAGACCTTACTCCAGCTCTGGGCGTCATCGGATACCTGAATCTCATAGCTCTTCCCGTACGCAGCTTCCCAGTAAAGATGCACCTCGTTGATTCGCTTGCTTTCTCCAAGATCCACGTAGATCCAGCCCGGGTCAACTCCGCGCTTCGTTCCGGATCGAGTTGTGAAGCTGCCGTCAAAGGCAAAAGGTGCGGAGTCCTGGGCGTTATCATTGGACGAGATGACGGCCGGCTGCCTAAGCGCCAGATTCGTACGAGGTCTGGGTTCAGGATTCTGCACCGGTTTGATCGTAACGGGCCCGTGATAAGCCCGGTCCATAAAATTCATTTCATACAGATTCGTCGCAGGAACGCTCTTGCCCGGCATGTATACGTTCTCAAAAGTAACGCCGGTAATTAGCGCACCTTCCATGCCTTTCATTTTGATAATGCTTTCACCGGCATCGCGCACCGTTATGTTCTTGACGGTTACGCCGGTAATCGGCCCTACGCCATTGCCGCCGTTATTGACCGTAAACATCGTCATCCACGCGCTGTTGTCTTCGTTTTTACCGCTAATGTCTTCCACGTCCATATTCTCGAACGTTACGTTGCGTACCTCGCCTGTCCCGTATTTGTGGTGAACGGCGAAACCAACGGCAGCCTTATACACCACACCGTCCCTGAAGGTAATGTTATCCTGGTCCTGCATGACGCCCTGACCGATCTTGAAGCCATAACACAAGGTCCAGGCTATGGCATCCTCGAACAGCACATTGCGTACCGGTTCCGGGCTGCCCGGCCAAGGTACTTTGCCCGAGGCGATATCGGTATCTTCTTTCCAGGCCTTGGTCGAGTAGGGATCATCCAGGGCAATGCCGATCGAATTGCGCACGACGACATCCTGCGATTCGACGATATCGATCCCATCATTTTCGCCCATGCCAAGGCTGTTGAACATTTTAAGATTCGTGAATTTCAGGTTGTTGGAGCGCACCGGCATGACTGCCCAGGCAGCAGACTCACGGATCGTCACGCCGTCCATTACAAAGTTGGAAGTGGCAATCGGCACGATCAGATTGTTGATCATCCCTCTGTTATTAGTCGTTTTGTCATCGTGCAGCGCTTTCCCGTTGCCGTCAATCGTGCCGCGTCCGTATATTTTGATATTGGCGGAACCGAATTCGGTTGAAATCCACCAGGTTGCCGGTCGGCCCATTGAATCCTTAAACCAATGCTCAGTATAATCGGCTGTCTTCCCGGTTCCAATGAAAGCAGCTCCAGGCTGCATATAGAGGGCCGTATTGCTTTTCAGCACCAGATTGCTTATGTAATATTCACCCGCAGGTACGTATACGATCCCTTGAACGCCACCCCCTTGAGCAGTTCCGTAGCTGCTGGCATCGTCAATCGCCTGTTGGATCGCCGCTGTCCTGGCGGCTACTCCCGTCTTGTCTCCATTGCCGGCAACCTGGTAGGGTGTTTGTGAAATATTATAAATTCCCGTTCCCGACGCAGCGGGCACATCCGTTTCCTGGGGATCTGCTGCGATCACCAGCCGAGTCGTCCGACTGTTCATGGAAACAATCAAATACTCATCCTTTTGGGTCGTAAAGGTCAGTGTGGTGCCTTCCACCTTGTCCGCTTTGATACCGAGCTTTTTCGGGCTGATCGTATACTCATGAACCTTATTTGTGTTCAGAATGGTTACCTCGTACGTCACAGGCCCTTCTGACATAGAAAAATGAGTATAGTCATAATCACTGTAGGCTTTGACCACAGGGATTTCGACCCCGTTGGCCTTGACCCTGTAATTCACCGACGCCTCGTACTTGGCGGGCTGACTGTAAGGAAAGATCGTTGCGGGCGCAGCTGTCGCCATCGGAGACGACAGAGTCATCGGCTCTGTCGCCGCCTTCGCGACTGAAAGAGGTGCCGTCAATATGACGACAAGTAGCAGCATCGTCAGCCATCGTTTCATTGTTGACATGTGTTCTTGCCTCCCTTTTCACATAAATTCATTGCTTCCCCCCGATTGAAACCCCTTTCAATAAATAGCCGGCGGGCAAGGTGGGGTAGAAAGAATTGCAGGAATAAGCATAGCAGACAACATGTCACTTTATAATGAGGTTACCTCTACATCGAGGGCAGGAATTCCCACATCCCGACATCTTCTATTATTTTTATCGAACGGTGCCTTGTACAATGAGAAATACCTTCCCCAGCCGAAGGATCGGCAAGGAAAGGTATCTATTCACCAATATACGATTTGGGTTGCCGCTGCAACTGCTCCCTGGTTAAATTCAACTATCGTTCGCTAGTTACATTAAGAATTACGGTTTACTTTTAGTGAGATATATTATTAAATCATCATCGACACGAACTGTATCACCAGGTGTGACGGGTTGTTCTTGATACATTACCCCTCTACCATCCGGTATATAGCCTCTTTTTGCATATAAACGTTGTGCACTGCCATAGCTTTTATAGAGGCCAACCCCAATCCCCACTGTTTTATATTTCTCGAATGCGATTTTCTCGATAGCATCCATTAAACAATTGCCGATCCCATGTTTCCGAAGCGGGGGTATAACATTAAAATCGTTTATTTCCGGAGTACCGTTCTCGACGAAATATGGATAGTGAGATGTAGTAAGGAGATGTAAACTTCCCGCAAACTGTTCTTGAAAAAAAGCAAGTAAGGTTATTCTTTCGCCTATTACGTTTTGATCCCAGCATCTAATGATATAATCCAAAGGTTTTCGAATCTTATGTTCAGTGAAAACCCGATATATTAGTTCTATATCTGCGGCTATCATTGGACGAATATTGATTGGGTTATTCATTAATGGACCCCTTCGCTCTAGTGCACTTAATCCATCATACACTGTTAAGTATTAAGGTGAAAGTGAGTTATTTACTTTCATAACGTACTAAGCCGCAGTTCAAAAAAATACTGTACAATTGGATGCTTTAACTTCATCTTCTCGGCCATGTTTAAAATTCTTTTTTTTCCAACTCTTCTGTCAACCAAAGCTAGAATATTCAATAAGATGTCATTGCTCTCTATGCTTTCCTCTATAGAAATGGATAAAAATCTATTAGCTACAACGATAAAATTTGATTTACTTAATGATGTCTGTGCTGACAAAAGCTCCTTTGCATATTCTGATATTTTTCTGCTTCTTGCGATTACTATTAAACGTTCCTCAGGAACAGTCCCTTTGGTATCTTTTCTGACCGCTTCAATTTCTTCATTGTTGATAGGAATCTGGATATCTGAATCATTCTTAATTTCCATCTCCGTCTGATACCATTTGATTAAGGTATCACTCATATTGAGTACTTTCTTTTTATCTACAGCAATATAACATAGTCCTGCTTTATCTGGTAAATAGCGGTAGCTGGTTGAAAGGTATTCGACTCTTCCATATAACGCAGGACAGAGAAAACTCTCCAGTTGTTGCTTCAATTTGCTCCAGGCCATTTCATCCTCCTATGTTTTTATATAATAAAATACCTATAGAAGCACTCATTCTATTTTCCATAATACACTAACCACCACATCGATCAAAAAGCAACCTTAAACCTTATCCCCTACACCAAAGACTCCACTCGGGTAGGTCAAATTGTAGTGGAGTGCTACTATAATTATGCAGTCGAAAAACACCCTCGTATGAAATAAAATGAAGATGACGAGGGGACGAGAGACAATGAAACGGTACGACAAAGTATTCAAAGATGAAGCAGTAAGATTGAGCGACGAGATTGGACCAAAGAAAGCTGCTGAGCAGTTAGGCGTAGCCTACCACACCTTGCAGGATTGGAGAAAGCGAAGAACTCTGCACGGCGACGGAGCGCATGTCGGAAGCGGACGTGCTTACCCATCTACCGAGAAGACTGCCCGTGAAATCGAATTGGAAAGAGAAATAGGCGAGTTGCGCCGCGCAAATGACATTCTCAAGGACGCACTCGGTTTTTTCGCATTAGACCGGAAGCGGTAAAGGCGTGCCAGCTCTATGCTTACATCCGTGAACGACGTGGCCGTTGGACCGTCAAGGAGATGTGCGAAGTACTGGCTGTCAGCGAATCGGGCTATTATCGTAGCTTGAAGCCAAGACCCAAACAGGAGCGGCAAGAACGCCTTCTGGTCAACATTAAAGAAATCATCGGGGAACATGAAGACAACAATAATTACGGTGTCCAGCGTATTTTGCTGGCGCTGTCACAAATAGATATTAAGACCAGCTACAGTACCGTCCGTCGGATTATGAAGATGCACGGCCTGCTGAAGAAAGTGAAGCGTCATCCAAATGGCATTACACGCGAGGATGCTGCAGCTCAAAAGAGCGAGAACCTGATCAAGAGAGATTTCAGTGCCTCAGCCCCCAACCAAAAGTGGCTATCAGATATCACGGAGGTTCCTTGTTCAGACGGCAAGTTGTATCTATCCGCCGTACTGGATTGTTTCAACGGAGAGATTGTAGGCATCGCCATGGACGACAACATGCGTAAGGAATTATGTATCCAAGCTTTCGAGAACGCCTGCAGGGCAAGAAGTGCTCGCGGAATGATTTATCATAGCGATCGCGGCAGTCAATTCACAAGCCGCGCTTTCCGAGAGAGCCTGGCTAAACGTGACGCCGTTCAAAGTATGAGCGGCACGGGGCGTTGTTATGATAACGCACGAATGGAAAGCTTCTTTGCTACGCTCAAGAAAGAAAAGCTGTACAAGATCAAGACCGAGTACTATCCGATGGCCTACATTAAATCGATCATCTTCAGATACATCATGGTCTACTACAATAGACGGCGGATCTACACCTCTAATCCGGGGGGCTGGCCGCCATCCATTTATCGCGAAAGAATGCTGTCGCAAGCAGCCTAGTAACGGGATGCCTGTATGAGTGTGTTTTCAAACTGCACTTTTATTGACAACTCCAAATCCTGCATTCTCCTTAACCCACTCTGCGAAAGTATACGGTTTGTGTCCTGTTACTTCCTCAACTGTCGACAAAATGGTAAAAGCAGATTTAGGCGGATTAAGGTGCCAACTAATCACGTAATCTATTGCATCCTCCTGAACACCCATTTTCCTCATCTGTTCACGTTCTTCTTCTTCAGTGTTTTCGATAAATTGAATTTCACGTCCAATAACCTCACTAATTATCCGAACTTTATCTTGAACCGACAAACTCTCAGGCCCTGTTAATGTGTATATTTTACCTGCATGACCTTCCTCAGTTAGTGCAGCCGCTGCGACTCTTCCAATATCGGCTTCATGAACAGAAGCAATTCGTGATCCTCCAAACAGATCTCGAACAACCCCCTCAGAGCGTATAGAGTTCGCCCATTTCCGTGCATTAGTCATAAATTCAAAGGCTTGAAGTTGAGTCCATGCCTTGATCAATCCTTTCTCCTCATAATAACGAATCGAACGGGCACTAACGCCAGTTATTTTTCTTACCTTTCCGATCTTCAAAACGATCACCTCATTGATTGGGAACGTTAGCCTTATTATAAAGCTTTACATTAATGTAAAGGTCAAGAAAAAAGATTAAATAAAAAAGAGCCCCTTAGGGGATGGCAATTAGTCAGTCATAACTCGTAGGATGTTGTTCGGTAGCGTAATATTTGCTGTGTTAAACTGCCCTTTAGCGTGCCGATCTGCCGCCAGATTATTGCGCTATCGTTCCCATTTAGCGTAATGCTGCTACTTACTTCTATTTGTAATACTCAATAATTGAAGCATGTGGAATTTCGCCTATTTCTCCTACCAAGGTACGAAAAGCCATGCCGTGTCCAGTAATAATCACCTTTTGATATTCAAGGTACTTATCAATTACCTTCTCTATCCGGTTCTTCAGAAGTTCCTTGGACTCCCAAAGTTTAGTTACACCTGGAGGATAGATTCCACTGTTAGCATCGTAATCATCCCCAAGTTCTTTAAGCCTTTGCAACGAATCATATTCAAATGTTAAGTCCGGTTGCCATTCCCTTAAGTCGAATTCAACCGATATTTCTAAACCAAGTTCCCTAGATAAAATAGCAGCCGTTTGAAGTGCTCTTGGGTATGGAGAAGAAACAATAATTTCTGCTTCTCTTAAACGTTTGTCTTTTGCTGTCAAAGTAACTTGGCTAACTCCTTTTCTCGTAAGAGGTACCAAATCCCGACCATGCCCCTTTAATTTATACTCTTCATTTATGTCCCATTGAGGTTCACCATGGCGAATGAGATAAAACTGCGTCATTAGAATTCCTCGCATATCCATTTTTTGTATTAATCTATTCGCCCTTGTATTGCACAATCCTGCCCGTTAGCCATCCATGCCCTGACGGGCACCACAGATGATGAAAATTTTGATGCGACGTTTTATACTATTCTTACGGCTGGTGAGGAAGGTCGTTAAGCTATGGTGTCGCGAACCCAACCGTTAGTCTGACTACGACGACCACGGTGCACCACGGTTTGTCGCTCCTTTTTAGGAAGCACGCGGGGTAGAGTAATCCTTTTCTGGTTGTTGCACCAGTCCTCAATTTTTATTGCCGTAGAAAGGTGAGCGTTATGGATGTCCTAATCGAGCGCGCTTGCGGTTTGGATGTTCACAAGAAGTCTATTACCGCTTGCGTCATGACCCCCGAAGGAAAGGAGATTAAGACGTTTCGTACACACACGGTTTTCCTGCTCGACTTGATCGACTGGATCAAGCAGCATCGTTGTACGCATGTGGCAATGGAGAGCACCGGCGTATACTGGAAACCGATCGTTAACCTGCTTGAAGCCGAGGAGATTCAGTTTCTTGTCGTTAACGCACAGCATATTAAAGCCGTTCCCGGCAGGAAAACTGATGTCAAGGATGCTGAGTGGATTTGTAACCTTCTTCGCCATGGACTGCTTAAGCCCAGTTACATTCCGGATCGCAACCAACGCGAACTCCGCGAATTGGTCCGTTACCGCCGCAGCCTGATTCAGGAACGCTCCCGTGAACACAACCGCGTCCAAAAGGTCCTAGAAGGCGCTAATATTAAGCTTGCTGCGGTTGTCTCTGACATTATGGGTGTAAGCAGCCGCGATATGATGAGCGCCATGATTGAGGGAGAAGAAGATCCAGAAAAGCTGGCTACCTTCGCTCGTCGGACGCTCAAGAAAAAGAAGGAAGAGCTGGAACTGGCCTTACGGGGTAACATGAGCCCTCACCAACGGATCATGCTGAAAACCATGCTAACCCATGTCGATTTTCTGAATGAACAAATTCTTGAGTTGGATCTGGAGGTAGCCAAACGGCTCGACCCTTTTTCACAAGACATTGAGCGCTTAGACACCATTCCCGGAATTGGCCGACGTACGGCGGAACAAATCTTAGCCGAGGTAGGAACGGACGTTGGTTCACGATTCCCTACTGCCGCTCATCTCTGTTCATGGGCAGGGCTCGTGCCTGGGCAGAATGAAAGTGCCGGTAAACGAAAATCCTCGTAAACACGCAAAGGCAACAAATATCTCCGAGCGGCACTGATCGAAGTTGCCCACTCCGTATGCAGATCCGACAACTACTTGGAGCTCAGTACCGGCGCATTGCCGCCCGAAAAAGGCCGACATCGTGCAGCTGTAGCTGTCGCCCACTCCATCATGGCTATTGTTTATTACCTTCTCACACGTAAAGAAGATTACAAAGATTTAGGCGGGCATAACTTTGAACAGCGACAACAAGAAATGATCGTAAGACAAGCCGTACGTAGGCTCGAGAATCTTGGGTTTCAAGTCGCTCTATCTACCCCGGAAGCCTCTTAACGTCCCAATGTCCCATAAATCTCGTTGAAGCACAGTTTTTAAAAAACATAAAAGCTGGGCTCAGTTTCGTGCTGCCATTTTTGGTTTGTGCTAAGAGTAATTTTCGGGGTAGCTCAACGATTAATTAAATCTCAATCCAGCTCATTGTAAGATTACAATCTCCAGTGCCACGTTTAGACCATCGTTTGAATTGGATTTAGTTAATTTGCCATTCAATACGCTTCCAAGTGCCGGGCATCATTATACTTTATAAGTGACCAAGTTTTGTCTTCGTGTTGCGACCAGTGCGTAATGGACGTATGGTTTGTTTGAAATCCCACCTTCGGCATCTCAAAGGTGTTTAATCCGAAAAAATACTGGAACGAGCAATCGATCACTCCCCCATGACAGACTATCGCAATGGTCTTTCCCTCGTATTGAAGACAAATCCGTTTAAGGGCTGTACCTACACGCAAAACAAATTGAGGCCAATTCTCAGCTCCGGGGGCTATCAAGGCAAACGGATTCCGCTTAGGGTTATGTAAAGTCAGGAGTTCGTCCAAACTCTCCTTAAACATGCCGAGTGCTTGACCAGGCCGCATCTCTTGAAATTCATCATCCGGAACAATAGTGACATCTAATCCCTCGGCTAGTATCTCTGCTGTCTGCTTCGCTCGAAGAAATGAGCTAGCTATCCAAATATCAGCTTGGATTTCCCCTGATCTAACTAACCGATCCCTCAGCTTTATAGCCTGAGCCACTCCCGTCTCTGTTAATCCATAATCGTTAACGATTCCATCATTTACAATACAAGACTCGCCATGTCTTATTAGGTAAAGCTGTGTCATTGACTCCATCCCTCCATTTAAAAAATTATAAACATAAGCTATCTTAAAAGTTGTTTTATGATCTTGCGAAGCCCGTATATTACCCTTGTGCAGTACTACTACCAAATAGCGCGAGCCCTATGACTATACCAGATTTAAACATTGTCTGGTTGCTTCTTTATTGCATCAAAAAAAGGGGCAGTTGCTCCACAATCCGCTCTTTTGTTCGGTTCAACTATCGTTCTTCGTTAGATTAAACTTGACCTATTGGCTTTAAAGTTTTTCACTTACTTATTCTCCAACTTGTAGTCTAACAATAGTTTCCCATCTATGCGCCGGGTTGCAACCCGGCTGGTTTAGATACACCTCGCGTCTGCCGCCCGAAACTTTATATCCGTGGCTTTCAGCGTAATTTTTCAGTTCCTCGACGGTTTTCATAGACTCACGATAGTGCCCGACATGGAGCTTTTGAATGCACAAACCTTGTTTATAGGTGACAAAATTCGTTGCAGGGACAATTTCATCACGGTATCTCGTCTGTACACATGCACTTGCTTCATCATACATCTCGAATGTGATAACATCCGGCACCTGCATCATTTGAGTGTATGACCACTCATCCTCGCCAATGTTTTCGTGCCATACAATTTCGTGCGGCATGAGCTTGAATTGATACCCACTTCTTTCCTTCGTGATTCTTTTGAGCTGATTTACCGTCTTCCACACTACCCAATGCTCTTCTTCAGGCTGCCCTAATGAGTTCAGCTTTCCCTTACCTTCTTGAACAATAAAATGTAACGACGGTACTTCCACTTCCTCAATAGCACCCGGCTTCAAATGGTAGACGGATCTATAAAGCTTACGATTATCGTTCACTTTCATCGGAGTCGCCCTTTCCAAATTACAATTCCTTTGACAAATATATTTTTTGGTTCTTTAGATAGCCCGAATCGCTAACTGCCCTACAGCAGCACACTCTCATTTAAAAATCGATTTTCCCTGACGATTTTTCTAACCTTTCTCATCGTATCGGCTTGTTTGGGCACTCCAGCGATTCGGTCGAGCAGCAGCCACCTCAGGCAGGCAAGCGCTTCAAAAATCTCCAACTCTCCCGTCGCTACAGGCATTTCCTCTTGATATTTGTACAAAAACGTAAGGCTTTTGCTCTCGCTCATATAGATACGCAGAAGCAGACAAGCCCATGACAGATCATACCTAGGGTCCCCCAGTTGCCCGTTCGTCCAATCGATCACTGTGTATTGTCCATTCTCTTCTAGAATATTTCCTAAATTGAAATCGCCGTGAATAACCCGGTCCATTTTCATATCAGCGGAAGCGACAAGACGGATCAGTTCCTTTTCCATCGCCGGAAACTCCTCGATCCCCGAGAAAAAATACCCAACAAAATCATACCTAGCTATCTCCCTACCTTCCAAACCATCTGGAGGCAGCCGGTGAATGTCGGCTAAAACAGCGGCAATTTTCTTAAAAATGCTCGGACTCACCTTCGTAACTGTAGTGCCGTGATAGCGAGTCAGCAGCACACCTTCCCCAGTTTCGGTGCGCCCATAACCGATCGGCTCGGGTACGCGGATTCCCTGACGGCAAAGAGCTTCCAATAGGCGATATTGGCGCAGAACGTTGGGTTTCGAACGTTTGTTCCACACCTTCAGAACAAAATGCTTCTCCCCCTGCGTGATCTTAACCACATCCGCCTCAAGTCCCGGCGATAGTGGACTAAGCGTAAGTTCGACCCCTGAAGTAATCAAGTTGCTCAAAATTGGAGTTGTTTCATGCCATTCAATTCCCGCTAAGAAGTCATTCATGGGGTTTTCCGCTACCTTACCTTCAAATTGTTTCATATCTCACCTCTGGTGATTTATTCCTTTCAGAGAATTCAACATTTTGCTGCGTTATCCTGCCCCTTAAAGAAGCTGCCTTCATTCCTAGATAAAATAGTATAGGGGAAATCCCTGATCACCCGCTAAGGGAATCACCACTGATACGTGTGATTTTCCTCACACCAGAATAGGGATTCTCCCCCCTCAATAATCAGGTGATGCCCCGATGTGAGAAAGATCACATCCGTTATATGATTAGTGTAACGAAATCACCTGAGGGGGAAACGGCGATGGCAGCAGCGGCACAGCAATTGAACGGAATTTTGGATATCATCTCGGCGGAAAGCTTCGAAAAGCTTAAGAGCATCATGTACATGAAAGAAATTGAGAAGGGTTCCTACCTTTTCTGGGAAGGTGACCAGACGGATAAGCTTTACTTTATCATGAACGGGCAGGTTAGGACGACGAAAACAACCGACAGCGGGAAGAGCCTTACGATGTATTTACATTTAGCAGGCGACTTGATTGGACAAATGGATCCATTCAAGGATTCCGTTCACACTTTTAGCGCGGAAGCGATGAAAGACAGCAAAATCGGTGTCATTCAGCGTAAAGACCTCGAGATTCTGCTGTGGCAGCACGGGGATCTGGCGGTAGAGTTCATGAAGTGGATGGGGCTGATGCACCGCCTGACGCAGACCAAATTCCGCGATTTGATGATGTTCGGAAAAACCGGTGCTCTTTGCTCGCTGCTGATTCGTTTAACCAACTCCTACGGGGTGCATCGCAAGAACGAAATTTTCATCGAGCTCAAAATTAATAATACGGAAATGGCAGATATGATCGGCGCCACAAGAGAAAGCGTCAACCGCATGCTGAGCGATCTGAAGAAGGATGACATCATCGGGTATGAGGACGGACATGTTGTCATTAAGGACTTAGCTTATCTGCGAGACGTTTGCCGCTGCGAAAACTGTCCGAAAGAAATCTGCAGGATGTAAAAGCGACTCACAACCGTATTTCTTAATTATTCCAGCTTGTGAGGTTAATCACATCAAACCAACCTAGACCATGATAAAGTAAAGGTGTAAGGAAGATAGAAATCGCAAACAGAGAGGAACATATCAAATGAACCAGGTAAAACGATCTCGATCTCTCAATAAATAGTATTTTAATCCGTATTGTGATTTTTTCACTACCTAAACTTAGGAGATGATTGTCATGATGACGAAATGGCTTAGAGAAAATAAATACGCGGCAGGGCTTCTGCTCTTTGTCCGGTTGTATCTAGGATATCAATGGCTGACTGCAGGATGGCACAAATTGACCGGCGGATTCGATGCCGGCGGGTTTTTGAAAAATGCAGTCGCCAAGCCAATTGTCGATAAAGCCACTAACGAGCTGGTCTACCCGACCTTTACCGCGTTCGTCCAAAACTTTGCAATGCCAAACGTAAAAATCATCAACTTTATGATCCCCCTCGGGGAATTCTTGGTCGGTCTTGGATTGATTCTCGGCGGTCTGACTGCCGCAGCTGCCTTCTTCGGACTCCTAATGAACTTCATGTTCATGTTTGCCGGTACGGTAAGCACGAACCCTTGGCTGATCCTCATCGGCGGCATTGTGTTCATGGCCGGCACCAACGCCGGACGATTCGGACTCGACTACTATCTGATGCCAATGCTGCGCAAGCTGTTCACGCCGCATAAGAAGGACGGCGCAACCGGTACCGGTGCGAAGCCTACCACAGCACATGCCTAATCCGAAAAAGAGACCCGCAGCAAAAAGCTGTGGGTCTTAATTTTTATATATCAAAAAGGGGGCGAGTTCTCTATCCCCTTACACTTTGAGCAGGTCTCGCAGCGGCGGCGCACAGCGCAAGACAGTTTAGCCCGGTGAGCCCCCCTTATCATTTACATCGTCTCCCAAATTACGTTATACTTCGAATAAAACTTAAAGCTACCTTTAAGTCAAGGGTGATTTTATCTGCGGGCTTAGCATTGGCCAGCTCGCGGCAAGGGCAGAAGTAAACTCATAATAATTGGAGAAGGAAAATACCGGCTCGTGTTAGGGGAATTTATATGCTGATGGCTGTATTCATATTTGTGCTTGCCGGCCTTGCCGAAATTGGCGGAGGGTACTTGGTTTGGTTATGGCTGCGGGAATCTAAGCCCATTTGGTATGGGATTGTTGGCAGTATCATTCTTATCTTATACGGGATCATTCCAACGCTGCAAGGCTTCCCATCGTTCGGGCGAGTCTATGCTGCATACGGCGGCGTGTTTGTGATTCTCGCTGTGCTGTGGGGCTGGGTTGTCGATAAAAAGACACCTGATTTGTATGATTGGATCGGGGCCGCTATTTGCATTATAGGTGTGTCCGTTATATTATGGGCACCGAGAAGCTAAGGGTTATAAACTAGGGAGCAGCTGCCGCGGCGGTCTGCTCCCTGGTTTTATACTCCATATCCAACACGTTAACTGGACGGCTTGTTCATTCTCATTGGAGCGAAGAAAGCTTCTTCCACCTCTCCCGCGGGCAAGGGACGGCTGTAATAATAGCCTTGAATCTCCTTGCACTGATTATCCATTAGAATATCCAGCTGTTCCTTTGTTTCAATCCCTTCAGCGATCACATCCATTTTCAAATGCTGAGCCATCGAAATGATCGTCGCAACAATGGCCTTATCGTTCTGATTCACGGTAATATCCCGAATGAAAGAACGATCGATTTTGAGCTTATTGATCGGAAGAAGTTTAAGGTAGCTTAAAGAGCTGTAGCCCGTTCCGAAGTCATCCAAGCTGATTCGAATACCAAAGTCCGTCAATTCCTTGAGAATACTCGTTGAAACAGCAGCATCCATCATCATACTTTCCGTAATTTCCAGCTCAAGGTACTGAGGATCCAAGCCTGTTGAGTCAAGAATCTCTTTAATATATGTCGTTAAGTTCGGCTGATGAAATTGTTGGGAAGACAAGTTCACAGAAATCGGTATGAGCGGTCCTCCAGCGTTATGCCATTGTTTCATTTGCTCGCACGCCTCTTTGAGGACCCACGTTCCCAGTTCATAAATCATACCTGTTTCCTCAGCAATCGGAATGAACACCCCAGGTGATATAACCCCTCTAACCGGGTGCCTCCATCGAACTAAGGCCTCTATACCAATCATGCGACTGTCACTGGCACGTATTTGAGGCTGGTAAAAAAGAAACAGCTGCTCCCGGCTTATCGCTTGTCGCAAATCCGCCTCCAGCTCAATTTTCTCCAGCAGTTGTGTATTTAATGCCGCATCATAAAACTGATACCCGTTCTTACCGTTTTTCTTCACCTCATACATGGCGGCATCTGCATTCTTAAGCAGCTGCTCCGCATCATCACCGTCTGCGGGGTACTCTGCAATCCCGATGCTTGCGGTAACATAATAATCATTTTCCTTCAGGCGACATGGAATGCCAATCGCATCAATGACGCGCTCCGCTAAATGCGCAATGTCGTGTTTCTCGTACTTGCCATCGCACAGCAAAGTAAACTCATCCCCACCCATTCGTGCTAATGTCACTTTATAGCCCCGAATGCAATGTTCAATGCGGGCGCACATTTCCTTAAGAAACAAATCGCCATAGGTATGGCCAAGAGAATCATTAATCATTTTGAATCGATCGATATCCATAACCAGGACATAGAATCGTTCCGCCTTGCTCTCTATTTCCATTGAGAGTGCTTGATTGAACATTCGGCGATTGGGCATCCCCGTCAACTCATCATGGAAGGCAAGGAATTGCACCTTATCCTTAGCCTCCTTCTCCATGGTAATGTCTTTGGCAATAATATAGCTGCCAACGACTTCTCCCTCTCGAATGACAGGAATATTCTTGACGCTTAATTCAATCCGATGACCTTGCCTGTGTATAATGGCGGTCTGGTAGTTCTGTACCTCACCCTCCAAGGAGCGTAAGAACATTTCTCTAGTACGCTGCTGCTCTTCCGGAGCGATGAGAGGAAGAACCTGTTCAATTGTCTGGTTCCTGAATACGTCACCGGGTAAGCCGGTTAGCTCCATCACTGCTGCGTTATAGTCAATAATACGATAATTTGCGTCTATCGATAATATGGCGTCCTGATTGTTTTCAAATAAGGATTTATACCACTTCTCGTTTTCCTCAATCTCTGAATCTTTACGCGATAACCGATTGGAAATATAAATGCCGAATAAGGACAAGCCTAAGGTCAGAACCGTGCCGCCTGCAATCAAATAAGCTAACAATCTTTGATCAAGCACCATTCCATCCTGTGAGATCATTGTACTATTTGAATGAAAATGTGCTGCCACCATACCCACATAATGCATTCCGGCAACCGCCGCCCCCATAATAAGGCCGCTTCCAAGTTTCATCCATATATGACTTGGCCCGATCGTCTGCTTGAAATAAAAAGCCAGCCAAAAAGCGATGATGGAGGCAGCAACGGCAATCAGTACCGAAAGCACGACATAAAGGGGATTATACGTAATCCCAATTTGCATGGCTGACATACCGATATAATGCATCAGAGAAATACCGGTGGCCAGAAGCAGCCCTCCGCCAATCAACTGACGAAATTTCAAAACATTTTGTCCAACGATGAACAAAGCCCAGAATGAAGCCGCAATAACAGCTAACACAGAATAGATGACCATTGCTAAATCGTACGGAACCGAAACGTTAAGGGAAAAGGCTAACATTCCGACAAAGTGCATCGACCAAACGCCAAGACCCATGGCAACTGCACCAAATAAGATCCACAACCAGCGATAATAGCCTTTGGATGTGCTTATTCTTCCAACTAAATCCAGAACCGTATAGGAGGCGATAACAGCAACAGCATATGAGAATAACACTAACATCATATCGTATGTTCCATGCAATTCATGCTCGTGATGCACCTAATTACCTCTTTTCAATAATAATTTTGAAGAACAGAATATCTCCTATTTTCGACAAACCCCGACATTTCTCCTCTTATTTAAGTTCAAAGATCTTGTTAATAAAAATTAATCGTTTGGCGCGTCGTTAAATAAAACAAAAAGGAGCCGCGGTGAAGCAGCTCCAACCCTACAAAATATAGTTAAAATATCAATGATCGTGTGCTAGAATATTAACAAGCTTACCGAATGGATCACGGACATAGAAACGCCGAACGCCCCATGGCTCATCCACAGGCCCATATTCTATGGAAAATCCGGCATGCTTCATTCGTTCAAACGCAACATCGACATCATCCACTTCAATCGATAGATCCGGCGTAGTCGTATCGGAGCCCCCCTGTGAAGCAAAACTAACTTGAATGCTCATCTCCTCACTGGAACCGTATGTTCTAAACCAACCATGATCCATTAGTATTTCAAGACCAAGCACGTCATGGTAAAAGCGTGTAGCTGCCTCGATATTCTTCGTATTGATATTGGCAACAATTCGTTTGACCTTCATTTCAACTAATACCTCCATGAACAGTAAAATATCCCCATCATAATTTGAAGGAGAAATTCCCCAAGTAACGTCTAATAAAGAGAGAACGAAACATCGTCGCAACCATCATAGAAAAAGAGTCGCCTCAACTATTATGAAGACAAAGGAGAAATCTTACAATGTCGGAAAGCACTCTGCGGGAAAGTTGGTTGTTTTTTTATAAATATTTGCGCTATCCCAAGCAAATCGGCAGCATTATTCCCAGCTCGAGATATTTGGCCTCCGCGATGGTATCGGCGGTTGCGTGGGATGAGACCCGGCTGATAGCCGAATTAGGGGCAGGTACCGGTGCGGTGACGAAATATATCAGCAGTTCCAATATGACCGGAGCCCAAGTGGTTCTGTTCGAAAAAGATGATTATTTACGCGCAAAGCTTCAGCAGCAGTACCCGGAGCATGTATGCTTCTCCGATGCACTTCGTATCGGGAAAGAATTGGAGGCTAATGCTATGGGGCCGCTCGACGCCATCATCAGCGGTCTGCCTTTCTTTAATTTTTCAGAGAGCTTTCGAGAGCAGCTGCTTGTAGAAATCGAAGACTCCCTTAGACCGAACGGACAATTCATTGCCTTTCAATATTCGCTTCAAATGAAGAAAGCGCTTGAGCGAAGGTTTGAAATTGAGAATATTTCCTTGGTTCCATGGAATCTGCCTCCCGCCTTCATTTACAGCTGCCGCAAGAAATAACGGAAAACAGGGAGGCTCTTCCTTCGCTACCTCTTTAACGCGGCTTGAATATGCCGATTCAGCTCAGACACATTAGCGGGCGGGGTCGGTTCGTCCGATAGTTGAAAACTTGTCTTCAGCTTGGCAATTCGGTATACGCTGGCGTCGATCTCCTTTTGTGAAATTTGACCGCTTTGCGCAGCCGCCGTTAGGGCGTCAATCACGGCCTTTTGCTTCGCGGGGTCATGCCCGACAAGGACGATATCCGCACCGGCCGACACGGCTTTCACTGCTGCGGGACCGATCGCCATCGTCTTTCCGACGGCCTCCATCGTCATATCATCCGTTATGACAACTCCGTCAAATTTCAGCTCGTCTCGGAGCACATTTTGAATATCGAAGCTAGACATCGAAGCCGGCGTGTCCGAATCGAGCTTCGTCATAAGAATATGAGCGACCATCACGACCGGAGCCCCCTCCTTGATCGCCGAAGCGAACGGTACGAATTCGACGCTGCGCAGACGCTGCAGGTCGTGCTCCACCACCGGGAGCCCGTAATGAGAATCTACAGACGTATCGCCATGACCGGGAAAATGCTTCACAACGGGAATGACGCCTTGGGACTTGATCCCAAGCATTTCCTGCACGCCCATACCGGACACTGTTTTCGCTGTATTTCCAAACGCACGTTCACCGATGACCGGGTTGTTCGGATTCGTATTGACGTCCAGCACGGGTGCATAGTCCGTATTCAGCCCAACAGCCTTCATCGCTTCCCCAAGGGCGGTACCGACTTGATACGCGTACTTCGAATCATTCGTACCGCCAATGATCCTACTAGCGGGAAATGCCGTTATCTCCTTCGGCAAACGGGAGACGCGGCCCCCCTCCTGATCCGCACTCAGCAGCAGCGGCAACTTTCCCCCGGCATCACGGTTCGTTTGTTTCAGTCCATTCACCAGCTCGGACATTTGCTTCGAAGACACGACATTGTTGCTGTACAGAATGATTCCCCCAACGCGTCGTTCCTTAATCAACGATCTAATTTCCGGTTGTACGGCAGTGCCATCCAGGCCGACTACCACCATCTGGCCGATCTTTTCGGCCAAGCTCATACCGGCGACAAGTTCAGCGGTCGGGTCGGCAGGCTGAGGGGCAGGGGATACGGGATGGGCCGTTGCCGGAGGCTGCCCTCCAGGTGTAGAAGGCTCCGCTTGTTTTATTTTGCACCCCGTCAGAACCAGAATGATGCTGATTACTGCCGCACAAATGTAAAGGCTCCGCTGAACCCGCATAACAACTCCCCCTCTCCATAAAAAATTGTACTTCTAATAGTATGGACATGAATCGAGCTTCCTTAATCGTTCGAAGGTTCGGCCACCGCTATAATTTAAAGCGCCTGCCAATCCTCTTCCGCCAGATCAGCAACAACAGCCATTGCTGCTTTGCTGCCGGAGGATGCGGCGAATATCAATTGGGAAGGCATCACATAAGCCGAATCCCCTGCTGCGAATAGGCCCGGCACCGTCGTCCTTCCCATCTCATCGGTAATAATTCCTCCGTTGCTTGTTGTTTGATAGCCAAGGGCTTCCTCAAACCTAGCATTCGGAACGAAGGAGGGAGAGATAAAGCCTCCGCTTCTTTCAATAAACGTCCCATCTGTAAAATGCACCCGCTCCAGCATACCGTTTCGTCCGGAAAATGCGGCTACGGGAGTATCCACGATCCGGATGCCTCGGGATACAAGCTGCTCCCGCTGTTCTGAAGACAGCGTATCCCGGCCTCCCGTACACACGACCAGGTCCCGGCTCCAGCCTATCAGCAGCTTAGCCTTATGGAACACATCCGTTGTGTCCGAGACGATAACTAGCGGCTGATCGCGCAGCTCCCAACCGTCGCAGAAAGGACAATTGAACAAGCTTTTCCCGTAAAAATCGCGAAGCCCCTCAATCTCGGGAAATACCTCCTTGAGTCCGGCGGCCAAAATCAGCTTGCGCGCCTGCACGCGATCGCCTGAAGAGGTCAGCAAAGTAAAACCGAGCTCCGACCTGCGAATATCTGTCACCTCGGACGGCCAATGCCGGACGGAAGGATACTTTAGCACTTCCTCGTAAGCAATGCGACGAAATTCCGCCGGCCGAATCCCATCTCGTGTAATGAATCCGTGAGAGGCGTGTGTTACGCCATTCCTCGGCGCGCTATTATCAAACAATGCAACCTTCCGTCTCGCTCTGCCGAGCACCAGCGCTGCATTTAACCCCGCCGGTCCGCCGCCTATAATGGCACAATCATAGTTCATGTCCTTTCAATCCTCTCCTTGGTTACTTAAAAGACTTTATAGACATTTTATATCTACAATTAATCAAAGCTTAGCATTGCCCATCCTATGGACAATGCAATGGAGCTGCAAGCTCGGTGAGCTAGGTTTCCTTCAAAGCTGTAACCTCTTTCGCGAGCTCGAACAATTTGGTGTTTTTCAGTTGCCGCTCCATCGCTTCCTCAGCCTGCAGCATGACCTGATGGATCATACACCTTGAATCTTCACTGCCGCAGCACTCGAAAAGCGAGGCCGTGCCTTCCACTGCATGAATGATGTCCAGAAAAGAGATGTCCTCTTTCCTGCCTCTCAGCCGGTAGCCTCCGTTCGCCCCTGAAGCCGACTCAATGAGCCCCGCCTTTACCAGCTTCGTGAGTATTTTCGACAGGTATGTGGGCGAGACATCCTGCCTATCGGCAAGCTGTTGAACGCCTACCGGTTTGTCAGGCGTGAAGGCCATCAAATAAAGCATCGTGTGGAGGGCGTAGTTCGTTGCCTTTGAATATTTTATCCGTCCCACCCTCTTGGAATCAAAGACTTTATGTGTCTATAATAACCATAATAATTTCTACCTGTCAAGGAGAAGCAGCCTAGCCCAAAGAGGCCGTTCATCGGTTTAGACGATTGCAGCCTCTTGTCGGTTGATTATGATGCTAGGATTTACTTTTTCTTCCATAAACAAAATACAGCGTAAGGGTAGACATGATCATCAAGATGACGGAGTAAACCAGCGTTAACGCCTTGGTATCGGCCAGCGCCTGTGCATCCGTACTGTTCTTGATCACGATGCCGAGAGGCTGATACAAAGGATGATAAAGGAATACGGTAAGATCGTAATCCGCCAAAATCCCGTTAAAATTCAAGGCAAGTACGGCCAGCGTGGATGGTAGTATGATGGGCAGCAGCACCTTCCGGAACGTATAGAAAGGCTTGGCGCCCAAATTTTTCGCTGCATCCTCAAGATTATGGTCCAGGCTGAAGAAGGACGCTTTCACCATTCGGAGGGTAAACGGAATGTGCACAATGACATACGCAATGAACAGCATCCAGACCGTCCCTACCAAGATCGAGTTCCCGATAACCAGTCTCGGCGAGTTAAACGTCACGATAAGCCCGATGGCAATGAGCGTCGAAGGCAGCATCCATGGAATGAGGAGCGCATATTCCAGAGCCGTCGTCCACTTGTTCTTAAACTTATGCAAAATTCGTGACGCCGCTAAGGCCAGAGCCACCACAGCTACTGAAGCCGCTGCAGCATACACGATGCTCACGAGGTATGGCTTGAACGCAGACATGTTGGAGAATACTTGAATGTAATTGTTCAAGGAGAAGCTGCTCCAATGCAGCGTAGCCGTGGATATGCTGTGAGCATCCGTAAAGGAAAAGACCACAATCAGAACGACCGGTATGATATACAGCAGAAATAAGAAGTAAGCCAGCACGTGTGCGGCGATATTGGCCGCCTTATTGTTGATCTTCTGTTTGACCAGCTCCGATTTCACTTTGGAAACGGACATGAAGTTGCCCTTCCGCTCGAAACGGATCATGATGCTGAGCAAAATCAGCGTTGCCAGACCTAGGATGAGCGCCAGCAGTGCCGCCAAATCTCTCGAGGATACGCTGTTCGAGAAGGTGAGAATCATCGGTGTGATCGTTTGAAACTCGGTGCCTCCCAGAATCAACGGAGCCGAGGTAGCGGCTAGACCTGTAAGAAAGATCAAAATCGTAAGCGCGAACATCGTAGGCTTCAAGACCGGAAGCACAACACGCCAAAGGATGTAGAAGGTCGAGGCCCCCATATTTTTGGCCGCTTCGACCGTTTGATAATCGATTTTGCGTATAGCATTGCTTAGAAACAAGACATGGTTGGAGGTACAGGCGAAGGTCATCACGAAGAGTACCGCCCAGTAGCCGTGAAACCATGTCGCATCAAAGGCTGGAAACAAGCCGGAAAGGAGCTTGGTCATGAATCCGTTTTCACCGTAAACGAATTTATAACCCGACACCAGCACGACACCGCTATAGATCAGCGTAGTAAAATAGCCGAGTCGGAGTACGCCGGCCCCCTTGATATCGAAATACTCGGAGATCAGCACCAAAGTAACTCCGACAAGATTAACCGTAAAAACAAGAGATACGGCCAGAATAAAGCTGTTATACAAGCTTCTCATAGCGCGTTCGGATGACAGCAGCTTCTCTGCCGCTTCGAAGGAGAATTTCCCGCCCTTAAAGAAGATTTCATAATAAATATTGATATTCGGATAGATCAGGAAAGCAATGACAAACCAGGCAATCAGTCCGTAGAAAATCAGTGTGGTCGGATTTAGGGAGGCCAGGCTGTTTTTGATTTTTTCTGCGTTCACCACACATCCTCCTTCCACTAATACTGCAAAATATCGCCGGCATGAACGTACATCGTGATTTCATCCCCGACTTGATGGCGGGCCAGCCCGGTTTCTTTCTCAATGGTCTTGAGCAGGCCTCCGCCGGCGACCTCGATGACATACTTGCTGTATAAGCCGTAAAACTCCTGATCCATGATGGTCCCCTTGAGCTGCACGGCGTCTTTCCCCGGAAGGGGCAGCAAGCTTACTTTTTCGTTGCGGATGTAGGCAATCTTCCCCGGTGTGACCCATTCCTTCAATCCACTGTTCTGAATAATCCGCGGATCGATTTGGTTAATGTCGCCAATGAAATTGCATACGAATTCCGTCTTGGATTGATTGTAGACCTCATGCGGCGTGCCGACCTGCTCAACGATCCCCTGATTAAATACGGCGATCCGGTCCGATAAGGTCAGCGCCTCTTCTTGGTCATGGGTGACGTAGATCGTCGTTATGCCGAACTTCTTCTGAAGGTTCTTCAGCTCGTTGCGCAGCTGTACTCTCAGCTTCGCATCCAGGTTGGACAAGGGCTCATCCAAGGCTAGAATGCTCGGCTTCAAGACAAGCGCTCTGGCAATGGCTACACGCTGCTGCTGACCGCCGGACAGCTCCGACACCTTCTTCACCAGCTGCTCTTCCTTCAGATCGACCTTCCGCGCAATGTCGCGCACTTCCCGGTCTACCTCTTCCTTGGACGCCTTCTTAACTCTCATCCCGAACGCGATATTCTCGTACACATTCATGGTCGGGAAGAGGGCATAGCTTTGAAACACCATGCTGATATCTCTTTTTTCGATAGGCACATTAGTAATATCCCGGTCGCCCAGCATAATCTGACCGCTTGTCGGCTGAATAAAACCGACCAGGCTGCGGAGAATTGTTGTTTTCCCGCACCCGGACGGGCCAAGGAAGGTGAAAAACTCGCCTTCCTTGATGTCCAGATTGAGATTTTTGATCGCGTGAAATTGACCGAACTTTATTTGAATATCACGAAAAGTTATCATAGCTACCTCTACTTCATGATCTGCAATTCGATTTTCTCTACCCATTTGCCAATGTTAGCTGCAATGAAGCCCCAATCCAGCGGCTGCGCCTTCAGGTTCGCATACAATGCCTTTACAGCATCATTGGCTTTGGCTGCAGCTTTGGTATTGGCCGGCATCGCATTAAACTTGGCTGCAAATTCTCCTTGAACGTCAGCCGTTCCCATCCACTCAACGAATCGTTCTGCCGTTGCCTTCTTCTTCGTACCGTTGACAATCGCGGCGTGCTCTACAATCATCGGAACTCCGATTTGCGGGCTGACAATGCCTGCTTTTACCTTGTATTGCTCTTCCTTCTTGCCGAGAGTACCGGAAACCACAGCGCCCAGCGGTGTTTTACCGCTTGCCAGGTTCGCATAGAAGTCTTCGCCTTCTACCGCTCTGACACCGTTATCGAACAGCTGCTTCACTTCATTCCAGCCTTCCTTGGAGATGCCAAGCTCGCCCTGCGGATCCTTGTGTCTTGTCAAAATGCCTGCCACGACAAGCTGCGGCGTAATTTGTCCAAGCAGCGTAGGCGCTTCATACTTGCCCTTGAACGCCGGGTTTTTGTAGAGATCCGTCCAATCCTTTGGCGCCGTCTCGGCCGTATAGTTTTTAGGATTATAGCCCAGCAGAATCGCTTGCTTCACCAAGCCGTGATAGAAGCCCTCCGGATCGTTAAGCCCAGGCTCCACCTCTCCAGCCCACTTCGGTACATACTTGGTTAGAACGTTTTCCTTCTTCAGATTCTCATACAGCATGTTGTTCAAGCCGAACACCACGTCTGCAATCGGATTGTTCTTCTCCGCAATCAATCGATTTGTCAGATTGGCGCCGCCTGCTCCAACCAGCTCGATTTCGAAGCCGGAGGCCTTTGCCTTCTCGACTAACCATTCGCCGCGACCGTCGGAATTCGCGTTCGTGTACACGATCAGTTTTTCATTCTTCACCGGTTCGTTCGCTGCAGGCGCAGAGGCGGAAGGCGAGTTCGCAGCCGGGGCTGACCCTGTATTGCCGCCGCAGGCTGTTACCGCAAGACACAGAATCGAGATCAAAGAGGTGCTTACTAATTTTTTCATCATGGATGAAACACTCCTTTTGGGATATAGGTTGATTGAATATAAAAACCATGGCACCGCTTAAGGAACAGCGTACATCTAAATATGGACAATCAATCCGTCATAAGCCACCACGATTCCTGCAGGTTGGAATATCGCCTGAAACTCCTCGTGTAGCAGCTTGGAATTATGGCTGAAATGTGTGGCGATAATCAGCCCGTTCTCCTTCAGGATGCTTTCCTTCTGAAACTCGCGCTGGGCTTCCAGGATCGTCTCAATGCACATATGATTGCGGTCCCGGGATTTTCCCGTATACCCATGGGTGCAGTCGAGTATCGCGCCATCCAGCTGCTTCCCCTGCAACCACGCCCATGTCGCTTCCGGAAACCAGCCGGAGTCATGACCGTACAGCAGCTTCTTGCCTCCCTTCTCGATCACATACAGCAAGCAGGTTTCCATCTTGTCATGATCCGCCAGCAGCGGGGTAACCAGTGCATCACCGACCGTTATGGTCTCGAAGGGGCGCAGCAGATGAAAGGCATACCGTTCTCCGACAAATCGGCCGATGGCGGTGCGTGTATGATGCATGACGGCATCGTTCCCGTAAATATGCATCGGATGCTCCAAATTGTGAGCGATTCCAACTCTGCGGCATTCCAAATCATACGCGTTAAAATGATCGGAGTGCGTATGGGTAACCAGCAGGTGCTCGATCGCCCCGAAATCGATGTTATCGCGAAGTGCCTGCATGTAGGAGTCCGGCGAATAATCGAACTTGATCACATCGTCAATAATGGCCGAGCTGCGCGTACGGATGTTTTTTCCTCCCAGCTCCCGTGCTTTAAGACAAGGCTCGCAGCGGCAAAACGCATTCGGAAACCCTTCTGCTGCTGCGGTTCCTAGAAAATGAATCTTCACAGTATCTCCTCCTGCTCGCGATGAAGAACAGACGTTCTCTTTACGATGCTTGTTTGTATTTTAATCGTTATGGGCTTCTCATTCGAATGGTTAACCCGCTTCATCAGCAGATTAAATGCCGATTGGGCCAGCTGCTCGGTATCCTGTCTGACCGTCGTCAGCGGAATCGGGGTTAAGGCTGACAAATGGATATCGGAGAAGCCGACGATGGACAGCTTGTCAGGAATAGAGATTCCCATGCGCAAGGCTGTGTATAAGGTGGATATCGCCACATAATCGTCGCCGCCCATAACCGCCGTCATCTGCGGATTCTCGGAGAGAAACTGTTCCTGCTCCGGATCGCTTTCGTTGATTCGGCTGGGATCGCACAGCACGCTTCTGAAATGAATGTACTGCACCTTAACGGGAATCTTATGATCAAGCAGCGCCTGAATATATCCTTGATACCGCTCCTCTCTGCTAGTTATATTGTCGATCGGATTCGAGGTGTAACCGATTTCACGATGGCCTTGCTCGATCAAATGTTTGGTCATCTGGTAGGAGCCCATAAAATGGTCGTGGTACACGCAATCGATTTGCACTTCCCGGAAAATCCGGTCGATGATGACAATCGGAAACTGCTGCAGCTTCAACCTTAGCACTTGGTCGCTGCAGGTTTTGCGGCCCTGCGGGAACAGGATGATACCATCCGTGCCGTTGTCAACCAGCTTCTGCAGGCAGCGATCCTCGTCTTCCTTATCCTTGCTGATTTTCAGAATCAGATCACAATCGTGCTTGCGTACTTCCTTTTCGGCTGCCGCAATAATTTTGGAAGTGTAATCGGACAGATGAGGTACGACAAGCGCAATCTGCTTGCTTTGTTTCTCTTCTACAGGGGCCGGCTCACGAAGCGCTTCTATGGCATCCTTGGCTGACACCTCACCCTGCTGTGCGGACAGGAAGGTTCCCCTTCTTGGCAAGCGGTATACGAGCCCCTGCTCGGCCAGCCGTTCCAGCGCCAGCTTGCTCGTCATCCGGCTTACGCCGAACAGCTTCGCCAGCTCCCCCTCCGAAGGAACAGGATCGTGCGGCTGGAGTCTGCGGCTCTGGATGATACCGATGACCTTCTCGGCAATTTGCAGATAGAGCTGTTGATTCGGTTTTTTCGATACTTGTAGGTTCCTCATTGCGGTTATCCCTCGTTCTTTTAAAAATCACAGTGAATTGTGATCTGAATTGAGCTTACAAAATGTCACTGACATATTCAATGAATGTTTCGTTAATATTTTGTAAAGCAAGCACTTGACAACATCATTCGCTTCTATTTCCTCTGATTCTATATCACATTATATCAGTATATCTGTAACATATCAGTGGAAGATATCAGGTATGAAAAGAGCTGCCGGAGGCAATACTCCATAATATATCTATTAATAATGAGTACCTTATAAATTAGTATCTTCTAGCCAAGTTATCAACAACCGGACATGCCGTTGATATAAGGACTTTCGTTTTGCCTGTGAACAATTATTTAGACCCGAAGCTGCTCTTGTGTACAATTTTTAGACGTTCTGAGAAACGTGTGAATAATTTAGAATTTGTGTTACTCATAAGTAATGAAGTATGGGTCGTAATTGGGGATAATCTGCTTCTTATGTCTGAATAAATAACCGATGCTGTGTTGGTGTAGGGGTTCGAAGACTCGTTGGGACGTGAGGAAGGGTCTCTCTTTGTCGTATCCCTGTTTCCGCGCACGACAAATAACCCCGCTGCACTGCAGGGGGGTTATGCGGTTGCTTGGGAACGAACCCTCTAATGTAGTTCTAGCAAGAGATCTTCCAAGTAGAAGGTATCGCAGTCGATTTTCTCCCCGTAACGGTGACGGATCACCGGAACCGCCTTATTACACAACCGTTTCAGCTCGGCAAGGGACAGCTTGTCCTTAATGGAACGGAAAAACTGGAGAGGTCTGGCTTCGGCGTAGGTTTCTACGCCTTCCTCGTTCTCTGCCATACCGAGATAACGATAAGCTCCGGTATGCTGCAGCACCTCCATATAAGCGACGAACGCTTGATCCTCCAGCTCGGCTCGGAGCATGCTCACCAGATCCACTCCGTCCGTCAAGCCGTAACGAAGGATAAAGTCCCGAATGCGTGAAACGGCAAAGCGCAGGGTACGCAGGCTTTTGTTATGCAGCAGCTGGGCAAGCTTAAGGAACAAACCGCCATGCTGCACTTGCTCGATATGCCCCAGCTTATGATAATGGACTAACTGACGAAGCCGTGCGACTGTTTTGGAGTAAGGGATTTTGGCCTGAGGGATCATGCGGTATTGTGCCCCGGCTACATGCCGTACAAGGAAATAAGGATTCAGCGCACAGCGAAGAGACCAGCGGCCAAGGCTATCCTTCTCTACCGAGCAGTTGAGAAAAAGACGCTCGCCGTGGATTTGGATGGAAGAGAGGGAATCCAATAGCTCCTTGATCTGGGCAGGACGGGATTTATGTGTTAAGGTATAGATCCAGGAATCGCGTCCCAGATATTCTTTAAACTCCGATTTGACCCGATTGCCGTTCCGGCTTACTATGTACAGGTACAGCTTCTGGGCGGCCACAGGCAGGCCCGTAAACTGCTGTGAGAATACGACAGGGTGGAATAGGATAAACCGGCCGCTATCGCGCTTATACGACTCCAGCTTCCACTCTTCTACGATGCCGTTCGTGGAGACGGAGAGCAGGCCGAGCTCAATGAATTTATGGATTTCGGCATAAAATTGCTCCTTGCTGCAGCCCTGCTCATATTCGTCCAGCATGAGCTTGTATAGCCGGTGTACAGGGCACCCGACCAGTGTTCCTTCGGTATTGAAGCGCCGCGAGATCGTCATCACTAGGCGCAGGGTAGTAGCCGTCACATGAAATTTGCGTAGAGGATGACTATGCTTGCGGAATAAAAAAACAGAGTCGGATGCATAAGATTTCTCCAGCTGGAATATATCTGATAGAAAGGAATGATCGACCGAAACGGGGTACGTGCTGCCCGGCTGCCGATTGTTCAAACGTAAGTAGCAGCTCTGTTCGGTTCTTCTTCTGGACTCACCCACGGATCGATCCTCCTCTCTTGATATTATTTCCTTTACTAGAAACGAAAAATTCTATATAATAAGAACAGCGCCCTTTTTTTGGGTAAACCAAAGCAGACCTGTCACATCGCAATTTTTTGCGCGTGAAGGCTTGCAAAAGGCGGCCTCCTGCTGGTAACAGGACGCTGGCCGGTTCAAAAAGGGACTCGAGAATAATTCAAAATCAGATCCAAGTTGGCGCTTGGATCGGCACAGTAAAGTTTGGCGACTTTACTGCTGAGCCTCCCCTGCAAGGGAGGTTTTTTGCTTGGTACAAGTTTCCTACAAATTCGACATTAACACTAAATGAATCATGGCGCAATTCGGATATGTTGTATGAGTTATACGTAATTTGTTGTATGAGTTCTTCGTCATCTGTTGTATAATCCGTTGTTTATTGTATAGATCAATCGTCGTACGTTGTATAATTCGTCGTGTATTGTATAAATCGTTTTATGATGATGGGAATAATGTCTTGTGTTGTATGGTTTTTTCGTCGTGTGTTGTATAAAGTGTCGTAGTATGTTGTACTTGTGCACAAAATTTTTTGTGGATAACGAAAAAAAATATTTGAATCGTCCTATATTGTACTGAAACGTCGTCGTGTATTGTATAAAACGTCATCTGTTGAATGAATTTTCGTCGTATGTTGTATAAAAAATCCGTCGGCTAATGTACAAAACGACGTAGGATATTGTATAACACAAAAAAAGGATCTATCCCCTGTGGATAGATCCTACTTTTTTTTTCATTTATGTGAATAACACCTGCTGAATGGCATCCGTTTTTTCGGCAACGGCGACACTTTTTGCGGCGTACTGCAGCTGCAAATTGTTGGGTCTAACGTAATACATCCAATTTCCCGTTCCGATGCGCACGTCCTCCCAGCTGGCTATGATCCCGGACTCCAACAGCTCCTGAAACCCTTTTTTGATCGCAATATGGGCACGGTTTGCATTATTCCGGTCTTTATCCAGGTGACTATGCAATCGCTTGAACTCTATCTGGTAGATTTCTTTCTCTTCCTTGCTGTACTCATTCAGGATAAACTTGTACAAGCTCTTCGCCACATCCAGGGACAGGTCATTCATCAGGTGCATATTGATGTTGAAGAATTCTCCGTTCTGAAGCGCTTGATGGATGTAATCCTGCAGAAGAATCGTAAAGCTGGAAAACTTCTTCCCTTTGGCCGAGAAGGACTGAAAGATACGATGATACTCGAACGAAGCGTCCTCATCAAAGTCGGAGATCGCATCCTCAAATACCAGCGAAGTATTATAAATATCCAGGAGGCTGTCCCGCACGCTCTGATAGTCGCCTCCGCCGGGATTGGCAATCTTCATCTCTTCCACAATCTCGCGGATTTCCACACGAAGCTCCTTAGGCGTTCCTTTATCCACACACACCTTGCATAAGGAAGAGAACACCTTGTGGTCGTAATCGGTGAGCAGAGTTCCGTTGGCATTCATGAAGTAAAGCTGACGATATCCCCCGTCTCGTTTCTCCATGATGATGCCGCTGCGCTTTTGCATTTTTTCCAGCGTAGCCTTCTTAGGCTTATCCACACTGAAGACGGGAAAATCAACGTGCTTATGAAGGATCGGATGCTCCCCCTTCTTGGCCCGCGCTTCCTTCCTGCTGGCTATGGCTGCCTCCAGGATCTTCATCTTCAGATTGAGATTGGTAAGCTCATACAGCTCCTCTTGGTCCAGATCCGCCCCCTGCTGCCGGGCCTTCAGCTGAGTTTCCCGTAAGGAGTTGATATCTCGACCGATAATAACGTATGCTTTATCCAGTTCAGCAGAGCTGAAGTTCAAAAATTTATGAATTTTCTCGGCAATCATGCGATCGACCAGATCGTTAATAATGCCTTCCGGCAGAGACGAGCCGTATGTACTGGCATAAATGGGCAATGATGCTTCATCGAGAGCTGTCATCAGCTTCTTGCTCATCTTCAGATATCACCTCCGTGCCTTCCTCTTTCTATTATTCTAGCGGTTTCCCACACGAAAGACAATATAGACGCCCCTAGGAAAAATAAAACAGCCTAAGTCTTTATGAATCAGGGACTTAGGCTGTCAGTTTTTCGATTTATTCCTGAGCAGCAGCCAGGGATTGATGGAAAGCCTCCAGCGTCTGCCGTACCTCTTCCGCGGTATCCAGCTCCAGGATCCGTTCCGCCAGCTCCGTACAGGCTATCTTCTCAAGGCCGGTGACGACCTTCTTCACCTTGGACAGAGAGGAAGCCGACATGCTCCATTCATGCAGCCCGAGTCCAAGAAGCAGCGGCGCCGCCAGCGGGTCTCCCGCCATACTGCCGCACATCCCCGTCCATTTGCCATAGAGGTTCGATGCATCAATGACATTCTTGATTAAACGAATGACGGCAGGATGAAAGTAATCGTACAAATAAGATACCTTTTCGTTCATCCGGTCTACGGCGACCGTATACTGCACGAGATCGTTGGTCCCGATGCTGAAAAAGTCCACTTCCTTGGCAAAGCTCGAGGCCAGCAGAGCGGCAGAAGGAATCTCTACCATAATGCCGAGCTCAACATTAGCCGCAATTGGCGTACCCTCGGAGATAAGCTGTTCACGCGCTTCTTCATACACGGACTTGGCTTGACGCCATTCCTGGAGTCCGGAAATCATCGGGAACATGATCTTCACCGTGCCGTGGACCCCTGCTCTCAGGATGGCTCTCAGCTGGGTAAGAAGCAGCTCCTTGCGGTCCAGGCACAAACGGATGGCACGATAGCCGAGAAACGGGTTCATTTCCTTCGGCAAATCCAAATAAGGGAGCTCCTTGTCCCCACCGATATCCAATGTGCGGATGACGACAGGACGGCCCTGCATAGACTCGGCTACGGCCTTATAAGCACGATACTGCGTTTCCTCATCCGGCATACGGGACTGCTCCATGAATAAGAACTCCGTACGGTACAGCCCGACTGCTTCCGCCCCTTGGCTTAGTAGGGAAGAGGCTTCTTCCACTGTTCCGATGTTCGCGGCCAGCTCGATACGGAACCCATCCAGCGTAACGGCCTCACGCCGGGCATAGGCCGCAAGCAAAGTCCGTTCCGCTTCCTCCCGCTCCATTCGTTCCTCGTAAGCTTCCTTCGTTTCTGGAGTCGGATTCACGAGGCATTGCCCGGTGGAGCCGTCAATAATAAGCGGATCACCATGGTCAATATGCTCGATTCCGTCACCCAGCCCAAGGATGGCGGCAATGCCCAGGGAATTCGCTAGGATGGCCGTATGCGAGGTTTTCCCCCCAATTTTGGTGACAAAGCCCAACACAAGGTTTTTATTCAATTGAACCGTATCCGAGGGGGTCAGATCGTCCGCGATGAGAATCACCTGCTCTTGGATATCCGAGAGCTGGTTCCCCTCAGCACCGGACAAGAGCGCATACAGCCGGTTGCCTACATCCCGGACATCCGCGGCGCGTTCTCGCATATATTCATTCGCCATCTTCTCGAATAAACCGGCGATTTGGTTCACGACTTCATACACGGCCGATTCCGCCGTACATTGCTCCTTCTCGATCCGCTTCTCCATCGGTGGATAGAAGGTCGGATCCTGCAGGAAGCTGATCTGTCCCTTCAGGATTACAGCCTTCTCTTCCCCCAGCGTGTTCTGGGTATGTGCGATCAGAGCCTGCAGCTCCTCCTGGCACTTGGCTTTCGCTTGCCGAAGCCGTTCGATTTCCCGGGAAGGGTTGTCGGTTGTTTTTTTCTCTACTCCGTTCATTCGAACCGGGTTATAGACGAAGGCCTTCCCGATCCTTACTCCGGGAGAAACCCCAAGCCCTGTCAGCTCTCGCTCTGTTTTCACCATGGTCCTCTCCTCCTGTCCTGCCATTCAAAGCAAAGCTGCCGTTTACTCGCCGAAGCCGCTCTCTACCAGCTCCACCAAGGCCTCCATAGCCTGCCCGGCATCTGGTCCGTCTGTGGTGATGGTAATGACGGAGCCTTTCTCCAAGCCCAAGGTCATCAGGCCCAGAATACTTTTACCGTCAATTTCCGTCAGATCGGTTCCGTTATGAAATTTCACGCCGACGCTGGATTGGAACTCAGCCGCCTTTTCCGTAAAAAGCTGGGCAGGGCGAATATGAAAGCCGGACTCGTTCCGGATCGTAACTTCTTTCGTTAACATTGAGGTCATCTCCTATTAGATCGATTCAAGAATAGCCTTCAGCTGCTGAGGCTCCGTCACTTCAAGCAATTGCTTCCGGAAGCCTTCGTCAATCAGCTTGCGGGACAGGGCAATCAAAATTTGCAGGTGCTCGTTACCGGCAGCCGCTTCCGGAACCGCGATCATGAAAACGATCGATACCGGGTTGCCGTCAAGGGAGTTCCAATCGAGCGGCTGTGCGAGCTTGGCGAAGGCCAACCCCGGTTTCGCTACCCCGCCGGATTTGCCGTGGGGGATGGCTACGCCGAAGCCGATTCCTGTGGAGCCGGTCTCCTCCCGCTTCAGTACCGCGTCCAAATAAGCATTCTTATCGGTAATACAGCCCGCAGCATTCAGTCCGTCAATCATGGTGCGAATGCAGCTTTCCTTATCGGTCGTTTCCAGCGGGATCATAATGCTTTGGTCATGAAGCAATGCTTGAACGTTCATCGTTTCGTCCTCCTATGGATAGGGGCAGGCCGCCCCTTTGAAGTTGTTATGATTCTTGGATCGGCTTCTTCAAGATGTTCAGCAGCAGAGCCGTCAGCAGCATACCCGCCGCGATAGAGATAACATAGAACAAGAGCTGTGTGACTGCATTAGGAATCAGAAGCACGAAGATACCGCCGTGAGGCGCGCGAAGCGTAGCGCCGAAGAACATGGATAATGCGCCGGTCAGTGCAGAGCCCGCTACGATCGAAGGGATGACTCGAAGCGGATCGCTCGCCGCGAACGGGATGGCTCCTTCGGTAATGAAGGAGATACCCAAGACGGAGGCTGCTTTCCCAGCGTCGCGTTCTTCCTTCGTGAACTTCTTCGGACCGATTAGGGTTGCGAGCCATAAGCCGAGCGGCGGGGTCATTCCCGCTGCCATAACTGCAGCCATCGGACCGTAGATGTCGCTGGCGAGGAGACCAATGGCAAAGGTATAAGCGGCTTTATTGAGCGGCCCCCCCATATCGAACGCCATCATGGCCCCGAGCAGCAAGCCGAGAAGCACGGCATTCGTGGAACCGAGCGATTTCAGCCACAGTGTTAATGCGTCCATGATCGCTTTCACCGGTGTGCCGATCACGTAAATCATCAGTAGTCCGGTGATGCCGGTTGCCAGGAGAGGGATAATCAGAATCGGCTTCAAGCCTTCCAGGTTTCTAGGAAGCTTAATATAATCCTTCAGCCATTTGGCCACATAACCGGCAAGGAAGCCCGCGATGATGCCTCCTAGGAAGCCGGCCCCCGTCTGGGTTGCCAGCATGCCTCCTACCAAGCCCGGAGCGAGACCCGGCTTCTCCGCAATGGAGAAGGCGATAAATCCGGCAAGAATTGGTACCATCAGCGCAAATGCAGCGCCCCCACCGATACTCATCAAGGCGGCTGCGAGAGTCCCCTCTTGCTTGAAGGCTTCAATACCGAAGACAAACGATAATGCAATCAGAAGACCGCCGGCAACAACGAGCGGGAGCATATTCGATACGCCTGTCATCAGGTGTTTATAGGCGCCTGTGCGTCCTGCACTGCGTTTAGACTTGGATTCCTCGACCTTCTTCGCGAAGTCTTCGGATACGCTAGCCGCTTCTTTGTTCAGCGCTTCTTCCAGAAGTCCTGCAGGATTCTTAATGGCTTGTGCGACAGGAACCTTCACTACCGGCTTCCCTGCGAAGCGGGATTCAAGAACATCCGTATCCGCTGCAACGATAATGGCGTGTGCCTCGGCAATTTCTTCAGGAGTCAGCTCGTTCTCCACACCGACAGCGCCTCGGGTTTCGACCTTGATCGGGATTTGCTTCTCTTTCGCTGTCCTGGACAAGGACTCTGCAGCCATATAGGTATGCGCTACCCCGGTCGGACAAGCGGTTACCGCAAGAATTTTTTTCATAGTGTGCCTCCGTTTTCCAAGATGTCATTCATTTAAGGCTTCCAAATCGTGACACTGCTCAGCTTCTCCTCGACCTCAGGAAGCGTACATACCTGCGTCCCCGGCTTGGAGGCGGTCACCGTACCCGCGGCGGATGTCCAACGGGCCGTTTCCTCCAGGGTTTTGCCATGCAGCATACAGTAAATCATCGCGGCTACCATGGAATCACCCGCTCCTACGGTGCTCATAGGCGTAATCGGGAACGGTTTCGCCCGGATGGCTTCATCCTTAGTGACCAGGATCGAGCCGTCGCCGCCTAAAGAGACAGCAACCAAAGCAATCCCTTTTTCCGTCAGCCTTCTTGCTGCGGCGATGATATCCTCATCGGTCGTGAAGGTTTCCTGAAACAACGACTCCAGCTCGTGAATGTTCGGCTTGATGGCGAAAGGAACGGCCTCTATGCCGTGCACGAAAGCCTCTCCGTCCGCATCGAGCACGGTTCGGACTCCCTCCGCATTCGCCAGCTCGGTTAAGGTCTTGTACAGATCGGCTGGCGCCCCGGGAGGTAGGCTCCCCCCAAGAACGACAACCGCTGCGCCCTGCACCGCCTCACGATAATTTATCAAAAAAGCTTCAAGTGATGCCGCTGTAACAGTAAAGCCAGGCTCATTCAGCTCCGTCGTGATATTGCTTCGTTCCTCATAGACCTTCAGGTTGATCCTTGTTTCCCCTTCCGTCTCCGTAAACCGGTGAGGAATCCCAAGTTCCTGCAGCTTCTCGCTGAGCACTTGCCCTTGATGCCCGGCCGTAAAGCCCGAGCAGGTAACCTCAACGGCAAAATGCTTCAATACCTTCGCGACATTGATTCCTTTCCCGCCAGGGTCCATACGCCAGTCCGTGATTCGATTCAGACCGCCGAATTGAAATTCGTCCAATGTGACGGTTTTGTCCAAGGCCGGATTTAACGTGATAGTAACTACTGCGGAGTTCATGAAATCCACCTTCCTCTCAAACCACCGTTACCTTAATGCCGGCGGCCAGCATTTCTTTCACCGCTTTATCTGTAATTCCATCGTCAGTTAAGATTTGATCGATTTCCGAAAGCTCGGCCACCTTGGCGAAGGAGACCTTGCCGAACTTGCTGTGATCAGCCAGCAGAATCACCTGCTTAGCGGATCGAATCATGCCTTTCTTCGCGGAAGCTTCCAGAAGGTTGGGTGTTGTTAGTCCGACTGAAAAATCCACACCATTGATGGCCAGAAAAGCTTTATCCACATAGACGGAACCGAGCGCCCTCTCCGTTAAGGGACCGACCATCGCTAACGTTTCATGACGGAATGTGCCTCCTGTCAGAACGAGCTCGATTCCGGTATGGCTTGATAGCTCCTGCGCCACCATGATCGAATTGGTCACGACGGTCAATTGCTTGAATGCCTTCAGCTCCTTGGACAAATAATAAGTCGTCGTCCCGGAATCGAGCACCAGCGTATCCCCTTCCTCAACAAAAGATACGGCAGCTTTGGCGATAGCCTCCTTCTGTGCGCGGAACCGGTCCTCCTTCTCCATAAAGGTAGGCTCCGCATTGTCGCTTACCAGCATAACCGCACCGCCGTGCGTACGGCGCAGCTGCCTCGCTTCCTCTAGAATCTTCAAATCACGGCGCACCGTCGATTCGGACACCTGGAATTGCTGTGCCAGCTCCTGAACGGAAGCTCTTGCTTTCAATTGAACATAATCGGCGATCTTCTGCTGGCGCTCTTCTTCAAACAGCAAAGGGAACTCCCCCCCCTTATCTAATCGGATATCTTACGCTCATTCATGATTGTTTGTTGTTGAATATGATTATATTTGATTTATTATAGTTTGTAAAGCGCTTTCTGGATGAAATATGAGTCAAAACAGTCACAAATGAGCGAGATATGGCAGAGATGCTCTTCATTCCATAAAATCCAGCACATTTGAATAACCATGCCCCTCCTGATCCAGCGGATGGGATAACGAAAAGGCCATGCTTCCTGGAGGAAGAATGGCCTTTTAATGGTTATTTCATCCGCTCATCCGCAAAATCCATAAACTGCTCCCAATCGTAGTCCACCATATCATGCTTGCCTGTACGCAAGTGATAGCCGATACGGTCCCCATGTACGGGTGTGTCCGGTTCTGGAAATCTATCACAATCGATACCCTTGACGGCGTAGAAATGGTAGGCTGGTGCAGCCAGGACGACGGATAGAAATTCGGAAGCTGGGTCTGCCCATTCATCATCTGTTGCGCTGGAGACGTATAGCAGCCGGGGAGCAATCAGAGCAAGCAGCATGTGCTGATCTACCGGAAGCAGTTCTTCTTTGCCGTTGTAGGATTTGTAGTTTTCGTTAAACCAGTGAGGAAACGACTTGTTAATATCCCTAACGGTCTCGCCCTTCTTTCCGCGTGTGACGGCGGCACCCGTGCAGCCGGAGTTATTGCTGACGACCATGGCAAAGCGTCGGTCTATGGCTCCTGCCCATAAAGCCGTCTTGCCGCCGCGGGAATGTCCGACGACGGCTACTCGGGCAGAGTCAATATCCGTATCCGTTTCTAAGTAATCCATCGCCCGGCAAGCACCCCAAGCCCATGCGGCAATGGTACCCCAAGCGTTGGGAGGCCGCTTTCTTTCGGGTGGATCGAAGATACCGTGAACTCCATTACGGAAATCATCGTGCTGATCAGGATCGATTTCACTCAACTGGAGTACAGCGGCGGCATAACCTCGTGCAACGATTCGCTCCGCCGGCCAGAACGAATGTTTCACTAAGCGCTCGGGATCCGCAGCATTCAGGCCACGGTTATTGATCAGCAGGAAAGCCGGTACCGGCTTCTCCGCTTGAATGGGGACAAATAAGTTGAGCATGAAGCTCCCCTGTCCGCCCGGACCCTCATAGGAGATCCTCACTTGCTTGCGGAATGCGGCGCCGTCCATCATACGATGCATAGCTTCAACGGAGAAGCGGAGTGTTTCCGGTCTCTGTACCGGTTCCCGGCCATACACATGCTCGCGAAAAAGATCCAACAGCTGCGGACGCCGCTGTCTTTCCCACGACTCCCTTCCCGTTAGAGGTTCTCCGTTCTGCAGGATGATTAGCTCGGGTAATGACTGTAATCGCTCCAAGTTTTGCATCTTCCTTTCGAGGGTATGTTGGGTCTCAAGCGACCCCGGACATCCGCAACGGTATCATTTTTTTATCAAAAATGTATAACTCTCCCCCTTCCGGCGCATACTACCCCAAAACTTACAGTAAGGGGCAGATTGCATGTTCTCTCGAATCAGGTCCGGTTTGAAGAGCTTCTTCATCAGCGAGCGGTCCGACGACTATGTTTACTATTACCCGCACGAATTTAGCATGTATTATATGCCGCCATGGGTGAAGGAAGAACCAAGTCATATGGAGGCTGCTGAAGAACCTTCGTACACGCAGCCTTTTCCAACAAAGCCATAGAAAGCAAAAAAAGGTTCAGCTGCCGACACAACGGAGCGGAACCTTTTTTTCTTATAACATTAGAATTTATAAGTTTTGAGCGGAGCTCAAGGATTCTAATGTTTCAAGAAAAGCTTCCTCTGGCTCACGAATGTACATCCCCGAGAGGGCTTCGATAGAAGCTTTTCTTATTTACTAACCTTAATAAGCTTCATAAGCCCTAGCGGCTTCTCTTCCCCCTGTACCAAGCGGAGAATGTTAGGCCAATGCGCGATGACCGCTAAGCCCAAGTAGCCGCAGGCGAACAGGGTCGCCCCGTTGTCCCCGTAAACAAGAAGGTAGTACAGTGCTTCTATGGTGAAAAAGGTCAAAGCGAACACGGACATCCGATCGACAAGCAGGAGCAGAATGACGCCTGCGAACAGTAGCAGCAGGGTAAACAAAGGATTGACGACTAGAAACACTCCGATGCCTGTAGCGAAGCCTTTGCCGCCTCGAAAGCGGAGCAATATCGGATAATTATGCCCGAGGATGACAGCCAGTCCCGTAGCGAATGCGGCGAGCATCCCGACCTCGGAACCGCCTATGGATGTAAATACGATTTTGCCCGCCAGCACACAAAGAAGACCTTTCAGAAAATCGATGAGCAAGGTAGCGGCACCGAACTTCAAGCCAAAAACCCGGGTCATATTCGTTGTGCCGGGGTTCTTGCTTCCAAGTTCCCGAATGTCCTTATGGGCAAACCTTGCAGAAATAAAAATGGCGGCACAAAAATTGCCGACCAAGTAACTGCTTACAGCCAGTAAAGCTAGCTGCCACCAATACGGTTCAAGCATCACCAATCCTTCACTCCCCTATAAATCCGGCCGGACTCAATCCATCTGATTACATATTACCATAATTAGACATACGGTGTAAGAGAAAAGGTGCTGCCCCTGCACACTTCCGGGAGCCCAGAATATAATGACTCTAGGCAATCGAGACATTAGCACAGGAAGGTGAACTGCATGGCGGGAAATGTAAAAAACTATTATGCAGGCGGTAACACGGCTAGAGGCTTCGCCAATTTATTCGGGTCCTCTCTGCAAGGACTGGAGCGGGTTTATATCTTGAAGGGCGGCCCCGGCTCCGGCAAATCAACCCTCATCCGCACCATCGGCAATGAGCTTGCCGAGCAGGGGTATGACATTCGCTTCATCCACTGCGCATCGGATAACCGTTCCCTTGATGGCGTCATCGTTCCGAAGCTTGGGCTGGGCATCGTGGACGGCACTGCGCCGCATGTGATCGAGCCTGAAGTCCCGGGTGCCGTGGAGCAATACGTTGACTTGGGTCAGGCATGGGATGTAGCACAGCTGTCGGAGCGCAAAGCAGACATCATCGAGCTGAACCGAAGCATTAAGGCGGCTTACGAGGCAGCCTACGCTACTTATAAGGAAGCGCTTCGTATTCATGACGAGTGGGAAGCGATTTATATAGGCTGTATGGATTTTGACGCGGCAAATGAAGTGACGGAGGAATACACGGGCAGGCTGTTTGGTTCGGTCCCTTCCACAGGGAAAGCTGCGGTTGTGAGCCACCGTTTCTTGGGAGCCGCTACTCCTGAAGGCGCAGTAGACTTCGTTCCGAATTTGACGGAAGATGTGGCCAAACGCTATTTCATTAAGGGGCGCCCCGGCTCCGGTAAATCGACGATGCTGAAGAAGCTTGCGGCTATTGCGGAAGAACGCGGTCTGGATGTGGAAATATATCACTGCGGGTTTGACCCGAACAGTCTGGACATGATTATCGTGAGGGAGCTCGGTGTAGCCATGTTTGATAGCACCGCGCCTCATGAGTATTTCCCGGAGCGGGAGTCGGACGAAATCGTGGATATGTACTCACGCTGCATAACACCGGGCACTGATGAAAAGTACGCCGCGGAGATCGCGGACATTCAGGCGCGGTACGCAGCGAAAATGAAGGAAGGCACCGCCCACCTAGCCCACGCCAAATCGCTGCGGGATCAATTGGAAGCCATTTATGTAAAGGCGACCGATTTCAGGCTGGTGGATGAGGCACGTGAGCGAATCCGTAGTGAAATCCAATCCTGGATTGCCGGCAAATAAACACAATAGCCTCTACCTCCAGAGCTCGGGCTGTGGGGGCTGGAGGCTTTATTTTGTACGATGATGTTGGTGCTTTCACTAATCCTCCATGATCTCCTTATGGTACGACAAATAAATCAAATAACCTGTGATGGCCAGGGCACCGATTGACCCCATCAGGAATAGCCAAGGATAGAGCAGTCCTACTCCTGCCGCAAGCAGCAATCCGACAATGGCGAACACAACCACCCGTAGATCATCATGGGACTTACGCTGAAATCTCCTGGAAATAAAGGTAAATCCGACATTGCTTTTATAGATAAGGAAGGTCAGCATATTCATCAAGACGATCAGGACAGCAAACTCGGGCACGCCGGGCGTTTGGTTCAACCGATCCATGACTTTTTTAAGCGAATACTCCAGCATGATATAGTTGGATAGGAATTCGGCCACGCTGAGCATCGAATACGGAACCACCGTCATCATCATGGCATACAGCCATGGAATTCGGAAAATGAAAACCAGCGTACAGACCAGCGCAATCGGCTGTCCGATGGGAACTAATGCCTGTGTAAATGTTTGAAGCTGCAGCAGCAGCGAGACTTGGGTCATGATCAATACGGAAACCGCTATTCTCGAAACGTTGTCCCTAAGCTTGAACCGGAAGAGTGTAAAGGAGAACAGAAATATACTCAGCCAGAGGATGAGATATTGAATGCTTAACCCAAGCACCGTACCAGCCGACATACCGCACCTCTTTCTAGTTAATCCGATGGCGTAAATATTGATTGAATGGCGGACTTCAAACCGTTCTTTTTGTCTACATTGTATTCGAGCGTTGTCCCGTTATGTTCCGCGATGCTTCTGAGAATGAGGCTTTGATGCTTGTTTAGGCGAAGCGGAGATACTCTCAAGCTGATGTTAGGCTCAAAATGAACGGTGCCGGCCTTCCAATCCACCGCCCGGATCCGCCCGATATTCACGAATAACTCCGTATCCAGACGCTTAAACGAATGCGCCTCGAATTCCTTGAGCAGTTCATGGAAACGGGGCAAATCACAATGCATGTTGAACTGCTGCCCGGGAGAACCCAAGTGGAACTGGACATGATCCGTCATAATTTTGGCATATAGGACCTCTGTGAAATCGACCTGTTGTTCTGTGTCTTGTTCTTGATATAAATGTCCTGCCATCGTCATCAGGTCCTTATAGGGGTAGTTATAGGCCGCGGACAGCTTCTTCAATGTATCCGGCGACGGAATGATCCTTTCGTTCGTAGAGCGATTCTTTTCGAGCTCCAGATCTCTTATGTATGCATGGGATAAGCCGCTCAGCTTCGCCGCTTCTCTAAGTGACCGACTTCCTCTTAATTGCTCTAGAAAAGAACCAAATCCCTTCATCATAATGAACACCTCACCTGTCTATCAACGATTTCGTTCCTTACTATAATCGATTCCAAACGCAAAAGATAGACAGAAATAATTGACAAGTGGTTACAGAAAAATTGCCGATAGTGTGAATGCGGCGGTTCTAATTCACTTCCTTGCCCGGACGGTCCGGGAAACCCAAGCTACGATTTCTTCCGGCTTCATCGGCTTTCCGTACTAATTGCCCTGCATCAGTCTGCAGTCCCGGGATAGTAAGAAGTCGACTTGTTCCATCGTCTCCACCCCTGCGGTTCTTCAGTGTTGAACAGCTTTCCGTTTCCCTGAAGCTGCATAGCTTTTTTCATCATCCGGACTTGACTTTCGGACAGACTTCCGCATTCCACATAATTTGCATCAATTTGGAAAATAATACAGGAATCCATTGATAGATTGGAGGCAGGGTGAGTGGGTAACAGGGTGCAGTTTGACGACGTTCATGAGGCGGCCATGCACTTGAACGAGGTACGAATAAGTTATTGGACCAGCCATACCGTCTTCTCCTATTCCTGGTGGTTTTTGTTGATTTCTACAGCCGGGGCCTTTCTGCTATGGATAAAGCTTGTTGACCGCAAGCGGCTGTTGGAGATTAGCCTGTTCGGCTCCTTGGTGCTGACCCTCATCATGCTGCTCGATATGATCGGAGGCGAGCTGCAGCTTTGGGATTATCCGACGATGGTGCTGCCCTGGGGGCCTAGAAATGTTTGTGTGGACATCATAATGACCGTAATCTATATGCTGATCTACCAGTACGCCGTAAGATGGAGCACCTTCATCCTCGCACTCCTGGTCATGTCATTTCTCTTTAGCTTTGTTTTCGAGCCTATTGCCGTTTGGTTGAAGGTGTACTTCCCTTTTGTTTGGCAGCATTACTACTCTATTCCCGGATATCTGCTGATCGGTATTTTGATGAAGCGGGTGCTGCATATATTTCTTCGATTCCAACATTCGGGGAAGGCCGCTAACAGGTGAGTGCGCAGCCGTGTTGTTATTTGGATGCGAGGCATAGTGATGATATACTGCTAGTAGGAAGCATCCATTCGAACGGAGGGATCGACAATGGGGTTGCCTGATAAAAAAACACCTGTAACCTATGCGGATTACCTGACTTGGGATGAGGGCTTGCCTTGCGAGGTCTTAAACGGCGAAATTATTAATATGACACCATCTCCCACTCCAAGGCATCAAGATATACTTGGCGGTATTTACACGGAGTTCCGAGCTTTTCTTAAGGGGAAAGCCTGCCGAGCTTTCATTGCTCCGATCGATGTCTGCTTGTTCGCCACGGATGAAACCAAGGAAACGGAAATAATGGACTGGCTTCAGCCGGATTTGCTGGTTGTCTGCGACTCGAACAAAATCAAAGAAAAGCGGATTGTTGGGGTCCCCGATATGGTGATGGAGGTTCTGTCCCCCTCTACAACGAAAACAGACCGGGTTCTTAAATTTAATACTTATGCCAAAGCCGGTGTAAAGGAATATTGGATTGTTGACCCTTACCATGAGTTTATAGAGTCATTTCGACTTCACAATAACTCTTATGAACGAACGGGGCAATATTTCCGATCAGATATCATCCCATTAAGCTTATTTGAGGATTTCGCAATCGATTTAAGCACGATCTTCATTGATGATTAGCTCTATGATGTGAAATATTCACAAAGTTAATAATTTACTTGGTCAACCAAAAAAAGGGGCTGTCCCATAAGTAGAAATTCTACTTAAGAGGCACCCCTTATTTTCACGGACTTATGGGACAGTCCCTTACTCTTCCTATCTATAGCATCCGTTCCGCAAGGATTTGCGCCGTCTTCTCCCCGTTCGCAATACAGTCTGGAATTCCGACGCCGTAATAGGAGCACCCGGCCAGAAGAATGTTAGGGTCGCTCTGCCCTAGCTTCTGCACTAACGACTGTACGGTCTGAGAATGCCGTATGTGGTAATTCGGCATCGTTTCATGCCATGGCGTTACCCGAAACGTGACCGGCTTCTCCTGGATTCCCAAGCTCTTGAAGATATCGCTAAGCGCTACCTCGACAAGCTCTTCCTCCGTAAGCTTCAGCAAGCGCTCATAATGCGGATTGGAGCTCTTGTAGAACAAGCGTACGAGCAAACGATGTTCTCTCGAGGTATGTTCCCATTTGCGGCTTGTCCAAGTGCAGGCATTGCAGATGAGATCGTCCCCTTGAGCTACGATGAAGCCTGTTCCGTCCTTCGGAAGTAGACTGTCGGAAACGTCGAATCCGAGATAAACGGATATAAGAGAGCTGTTCGTCAGCTGGTTGAAATCCTCATCCAGCTCCTCCGATTGCAGTAAGGCTTGGGCTGCATTATGCTGCGTACTGAGAACGACATAATCGGTCTCGATCACCCGGGAGTCGGCCAGGGTAATGCGATATCGTTCACCGAGCCTCTCCAAACGCTCCGCTTTCATGCCCTTAATGATCTCTACGTCCTCAAGCTTTTGCTCCATGACATCGATGAGCGAGGAAACTCCGCCTTCGAAGGAAAGAAACTTTTTGTCCCCATTTCCCTGATACTGCTTCCTGTTCTCGGAGAAGCCCTGAATGATACTGCCGTATTTATTTTTATAATCCAGCAGGTATGGCATGGTCGAGGCGAGTGTCAGGTCGTTCAGATTCCCTGAATACACACCGGAAATGACTGGAGCAATCTGCCTCTCAACAAGCTCCTTCCCTAGGAAAGCGGTCAAGAAATGACCGATCGAATCCGTCTTTGTGAAGGTTTCATTCGGTGTGTAGAAATCCTTCAATGCTTCAACCTTGCCCTCGGCGGATATCAAATGACTCTTGGCCAGTGACTCCAAGCTGAGCGGAATTCCAAAAACCGTATCATCCGGTATTTGCTTCAGCTCGTTATCCATATAGAGAAAGGATTTTCCTGTTGCATTATAAACAACTGCATCCTGCAGACCCAGCTCTTCGAGAAAAGGGGCTACGTTCTGTTTGCGGGCCACGATGGAATCGGCACCTGTTTCCATAATGAAGCCGTCCTCGTATGCCGTTTTGATTTTACCGCCTAGCGTAGCTTCAGCTTCCACTACGATGATGTTAGCTTTGCCCTTGCCTTCTCGAATCGCTTTTTGCAAATAGTAGGCAGCGGACAAGCCGGTAATACCCCCGCCTATGATGACAACGGTTTTCAACCCAATGCACCTCGATTTCATCCAGTTATGCCGGGCCTCCCTCAGGGGCTCTTTCAAGTTAAGGGAGAGGCTACCAACACAGTACTTAAGCAGAAGCATGGTTGTCTATGACGTATTTCACACTGCATGCGTTTCTGCTTCTTTTCGTTACAGCTGGTCCCGTACTTCGTCTTCAACCATCTTTTCCATTAACCGAGTGACCAATTCCCTCTCATCCGGCTGTAATTTCGTAAAGTACGAGCTGATAATTTCATTTCTTTTGGCAACTGCCCTTGCTAGGACTTCCCTGCCGCTATCCGTCAGCTCAACGAGGATGGATCTCCGGTCCAAAGGATCATCCCCCCGCACCACGTATCCCGCATTCTCCAAGCGATCAATCATAACGGTCACCGCACTAGGCTTTACTCCCAATCTCTCGGCGATCTGCGTCAGCTTGCATTTTTCCTTTTGGTTGATGAAGTATAACATGAACATCTGGGGCGCTGTGATATCAGTGCCTACGCTCTGCATAATGCCTGCTTCGATGCCCCGTCTGAACGACTGAACAGCCGTATGGATTCGATCAACCAAAGTACTCATTTCGCCGTTACCCCCAATGATTTCAACTTAATGGTGCCCCTGTTCCATTTTTTGTTCCGAATCTTTTGGCGTTCCGTTCTCTGGCGCGCTGAATTTCCACTTCACGGTTACGCGGCTCCGCATGGGTCACGAGTGAGCTAAGCAGCTTCGAAGCTGCCGCGGAGACTTCTTCTATCGCACGCTGGAACGCTTCCTCATTGGCTTTGGAAGGCTGCTGGAAACCGGATATTTTTCTTATGAATTGCAGGGACGCGGCCCGGATTTCATCCTCGGTTGCCGGTGGCTCGAAATTGTGCAATGGTTTTATATTTCGACACATAAGGTTCTCCTTTGGACTACTGTATACCTCCATCTTACTATACTAGGGCTGTTATCTGCCAGTCCTGCGGAGTTGGGGGCGGTTGTCGAATCTTGATTTCCTGGGTAATAATTTGACAGGAGCTTAACTACAGATAATGACAGCATAAAAGGCCCGCCTGTGAATGGTTTAGGCGAGCCTTACATATATATATCATCCGTTTTCTTCTTCCAGCTTTTTCTTGAGAAATTCCTCTAAGGCCAGAACGGCAAAGGTGGATTTCTTCATGTATTTCCGTTCGCAGTATTGATCGATCCTCTCATCCAGCTCATAGGAGATCGCGAAGCTGACGGGTTTTACTTTCTTCACACGCTTCTCCTTCTTCACAGGCGGGGCGATTGGCTTTAGTTCCGGTTCCTGTTCGGGCTCCGGTTCCGTATACTTCGAAAGGACGCTTCTTCTTGGCTTGGACTCCAGAGGCGGCGGCGACGAAAGCTTCGTATCGAGCTCATCCAGCTGAGAAAGATTGATGTTGTTGTTGTTGCTCATGCTTATCCCGCCTCCCCGATCTTGGTAAAGATGGTGTTCGATACGGATCGGATGTCGTTCATCACATTCTTCGTGTATTTGTTATCCAGCGTATTCAGCATGATGCCTTCATTCTTCGAAGTAGAAACTGTCGTTGAATAGCGGATGTCTCCGATAAATTTGCTTTCCATAATACCGTACTCGACCAGCTCGCTCTTCATTTGATCCAGTTGTGCACGTGCTTTTCCTTTCGTGATCTCCACCTTGTTCCACACGAGTCCATAATCGATGTGGTAGCCTGCTTCCTGGTAATCCGAAATAATTTCTACACAGCGCTTCGCCGCAAGCTTCGCGTCGAGGTCAATCTCTAATGGAATGACGCAATAGTCCGAAGCTGCAATCGAGTAATTCACCATGTCCGCGTTCTCACTTGGATGGGTATCGATCAGGATATAATCGAAGATTTGGCGCAGCGGCTCAATCTTCTGCTTCAGCACCTCGAGCTGTTTAGGCTTCGGAACCTTACGGCTGACCCAATCCTCGTAATCGTCAATTCGTTCGTCAGAGGGTATGTAATAAATGCTGGTATCCTTGTATTGCTGGATAACCTCCGATGGTTTGGCTTCTCCGACAAGCCAATCATACGCATTCTTCTCGAAAGAATCACGGTTCTTCAGAAAGCCGGTTGCAATAGAGGAATTCTGACAGGTATCGATAATACATACCTTCTTCCCCTGCTCATGTCCGACGATGGAAATGAAACGTGCCAACGTCGATTTTCCTACACCGCCTTTGGTTGATAATACGGTAATTACTTTGCCTGTCATAGGTCTGGAATCCCCTTCCACACGTCAATATTCGTATATATCCATATTCTACATCAAGCGCCAAAAATCCTCTTAACAATATTAACTTTTTTGATATTTTTGTGATGCTTAACTAAGATAATAAAATTAATAAAATAAATAATGATAATTAACGTGATAAAAAGGCCAACCGGAAACACCGGCTGACCTTGAGAAATCAACGTATGAGTGCTATTTAAAAGCCATAGCAGCGTGAACGGCTTTCTTCCAGCCGGCATATAACGAGCTTCGCTCTTGGTCTGCCATCTTCGGCTGGAAGCGGCGCTCAATATGCCACTGCTGTGCAATTTGCTCCCGGCTCTCCCAGAAGCCGACGGCTAACCCTGCAAGGTAAGCCGCACCGAGCGCGGTGGTTTCGTTGATAACCGGACGCTCTACCGGCACACCTAGAATGTCGCTTTGAAACTCCATCAGGAAGTTGTTCTTCACGGCGCCGCCGTCTACCCGCAGCGTCGAAACCGGAAGTCCTGAATCCTGCTCCATCACAGATAAAATATCCTTGGTCTGGTAAGCTAATGATTCCAGCGTAGCCCGGATAAAATGCTCCTTCGTCGTGCCTCTTGTCAATCCGAAAACGCTGCCGCGTACCTCGCTGTCCCAGTACGGGCTGCCTAAACCTACGAAGGCGGGTACAATATAAACCCCTTCGGTGGAGGAAACCTTCACCGCATATTGCTCACTTTCGCTGGCATCGGCAAAAAGACGCAATCCGTCGCGCAGCCATTGGATCGCAGAGCCTGCAACGAAGACGCTGCCCTCCAGCGCATATTCCACCTTTCCGTTGATGCCCCAAGCTATCGTAGTAATTAGGCCGTGCTCCGAATTGACCGCTTGCTCTCCGGTGTTCATCAGCATGAAGCAGCCGGTTCCGTAGGTGGTCTTCACCATCCCCTGCTCATAACACGCTTGCCCGAATAAAGCAGCCTGCTGGTCCCCCGCCGCTCCGGCAATCGGGATCGAACAGCCGCCGAACAAGCTGGCGTCCGTATATCCGTATATTTCGGAAGAGGAACGAACCTCCGGCAGCATCGCCCGTGGAACCTCCAGAATCCGAAGCAGCTCCTCATCCCATGCAAGCTCATGGATATTATACAACAGTGTCCGGGACGCATTGGAATAATCCGTCACATGCACAGCGCCTCCGGTAAGCTTCCAAATCAGCCAGGTGTCGATGGTGCCGAAGAGCAGTTCACCTTTCTCGGCTCTTTCCCTTGCGCCATCCACGTGGTCCAGAATCCATTTTACCTTCGTTCCGGAGAAATAAGCATCAACGAGAAGACCTGTCTTTTGCCGGAAGGTATCTTCGAGGCCCTGTTCCTTCAAAGCATCGCAAATATCCGCCGTTTGTCTCGATTGCCATACGATGGCATGATAAATCGGCAGACCCGTAGCGCGATCCCATACTAAGGTTGTTTCACGCTGGTTCGTGATCCCGATTCCGGCAAGCTGCTCCGGCTTAACTTGCGCTCCCTGTAAGCAAGCGGCAATAACATTAGTAATCGATTTCCATATCTCAATTCCATTCTGCTCCACAGAGCCCGGTTTAGGAAAGTATTGACGAAATTCCTCTTGCGCTGTGTACACAATGTTCCCGTTCTTATCGAAAAGAATTGCTCGTGAACTCGTCGTTCCTTGATCCAAAGAAAGAATATAGCGCTCCAACCAAGCTTCCCCCTATCCACAAGTGACGTTGATATGAAAAAAGAGACCATGGCCAAATAGCCCCTACATGTAGAGGGCAATTGACGTGGATCTCCATTTCTCCATCACTCGATTTATTAACTTACTTCTTAAGGTATATGAAAATGTATGCGGTGTCAACGCTGAAATCAGGTTTCAGGCACACTCAGCCCTTCGTCAATGTCAGTCCCTCCAACGACGGCAGAACAGTAACGTTAAGCTTGCCTGCTATCAAGCCGTACATATCGTCGCGGCGGAACTTCTCCTGATAAGCATACACCCACATTCTCTTGCTTTCATCGAAGCCCAGGTATTTCATATACTGCATTCTTTGCTTTAGATCATGAATCGTCATATATGCAGAATCCCTTCGTTCTAGGTTGTTGTTACAACCTTCGGAAACCGAAAGAGAATTTAGGGGATATAGCACACCGGGAATATAAGGAAAAGGCAACCGGCGGCTGCCCTTGAGACTTATTCTGCCATAGCAATCCTTCTCCTATGGATCAATTGATAAGCAATCGTGATCAACCAAAGAGTTATCAAAACGACGTAAATTGCCGTCGTCCAAGAATCTGGAATCATCGCTATGGATTGGATCAAGGTTCTCAGATTCGTAAGAATAATAAAACCACCCACTACAACTCCCATGATATAGGAGGGGATGATTTTAACGAGCCATGCTGCAAGCGGCGCCGCCAATACACCTCCGATTACGAACGCTAGAACCCATGTAAAATTAAACGTCTCCCATCCAAGAAATAGCACGAAGCCTGCTGTAGCTGAAACAGCTATGGCAAATTCGCTTGTATCTACTGTGCCGATCACCTTACGCGGCGTTGCACCGTTCTTGGCAAGCAGTGCCGGGGTGGTCACCGGTCCCCAGCCGCCGCCCCCTACAGCATCCATAAATCCAGCAATGATCCCAAGCGGTGTGAGAAAAGCTGTTGAATACTTGGCCGGTTTCTCGGGAGCCGGGTCCGACTTCTTTTTGACAAGAAATCGAAACATAATGTAAATTCCCAAGATGGTTAAGAAGGCTGAAGCAAAGGGCTTGATCATGTGTCCAGGGACGGAGCTTAGGAAGGCTGCCCCGATGAATGCGCTGATGGATCCGGGGATGACCAGTCTTAACAGAATGCTGCGATCGACATTCTTGAACCATAGATGGGATGCTCCGGATGCGGCGGTCGTAGCAATCTCCGACATATGAATGGAAGCGGACGCAACGGCAGGCGCAACGCCGAACATTAGCAGGAGTGATGCGGAGGTAGCGCCATACGCCATCCCCAGGGCTCCATCGATCAGCTGTGCGAAGAAGCCGATAATGGAGAATAAAACCAATCTTCTCATGAAGCACCTCCACGGATTTCCGGATGATACCTATTCACTATATTATCAGCGAATGTCATTGGTTCCGTGGGAAATGACGAAGAAGCGCATCGCCTAAGCCTAATTTGTGGGCGCAAGACGATGCGCTTCTCATTACTTGTGTTTTTGCAGCAGTGCTTTAAAGCTATTCAGGTCCTCTTCCCCATTTACGAAAAGCCGTCGGATGAGTAAGGGATTCTGGGTAGGCTGGGCCATTCCTTGATCGATCGTAAAGGCATAGCGGAAGCCATTGTTCTTAAGAATTTTCAGTGTAGTCTCGTTACGCTCTCCATAGGGATAGCAGAATACGTCAGCGGTAATTCCGAGTTGTTCTTCGATTTGGCGTTTCGCCTCGACAATCTCGAAGGACTGCATCTCTGCGCTCAGCTTAGGAAGCGAGGGATGGGTCATACCATGAGGCTGGATATCCCAACCTGCTTTGTGCATGGCTTTGGCCTCGTCCCAGCTTACAAAGTATCCGTCCTCCACCATTCCCGGTGACATAAACATCGTAGCCCGAAACTGATGCTTGGCAAGGATCGGCATAGCTTTTGTGTAGTTATCCATGTAACCGTCATCAAAGGTCAAAAGCACGGGCTTTTCCGGTGACTTAGCGCGGCCTTCCCATATATCTATAAACTGGCGTAAGGACAGAGTAGTATAGCCCTGATCGGATAAGTATTGCATTTGCTCTGCCAGCTTGTCGGGTGCAATTGCAGCTCTGTTGCCCGGTTGAACGGTAACACTATGATAATTTAGGACGGGGATGCTAAATTTGATCTTTTCCGCATCAGATTTGTAAACAGCTTCATGAACCGAGCCCTTTGGTTTTACGGTGGTCTCCGCTATAGGGATAACATTGGATGGCATTGTTGGGACTGCAGGGTGAACCGTTTCACCTGACGAATGCTCTGTTACTTTCGGTGCTTCTTCCTCTAATTTCGATTCGATGACAGGAACTGATTCCTTTTCATTCGATGCATTTGTTATTTCCGTTACACTTACTTCCTGCTTTGTGGATTGTCGATCGTTCTGTTCTGTTGTTGGCGGTGCTGTCATCGCTATTTGCGGGAGTGACGGTCGAAGTAATGACGGAAGCAGCCATAATACGATAAGTGACACTATAATTAGAGCCAAAATGTAGGTAAGTCTTCTAGTGGATGAAGTCATCGTTACGACCACCGCCCGGTTGATAGAATATAGAAAGGTTTCCCTATTACCCTATTTTTATCCGTATATCCCATGAAATATTCTAAAAAGTTGGTAAACGCTTCCTATATTGGCTAATTCAATGAAACAAACGGTCCATCTATTGCGTCTAATTTGTGTAATACTATGTATTTTCGGGAGTGCTATGATGAATCCGTTGATTGATCATGATCATAAATCTCAATTGCACGTGGAGTATATGGAGCTTTGGAAGGAGCTCGAGGAGCACGATGAGTTTTACATCCGGCGTTATATTGACGGTTGCCGGAGGCGATTGCGTAAGCAGCAGCTTTACGCCAAATTTAGATTCTCCGATATGTTTTCAATGAAACCGTTAGAATTGGTATTGAGTGCTTTGTTTGGAGTACTTTTTACCGTTATGTTTTTTATTTTCCTCATTATGTTCATGTTGAAAATAGAATGAAGTACTAATTTTCTAGTTCTATCGTAGTATTCGTGATCTCCTGGCTTATTCCTCCTTACCTGCTTCACTGATCAGAGAAAAAGCTTCAATCCCAACGATTATGAAGGAATTGAAGCTTCTTTTATTGGTTGTATGAGCACCTTTTGTTCCCAAGCACGACTTCTCCAACGCAGCAGCATCAGAAGTCCCCTTAACCATTCATCCACTGTAAAAGCCACCCATACTCCGAGTAAGCCCATTTGCAAGTGGATGGCAAGCCAATAGGCTAAAGGTACCGCTACCCCCCACATAGAGATCATACCTATAAGGACGGGAAAACGTGCATCGCCCGCGGCGCGCAAAGAATTTATGACTACAAGATTGAAGGTACGCCCAGGCTCCAATAGGATCGAGAGAATGAGTATGGTAGAGCCCATCGCTATAATGTCCGGATTGGCGGTAAACAAGCTCATGAGATCGTTTCGGAAAATAGCGGCTATGCCGACTACAACCGCAGTCACAAGGAAACTGACACGCAAGCTTCGCAGCAATCTGCGGTAGGCTGCATTCATTTCTCCGGCGCCAACCATATGTCCTACGATGATTTCCGTTCCTACCCCAATTGCCATAGCCAACGCCATGTAATAGTTCGTGACGTTCATCACGTAAATATGAGCGCTTAATGCAGCCGGTCCGATCATATTAATGAAGCTGACGATCATCATGTGCTGAGATTGCCACGAAAGATGCTCGCCTGCCGCCGGTAAGCCGATACCCAAGATTTGTTTCAGGAAAACGGGGTTTAACGTAATGTAATCTTTCATATTAATTTTTACCGGTATTCTGCGATACAAGATAACTAGAAGGACAAGGAGTCCGAGAAAACGGCTTACTACGGTAGAAACTGCCGCGCCGAATACTCCCCATTCCGGAAAGCCGAGGCTGCCGAAAATTAATAAGAAGTTTCCAATGACGTGTATGATGTTTACGCATAGCGTGACATACATGACATCTCTTGTTTGCCCGTTTGCCCGTATGACAGAGCTAACAGCGTAAGACAAGGCCTCGATCCAGATGAAGGCGCTAATGAGCTTTAAATAGGGGTTTGCTATCTGTATTTGTTCTGCAGGTAAATTCATTAGACGCATGAGGCTATCGCCGAATCCTAAAAGCAGCATACTGATAAGTAGTCCAATAGCTAGATTGACTGTGATCGCAAGTGCGGAAATTCGACTTGCTTCTTCCTTTCTACCTGCGCCCAGGTACTGCGTGATGGCTACACTCGTTCCGATTCCAACGAAACCGAACATGAGGATACAGAACATGATGAGTTCGTTGGCCAGCCCCACTGCTCCTGTCACTTGATCGGAGATTCGGCTAAGCATGAATACATCGGCTGTTCCGAGCATCATTCGAAGGACCGAATCTATAAATATAGGCCACGTTACTGCGAACAAGCTGAGCTTCTGCCAAGATGGTACTTCTTTCGTTTCCATGAATGTCTTCCTCTGCAGTTAAAATTCAATTCTACCTAGTGTAGGTCTGTTCACTGATTTTCGTCAAGTACCGGTTATTGGGATGTAATAGTAGTATATTGTTTTTTTATTAGTGATCACGAATGTACCTCCTCAAGAGGGCTCCGATAGAAGCTTTCTTAAAGTTATAAAAATTAATATAATTTATTAATGTTGATACAAACCATCTTATTCTCCATTTTTGTAAGAATAACAAAGTTATTAAAGATATGAATGATACTAACTTGATGAAGTTGAATAAACGTCGCAAACTGAATAATGAATGCAAACTTAATAATATTTATAAGCATTATTATTGTTAATTCGATTAATAAAATTATTATAATTAATATGTTTATGAATCGTATTATCAATTTATTCCTATGTAAGAATACGCATGTTCTATTACGGTATTCTGGCAACGCGGGTTTCACTATGTATAGGAAGATTAAATTAATAAGACCAATAAAATTATATAAATAAACAATGTTACAAACAGTAATAAATTTATTAATAATAATACGAAATATATTTTTATATGTTGCTTTTAAAATAGTTTCGTTCGCTAGATTGATAACATTAATAAGAATATTACAACTTATAATACTGATATTTATTATAAGTCACAATGATCGTAAGTCTACTAAAATTCATACAATTATTAAGATTAATATTATTATAAAAACCCCTGATAAATCCGAAGATAAACCGGATAGCCTTCGTCCGAAATACAAAAGAGCCGCGTATATTGCCTACGAGGCTCCTTAATTCGTAAATATTTTAACTCTCAAACAGCTTCCGAAATGCACCGTACCCTTGCTTCTCTAATTCATCCTTAGGAATGAATCGCAGTGCGGCTGAATTTATACAATAACGAAGACCGCCCTCATCCTTGGGCCCATCCGTAAACACATGTCCAAGATGAGAATCCCCTTCCCTGCTCCTGACTTCAGTACGTATCATGAAATGACTGTAGTCTTCTTTTTCTTTCACATTGGCATCAACAAGCGGTTTGGTGAAGCTCGGCCAACCGCATCCTGAATCGAATTTTTGCAATGAGCTGAACAAGGGTTCGCCGGAAACGATATCGACATAAATGCCCTCTTCCTTATGATCCCAGAATTCATTCTGGAATGGGGGCTCAGTACCGTTTTCCTGAGTTACTTTATATTGCATAGGTGTTAATTGATTTCTAAATGCCAGCTTCTCGGCTTCCGTACGACCCCAATGATTTTCTATAAAAGTATCCCTTCCGGAACCCTTCCGATATAGCTTATAGCGTAATGGGTTTTTCTTATGATAGTTCTGATGATACTCTTCCGCCGGATAGAAATCCTCTGCTGGGACGATTTGTGTTGCGATAGGACGATCAAAACGTTTGCTTTCTTCTAAAGCCTTTTTAGATGCTTCGGCAATGCGTCTTTGCTGCTCATTATGGTAAAAAATTGCCGTGCGGTACGATTCGCCGCGATCATGGAACTGGCCGCCAGGATCCGTCGGATCCACTTGTCTCCAAAAGGTGTCCACCAGCTTTTCATATGGAAACACTTCGGGGTCAAAGGTGATTTGTACAGCTTCGGCGTGGCCTGTTGTTTCCGAGCAAACTTCTTTATACGTCGGGTTAATTGTATGGCCACCGGTATATCCCGAAACCACGTTGATAATTCCCGGAAGCTCTTCAAATGGAGTGACCATACACCAAAAGCAGCCACCGGCGAATGTCGCTTTTTCAATACGATTTGGCTGATCCGTCATTCCTTTGCCTCCTCCAAAGTACAGTCATTACAAAATTATCATACGCGTTTATAGTGCCTATAGCAACCAAACGCAAAGAAAGGCCATTAGGACTGTAGATCCTTAAAGGCCTTCATTAGCATAAGCTATGATGTTTACTTAGGTTTTCTAATTCCTAGTTCCTTAGCAGCTTGTTTAGCCGCTTTCGAAAAAGCAATTGCTTGTTCCTTGGTGAGCTTCTGTGATTTCATGGTACATTCTCCTCATTCTACTAAACTTACTTCACAGTATGCCCGAATGTCAGAGATTGTATGCATAAGAAATGTGCTATTTTCATAAAGTGATATTAATAGTTTATGAAGTAAAATGAAGGAGCATATCCTACGATGTTAAATATTAATGAAATGAAATATAGTCACTTACGCAATTTCATTGATTCTCCTGGTAATCCCAAAACTTCGTTATGGTCATCTTTAATCAAAGGCATAACTAAGCAGGAAGAATGGATGATGCTGCGTCTGGAGCTGAGACCATATGATATACTTCGTGCGGAGGTATTCTTGGATGATCTATATGAATGTACTGATGAAGAGGTTAAGCTGGACGTAATTGAACTGGTGGCATTGTTATACGCCGGTTTCTTGAAGCAAGTTCGATTAGCTAAGAAATCTAGTCTTAAGAACCTTGCGAGCAGACTGATGCAGAAGTATAACGACTGGATGGATACCAGAGAAGTAGTTCGTACCTATCAAGAGCAAAAGCCCGATCATTGGATTCTCGTAGAACAAGTACAAGAAAACAAAAGCAACGTTGCTTCTCTACATATTGAGATGAGAAGAAAGTCCATTGTACGCGGAGAGGTTTTGCTGCGTGACCTCAACGAATTGGTCCCCTCTTTTACATTAACGTTGGAGCAGCTCATTTCAACATTGTTCGTTGATTTTGTCGCTCAAGTAAAATCCGGTAAAACTGCAGAGTTAATTGATGCATTACTTCATTGTATGAGTGAGAAACCAATATAATTGATTGTATAATTGAATCAATTATTGCGTCTATAACTGATTCAATTAGCATACTATTCTAATGCTTCTTTTAGTCTTTGGGGCAACTGTTCATCAATGTATTTCTGAATAAACTCAAGTTTGCGATAAGGATCTTCCTTCTTGATCAGGAAACCGGTTTTTATCGGATTAGCCTTCCATCGCTCCAAGGCTTCGTCCTCGAGGATTTTACGAAGCTTCTTCTCCGTAAGCCAAAGATTATAAGCCACTGTCTTATTCTCGACCATTCGTTCTTCCTTAAGGCTCTCTTGACTTGGCATCAGTGCAAGCTGCTGCTGATACTTTTGCTCATATTCCAGAATCAAATCTTGTCTTAATGCTTCTACTCGCTCTGTTACAGCAACTTGAATAAACTCCTTTAAGCGATTCTCCTCGAATACCTCAAGCTGAAACTTATCTTCCTCTTCCTCTTGGACATAATAAACGTCAAATTTGCCGGCAATTTGCTCGCCTATAGTCTTCATGGTAATTTGATTCCCATATTGCTTTTTGGCCTCGTATATAAACTCCGCAATTTTTAGATCTCTTTCGTTCAAAACACGGTCTCTACGTTCATTCCTGGATAACGTATGGATCTTATGCTTATGAAGCTCGTTAAACCACCCTCGCAGCGTTGTTACCGGTATGTCCATGCCTTGTTCTTGAAGGTGCTCGGCGGCCTTCCCTAAGGTCCAATGCGTTTGGTTTGTTGTCGTCATAGTTTCCACCCTTGCAGAATATTGTTGCGCTTTATTCCTATGAATCTATTATAAATAATCCCAAACACGAAGTCTATTTGTAGATTAGTAACGGGCCGCACATTACTCGTTGATTACTCATAACCGCAGTGCATGGCACATTATGATCTACTAGTAAGTCGACTGAGAAACAAAATCGGATGTTACGAGCGACTAGTAATTTAGTTTACCTAGTATCTATAGGGTTATGAATAGAGTTCGACTAGTAGAGTATTTGAAGTCAGTGAAATGCTTGTAGTTGTTTAGATGACGTGTGTTTAATGGATAATGTTGTTCTATTAGTAGATTACCAGCTATTGATAGTCTATTATACTGGAATTACATGGATTACTCGTAGGATATCAAGTCTAACGGTGGAAGGGAAGCCCGCGGAAAAGAGAATAAAAAAGCTGACCTTTGCACAAGGTCAGCAGAGATATAGGCTATTCATTTGACTTAATTAGCTTAAAGGGGTCCAAATCGTCAAGGTTCTGTGTCTTTTCTTGATTGCTTTTGTCTTTGGATTGATTTGATGTAAAAATGCTTCCAAGATCAATATCGACCTCAGTTTGCTTTGATTTTCTAGAGAAGGAAGAGAGGAGGGCGAGTGTGGAATCTTCTTCTTCTTCTTCGAATTGCTGCAATTCTTCCGCTTTCTTCACTAATTGCGTTACTCGTATCGGTAAATGAAGACCAGCGACAATTGAGTAGAAAGCGATGGATTGACCCTTCGGATCGCCGTAAGCGGCAACCGGTTTCTCGCCGGCCAGTGGAGCCAATTCATCTACCGTACGCTCAATTTTGTTAATGAGTGACATCGTGAACACTCGCTTGGCGGTAGAGGAGTTGGCTACTAAGCTAACGGCAATTCGATTGGCATGCTTAAATTGGTAGCCGTCGGAAAGAATCCCTCTTTGAATCGAATTTTTAAAGTCGGGCAGAAAGGTGCCTTCATTCTCCACATCAATGCTGCCATTTGATACGAGTAGCTTACCGATAGATATAATACCAGGTGTTTTCAGCATATTCATAAACTCCGAGCTATCGAAATGATAACCGGCGATCGGATCGAAGCTGGCCGTGATGGCATTGAATTCATGGAGTGTATTCGCTATGTACTTGTTGCTGTAATCCAAATATTCTGAAATGCTGGCTCCAGGCTCCTGCTGAATAAAGTCATTATATAGCTTTTGATTATCTACCAGTAGAATGCTTCCTAAGCCCTTCATAGCTTCAGCGAAGCGCTTAAGCCGGTCGATGGCATTCTCAAGCACAGTGGAACCTTCGTTATCACGCGGCATTGTGAGGATAAAGCCGCAGCGGCCCTTAAAACCGTTGGCGTACAGCGTCATAACTGCCTGGAGGATGCTGCCGGTACCCGTACCGCCTCCCAAACCGCAAACAATCCATACAAAGTCACGATCGGCAAAATAGCCGCGGATGAGATTCGAAATTTCTTCCTTATGCTCTACATAAGCTTGCTCGCCGATTTCGATATTGCGTCCGGCGCCTTTCTCGTAACCTTTTAATTGGTATTTACGAACGTTAGTTGTTTCTTGAAATTTACGCAGATCCACTTCATTCGTATTGATGAGCAGGGCAGTGTAGGGGTGCATGTTATTTACAATTTTGGTCTTGATATTGGCGCACTCATAGGCAATAGAACAACCGCCCATACCTAAACCAAGAAAACCGAATTTCAAGCTTAAATCCAAATCTTCACGTTCATTAATATTTTTCAAGAGGAATCATCCTTTCTAAGTTTGATGTTCTTTGAACTGAATAAGCTCCTTGCCTAACTTGGAAATAACATAGAATCGAGCACGACCGCCTAAATCCGGGATATCAACCAAGCCGGCGCCCTCAAGACGGGCAGTCAGTTCATCCAGAGTATGTCTGGAACCGATTAAGTCCTTATTCTTAAATTTCCTGTAAAATTCGTTGGTCAGTGAACCAAGCTTTTCTTTATTCAAAGGCTTGTTGTGGGTCATTAATACGGCGAGCATCCACTGGCCGTCACCCAGTCGGTCAAGGAGAGCTTGAAGAATCTCGTCTCGCGTCACAAATTCACCTCCAAATCGAAATAATGTAGAATCGATTACTGATGCATTAATTGAATCATTAGAAATGATCATCATATAACTCGATGAAGCAAATGATTCAGTAAATGATTCGAATCGAATCAATAAGATTACAGCTACTAATATAGCGAAAATTTGACCAAGTGTCCATGATAACTTCCTATATGGATAATCTCATGTAGGTTGAATTCATACTAAATAAAGGAGTAAGGACATGAACGTACAGGAGGTCTGTGAACATGCTCATCGTGATATCGGCGCTTTTCCTTACAATAGTTGTTGTTACTAATTTCAAGGCATGCATCGAGACACCGGCGGAAACGAAGAAGAAAAAATAAAAGTACATAAGCTGCAGGTTAAAAACTCGCCGGATAAAAAATCACTTCAAGATAACAATATAGTGTCATCACTTTAGCAGTTCATAAATTACTATGAGGAGGACTACAACTATGACAACAAACAACAAATCGCAGCAGCAAGCATCCGCAACGCAAACCATTGCTTCGGAAGCACAGCAGGTACAGCAGGATGCACAGCAATTGATTCAAAAAGCACAGCAGCTGACACAGCAGGCAGCGGCTGAGCAGCAAGCGGCAGGCCAGCAAGCATTGCAGCAATCCGTTCAGCAAGCAGCTCAACAGGCTGCCCAACAGGCGGCTCAACAAGCGTCGCAGCAAGCAGCTCAACAAGCATCACAGCAGGTGCTTCAACAAGCAGCTCAAGTGCAGCAGCAACAAGCTTCCATGAGCGCAATGTCAGGGTTAGGGGCAGCAATGCAGGCGCCGGCAGCTCAACAGGGGATGCAAGCCATGAGTACGGCAGCACAGCAGGCGCAGCAGCAGGAGGCTCAAGCGGAGCAGCAGCTGACACAGCTTCAGCAGCAAGAACAGCAAGCCGAGCAGCAGCTTCTCCAAGCACAGCAGCAAACACAGCAGGCTAATGCCGCTACACAAAGCTTATCGTAAAACCAAATACGTAAACTAATGCAAGCCGGGACTCCTTTCGTGAGTACCGGCTTTTTGGCACTCATAATTATTGCTCCGTAGGAAAAATTAATAAGAGTGATGGATTGTCGACTCGATAAGGAGGTCTGGGAATATGAGCACGGAGCGTGACCCCAAACTATCCATTCTCGCCCTAGGTGGTGTAGGGGAGATTGGCAAGAATATGTATGTCGTCCGGTATGGGGACGATATCATCGCAATCGATTGCGGTTCTAAATTTCCCGATGAGGAGCTGCCCGGCATTGATTTGATCGTTCCTGATATCAGCTATTTGCTCGAGAATCAGGATAAGGTTCGAGCTATCATAATTACTCATGGTCATGAGGACCATATCGGCGGTTTGCCTTACATTCTGAAACAGCTCAACCTGCCGATATATGCCACGCGATTAACCATCGGCCTCATTGAAGCCAAGCTAAAGGAAGCCGGACTCCTGCGTTCGACGAAGCTGCATGTTATCACTGCGGATTCGAAGGAACAATTTGGAACGGTCGGCGTATCCTTTTTCAAAACGAATCACAGTATTCCGGATTGCCTAGGCGTAGTATTTGATACACCGGAGGGGACAGTGGTTCATACCGGGGACTTTAAGTTTGATTTGACTCCGGTTAATGAGGAAGCGGCAGATCTGCATCGTATGGCGGATATCGGAAGAAGCGGTGTGCTGGCTTTACTTTCGGAAAGTACGAATGCCGAGCGGCCGGGTTTTACTCCGTCGGAACGCAACGTAGGCGTTCATCTGGAAGAGATTTTCCGTAAGGCGAGACAGAAGGTTTTTGTCGCTACCTTCGCTTCTAACGTTCATCGCCTTCAGCAGGTAGTTGACGCGGCAAGGATCACAAACCGCAAGCTGGCTTTGCTTGGACGAAGCATGATTAATGTGGTGACGATTGCCGAGGAGCTCGGTTACATGACCATCCCGGAAGGAATGCTGGTTGATCCGTCTGAAGTCGGGAATCTGCCGCTGGATCGTGTCGCCGTATTATGTACGGGAAGCCAAGGGGAACCTATGGCAGCCCTCTCCCGACTAGCCCGCAATAATCATCGCCAAGTCGAAGTGCTTGCGGGTGATACGGTTATTGTGTCCGCGGGTCCGATCCCAGGGAATGAACGTGCTTTGTCCCGTACTGTAGATGATTTGTACAAAATCGGTGCGCATGTTATTTATGGTCCCGGTTCCGCTACCGGCATGCATGTATCGGGACACGGCAGCCAAGAAGAGCTGAAGCTGATGCTGCACCTGATGCGGCCGAAATATTTTATTCCCATACACGGAGAATTCCGCATGCTCCATCAGCACCGCTTGCTGGCGGAAGCGGTTGGCGTCGAAGAAGGAAACACGTTCATTGTGGAGAACGGGGAAGTAGTCCAGATCGAGAATGGGGTCGCCCGCAAGGCAGGCAAAGTATCCTCCGGCAGCACGTATGTGGACGGCTTAGGCATAGGGGATATAGGCAATATCGTCCTGCGTGACCGGAAATCCCTTTCCCAGGACGGAATCCTGATCATTGTCATTACCTTAAGCAAGGCTGCGGGAACCATTCTTTCCGGTCCTGATCTGATCTCTCGGGGGTTCGTTTATGTGCGTGAGTCGGAAGCGCTGCTGGATAAAGCCAATGTTCTGGTGGTGGATACATTGAACCGTTGGCAAGAAGATCAGGAGAGGCAGTGGAACGTACTGAAGCAAAAAATTAAAGAAACGCTGGGACGTTACCTATATGATCAAACCGGCAGACGTCCAATGATATTGCCGATCATTGTAGAAGTGTAGCCAAAAGAAAGATCCCTACTCCTTTTCGAATCGGAAGGAATAGGGATCTCTCTTTTTTATGTTAATCCGAAACCCCGGAACGAATGATCTTTGTTTTTACACTGATATTGACCTTAACATCAGGATAAATTTCACGCCAGCGCTCTCTGGTGAGCTTAGAACCGCGAACGGCGGAACGATATACCTCTCCAAGCCCAATAGGATCGGCCTTGAGCTTCTTCGCTTTGTCAATCATCATCTTCGTGCGGGCGGCCAAACGATCGGATATCCCTTGCTCAATGACTCGAAGGATTTCTTGTTGGCCCAAATTCAACTCCGCTGATATTTCCTGTATTCTCCCTTCTAGCTTAATATCAATGCGATAGGTGGGAGGAGAAGGAGTGACCAGTTTAATATTCGTCTTGCTGTGTATATTCTCCACAACAAGCTTCAGCTCCGAATCCTTCAAACCCTTCACAACCTCTTTAAGCGGGTCGGCATCCAGAACAAGCTCAAGGGAGCCGGCCCTGTATCTGCCCTTCATCATCTTTAAAAGGAAGGTTTCCTCCATATTCAGTTCGCCTACCATCTTGTCGTCAAGGAAAATAGCCGTGCTCTCCAGATGAATTTCATCCCCGGCTTGGCGCGCGATCGGAAGGACCGGATCAAGCCCTTCCGAATAGTAGGCCTGCAAAAACTCATGTAGGGTACAGGAAACGATTTGTTCCCCACGAATGTTCTGCCGAATCATTTTATACAAATAGCTGCCGATATTTACAATTTCGGGATACTCATGGGAAATAATGCTTTCGGCCTTCCCGCGGCTCACAATAAGATACATCGTATTCGAGATAGAGGGATCGCGTTTTAACGTATCTACGAGCGGCATGATGCCGTTTCTGGCAATTTTCTCATTATAAACAGCCACACGCAGCTGACCGCTTACGACACGCTTTGACATTTCCCGATTTTGTTTATTACGGATTCCCTTGCTTGTATCGGAAGTCGTACCTACGACGATTACATCTTCTTTAGCGCCGGGATCAATTTGATGGAGAAGGGAGGTGCCTGTAATTTTGCCGTTCTCATCGGGATCATAGCCTACAATAACGGAGAGTCCCATTTCCTCCAAAATTTTTGTTTCCAAGCAACCGGTGCAAATCAGAGCAAGCGTCAGCACAACGACAGCCAGGCGTCTTTTTCTCCACTTCATGAACTAGGTCCTCTCTTCCGTAGTCGCATAATCCCGTAGCCAAGTAACAAAAGCCACGGGTAGATAAATACCGCAACCAGGCTGATCATGCTGAACAGATCATTCATATGATCAATTTGAATACGGGTATCAAGGAAAAGAGAGCATACAACAGCGATAGCGGCAATTCCATAAGTAGAAATCTTTTGTTTCCACCCGAAGGTGCGCTTCAACCCTTTTGTAGAAGCCCATAGATACAACGCAAGATTAGGAAGAATGACCAGCATCCAAACGCTGATGGCCACATATTCGAATCGTTCCAAAAACGGAAACATGACGATTTTGAACATGGTAAAGGTAGCCCATACTGTCTGGAGCAGCTGATTTGGGCTGAAATAACTTAAAGTGACGACCATGACGATCAGATAGAGCAGAGTGGACATGATAAGACCGACATGTGTGTATTTGGGTGCTTGCTCAGGTTCTCTTATGTATGGAAATAACACATAGATCAGCTCAAAGCCTACCAAAGTGAAGGACATCTTTACTGTACCACGGAGCAATTGACCGATATCCGCCTCCAATAACGGCAGCAGCTGCGACCATAAGGAATATCGAAGCGGAAACCAGATAAAAATCACCAGCCAGATGGTTAAGAAGAAGGTAATGGTACAAATACCCACGATGACTCGTACACCTCCAAGAACTCCGTAAACCGCCAGGTAGGCGATAATAGAACCAAGCAGCCACGTCGGCATGTCCGGAAACATCCAGGTTTGAACCATCTCCACATAATTTCTTAATATCACAAGAAAGCCGAACGAAAGATAGAAGGTATACAGAAGAGTAGCTAACCCTCCAACCCAGCGCCCAAAGATCTCCTGCTGAATGCCAAAAAGATCCTTCGTCGAACCGCGTTTCAGCACCTGAAACATGCACCAAACCGTTATATGGGAAAGCAAACCTGCAAGAATCACACATAACCATGCGTCATGTCCGGCTTCACGAAAGATAACCCTTTGAAAACCCGGCAAGCCGACTCCTACCTGAGCTTCAAATACAAGAAAGGCCAGTAAATAGGCGCTAAACTGCTTGCATGGTTTTGGAGCGGATTCACTTCTAAGCATGGGCCTCTACCCTCATTCGTCGATATCTTGATTGTTTTTATCCTTATCCTTCGCTGACTTCCATCGATGCTGATCTTCACCATGAGTGTACGGCGAACGTTTCCGCAGGAAGGAGAAGGGGAACCGGAGCAGGCTGTCCATTTGATCCGTCCATCGGAACGGGACTAAAGGGTATAAATATGGCTGCCCTAAGCTGGTCAATCGAAGCAGGTGGATCAGGAGAAAGCAAACGCCGATCATAATCCCAAGTCCGCCGAAAAGCCCCGCGAGGATGATCAATGGGAATCGGATGATACGAATGGTAATACCCATCAAATAAACCGGTGTAACAAAGGAAGACAAAGCGCCAAGAGCAACGATAATGATAAGGATGTTGCTCGTAAAACCCGCCTGCACCGCTGCTTGCCCAATGACAATACCGCCTACGATACCGATGGTCTGACCGACTTTGGTCGGCAGGCGAGCTCCGGCTTCACGCAGAAGCTCAATCGTCGATTCTAAGAACAAGGCCTCAAGGAGGGGAGGGAACGGTACTCTTGTTCGTGATTCCGCTAAGGGTACGACCATGGCGGTCGGTACAATTTCGTAATGAAAGGTCAAGGCTGCCACGTATACCGGTGTAAACAACAAGGAGAGAACCATCGCAAAGACCCGAAGGAACCGGGTAAATGTCCCCATGTTCCAGCGGACTAGATGATCCTCCGCCGACGAGAAGAAATCCATCATGGTTGCAGGGCAGACGATGGCAAAAGGACTGCCGGATACGAGCAGCACCAGCTTTCCCTCCAACAGCGAGAAGGTCACACGATCAATCCGCTCCGTTAGGATCATCTGAGGAAAGATCGATGCCTTATTGTCATCTATCAGCTGAACCAGCACCGCACTATCCACGATGCCGTCGAAGCTAAGTTCTTCAATTCGGGTCCGAAGCTGTTCAACCAAATGATCATCCGCAACCTGCTTAACGTAGAGCAGTGCAACCTGGGTCTTGGTTCTCGTCCCCACCTGCAGCATTTCCTGACAAAGGTCGGGGTTCGGTAAATACGTTTGCAGCAAGGCGATGTTGGAATTCAGTATTTCTGTAAAGCCCACCTGCGGACCGAGAACCTGACTTTCCACGTCCGGTTTGCCAGGTGTTCTTTCCTTCGGCTTGTACAGGTAGAACAGCAATCCGGGACGATCCCCAAGGTACAGATAGACCCAGCCTTGAAACAAATCGTCAACCAACGCTGAAAGTGTCGTTCCCTGCTTCACCGCACCGACAGGGAACTGTTCCTTAAAATCATCCGTAGTCGGTTCATGATCTAAATGGATAAGCGTTCCAATGACATCCCTTTGTAGCAGATCCTGATCGACAATGGTATTGAGGTAGAAAATGCAGCCTTTCCGAAATCCGAAGGATACTTGCTTTGCAATCAGGTTCGGATTCTGATGAACGGCCTTCCGCAGTGCCTTATCGAAGGACTCTATATTGTAAGCCGCTGTGCCTGCCTGATTCAAAAGAATTCACCCCGATCCGCTCCAATAATATCTTGGTATAGTTTGTTTCGAAGCGGAGGAATTATTCTTGCCGTTGTCAGAGCGGTGTGAATAGCGGCTCCTGGGATTGGTTACATTATCCTAAAACTGGGAAACGAGAGGTACTTTAGGTATGGCGCAAAACGAATCCTACACTGCATTTCCGCAATTTCCTCAATCTTATTGGCTGGATTCCGTTCAAACTCCACGATTCTCCAGGCTGATCAGCGATATTCAAGTTGATGCGGCCATTGTAGGGGGCGGGATGACGGGTATCGTCACAGCTTATTTGCTAACCAAGAGGGGCTTGAAAGTAGCCATATTGGAAGCAGACCAAATCCTTCACGGGATGACGGGGCACACAACGGCGAAGATTACCGCCCAGCATGATTTATTCTACGATCAGCTGATTTCTCATATGGGCAAAGAGAAGGCACGCCTCTACTACGATGCCAATGCGGAAGCGCTTCAATGGATCAAAGACATGGTGCAGGAGCATTCGATGGATTGTCAGCTAGTCACAGAGGATGCTTACGTTTATTGCATCAGTGAGGATTATATTGGCAAAATCGCGGCGGAGGCGAAGGCGTACGAACAACTCGGCATCCCCGGGGGATACTTGGAGCGAACAGCCCTTCCCTATGAGACGAAGGCTGCCGTAGTCATGAAGAACCAGGCGCGCTTTCATCCGCTCGCCTTCCTAACCCACCTCGTAGAGGAGATTGTTCGCGGGGGTGGACAGATCTACGAGAACACCACGGTTAACGGCGTAACGAAGGAAAAGCCGGCTACGGTAAGCACGCAAGAAGGGGCAAAGGTAACGGCCGATTACGTGGTGTGTGCCTCCCATTGGCCTTTTAATGACCGGAACGGATATTATTTCTCCCGTTTACACGTAGAACGATCATATGCTATGGCCATACGGGCGAAGCTGGATTATCCAGGCGGCATGTACATCAGTGCAGACAACCCGAAGCGGTCCCTGCGGTCTGCGACGGTGAATGGCGAGCCCATGCTGATTATCGGGGGGGAAGGGCATAAGACAGGGCAAGGCATCTGTACGTTCCAATACTACGAAAATTTGAAAAAATTCGCGGAGGAGGAGCTTGGCCTGCAGGAGATTGCTTATCGCTGGTCGGCTCAAGATATTTTTACCACGGATCATGTTCCTTATATCGGGCAGGAGCTGGCGGATACGCCGAACCTGTTCATAGCTACTGGCTTCAAGAAATGGGGGATGACCTCCAGCGTAGCGGCCGCCCATCTGAACACCAAGCTGATCCTTGGAGAGGAGAGCCCTTATAAGGAGCTGTTCTCCCCTTCGAGATTCCATGCCGATCCCGACATTAAGAACTTCCTTTCTGCGAATGCGGATGTCGCTAAGCACTTGATAGCCGGCAAGCTGGAGATGGGACATGCGAAGCCGGAGGAGCTGAAGAACGACGAAGGCGCCGTTGTCCGTGTAGGAGGGAAGAGGGCGGGAGCTTATCGGGATCCTCACGGCGAGCTGCACCTGGTGGACACGACGTGTACTCATATGGGATGCGAGGTCGAGTGGAATGCTGCGGAGAGATCGTGGGACTGCCCGTGTCACGGCTCCCGCTACAACTACCATGGCGAAGTCATCGAGGGGCCGGCTAAGAAGGCGCTTGGATCTTTGTCTGCCATGACGAAATAGGACCGCAAACATGACAAAAAGCAGGAACAAAGGAAGCTTTCTTTCCTCTGTACCTGCTTTTTTTAACGTTTAAACGGGTGCGCTATCCGATTCGCTGCCCCATAAATGACTGAATCCGGTTGCTGATATACTGCTTTTCCGCTCGAATCAGCGCCCTTCTATGCTGATCGTGCTTAGAAAGCTGCAAAGTCTCGCTACGCAATTCGTTCAATCGGGTCTGCAGATCGCGAAGCTCTCGCGCCACCGATTCATCCGTCATCTTCCCCTTAATCGCACCGATAATTTGACCTTCTGTCTTCACCTATGTATGCACCAGCCTGTTCTAGTTTTTACTTAATCATAAATGCTAGATTCATAGCCCGCAAGGTGTGAAAATAAGAGGTTTTGTCGGAAATTGCTGGATAGCTCTCATTTTTTATAGGACTTATACGCACTTTACAATGTAAAAAAATAGCATTATAATTAGGTAATACCTAAATAAATGAGGAATAACCTAATATATGAAGGAGGCGCCTTATGTTAGTATGGCTATTGCGTAAGGTTATGGCCGACAGAGGCATTTGGACGGGAGCGGCTCTTGCCCGGCTGCTTAGGGAGAAGGCCGGTTACGAGCTCTCCGCTCCGTCGATCAGTGCGCTGCTTAATGAGCAGCCCAAGCAGATGAAAGCGGAAACGCTCGACGCATTATGCACGGCTTTGGAATGTACTCCTAGTGATCTTTGGGTGCATACGCCAACGTACCACAAGGGTGCGTAAGGAGGAAGAAGATGGGGGAACGGATGATACTGCCTTTTGGAGATCCTGTTTTGAGAAAGACGGCAAAGCCCGTGGAAGAGCTTAACGCTAGAGCTCTGAAAATTCTTGATGATATGGTAGATACGATCTATGCCAAGGAAGGAAGGGCAGGTCTGGCCGCGCCGCAAATCGGCATCCTGAGAAGATTGGTTGTGATGGATTGCGGAGACGGACTCGTTGAGCTGATCAATCCGATCATTCGGGAACAGAAGGGGGTGCAAACGGGTCAGGAAGCATGTCTCTCCTTTCCCGGCTATACGGGGATCGTGAAACGGGCCCAATACGTTAAGGTAGAAACCTTGAATAGACGGGGGGAATCCATCCTAATTGAGGCGGAGGGCTATCTCGCCCGATGCGTACAGCACGAAATCGATCATTTGAACGGAATCTTATTTGTAGACCGCATAGAAGGCAATGAGCTGTACCACGACGAAACGAAGAAAAAGGCGAACCTTCTCGAGATTCTCCGGCTCACCAGATCATGACTTAGGTCATTGTTATGCAGGGTGCGGTTCATGACTCAGCTCACCTGAAGAAGCGAGGCATTCCCGTTACAATAGGTTTAACGGAATGAAACGATGTATCTACAGGGAGTGATAGTTATGCTGGTAACAAGCTTGGAGGTTTTATTTCAATTTACACGGGTCCTTCATATTCTGGGCGGATTTCTTGCGCTTCTTGTCTTCTGGATTCCAATGATTACCCGTAAAGGCGGGAAGTTGCATGCAAGAGTCGGGTGGATTTATGTGTGGGCCATGGGCGTGGTTGCAATCACTGCTTGGTACATGGGGCTATGGAGGATTACGCTGGATCCCTGGAGGACCGCAGAATCGACGGCCTTTGCTTATTTTCTCATCTTTATCGCACTGCTGAGCTCCTCATCGGCATGGTACGGGATGAGGGTGCTTCGCTACAAGCAGCGGCCGGCAGCTCATAAGGGCTTGTTGGATTTGTTGATTCCAGGCGCGCTTGTGATGGGAGGAATCGCTATCAGTTGGTTCGGCTGGACGATCGGATTTCCGCTGCTTCAATGGTTTCCGCTCATTGGGATACTGCTGGGATCCCAGCAATTGTACTATTGGCTGACACCTCCAAAGAACCGGATGCATTGGTGGTTCGAGCATTTGGGCGGCATGCTTGGCTGCTGTATAGCAACCATTACGGCTTTCACGGTATTCGGGGCTCCGCGCTTGCTCGAGGTAGACTCCGTACATCCGCTGGTTTGGTTTATCCCTACGTTCGTCATGACTCCCTTAATTATCGGGTACAACGCGTATTACCGCCGAAAGTTTAAGGTGTAGTCAAAGAATTGTGTTCCCGATGGGTAATATTACGAAATCACGGTCATACTACCAGTTGAGTGCAGGGGGCAGGGCAGTGCCTGCATGCATCAACAAAATAAATATTGTTATTAACCTTAATAACAAAGGAGTATGCCGTTATGTCTGAAAACAGGAAGCATCAAGGAAATTACACGGGAACAGGCAACATGAATGCAGAGAATCAAGATATGGAGTTTGTTAACGATAACCTGGAAAATGCCAAAAGCGTTACTCCGGTTAACATTGCGCAGGACGATCTCAACGAAGGCAACGAGGATGAACCCCTGGCTTTTCGTGACAACGAATAAACGTATGAAGCGTTCCGTAAATGGAGCGCTTTTCTTTTTACTAGGGATCCCCTCCCTTACTACGCCCCAACCGATCTCAGGCATGAAGCTTGCTTCACCAGGATCATCCCGTGCTCACAGCTCAAAATTTCTCCCTGTCTCAGTACGCTGAGCAGACGAACCGCGCATTCTCCCATGTCTCCTGCCATGGCGGCCAGCTCTCTTCCGCTCAGCCGCTTCATCAGATACCGTTCTTGATCGCCGCGGCGCAGCAGCACCGAATGCAGCCCTTTTGCCGAACCTATCACGATAAAATCCATCCTTACCGTTCCTCCTGTCGGATAAGCAGCTCTCATAAGCACGATCACTCCTTTGATTTCTCTTCTAGCTACATCCTAACCGAAACATGTTTGGTTACATTTAGAATCATCTTATAAGGATATAAAATCTGCTGACATGGAAAGGCAAGCCGTGACATAAGCCTTCAAACTTCATCAACTTGTGACGGGTTCTTCCTTAACATCTTCTTAACAATGGCGAATTCTCTTGAATCTCCGTCGCACTCCTGCTATATTGAGTAGCGTCGTGTACTACGCGGACTTTTAACGTTAGAAAGGCGGAACATCGTACATGCTAGAAATGATTCATGCCGTTATTTTAGGAATTGTCGAAGGATTAACGGAGTTTTTGCCGGTCTCCTCTACGGGGCATATGATTCTCGTGGGCAACTTGCTGGGCTTCGAAGGCCAGGCTGCAGACACGTTCAAAATCGTCATTCAGCTCGGTGCCGTTCTTGCGGTGCTGGTGCTGTACTGGAAACGCTACTTAGGAATGCTGATGGATTTGGTCAAGCTCGATTTTAAAGCGAAAAAGCTGAATGCCATTCATATGATTCTTGCCATGATTCCTGCACTTATCGTCTATTTGGTTGCCAAAGACTTTATAAAAGGTGTGCTCTTTGGTCCGGGTCCTGTTCTCATTGGGCTTGTTATCGGGGGGATTCTGCTGATCGTCGCCGTCCGCTCGAAGCGTAAGGTGACCTCAGAAGAGACGGATGACATTACGTACAAGCAGGCGCTCGGTATCGGATTGTTCCAATGCTTGGCGCTGTGGCCGGGCTTCTCCCGCTCAGGCTCGACCATCTCGGGCGGGTTGCTTCTGGGGACGAGCCAGAAGGCTGCTGCAGATTTCACCTTTATGATCTCCGTGCCCGTCATGTTCGGGGCTACAATCCTAGATTTGTATGATAGCAGAGATTATTTAACCTCCGATGACCTCCTGCTGTTTCTGATCGGCTTCGTTAGCGCCTTTGTCGTCGCGATGATTGCTGTGGTGACGTTCTTAAACATTGTGAAACGTTTGAAACTGGAATGGTTTGCGATATATCGTTTTGCTATCGCCGCCGTATTCTACTGGTTCGTTATGAGGTAAGACAAAAAGCCAGATGTGCCTAAGAACAGGCATGTCTGGCTTTTTTAGTATGCAGGCGAGAGCAGATTACTTCTTGCGGATTTTGCCGAAGGGCTTGTAATAGGTGATGACTACCATTGCAGCTAGTGCGATAAGGTTTCCGATCGATGCGATGTTCAGCTTTTGCCACGTGCCTTGAAACAGTTCCTGATCCATGGACGCCATGCCAAGTCGAGAAGCGGTCTCAAGGAGATAGCCGAACCAATCGTTGATAAAGAAAATCCCTAGGAGAATGATCCCTATTGTCATCACGAGCTTCATTACGATCCAATAATACTTTACCAGTCCCCAATGGGTCCAGATGGAAAGCAAAATGCCCGTAATCAATGTTGCTAAAGCTGGATATTTTAACAAAGTATCGTCAATGACATGCATCCCGGACAGCGTATAATACAATTCTTCCCCGTTCGCGGCGCGCTGCGCGTAAAGCGATAACAGAAGCATGCACATGGTTGAACCAAACCAGGCTACGACGGCAATGACGTGAAGAGCTACCAGCGCATTCTTCATTTTTAGGCTTAATCGGATAGACATCTTAACAAGCTCCCCCTTTTCTAAAGTGATTGTACGCTGCGACGGCGGTTTGGAAGACAAGCCAGAACATGATTAGCGCCGTTACCGGATGAACAGCACCCGCCCAAGGTATATTCCCAGTAACATATTGAGCGTATAACAGCACGAATATGCAGGCGGATTGCCATCGCAGTCGTTTGGGCAAACGTCCGGTGAAGGAAAGGATGATCATGAGCAGAGGTACGAAACTGAATACCTTTACAAACTCCGAATGGTCGTTCCAGCGGACGGGATCGGCAAATACTGCAAGGCCCGCAAAGAACGTTTGAACCAGAATACATATCAGAAGGGCCCATGATAAGAGGAGATAAGCCGCTTCAGAAGCTAGTACGAAGCCTTTCTTTTTAGTGTTCACGGGGTACTTCAACTCCTTAGCTTGTTGATAATTGAACTATAACAGCAACTTGTTGCGAACTTATTGCGATTCGTTACACTTCCCGTGAATTTTGCCATAGTGCTGAACGGTCATTGTATAATGGGGTCAGATAGGGTAGAAAGGTTGTGTAAAAAGTGCCGCATGCTCTGCTATTGGTAGACGATGAGGAAAAAGTATTGGAATTTATGATCCCCTTCTTACGTAGAGAAGGCTATGAGATTGTGACGGCTCAAACCGGCAAGGAGGCTCTGCTCGCCGCGCGGTCCAAGCAGCCCTCTCTGGTCGTGCTCGATTGGATGCTGCCGGAGATGAGCGGTATAGATGTTTGCCGGGAACTGCGGAAAATGGGGCGCATGGGAATTATTATGGTCACGGCGAAGGCAGAGGAAATCGATAAAATTGTTGGCCTCGAAGCAGGGGCCGATGATTATATGACGAAGCCCTTTTCCCTAAGGGAGCTTCTGGCGCGTATTCGCTCGCTGCTGCGCCGTATGGAAGGCAGGGATGAGACGGAGCCTCAGCTTCAACGCGGCGAATTGACGATAGCGGAGGCGGAGTGCCGAGTGTGGAAGCGGGGAAATGAGGTTCCCTTAACCCCTACTGAGTTTAAGCTGCTGCTTACGATGGCGGCGAAGCCCGGTATCGTTTACAGCCGACTGCAGCTGCTGCAAGCGGCGATGGAGGATGATTTGCTTAATGACGAACGTACCGTCGATGCGCACATCAGCAGGCTTCGCCGGAAGCTGGAAGACGATCCGGCGAACCCCGTATATATTCAAACGGTATACGGCTTTGGCTATCGGTTCGGGCAACGGCCATGAGTGTAGGCCGTAAGCTTTTTTTGACCATGGCGGCCCTAGTTTTGAGTATGGGGCTTCTGTTCGTTTTCCTGACACAGGTGGTCGTCTCGGCCGTATTCCAATACGCTATGACCGTGGATCGAACGGATGAACTGAACCGTCTCTCGGCAAAATTTACCGAGTATTATGCGGACCATGAGAGCTGGACCGGAGTTGATCAAATTTCCATCCCAAGCGAGCAGTGGAATCGGTACCGCGACGCAAGCTTCCTGCTGGTGAACGAACGGCAAATATCTCTATACTCCGCTGGAAGTGCTGAGGAAGGATTGATGAGAGGACTCGGTCTGCACAGTCAGGTGAAGTACAAGGATGTAGTGATCGGCGGCTTATATTACTACGACAGGGAGGTTGGAACCGTAGCCAAGGCGCGTAAAGGAGTGAAAAGCTCAGTTACCGTCTTGCTATTGGTCGGGGCATTGCTGCTCGTACCGGTGGCTCTGCTGGCGGCCTATTGGCTTTCGCGCCGATTTACGGCTCCGCTGAAACGTCTGCTGCCGTTCATTGAGCGATTGGGTCGCGGGGAGCTTGGAGTGCAAACGGAGATCCTTACGAGGGATGAATACGGAACGGTGGCGCAGGCTTTTAACGAGTTATCCGAAAAGCTTCGGCGTGGTGAGGAGGTTCGACGGAAGCTTGTTGCCGATGTTTCCCATGAGCTTCGTACGCCCATCACGATCATTCGCGGGAAGCTCGATTTGCTGCAGCAGGAGGGTCAGGCGGTTGAACCGGAAACGCTGCTTCCGCTGCAGGATGAGTTCATTCGGCTTACCCGGCTCGTAGACGATCTGCATCAGCTCTCGCTTGCGGAGGCCGGACAGCTGCTTTTGGAGCAGAAAGTATTGAATCTAACGAGCCTGATGGAGAGAATCGTTGATCGTCTAACTCTCAATGGGGAAACCAAGTCGCTAAATATAACGTTTAACCATAACGCGGAAGCATGCTTCGTGATGGCAGACCCTCATCGGATCACCCAAATTTTCGTCAATCTGATTGGGAATGCGATTCGGTACACACCCGAAAAAGGCGCTGTATCCATTACCATTCGACAGGATCACGCGGCTCGGGAGGCTGAGGTTACTGTGACGGATACCGGTCCGGGCATCGCACCGGAGCATTTGCCATATTTATTTAACCGGTTTTATCGGACGGATGACGCGCGTACACGCCATAGCGGGGGTACAGGTTTAGGGCTGGCTATAGCAAAGGAGCTGGTCGAAGCCCATCAGGGAAGGATCCTGGTGAATAGTAACCTAGGGCAAGGTACTGCCTTTATTGTCAGATTGCCCTTGGCTGAAGCGGACTGACGTTCAGGGGGAACAGGCGGTTGCAGCGGAGAAGGGATTATTTTATAATGAGCGTGACAAGGGAGGTTGGTCGAGATGGCAAATCAGTTTGCCAGATTAAGTAGCGTCTCATGCAAAGCCTAGCATTAGGGCGATACTTTGCATGGGGCGGATCGTTGTGGTACATCACTGTCGCCCGATAAAGCTTCATCGTTTCTAATAATGGGCTTTGCACCTTACTGTGTTCCAATACAAGGAAGGGGCTGAGCGCCATGAATACACAATTTATTAGAAACCACCAATATCAACTGATTTCCAAGCAGGCTGATCGTCTGCTGAAAGCCTGCAGTTCCGTTTCGGATCGTAAGATTATCGAATCGGTAAGACATACGGCCGAGGCAAAAATTCTTGATGCATTCCCAGGGGCAACGGGCCATCAGATGGAGTTATTAAGTGCCGTTAAGGACATACAATCCTCCGGCGATTTGAAGGCATACCTGCAGTCCTTGGAGCCTTATATGGAGCCTTTCCCTCAGGTGACTGAAGCGCAGCTGAAGAAGCTCTTTCCCAAAGTGAAGAAGCTGAAGGGACCGGACCTTAGTGAGACGGACTTCCGATATATGAGCTACCTAGGCTGGACCGACATCGCCACGAATAAATTATTTATCGTGTATCCTTGGGAAGGTCGGCTTGTGGGTATTGAAGGACGAATCACTCCGGTGCATAAGAAGAGCACCTGCTGCTTGTGCAATCGGCTGGAAGAGGTTGCCTTGTTCACGGCCATTACCAAATCCAGACCGGCGAACGCTTCACCTGATTATTATAAAGCCATAGGCAATTATTTGTGTGTCCATAGCAGTGCCTGCAACAAGAATATGACGGATGTCATCCCGCTGGAGAAGCTGATTACCGGCATTCTAGGGGGACCGCCGCGAGCATAGCCCGTTATTCTTGAACAACCGCTTTACAGCCACTATGCTGTAAGGCGGTTTTTTTTATAACTCAACTTTCGCAGCTTGAAATTGGTTGAGGCTCAGCTGAGCGCCCCGCATGTGGTTCCTGACCTACTGAACCGCGCCATCGCTTCAGGGGTTTCCGCGGCTTACGTCCTGATGGATAGTCGGTTTACACATGCGCCCTTGATTGGATAGATTGTGAACCGGGGCCTTCAAGTTATTGGCATGGTGAAAAACGACAGAATGGCAAACCACTCGCTGACCTTGGATAATATGGGGAAATGCTGTTCGCCCTTAATGGTTAGTTGCACTACCCAGGATGCCAAACTTAAGGCTTTATCTGAACAAGATATGGCACGCTAAATGGACATCGCTTTATTTGAAACGCTGGGCTTGCATTGCAGGCATGATCGTCAGTTCCGGAATGTTTACATGCTCAGGCTGCTCCAGTGCATAGAGTGTCGCCTCTGCAACATCGTCTGGATGTAACGGCAGGATTTTCGAAGCAAACGCGCGAATTTCATCTTCGGAATATCCGGCCACCTGAGAAAATTCCGTTGCCACCGCCCCGGGCTGAATCGTCGTAACGCGAACCCCCTGATCGATTGTCTCCAAACGCAATGCAGACGCTATGGCGTTAACGCCATATTTGGTAGCGCTATATGGACCTCCTCCGGCAATCACTTCCTTGCCGGCAATGGAGGAGATGATGATGACATCTCCCTTGCCCTGAACCAGCATCGGTGGAAGCCCGTAGTGCAGCGTCAACATTAGACCGTGTACATTCGTCCTGTACAGCTCCTCCCATCTTTCCAGATTCACTTCGACCAAAGGACTTCGATACCCGAATCCGGCATTGGCGACTACAATATCAAGACGGCCCCAGCGGTTAATCGTTTCATTGACCACATGCTGTACTTCTTCAGCCTTTTGAATATCAGCAGGAACTGCCATAACCTCGTACAATCCCCCTTTATGCAATTCCTGAACCAGCTTATCCAATCGATCCAGTCGACGTGCCACTACAGTCACATGGGCGCCGCGCTTTGCCAGTTTCCTGGCGATCGATGCTCCGATACCGCTACTAGCGCCTGTCACCAAGGCCACTTTGCCGGTCAGACTCTCCTTCACATTCCAAGATAGCTCCAAATCATTCAGATTCATTTCGCACCCTCCCGGATTCCAACCTTATTTTGTTAAAAGCACGCGATGAACGCCCTTGCTGCCTCCAGGTGCCGTTCCTATATATAAATATCCGTTATAGCTTGCAGCCGTAGTTACGCCATATAGTTTGCCTTCAGGATCATGCCAGCTTCCGATAAGCTCTCCCTGCGGGCTGAGCTCCACAGCAAGCCCATGCTTCACCGGTGCGCTTGCACCGCTAAGCAGCGACTCCGGTAATTTGGCCATGGTACTGGCTAACCAAGGGTTGCTATGCATCTGATCTACAAAAGAAATGCGAGTCGTGAAGATACCGACCCAGAAATGACCTTGCTTATCACGCGTAATGTTGTCTGGAAATCCTGCGAGATTGTCAGCAAAAATATCAGATGTCCCTTTCTTTGGACCCTTGAGCCAGTATCTGGTCAATTGATAATGATACGATTCCGCCACAAGCACAAAATCTTCATCCGCAGACAAGGCAACCCCATTTGCAAAATAAAGGTCTTCTAATAGGACGGTCGTCTGTTTGGTCTTTGGTTCGTACTTCAGCAAACGTCCATGCGGCTTGTTCTCGGCAATTTCTTTGAAGGTCACGCTGCCATAATTCGAAGTATCGGAGAAATAAATTGAACCGTCCTTGGCAATATCAAGCTCGTTAGCCAGATAGATAGGCTTGCCATCCACTTGATCGGCCAAAACCTCTATGCTCCCGGATGGGTTTATAGATAGCAGTCCCTTCTTAACATCAGTAACGATCAAATTGCCATTGGCATCGAATATAAGCCCATTAGGCGTTCCTTTGGTGTCTGCAAACAATTGCGTCTTTTGCGGATTGCCCTCTGCATCGAAAGGAACCCTGTAGATTTTTCCATCGGAATCTCCTGTATAAAGCTGGCCTTCTTTATCAAAGGTAATGAATTCCGGGAATTGAGGGGCATCAGTAACAAGCTGAGCCGAGCTGAGTTTGTTGTTCTGTTGCCACGGGCCCGCTTCCTGAAAAGAGGGAGCCGCCGGTGCGGTCCATTTTGCCGGTTTGATCGGTGAAGGCAAAAGCAAGAAAACGAGTAATCCTAGAGCGAGCACCGCAAGCAGCGATAGCCCCAATCTGCGTAATTTACGTGGTGAGCCTTTAGGTTGATTCACTCCTTCAGTTGATTTAACGGAGCGAACTTGTGTATTTGGCATTAGAGTGCCTCCTATGTCTTTTAAGCGAGATTTAAATTTGGACTACGATTTTACCGAAATATTGCTTTCCTTCAGCCAAGAGCGCGAATGCTTCTCCAATTCGATCCAGAGGGAATACACGGTCGATGACGGGATGTAAACGATGATGGGCAATCGCTCGATTCATCTTTTCAAAATGATCCCGGTTGCCGACTTGACTGCCGCGAACCGTTGCCGCTTTCTGCAAGATACCCGTGACATCATATTCCGGAATGGTCAAGCCCGATAAGAACCCGACCATACTCAATGTCCCTCCAATGCGAAGTGCATTTATGGATTTTACCATCGTTGCCGCTCCTCCAACATCCAGAACATGATCGACGCCGCCAGTCAGCTCTAACGCTGCCTTATCCCAATCGGGAACTTCTGAATAGTTGATCGTTCGCCATGCTCCAAGAGCTTTTGCTCGTTCCAGCTTGTCGTTGCTGCTCGACGTGATGATGGCTCGTGCTCCGGCCATAAGCGAGAATTGAAGCCCGAATATCGAAACACCGCCTGTTCCTTGCATCAGCACGGTATCACCCGCTTGCAACCCACCGTATTCGATTAGCATGCTCCATGCGGTCAATGCTGCGATCGGCAAGGTGGAGGCCTCCTCCCAAGTGAGGTGATCAGGAATAGGGACTACTCCGTCTTCATGCAGAACGACGTACTCGGCCGCCACTCCGTTCAACGGACCTCCCAGACTGTCTCTTAACACCTCTGCTCTTGGGCTGCCAGCAATGAATCGCTGTTGCAAATTACACGCTACTCGGTGTCCGACCTGAAACCTTGTTACTCCTTGGCCAACGGCTACAATTTCTCCCGCTCCATCTGATAATGGAATGAAGGGAAATTTGATTTCGATCGGCATTAATCCACTCAATATCACTAGATCCCGGTAATTGAGAGAAGCTGCCCTCATGCGGATCAACACCTCATGTGGACCCGGCGTTGGTATGTCGAGTTCCACCAAGGTCAGTTCCTCAAAGCCGAAGCCATTTGTCAGTTGTATTGCTTTCATCGAATTGTCCTCCCTGCAAGATCAGATTGATTACCCGGATTCTTATTATTGCTGCTGTAACCTTCACGCGGACGAATCATACTTCCAACAAGCCGAAGACTTTGCTTTCGTGTAATGAATCGCGATAACTGCGCCCCGAGATAATTCTGCACACCCGGAACGACATACAGTTTCCCTTCCTTCAACGCGCGAAGTGCAACCTCTACGACTCTTTCCGGAGTGTCTTTCTTTCCGACGGAGGCTTCTTCCGCTCCTACGACATTAAAGAAACTGGTGTCCGTCGAACCAGGACAAAGTGCGAAGAATTTGATGCCGCGGTCGCGGTTTTCAAACCATAACGCTTGAGTAAACGACAGGACGAAAGCTTTCGTTGCCCCATATACGGCCATATAGGGAAGTGGTTGAAATCCGGCGGTTGAAGCAACATTGATAACTGCACCTGAGCTTCTGCGCAACATGTCCGGTAAGAACAAGTGGGTCATATCTACAACAGCGGTGACATTGAGCATAACTTCTTCATGTTGACGCTCACCCGACACTTGTTCAAACAAGCCATGTGTAGCAAAGCCCGCATTGTTAATCAGCAGTTCGATATCCACTTTTAAAAGCCGACATTTCTGATATAACTCGCTGGGCGTACCCTCTTTCGAAAGATCCATAGAGATAACCTCAGCTTCGATGCCATACATCTTTCTGAGCTCTGATGCCAGGCTTTCAAGCTTCCTCTCCGATCGGGCCACGAGTACCAAATTGCTGCCTTGTTTGGCCAGTTGTTTCGCGAATTGCTCTCCAATACCGGAAGAAGCTCCGGTGACGAGCGCCCATTTTCCTTGAATGGTCATAGTGCTGCTCTCCTTTCGGATACTACGTTTTATTTTGGGAACACTGTTACCGTATGCGTAAATGTAATTCTCCATTCCCAAGAAAGGTTAGGATTATCGCGCAATCCGGAAACACTGTTACCGTTTGGACTCATTGTAACCCGCCCTTTTCTTAAAAGTCAATATGATTTTTGAACATCCATCGTCACATTGACAACTGCCGAACAAATACTTTAAAATTCTTGCTAAGAAATACAGAAACTATGTTTCCCAATGAAAACACACTAGCCAAGGTGATGACTAATGAGCGACCAAGATATTACCTCCAATGCGAGCACCCGAAAGTCGAAAACCTACCAAGAAGCTCGATTGCAAAATATTGAAAATCTCCGCAAGCTCGTTGTTGACGCTGCGGCTGCACTCTTGCATGAAGAGGGCCCCGAAGCCGTTACCGTGCGTAAAGTAGCAAATAAAATGGACTGCTCGACAAAAATCATATATAGCTTGTTTGTCAATAAAGAGGGCCTGGCTCAACAGTTGTATCTGGATGGTTGCAAGCTTCTCGCTAACCAGTTCGAAGGGACGCCCCAAGCTGCCGATCCGGCACAGCAATTGTTGAACTTAGGCGAAGCCTTCTGGCAATTCGGGCAGGATTACTCCAGCTATTATAAGCTGATGTTCGGAGGAGCCTTTGCAGACTTCAAACCGGACGAAGAAAGCATGCAAGGCACCGTAACAGCCTTGAGGCAATTATTGACCGTGATCAGCAACGCCCAAGAACAAGGACTAATTCCCGCCAAGTATGATACGGAATCCGTTATACGGATATTTTGGGCTTCTCTCCACGGAGTAATTCATCTTTACCTGGGCGGACACTTGGGAGATGTACAATCCGCTCATGGCGTATACAAGCAAACGTTGTCTTTAATCGTGAGCTCGTTGATTCCAAATCCTAGCGCCCAAAAGAGATGAGCAAGTGTTGATCTACTTGTTCGCCGAGTACCTATAAGATTAGAATTAATGCAATAAACGTCAAAAAAACCTCCAACTTTTGAAAAGATGGAGGCTATTTGACGTTTCCCCAATGGCTATTCTGTATTAGACCTAATAATTATCCATCATGGCATGTCCGAACCTTGATCTAATGGCTGACGATTCGAACTCGACGAGGACTATTAGCGGTAGATTCAGACGCCGTACTTAGTGAGCAAACGGGGAAACCACCATGTTGCCCGAGGTGTGAAAGTTACTATGACTACAAGGGAGAAGTCTGCCTAGAGGAAGGTAACTTGAAGGTAAAGTATGCGAAGTGCGAAACGGCAAGAGCATGTCTGGAGAGGATGATACACGATGTCACCGGTATCAAAGAAGCGAAAGGCAGGGAAGAAAAAGGGGAAACAGACGCTAAGCATAAGCAAGCATATGTTAAGCAAAGAAGCGGTCAAGTACATTTGTTTGGACTGCGAAGAAACGGAAGAGATACCGCTTAGCGTGGTTCAAAACTTCGATATGATGGACGATGGGGACCCGGAAGTGCCTCCGCAGTTTAGGTGCGAAGGATGCGGTGGAGAGATGTATCCTGAATACTACAAAGGTGTACATGGATATGAATACCGGATCGAAGACCGGCTAGGGCTAAAGGAAGTGTAACAAAGCAGCACGTAGATCAGAGAGGGAATGGGTGTGGGGTGGAAGAGCGTAGCGACCGCCCTTAAAGTCGTGTGATTACCGCTTATTCAATTCAAACCCACACGACTTTAACAGCGGCTGGAACCCCATACCCATCCCTCCCCATGCGCCGAATGTATGGATCAGCACACAGAGATTTTAAAGGACGCCGCTAGGCGTTTTTCTTACATTGATGGGTAGTCAATTTGACCATAATATGGTAATAATGGAGGTGCATACAACAAAGGGTTCAATAAGGAGGCTATGATGCAGACACTGCAGGCAGTTTTTGTTGATCGTGACGGAACGATAGGCGGAACAGGACATTTTATTCATCCTAATGATTTCGAGCTCTATCCTTACTCTCAGGAAGCCATCCGACTCATGAAGGATCACGGCTGTAAGATCATTGCCTTTACAAATCAGCATAACATCTCCAAAGGACGAGCAACCGTAGAGGAATTCACCCGGCAATTCGAAGCCTACGGCTTTGACGCCGCATACATTTGTGTGCATGAGCCGGAGGATGGCTGTGATTGCCACAAGCCACGGCCCGGGATGCTGCATAGAGCTGCGGAGGAGCTGGGACTGGACTTAAAGCGCTGTGCGGTTGTCGGCGATGTGGGGTCGACGGATATGCTCGCGGCGGCAGCGGTTGGAGCTGTCAAGGTGCTGGTCAAGACGGGCTGGGGAGAGTCTTCTCTGGGGAATTACCGCCATAAGTGGTATGACCAGGCGACACCCGATTACATTGCAACGGACCTGCTGGATGCGGCCAAGTGGCTTGTGAACCGTACCGGGGAAGGAGCTTGAGCGCCATACCTCCGTATACGATAACCCTTGACGAGGTCGTATTTCAGCTGCAGGAGCATCATGACTTTAAATGGATCCGCGAGCTGGGACGAGTCATTCGCGTATTTGACCGGCAGGACTCCGGCAATATCAGCTTTGCCGTCAGGAAGGACGGGGAGACCCTCTTCGTCAAGTATGCCGGGGCGAGAGGGATAGCGTATACGGGTGAACCGCATACGGCTATCCGGAACCTGAAATCGGCGGTTCCTCTTTATGATGAACTAAGTCATCCCGCTCTTGTGCAAATGGTTGACCATTACGAAACCGGTGCAGGCTACGTCGCCGTATTCTCCTGGTTCGAGGGGGAATCGCTGCATCCCCATGATACGTTCCCGCCTCCGGCTAAGTATACTCACCCCGAGTCGCCATTTTTTCAATTCCGGCAGCTATCCGTACAGGACAGATTGGCCTCGCTGGACACCATTTTTTCTTTTCACGAGCATGTCGAGCAAAAGGGCTATGTTGCCGTTGATTTCTATGACGGAAGCTTGATGTACGATTTTGCCCGCAAGGAAATGAAAATTTGCGATATCGACCTGTATCGGAAGAAGCCCTTCATCAATACGATGGGAAGATTATGGGGCTCTTCGCGGTTCATGTCACCCGAGGAATTTACGTCAGGCGCGGAAATTGACGGACGTTCCAATGTGTTCGTGATGGGGGCGACCGCTTTCGCACTCCTTGGAGGAGAAAGAGACCGTTCCTTGTCCAAATGGGAGGCAGGCAGAGAGCTGTACGAGGTCGCGGCCCGGGCTGTCCGGCCTGAAAGAAGCGAACGATATGGCAGTATAAGTGAATTTAAAGCTGCGTGGGATGAGGCCCAAAAGCGCAGTTAGCAATACAATACCTTGAAGCAGCTGAAAGAGCCGGTGAGGAAGCATTTCCAAGCCGACACTTTCAGCTGTTTTTCAGGTTTCAGTGCATTGACGATCCGGTTCTTTCATTGTACATTTTAATTAGTCGACTAATTAAAAAAGGAGGAATCGATCCTTTTGAAGGAACAAATTCCATTACAAATGGCATTTATCAGAGCAGCGAAGCTTCATCGCCAGATGGTGCATTCCACGCTGTCCACCAAGGATGTGTTCCCGGGACAGCCTGCGCTCTTGCTGCACTTATCCAAGAAGGATGGTCAAAGCCAAAAGGAGCTCGCCGAGCTGATGCAGGTGACTCCCGCCACGGTCAACGTGATGATAGGGCGGATGGAGAAGACGGGGCTTCTCGTGAGGAGGCCGGATGAGGAGGATTTAAGGGTTTCTCGGGTTTACCTGACGGAGAAAGGACGAGAGGTGCATCAAATTATTACCGAGGAGATGAATCGTATGGAGGCGATAAGCTTCTCCGGCTTTACGGAGGCTGACCAGGATGCCTTTCGCCGGCTGCTGATGAAGATGCACGATAACCTGAAGAAAGCGAGCGATAGCTCATGCGCAAATTAATCAAATACGTCAGGCCGTATTGGCTCGCTGCACTTCTCGCTCCGCTGCTTATGATGCTGGAGGTCGCTATGGATCTGATGCAGCCCCGGTTTATGGCCAGCATTATCGATGAGGGCGTGAAGACCGGCAATTTGGGTCATATTCAACAGGTGGGTCTTTGGATGGTCGTTACCACCCTTGTCGGTCTGATCGGGGGCGTGGGCTGTACGGTGTTCTCCAGTATCGCCTCCCAGCGCTTCGGCGCGGATGTCCGGGGCGATTTGTTTGAGCGGATTCAATCCTTTTCCTTCCGCAAGCTGGAGCAGTTCTCAACCGGATCTCTCATCACGAGGCTCACGAACGATATTACTCAGGTGCAGAATTTTGTCCAAATGATGCTGCGCGTTCTTGTGCGCGCTCCGCTGCTTACCGTAGGAAGCTTCATTATGGCGTTCATGATTAACAGCAGGCTGGCGCTGATTCTGCTCATTGTTACTCCTCTTTTGTTTGCGGTGCTGTACATCGTGATTCGAAAGGGCTTTCCTTTGTTCTCCAAGGTTCAAGCCCGTCTTGACGCTTTGAATACGGTATTGCAGGAAAATTTGGCCGGCATCCGCGTAGTGAAGGCTTTCGTGCGGGCGGATTTCGAGAAAGAGCGGTTTGGTCGTGCGAATACGGATTTCATGGAGATGTCGCTTAAGGCGAATCTGGTCATGGCTACACTTAGCCCCGTCATGTTCCTGCTCTTGAATGCTACCATTGTGGCCGCGCTCTGGTTCGGGGGAAATCTGATTTGGTCGAACTCCCTCCAGGTAGGCGAGCTGGTTGCGTTTATTAACTATGTAACCCAGGTGTTATTCTCGTTATTAATGGTTGCCATGATGATGATGAACGTTTCCCGTGCGAAGGCTTCTGCGGACCGAATTCAGGAGGTGCTCGGGACGGACCCGGGGATCGGAAACCCTGAAAGCCCAGATACGACTGGGATCAGCACAGGACATATCTCCTTTGACAAGGTATCGTTTGCTTATGAAGGGAACGAAACCGTGCTGAAGGAGCTCAGCTTTGACGTCGAGCCGGGGCAAACCGTAGCCATACTCGGTGCGACCGGCGCAGGCAAGACCTCGCTGGTTCATCTAATCCCCCGGCTTTATGAAGCGACGAGCGGGACGGTCCGTATCGACGGCAAGGACGTGCGATCCTTGGACCTGACCGGTCTTCGTTCCCGTATCGGCATGGTATTACAGCAGGCGATTCTGTTCAGCGGCACGATTAAGGACAACATTGCCTTCGGGAAGCCTGATGCGTCGATGGAGGAGATCGTGGCTGCGGCAAAGGCCGCTCAGGCTCACGACTTCATCACAAAACTGCCGGACGGGTACGATACGCTGCTCGGGCAGCGGGGAGTCAACCTGTCGGGAGGTCAGAAGCAGCGGATTTCGATCGCGAGAGCGCTGCTGATTGAGCCGGCGATATTGATCCTGGATGACAGCACGAGCGCGGTGGACCTCGGTACGGAGTCCAAAATTCAGAAGGCTCTGAAGGAGCGGATGTCGCGGAGCACTTGCCTGATGATCGCCCAGCGCATCACCAGCGTGCAGGAAGCGGACCGCATCCTTGTGCTGGAGGAGGGGCGAATCGCCGCCTCCGGGACGCATAAAGAATTGATGCGTTCGAGCGCACTTTATCGCGAAATTTACGAATCCCAGCTTGGAGAGGAGGATGCGGCGCATGCGTGAAATACCAATGGGGCCCGGAGGTAGACCGGGCTTCGGGCACGGAAGCATGGGGATGCCGAAGGCAAGGCCTAAGAACACCAAGGAAACGCTGGCGAAGCTATGGTCTTATTTACGGTCGGAGAGCGTTTCCCTGTTCCTTGTCATTCTCCTGACGTCGGTGCATGCGGGCCTTTCCTTGATCGGACCGTTCCTTATCGGCGTGGCTATTGACGATTATATTCTTCCGCAGCGTTACGCAGGGCTGTTTCAGCTGTGTGCGATTCTGCTCGGCGTTTATATTTGCGGAGCCGCTTTGGCCTGGCTTCAGGCGTTTACTGCAGCGAAGCTGTCGCAGCGCACGGTTCGGGCGATGCGGGGGGATGTGTTCGGCAAGCTGCAGGGCTTGCCGCTTCGCTTCTTCGATACCCAGCCGCATGGGGATTTGATGAGCCGCGCGACGAATGACATCGAGAGTATCGCGACGACGCTGCACCAGAGCTTGATTCAGCTGATTTCCAGTGTAATCACCGTTGCCGGGTGTCTGGTGATCATGCTCAGCCTGGACGTGCGGCTGACGCTGCTCAGTCTGGTGACCATTCCGCTGGTCGCTATCCTGACAAGAGTCGTGTCCGGTCATACGCGCAAGCAATTCGCCGCCCAGCAGAAGCAGCTTGGCGAGCTGAACGGGTTCATTGAAGAAACCGTCTCCGGGCAGAAGGTCGTGGCTACCTTCTGTCGCGAGCCTCGCGCGCTGGCCGACTTCAACCGGCTCAACACGAAGCTGGCGGACGTGGGCATCCGGGCGCAAATTTTGACGGGGCTTATGGGCCCGTTTATGAACGTAATTAATAACTTGGGCTTCGCCGCTATCGCTCTCGGGGGAGGCTGGATGGCGTTGATGCAGTGGACTACGGTCGGTGTCGTCGTTTCCTTCCTGAACTATTCCCGCCAGCTGGGGCGGCCGGTGAACGAGCTTGCCAACCAGTTCAACATGATTCAAGCGGCGATTGCCGGTGCCGAGCGTGTCTTCGAATTGATGGAGCAGAAGTCGGAGCACGAAGAGGCTGCACGAATAACCGTATCCTCTTCATTTGCAGATATGAAGGGGGAGGTCATTTTCAAAGATGTTTCCTTCGGATATAAGGAAGGCGTACATGTGCTTCAGAACGTGTCGCTGCATGCAACTCCAGGCAGCATGATCGCACTGGTAGGGCCTACGGGAGCGGGGAAAACGACGATCGTGAATCTTCTCACCCGATTTTATGAAACGACCTCGGGAAGCATCACGATCGACGGGGCGGACATCAAGCACATGGATAAGGAAGCACTGCGGCGTCAATTGGGGATCGTGCTTCAGGATGCCTATGTGTTCTCCGATACGATCCGGGAGAATATTCGCTATGGTCGGCTTGATGCCACGGATGCGGAGGTGGAGGCCGCTGCCAAGCTGGCCAACGCGGACAGCTTCATCCGCAAGCTGCCTCAGGGCTATGATACGGTGCTTTCCAAGGAAGGGACCAATGTCAGCCATGGGCAGCGCCAGCTCTTAACTATCGCGCGGGCCATTCTGGCGAATCCGGCCGTATTGATCCTGGACGAAGCCACGAGCAGCATTGATACCCGCACGGAAATGCACATCCAGGAGGCGATGCGTGTGCTGATGCAGGGGCGGACCAGCTTCGTCATAGCTCACCGTCTCAGCACGATCCGGGAGGCCGACATGATTCTGGTGATCGACGGCGGGCGCATCATTGAGCGCGGGACTCATGAAGAGCTGCTGGACAGCAAGGGCTTCTACTATCGTCTGTACACTACGCAGTTTGAGAAAGCAGTGTAAGAAGGGGGCTGACGGCTGGGGCTGTCAGCCTTTTTTCGATTAGGGAAAGCCGGCGCCAGCAGCTCTATTCTGCTATCCGAAGGCCCATTTATCAAAAATTCATTAAACTGTTTAAAAACATATTTGCATGGATTTCATTTCATGCTATGATATTTTGCATTCGAATATTTCGCGTTCGTAATATTAGCATGTATAAAGAAAGGGGAAGTGCCGTTGGACCGCAGCCTTGATGTAACTTCGTTATTCAAAAGATTAAATAAGCTGCGAACGACCATGATGTATGCCGAAATGAAAACGCTTGGCCTTACGGGGCCGCAGATGTTTGTGCTGCGTGAGCTGTTTCTGGGGCAGCCCAAGACGATTGGAGATCTTTCCAAGGCGCTGGAGCTGAGCAACAGCACGTTAACGGGTATCATTGACCGCTTGGAGCGCGATCAGCTGGTGGAGCGGAAGCGGGATGAGAAGGACCGCCGTGTGATATGGATCTATATTACGTCGCTTTGCGAGCAATTAAAAAAGGATCGTCTCGACCGGGTGGATGCCGAATTTAACGAAATGCTGGCTCAGTCTTTTACGCCGGAGCAGTTCGCCTTAGTTCATGATGTGCTTTCGAAATTAATAGTCCATATCGAGGAGAGGCTGGAGAGTACCCAATGAAACGGAAAATCATCCTATACGTCATTTTGCTGGTTATGGTGGCGAGCGGCGCCGGCATCGGCGTCTACTATTGGTATGAGAACGAGCATTATGTTAAGACGGAGGACGCCCGCGTGGCCGGAGAGATTTATCGGGTAATGCCGAGGATTGCCGGCAAGATGAATTCACTCGGGGTCAAAATCGGGGATACGGTGGTAGCCGATCAGATCGTCGGTCAGCAGGATATCACGAACCTGCCGAATAGCTTGCTGGATCAAGCGACGCTGCGAGCGCCGATTAGCGGAACGGTCATTCAGACGTCGGCTAAGCCGGGCGAGGTAGTTTCACCGGGGCAAGCCGTCGCCATGATTATGGATAAGAGCAAGGTATACATATCGGCGGATATTGAAGAGACCAGCATTAACAAGGTGAAGCTCGGGCAAACGGTCGATATCGAGCTGGATACGTATCCGGGTCGACCTTTTACAGGGAAGGTAACGGAGATTGGGGAAGCCGCCGCCTCGACCTTCTCCCTGATGCCTACCATCAGCACCAGCGGAAGCTTCACGAAGGTGACACAGCGGATCAATGTTAAAGTAGCGATCGACGACCACGAGGGCTTGGATTTTGCACCGGGCATGAACGCAGTAATTAAGATTCATATCAAAGAATAAAAGGGGATCCTGACATGAAGAACTATTTGCATATTCTTACGGCAGCAGCGATCCTGTCTGCATCCACGGCAGCGCTGACAGGCTGCAATGCAGGGACTCCCGCACAAGCCTCTTCAGCCGGCTCCATTGGGGTCAAGGTGATTACGCTAAGCGCTGCCGCGGGTGTCCCCGGAGCAAGCGGCAAAATCGCTCCGCTCCAAACCGTTCATATTTATTCGAAGCTTCCGGGCCGTGTCGCTGAGGTGTTCGTTGACGAGGGCTCCAAGGTGAAGAAGGGCGATGTGCTCCTCCAATTGGATACGGCCGATTTGTTGCAGCAGCAGGCGCAAGCCCAAGCGAATGTAGACGCGGCGCAGGCTAAGCTGAACGATACCTTGAATGGAGCAAGGCCGCAGGATCTTCAAGCGGCGGAAGCTGCGGTAACGCAAGCCCGGGGAGGTCTGGATACGGCTAGGGCAGCGGTCGAGCAGGCCAAGGCTGTATTGGACTTAGCCACCAAAACGCATAATCAGCTTCAGAATCGATATGATGAGGGTTTGTTGTCCAAGGATGAGCTTGAAGCAGCCCATGTGAATTTCGAGAAGGCAAGCACAGGATATAATCAATCCCTTGCTGCGCAAAGCTCCGCACAAGCCGCGCTCTCGGCCGCTACTGCGAAGCTGGAGCTGTCTCGTGCCGGCGCAACCAGTGACACAATTGCGGCCTTGAGAGCGCAGGTCGATCTGGCTAAAGCGTCCCTGGAGCTTTCGAAGAATGCGATTGACAACGCCGCTATCAAGGCTCCATCGGACGGCATCGTAGTCAAGCGCTCCGTTCAGCCCGGAGAAATGGCTTTTACCTCGATGCCTTCCGGTACGGAGCTGTTGACCATGGTGAGCATGGATTCGGTTAAGGTGGAGGTTAGCGTTCCCGAAAGTCTCATAGGGCAGGTAAAAGAAGGGGCAGAGGTGAAGGTAACCGTACCGAGTGTTCCGAACAAAACGTTTGACGGGGTCGTTTCCTTCGTCTCTCCCGTGTCTGATGCCAATAATAATACGTTTCCCGTTAAGGTGCTTGTCAAAAATTCCGATGAATCACTTCGCGCCGGCGCAGTAGCTTCCGTAGCCTTCGGCGCTTCCGCTTCAAGCCGGGTTGAGCTGCCGAAGAGCGCTTTGCTGAAGAGCGGGGGAGGCACCTTCGTATACCGTGTCAGCAACGGGGTTGCTCAGAAAGTGCAGATTCAGGTCGAAGAGAAAAATGAAGAATGGGTCTATGTCAAGGGCGATTCACTGAAGAGTAACGATCAAATCGTCCTGAAGCCGGGAGAAGCAGTAACCGACGGCGCTAAGGTTCATGCGGAATAAGGGGGCTGAAGCGAATGACGCAAGCTTCCATTACTGCAGCGGAACCGCAGCTGCAGCCTAAGGAAGGCTATTGGCTGCCGGTCATCGTCCTGATTATCGGTACCTTCATGGCTATACTGGACAGCAGCCTGATGAACGTGGCCCTGCCGAAGCTGATGGCGGTCTTCGGGGTATCCCAGAACGACGTGGAGTGGGTGGTAACCGGGTACATGCTGGCTTCCGCCGTCGTCGTGCCGATGGGCGGTTATCTGGCCGATCGTTTCGGCTACAAAACGACGTTCTTAACGACATTAATCGCTTTTGTCATCGGTTCGGCCCTGTGCGGCATGGCCTGGAGCAATTCCAGCCTTATCGCGGCACGGATCATTCAGGGCTTGGGCGGCGGCTTTATCATGCCGATCGGTATGGCGATGCTGTACCAAATTGTGCCCCGGGACAAGGTTCAGGTAGCGATGGGCGTCTGGGGCATCTCCGCGATGGCCGCTCCGGCCATGGGCCCGACGCTAAGCGGTTATTTGGTGGACCACTTCAGCTGGCGCTACCTGTTCTATATTAATTTACCTATCGGAATTCTGGCCATCATCCTCGGCTATCTTCTCTTGAAGGAAACGCCGAAGCAAGAGGGCTTAAAGTTCGACTTTATGGGCTCTTTCCTGTCCATGGTGATGTTCGGTACGCTGCTGCTGGCACTTACCGACGGGCAGAAGGAAGGCTGGACCTCACTGTATATCGTCTCGCTTTTCTTTATCTCGTTCTTCAGCTTTGTGTTTCTGCTGTGGGTTGAGCTCGGTAAGGAGAATCCGATCATGGATTTTCATCTGTTCAAAAATTCGCTCTTCACCATCAGCCTTATCGCCTCCAGCTTCGTGATGATTGCGATGCAGGGCGGCGTCTATCTGATGCCGGTGTACATCCAGAACGTGCTGGGGATGACGCCTATGCAGACGGGAATGCTCATGATGCCGCAATCCATTGCGATGGCCTTCATGATGCCCGTAGCAGGGAAGCTGACGTCCAAGTACGGCCCTGTGCCGCTTAGCGTCATCGGTTTGGCGCTCGTCGGGTGCGTTACGGTCGAGCTGCACAATATTGCGCAAAATACGCCGCATCACTGGATCACCTGGATGCTGGTCATCCGCGGGATCGGAATCGGCCTCTGTATGATGCCGTTATCGTCTGCAGGGCTGAATACCCTTCCCAACAGTATGATCGGCAGAGCATCGTCATTATCCAATGTATTCCGGAACGTTATGGCGTCGCTCGGGATTGCCGCGCTTACAAGCATCATGACCCGAAGCACAACAAACTACGCTTCGCATATCGCCGAGAAAATCGATGTGACGACGCCTGCTTTCAATGAGTTTCAAACAAATGTGGCTCATCGTTACATGGAGCTGGGGACGGATTCGTTATCGGCCGCGGGGGGTGTCAGCGGTGTATTGGCAGCCGTCATACAGAAGGAAGCCTTAACCCGCGGCATCGCCGAAACACTGTTAATCTCCGCCATCCCTGCTTTTATCTCGATGGTCCTGGTCTTTTTTATGATTAGGAGAAGGAAAGCAGGGGCGGAAGCAGAGCATGGGGCTGACAAGCAGCATGTGATGATAGAGATGTAAGTCTCCGGGTATGCTTAAAGCTGCAAAACGGCACAAATCGCTCTGCATGGATCTCCCATACAGAGCGATTTGTGCTATAAGGCATCATTTTTTGGGGATTTCGACCTGTTAAGCGGCTAGGGGTGGAAGATTTATGTATTTTCTCACAAATATTCACGTAAACCATTCTATCTCATAATGATTTTTGTACTTTTGCAGAAATGGCAAACATCTCTCGGATTGAACCCATGAATCCTGGCTGATCATTCTCCCGATCGCGAGAAGGGGCTGCCCATAGTCATGCATCATGATCTGCATGAACCTTTGGGAGCCCCTTCATGTTATCAATACTAAACGTTATGAAATGTTTATCTCATCAATCTCCAGCACGATCGGGCAATGGTCGCTGCCCAGTACCTCGGCGTGTATCTGGGCGTCGGCCAAGGCAGGCTCCAGCCGTGACGAGCAGAGAAAATAGTCAATACGCCAGCCGACATTCCGCTCCCGCACCTTGGGCATGTTGGACCACCAGGTAAAGGCATCGGTCTTGTCCGGGTAGAAATGCCGGAACGTATCGGTGAACCCGGCCTCCAGCAGCAACGACAGCTTCTCCCGCTCTTCGTCCGTGAAGCCGGAATTGCCCCGGTTGGACTTGGCGTTCTTGATGTCAATCTCCTGATGAGCTACGTTCAGGTCACCGCAGACGATGACCGGCTTCCTGGCGTCCAGCTCCTTAAGGTATCCACGAAAGCGATCCTCCCATTCGAGCCGATATTCCAGACGGGACAAGTCCCGCTTCGCGTTGGGGGTGTAGACGGTGACGAGATAAAATGCTTCAAACTCCAATGTCAGGATGCGGCCCTCCGGCTCAGAGTCCTCTTCCATCCCATAGCGTACAGAGAGCGGCTTTAGCCTTGTAAAAACCGCAGTGCCGGAATATCCCTTCTTCTCCGCGTAATTCCAATACTGCTCATACTCCTCGCCGTAATCCAGCGCAATCTGGCCCTCCTGCAGCTTCGTCTCCTGCACGCAGACGATATCGGCGTTCATCCGGGCGAAATACTCGTTAAACCCTTTATTGACACAGGCCCGAAGGCCATTCACATTCCAGGATATCAGTTTCATTGCAGTTCCTCTCCCCGACTTTCATTCCCACATTACTTAACTTTGTTAATCTTAGCTGGATTATTAATTTTATAAGGAACCGGATGCTTCGTCAGCTTCTTGGCTACGATCTTGGCATCGAAGGTAATCGTATCGCCAACCTCCAGCTCCAGCTTTTTCATCGTATTGCTGTGGCTGGACCAGGCCGTTCCGACCTCCGTCTCGGGATCCGTAATCGATACCGCTTCGTAAATGATGACCTCGTCATCCGTATCGGCAAAATGATTCGGAACCGTCGCGAACTCCTTGACCGTTGCGATCATGCTGACCTTCCCCTCAGGAAGCTCAAGCTTAGGCGCTCTAGGCGTCTTAGGGGCCTTCGGCTGAGCCGGCTCCTTAACGGGCTTGCTCTTCGGCGCCGCTTCCGCTGAGGGCTTGTCCTTCGCGGACTGCGCTTTGGCAGTCGTCTCCCCATCGGCCGTATCCGAAGCACCTTCTTGCTCGACATCGGTGGAGGTGACCAGCTTCTGGCTGTAGCTCGCCGCCTGCATTTCTTTCAGGTAAGAGGGATGGATACAGTGCCTCTGCTGATTATCGAATTCAATAACGGCCGTCATGTCATCCACATAACCGACAATGCTGCACGCGAGGTGCTTTCCGTTTCCCTTATAATAAAAACTTTTGGTCTTGGCCGCCTTCTCCGACAGCAGTCCCCATTCCTTACACTTGTCCAGCAAATCGGACTCGGTATCGAAGGCATAATAGCTGGCCGGTTCGATCGTAAACGAATGCTCCATTGGATCTCCGCCTTTCTTCTCATTATTGTCTATTTTAACATGATTTTGTCACTTCAATCATCTTCTCCCGTGAAGATGTATAGGATAGTAAACGAAACTAATCAGAAGAGATAGCGTAATATTGATCATCCATTTATTTTTTAAAAGGAGGAATGCAGTTTGTGGACACGAGCGGAGCTCAAAGCCAGAGCTAAGGAGGCACTCAAAGGCTCCTACTGGAAGGCGTTTCTGGCCAGTCTGGTGATTGTTATTGCGACAGGAGGGTTAGGGGGCTCCTATAATTTTGGAGGGGGGGGCAGCAGCAGCAATACATCGGGGAATTCGCCTTCCTTCGGCTGGAATTCCTTTTCCCCTGACGGAGACGGTTCTCTGGTTTGGGTGATCCTGGCGATAGCCCTGCTGATCGGCCTTGTCGTTTTTGTCATCGTGATGGCATTTCGAATCCTGCTGGGCTATCCTCTTGAGGTGGGAGGAAGACTCTACTTCAAGCAGGCCGCGGAGCAGGACGTGAATCTCGCTCATATCGTCTATTCTTTTGACAAGGGCAGGTACTGGGACATTATTAAAGCTATGTTCTGGAGAGGACTGCTCACCTTCCTTTGGTACCTGCTGCTGATCATCCCGGGCATTGTCAAGACGTACGCCTATAGCCTGGTACCCTATATCCTGAGCGATAATCCGAATATCGGCTACAAGCGCGCCGTCGAGCTCAGCAAGCAAATGACCGCCGGACATAAATTCCGGATGTGGGTTCTTGATCTTTCTTTTATCGGATGGTATTTGTTGGGCCTCATTGTATTTTTCGTCGGCATTTTCTTCGTCATGCCTTATGTGGATTCGACGAAGGCGGAGCTTTACCGCACGCTTCGCCGCCTTGCGATTCAGCAGGGAATTACCAGCGAGGAAGAGCTGCGACTTTAGCCCGCCCGCGGTATAGGCTCCACCAATAATACAGCCACCCTTCGAGACACTTGGTCTCCTAGGGTGGCTTTTTCACGTCTCATGCTGCAGCTGTTTGGTATAACGGGCCTCAAGCTTACGAATCACTACCAGGGAGCCGATAATCATCGCAGCGATGTACAGAAGGCTCCAGGGATTCTCCGCATAGCGGGAGGGATCATGACCGAAATAAGAAACGGTAAAAATCATGATGCCTTTGCCGGCGGCAACCGCAAGGGCGAACGACCGTATTCTCATGCCTGCCAGTCCGGCCGCCATATTCACTACCACGAACGGGCCTACAGGGAACAAGCTTAAGAGAAATACGTAGCTGAAGGCATTGCGGCGGATCCAAAGCATGCCCCGCTGTACCTTGGGCTTGCGGTACCAGCGCTCAAGCAGGCGATGACCCGCAATCCGGCGGACAAGCAGGAAGGTTGCCATGCAGCCGCTGACCATACCGATCCAGGAATACAGGAAGCCGAGCCAAAGTCCATATACGACTGCATTCAGGCCAACGATGAGTAACGTAGGCAGCGGGGGAATGAACGATTTAAGAAAGGTCAGGAGGATGCCCGGCAGCGGTCCCCAGGATCGGAATTGCTCGAGCAGCGCCAGCAGGTTCTCTTCCGTTACATTCGTTATCCATTCTGGGCTCATCGCTTCGTTTCACCGACCCTGATCTTGTGTAATAGGAATCATTTCTACTCCATACTACTGGAAAGCACTTCTGGTTACAAGCAGTCTCACCGGAACGAAACAGGCTGTATCGCCCGGCGCAAGGAAACAAGAGACAGTTGCCTATTTTTGACGAAATATCCGCATTAGCCGCCGCGAGGCACAAATTTACATCATATGCTGATAAGTAAAGGAGGGATCACCAATGGCAAAAGGCATCGATTGCTCAACTCCCTTAACGGCTCAAACCGCAACGGCTTTTGCGAATGACGGCTACGAATTTGTTTGCCGCTATCTTGTTCCCACCGGTTGGAAGCGCTTGACAAGAGAGGAAGCCGAGATCATCAGCGAGGCCGGGATGCAGGTCGTATCGGTATTCGAAACGACGGCAGACAGGGCGCTAGGAGGCAGAAGCGCCGGGCTGGCGGATGGGGCGACAGCTTTACAAGTCGCTGCGGAGGTGGGACAGCCTGAAGGCAGCACCATTTACTTCGCAGTGGACTTCGACGCAACCAACGCTCAGCTTCCAACGGTAATCGAATATATTCGGGCCTGCAGTGAAGCCACCCCGAATTTTAATACAGGGGTCTACGGATCCTACAGAGTCGTAGAAGCGGTTAGTGCTGCGGGCGCTTGCTCCCGATTCTGGCAAACGTATGCTTGGAGCGGGGGGCGGCAATCCCCTGCAAGACACATTTATCAGTACCGCAATAATATATCGATGAACGGCATTCTGGTCGACCTGAATGAGTCTTACGGATCAGAGGGATGGTGGAGCACAAACGGAAACGTCGGAGGTGAGGACATCGTGCTGGATCCAGGCGTAGCCCAAACCATAATCAATACATGGATTTCTCCCGCATGGTACGAAACGGATGACCAGGAACAGAAGGATTATCTCCACTGGCTGGCCAACGAGCTTCGGAGAGCTTCCGGTCTTCCGGTGGAGTAAGGAGCGGGGAAGCTTTGAACGACCAAATAAAAAAACTTCTGCTGTCGCCTTAGGTAGGCATCCAGCAGAAGTTTTTTTCTTTATCTTTCTTTCACCGTAACGGTAAAGGTTTTCGTATCGCTGTACCCGTTACCGACAATAATCGCAGTTAGTGTTACGCTTGCGTCCCCTTGGCCATCCAGCGGACGAACAACCGTTTTCCCGTCATTCGAAATGATGGCTGGAGCGCTGGAAACCCACATGATTGTCGAACCGTTCACCCCAACGGCAGGAAGCGTTAACGCACCGGTCACACTGGAAGCCGTATCGGTGCCGCTGTACGTAATGGCAAGCGCCTCTTTATCGGACGCCACCTTCTGTGCGTCGCTGAGCTGCTGCTTCACGATCACTGTGAATACCTTCACATCCGCCAGGCCGCTGTTCGAGAGAGTGGCGGTCAGGACAACCGTTGCGTCGCCTGCACCGTATGCAGGGCGGTTCACCGTTTTACCGTCCGCTGACAGTACGGCAGGATAGCTGGAAGTCCATGTAATGGTAGAGCCATTCGCACCGGTGACCGGGAGCGTAACCGGACGCGTCACACTGCTGAGCGAATCCGAGTCTGCGAACGTAATGGCGAGCGCTTCTTTGTCCGCCGCCAGCTTCTGCTGTGCTGTGAGCTGCTGTTTCACCGTCAGTGTAAAGGTCTTTGTTTCACTCACGCCGTTATAAGTGATTACTGCCGTCAGGGCTACGGTTGCATCCCCTGATCCTGCTGCCGGCCGAACCACGGTACGTCCGTCATTCGATACGACGGAGGTGTTGCTGGAGAGCCAAGTGATGGAAGATCCGTGAAGTCCCGTTGCCGGCAGAGTTACAGGACCTGTGACACTGCTAAGGGAGTCGGAGCCGCTGAACGTGATGGCGAGAGCCTCTTTATCCGCGGCAACGCGCTGGGCATCCGTCCATTGGCTCTTAACGGTCAATTCAAACGTTTTCGTTGCCGTGGCCGACCCGTAGGTGAGCGTTGCCGTGAGTGTCACCTTTGCATCAGCGCTTCCATAGGCGGGTCGGTGGAGCGTCTTGCCGTCATTCGACAGGACCGCAGAGTTACTGGACACCCATGTAATGCTGGAGCCATGCTCCCCCTTCGCCGGCAAGCCGTCCAGCGGCAGCGTCACGCTGTCTGCGGTATCAGTCCCGCCGAAGTCGATAGAAAGTTCCTCTTTATCTTTAGCCACGATGTATGCATCGGATTTTTCTTCATCATTCTCGTCATGCTCACGCTGCAGCTTGCGTTCGAGGTTACGCTCAAGCACTTCCCGTGCCCGATCGCTTTTCTTTCCGCTCTGAAGTGCGCGCTCCAGTCCGGTTTTCTTCTCCCCATGATCGGGTTTGTCGGCAAGTGCGACGCTTGGTACGGCAATGGCTGCAAGCAAAATAGCGGTGGATACGGCATGCTTGGTGAAGTTTTTCATCGGTTCATCCCTCTTTCTTCTAATGAATATGTAAGCCGCCCATGCGGCTTCATTCCTGCCAAAGAATGGATACATCAGAAGCATTCGGAGGCATTGATTCGAATGAGGGGGCACGGCTGGAAAATTTTTCTGAACATGATTCCGGAATACTACCTCGCTCCGCTCCTGATCGGGGAAAAATGAAATGAACCTTAACGGCAATGAATTACGTATATGTATTGTCGGGCAAGGAAAATTATAAAAAATGACTTTATTGGCAGACTATACTTACCATAGCTGTAGAAGGGGGAAATTCAAGTTGGAGTCATTGTGGTTGGAATATGCGTGGGCTTTACTCATTCTTATCGGTTTGGAGGGATTACTGTCGGCCGACAACGCATTGGTGCTGGCGGTGATTGCCAAGCATTTACCGGATGAACAGAAGAACCGAGCTATTAACTATGGGATCATTATGGCCTTTGTTTTTCGCTTTGCCGCTCTTTTTGCGATTTCCTTTATTGCAAATGTCTGGCAGGTGCAGGCGATTGGCGCGGCCTATCTTCTATACCTAGGTCTAAAGCACATCATCCAAGCGCGGCTTGGTAAGAAACATGAAAATATTCACAAGGATGTAAAGCAAGAGGCTTCAGGGAAAGGCTTTTGGCCTACAGTAGGAAAAATTGCGCTGGCTGATCTCGCTTTTGCAATTGATTCCATTCTTGCTGCCGTAGCGCTTGCCCTTGGATTACCGGATTCGCCACTTGGCGATTTCGGCGGGATGGACGGCGGACAATTTATTGTAGTGGTTCTTGGCGGGATCGCCGGCTTAGTCTTAATAAAATATGCAGCCACCTGGTTTGTAAAGCTGCTTGGGCAACGTCCGGCGCTGGAGACAACGGCCTATGCGATCGTAGCCTGGGTTGGGGTAAAGCTGGCTGTAATAACGCTTGCCCACGAGGATATTAGGATTTTGGATCCTCATTTTCCTCATAGCACAGGCTGGACCTTGGTCTTCTATGCTGTCTTAATAGCAATAGCCCTTCTTGGTTGGTTTGCACCCAGCAACAAGCCTTCCAAAGCTGGCCATGCCTAAGTTCAAAAAAACAAGCACCGATTCTACCATCCGGTAGGCCGGTGCTTGTGTCATTAGGAAGCGGAGGCACTGCGGTCAAAGTTCGGTCTATATTCCTTCAGCATAAGAACCATTTCGCAATCCTTGCCCTGCCGGAAGCTTTCACAAACATACCGGGGCTCTTTCCAAAGCACATAATTCAATCGCATCGTTCGGCCGCAATTCGGGCACGGAATCGATTGCTGCACATCCATTATACCGTCATCCTGCATCATGCTGATAAATTCCTCCTTAGTAGTGTCGTTCGTTCCTTATGCGAAGTCTATGAAGAGGATTATCATAGGTTACTAGCAAGAATGATTGTATATCAGCTCTTCTGCACTTACTGTCGAAATATTAGAACAAAAATAAATTTTTTCCAAACCGCCATAAATAAGAAATAGCCCGCATGGCCGTTATTAGCGGCTATGGGGCTTCCTTCTTAAGGGACGAGCGGCAGAACCACTTGCACCAGCGTCCCCTGGTTCACTACGCTGCTAACGCGCAGCTGTCCTTGATGATCCTCGATAATGCGCTTGCTTACCATAAAGCCGAGCCCGGAGCCCTTTTCCTTCGTCGTATAAAAGGGTTCCCCCAGCCTTGCCAGCTGATCGCTTGGAATGCCGCAGCCCTGATCCTGGATGCTGATGACCGCCATCCGGCCGTTTGGATCCGTAAATGCCTCGATGGAGATGACTCCGCCGTTCGACATGGATTCTATCGCATTTTTAATAAAATTAATAAATACTTGCTTCAACTGGTTCTCGTCGCAGTGAACCGACAGCTCGGCCTCCTGCATGATCGCCGTCAATTGCACATTTTTCATGAGCGCTTGCGACTCAAGAAGCTGGATGACCTGCGTAATTACCTGCCTGACATCCTTACTTAGAAAGTCGGCCTCGCGCGGCTTTGCCAGAAGAAGCAATTCGTTCAGAATGAGCTCAATCCGATTCATCTCTTCGGAAATGATCTCAAAGTACTGCGGCTTTTGCGTGATCTGACGCTCCAGAAGCTGCAGGAAGCCTTTAATCGCGGTGAGCGGATTGCGGATTTCGTGGGCAATCCCTGCGGCCAGCTGACCGGCGAGAGACAGCTTCTCGGTATTGAGCATAATCTGCTGTGTCCGCTTTGCCTCTTCCTCCGCTGCCTTTCGATCCGAGATGTCGCGGCTGATGCCCAGCAGCTTTTCTATGTCACCCTGCCCGTTACGTATGGCCTTGAATGTCGTTTCGAACCAAAGCTCGTGACCGTTCCTGTGCCTCATGCGACTGGTGATCACATCTTCATCCGAATCCTGAAACAATCCGTAGCTTCTTAGCAGGGGAGCATCCTCCGGATGCCACAGATCGGCCAAGTGCCACCCTTTCAATTCCTCCGGGATGAAGCCAAGCTTCGCTTGAACCGCCGGTGAAATATACTCGATGTGCCCGTCCGGCTTAGCATACATAATGATTTCTTGGGCATGGCCCGAGATCAGCTCATACAGCTCTTGATGATGCCGCAGCTGCTCGGTAGTCCGTTTGAAATCGGTAACGTCCTTGGAGATGGCATAAATACCAACAATGCGATCCTCTATGATTATCGGTACGTAGGTCACGCGCAGCAGCACCTCACGTCCCGACTTGTGGGTGATGCGTCCTTCGAATTCTTGAGATGTTCCTAGGAGCACCTCTTCATAATGCTTCTGGAACAGCTCTTGATCTTTCATCAGCATGTCGGCAAAAGCTTCCGGCATCTCGTGCTTCGAGTAGCCGGTAACCCTCTCGCAGGCATCGTTTACTTGAAGGAGTGTCCCGTCCAACGCTATGGACATCACCAGGTCAGGATGCTGCTCAACGAGCGACTTGTATCGCTGCTTGCTAACCTGCAGCTGCTTTTCCGTGCACTTTCGTGTGGTAATGTCCTGAAGCTGAACGATGAAATAAAGCGCCGTTCCCTCCTCGTCACGAACCAGAGATGCACTTGTCAGCCCCCATAATAGACGGCCGGAAGGGTGGACATAACGTTTTTCTAACTGAAAATGATCCGCTTCACCTTCTAGCAATTTCCTGACTTGTTCCATGCTAGATTCGAGATCCTGCTTCTCCGTAATGTCTTGATAACGCATGGCGAGCAGCTCATCATTGGAATATCCGAACATATGACGCAGCGCTTCGTTCGCTTTTAGAAAATATCCGTTCAAAGATACGAAAGCCATGCCGATAGGAGCCTTCTCGAACGCATGAACAAAGAAAGCATCCTTGTCCATCCTTAGATTTGCCATGATCATAATTCCTTTCATAAGAAGCAGTGGAAGTTTGAAAGAAAAGGGTAATTTGATATCGGCATGTCTAGCTTCCTATCTAGCTCATTTCCAATACACGATTCGCAGCAGTTTGATCATATCATAGGTTTTCAATCATTTTACCATAAATTAATTTAAATTTAATAGTGGTAACAGAGTAGGTAAAGGATTGTTTGTTGTTTCACTTTCCAATATACTGGAATAAAATTTACCAAATGGTAGATTCTAGTAAAGTAGAAAGGGAGATCGACATGCCTAGCATTGAAGAGAACAACGCAACTTGGTCGCGCCAATATCATTGGCCGCAAGCAGGTGACGAATGGTCGGAATGGTGGGGAGGAACATCGGGTCTATGGATGGGAACGCTGTACCCACGTATTTCCAGATTTCTTCCTGCGGGCAATGTGCTGGAGATTGCGCCGGGCTACGGACGCTGCACACAATTCCTGAAGCAGCTGTGCCGGGAGCTGACGATTGTAGACTTATCTGCCGCCGGAATTGATTATTGCCGTAACCGTTTCGCCGAGGACCGTCACATCCGTTATTTTGTCAATGACGGCAAGTCGCTCGATATGATCCCCGATGAATCGATTGACTTCGTTTTTTCCTACGACTCGCTGGTTCACGTGGAAAGAGATGTGATGGAGGCTTATCTGATGCAGCTCGGCAGGAAGCTGAAGCCCCGAGGCTCCGGGTTCATTCATCACTCGAATTTGGGCATGTATCGCAATGAAGAGACCGGAGAGCTTACCACGGACTATAATCCCGGATGGCGGGGGAGCACTGTGTCTGCAGCCGTCTTCGAGGAACTGTCATGGCAAGCGGGGCTGCATTGTATATGTCAGGAGCAGATCGTATGGTGGGAAGGAACCGATCTTCTAAGTGATTGCTTCTCTTTCTTTACCCGTTCTCCAAGGACCCCCTCCTCCTCGAATCTGGTGATCCGTAATTATTTATTTCCCGAGGAGTATAAGCGTATCGCGGCGTTGTCCGTCTATGATCGTACTCCGCATCAGGCTTCATAATGGAAAGAGGCTGTCCCAACCTATGGAGGTTGGGGCAGCCTTCGGCATCTTAGGAGATCATCTCGATGGATTCGATTTTCCAGGGGTCGATCAGGGAGGCTCTTTGGAGACGGAAGGTATATCCCGTCTTGATCCTGCGTTGTCCCTCGGGGTAAATGTTAACCTCCATAGGAATCTCCATGAGCAACCGGTCCTTCAGGTCCTGCTGCTCTATCGGCGGCTTTCGCAGAATCCCCTGAATTTTACCGTTTCCTTTTACGAAGAAATCCATCTGCCGATCGGTAGGCCGGCGGAAGCTCATTCGGAAAATTTGGGCGTCCTTCAAGGCAAAGGCGGAGAAAAACGCGTTCACCACCTGATAGGGCGAGGCTTGATCGAAGTACTCGTCCAATCTGCCCGCCGCTTTGTAGATCATCAGCTGATGCTCCGGATCTACGTTACCGGAACCGTGCGTGGAGCTGCCGACGAAGTGGATGCAGAAATGGCCGGAAAAATCGTTATCCGGAATGCCGTCTCCTCCGTGGGGCATGCCGTGCATGGAGGCGGCATACTGTCCCTGTTCCGTAAGCACAAGAATCGCCTTGCGCTGCCAGCTCCACCGCCCATCGTAGATTTTCTTCATAATAGCGGTGTCTTCCTTCGTCAGTGGCTGTACATCGGCGTGATTGCTGCCGGCTCGCCGCTGTACATGAAAGGTCAGGCCGCTCTCCACGTCCTTCACCTGGAACTTTGCCTTCCTCGGGATTATGCGGGACGCTTCCTTCCAAGCAATGAACTGTCCGTAATGTTTAGCACGTAAATGATTTATGTGCCGAAGCAGCTCCGACTGCTCGGCAAGGGGCAGAACCAGCAGCTCACGGGATAAGTCATCGTACAGATTTCCTCGGCGGTCTACAGCATATGTTCTAGCTTGTGGGTTATCGGGAACGGTGACGTACGCATCGGTTACAGGAGCATCAGCGTTCGGCCGGCGCACCGCATGCTGGATACCGCGGGTGAGCAAGCCGGAATCGACTTCATATTGTGTAGCCATAGCGGAGTCTGGAGAGGCCTTAATCGTTAAGGTAGCTGTCGCCGCCGCCAGTGCTTTTGGCTGCAGGGCAGACGATATGGCAATTGTGAGAAATAACAGAACGGCTAAACAACGTTGGGTTCGTGATGATGGATGCATACTTTCCCCCTACTGTAAATCATTTACTTCTATATATCATTTCCCATGAGGCCCGGGACATTATTCATTTTTTTCTAACAACGTCCGGCCTTTTGAAGCAGCACGGATTGATTGACGATGTCCGGTCTGCCGTGGTAGCATGGATGAAATTTACAGAAGAAAGGATACTGCCTATGTCCAGATTAGTGCGTCCGTCCGAAGAATGGCGCGAGGAGTATATCGCTTTCTATGAGGATTGGAATTCCAGCGGGGAGAAGATGGTCCCTTGGGTGATTGCGAAGGAGCCCTATTCTTTTGAGGAAATGCTGCAATATTTATCCGACGGGGAGAAGGAGACGGAAGGGCTCGTTCCACACTCCACATATTGGCTTATCGACGATGACAATCAGGTAGTCGGTGTGGTTAACATTCGCCACAGACTGAATGAGAAACTGCTGCTTCGCGGCGGAAACATCGGGTATGGCATCCGTCCTTCGGCAAGGAGAAAGGGGCATGCGACCCGCATTCTGTCACTGGCACTAGGCATTACCAAAGCTATGGGGCTCGATCGTGCTCTTGTCACCTGCGACCGAAGCAATGAGGCTTCGGCGAGAACCATCGTCAAGAACGGCGGGAAGCTCGATTCCGAATACGTAGAGGATAACGGGAATGTGGTGCTCCGATTTTGGATTGACCTGCAAGAGGAAATAAGTTCTTAAGAATTTCTTATTGATTTGGTAAGAGTTATGTAAGATTTGCATGATACCCTTGAGCTATCTTATAAAAAAATGCTCCGTTCGGAGGGTATCATTCATGATCAGCTTAACAAGACTTACCCTTTTGTTCATTCTGTCCGCCTTCATTGGTTATTACAGCATGGTATTGATAGAGGAGAATAGCGTGCAGTCGCGGGATCAGATCCAAACCGCAAGGTCCGGTTTTATTAATTAACCGACGGAAGAAAACTTTAATTCCGGGACGGCAAAATGCTATAATGAACGAGATTGGCTGGAAAAAGCTCTCAATCGCTGAGGAGGTTGTTCGTTCATGGCATCAACACCGGTTCAATGGAATTTATATCATATTTACCCGGGCATCGACGCTTGGGAAGAGGATTTGCGGCGATTGACGGATACCATCGCAGCATTCTCCGGTTATGTCGGCTGGACGAAGCCGTCCGAGCTCTTAGCTATCCTCCGGCTGGAGGACCAGGCATCGGAAACCTTCGGCAAGCTGTTTGCCTATGCCAAAATGAACCGCGACATCGATAACAAAAGCAGCGAGTATCAGGCACTCACACAACGGGTTCAGGCGCTGGGGACGAAGCTTTCGGCAGCGACCTCCTTCGTGGTTCCAAGCATGCTGAAGGTGGAGGGCGGTCAATGGGAAACATTCTATGAAGAAGAGCCGGGTCTCGCTCATTACCGCAAGCTGATTGATCGCATTGTCCGTAAGAAGGCGCACGTGCTGGACGATGAGCAGGAAAGGCTGCTGGCCCGGATGGGAGATATATCGCAGACCGCCTCGAACGCGTTCTCTGCGCTGAACAATGCGGATATTACCTTCGAGCCGGTTGGAGACGAGAAGCTTACACAGAGCAATTATATCTCGTTCTTGGAGAATAAGGACCGCGAGACCCGCAAGCAGGCGTTTAAGAATTTATATAGCGGTTATGACAAGCTGAAGAACACGATCGCCAGTCTGTATGGCTCCCACGTGAAGAAGAACGTATTCATGGCGGAAACCCGCAGCTATTCTTCGGCGCTGGAAGCTTCCCTGTTCGTCGACAACGTGCCGATGGCGGTTTATGATAACCTGATCGATACCGTGAAGAAGCATTTGCCTTCGATGTATCGATATTTGGATTTGCGTAAAAAGGCACTCGGTCTGGATGAGCTCCATATGTACGATATGCATACCTCGCTTGTTCCCGAATCGAAGCTGGAGATCTCGTATGATGAGGCTTATGACACGATGCTGGAGGGCTTGGCTCCGCTGGGAGATGAATATATCCAGACACTCCAATACGCCCGCGAAGCCGAATGGATCGACGTCTACGAGAAGGAGGGCAAGTCGAGCGGGGCTTATAATTGGGGGGTGTACGGAGTTCATCCGTTCATTCTGTTAAATCATAAGAACAATTTGGGCAGTATGTTTACTTTGGCTCATGAGATGGGTCACGCCATGCATGCTTATCGTTCGCATAAGTCTCTTCCGTATACTTATGCATTTTATACGATTTTTACGGCGGAGGTAGCCTCCACCGTAAATGAGGCGCTGCTTATTCGCCATCTCCTCAAGAAGACCGAAGACAAAATGACCAAACGATATTTGATCAGTCACTTCCTTGATAAGTTCCGGGGAACGATGTACCGTCAGACGATGTTTGCGGAATTCGAGAAGCTCGTACATGAGCGAAGCGCGGCAGGAGAGCCATTGACGCAGGAAAGCATGTCGAAGCTATACTACGAGCTGAATCAGACATATTTTGGAGACGGCGTTGTGATCGACGAGGAAATCGCGCTGGAGTGGATGCGGATTCCTCATTTCTATCGCAGCTTCTATGTGTATAAATACGCGACCGGGTTCGCCGCGGCGATAGCGCTGTCTGAGCAAATTTTGGAGAACGGCAACGAGCGTTACCTTGACTTCTTGGCCAGCGGCGGGGACGATTATCCGCTTGAGCAGCTGAAACGAGCAGGCGTCGATATGTCCTCGCCGGAGCCGATTGAAGATGCGCTTCGATTGTTCGGTAGCATGGTGGACGAATTAGCGTCTTTGATGGATTAAGAGGGTTGTAGGCCTTGGCGGATTTACTGCTAAGGTCTTTTTTTTATGTTGACTCTCACGTTACGTTATACTCTATAGTAAACAGCGAAGGGGGCACGAGCCATGAGCATGAAGGTAAAAGAGGTTGCGGAGCTGGTTGGGATCAGTGTGCGCACACTGCATCATTATGATGACATCGGTCTGTTGACTCCGGAGCAAACGACCGAGTCCGGCTACCGGCTTTATTCCGATGAGAATCTCGAGACGCTGCAGCAGATCTTGTTTTTTCGTGAGCTTGGCTTTCCTTTGAATCAAATTAGAGAAATAATCCATAGCCCGGGCTTTAACCGGAACGAGGCTTTGGAGATGCACAGAAGCCTGCTTCTTGAGAAGCGGCGCCGGCTTGATCAAATGATCGCGACGATTGATAAGACCATGAAGCATGCGAAAGGAGAAATTCAAATGACAAACAAAGAGAAATTCGAAGGCTTTGATTTTAGCAGCAATCCGTATGAGCAGGAAGCACGGGAACGTTGGGGGAACGACGCCGTGGATCGATCCAAAGCGAAGCTTGGCAGCATGTCCAAGGAGGAGCAGGGGCAGCTCGGTACGGAAATGAACGAGATTTATCAGCGGCTGGCGGCGCTTCGGCACGTCTCCCCGGAATCGGAAGAGGCGCAAGCGGCGATTCATGAATGGTATGTGTTCCTGAACCGGATGGGCAGCTATTCGCTGGAAGCCTTTGCGGGGCTGGGCCGGATGTACGTAGACGACGAGCGCTTTACGAAGAACATCGATAAGTTCGGAGAAGGCTTGGCACAATTTATGTGCGACACGATGGCGGTTTATGCGGAGAAGAACAAATCATAAGCATTAGTAATCCCTGAGCGGAAGCTGCTCAGGGATCTTTATCTGGAGTGGCAGGATTGCGAGTACAGGTGTGGTGAGGGTGGCAGATGTGCGATTAGAGGCGTCGCGAGTGCTGGGATAGGCGAGTGTGTAGTGGCAGAAATGCGATTAGGCGTGCGTGCTGGCGGCATTTCGTGCGAATTGGAGCGTGTAGTGGCAGATGTGCGATAAAGCGTGCGTGATGGTGGCATTTCGTGCGAATTGGTTCGCGTAATGGCAGATGTGCGATTACAGGTGTGCCGAGGGCTGGGATAGGCGAATGTAATGGTAAATATGCGATTACAGGTGTCACTAGGGGCTGGGTCCGCGGACAGTGGCAATATCTACAGTTCTTCCCATTTATATTCCTTTTCCGATGTACTTGCTGAAATGAGCATAGATCGGATGGTTTAGCGATTGAACCGGACCCGGAAATGTCTTACTCTGAACGTGTAGATCAAGAAATCGGGAGGGTGCATTCGATTGTCTAACATTCGAGCCGTTAAGGCCATGGAAGCAAGGCAAGTAGACCGTTTACAAGTTCGGTTATACGAGAACAGGGCAGATCTGGGTGCAGCCGCGTGCGCGGCGGCGGCACAGAAGATGAAGGAGCTGCTGTCCGGACAGGAGCAGCTGAGGATGGTATTTGCGGCGGCACCGTCGCAGAATGAGTTTCTGGCCTCCCTCGTCAAGGAAGAGGGCATCGACTGGTCGAGAGTTGCCGTGTTTCATATGGATGAATACATCGGCTTGCCGGAAGATGCGCCTCAGCGCTTCGGGGCCTTCCTGAAGGAGCGGCTGTTCGATCTGGTGAAGCCGGGTCAGGTTCATCTGATCGACAGCACGAAACCGCAGGAGGAATGCGAGCGTTATACCGCTCTGCTGAAGGAGGCGCCGATCGACATCGTTTGTCTCGGCATCGGGGAGAATGGGCACCTTGCCTTTAACGACCCGCCGGTAGCGGACTTTGCCGATACGGAGCTCGTGAAGCCGGTGGAGCTGGAGGAGGCCTGCCGGAAGCAGCAGGTGAACGACGGCTGCTTCGCAGCGCTGGAGGACGTTCCTACCCATGCGCTGACGCTGACGATCCCTGCCCTGCTGTCCGGCTCTCACCTGTTCTGCATGGTACCGGGACCTACTAAGAGGCTTGCCGTGGAGAAGACGTTGAACGACGCAATCTCGACAGCATGCCCGGCGACCATTCTGCGGCAGCATCCCAGCTGCATCCTGTTTGTGGACCGTGACTCCTATGGAGCTTAGGGGACGACACTACCGGACAAAAGAGCCGATCCGCCTGCATATGGCAAACGGACTTATCTCCAGGCTCGAGCCGATCGCTCCAGAGCCCGATGAAGCATTGCCTTGGATCGCTCCGGGTATTGTGGATCTGCAGATTAACGGCTACGGTGGACTGGACTTCAATGCACCGCCTCTGCAAGAGGAAGCCATTCATCGGATGTCGCAGGCCCTAAGCAAAGAAGGAGTCACCTCCTACTATCCTACGATCATTACGAACGGCAGCAGTGTGATCGAGGCTTCCTTGAAAGTGTTGGCCAAAGCGATTCGAAGCGGCCATAAAGCAAGCGAAAGTATCGCCGGCATCCATCTCGAGGGACCGTTCATTTCCCCCGAGGACGGGCCGAGAGGCGCTCATCCCCGGGAGCACGTGATCGCGCCGGACTGGGACTTGTTCCAGCGCTGGCAGGAAGCGGCCGAAGGGCATATCCGCATCATTACGCTGTCACCGGAATGGCCCGGCTCCTCCGAATTCATAGCCAAGTGTGCGGCAAGCGGGGTCATAGTATCCATCGGCCATACGGCGGCTGCCGCCGGGCAGATCGAGGAAGCGGCTGCGGCGGGAGCAAGCATGTCCACGCATCTTGGGAATGGCGCCCATCTTACCCTGCCGCGGCATCCGAACTACATCTGGGATCAGCTGGCGGAGGAGCGCTTGTCCGCCTGCTTTATTGCCGACGGCTTCCATCTGCCGGATTCCGTTCTTAAGGTGATCCTTAAGGTGAAGAGCGATCGGGCGATGCTGGTCAGCGATGCGGTTTCCTTCAGCGGCATGCCCCCAGGGACGTACTCGCACCATATCGGAGGCAAGGTGGTGCTCACTCCGGAGGGGAAGCTGCATATGCAGGAGCAGCCCGGTCTGCTCGCCGGCTCCGTGAAGCTGCCCGCATACCAGATTGCCTATCTGGTTCGAAGGGGGCTTTGCACCTTGCCGCAAGCTTGGGATCTGGCCTCCGTCATTCCGTCTCGATTCATGGGATTGCCGACGCAAGAAGGCTTGCGCATCGGGGCGCAAGCCGATCTGGCGGTATTCGATTGGGACGGTCGAGAGCTGCAAATCCGGCAATCCTTCAAGAAGGGCCAACCCGCGTTCGGTTAAAGGCCCTTTCGTTCTCTGTTACCCAAGCACGAGATCGCCGAAATCGCAGCTGCGGTGAAAATCCGGCCTATCCGAGGTGACGGGGCTCCAGCTCCCGAAATGGGGAAGCGGCGTTTCATCCCCGCATTTGTAGAGATTTCCCCGCAGCCTGTGGCCGGGCTTCGGCTGAAACGAAGGGAACAGCGATTGAAGCCAAGCGAAAGGTATCGAGAGAGAGACAAGCCAATAATCGCGTCCATCAATCGGATCCTTGCATTCGGTCATGGTGCGAATTCGGAATGCATCCGGCTCAGGCTCCTCCAGAAATATACGATCGTGGCGGTTCTCCCCCAGCTTCAAGAGCAAGGTTCCGGCAGCGTTCAGCTCGAAGTTGACATACCGGGGATCGCTGTCCGGGAGCGGCTGAACGAAAAATTCCACACAGCTGTCCTTGCATACGGGCTCGTTCGGCGTATAGTAGCTTACCTTGGGCATAGACTCATAGATGCGAAATTGCAGATGCAATCGCCCGGAGGTATAGGCAAGAGCGGCCTTTACCTCGGGGGCATATCCGTTATCGAGCCATTGATAGTGACTGACGGACAGCTCACTCACATTGTCCCACAAGATACCCTCAGTGGAATCATCGAAACGTTGAATTGGATAATGACAGCTTTTCATGCCAAACAACCCTCTCTCCAGACCCTCGCCCCAGCGGCAAGGGTCATTTTTTCAATTCAAGAAGCCCCATACTTCTTCCTGTACTCGCCCGGCGTCATGCCGGAGTACCGCTTGAACATGCGGATGAACGAATTGACGTTCTGATACCCTACTCTGGCGGCCACCTCATGAATTTTCAAATCCAAATTGTGCAGCTGCTCCTTCGCCCGCTGCATCCGCAGACCGTTCAGATAGTCGCTGAAGTTGGTGCCTGTCTTTTCCTTGAAATAAGTGGATAAGTAGCCAGGCGTAATGTTCAGCTTATCGGCCATAATGTCCAGCGTGATGTCCTGATCGAGATGGTGATCCAGGTAGTCGAGAACGAAGCTGGTCATCGGGTCCTTCTCCGCTGTCTTCTCCAGCACCTTGCTCAGCATCGGAGACAGCTGCTGCCGAAACCACAGCTCATATTGCTCCAGATTATAGAAGCTGTTGAGCGGCTCCAATAACGGCAGGGCCGGTTCGCTTTGCTCCTGATGAAGATTCAGCTTCACGGCCGATTTGTTCAGCAGATGGGTGATCTCCTTGGCAAGCTGCTTGAACTCCACCACCGTGGCCTCCTTCTTATAAAGCGCCTGCAGCTGCTTATGAATCCATTCCATCACGGATTCCTCGCTGCCCGACATGAATCGGGTGTGGAATTCCTCCTCCTCCAGCACGGTGAAATGTACCGTGGAAGCGGGGGCTTTGGGCGTCCGAATGATCTGTGTCAAATCGTTCAAGGTACGCTGCTGCAGCATGGAAGAAGCGCTGTTATACGCGGACAGGAGCTCAGTCGATGTGGAATACACAGGACTGACGGCGACCGTCACGAACAACAGATCCCGATCCAAGGCGAACACCTGCCGAAGCTGCTCGAGCGTTTGGTCAATCTCCGCCTCATCCGGCTTGAAGATTAAGGACAGCACGGTGTCCTTCTCCATCTGGAAGGTGAGAGGATCCTCGAACACTTGAAGCAGGGAGCTGGCAATATACTCGCGGACAAAATAGAGCGCCTTCTCGAGCTCCGTATCCAGCTCGGCGAAGCTTTCCTTAAACGTGACCTGATACATCACCAGCACGAAGGGTGTATCGGCGGCCACCATATCCGTCAGCTCGGCCAAATTCATATGGATGCTTCTCAGCTTGTTGGTGTAGGCGTAATAACGAAGCAGCGCCTTCTTCTTATCCAGATCCTCCGTCATTTGGTCGTTCGTCTTCAGGATGCTGCTGACCTTCTCGCTGATGAGGTCAAACTCCCGTATCTGGCCTTGCAGCGGCAGGGAGGAGCCCCGCTTCTGCATGGCATCCATAATCATTTGGACCGGACTGTTCAGGCGGAACGTGAAGAACAAGGAGGTCACTATGCTGAGAGCGATGGTAATCACAAGCAGCGTAAGGAAGATCAGATTCAGCTTGATGAGCTGGTTCGAGATCGTTTGGATCGGAACGACGCTGACGTAGGTCAAGCCGGTGTCCTGTCCTTTTTTGTAAAAATAATAATGCTGATCCCGGCTGAAATGTCCCTCCGCACCCTGAAAGGCTTCCGTGGTAGTCAGGCTGCTTTCCGGCCTGGATGAATAGATCGCCGTGCCGTCCTCACCCAGAATCGTAAAGTCCGTGTCCGTAGCGTAGTGATACGACTGGAACATCTTGTCCGGCTGCAGCATGACGATGAAATACATGTCCTTCAAGGGCATGAACTTGATGATGGCCGGAAGCAGCCTGCCTTTGTTTTTCTCTACATGAGCCGACGTCTCCACGAATTCTGCAGCGGGGAGCAGCTTGAACATGGCCGGATCCTCGAACTGCCGTTTCCAGAAGTCCGCCGAATAAGCGGGGCTCGCATAATAACGGGTAAACAGCCGCTCCGCCTCGCTTGTACCTTCCTTCTCCAGCACATACCCATCATTGCGGAAGTGGAGCAAAATATTGTCCATGGACATGAACGGGTTGGAGATCAGCAGCTTGATGTCCGCGATCACGCTTTCCATCCGATCGTAGCCGTTAAACTGCTTCACATTCCTCAGCAAATTCAGATTGGCCATCCACTTGTCGTCGCGGCTGAGGCCGATAATCATTTCCCGCATTAGCCGAAAATGATTCTCATACCGCACCACCGTGCTGTTCAGGTTCAGCTCGTTATATTTGATGATCTCCGAATGAATCTTGGATTTTAAATAAAGAAAGGAAGTGAAATTAAAGGCGGCCAGCAGCACGATCACCACAAGAAAGCTGCTCATCAGCTTGGCAAATAACGAAGGTGTGTTCCCTTTGAAGCCTTTCCAACCCGGCATGTGTTAGCCCCCATTTCTTCATAGTATTTCGCCAAGGTGAACTACTTCTATCTTAAGAGAGCGGCGGAGACGGTCACAATATTCATTTCTTCGTAAACATACACAGTTTCAATGTTCATCCGATAAAATGCGGATGGCCCGGTAAACGTGGCGATTTATCGGGAGCCGGACACCTGCTTATAATGACGATATCAAGGCTCCGCGAACGAAAGGCATGCCTCGGTCAATGAGCACAATTAACTCGCGAACATGAGGAGAAATGTTATGGTCCAGCAAACTAACCGTTCCATGAATCCGATGCTGCAGTCGCTGTCATCGACGCCCCACAAGGTAAGGAAGGCTTCATCCTGGCGTAAGACGTGGAACCAAAGCAAGTATTTATGGCTGCTCGTGCTGCCCTGTCTGCTGTATTACTTGGTGTTCCGCTATGCTCCGATGTTCGGGCTGGTCATTACGTTTAAGAATTTCAATTTATTTAAGGGCATTTGGGCCAGCGAATGGGTAGGGTTCAAATATTACATCATGTTTTTTCAAAATCCCGACTTCTGGATCCTAATGCGCAACACGTTCCTGCTCGGTGCCTATAAGCTGCTCTTCGGTTTCCCGGCGCCGATCATCCTGGCTCTGCTGCTGAATGAGCTGAAGCATGTGCTGTTCAAGCGCTTCGTACAGACGGTCAGCTACCTGCCGCACTTTATTTCCAATGTTATCGTAGCCAGCATGGTGATCATGTTCCTGTCTCCGTCCGGAGGCCTGATCAATCAGATCCTGCAGAGCCTCGGGATTACGCCCATTAACTTTATGATGCAGCCCGGCTGGTTCCGTACCATCTATGTCATATCGGATATTTGGCAGCAGATCGGCTGGGAATCGATCATCTACTTGGCTGCGCTTACGGCGGTCGATCCACAGCTCTACGAGGCGGCCAGCATCGATGGCGCGAACCGGTGGAGGAAGCTGTGGCACGTGACGCTGCCCGGAATCGCCTCTACCATCGTAATCATTTTCATCATGAACGTCGGCAAGGTGCTGGAAATCGGCTTCGAGAAGGTATTCCTTATGTACAATCCGGCTGTATATGAAACGGCGGACATCATCAGCACCTATGTGTACCGGGTAGGGCTGGAGCAGGGTAATTTCAGCTACGGGGCTTCGATCGATCTGTTCATGGGCATCATCAGTCTGATCTTTATTTACACAGCGAATTACATCAGCCGCAAGGTCGGGGAAAACAGTTTATGGTAAAGGTGGAGCAACCGGTATGAAACCCAAATTCAGTCTTTTCGGCTTATGCAATGTGCTTATTATGCTCTTAGTCATTGTAGTTACGTTGTACCCGTTTGTCTACATGCTGGCTGTCTCCTTAAGTGAAGATATTTATGTTTTGAAGGGAGAAGTCACCCTCTGGCCAAAGGGTTTTAACCTGAAAATGTATGAGCTGGTGTTCCAGGATCCGAAGATTTGGCTTGCCTACAAAAATACCCTGATCTACGTGGTCCTGGGCACGGCTGTGGCCCTCATCATTACCGCTATGGGAGGCTACGCCTTATCTCGTAAGGATATGAAGTTCCATAAACCCATGACGTTGCTGATCGTGTTCACGATGTTCTTCAGCGGCGGTATGATCCCTACGTTTCTGGTCGTTCGGTCCCTGGGGCTGATCGATACGATATGGGGGATGGTGCTGCCGGGGGCGGTCAATACGTGGAACCTGATCATTATGCGTACCTTCTTCAGCGGCATGCCGAAGGAAGTGGAGGAGTCCGGGCGATTGGACGGCTTGAACGATATCGGGATTTTCTTCCGGCTCGTACTGCCCTTATCTAAGGCAGTCATTGCTACCATCGCCTTGTTCTACGCTGTAGGGCTTTGGAACAACTTTATGTTCCCGCTGTTATATTTACGCGATCCGAACCTGTTCCCGCTGCAAGTGCTCCTGCGTAATCTGGTGCTCGCCGGGAATGTGGCGTCAGGCGACGTTACCCGAATTGGAGGTGATAGCCTGATTGTGGAGGACTCGCTGAAGTTTGCGACCATCATGGTATCCACACTGCCGATTCTCTTAGTGTATCCTTTCATCCAGAAGTACTTCGTCAAGGGGGTCATGATCGGCGCGGTGAAAGGGTAATGGGCAAGGCGAAGGCTATGCGGTATAGTAAGGAAAACTACGTGGACAGAGGAGAATACTCAATGAAAAAGATGGGACTTATGATATGCGGGCTGCTCTTGTCCGCAAGCACGCTGACCGCCTGCTCCGGCGGAAGCAATCAGCCGAGCGGCACCGGTACGAATCCGGGAAATACGGGAAATCCGCCTTCTGCGGGCGTTCAGAAGAAAACGTTTAGGGCTTTGCTCGACAGCAACCCTACGTTCCCTTACAGCAAGGACTGGCCGGTCTGGAAATGGATCGAAGAGAAGACCGGCGTGACACTCGAGGTGCAGACGCCCTCCGGGAAGCTGAGCGACACCATCAATCTGGTAGTCGCCTCGAATAATATGCCGGATTTGATCTATATGCCGAACCGGGCATCCTCGAACAAGTTCGGACAACAGGGCGCTCTCGTCAACGTACTGGAGCATCTGGATGTCATGCCGAATCTTCAGGCGTGGATGAAGAAATACCCCGAGGAAGCGAAAGCGGCGATAGCAGCAGACGGTAAAATGTACATGCTGCCGAATCAAGGCTTCGGGGAAACGAACCGGATGATCTGGCTGTACCGCGAGGATGTTTTCCGCAAGCACGGGCTCACGGCGCCGAAAACGTACGACGAGCTGTATACTGTGGCCAAAAAGCTGAAGGAGCAGTATCCGGACAGCTATCCGATCTCGATGCGCTTCGGTCAAATTCCGGATGAAATGTATGCGAACCTGACCGCGAACTTCCACACAGGGGACAATGCTTACTACGATTTAGAGTCCAAGAGTTGGAAATTCGGTCCGACCGACGAAAATTACAAGGCCATGCTGGGCGTATGGAACAAGTTCTATAAAGACGGGCTGATCCCGCCGGACTTCCTGACGATACAGACAAAGCAATGGCAGGATATGATGTCCAACGGCAAATCCTTTATTACGATCGACTACATCAGCCGCGTGGATTTCTTCAACAATGCCATGAAGAAGGATAACCCGGAATACAATATTCAATTCATGGCGCCTCCAGCCGGGGTTGCGGGTATGAAGCAGCAAAACCCGTATTTCCACTACCTCGAGGGCGGCTTGACGGTTGCTTCTACCTCGAAGAATGTGAAGGACATTATGAGGTTCATGGATTTCTTCTACTCGGAGGAAGGCAAGACGCTGGCCAGCTGGGGAAAAGAAGGCGAAGCGCATGTCGTTCAGAACGGGCAGAAGCAGTTCAAGCCGGAATATACGGATGTAACCGAAATGCGGAAGCAAACAGGGCTGCAGACGAGCGGAACGTATACTTGGCTTGATTTTGGCGCCCACCTGTCGCTGTTCTCCAAGGATCTTCGCAGCGCCTACCAGGAGGCGACCAAATACGACCCGCCTGCCATGCAGCCGAAGCCGGCCTTTACGGAGGCGGAGAACGAGGTGCTTTCGGTGACCGGGCAGGCCATTAAGAAAAACCGCGACGAGAACTTCGCCAAGTTCGTGTTAGGCAACCGCAGCCTGAGCGAATGGGATAAATATGTGAAGGAAATCGAAGCCTTGGGCGTGCCCAAGCTGTTGGATACGTATCGGGCGGCCCATAAGCGTGTAGAAACGATTGAGCTAAAAGCGAAATAACCTCCCAAGCCGGATGCTGCTTAAGAAAGGCTAATGCCCATTAAGCAGCATCCGATGTTTCACGCTGTGATAATGCTTACATAAGGGGTGTGAACGGTTTGTATTGGCCCATTAGACGAAGTTATTCGGCTTGGCTGCTGGGTTTGCTGCTGCTGGTGATCCTTGGCTCGGGGATCGCCAGTCAGGCTCGCGCCGAGCTCAGCGCATCCGTTACGATCGATTCTCCAGCCGATGGCGCCGTGCTGAACGGCGGCATCAACCGCTTATCCGGTACGTACGAAAATTCGTACGAAATCAAGCTTTTTATTAATGGAGAGAAGCAAGTAGATGTTGTGATGAACGACCCGGACGGCAATGACTCCGGGACATGGCACTATGATTTGGACGGGAGCTCTTACAATGGCGCCTTGCAGATTACGGCGAGAGGCCTCGCCATAGACACGCGTTACGGGGTATGGAGCCCGACGCTGCAGCTGACGGTAAACAACCCGGCGGGCAGCCTACCCTCCGTCATCATTCAAAGCCCGGGTGACGGCACGTCCGTTAACGGTATTGTGCCCGTCCGGATCACCGCCGCCGGAAACCAAACGATCCAAGCGGTTCAGGTGCGCATCAACCATGGCGCTTGGCTGAATGCCTCATGGGACGGCACCGCCTATGTTTATGAGTGGGATACCGCAGGTCTTGGGGACCGGACGATGAGCATTGAGGCCAAGGCAACCGATACGGCGGGCAGAACAAGCTTCAGCAGCACGACGTATGCCAAGGCGGGTCTTGGCACGAATGAGCCGGTTACGCTGCCTATGCAGGATCGCGCGATGTGGATCTGGGAGTCGGAGACCTATAAGCTGCTGCTGAACCCGAACTCGCGGCTTGTGCTGGATGCGCTGGCTAAGGATACCGACACCTTCAACTCGGATCCGATTACCACGTTATACTTGGCGGTCGGTCCTTACGGCGGGATGGACATTCTGGAGGATGACCCCGGCAAGCTGAGGGACTTCGTCGCATGGGCCCATCAGCAGGGCTATCAGGTTCATGCCTGCATCGCCGGGGGCACCTCTCCTCCATATATGGGGGCCTACACCGCTTACCATGACAAAGCGATTCGCGAAATCGAGCGGATTATCAACTACAATTTGTCCGCCGCGGAGCAGGAACGGTTCGACGGTGTCAATGTCGATATCGAGCCTTATATCTCCCAGGACTTCAAGACGCAATATCCGTCCCTGCAAATTCAATATTTGGACGGCTTGAAGAAGATGATCGATCGGATTCGGGTGGCCGGCATTTCCCTGCCGTTCGGTCCGGCCATTCCGAAGTGGTATGATTCCTCCCCAACGGCCGAGAGCATCACATGGAATGGAAGCACGAAGTGGTTGTCCGAGCACATCCAGGACATTAGCGACTACATTTCCATCATGGACTACCGGGACAGCGCCGACGGAACGGCCGGCATCATCGCCGGTGCGCAGGGCGAAATCGACTATGCCCGTGCGATCGGCAAGCCCCGCTCCGTGGTGATCGGCGTAGAGACGAAGGATATTGCGAACAGCGGAGATCCGGAGACGATCACGTTCAACGAAGAAGGCCGTACCTTCATGGAGGCGGAGCTAGATAAGGTGTATGCCGCTTTCCGCGCTGACGCTTCCTTCGGCGGGATCGCCATGCACCATTACGACGATATCCGCAAATTCCCCTCCTACTGGGGAGAGGGAGGCGTCTTCTGGCAGCCACCGGCCGATACCGAGCCGCCGGGCCCGGTAAGCCAGCCTCCAACGGCTGCCGCGCTGGATTTCCAACAGGTCAGGATCAGCTTCGGCATGGCCATGGATAACTATGAGGTGGACCGGTACGTTGTGTATCGGGGGACTGTTAGCAGCTTTACGCCAGGTGCGGGGAACGTAGCGGGCCTTGCCCGATCGCTGTCGTTCGTCGATGCGGGACTCCTTCCGAATACGACGTACTACTACAAGGTTGCCGCCATGGATATGAAAGGAAACATCGGTCCCGTGTCCGCCGCCGCTTCCGCGACAACCGGCAGCACCGTGCTGAAGCCGATGATACTGACAGGCATGAAGGTGAGCCAAGGCTCCGGTAACGCATCCGTCAGGATGCAGGCGATCGATAAGCAAACGGGACAGCCGATAGCCGGAGCGCAGGTGGAGGGACGGTTCCATTATGCCGGCGGCACCTATCATGGCGCTGTTACCGATGCGAGCGGGTGGGTGACGTTCGGGTCGGAAGCGATTCCGGCCGGACATCAGGTGGGCTTCGAGCCGCGGAGAGTGAACGCGAACGGCTATTATTGGGCGCAGGCGTACGATCAGCCTCATATGACCGCTTTGTACCCAAGGGTAGGCCTGAATGGCTTGACCGTAAGTGCCGGAACACTGCAGCCCGCATTCTCAACTCGGCAAACGAGCTATACTTTGCAGGTTCCGTCACAGGCAACCTCCCTGCAGCTGACACCGACAGCCTCAACGGCCGAGAGTCTAATTACTGTGAATGGCGCTGTAGTACCAAGCGGCGGCAGTTCTCCGGCTATCGCGCTGCAGGAGGGGGAAACGACAGTCTCGATTCTCGTAGCCGGGCGCAAGGGGGAGACGGATGTGTATACGGTGAAGGTGGTACGCTCCGTACAGGTGGATAACGTTTTTGCCCCGGCCGCCGATACTTACGTGTACCAGAATGATCCGACGGCGAATTACGGCAGCGCCACAATGCTGGAGGTAATCGACATCCCATCCTCCCTCGGTGGAGGGGACCGGATGGCTTACATGAAATTCGACCTCACGGCTTATACCGAGCCGGTACAGTCAGCGAAGCTTAGCTTCTATGTCCATGAGGCGAGCACACTTCCGACGGACGTGTCCATTTACAGCATGGAGGGTGACAACTGGGAGGAAGGCACCATGAACTGGAACAACCGGATCAACTCTTCCCCCGTCAAGCTGGGGCAAGTAACGTTTGCCGCCCCCGGGTGGTACAGCTTTGACGTTACGGCCTTCGTCCAATCCCAAATGCTGACGGATAAGAAGATCACGCTTCGCTTTATGGATCCCAATACCCGTAATAAAAAGCTGGTTATTGGCAGTCGTGAGCATGCCGGTTATGAGCCTAAGCTCGTTGTGAACCCTTCGGCCAACGCGGATTTACGCTCGCTTTCCGTCAGTCATGGAGCACTCACTCCCTTTTTCGATAAAAGTGTGAGTGAGTATGAGGTGAAGGTGCCTATGGCGGTCCATGCCGTCTTGATCACGCCGGAGACGGATGAACCGCACGCGACCGTTACCGTCAACGGTACAGCGGTGGTCAGCGGAGCCGCTTCCGCACCTGTTGCGCTCCAGCCTGGGGCGAATACGATTCCGCTGACGGTTACGGCACAGAACGGCAGTACGAAAGCTTATACCTTGCATATCACCCGGCTGGCGGAGCAGAGATTTACTGTTACGGAGGATACGTATGTCTTCGAGAATGCTGCTGCGCAAACATACGGTAATCTTCCCGTGCTGGAAGTGGCGGACATTCCCAGGGCAAGCGGCGGTGGGGATAAGCTGGCTTACATGAAGTTCGATCTGACGCCTATGACAGAGGATGTCTACTCGGCGCGAGTGCATTTCTATGTGAAAGAGGCTCTCTCGAGCGGAGTTGGGTTGGCTTTTCATGGCTTTGCCGACGACAGCTGGCAGGAGTCGTCCTTAAGCTGGAGCAGCCGGCCGTCGGCAGCGGCAGAGCCGCTTGGCAGTGTAAGCGTGGCTGCTCCGGGCTGGTACAGCCTGGATATTACCGATTTCGTGCGGAGCCAGATGGCAGCGGATCGGACGGTCACGCTGCGGTTATCGGATCCGCTGACGCGCAACGCTCCTGTGCACATCAGCAGCCGTGAGGGCGGGGGAGATTATGCGCCTTATGTGCTGCTGAATTCGAACGCCATGGCGGAGCTTGCCGCCTTATCGATCAGCCACGGGACGCTGTCCCCGTCGTTCCGAAGGGACGTCGTGACCTACTCGGCGACCGTAGCCGAAAGTGTTTATGCCGTGTCGGTAACAGCGGTGCCGCTCGATCCGGGGGCTCTGGTCATGGTGAACGGAATGAACGTGGCCGGAGGGCAGTCATCGGCTCCGATTCCTTTGCAGGGAGGAGACAACAGCGTGAGCGTTCAAGTCACCGCGCGAAACGGCGACAGCAAAATCTACACCATCGGGGTCCATCGCTTGCTGTCAGGTAATACCGGTCTGCAATCCTTGTCCCTCTTGGAGGCGCCTTTATCTCCGGCATTTGAGACGAACCGGACCGGCTACACGGCCACGGTAACCAACCAGGTGTATGCCGTACATGTGCTGGCTGTACCGGAGGATCCTCTGGCGACCGTGACAGTGAACGGCTTAACTGCCGGAGGTTCGGCGGCACACGCGATTCCGCTGCAGGTAGGCTTGAACGAAATCACTCTGATCGTCACGTCTCAGAACGGCAGTACCAGAGCTTATACGATTGCCGTTACGCGTCTCGCATCTGCAGAAGCGGGCTTAAGCTCACTCGCACTCAGCCACGGTTCGTTGACACCTATCTTCCAGAGGGATGTCTTATCGTACGAAGCCAGCGTGATGAACAGCGTTTATGCCATTACCGTTCACCCGGTCGCAATAGATCCTTCGGCTAAGGTAGAAGTGAACGGCGCTGTCGTTGCCGCAGGTCAGATGTCAGGCGCGATCCCGCTCCATGTAGGACCGAACGGGATTCGCATTCAGGTCACAGCTCCTGATGGTGTCACGGTTCGGACTTATGAAGTGAAGATCGTTCGTCAAGCGCCTGCCGTTCATGAGAGTCCGGGCAATTCCGATTCCGAAGGAGGTCATGGTGCAGCTGGTCCCGTATCCGGCGGCGGAGCGGGTGTACAGCCCGGTTTGCCTGTCGTTCGTACCACATCCGCAGACGGCAGCACCGTGCATGCCTTCGTACTGGATCAAGCTGCCGCCTCGCAGGTACTTTCCGACGCGGGCTCCACGCCTTTGGCGAAGCTGCGGCTGGATTCCGATGCATCGGGGCATGCCGATGCCTACGAGCTGATGCTGAAGCCCGGCTTCGTTAGTGAGCTGCTAAAGAAAGAGGCGACACTTGAGATTGCCGTGAGCCGTGTATCGATGCAGCTCTCCACTGCTACCCTCCGCGGATTGGAGAAGCGGGAGGGGGATGTGTTCATCCGGATCAAGCCACTGAGCGGACTTACGGAAGGAAAGGAAGCCGCTCGGAGAGCTCTGGATGCGACCGCCCTGCCACAGGGAGCCTACGGACGTGCTGAGATCGTAGGGGAGCCGATGATTATTGAAAGCAATATCACCGGTGCCAAGACGAAGCTGAGCTTCCCCTTGTCGAAGAGCAGCCCGAAGCATACGTTTGCCGTTTATATTGAGCATAGTGACGGGGAGAAAGTGCTGAAGCATGGGAAGATTTTCCCGGGTGAAAGCGGAGCTCCCGATCGGCTTGAGATTGAAGTTGACAAATTCAGTACGTTTACCGTGCTGCGCTTACCGGCTGAAGGCGCTAAGGACCCAAGCTTAGCACCTTACGTGCAAGGCTATGAGGATGGCACCTTCCGGCCGGAGCAGCACCTGACCCGGGCTGAGCTAGCTTCCTTGCTGTACGGTTTACTGCAGGATAAAGCTGCAAGCGAATCTGGGAAAGCCGACAGCTCACGTGTGAGCCCGTATGCGGATGTGGATTCCGATGCTTGGGCACATACAGCGATTCTGCGACTTACAGAACGAAACATATTTGAGGGCTGCGCTCCGGATCGCTTTTGTCCTGAGACTAAGGTGACCCGCGCGGAGCTTGCCGTCATTGCCGCACGTTGGAGCGGGGTTGAACCGGAAGATCGCAAACCGGAGTTCGCCGATGCATCCGGGCACTGGGCCGCAAGGTGGATTGCTGCCGGTGTGGAACAAGCCTGGTTTGAGGGATATCCGACCAGCCTGTTCCTGCCTGACCGGGAAGTTACCCGCGCCGAGGCGGTGACCGCCTTGAATCGGATATTGAAACGTCAACCGGCTGAAGGGGTCTTGAAGCCGACATGGAAGGATGTGCCGCAAGGGCATTGGGCATTCGGTCACATTGAAGCGGCATCGAGAGGGACTCGCTAAAATCCAATAACCAAAAGGAGAGATCTACCGTGAATAGGTTTCTTGTATGGATGGGTGTGCTGCTTGTCATGATGTTTCCCGGTTCAGCGTATGCTCAAACGAGCTGGTGGGGGGATAGCCGGGATGCGGCTGCCGATGCCCGCTCCGTTTGGGTGTATTATTCCAATGAATATGATTGGAATTATAATTCCGATGCCAAGGTTATTAATGTTGTTAAGGATATGAACAGCAAAAATATCGATATTATCATTGCGTCTATGACGTATGCGGACATCGCCAACTTGTCGAACCCCGCGGCAGAACGGACAAAGCGGCTTCAGCTGATGATCAACGAGGCCGCGTCGCGCGGCATGAAGGTTTATGCGGGGCATTGGGAGGAGCAATTCACGGGCTCCTCCGATCAAATGAGCAAATACACGCGAGTCGATCACATCATCAGCTTCAATAGCGGCAATGCCGCTACCGATGCGGATATCGTCGGAGTGGTTACCGATTATGAAATGCACGGGTCCAATCGAAGTATGGCTAACTATGACAATTGGCGCTTGTTTCATCACAATCTGAAAAGCCGGATTGGCATGAACAGCCTGAAGGTATTGCCGGTCACCAACGACCCGGATGTTTGGATTTCCGGATGTATCGATTGCACGAGCAGCTGGAAGTCTGCTAACGGCATTACCGGTAACAATCCGTTCACCGGCGATGTAGCCTACTTCTCAACCTACAACGGTACTGTGTTTGCAGACAGCCTGATCGGGATGTACTACTATTCTGCGCCATCGACCATTCAAGCCAAGGCGCACGACGATATTGTCGAAGCGCAAAATCTGGCCACATCCATCGTAGTCGGCTTTAGCGTAGGGCCCAATGGAGTAGACCCCTCCTTAGTAACCGAGGGAGAAGTCATTCAGGCGGTTCGTCTGATTGAATCGGAACGAGCCCCCTATCCGCTCGGCGTTCTCGGCACGATGTGCTGGCGCTGGGACAAACCGGACGACACGGATCAGGAATACCGGGACATCATGGGGGCGCAGTTCCCGGCCATCGAGGATGCACATGTGCGGGGAGGAACCAGCTCCGGCGACAATTACGGCGCTTCCGCACTGCTGGAAGTGAAGGATGCCCCCGGCGGAACCGATTATGACCGGCTGAGCTATTGGAAGTTCGACTTGTTGGAGTATACGGGATCCTCCGTGCAATCGGCGGTGCTTTCCTTCTACTTGAACACCGGGGTGAATGACGCATCGGTGCCTTCCGTTCCCGTAACGTGGCAAGGGTTAGCGGTTGATTCTTGGCAGGAGAGTACCGTTACTTGGAATAACCGCCCCGGCACGTCAGGAGCCGCTGTCCTGGGAACGGTATCGCTGACGAATGCCGGCTGGTATAGCATCGACATCACGAGCTATGTCAACAGCCAAATGGCGGATAAAGTCCTTACCTTGAGATTATCCGACGATGCGAGCAAGGATCGATTGATCAAAATCAACAGTAAAGAAAACACGAACGGCGCTTATCTTACCATACATTAGCCTTAGACCGGCGCTATTAGGAGAGGAGCATCATCACGATGATACAAACCATACCGCAAATCAAGCAGATACGTTACGAGGAGGAGGGAAGCTTTAGGCTGCAGGAGGCCTTTCATATTGCTCTGCAAATGGAGACGGCCGATGATAGAGTTCCGGGCTTGCTCCGACGCTTGTTCCCTCAGCAGCAGCTTTCGTTCCTTGAGAGTGAAGACTCCGGGGTCTTTGTATGCCGAATCGGATGGGGAGGAGAGACTCTGGCATCTCCTTCCGAGCTTGCCGAAGTTCCCCACAGGCAAGGGTATGTGCTCCGACTGGAGTCCTCGGCGGCGACGATTGCCGCCCATGCCCCGGAGGGGTTGTTCTGGGGCTTGCAAACCTTGAGACAATTGCTGGAAAGCGGAGATTCCGTTCCCGCGGCGACGATCATCGATTACCCCGATGTGGACCTGCGCTGCATGAACTTTGATCTTCGGCAAACGTATTCCCGCCCGGAGAAGCTGGTGGAGTATATCGAGGAATTCGCCAAATACAAAATCAACGGCTTACTGATCGAGTATGAGGATAAATTCCCTTTCGAGCGCTACAAGCACCTTCGCCACTCCAGCCATTGCCTTAGCCAGGAGCAATTGGAGCGTATCCTGGAGGCGGCTGCGAGCCATTACATCGAGATCATTCCTCTGCAGCAATCGTTCGGTCACTTGGAGTATGTACTGCGTCAAGAGGCTTATCGGCCGCTGAGAGAAACGGAAACATCGACCGGAGAGCTTTGCCCTTCCCGTCCGGAAGCCTATCAGCTTGTGACGGGACTCCTGGATGAAATGATGACAATGCATCCCGATTCGAGGTTCGTTCATCTGGGCTGTGACGAGGTCTACAGTCTGTGTGAATGCGGAACCTGCCGTCAGTCATTTCAAGGCTCGAGAGACCGGGCGTTTATTTCCTTTGTCAATCAGCTGATCGACTTCGTGGCAAGCCGAGGTAAAACTCCTATCCTATGGCACGATATGCTCGACAAATGCTCCGAGGACGATTTGGCGCTGCTGGATCCGCGGGCTGCCGTGATGATATGGATCTACAACGGGCGTAATATCGATTCCGAAGTGTCCGGCTTGACCGAGAAATTCCGCAAATGTGGCATTCATGTCATGGGGGCGCCGGCTGTCCGATGCTTCGACAATCAGGAGCATCAAAATTATCCCGTCATCCACAACAGGATCGATAACCTTGTGCAATGGGCCGAAACCTCCGGGAAGCTCGGGCTCGACTGTATGGTGGCAACGAACTGGACCGCCGCCTTCAGCTTGGGAACTCCCTACGGCGTGTTTGAAACGACTTGGTTTCCCATGCTGTTTTTTGCCGATTTGCAGTGGAACCGGAAGGCGGATAGCGCAGGCTTCATCGATCGCTTCCTGAAGCTGTTCCATGGGGTAGATCCCGCTTATGCACGTAATAAGCTGGGCAACTACATCCATGAGGATTATTATATGGTGATCCGTTCTTTATTGGATACTGTGCGGAAGCAGCGCGAGGTGGCGGAGCTGATCAGCGTGATGATCGATTATGAATATGCAACAGATAAATCGCGGGCCATTCACAAGTATGTGTACCGGTGGGAGCTGTTCCCCGGGGATGCGGCCGAGTGGCAGTCGCTATTAAACAACTACCGGAGAAACCGGGCAGGCCGGGAGAAGGCGCGGCCGCGGATGAAGGAACTCCTCACCTTCTTCCAGCCTGAGGAGATGGCGGACCACTATGTGCTGTCCAGATTCTATCTGCATGACGAATGGGAGAAGGGGTTATACAGAGAGCTCGGCTTAAGTAAGGAGGATTCTCCTGTGCTCAAGCCATAAATTTCAGGTCTGTCTCTAATGGATTCATTCATTGGAGTCAGGCCTCTTCTTTACCCGCTTGACACAATACGATATATCGTATTGAGGGGTGATGTAGTTTATGAGACACGATCATCAACGTTTCCGGCATATTCGCTATACCGAGCGTCAGAGGTTTGACAAAGCGGACGGCTCCCCCGGGCCGCTGTTGAGGTACCGTCACGGGGGTTCTAGGGGAGGATTCGGCGGAAGGGGGGAAGGCAAACGCTTCTTCGAAAGAGGGAAGTTCAAAATCGCTCTTCTTGAGCTGCTGGCTTCAGAGCCCATGCACGGATATCAGTTGATAAAGGCAATGGAAGAAAAAACGGGAGGACTGTATTCTCCGAGCCCCGGTTCCATTTACCCTAATTTGCAGCTGCTTGAAGATATGCAGCTTATCGATTCCAGCGAGACGGATGGAAAGAAGCTGTACCATATAACGAGCGAGGGATTAACTTATTTACGCGAAAGCGGGGAAGCCGACACCGAGCGGCCGGAGAGCCGCTGGGAGCATCATACCCGGCATAAGCTTCGCGGAGACAGACACGGGAGGCACCAATTACGTGAGCTCATGAAGGATTGGTCGGACGTCATCCATATGATGGCGAAAGCGGCGGAAGCGGCAAAGGAGCATCCTTCTTCCAAGCAGGCGGAGCAGTTTCAAGAGCTTATGACCAAGTTTCAGAGCCGTTTGAACGAAATCATGGTCACGCCACCCCACGAAGATTCGGTTGAATCCGCTACTGGGAATGACCCGGTCGAGAAATAAGGGGCGGAGGCTTCTGGTATGAGCTTTGCCAGGTATGTCCTCTGTGCCTGTACGATGCATGTTCCCGTATTTGCTCTTACTCTATGACTCCGGTTCCTTCTATGGTCACGTGTACCTGAATGTTAAATTCAATATTCGGATATAACCTCTTCCAGTCTTCATACTCCCTCTCACCGTCATGGTGCGTAGCCATATAGCGAAGACCGAAGCCAACAGGGTCCAGGCCATGGCCTTTCAACTTCTCCAGGACCCTTAGGTAACGCTTCCGCACAGCTTTTGCGGCGGCCTCCTCGAGCTTTTTCCAATCTTGGTCATACAAATTCCCGACGGCTTCCTCGGCAAGACCTTTCATTCTCACATCCATGACGATGGAAGGCTTGCCTTCCTTAGGTGTATTCAGCTTATACTTGTAAGTAAACTCCTGTATGGAAAGCGTAAAGCGGGCTTCATCCACTCGGATCTCAAATCGGCTGTCCTTACGGACAAGCTGGTTGAAAATGCGGGTTTCGTCGGGACTGAGTACAAGCCTGAGCTTCTCTTTATCGAATAAGGCGACCCGGTTAATTTCGAACAAATTTCCTTTCTTGCGGATGATCGGAAGGTAAGGATCCTTCCCCAGCTCCATCAAACGGTTATAGAAATCGTAATTGAACTCCGGCACAAGGAAAGAGGATTCCGTTCCCTCCTTACCCAAGGCCAGGAACAGGGAGTTCGCAGGAAGTCGTTCGGACTTCGGACTGGTCTTGAGTATTTCCTCCGAGCTCGGCTCCGCGATGGCTAGATAGGCAATCCGCTGAATATCCCGTCTGCGGAACATCCAGTCGATGGTCTCCAGAATAGCGCTTTGGGCAATGTCTTTACTCATGAGAATCACCTTCGCATGCCCGAGATCAAATTCCTTATCAACATCCGATTTCATTATTCGAACCGCTTCCGAGATGGAGTTCGCTTCTCTGCTGACGAGCTGGAAATCCTCGCTTCCCGGTTCAATTTTCGGCGAAGGGATCGCCAGCTTCAAAGTTACCTTGTAGCGATAATCCTTTCCTTTATCCACGCCGATGGCTACGACGAAAAAGCGTTTATCGATATCCTTAAACCCACAGCCTGTAAGGGATAACAGAATCAACAGCAGAAGCGAGGCGATCCATCGTTTACGACGCATGCTTCTTCCTCCTGCTTATATAGATTATGAGTCCGACCAGTCCCAGCTCGGCAAAAAGACGGAGAATCAACCACTGCTCGGCAAGATGGGTAAGCTGTTTCTCGTTGAAGGTTGAACCGTAAATGTAGGTAATCATACCGATACACGCTACGATCAGCCATTTCACGAGCAAGGATTCCTTTGTCGACACACTCCGGATGAGCTCTGTAGCAATATGCCAGGTTAACGCAATAAAGAGCAGGCATAACATGATATACAGCATCAAAAAGACAAACAGCACCCGCTCGATAAACCCGTATTTCATATTAAGGGAATCCGCCGTACTTACCCAGACATAGACGTACTTCTCCACGGCCTGGGTCCCATGAAGCCCGATCGGGATAAAGAAGGTGGTAAAGCATACCAGGAAACCGATGATAGGTATCACCCAGAAATAGCGGATCGGCTTGGATTCTTGGAAAAACCGGTGAAATACGGCGAGACACACATATCCGGTAAACAAATACGTTGCCGCGGCCAATGTCATCAGGGAAGGCGTCTTGAATGCATAATCGGTAAACACCAGAATGGCGTCCCAATCAAAGCTTTCGCTTGTAAAAGCCTTATAGCTGATGAACATAACCAATGGAGAGCTAAGTACAATCAAAATTTCCATGACGTTTAATATAGACTCGGACGACCGTGTAGCAGACCAGCAGCCCACAAGAATAAAACATACGAGAAGCACCGACATTTGCAAGTCGGGGTTAATAAATCTCTTCGTAATTAAGGCATACGATACCAACACGATGGAGCCTGCAGAGAACCACATAAAGCCAAGAAACAGCAGAATAGGAATGCGAATCCAGGAAGGGGTATGAGCCTTCAGAATTTCCGGCAAACCTTTACCGGGAAACCGGTTCATGGCCTTTGCAAAAATAAAAGCAAGCAAGGTACCCAGCGGGATGGCGATGAGCATGGCGGTGATGGCTCCCGTAAACCGGGCTTCCATGAGCACCTTCGGCACATAGATGATGGTGTTGATCAGCATGCAAACGATAATCGGATAGTAAAAATAGCGGCTCATGCATCAGCTCCCCTTATAGCCTGAAGGTGAGGATTCGCGGGTAAATAAACGAAAATAGGTCTCCCCAAAGCTCTTGATGCCGGACAAATAAAGAAGAAAGCAGAACACCCCGGAGATGACTCCTACGATTCCGAAGAAAATAGCCAAAGCAATCAGGGGGTATTTCACAAATCGGATGGCGAAGCTCATCGAGTTGATCGGTATCACGAAGTTGGAAATGGCCACAGCTGATGCAATTATAATCATGATGCTGCTGACAAGCCCCGCTTGCTGTGCCGCTTGTCCAAGGATCAAGCCGCCGACTGTGGTGGCGGTTGAGCCGATATACCGGGGCAGCCGGATGCTTGCCTCTACCAGAGCTTCAATCAAAAAGAGCATGATCAGCACTTCAAAAAAAGACGGATACGGCACCGCGGCGCGGCTTCCGGCAATGGACAGCGCAAATTGCACACGGAAAATTTCCGGATTATAGGAAACAATCGCTACATAGCTGGCCGGCAGCAGGATGGTAATGGCTAAAGCCACATAGCGAAGCAGAATGAGAGGCCTGCTGATCCAGGACGATTGGTAGATGTCATCCATTGCGGACATGAAGTCATAGAACACAACGGGAGCAATGACACCAAAAGGACATCCCTGCATGAGAATGACGATTTTCCCTTGGGATAAATTCAAAGCGATCCGGTCCGGTCTTTCCGTAAGCAGCATCACCGGAAACAGGCGAAGCTTCTGTCGGGTCAGCAGTGCCTCCAGCTGGCCCACGGATTGTACCATGTCTGCTTGAATGTCGCCCAGCTTCTGAACAAGCTGCATCAGCACGTTTTGGTTCACCAGCTTCCGGTCATATAACAAAGCGAGCTTGGTCTGGGAAAGCCGGCCCACCTTCTGCTCCCGAACCTGCAGCTCCGGGGAGGGGAACCGCTCCCTAATAAAGCTGATGTTCGTCATAAGATCTTCGCTTAATCCCGATTGCGGGCCTTGTACGGTTGTTTCATTAACGGAATCGTTAGGCTTCGTAGCTCCTTCTTTCTTAACCGATAATCCATGGAGCTGTCCTTCGAAAAAGATAATGGCCTGACCCTCAAGCAAGGCGGGTAGAATCCTGTCAAGCTTCATAATCTGCGAGCACTGCAGCTGGGAATGCAATACCGCTGTGAAGCTTTGGGACGTATCGCATTCCAGGAAGGGTGCGGAGAGGTTCTTATGAATCAGATTCAAGTCGCATACGGACTGGAGGTAGTACAATGTCATCCCGATGCGGCCGTTATCAAGCTCTTCCACCTTTAAATCCTTGGAATAGCGCTGAGTTTGAATAGCTTGTGACAGCTCCTCCCTGCTGATCATCGTATCCCTTCCTCCCGTAACCTGAGTTTTATTAGTTTGTCCAGAGGCTGGAAATGTATGAAAGGTTTGGGGTATTATGCTTCCAACCCTGCTATAATGACTATGGAAAGGCTAAATAAGAAGAGGCAAGGAGGAAAATATGAAGGCGATTAAGCTAAGACCATTCATACCGTCAGGAGCGGATTATACGCTGGCTCAGCATTTTTTTGAAGCACTCGGATTCGAGAAGGTATATTCGGATCATGGACTCAGTCTGTTTCGAATGAATGAGCAGGAATTCTTTCTTCAAAATTTTCATAACCAGGATTTCCAGAATAATTATATGGTAGAATTGCTTGTCGAGGATCTGGATGGATGGTGGAAGCAAATTCAAGACGGCGACCTTGCCAGCACATTTCCGATAAAGGTGAAGCCGCCGACATTGTACCCTTGGGGGAGACGTGAAATTCATGTCATTGATCCGGCGGGCGTTTGCTGGCATTTCTCCGAGGTGGAAAAATAAGCGGGAAAGGAAGTGTTTAAGCATGGGTTACATTCGGTGCCATGTTCCGGTTTTACCCGTTTTGAACATGGATGACTCTCTAACGTTTTATCGTGACGTTCTTGGCTTTGAGGTGGCATGGGTTTGGGACGACAACGGATATGCTGCCATTCGATGCGGGGATGTAGAGCTTCATCTGGATGTACAAGCTTCCTTTCAGCCGTATAGGGTACATTCTTACTTTTTTGTTCAAAACATAGATGAAATATACGGCCATCATGCTGCCAGAGGCGTTGACATCGTAACACCACTGGAACGGAAGCCCTGGGGAGTACGCGAATATAGCTTTCGTGATATCAATGGCCACATTTTTAAAGTAGCACAGGATCATAATGAATAGTTCCCAAGCTTGCAGGTCAACACTCGTTCTCTTTTCGCTTTTTTATACTAAGAAAGACGATCAGAAGCAACGCTATCGTTCCGCCGGCTATGATCAATAGATCGTAGTCCGTAACAGTTTTAAACCACATTTTGTTTTCGATATGTATCTGTTTCACGGGTGCCTGTCCCTCGCCGAATGCTTTATCGAGCTGATCCAGGCTCTGGATTTCTTTCACAGGACTGCACGGGCTGCTTACAAGCTCCCCATCCGATGCCTGTACATAAATCAGATAAGCTTTGCCTTTCTCAAACGGGAATCCCCATGTAAAATCCGTTGACACCATAATTTGAGAGGGCAGCTCGATGCCCCAGCTTCGCTTGACCTCTACCAAGATATATCTAGCATACTCCTTGGGGCCGAGAATCCCTCTTTGCTTAACATCTTCTTTGCTTTGCAGAATTTCGCCGTATACGGCTCCCCCGAAGGTTTTCAGCCTCTCTTGATGGTCGTCTACCCTCGCGCAGGATAAGGCGTTCACTTGGTTGTTTGGGAGCATGAACAGGACTAGACCGGCGAAAAGCAAGGACATACAGAGCTTGATTCTCAATGAAGGGCACCCCTCTTTCAGCAATTTAGATGAATTTACCAAATACAATCAGAAATGTAAACAGATAAGGGGGAATGATCTTGTCCGTACCGGTGGGTCAAATTCGTGAAATATACCGATATCCTGTCAAATCCTTCGCAGGGGAAAGCCTGGAAGCTTGCCTTATAGAAAGGTATGGGCTGTATGGGGACCGTTTTTGCGCTTTCGTTGATGAGGCTAGGGAAGGCTGGGACAGCTATATCACGGCCAGAGATATCCCTAGGATGCTCGCTTATCGAGCCCAACTGACGGAGGAGGGCATTTGTGTAACGTCACCGAGCGGACATATCTTTCACTGGAATGAACAATTGCTAGAGGAGATGCAAAGTTTTTCCCGTAAAAAAATGTTCATGACGAGTTACAGAGCACCGAATCCGGAGAACCCTGACTTGATGTCTGTTGATGCAGCCAGTATCCATATCGTCACAGACTCCTCGCTGCGCAGGCTTGAAGCTTTATGGGGGAGACGTCTGGATCATCGGCGCTTTAGAGCCAACTTGGTTGTGTCTATAGACGATGGCACGATGGATGAAAGCGATTGGATCGGCAAGGAATTGCGTTTAGGCGGTGCCGTGCTGCAAATTCAATCGTTTTGTGAACGATGCTCGGTGATCACGATCCATCCGGATACCCTGGAACGGGATGCGTCTCTTTTGAAGAGAGTTTATGAGGAAATGGATGTGAGCTTCGGTCTCTACGCAGGTGTAAAGCAGCCAGGTCCGATTCGAGTGGGCCAGAAGGTGTATTTATCGTTGTAAGTCTCAGCCTGGGGACCGCTTCATTGACAAGATGTTAGGTAGTAACTATAATGGTTACAACGGTGGTGATATATATTGAAGCAGATCAGTACACGCTTTTCGATTGCAGTGCATACTCTTTCCCTGATCGCGGTCAGTCCGAAGGATTGTACCGGTGATTATATAGCGGGCAGCGTGAATACCAATCCCGTGGTCATACGGAGGATTATGGGCATGCTAAAGAAAGCGGGATTAGTAGACGTTCGTCCGGGGGTCGGAGGAGCCACTCTGCTCAAGGATCCCGACCGGATTACGCTCCTTGACGTTTATCGTGCCGTAAATGTAACGGAGGAGAATCAGCTGTTCCGCATTCACGAGAACCCCAACATTCATTGTCCGGTTGGGCGGAATATCGAGCATGTCCTTCAAGAGGAATTGAAAGATGCTCAGCTCGTAATGGAACAGAGGCTTGCGCAAACGACGTTAGAGCACCTTATTCATAAGTTCAAGTAAGTAAAAGCTCATTCGAGCTTTTATCTACATCCAAGTTGTAACAAATATTGTTATAACCATTGTGATTACATCTAAAATCAGGAGGAATGAATCATGAAGTACTTAGTAACAGGCGCAACAGGTAAATTGGGGAGCAAGGTTGTAGAGACGCTGTTGAAATCCGTGCCGGCAAACCAGCTCGCAGTAAGTGTTCGGAATCCGGAGAAAGCGGCTGGACTCCGCGATCGCGGGATTGACGTCCGAGAAGGGGACTTTGACCGACCGGAAACCCTGGATGCGGCCTTTGCAGGAATTGACAGGCTATTGATCATTTCTGCAGACGGTGATAACGAAGCGAGAATTCGCCAGCATACGAATGCCGTAGAGGCTGCCGCTCGTGCGAACGTCGGCTTCATAGCTTATACGAGTCTGGCGAATGCCCGTGATAGCAAGATGTTCCTAGCCCCGCCGCACCAAGCTGCGGAAGCGGCCATTATGAAAACGGGGATCCCCTACTCCTTCCTGCGGAATAACTGGTATCTCGAGAATGAAACAGCAGGGATTCAAGGAATACTGGCTGGAGCGCCTTGGGTGACCTCTGCAGGGGCCGGTAAGGTGGGCTGGGCACTGCAACAAGAGTATGCGGAAGCGGCAGCAGCCGTATTGGCCGGAGACGGACATGAGAATACGATATACGAATTGTCAGGTCCATTACTGACGCAGGAAGAGCTGGCATCGGCGATAGGAGCCGTTCTCGGCAGGGAAGTTCCTGTGCAGCAGGTCGACGACACCGCTTACGCCGACATCATGAAGAATGCAGGAGTGCCGGACTTTGTGATCCCGTTCCTCGTGGGAATTCAGCAAGGGATTAGGGAAGGGAATTTGGCGATCGAAAGCAACGATTTCGAAAAACTGCTTGGCCGTCCGGTAACTACGGTTCACGAAGCATTGCCTCAACTGATAAGAACCATATCCTAAATTTTGATCTGGAACGACCTTTCTTGCACCTAAGAGAGGTCGTTTTTTCACGAACATAATGAAATGATTATCAAGGAAATGCCGGCCCAAGTGCAGCTTGAAGAGTTACGTACTATCCTCGTCAGGAGAGCGTGATTTTGCCGCAGACCTCGGGTGTTGCTCTATTGCGAGGGTATGTTTAAGCAGCCGGCAGGAAACAATAGTGTGACAAATTTGTAACGGAAAAAACGCTCTATCCGGCTGGTTTCCCCTATTTAACCGAAAACTAATCTGCTGATTATGTACGTAATGCTTGAAGGTGAACTATGATGTGGCTGACGAAATAACAACAACAAGACGGAGGTCACTGACCATGGTAAACAAAAAAGCAACCGTGTTCCTCTCAGCTGTGACGGCGGTTTCCTTGCTGGCCGGCTGTAGCGGAAAGCCCGATTCCAATGCTGGAGCATCGAATGAAGCACAGAAGGGTCCTGTTAAGATCAGCATCATGGCGAACCTGCAGACTCCTGAGGTTCCTTCCGATAAATTGGAGAAGGTTCTGGAGGAAAAGACCAACTCTGACTTGACCATCCAATGGGTACCGGACGGCTCTTATGACGAGAAGTACCAAGCTGCCTTCGCTACAGGAACGCTGCCGCAAGTGGTTTACTTGAAGAACGCAGCATCCTTCATTCTGATGCGCGACGCTATTAAGGACGGACAATTCTGGGAAATCGGACCTTTGCTGAAGGATTATCCGAACCTGAGTAAATTAAACGAGACCGTTCTTAAAAATACTGCGGTAGAAGGCAAGATCTATACACTGTATCAAGAGCGCCAGCCTGCACGTGCCGGATTGATCTACCGTAAGGACTGGGCAGACAAGCTCGGCATTGCTCCTCCGAAGACGGTTGACGATATCTATGAGATGCTGAAGAAATTCAAGGATGCGGGACTCGGCGGAGCCAAGACGATTCCATTGGCAGACCGCAATGACTTAGTCTACGGCTCCTTTAAGACGCTCTCGATGTACTTCGGAACGCCTAACAACTGGGGGGTTCAGGACGGTAAGCTGGTTCCGGAATTCATGACCCAGGGCTATATGGATACAATGAAATACATGAAGAAGCTTTACAATGAAGGCTTGATCAACCAAGACTTCCCTGTAACGAGCAAAAACGATCAGCAAAATCTCGTCTATTCCGGCCGCTCCGGTATGTACATCGGTACGATGGGCGACGTGAAAAACATGCAGGACAAAACAAAAGTAAACGTTCCGGAAGCTACCTTCGAAGTAACGAATGATATCGTTGGCAAGGATGGCAAGAAAGTAACCTGGGGACTCTCCGGTTACGGTACGGTTATGCTGTTCCCGAAATCCTCGGTGAAAACAGAGCAAGAGCTGAAGTCCATTCTGGGCGTATTTGATAAGTTTTATTCTCCGGAAATCGCCGACCTGTTGAAATACGGCTTGAAGGAAGAGCACTATACCCTGAAGGACGGCAAGGTTGTTCCTTCGACAGATGCGAAGCTTATCGAAAGAGAAGTTCGTCCTTACCTGAACATGGCATTGGCGGATACGACCAACGTTACACCGGCTTACTATGCACTGCCTGTTCACGAGAAGTCCAACACCCTGTCTAACGAAGCGGAAAAGTTCATGATTACAGACCCTACAGCAGCGCTTGAATCCAAAACGTATTCCGAAGCTGGCGCTCGTCTGCAGGATCAAATCAAAGACGCTACGTACCAATTTATCTTGGGCAAAATCGATGAGGCCGGCTTCCAGGCTGCTGTGAAGAAATGGCAAAATGACGGCGGTCAGAAGATTATGGATGAGTTTAACGCGCAATACAAGAAGTAATAAAATGTAACAGACCGTTAAACCCGTTAAACCAAGCAGGGCTGCTGATCGCAAATCAGCAGCCTTGCTTCGGTTAAGCGGCTGTTTTCGCTTATTCGTTGATTCTAAGGCTCCAGTAATCCCTTCAGGGGCTTATATAGGAATTGAAGCAGGGTCCTGGGACCGGGTGTATTCGGTAAATCGAACATGGATAGAGCCCAAACCAGAAGGAGAAACGATACGAACACCCCCCGATCCCATGCCGGCTTTTTTTTCATTTTCGACCATTCCCATTTCCAAATGATCAATGTAGCGATGGTTGCGATGGTGAAAAAGGACCATCTCATTTGTTTTTCACATCCTCAATAGGCATACCGCCGGGTGCATTAACAAGTCCGGGACGAAGGATATGGGCCTCCACTTGGACATCGGTTGTAATCTCCGGGAACTTTTCATTCCACCTATCCTTAACCGCTTCCCACTGCTTAGGATATTTCATATGAAACGTTTTGGCGAAGTCTACTACGTCCGCCTTCCATTTGTGCTGGATTTCCTGCAGCGTTTTTTGAATTCGTTCCTTGATATCGTTCTCCAGGGATGTTTCCATTAAAGCCAATAAGCCGGGATCCAAAGGATTGAGATTCGTACCGTTTTGTACAATGCTTCCTTCCGTGGAAACCTTCACCATCATCTTCCATTGCTCTCCTTCGATTGTTGGCAGCAGCTTCACTTTTCCCTTCACCGGTCTTAAGGAGATGAATCCTTCCTCCTCCGGCGTCTTGTAGGTAACGGTATATTCCGTGATTTCATTCTTAAGCCATAGGATGCCTCGCGTAGATTTTTCCGTCATTTCCCCGATCATCTTCCCTTGTTTGAAAATGGCGCTGCCGTAAATATACGCGATCGTTTGAAACGGCTGCGACGACTTGGCTTCCGGGAGGATCGTAATCAGGGGGAGTACAAACGATTGAAATTCACTTTTCAGCTGGATGCTTAGCCGCTCCATCGTCACCTTCAAATTGTTCTGGAGATTGGACAGCTCCTGCAAAACCTCCGATGTTGATCTTTCGATAGGAGGATACAGCTCTAGAATATCCGCTGCCTTTCCTTTACTTATAAATAGGTAAGCCCTCTCTCGCGGCTGGGGATGCCGAACCAAAAAATCGAAATGCTCCTGTATTCCTTCCTTGGCCAAGCTCTCGCTGAAAATAAAAGCTTTGCATTGTCCCCAAAACAATTTGCGGGGAAGCTTGCGCTGCAGCTTGGACAAAGCGTCAGCGATATTGATTCCTTGCTCCGAGCGCATAATGGTCCGCTTACCGCTGCTTCCGCCGCCACCGCCTCCGGCCACGGCCGCCCCGCTTTGGTTCTGCGGGATAATGACTTGGGCCGATACAAGAACTTGGTTGTTCTCCCCTTTATCAAAGCCCATAACCGTAACCAGAGCCAAATCGTTAAGCTCTGTACGATCCCAGCAGCCGCTGAGGAGAGTGAGTAAAGGAATAAGCCAAATGGTGCTTACATATTTCCTCACGTGGATGGCCCCCCTTCGGCTGATGCCTGTTTTCGGCGAAGTGTGGACGCAGCCAATAGGATCAGCGGTAGAAGAAGCAATAGCAGGGGAATTTCAAACGGTACGACAGAAGCCAAGTAGGTTCCGACAAGTGAATAGTTCGGGAAGTCCCATAAGCCCAAAATCAAACAAAACATGGCGATAGGAAACACAAAGGGACGATGATCGGAAATTCCCAAGCATTGCGTGAACGAATGTACGGAAGCGTATAAAAAGATTCCGATTTTAATAAAATTGCCGGCGACCCACATCACCAAGAGCAAGGCCTCAAGATTTTCAAAAAAATCGGCTAGACCGATATAGCGAAAAGCAATAAGTATCGGATATATTTTGTCGCCTGAATCCAGGCCGAGAACGAATAGGGTGATAAGATTGACATAGGTCATGCTTAGAACGATGGCGCTAAGGGAAAGGAAGCCCCACTTTCTGCTTTTGCCCGGATCGGTCAGGAACGGCAGGAAAAATGTCATAAGAAACAGCTCGCATAACCAGGCCTGAGGAGCGGCTGTTCCTTTTAGCACCGGGACGATACCGTGACTTAAAACGGGCAGCAGATTCCCCGGATCCATATCCGGGAGGAGGAACAACAGGAAAAATAAAGGGATAACAAAGATGGGAGTAAATATGGTGGCGCTTCGGGCCAGGACTTCCACTCCATTGTATATAGCTATGCCGGAAAGTAAAAGAACAGAGATCATGATCAACAGGATTGGCGTGGTCAATAAGAAATTAGTAACGAACTCGGCATACTCCCGAACAACGACTCCCGTAATACGAGTGAAAAATAAAAAATAAGTCACGCCCAGCAGTTTCCCTATCCATTTCCCCATAATGCACTCGCTGTATTGTACGATAGACATCCCGGGGTATAGCTGGTGAAGCCGGGTAACCGTAAGCACCGTAATGATTCCAAACAGAGAAGCGAAAAGTCCTGTCATCCAAAAGTCGTTTCCGGCCAGCTGGGCTGAGATCATCGGCAAAGAAATGAACCCGGTGGCAAGCACGGTCGGGTACATCATCAGCGCCATCTGAATGGATGAAATCTTCCCTTTGTCATACATGCTGTTCTATCCCCCTTTGCATATGGCAACCGATACGTATTAAGCCGCAGTGCTTCGCTTGCGCAGCAATGCCGCCGCTAACAGGAACATAGGGATTAGGATATATACCGTCGGTAAATAAAAAGGAGAAACGGTGGTTAAAAAATTTCCAAGTTCGATAAAACCAGGGAGATCCCATAAACTAAAGGCTACAATGACTATGCCGATCGGAAAGACGAAGGGACGGGTGTCCTCCAATTTCAACCACTGTCCTAAGGAAACAACGGCAGTGTAATAAAAGAAGCTGATTTTTACGAAATTACCGACAATCCACATGGCCATCAACAAAGCTTCCAAGTTCTCGAAAAATTCAGCGATGCTGATTAAGCGAAACACATCAAGAACCGGATAGATCTTATCGGCTGTATCCGGCCCTAACACGAATAAAGCGGTGAGGTTGACGTATGTCATACTGATCACTACTGCTCCTAAGGTAAGCAGACTCCATTTCTTTGCCTTTTCCGGGTCGGTCAAGCACGGAAGGAAAAAGCTCATGAGAAAAAACTGGGATGCCCACGATTGCGGCAATAGCGCTCCCTTCAAGACAGGGACGATTCCATGACTCAATATTGGAAATATATTGGATATCTCCATATCGGGAATCGCAAGCAGAAGGAAAACGATCGGCAGCATAAAGATGGGAGTAAGAAGTAAAGCGCTTCTAGCTACCAGCTCTACACCGCCTCTGACGGCAAATGCCGCTAACAAAATCATGGTCCCGATAATTAACAGGGTAGGAGTTTTAAACATAAAATTGACTTTCACAAATTCCGCGTATTGGCGGACGATGGAGCCGCACGCATGAAAGGAAACAAATACGTAGACAAGACCAATGATGCTTCCCCCAGCTTTTCCAATAATGCGTTCACTGTATTGAATGATCGTCTGCTTAGGAAAAAGTCTATGAAGTCGATGGGCGGCTGCTATGGCAACGAATCCAAGAAAAAAGGACAGAAGGCTCGACATCCACAGATCGTTCTGGGCATGCTTTGCGGAAGCGGTCGGCACAACCAAAAAGCCGGTTGCCAGAATGGTCGGATAGAGTAGAAATGCCATTTGAAGAGCTGAAATTTTCCCTTTGTCCAACATCATGGCTCCCTACGCTCCTTGTTATGACTCATCCCCTTTGGCCGGTCCCGGCTTCAACCCCGGCCGTTGACGATACTTATCAAATGATCCGGTTAACCGCGGCCGCTTGTCCAGCATCCACCAGGGAGCTCGGAACAGGACATCCTTCAACTCGCCGAGCTTCGGAGTGCTTGAAGTGGACAAGTAAGGAAGCCCAAAGGAACGCAGACTGCATAGATGAAGGACAATGGCGATAATCCCCATCATGACGCCGAGCAAGCCGAGACTTCCTGCCAGCAGGATCATTGGAAAACGCAGCATCCGGATGGCAATCCCCGCGACATAACGCGGAATCATGAAGGAGGCAATGCCGGTAATCGCCACGATAATGACCATGGGTGCAGAGACAATGCCCGCTTGCACGGCCGCTTGACCTATGACAAGTGCTCCGACAATGCTGACGGCTGCCCCGATCTGCTTCGGTAAACGTACGCCTGCTTCCCGAAGAGCTTCAAAGGTGATTTCCATGATAAGTACCTCGACTATCGCAGGAAAAGGTACTGCTTCTCTTGAGCTGGCCATGCTAATGATCAAGGACCCCGGAACCATCTCTTGGTGAAATGTAAGTACGGCCACATAAAGAGCGGGAAGCAAGAGCGAAATCAGGCAAAATCCATAACGCAGCCATCGTATGATGGAACTGATCCAAAACCGCTGATAATAATCTTCGGCAGCCTGCAGCAGGGTGAAAAAGGACACCGGCGCAACCAAAGCAAACGGGGTGCCTGCGACCAAGATGGCGGCTCTGCCTTCCAGTAAATTGCCGCAGACCACATCGGGGCGCTCCGTGCTAAGCAGCTGCGGAAAAGGAGAGTACGGGTTATCTTCGATCATTTCTTCGATATAGCCGCTTTCCAGGATCCCGTCGATTCGTATTCTGCCAAGACGGTTTTTTATTTCCTCAATCAGTGTTTCGTCCGCGAGTCCTTCGATATAGGCAATCACAATATTCGTTTGCGTATATTCCCCCAGGGTCATTGATTCCAGCTTCAGCTGTGGACTTCTGATGATGCGGCGCAGCTGCGAGGTGTTGGTTCTCAGTGTTTCCGTAAAGCCCTCCCTCGGTCCGCGGACTCCAACCTCCGCTGAAGGCTCTTCAACCCCGCGCTTCTCCCACTTGTTGAGACCGAACGCCAGGCCGCGGGCTTCGTTGTCACGGAGCAGAATAGGATTGCCGTTCGAAAGCTGATCAATACAATCACTTATTGTAGCAACTTCCGTCGCGCTGGATGCTGTGATTTTTCTCTCCACCAACTGACGAAGGTCTTTATGGATTCCGATTTCCTCCCGCATGAGCGGAGCGATGATATATTCCTCGATCCTTTCGGCATCGGATAAGCCTTCGATATAAATTAACATCGATTTGACTTCTCCTATTGTAAAGGAACGAAATATCACGTCAGAGCAATGGGCGTAGACTGTACGTAATTGCGTTTCGTTTTGCTGCAGGCTCGAATCAAGGTTATGATCAGTTCCATTTCGCACCAAGAATAAAATCCCCTTGTCTAAGGATAGCTATGGTTAGAGTTAGCTGATTTCCCCTTTCCTATGCAATAAAAGGAAAAAGCAGAAGAGGCTTAGAACAATTTGTCTCTTTTTGCTTCTTCGTTTAGATTCTGTTAAGAATTATGGTGTATACTCCTATATTTGAAGGGAGGGTGAACCAAGGCATGTCCATTCGATTTCGGCTGCTCATTTCGTTTATGACCACACTGGCGGTAACGGTGCTCGTCTTTTTCCTGACGGCCTATTTAATTGCGTTTGCCGTCACAGGGGATGCCCGGAGCATCAGCCGCTTTTATAATATCCACTATACCCTGCACCCGTTGACGGAAGAGGAAGAACGGATTTTCATGGAAATGAAATACTTGGCTAAAGAAAACCCGGAGCAGTTAATGAACAAAGCGCTGCTCGGCGATTACGACTACCAGTTGAAAATGGTGCAGGCCGGGTTGATTGTGAGGCACAATCAAGACCTGTTGTTTGTATCCCCGTCGATCCGGGAGCCGGGCATTGGAGCGGCGCTGCCCGATTACGAAATGGGGAACTATTCCATTCGCAATTCCATTAACGTGGGAAGCCGCTTTTTCTCCTATGCGAAATTCGACTTTCCTTTTTCCGAGCAAGATCGGGGCAGTATATTCGTCATTAGGGAAAGAAGTCCTTTTGCCGAAATCGTTCGAACGCTGCTGCCTATCCTGATTGTGGTCTTATTAGCCATTCTGCTGCTGACCAGCGGCCTGCTGTACCGGTATGTCACAAGAACGATTGTGCGGCCGATCCATATGCTAAGGGAATCGGCAGAACGGATCAAGGAGGGGGACCTGCAATTCGAATTCAAACCCGAATCGGATGATGAGATCGGGCAGCTGGGACTGACCTTCGAGAAGATGAGACAGAAATTGAATGAATCGATTCAGCTTCAATTGCAATACGAGGAGAACCGCAAGCAATTGTTATCGAATATATCCCATGATTTAAGAACGCCGATTACAACCATTAGAGGATACGTGGAAGGGATTCGGGATGGGGTTGCGGATTCGAAGGAGAAGATGGACAAATACATCCATACGATCTATACGAAAACAGCGGACCTGGATCGCCTTGTGGATGAATTGTTCTTATACTCCAAGCTGGACCTGAATCGCGAGCCCTTTTCTTTCGAAACCGTCGATTTCCTAGCGTTCGTAAGGGATATGGTGGAGGAAACAGAACTGGAGCTGGAAGAGAAGGGGATCAAGATCGTTTGGGAAGGTGTTCGTGATGCGAAAGTGCTGGTGATGGCCGACCGGGAAAAGCTGAAGCGGGTCTTCTTGAATCTGCTCGGTAATTGCGTCAAGTATATGGATAAACCGGAGAAGCGTATCGTTATTATTACTAGCGTACAGGAAAATCAAGTCACGGTGGAGGTTCGCGACAATGGGCCGGGGATTCCCCCTGAAGCTCTGCCGCATATTTTTGAACGGTTCTACCGCGGAGAGCCGTCGCGTAATGCGAAGACGGGCGGCAGCGGCTTGGGGCTCGCCATTGCTAAGCAGATGGTTGCGGGTCACGGGGGGCGCATCTGGGCAGAGAGCGAATGGGGCGAGGGCACAAGGATGTTCTTCTCATTAAAGATCATGGGTAAGAGTGGTGATGAATGATGCAGCGAATATTGATTATAGAAGATGAAGTCGCTATCGCCGAGCTCCAGAAGGATTACCTTGAGCTGCATGGGTTCTCCGTGGATATGAGCCATTCCGGCGGCGAAGGGCTGGATCTCGCATTGGAACGAGCTTACGATTTAATCATACTCGATCTGCAGCTTCCGGAGATTGACGGCTTCGAGCTGTGCAGGCAAATTCGCCGGGCCAAGGATGTACCGATACTGATTGTTTCCGCCAAAAAAGAGGAGATCGATAAGATAAGGGGATTCGGCCTGGGTGCCGATGATTTCATTACCAAGCCCTTCAGTCCGAACGAGCTGGTCGCCAGATCAAAGGCGCATCTCGCCAGATATGAGCGCTTTTTGGGCAAGAACAAGGCTTTGGAAGAGATTCGGATACGTGAATTGACCATCGATAAAGCGTCGCGTCGGGTATACGTCCATGGCAAGGAAGTGATATTTACCGCCAAAGAATTCGATCTGCTGGTCTACCTCGCAGCCAATCCGAACCGTGTGTTCAGCAAAGACGATTTATTTGAACGAATATGGGGGCTGGAATCGGCCGGCGATATCGCAACGGTTACCGTCCATATCAGGCGCATTCGCGAAAAAATAGAAGCGGATCCGTCCAATCCTCAATTTATTGAAACGATCTGGGGAGCGGGATATCGTTTTACGGTATAAGCTTTCATGGCTGTTATTGAAAAGTTTCGAGTTTGTTTAGAAATATTTAATCTTCCTGTATGAGCGAGTTTAGAATGATCGTCTATCATGAATGCATGAAGGACATCATATCAAGCTCATAGAGAGGAAGAATTATATGAATAAAACTATGCAGAAGATTACCGCTTTAGCGATCGCAGCGACGATTGGAGGAAGCGCTTTGCTGCCATTCAACGTGATGGCTTCCGAGAACGCGACGGAGCAGGCGATCCGCGAGATGGTTCAATTAGGCGTGCTTCACGGTTATGAGGATCAAAGCATGAAGCCGGAGAAGCCGGTCACTCAAGCCGAGCTGGCCAAGATGATCGTGCTTTCCCTTCAGCTCCAAGCGGAGGGGAGTGTCCTAAAGAATCAGGAGCATCGGAACAAATGGTACACCTCCTACGTCAATACTGCGGTGGCCTCGGGCATCTTGGTAGAAGAAAAGCTTCAACCGAACCAGCCCGTCGCCTCGGATGAGTTCGCAGCAGCCTTAGCGAAGGCGCTTCAGAGAGATGTCTTGTCCATTAAGCATTGGATGAAAGGAATCGTCACCGGCCAGAATCATGTCACCCGCGGGGAAGCTTCTCAGATTCTGCTGTTAGCCCGAAAGGCGGTTCGTTCCCAGGAGGCGCAGGTGGTTTCTGTAAAAGCGCTGAACGCCATTACGCTGGAAGTGACGTTCTCCGCACCGCTGACGCTGAATGATGAGAGCATCGAGGAATCCGCCAAGAACTTTGTCTTTGACGGCGGTCTTACCATTGTCAACCAGCCGCGGCTGAAGACGGGCGCTCTTCAAACATACATCGTTCCTGTAACGACTATGTCGGCAAATACTTCCTATACTCTAAGCTACAAAGGCAAGCAGCAGCATACGTTTGTATCCAGCGATGAGAAGATCCGAATGAATACGGTTCGCCAAGTGACATCCGATACCTTTGAAGTAGAATCCTTGCGTGAAGAGGGTGTGGTGGATTACGGCTATATCATTTCCGCCTATGCGGGAGGCCGCGGGAAGGATGCTTTCATCTTGGATGAAAACAACAGCTACGACGGACAGCCGTTTCAGATCATCTCTAGCTTGAGAAATCGTACAGCGACGTTAACTCCTGAGGGAGGAACGCCTATCACTGTTAACTATGTCGGGTTCACTCAATCCACAGACGGTAAACAGGAGCCGAAATTCCGTCTGCCGGGAGGCGCCGCGCTAACGCCTGGCGTCAAATACACCGTAACCTCCGATTGGTTTGAATTGAAGAGCGGCTCCTTCATCGCAGAAGAGATCGCACCTTTATCGATTGCTTCGGCTTCGCAGGTAGATGGAAAGACCATTCATGTCCAGCTGTCCGAGGACCCGCAGGATGAACTCTTTGCCTTCCGCTCCGTTAAGCTCATCGGATCCGACCAATCGGAAGTAACTGCTCAATACAGACTGCAATCCCGTAAGGGTGCGGTTGGGGTGTTCGACATTCAGAACGGGGGACAGCTAGCCCCTGGAGTAAGCTATACCGTCGCACCTGTTGGAGCTTGGGCTGTGGCCAAGAATGTAGTATTGAAGGCTATCGGCCAATAAAATCGATTTAGACATGGGGCTGTCCCGAAAGTCATCTTAGATGACCCGGGGCGGCTTTCCTTTTTGTAATCCTTTTTCCATTATAAACTAGAGAAAAGTCCGTACTTATCGTGTGCAGTGAGAATTCTACCGAGCTATCGTAGGTATATAACTTCTCCTTTACTATGGGTGTTGACGAAGAAAACAAAATGAGCTATAGTATTTTCATACCCATACGGGTATATGTATTAAACGAAAATGATGAAAGGAATGCATTTCATATGGCCAAGACGTATTCATTTTTTTGCCATAAATAATACCCCATAGGGTATATGTGATGCCAAAGTGAACACACAACCTTTTCATCAATGAAAGGAGTCGCTATGGATTTCGGTTGGATCCTCACCCTATTCATTATCGGCTTTGCCGGTTCCTTCATTTCAGGGATGGTCGGTATCGGCGGGTCCATTATTAAGTATCCGATGCTGCTGTACATCCCCCCGGCCTTAGGATTTCTAGCCTTTTCGGCTCAAGAGGTTTCGGCGATCAGTGCGGTTCAAGTATTTTTCGCAACATTGGCAGGTATGTTCGCTTTCCGCAAAGGTGGCTACATGAACAAATCGTTAGTTTTATCCATGGGTATCGCGATTGTCGTCGGAAGCTTCTTAGGTGGCTACGGCTCTAAATTACTGCCTGATGATGTAATTAATCTTGTTTATGCCATCCTTGCTCTCGTAGCGGGTATTATGATGTTTCTACCCAAAAAAGCAAATGAGGATGCTGATTATACAAAGCTGCAGTTCAATAAGCCGCTCGCAGCCCTATTGGCCGCCGTTATCGGGATTCTTTCCGGAATCGTCGGGGCGGCAGGAGCGTTTATCACGGTTCCGGTCATGTTAGTTATTTTGAAAATTCCGACACGAGTTGCCTGATCCCGTCCATCGTCATGGTTGTGGCGAGTACGATTGCTTCGCCAATCGGAGCGAAAATTAGTAAAAAGCTAAATACGAAAGTTCTTCAATGGATATTGGCCGCTCTTATCGTGGCAACCGTCATCAAAATATGGATTGATATCATTTTAACCTAATGGAGGAGATACCATGCGTGAACACAGTAATCATACCGAGAAAGGATGCGTAACATGAGCAATCTACAAGCAAATCGAACGTTGGATTGTGCTGGCTTGGCATGTCCCATGCCTGTGGTTCGTACCAAAAAAGCCATGGAAGAAATAAAGACAGGCGAGATTCTGGAGGTAAGAGCCACGGATAAAGGCTCCGTTGCCGATCTTCAAAGCTGGGCCAAGCGAACGGGTCACCAGTATATCGGATTAAAGGAAGAAAGCGAAGTGTATCGTCATTTTATCCGAAAGGCAGATTCGTCCGAGGTGAAGGCGGAAGCCAAGTATCCTCATACGGCTCCCCTTGATGAGATCAAGTCGAAATTGGCGGGCGGGGAGAAACTAAACATTTTGGATGTTCGCGAACCGGCGGAGTATGCATTCGGTCGTCTGCCAGGAGCAATATCTATTCCTGCGGGAGAGCTGGAGCAGCGAATCCAAGAGCTGAATCCCGTTGAGGAGTATTACGTCATATGCCGTACCGGCAGCCGCAGTGATATGGCTTGTCAAGCCTTAGCTGAAAAAGGCTTTACGAAAGTCAAGAATGTGCTGCCCGGAATGACGGAATGGACAGGCGAAGTAGAGAGGGAGGTTGTTCGAAATGACGACAAACATAATACACAAAATCAACGCCAAACAAACGGCAAGAAAGATCTTTAACCATGAAGAGCTCTTTATCCTGGATGTTCGCAATGAAGCGGATTTTGCGGATTGGAGAATCGAGGGACAAAGCGTAGAGATTATCAACATCCCCTACTTCGATTTGATCGATGGAGTCGATCGGGCGCTCGATCAAATTCCGGATGGCAAGGACGTACTGGTAGTATGCGCCAAAGAGGGCTCTTCTGTATTTGTTGCCGAACAAATTGCAGAAGCAGGAAGAAACCATGTGTATTATCTGGAAGGCGGCATGAAATCCTGGAGTGAATATCTTGAGCCGGTGAAGGTAGCCGACCTGTCCGGCGGTGGAGAGCTGTATCAGTTTGTTCGCATCGGCAAAGGCTGTTTGTCCTATATGGTGCTCTCGAGCGGAGAAGCGGCGATTATCGACTCCACTCGGATGATTGACCAATATGATAGCTTTCTGAATGAAAATAATGCGAAGCTCATTCACGCCATCGATACGCATCTTCATGCCGACCATATCTCCGGGGGGCGCGCCCTGGCTGAGAAATATGGTGCAGCCTATCATTTGCCTCCTAAGGATGCGACAGAGGTTATGTTCAGCTACGAACCGCTGGAAGAAGGAAGCCCTATTTATGTCGGCAATGAAACGATTGTAGTCCAGCCTATCTACTCCCCTGGTCATACGATCGGTTCCACGTCTTTCATCCTAGATAACAAGTACCTGCTTTCCGGAGATATTTTATTTGTGGAATCGATCGGACGTCCGGACCTGGCAGGCCTTGCTCATGATTGGGTCGGAGATCTTCGTGAGACGCTTTACAGCCGTTATAAGAATTTATCTGACGATCTCGTCGTTCTCCCTGCCCATTTTGGTAATGTAACGGAGCTTGGAGCAGGCGGGCTTGTATCCGGTCGTCTAGGTGATCTTTACAGGAATAACCCAGGCTTAAACATTCAAGACGAGGGAGAGTTCCGTAAGACGGTCACGGAAAACCTGCCGCCTCAGCCTAAGGCGTATCAAGAAATCCGTCAAACCAATATGGGGAAAATCACCCCGAATGAAGAGGAACAGCGTGAGATGGAACTGGGTCCCAACCGCTGTGCCGTTCATGATAACTAAGGAGGAACTCGTAATGAACAGTCATAAAGTATTGGATGCAAAAGGGTTAGCTTGTCCTATGCCCATCGTAAGGACCAAAAAGACCATTGACGATTTGGAATCAGGGCAGGTTTTGGAAGTACATGCCACAGATAAAGGGGCTAAAAATGATTTGACCGCTTGGGCGAAAAGTACAGGACATGAACTAGTACAAAATACGGAAGAAGACGGTGTATATAAATTTTGGATTAAGAAGGCCTAATAGGCAAATGAAATGGAGAGATGGTACGTGACACAGAAACAAAAATCTACAATTGTACTGTTTAGCGGGGAATTGGATAAGGCGATCGCTGCCTTTATTATTGCGAACGGGGCGGCTGCCTACGATCATGAGGTTACGATCTTTTTTACCTTCTGGGGCTTGAACGCTCTTAGAAAAGACGAACCGATAGCTGTAAAAAAGGGCTTCCTGGAAAAAATGTTCGGCAAACTGATGCCGCGTGGCGCCAATAAGCTTGGTTTATCAAAAATGAACTATGCCGGAATGGGCCCTCAGATGATTAAGCACGTGATGAAGAAGCATAATGCACTGAGCTTGCCTCAGTTGATCGAGCTGGCACAGGAGCAAGGCGTTAAGCTTGTGGCTTGTACCATGACCATGGACCTGTTGGGTTTGCAACAAGAAGAACTGCTTGATGGAATCGAATATGCAGGAGTGGCTGCTTATCTTGGAGACGCTTCCGAAGGGAAAGTAAACTTGTTTATTTAAGCCAAACCATAATTCACTCCTTTCATATTGTTAGCTGCAATTATTCAAGGCTATAATATACCCATACATGTATATGCTAAGGAAGGGTGAATGGAATGATCTATGATGATGATGTGAAAAGAAGATTGAAGCGGATGGAAGGCCAAGCTAGAGGTGTTCTTAACATGATGGAGGAGGGCAAGAACTGCAAGGATGTTGTAAGTCAGCTCTCCGCTATTCGCAGCGCAGCCGATAAAGCCATCGCGTATATTGTTGCTGTCAACTTGGAGCAATGTATTCTGGAGCAAAAAGAAGCGGGAAAAGATACCAGCCAGGTAGTCAAAGAAGCCATGGAGCTCTTAGTGAAAAGCAGATAACAGCAAAACTTGTACTGTCGAAGCGGTATGAGGAGCAAGCAGGTTACTGAGACAAAAAAAGGTACAGCCCTCAAGGAAAAATATGGGGGGTCTGTACCTTATTTATTTCTGCTTATCTGAATTCCGTCGGTATTCTCCGGGAAACCCCCGTCAAAATGGCCGTCTCCACAACGGCATTCCTTACTTTGGCAACGACCTGTTCATTAAATATACTTGGAATAATATAGTGCTCGTTAAGCTCCTGCTCCGTTACGACGGAAGCTATGGCGCGGGCTGCAGCGATCTTCATCGGCTCGTTAATAAGTCTTGCACGGCAATCGAGCGCCCCTCGGAACAGACCTGGAAATACAAGCACATTATTGATTTGGTTGGGATAATCACTTCGGCCTGTAGCAAAAACCCGAACGTGAGGCATGGCTTCCTCCGGCGCGATTTCCGGAGTTGGATTCGCCATTGCAAATACGATACTGTTAGTTGCCATGCTTCTAATATGTTCACTCCGCAGGATTCCACCCCGTGATACGCCGATGAATACATCGGCACCCTGGATGACTTGATCTAAGGGTCCCGGCTCCGACTCCACCTGTGGCTGCTGGGCAAGCCAGTTCCACATAGGATTGTTATAGCTTTCACCGCGCACGATTGCACCTTCACGGTCTACTGGAACAAGCCGCTTTACTCCAGCAGCAAGCAGCATTTTGCAAATCGATACTCCGGCGGCACCGATCCCGTTCACCACTACGCGAATTTGCTCCATACGTTTTCCTACAACCTTGAGCGCATTCAGAAGCCCGGCTACGACAACGATTGCCGTTCCGTGCTGATCATCGTGAAAGACAGGGATGTCCAGTTCTTCCGCAAGCCGGGTCTCGATTTCGAAGCAGCGTGGCGCACTGATATCTTCCAGATTGATGCCGCCAAAAATCGGGCTGATGGCTTTCACCGTGCGAATGATCTCATCCGTATCCGTCGTATCCAAGCAGATAGGGAAGGCGTCTACACCGGCCAATTGTTTGAACAGCATAGCTTTCCCTTCCATAACGGGAGCTGCCGCGTGGGGACCGATGTCTCCTAGTCCAAGGACGGCCGTGCCGTCAGTCACCACTGCGACGGTATTTCTTTTGATCGTCAGCGAATAGGCCTTTTGCGGATTCTCAGAAATGGATGTGCATATCCGAGCGACACCCGGAGTGTAGACACGGGAGAGGTCATCTCGGTTTTTAATAGGCAAATTCGGCTGAATGGATATCTTTCCGCCTAAATGCGCAAGAAAAGTACGATCTGAAACGTTAATCAGCGTAATCCCTTCCGTTGCCCTGAGAGTGTCTACGATCTTGGACTGCTCGGTGTCTGAGACATGTACAGTAATATCGCGAACGGAACTATCCTGTCCGGGACGAATGACGTCGATGGAGGTAATGTCGCCGCCCGCACGGCTGATCGCTGAAGCGACGTCGCCAAAGTTCAGCTTAGCATGATTTAATTCCAATCGTAAAATTAAGCTGTTAAATGACATAATAATCACCTCTTGGACAAATTATTGGCTCAAGCTTCTCCAGGGCTGTAGTTGGCATTACAATTAAGATTCATTAATGTTCATAATACTGAACGGTATTCATATTAATGATCAAATTTATATTCCCATAGTTTTCATTTCGTGTCAATGGAATTCAGCAAAATAAAATAATCAAATTGGGACCCCCCATAGAGCACATAATCTATAAAGCGAAAGTTCGGAGGGTATTCTTTACATGACCGATTGACGCTTATTGTTACGGTAATATAGTATAATGATGTAAGCGAATACAGAAACAAACCATGATTTCTCTCAAGAGGTGTTTTATTTCGGCCCAGCAGGGCCTCATTTTTTATCTCTCATTATTAGGTAAGGACGATCACATACCATAGAGGATGGGTTACTATGGAATATACCAATTGGCTCCCCAAAATCGTTTTCATGATAAGAAGTATGAAGCTCCAAAACAAATTGATGGCGGGGTATGTGCTTGCCTGCGTTATTCCGCTGCTAGTGGTGAGCACCGTGATCTATCGCCAGTGGATTACGGGTTTAGAGGACTCCTCCCAAGAATTTGCGGCGTTATACACCTCTCAGATCGAGGCTTCATTAAATAATTTCGTTAAAGAATACGAAAAGATAACCAAATCGGTATTGGTCGACAATGATATTATCTACAAGCTCGGCGAAGAGCGGAAGATGACCATGGACGAGTTAAGTATTCAGAAGGTTACCGTGCAAAGATTATTGATGCGGGTCGCTGTGTTGAAGCCGGAAATAGTCCATTTGATGTTGATCAGTCGCGATAACAGCATTTACCAGTACGGCAATACCTCCAACTCGGTGAATTTAAGCGCATTAGTTTCCGAGGATTGGTATAAAAAACTTCAAAGCTCGGGCAATACATTTTTTATTACCGGATTGCACGACCGCGCTTATTACGAGGATAAAGGAGAAGGGGCTCTGGTCACGGTAGGAAGGGTGCTGCTGAACTTTGATGGTTCTTATGCCGGGCTGCTTCTGATTGATATGGACCCATATACACTGCTGCAGCTTAATCAAGATTTTCTCAAAGCCCAGGATAAATACGGTATTCGTGTTATCATAAGCGACAGCTCCGGAGATATTGTTTACCATTCCGATGCGGCCAGCGGCAGACAGTCATGGAAGCAAATATTGGAATCCGGAAAGGATTACACCAGGGATGGGAGTACGGATGATCGAATCATTCTCTCAGGCCAAACCGAGCTAGGGAATCTAATTATCAAGACGGAGCTTTCTCGTGAAAAGCTGCTGAAGAAAATCAACCATATGAAGGTATTAACCGTAATGGTTATTATTGCGGCGAGCCTCATCATGGCGATGATCGCCTTAGCCTTAAGCTATACGATCACCAAGCCTATCAAAGCACTACGTCGAAGCATGAAGCAGGCGGAAACCGGGGAATACAAACCAATCCACAGTGAGCAGTCCAATGACGAAATAGGCAGTCTGGTCAATAGCTATAACAAAATGATCACTACCATTCGAACCTTAATCGAAGAAGTCTATATTGCCGAAATCAAGCGACGTCATGCCAAGTTTATTGCACTTCAGAACCAGATCAATCCTCACATGCTGTACAATACGTTGGAATCGATCCGCATGAAGGCGCTTGTTCAAGAGGAAGAAGAGATCGCCGGCATGATCAAGATATTGGCGAGAATGTTCCGTTTAGCCTTGGGCAAGGAAGGCAGGCGGCATTCCATTAAGGATGAATTGGAGTACACGGTTAATTATCTGCAATTGCAGAATATCCGTTTTGACCACAAGTTCCGCTTGGATATCCGCATTCCTGAAGAGATGCAGCGGTGCAGCATCATTCCGATCGTTTTTCAACCTATTGTCGAGAATAGCATTAATCATGGTTTTCAGGATTACAACCGGATGATGAATATCGTCATTGATGGTCTTTGGACGGAGGAGGGATGGATATTGATTCGAATTACGGACGACGGAGCAGGCATATCCTCTGAAAGGTACGAAGAGCTTAGCCGTATTTTGGAGGAAGCGGAGTCGGATAAGTATAAACTGGGAGAGCCGGAGGATAAAGGGCTTGGCCTGAAAAATATTGCAGAACGCATAAAGATTCATTATGGTGAACGATATTATCTTAAGCTTTTACCCGGGAACGGGAATGGGACAACGGTGGAGATCCTGATCCCGAGGCTCTGATTGCATTTTGAATAGAAAGAAAGGGGGAGAAAGAAATGAAGGTGATCCTGGTAGACGACGAGAAGGGCATTTTGGACGGCCTTAGGGTGTTGATAAAGCGTTATATTCCGGAATGTAAGGTGGTAGGTGAAGCCTATAACGGTCTTGAAGGCGTTAAAATCGTTCAAGAACAGAAGCCGGATATCGTCATTACGGATATTCGAATGCCTCAGGCGGACGGGCTGGAGATGATCAGGATGCTTAAAGAGGCAGGATGTCAGGCCAAATTTATCCTCTTGAGCGGTTATGCCGACTTTGAATACGCCCGAAGAGGCATGCAGCTGGGAGTTCAATTCTATATTAACAAACCGGTGGAGGAAGAGGAGCTGCGTGACTGTATTCATCAGGTCATTGAGGCCATTAAGGGGGAACAAGCTAAGCTTCAGGAAGTGGAGGTTCTCAAGCAAGAGGTCCATAACCGGATGCAGGAAATTTCTTTAAGGGACATCATTGACGTTGGCAGTGAAAATACCGCTTACGTGGAAGAGCTGCTGCAGATGGCATCCATTCCAATCAAAGGGAATCTCTTTGTTTGTGCCTTGCTGGAATTTGGGAATACCGTTGAAAGCCTAAAGGAATTCGTGCTTGAACCGGTGTTTCGCCAAATTGATCAGGCGTTAGGACAGTACCGGAAAGTGTACCGATTCCGCTATTCCGGAGCCCAGATCGCTATCATCGTGGCACATAGTGGAGATATTGCTTATGAGAAGCTGATTGGTTCCATCCAGCGGTTAAAAGAATCGCTTTATCGCGAGTTAAAGCTGTCTATGACCGTCGGGATCGGAACCGTGCACGAGCGGGCAGCGGGAATTAGCCGATCCTTTGAGGAGGCTCGTTATGCTTTAAGCCATAAGGTTATCAAGGGGGTGGATGTTGTCATCCCTTACCCTGAGATCATGAGCCTGCCGGGAACAAGTCATTCTATTTCGGAAAACATGGTCACCCGACTGGAGGCCGGCTTGGATAACATGGACGAAGCGGAATGCGTCAGCATCATCCGGGAGATATTCCGGCAAATGGAAGCGGAACAAGGTATGAGTCCGGTCGATCACCAATTGCAATGCTTGAATATCCTATTATTAAGCGTACGTAAAATGTCTTTCCTGCAGCTGCAGCAGAATAACTTTCTGGGAAGAAATATATTGTCGCTGGAGGGTATTTCACGTATTCGAACGCTGGATGACTTGGAGCAATGGATGGTTGGAGTAATTAAGGGGATTATCTCCTTCAAGCTGGCAAATAATATTCCTAAGAAAAAGGATATCATAGCTGAAATCAAAGAATATGTGAAGGAGCATTACAACAAACAGATCAGCCTGGCGGATCTGTCCGACCGCTTCTTCATAAACCCCTATTATTTAAGCCAGCTGTTTAAACAGAAAACAGGCGATACCTATCTTAACTTTCTTGCCCAGATCCGGATTAACAAATCGAAGGAGCTGCTGGAGAAAACCGATTTGAAGGTGTACGAGATTTGCCAAATGGTAGGCTACTCGGATACTCAGCATTTTGCCCGGTTATTTGAGAAATTGGTAGGATATAAGCCCAGTGAGTATCGCAAGAGCTCTAGGAAAGAGTAATAGAACATAAAAAAATGCCGGATCTCACACAGGGTGTGTAGTGATCCGGCATTTTTTTTTTACCTGTTTCAGAGTGGAAACGAACCGCGATAAACCGCCACATCATCGATATATAAGGAGTTCCGGGTGGCTCCCCCCGTTTGGAAGCTAACGGTGTCCAAGCCCGGTACCTGAGCTGAATACGGAATCCCGGATGCCTTTAAGGTGTCGTCAACGAAGATTTCATACTTATTCGATACAGGGTTTGTCTTCAGCTTCACGGTATACCATGTACTCGGCTTTACGCTCTGTATAACTTTGTCATTGGCCACCAAATTGTTGTCTGCATTCACGTATATATCTATCGCCACGGTATCGCCGCTCATTAATTGGAACCGGTCATTTCTCAAATCCGCATCGTCTTTAAATCGCCACTGTGCCGTTATTGCCGCGGATTGACCTTCAAACGACTTGGTGATCCCTGCGGAATGGGTTGATGAGTTATCGCTTAAATAAACGCTTCTATCGGTTACGCTGGGTACATTTGCAATGGATACGGCCGTGTCTGCCGGCTCGGAAACCATCCAGCCCGGTTCTGCCCCTGTGACCTCGTCGTTAAACGAATTTTTTAAGAAAACATTTTTGCTTTCGGGCTCCAGTACCAGCAGTTGCAAGCTGTTTGATTCAAGCTGCACCGAGGTGGTGTAGTTCCCTTTGTGGGGCACGATCTTGTCGTCAACCATTTGGAGATTGCTATTGTCGAGACTTGCGAAATAGTTACTTGTTGTCGAATCGATTTTATAAGTTTTCACCCTGACATTTTTACCGTTGAATATGGACGGCAGATTGGTTACATTCACTGCTGCATTGTATTCTGTAGTACCGGTGCCCTGATAGTTCCAAACCATAAGGGAGATACCTGTATCATCCTTGGAGGCCAAGGCATATACACCTTTACCTTTGCTGTCGATGCTATCCGAGGTAGCGGATACCTTTGTCGTTTTCATTTTTGACTGCATTACCCTCATATTTCCAAAAGGTGTAAACTTGTCTGAATAAATGGGATTCAGCAGTTTATTATAGCTATCTCTGCTTACTAGGCTATCCTTTCTGCCATTACCGCCATTATGGCGTACATTCCAGCCAAAGGGATAGTTTTTACTGCTGCTGGTCGAATACCAATAAGCTTGTGAAGCCATTCCTGCCGCCTGCCTTAATTGGTCTGGTTGAACTCCCCCGATGCTGTCGGGAGTATCCGTCAAAGGTCCCGGGTACATACCTGTTTCCGTTATGAATGATGGTATATCCGTGCTTATCCCTCTGCTCCTGAGTTCAGCCTCAAGTTGGGCCCGTTCATCAATCGCAATAGTCGGGGTCTCCTTATAAAAAAGATATCTTCCAGTGCTGGGATCTATTCTTAAATAACCATGGTAGGATATGAAATCAAGCTTCTTTGTCGGCGAGGTATCGTCCTTATATCCATCCAAAAACCCTTTGAGCCAATGTAAATCGAAATTGTATAAAGCGGGTCCTCCAACCTGCAAAGGAACCGATGGCTTTAATTCCGCATTAACTTCATTTACAGCATCGGAGAAAGCTTTATAGTAGCTGTAATAATTACTTGGTGAAAGAATATTTGTGGTCGTTTGTTTTTTAGTAACCGGGTCAATTCTATAATAGTTAGCGTCGCTGTTTGGAGGAGCATCGGGCTCATTAGTAACCTCCAAATACTTTACCTTTGGAAAATTTTGTTTGATGTGTTTGATATATTCTTTCACGATGGGCTTGATCTGCGCAGGTGTATACTCAAATTCTTTGATCACCTTCTCCGCTCTTAAATTAATCAACAGTTCTTCACCCATATCGCTTACCTGCGTCAAATAAGCGTCAATTCGATCAAATTTGTTGAATAGCCCTGTAGCTTCATCGTAAATTTCCGATTCATTGAGCCATGCTCTTTGAATTTTCGTATGGAGGCCCTGATCATTAAGAAACTGTATATCTGCAGACCTTGAAGCCTGCGCTTCCGGATAAGTGGATTGTTTGGCTACATTGAAGTACTGCTCGCTTCTAAAAAGTGTACCTTGCGAGACATTAGCATCAACGGATATCGTTGCACTTGAGGTAGTTGAAGCCGCATTCGCTTTGCTTGTTTGGGGGAGGTTAATACTAGTCCCCAGTAACACAGCAGCGAGAGTGAAGCTTAGAGTTTTTAACCCATAACATTTTTTGGTATGTACCATGATTGAGTCCGCCTCCTAAGAATAGAGTGATCCAGGTTATTGACATTGTGCCGGTTGTATGCGTTTACACGGGCGTGTAAACGAAAACCAAACGGAACGACTTTGACAGCCAATATTCGCCTCTTTTATACAAGATATGGATTACCGCACTCTCCGTAACCTTTTACCGAGCATACACTGCCTCTGTAATACCATCCTCTAATGACAAGGAGTTGACCATTTCATGCCTTTGATCCGCAAAAGCAGAGCCATCCCCAAGAAGGTCATTCGTCTGCCGAAAAGTGCAGGAATCAGCCGGAAAAGGGTCATGGCGATCTACCGTCGTCATGTTTCAAAGCTTCGCGCTACCAAGGCACCGATCCGTATCACCCAAAGACGTCAAGTCATCGGTACCGACAATACCTGGTTCAACGCACAAACCATCGAACGTAATCCGGCTTGGATAGCAGTGAATAATGCCAGCTATGTATGGAGCTCACGCGATCTGACAAACCAAGCTGCCGTCATTTCCACCAGATTCCGGATAGAGAACGAGCGCACGATCCGGAGAGCGAGATTGTTTTTATCGGTAGATAATTATGCCGTCGTTCTCATCAACGGCAGAATCGTCCTGTATGATGCACCGCAGAATACCCCTGAATTCTTCACGCAAGGACGCACATTTGACATACGTCCCTTCCTGCGAAGAGTAGGTATTAACGACATCGTTATCGTTGCCTTCAACTTTGGCGGACCGCGGTCATCGCAGAACCCTGCCGGCGTAGCGGCAAGGCTTAACATCCGTTTAGCCCGCTGATCTAACCTAATAGGCTGTCCTGAGGGCAGCCTATTTCTGCGTTTGCTGACATTCGTTTTTCCTCATGCCATATTGGACTTACTACATATGCTTGCAGGATGATCTTCTCTAACCTTGATTGAGGCTTCCTCCCCCTCCCCCCAAAAAATAGAATGGTTCTGGTAAAGCGATGTGAACGGACCTAATACCTTCATTCAGGGATTGGTTCTTAATTTCTCACCGCCTTTCGGCACTGGTTTGTATCCGTTTACAAATAATAATATATTCTCTCTGTACAAATTCTCCAACAGGGCATTTTATAGTTTGAGCAATGGCATTTTTAAGGCTTTTGGGAAAAATAAGGAACGGCGGATCCGTACATTTTCTTATAACATCAGAATTTTTAAGTTTTGAGCGGAGCTCAAGAATTCTGATGTTTCAAAAAAAGCATCCCCTTTAGCACGAATGTACTTCTCTGATAGGGCTTCGTTAGGTGCTTTTCTTAAAAATCACCTTGTTAAGTCTAAAAAACACCGGATTGAATGCTGTTATTTCCTTGGGTAAAGTATTTGTATGCATGCATCAATCAGTCAATCAACGGATCCGGATCAGGAATCGATGGGACAACTCTATAAACCAATAGGGTGTGACTAATGGTGTAACAGGGGAAGGGAGGGTTGCCTGGGCTGGTGAGCTGGAAGGAGTGGGGAAAATGCTTTATATCTTAAAAATGACATGGCAAGAAACTTAAAAACGCCTGATTGAGCAATGCTAATCCCGATAGTATAGTATTTGTAAGCGAATACAACAATGAGTCGCATGGGGGGAGTCACTTGGAAAAAGTCGTAAATCATCAGATGAAAGTGGTTGCGAAAGGAAAGAAATTGGACAAGGCTGCTAAACATCGGATGAGCGTATTGTGGCCGCTATATATTATGGCCGTTCCGGGCATCCTGTTTCTTATCACGTTCAAGTACATTCCTCTTGTAGGAACTGTAATCGCATTCAAAGAGTATTCCGTATTCAAAGGGATGCTTGATAGCCCATGGGTGGGGCTTCGGCACTTTCAATCACTGATCCAACATCCGGATTTTATCCGAATCTTCGGTAACACGCTGATGTTGGGCTTTCTCAAAATCGCACTGGTATTTCCCGTTCCGGTCTTACTCGCGCTAATGATCAACGAGGTCCGGAAATCAGCGTTAAGGAAAGGAATCCAAACGGCGCTCTATATCCCGCACTTTTTGTCCTGGGTCATCATTGCCGGCATCGTCTTCGATTTCTTCTCTCTAAGCGGATTGTTCAATGTGGTGATTGGGTGGTTTGGTTATGATCCGGTGCTTGTCATGCAAGAAAGCGATTACTTTCGTATGGTCTATATCGTTACAGCCATATGGAGGGATGCAGGATGGGGAACTGTAGTCTATATGGCTGCCATCAGCTCAATCGATCCGCAGCTATATGAGTCGGCGATGATGGATGGCGCCTCCAAGTTTAAACAACTGCTTCACATTACTTTGCCGCTCCTCTTGCCTACAGTGTTGGTACTGTTCTTGCTTGAGATCGGAAATTTCATGGAGCTGGGCTTTGATCACGTGTATAATTTGTTGACACCGATGACATACAGTGTCGGGGATATTCTGGATACGTATGTATTCCGGACGGGAATCCAGCAAGCGCAATACAGCTTTGCTACTGCGGTCGGCTTGTTCCAATCCATCATCGGATTTGTTCTGGTATACATTTTCAACAGGCTGTCAAGAAAAGTGTCTGATGGGGGGCTTTGGTAACCATGTCTGAATCCAGAGGAGAAAAGGTATTTGTATCGGGGATTACAGTCGTTCTTGTTCTTCTGTCCCTTTTTGCCATCATTCCGCTTTTGTCTGTCCTCTCCACTTCGTTCAGTTCGAAGAAAGACGTAGATTTGAATCTGGTGACAATCTGGCCAAGAGGCTTCACGTTCGACTCCTGGGAGTATATCATTTATCGTCCCGACCTGTGGAAGGCGTTCTTCCTCACCTTGGGCTCGACACTGATCGGCACGGTATTGGCATTGCTGATTACCGCATTGCTCGCTTACCCGCTTTCCAAGTCGGAGTTCCGCTGGGGCCCGGTGGTTATGGTCGGAGTAGTCATCGCCATGGTTTTCAAAGCACCGCTCGTGCCCTATTTCCTGACGGTTCGAGGTATCGGACTTTATAACAATCCATTGGTCTTGATCCTGCCCCATATACTGAATCCGTTCAACCTGATCATCATGAGGACCTTCTTCAAGCAATTTTCCAAAGAGCTGGAGGAAGCGGCTTTCATCGAGGGCTGCGGGTACTTCCGAATGCTGTTCCAATTCGTGCTCCCGCTGTCCAAGGCGGTATTGGCCACCTTGGCCTTGTTCTACGGCGTTGTCATATGGAATCAATTCCAGACACCACTGCTTTTCTTGCAAAATCCGGAGCTGTTCCCGTTACAGATCAAAATCCGGCAGTTTATCACCGACGACAGTGTGATTATGGCACTTGTTCCTTCCAAGCTCGACGTCAATTATAACGAACGAACATTAAGAGCAGCCACCGTCATTTTCGCGATTGTTCCTGTCATTGCGGTATATCCGTTCTTGCAGAAGTATTTTGTCAAGGGAGCCATGGTTGGATCCGTTAAAGGTTAAAATGATAATGGTTTTATGGCGTATAGCCTGAAACATATGGATAATGAAATTAAAGGGGGAAATGGAATGAAAGTTAAAAAAATGGGTGCGCTCTCGGTAGCGGTATCGCTTGCATTATCGGTCGTTGCCGGCTGTTCCGGCAAAACGGAGTCGCCTGCACCTTCAGCATCTTCGTCTCAGGACCCGGGCATGACGAATGAAATCGTCGATATTGAAGTATGGAGAGAAAACAACGGCTATTTACCGACCACTAAGGGCAGCAAGCTATATGAATTCTATAAGGAGAAGCTGGGCGTCGGAGTCCTCCATCCCTATGTGGAATGGAACGGAGGTACCACCTACCTGAACCAGTTAAACCTGAAAATCGCAGCCAACGAAATGCCGGATCTATTCGCGCCTTGGAACGGTATCGAATCGAGCCTGGCCAAGAATGGCGCTATTGCCGATCTGACTGAGCTATTACCGAAGTATGCGCCGAATGTATGGGAATCCATTCCTAAGGACGTATGGGATATCGTCAAGGCTAACGACCCTACCGGTCAGGGCAAAATTTACTATATACCCGGTGTGCTGGATTATGGAAGATACTCGGGTATGATCCGAAAAGACTGGCTCGACAAGCTGGGTCTACAGATGCCCAAGACTCAGGACGAATTTGTCAAGGTATTGGAGGCGTTCCGGGACAAGGACCCGAATGGCAACGGCCAAAAGGATGAGGTGCCGACCGGAGGAAGAGAGCAGGCGCGCTGGATGGACCATCTATTCGCCATGTACGGCGTCGCCATGTTCGAAGGAATTCCGGAGTGGGATCTATACGACGGCAAGCTGACTTATTCCGCGGTGACACCGAATATGAAAGCTGCCCTGGAGTTTATCGCCAAGCTCTACAAAGACGGATTATTGGACAAAGAGACACTGCTGAACAACAAACAGAAGTGGGACGGAAAGGTTGAAGGGAATAAGGCAGGACTTTATTTTCACTGGGCGGAAACCACGAATGATCGTCTGGAGAACATGAATAAGAATACCGGAGTGAAGGCTGATTACTCGGCGCTCCCCTTGCCTGAAGTCCCTGGATTTAAAGGGTTCTATACCTGGAAGCGGTTAACTCCACCGGCTTGGGTTGTTAAGAACAACAAGGATCAGAAGAAGCTGATGGCTACCTTGAAGCTGCTGAACAACGCGTATGACAAGAAGAATTGGACTACGTTATTTCTGGGAGTAGAAGGAATGCACTACACCATGAAAGACGGCAAAGGCATTAGGCTTCCGGATGATAAGAGCACCCAGGAGAACATGATTTTCGAGCCGTATAAAAACCTGGCTACTCTTGATTTCATGACCTCACAGATTAAAAACACATCAACGGAAGACAGAAAATGGGCTACGGATCAAACCATCCGTAATATGACGGAGGCCCAGAAGTACGCCAAGATCATAGCCGGCGACGGTATGCCTGCAAGCGTCTACGAAGGCTTCACGGATATCAACAACCGTACGCTTTTTGTGGAATATGCCTCCAAGATTATCGTCGGTCAATATCCGATCAGCAAATTCGATGAATTTGTAGAGAAATGGAATAAGTCGGGCGGCGAAGAGGTTACAAAACGCGCGAGAGAATGGTATGCGAAAGTGAAAAAATAACGAATTCGCGGAGTCAAGCAATCATAGAGAAGGCATGTTGTCTCGGCAACGTGCCTACTTTTTTACCTTGGAAGGAGACAACATGACAATCTCAATCTCACTAATGTTCCCAGATCGTTCAGCGAAGATTACGTTCGCCATTGGCAGATTGCAAGCCGCTATAGAGAATTTGGGAAAGAGCCGGTCGGTTCTTGAAGAACAGCGCCCGAGTGTGAATCATATCATCATCCATATTGGCGACAAGGGGGCGGCGGAAGGCTCATTCGGCTTGACCGCCGATAGATCGGTCGGGGCGGAGGGCTTTGAAATACGCCGTTCGCCGTATGAAGGAAATCCGGCGCTTTACATTTTGGCCCGCGACGAGTCCGGCGCTATGTATGGCGTGCTGGAGGTCGCGGAGCAGCTTAGGATACACGGTGATCTGGAAAGTATCTCCGAGTGCATCGTTAATCCCGGATTTTCATTCCGCGCCGTGAAGTTCAATCTACCTTGGTCAACCTACCGGAGGAACGAATGCTTTGAACTACAAAAGGAAACGGTCCGTGATCTTGCCTTTTGGCAGGCCTTTATGGACATGATGGCGGAAAACCGCTACAATGTGCTGACTTTGTGGTGCCTTCATCCGTTCCCTTACATGATTAAGCCTACGAATTTTCCTAAAGCAACTCCTTTTACAGATGAGGAGCTAGCCGATTGGAAGCGGTTTTGGACGTCTCTGTTCCAAATGGCTCATGACCGCGGGATTGAAACGTACTTGGTGAACTGGAATATTTTCGTTTCGGAATCGTTTCGGGAGCATTATGACCCTAGTGCTGTCAGCGACGAAACGTTCTATCATCACGGAGATTATTATTCTACCGACCAAATCAAGCAGTATACCCGCGAGTGCGTGACGCAGCTGATTGACGAATACCCTGGTTTAACCGGCTTCGGTATCTCCGTAGGCGAAAGAATGAATGGAATGACGCCTCAACTGCGGCAGGATTGGATAGAAGATGTCTATTATGAAGGGATGAAAGCAGCCGGTCGGCCCATTAAGTTTATTCATCGGGCGCCCTTTTCAGTGGATCCTTCCATAACAAGAGCCTCAATTGAAAATAATCAAGGTTTGCCGGAGCCGGTATGGGTGGAAGTAAAATTCAATTGGTCCCACGCGTATTCTTCAACGAAGCTGCTCATGACGCACGGAGGCTCTGAAGGCATGGAAGGATATTGGGAACCGGAGCCACAAAATTACAAAATTACGTGGATGGTCCGTAACGAGGATTTTTTCACGCTGCGCTGGGCCCAGCCGGATTTTATCAGAAGACATCTGTCGGAAAACGGTCAAGATTATGTGGGCGGATATTACATCGGATCCGAATGTTTTATTCCTGCTGTCGATTATTCCCACGCGCCGGACAGTCCGCACATTCAATGGACATACGCTTTTGAAAAGCACTGGTTGTATTACATGCTGTGGGGAAGACTGCTGTATGATCCCATGACCTCCGATAAGGTGTTTGCGAACGCAATAGCAAATCGGTACGGCAAATCCATCGGTTATCCGCTACTTGAGGCATTTTCGTCGGTTTGCAAAATGCCGATGGCGCTCGCTTCGTTTATCTCCTTCTCATGGGATTTCACCTTGTATACGGAAGGTTTTTTGTCGACCGATAAATCGGAGTACAATTCCGGGCAAGCTTTTATTTCACTAGAGGATTTGCTAAGCAGCGAAACATTGGATCCCGACTATTTATCCATCCGCAGGTATGTCGACCATATTACCGATAATAAGTCGGTTGAAGGCTACGTGACACCGCTTCAGCTGGCGGATACTTTGGAGAATGATGCCCGGCTAGGGCTAGGTGTGCTTGCTTCGATTGCCGACGGTTCTCCAGCACTGTGCTGTGAGATGGGGGATATCGAGGCTTGGGCCCATTTGGGGCTTTATTTCGCCGCGAAGCTCCGTGCCGGTGTGTGCTTTGAATTTTACGTGAGGACCGGCGAGGAAGCGGAACGGCAAAAAGCCTTACAGTGGCTGGAGCAGCCAAACGCCGTAAAACACTGGGATGATCTGATTCGTGTTACCAATTCCCATTACGTGGAGCAGCCGCTTTTGCACCTGGGGAAAACACCGTTCTCGTGGGAGCTGTTCCGTCCGCAGGTGCTTGAGGATATCGAATTTGTCAATGCTTCGCTTCTATTGGATAAACCGTTATAAGGAGAGGGAGTTCGTATTGAAAATTAAGAGCATAGAAACATTTAGTACCCAAACGATTTGCATTACCCGTGTCCGCACGGACGACGGCTGCGAGGGTATCGGACAGATTGCCCCTTATCATGCCAATATTTCCGCACTGGTTCTGCATCAGCAGATCGCCCCTCTGGCGCTCGGGAAGGATGCTGACCCAATTGCCGAGCTTGTGGAGGCTATTGTTACCCACGAGCATAAATTCCCCGGATCTTATGTGTGCCGTGCTGTCGGCGGACTCGATACCGCGCTGTGGGACCTTAAAGGAAAGCGCCTCGGGAAAAGCGTATGCGAGCTGCTTGGCGGAACAATCGGGGATATCGAGGTATACGGCTCAAGCATGCGGCGCGATATCATGCCGGAAGAGGAGGGAGAGCGCCTGAAGCGGCTTCAGGATAAGCATGGCTTTCGTGCCTTTAAGTTCCGAATTGCCAATAAATTCGGAAACGACGTTGACGTTTATCCGGGCCGTACGGAGCAGATCGTGCCTGCGGTGCGCCGTGCGCTTGGTGACGATACGCTGCTGTATGTTGATGCTAACAGCGGCTTTACCCCCGCTCGTGCCATTGAGGTGGGCCGCATGCTTGAACAATACGGGGTGGTGCACTACGAGGAACCGTGTCCGTATCCGCAGCTTGAATGGACCAAGCAGGTTACCGATGCTCTCAAGCTGAATGTAACGGGCGGGGAGCAGGATACGGACCTGGCGCAGTTCCAGCGGATGATCAACATGCATGCTGTCGATATCGTTCAACCCGATATTTGTTACATCGGTGGACTCAGCAGGGCAATTGAGGTTGCGCGTATGGCTCAGGAGGCCGGAATGACGTGTACTCCGCATGCGGCTAATTTATCAATGGTAACGATTTTTACGATGCACATGTGCGGAGCGATCCCGAACCGAGGTTCATTTATGGAGTTCAGCATCGAATCTAATGATTGGACGAAGGACTTGTTTATGGAGGATTTCGCAGTGAGGGACGGCAAAATCTCCATTCCTGACGGCCCTGGCTGGGGGATTACCGTACGGCCGAAATGGCTTGAGAAAGCGGATTATCGAATTAGCGAACTTAGGAGGAATTAGCTTATGGCATGGTGGGAACAGAAGCCTCTTCGGCTGATACAGACAAATTTAAGAGAGATTGATGCGAGGCTCGATATCGATGAGTATATAGCCAGTCTTGAGGAGTTTTCGGCAAACGTTCTGCTGTTTAACGTAGGAGGAATCGTGGCCAACTACCCCTCCGCGCTTGAATTCCATTATGTCAATCCGAATTTGAAGGGCGATTTTGTCGGGCAGGTGATTGAACGCGTTCACGAACGGGGGATGAAGTTTATAGCCCGCTTTGATTTCAGCCGGTTGAATGAACAATGCGCTTTGCCGAATCCGGATTGGCTGTATCGGAGTATTGAGGGGAAAATCGTGAATTACAACGGTCAGGTGCACACTTGTATCAATGGCTTTTACCAACAAGAATATTCGCTTGACATCTTGCGGGAAGTGGCTGAAAGGTATCCCATTGACGGAATATTTTTCAATATGCACGGTTATGTTACGCATGACTACAGCTACAATTATTACGGAATTTGCCAATGCGGCAGCTGCCGGAAGCGGTTTTTGGAATACACAGGCCATGAACGGCTCCCTCTTCAAGAGGATCCGAACGATCCGGTGTTCCGGGATTATGAGAAGTTCCGTACCGAAACGGTAAGGGAGCTGTTTCTCAGACGGGTAGAGGTAGTTAAGAGCATCAATCCGCATATCGCAATATGCAACTATACGCATTCGGGTACCGACATCTTCCGCAAGGAATCCAACACGGGGATGAATCGCCCTTTACCGGAATGGAATTATTCGGCTACGGAAAATGTGCGCACGGTTCGGGGCACTTGGGACGGAATGGCCGTAAGTAATTCCGCGGTTCACTTTGTTGATTATGCTATGCGTCATACTGCGGTTTCTCCCCATTTAACCGGACTCCGGCTGGTACAAAATCTGGTAAACGGGGGAGGGCTTGACTACTATGTGATCGGCACGCTCATTAATCAGGATGACCGGCTTTGCTTCGATCTCGTGAAGGATATTTACCGCTTCCATCAAAAACACGAGGACTATTATTCGAATCTCACCTCCCTAGCGGAGATTTGTCTGGTTGTTCCAGAAAGCAGCAGTATGTATGGAAGCAAAAATGAATTAAAGGGCATCATGAGAATTTTCGCGGAAAACCACGTGCAATATGATCTATTGCATGATAGCATGCTGCAATCGCCGCAGATTGACGAGAAGCTCCGCCGATACAAGCTCTTGATCCTTGCCGACCAGCGAAGTATGAGCGATGAAGCCGTGCAAGCGGTTGATCGTTTCGTAGAAGGAGGAGGTAAACTCCTTGCAACCGGATTTACCTCCACCTGCGACCTCAAAGGTCATCCGATGGGACGCATCCGCCTGCAAAGCATCGGGGCCAGGGAGTTTGTCCTTAAACCCCAGACACAGGGGGCCTACTTCCGAATTCGTGAAACCGACAAGACGATTCTTAAACATTTCGAACAAATTGATCTTGTTTACTTATATGGAGAAGCTTTGGAATGCAAGCTTGGGGAAGGGGCAGCCGGATTCCTTGGACTGATTCCTTCCTGTATGTTCGGACCGCCGGAGAAATGTTACATCACCGAGGAGACAGACACAGCCGGTCTGATTCATAACCGCTATGGGAAAGGGGAATCCGCCTATATACCATGGGGAATAGGTGCGCACTATGAAAAGCTGAGCAATCACGGCCATGCCCGACTCTTGATGGCAGCGATACGGGATGTGCTCAGCCACCGGGAATCGCTTCAAGTTACCGCTTCACCGCTCGTGGAAATATGCCTCTATCAGGGTCCTTCGCGTCGCCTTGTAAGTGCCGTGAATGGTTCCGGCCAGCTGGGAACAGCCTTCCACGCACCGATTCCGATTCGCGACATCCGCTTCACCCTTCGGGCTGATTCCGAACCATCCCGTGTGTATAGGTTGCGCCGCTCCGGGGATATTCCTTTCGTGTACAGCAATGGACAACTATCGTTTCATCTGGATGAGCTGGACCTGTTTGAGACGGTTGTGGTCGAGGATTAAAACTTCAATATGCTTTAGGAGGATAAACCATGAGGGACATTCGGGTTGTGCTTACAACCGTTAACTATAAAGAGGAGCATTATCAGAGATTAGCCCAAGCCTTTGAACCGGCAACGCTCATCCGCCTGCGCAGCGATGATCACGAAGGCATAGCGCAAGCGCTTGAGGTCGCGGATGCGGCAGTGCTTGCAGGTGATATCCTTGACGAACGATTCCTACAGGCACCGCTGCTACGCTGGATTCACTGCGATCATGCCGGATTAAACAGGAGCGCCCGGCCTGAGCTGTTCGAGCGGGGACTGCTTGTCACGAGCTCAGCGGGGCGGTCGTCTCCGGCGTTGGCGGAGCATGCGCTATTTTTTATGCTGGCGCTGGCCTATCAATACCCGCGGTTCCTTGACGCTCAACGGGCACACCAATGGGGAGTACCCGGTCAGAACGAGCTGCGGGGATTGTACGGAAGAACGGTCGGCATCATCGGCATGGGCAATACCGGCACCGAGCTGGCTGTACGGGCCAAAGCCATGGGCATGCGAGTACTCGGTTATCGCCGGAGCAGCGCTCCTCCGCCTCCGGGAGTCGACAGGCTCTTGTGCGGCAGCAACGGTGATTCGCTTGACGAGCTGCTTGCCGAGAGCGATTTTATCGTGCTTGCCGTGCCTTTGAGCAATGCAACGCATCACTTGATCGGCCGCCGGGAGCTGGCGCTGATGAAGAGTTCCGCTTGCATTGTCAACATGGCTCGCGGGGCTGTCATGGATGAAGCAGCATTGGCAGAGGCTCTCTATGCGGGGCAGATCGGCGGAGCCGGGCTCGACACCTTTACACAGGAACCGCTGCCTTCGGACAGCCCGCTCTGGGATGCGCCCAATACGCTGATTACACCGCATACCACACCGCAGGTCCCCGACCGAACCGGCCGTTCCATCGACATTATTGCTGAGAATGTAAGACGCTATCGAGCCGGGGAGCCAATGCTCAACGAATTACGCCCTGACGATGTATACACACGGGAATCGCGTGGAAGCTGATCAAAGGCCTTGGAGGTGTGTAATGTACGATCAAATATATTGACACGGTTGGTAACCTGTGGGAAAATGACTATGAACGTTATATGGAACTATGTTCATTATAATGAACAACATGATTCGAAGCTATCAGCTGAAGTCTCTGCGAAAGCAAGTTTTACTTGGATGAGAAGGATGTTTACCGATTTTCAAGCGAGGTGAAAGAATGCCTGAAACGGTCAAGCTAACAACCGAGAAAATGAAGCATGATTTGGTCGGAATGGTTGGTTCGGATAACGTTGCGGTCGGCAGCGTAGAGAGGGAGCGTCAATATCAGCTTCAGGCTCCTTTGGTTGTGTTTCCTGACGAAGAGCGTAAGGTCGAACAAATTCTGGGCTGGGCCAGTGAAAACCATGTTCAGATCGCACCTCAGGGCGGGGGGACGAAGGATGCATATGGACATCCGGATGATGGAGCGGATGTGATCCTGTCGCTCAGAAACATGTCCGGCGTCACTCAACATTCCGTCGGGGATCTCACCGTTACCGTACTGCCGGGAACAACCTTGAGCGAGCTCCAGCAAGCGTTAGGCAAGGAAGGGCAGTTCCTGCCGCTTGATCCGGCATGGGGGGAGCAATCGACCCTTGGCGGGATCATCTCAGCCAACGCATCGGGGCCCAAAAGAGCGATGTATGGCTCAGCGAGAGATTATTTAATCGCTTCCCGTATTTGTTATCCGGACGGCACGCTGATTCGTACAGGTGCCAAGGTTGTCAAAAATGTGGCAGGTTACGATATGAACAAGCTTTTGATCGGTTCCATGGGTACACTGGGAGTATTTACCGAGCTTACTTTTAAAATCCGGCCCATCCCCGTTTACGCCGGGGCTTTGGCCATTCACAGCACAGACTTGCTTAAGCTTCGCAGGCTGCAGGAAATGCTGCTCGATTCGCAGCTTGAGCCTTCCGCAGTCGAATGGGTGAATAGTCGTCTTGGATCGCGTTTATTCGGGGTAGCCGTTAAAGGTCCTTTGCTGCTCATATCGTTCGAGGATGTGGAACGGTCGGTACAATTTCAGTTGAACTGGCTGTTGAACGCTTGTGACAGCTTAGGCGTTACGGTGCGGGAGCAGATCTCGGGATATGAAGAAACCCAGGTCGTGCTTTCCGGGCTGCGAGAGCATCTTCCGAATTCGAATGACATTCCGGACGACAAGCTTGTCGTTAGCGTCAAGCTGCTCTCCATGCTTGCAGAGGTACCGGCCGTCTACGAGGTAGCACAGAATGCAGCTGATGAAAGAGGGCTGCCGCTCGATTTCCATGGAGGCTTATATACGGGCATCAGCAGAGCTACGGTTCAAGCAGACTTTGGGCAGCAGCGGGAAGTGCTCGAATGGCTGCACACAGTCGAGTCGTTCCTTGGCGTGCTGAACGGACGTTCGGTGATCGAAGTCGCACCCCGCAATATCAAGATGAAGCTGAACGTATGGGGCGCAGAAGCGGAAGATTGGAAGTTGATGAGAGGCATCAAACATAAAATCGATCCCAAGCGCATCTTGAATCCGGGTCGGTTTGTAGGAGGGATTTGAGATGTCGCAACAAGGCGTTAAAAAAAAGCAAGCGGCTCCCCCGGCATGCGACGATGTTTCGTTAACCCGTTCCAATTATTTATGGGAGGATGCCCCCGATCCGGATAAATTCTCGCAATGCGTGCATTGCGGGATGTGTCTGGAGGCGTGCCCGACTTACCAGGAAACCGCGCTGGAACCGCATTCTCCACGGGGACGGGTGTATCTGATCAAATCCGTTGCAGAAGGAAAAATGCAGCTTAACGAGTTTTTCAAGCATCCGGTGTCCACTTGTCTGGATTGCCGGGCATGTGAAACCGCTTGTCCTTCTAATGTCCAAGTGGGTGCGCTGATCGAAGAAGCGAGAGGACAGCTGTACAAGGCAGATCCCCCAAAAGGCTTGTCGGGGCTGCTTCACAAGCTGTTTTTGCATGGGCTGTTCCCGTATCCGTCAAGAATGCAGATGCTGGGCACGCTGCTGAAGCTGTACCAAAAGTCCGGACTCGCTTATGCAGCGGATAAGCTTGGATTCATGCGGCTCCTTCCTCCCCATTTGCGCGAGATGGAAAAGGCGCTGCCGAAGCTTTCGAGCCCTCCGGTGCTGCGTTCCCACCCGGAAACGCTGCCTGCCATCGGTGTCAAGCGGGCGAAGGTGGCGGTGCTTACGGGCTGCGTCATGGATGTCGTGTTCAGCGACGTTAACGAGGCGACGATCCGGGTTCTCCGCCGCAACGGCTGCGAGGTATGGATCCCGAAAGCGCAGAAATGCTGCGGCGCTCTGCACGTTCATGCAGGAGATCGGGATCAAGCGAAGCAATTGGCTCGCCATAATATCGATGTATTTTTATCCGATGACATTGACGCCATTATTATTAATGCGGCGGGCTGCGGTTCAACGCTGAAGGAATACGATGAATTGTTCAAGCATGATGAACGCTACCGCGATAAGGCGCATTTGTTCAGCGAAAAAATCATGGATGTATCACAGTTTCTCGACCGGCTCGGTCTGATCGCCCCCAAAGGGAAGCTCGACATGACGGTCACCTATCATGACGCATGCCATCTTGCACACGCACAAGGTATACGGACGGAGCCGCGCCGGCTGCTTGCGGCCATCCCCGGTTTACGCATCGTCGATCTGCCCGACGCCGACCGCTGCTGCGGCAGTGCAGGCATCTATAACCTGACGCATCCCGAAATGGCGGGGCAGCTTCTGGACCGCAAGATGAACGACATCCCCGGCGGATGCGATGCGGTGGCTATGGGCAATCCCGGATGTATGATGCAGTTTCAGGTAGGCGTCGTGCGCCATGACCGGACGGAGCAAATCGTCCATACGATTCAGCTGCTCGATTGGGCATACCGAAACGAGGAGGCGCATCGCTCATGAATAACGCTAAGAATACGGCGAGAAACGGGTTCGTGAGTCTCGAGCAGCGTGAACAATTCATCCGGGCTATGGAGCAAATGATTGGGCCTGCTGCCGTCCTGCACAGGTATGAAGATTTGGTAGCGTACGAATGTGATGGATATACGATTGAAAAATCACTTCCCGCGGCCGTCGTTTTCCCGAAGTCGACGGAGGAGGTTTCCCGGGTAGTCAAATATTTGTATGAACGGCGAATTCCTTTTTTGCCTCGAGGGGCGGGAACAGGCCTTAGCGGCGGGGCTATCGCGCTAGGCGGGGAAGTGATCGTCAGCCTGGTGCGCATGAATAAATTGCTTAGCATCGACTACATGAACCGCAGGGCGGTCGTTCAGCCGGGTTATGTCAATCTGAAGCTGTCCAATTCGATTTCGTCGAAGGGTTACTATTACGCGCCAGATCCTTCCAGTCAGGCAACCTGTACGATCGGGGGAAACGTCGGGGAAAACGCCGGCGGAGCACACTGTCTCAAATACGGTGTAACTACCAACCATGTATTGGGACTCGAGCTCGTACTGCCGAACGGAGACATCGTGAAAACCGGAGGGATGCCGGACAGTCCGGGGTATGATTTGCTTGGCATTCTTACCGGTTCGGAAGGCACGATGGGCATCGTAACGGAAATTACGGTCAGAATTTTGAAAAGGCCACAGGGCGTCAAGACGGTGCTCGCCTTATACGACGACGTCAATGATGCAAGCAGGGCCGTCTCGGAAATCATTGCTGCAGGCATCGTTCCGGCTGCCCTGGAAATGATGGATAAGATCGCCATTGAAGGCGTTGAATCGGGCAATTATCCGGTGGGATACCCTAAGGATTTAAGTGCAGTGCTTATTGTTGAAGTTGACGGCATCGAGGAAGGGCTGCAGGATCAGATTGATCACATCATTGCTGTGTGCCAAAGAAACCGGGTGCGGGAGGTGCGCCAGGCCGCCGATGCACAGGAAAGAGCGCGGTGGTGGGCTAACCGGAAAACCGCATTTGGCGCGATGGGCACCATTTCTCCTGATTATCTGGTTCAGGATGGAGTGATTCCGCGCAGCAAGCTTCCCGAAGTTCTGGCGAAGGTTGGCGAGATCAGCGCGAAATACGGGCTGCGCATCGCTAACGTGTTTCATGCCGGCGACGGCAATCTTCATCCGCTCATTTTATTTGATTCCAGGGTGCCCGGAGAGACGGAGCGAGCGGTAGCCGCAGGCTCCGAGGTGCTGAAGGCTTGTGCGGACGTAGGCGGATCCATTACCGGCGAGCATGGGGTGGGAATTGAGAAGCTGGAGGATATGCGTTTTATTTTCAATGAGCAAGAAATTCAGGCTCAAACCGATATCCGCGACGTATTCAACCCTCTCGGCTTATGCAACCCGGACAAAGTATTTCCGAAACCTGCCCGTTGTGTTGAAGTTAAGAAATTTATCGCTTCCTCCAAGGAATAGCGTGTAATCCCTGTTCTTTGACAATGAAACCTCTCACACATTGACTGGCTTGAGAAATGCATGTTAGGATGGGGTGATACGGGGTTATAATAGATAAAAACAGGATGGCACGGATGAAAGAAGGAAACGCGATGGAACAAAAATATGCTGTACCTGCACTCGATCGGGCGCATGCCGTATTGAAGCTGCTTGCCGAGGAGCCCTTTAAATGGAAATTATCCGATATATCGAAGCATCTGCGCATCAGTAAAAGCACGCTGTACTCTCTGCTTTCCACGATGGAACGCCTGCAGTGGATACAGAAAGACCGGAACGAGACTTATGCGGTCGGGAGCTCGCTCGGGGATTTCGGCGGCGCTTACTTTAGGCAGTACGATCTGATTGAAGAATTTAAACGAGCCGCGGGTCCGGTCATGCAGACACTTCAGGAATCTGTTCAGCTGGCCCGTTTGGACGGAAATGCGGTTTTATATCTCGCCAAAATGGAAGCGCCCTCTCCGGTTCAGATGGTGTCAGGCCCCGGCGTTCGTTTCCCGGCTCATGCAACCGGTCTTGGAAAGTCGCTGATGATGGAGATAGATGCCGAACAGATTGTGCGAATATTCCCCGAAGAGACGCTGCCCCAAGTAACGGAACACACAATTGGCTCGCGTGAGGTGTTTATGCAGGAGCTGGAGAAGGCACGGCACCATGGTTATTCCATGGACTTGCAAGAGGGTGTCATGGGCTTTTGCTGCGTCGCAGCACCGATTCGCCACAGGGGAGAAGTGGTTGCAGCCGTCAGCTGCTCCATGCCGATCCATCATTGGGAAGCGAAGAAAGAAAATGCCGTAAAAGAGATTTGTGCTTTGGCCCAAAGATTATCAACGACTAAATGAGGCGCTTCAATTCCGATTTCCGTATCTGCCGACGGAGAGGGATTTTTTGCCCAACAAATTGCCTATTCCCATTGACGTTTAAAGAAACCTATGGGAATATTATTTTAAGCAATATTACGAACAGTGTTCAATATAATGAACGAAAGGTTGATGAAAGGTGAAGTTTACCCGATTCACGGTTGCCGGAGTAGCAGAAATTCTGAGCGGCATTATCGAAGGAAACACGGTAAAAGAGTTTACCGGAGATTTATTTGGTGCCTATACATTAACCGGAAGAACGTTTCCGCTAAGTGATGTCCGATTCCATGCACCTCTTGTTCCAAGACATATCATAGGCATCGGCAAAAACTTTGCAGCGGAGGGGGCCGAGAAACCGCCCGTTCCCGAGATGCCGATCTTATTCTTCAAGCCGCTCGGTACGGTCGTCGGTCCGGAGGAACCGGTATTACTGCCTCGCGGGACGGTAGAGATCCGATTCGAAGCGGAGCTTGCTGTCATTATCGGCAAACCCGCGAGAGATTTGGAGCCTGCGGAGGTCGACGGGGTCATTTTCGGATATACGGTAGCGAACGACTTGGGTGCCTTTCAATACTTCCACCCCGAAGGGCATTGGACGATCGGCAAAGCATTCGATACGTTCTGTCCTCTCGGTCCGGTGCTTGAGACGGAATTCGATTACCGGACCGCCCGCATTCAAGCGGCTGTCAATGGGATAGGGAAGCAGGATAGCCTGATGGAGCGCATCATTACACCGATCGACGTCATGATTTCATACATTAGTCGTTTTATGACCCTTATGCCTGGAGACGTCATTTTGACGGGAACCCCTGCGGGATCGGAAGCGGTTCGCGACGGTGACGTGGTCGATTGTTATATCGAAGGGATCGGACACCTTCGAAATCATGTGAAAGCTCAATAATTATATACCAGGAGGAGTGTACCGATGGAACCGTATATCAAAGTTGGCCATTTGCAGGTTGCATCCGAGCTTTACCGGTTTATCAGCTCGGAAGCACTGCCTGGGAGCCGGGTGGATGAAGGGCATTTCTGGTCTGAGCTTGAACGGCTGATTTCCGACTTGGTGCCTAAGAATAAGGCTTTGTTAGCCAAGCGGGATGAGCTTCAGCATCGGATCAACGAATGGCACCGGAACAACGGAGAGAACTATGATTTTAATGAATATAAATCGTTCTTGCTGGAAATTGGGTATTTGCTGCCGGAAGCGGAAGACGCTCTGATTACGACGCAAAATGTGGATGACGAAATAGCGCATCAAGCCGGCCCGCAGCTCGTCGTGCCGGTGAATAATGCCCGATACGCGCTTAACGCAGCGAATGCCCGCTGGGGAAGCCTATACGATGCTCTGTACGGAACCGATGCCACAGATGATGGGGGCGGGGCTCATATAACGGCTGCTTACAATCCGATTCGCGGCGAAAAGGTGATATCGTACGCCAGAAGCTTTTTGGACCGGGTGGTGCCGCTAACGCAAGGATCCCATGCAGACGCCGTAGCCTATTCGATCGAGGAGGGGAAAGTGTCCGTTTCGCTGAGCAGCGGGGAAAGAGCCGGACTGAAGGAGCCTTCCAAGCTTGCCGGTTATCAAGGAGCACCGGAGGCTCCAAACGCCGTATTGTTTATCAACAACGGGTTACATTTTGAAGTTCAAATCGATCGCAATCATCCTATTGGCAAAACGGATCAAGCCGGTGTGAAGGATGTACTGATGGAAGCGGCGCTTACCACGATCATGGACTGCGAAGATTCCGTAGCGGCGGTAGATGCCGAAGATAAAGTACAGGTTTACCGCAATTGGCTGGGACTCATGAAAGGAACCTTATCTGCGACCTTCACGAAAGGCAATCAACCGGTAACCCGAACACTGCATCCGGATCGCAGGTATACGTCACCTTCCGGGAAGGAGTTCACCCTGCACGGTCGTTCGCTGTTATTTGTACGCAATGTAGGACATCTAATGACTATCGATGCGGTTTTGGATCCAAGCGGGCAGGAGATTCCCGAAGGGATACTGGATGCGGTGATGACCAGTCTTATCGCCAAACACGATCTATTGAAAAACAGCGCCTTCACCAATTCATCCAAGGGTTCCATCTATATTGTGAAACCGAAAATGCATGGACCGGAGGAGGTTGCTTTTGCGAATGAACTGTTTGGCCGGGTGGAAGACATGCTAGGCTTGGAGCGTAATGCGATCAAAATCGGGGTCATGGACGAAGAACGCCGCACTTCTTTGAATTTGAAGGCTTGTATTCGGGAAGTAAAGGATCGCCTCGTATTTATCAATACCGGTTTCCTGGATCGAACCGGGGATGAGATTCACACTTCGATGGAAGCAGGTCCCATGGTTCGCAAGAACAGCATGAAATCGTCGAAGTGGCTGCAGGGCTACGAGCAATCCAACGTGAGCATCGGGCTGGCCTGCGGCTTGCAAGGACGCGCTCAGATCGGAAAGGGTATGTGGGCGATGCCCGATCTTATGAAGGAAATGCTGAAGGTGAAGATCGCTCAGCTTGAAGCAGGCTGCAATACGGCATGGGTGCCTTCGCCCACAGCAGCTACTTTGCACGCGCTTCATTATCATCAAATCGATGTGAAGTCGGTGCAAAATCATTTAAAGCTTAACGGCCGGGACTTTCGGGACGATATTTTGGACATCCCGGTAGACAAGGGTCGAAGCTGGAGTCCGGAAGAAATTGCCCAAGAGCTGGACAATAATGCCCAAGGCATTCTGGGTTATGTCGTCCGCTGGGTAGAGCAGGGAATTGGATGCTCGAAGGTGCCTGATATTAATAATGTAGGATTGATGGAGGATCGGGCCACCCTGCGCATCTCCAGTCAGCATATGGCGAACTGGCTGCATCATGGAGTTTGTACGAGAGAACAAGTTCTGGAAACGATGAGGCGCATGGCCAAAGTGGTCGATGAACAGAACTCCGGCGATCCTGCTTACCGGCCCATGGCGGAAGATTACGATCGTTCTATCGCGTTTCAGGCGGCGTGTGAGCTGGTATTCGAAGGATACAATCAACCGAACGGTTACACGGAGCCTATACTTCACCGTAGACGCAAGCAATTTAAAGCCATGGTAAAAGTGTAAACTGCATTAAAGGAGAAGGCATGTTGTCTCAGCAGCATGCTTTTTCCTTTATTTATCGTATGGCCTACATACAGCAACGTCTTGACATAATGGAGGACTCGTAATGCGTGGATTTGCCATTCTATTAATCTTTTATTTAGTTGGAATTGTGATTCAAGAAGGGTTGGATATTCCGCTCCCCTCGAGCGTGATCGGGCTGGTCTTATTTACTTTGTTTTTATTTATGGGTTTCATCAAGCTGAAGTGGGTGGAAAGAACCGCTTCGTTATTAAACCGGCATATGCTGTTGTTTTTTGCCCCCATCATCGCGGGGACGCTATCTATTCTGCCATTCATCCGCGAGCATGCAGCTGCGATTCTCGTCACTTTTGCCGTAAGTTGGCTCGCTGTATTGCTTTCGACGGGATGGACAGTGAAGGCGCTAACCGGCAGAGATAAAGAAAACGCGAATACGAACATTGCCGCACCTTGGCCCTTGGCAAGGAGGAAACGTTCGTGAGTCTGCATCCGTATGCGCAAAGCCCGATATTCGGCATTTCTCTGACCGTACTGGCATACGTCGTTTCATTGGGTGTACAACGATATATCAGATGGCTTCACCCGCTGTTTGTCTGCTCCGGTTTAATCATTTTGGTGCTTTATGCAGGCGGAGTTCCCTATTCGGATTATAAAATCGGAGGAAGCTTGATTGAGTTTTTTCTCGGACCGGCAACCATAGCCATGGGAGTTCCACTTTACAAAAATGCTCAAAAAATAAAAGAAAAAATAACTCCTGTTATTGCGGGGATTTTTGCCGGTTCCGTTATGGGGATAGTTAGCAGTATAGCTTTAGTGCACTTACTTGGCGGTACTCGAGAAATCATGTTAACCATGATGCCTAAATCTGTAACTACACCTATCTCCGTTGAAATTATTCGTGCCATGGGGGGGAACCCGGAATTAGGTTCCGTTCTCACCGTATTAACCGGATTGCTTGGCAGCATGATCGGCCCGGAGGTGCTTAGGAGGTTCGGTATGAGGGATGATTTTTTCATCGGTACTGCGGTGGGGACGTCATCTCATGGGATTGGGACGGGCCGATTAATTCGCGAATCCGATTTGCTTGGCAGCATAAGCGGATTTTCCATGTGTCTGGCGGGGATGATTACTTCGGTACTGGTAATACCGATCTATCGGTTATTTCCATAGGTAATGGAAAAAGGGGAGAGGCCGTTCTCTCCCCTAACGATATGTCTGTTCCTCTTAACAAGTCTCCATTAGTCAGCTAGCTGTTCCTCACGGCGGTCCGTAGCGAGTGGCGGCTCCACGGAAAGGGCAGAGATTTCCTTTCTCCACTCATCTGTCATGTCCAGTTCAAGCGCTGCAAGAGAAGGCTCCAATTGCTCTAAGCTTCTTGCCCCAATGATCGGAGCGGTTACACCCGGGTGGGACATCGTCCACGCAATAGCTAGTGTTGCGGGGTGAACTTCTTTCTCGGCGGCATAAGCGGTAAAACGGTCGGCAACCTCAAAGTTGAGAGTATCCCCATATCTTACCGAGTACATCTTTTGCTCGACTAAGCGTCCCTTTTCCGGTTTGCGTCCAACTCCGTACTTCCCGGAGAGCAGTCCGCCTCCCAGCGGGCTGTATGTAATAACGCCGATTTGCTCGGCCCTTGCCATGGGCAAAAGCTCAACCTCCGCCTGACGTTTGACCAGATTGTACATCGGCTGAATGCACTCGAAGCGAGCCAGCCCTTCCTTGTCGGAAATGCCGTTCGCCTTGGCGATTTGCCAAGCGGCCCAATTGCTGACGGCCGGGTATAAAATCTTGCCTTGTGCCTGCAAATCGTCAAGTGCGCGCAGCGTTTCTTCGATTGCAGTTTTGGAATCAAAATGATGAACGAAATAAAAGTCAATTCGATCCGTGTTGAGCCGCTTTAAGCTTCGCTCTACGGAGAGCATAATATGTCTGCGAGACAAGCCCCGGTCGTTGATCCCTGGTCCGTTAGGCATACAGACCTTGGAGGTGATGACCAGCTCATCGCGGCAGCCGGCCATGCAGCGACCTAGAATCTCTTCGGCCAACCCGCCGTTGTAAACATCGGCACAATCAAAAAAGTTGATGCCGGCCTCTCTACAACGGTCAAACATCGCCTTTGAAGTAGCCTCGTCTGCGTTTCCGCCAAAAGACATCGTTCCGAAGCATAGCGGCGAAACCTGAATCCCCGTTTTTCCAACAGTGCGATAATTCATGAATGTCCTCCGTCTATAGTAAGATGATTTGGGTCCTGCATACCTACGATCATCATACCACTTACAGGTATAGAAACATATACGTTCCAACAAGAATAAGAAAGAAACTGCCAAGAATTGACCCTATCAAACCTTCTGTTACTATGGTAAGCTAACTTACTGGTCTTGTTCCATAAGGAGGTTTGTATGAACAACATAAGCTATCTTTTCCGATCCATACGAGGAAAAATATTGCTCTCCTTTTTTATCTTCATCATTATTCCCATAACAACGATTCTATACAATTTCTATATGTCTTCCGGTGATGTAGTTTCGATTGAGCTGCAACGCACCACTCAGGACGCTCTTCATCAGGCAGCACAAAGCATGGACGATGTAACGGAACGCGTATTGAAGGCATCCAACCTTATTATCAATGACCCCGAATTTGTCGAATTTCTCGAATCGGATGAGGATTGGCAGACAAGCTATCAGGCATTGCGCCGATTCAACAGCATCCAGCAGAAGCTCACGAACGTCCGTGATATTCTGCTAGGCAGTGAAGCGGTCATTGTCGTCTTGGATGACCGTGGATTTGTCCACTCAACCGCATCCGGCCCCAATGAGCAAAGCAAGCAAGCGCAGCTGTTGAATTCGATCCGGGGCGAAGGCTGGTTCTCATCAACGAAGGAGCAGAAGGGCTGGCCGTTCTGGCAGTATCCTTACAATGGAACGATTCGGCAGCTCGCCGGTGGCAGCGAGCCTTACTTTGCGTTAAGCCGGTGGATTGGAAGCAGCCAAAGCGAGGGCTCGGATCTGTTGTTCATAGGGATTCCCGCCGCCAGCTTTCTGGGCGGCAAGGAAGGTCTTTCAACCAATGGGGTGAGCAGCTTCCTGCTGACGGACAACGAAGGACACCTGCTTGGAGGAAGCTCCCCTCTGCCCCCGGAGGAGACGGAGCTTTTGCTACATGAATACAAAGCGGAAGAGAAAGGGGCCCAGGTCAGGGATTACGTGGTGAACAGTGAGCCGATTCCCCGCCTGGGCTGGAACGTAATCCAGCTTGTTCCGCAAAAGCAGCTCTGGGTCGAATTGAGCGGACTTCGCAATAAGTCCATTCTGTGGTTGTTTGGGTGGTTCTTACTGTTTACGGTTGTTTTTATATATTTCATGATTCGGTTTACCCATCCGCTTCACCATTTGGCCCGGTCGATGAACCGCCTTGGCGAGGGTGATTTTCATTCCTATGTCAACGTACAGGGCGAGGACGAGATTGCTGTACTGGGCAAAAATTACAACCGAATGCTGGGGCGTTTGCAGCAGCTGATCTCCCATCTGTCGGAAGAGCAGCGGCGGCGGGAGGAGGCCCGATTTCAGGCGCTTCAAGCCCAAATCAATCCGCATTTTTTATTCAACACCTTAAACTCCATCAAATGGATGGCCATGCTATCCGGGGCGCAGCATGTCAGCCAAATGATCACGAAGCTCGGAAAGCTGCTGCAATATACGATGAAGGTGGAGCGTGAGGTCGTTTCCTTGGATAGTGAACTGACTCATTTGGAAGTATATCTGGATCTGCAAAAAATCCGCTTCCACGACAACGTTGATATTCGTTGGTCTGTTCCTCCGGAGCTGAGGTCCTGCGCGATCCTCAAATTCGCACTTCAGCCTATCGTTGAAAATTCCATCATTCATGGGCAGCGAACTCCACTGCTCATCGAGATTAGCGCGGCGGCAACGGAGGAAACGCTAACCGTCACCGTGTCCGATAATGGCGCAGGTATTTCTGAAGACAAGCTGCGTGAGCTGCGTGCCGACCTGAAGCAGGACCACGCCAGATACAGCGGAATCGGCATCCATAACGTAAATGAGCGAATCAAGATGCACTATGGGTCCGACTACGGGATTGAGATGAACAGCAATACCGAGGAAGGGACCGTCGTTACGCTGAAGCTCCCCCGGCTGGAATCGTGCGAACCGGAGCCGGCCTCATTCCCAGCTGTTGAAGAAGGAGGTCGCCCAAATGATCCGAGTCCTGATAGTTGATGACGAAATTTTAGTTAGAATCGGTTTAAAGACGATCATCCCATGGAAAGAGAACGGCTTCGTGCTGATCGGCGAGGCGGCCAGTGGGGTGGAAGCGTTGAGCATACTCCGGGAACAGCCGGTGGATATTGTGCTAACGGACATCCGAATGCCCGGATGCGACGGTTTGCAGTTGATCGAGGAGATCCGAACGATAACTCCGCATACCAAATGCCTTATTTTGTCCAACCATAATGATTTCGAATATGTCCAAAAGGCGCTTCGGCTAGGGGCGGTTGACTACATCTTAAAGCTGACGATGGAGCCTTCCGAGCTGATCGATAAGCTGAACTCCGTCAAGAAGACGATCGAGCTGGAGACGGAAAAGACGCTTGAGGAATCCCGCCTAAAAGTGAAGATGAACCAATACGGCAGGGAAGCTAAGGAGAAACGGCTGCGGGAGCTCCTGGTGAAGCAGAAGGGCTCCGGCCATGAGGTCAGAGAAGTAATGCAGGAGTTCGGCATGCGCGCTTACCATGCGCCGATTTATGTCGTCAACCTGAGGATTGACCGGTATCCTGTCGTCCTAGAGGACAACGATTTAAAGAGCGAGCACTTGCTTAGCTACGCCGTAGCCAATATCTTGACTGAAATTTTCAAAAAATATGCCGATGGGGAGCTGCTTGAGATCGGCAACGGGAAATTTTCCATGATTACCGACCGATTCCAGGAAGCCATGCTGGCGGAAATGCAGGATGCCGTCACCACGTTTCTCCAGCTCTCCGTTAGTATCGGAGTTTCCGCTCCGTTCGGCGATATTGCCGAGCTGCATCCGGCTTTCGAGCAGGCGGACGCGGCTTTGGGGCATCGCTTCTACGAAGGCGCCGGATCGCTCGTTTTCTTCAATGAACTCCGGTACGTTGAGCCGGGAAGCCTGCCGAAGCCGTGGACGGACGAGCAATGGGAGAAGCTTCTCGAAATTCGGGACGAGGAAGCCCTCCTGCCATTGCTCGAGAAGTGGTACCATTCGATTCTGGAGGGCCCAAGGCACCGGCCGGAATACGAACGGGAGCTGTGGGTCCATTGGGTACATATCATGGATGGCTTCGCCCGCAGGCTGGGCGGAGATCTGTACTCCGTCCCGCTGTATAACGAAATGTATCCTTATCATGCTGTTCGAAGCCTGGAGACGCTGGAGGACATGTATCTTTGGTGCAAGGGCTGGCTTTCCGTTTATTTGGAATATATCAGGCTGCTCTCCACTCAGCAGCATCGACCCGAAATTCAAGCGGTGCTGGATATCATTAAGAAGCAGTACAACCAGCATTTGAAGGTATCGGAATTGGCCAGAGCCGTCGGCTTTACGGAAAATTATTTGAGCGTCTTGTTCAAGAAGGAAACGGGTGAAACGATCGTCGACTTGATTACCCGAATCCGCATGGAGAAAGCAAGGGAGCTACTGAAGGACCAAACCTACAAAATCTATGAAATTTCAGAGATGGTCGGTTACGGCGATTCCAATTATTTCAGCAAGCAGTTCAAGAAAATGGAAGGGGTGTACCCCTTGGAGTTCCGCAAGCTTTACTTGGGGAAGTGATTCGGAGAATCCCCCTGTTTTCTGCAAGAATAGACCATGTTCCGCTTGGGCCTGCTTTGCTACGCTATGAATTGTAAAATTCATTATCCATTACTACTCGCAAAGGGGTAAGTGACATGAAAAAGTGGTATAAAGGAACGTTTGCCGTTACGCTGGCAGCGGCGCTTGCCGTTACCGGCTGCTCTGCCGGCTCCGGCAGCTCCGATAAGAACTCGGCTGCAGGACAAGCGGACAAGAAGGCTGTGAAATTAAAGCTGTGGGGTGCAGTTCCCGAGGAGAACGGTCCGAAGACCGTGGTGGACAAATGGAATAGCGCGAACCCGGACATCCAAGTGGAGTATGTTCGGTATGTGAATGACGATTCGGGCAACACCAAGCTGGACACGGCGCTCATGACGCAAAGCGACGCTCCCGACATGTTCTTCAGCTATGGGGAAAACAATCTGTACCGCCGCCAAAATGCCGGCATGACGGAGCCGCTCGACGAGCTGATCAAGAAGGAAAGCTTTGACGTAGACGCGATCATCGGTAATGACAATTTGATTAAATACAAGGATCAAATTCATTATCTTCCGGCTTACAAGAATATCGATTTCGTTGTGCTGAACAAGAAAGCTCTTGATGAAGCAGGCGAGAAGGTACCGACGGACTGGACTTGGGACGACTTCGCCGGCCTGGCGATGAAGCTGAACAAGGGCGACCGCAAGGGAGCGTTCGTAACCCCTGGCGCCGACCTGCTGATCGGCAAATTCACGCTGGTGTCCAGCCAGCCGAAGGATGCCTTCTATACGGCGGACGGCTTGTCCAACTTCAACAATCCGGCCATGAAGAAGGGGCTGGAGATTCAAAAATCTTTGTATGACCAGGGCGCAATGGTCAGCTGGGGCGAGGGGCTTGCCAACAAGCTGGATCCGGCCAACGAATTACTCACCGGCAAAGCTTCCATGGTATACGGAGGCGCTTGGATGATGAGAAGCCTGAAGGACACTGCGAAGTGGCCACGCGACTTCGCCGTTGCTTTCGCACCGGCTCCACAGTACCAGAAGGGCACGAATGTGAACAACGGCGGTATGAACGACTTCATGTCCATCAACAAGAACAGTGCTCATAAGGATGCAGCCTTCAAATTTATTTCCTGGTATTTGAAGGAAGGCAATATGGATATGATCGCAGGAGGCAGAATTCCGACGAATAAGAAAGCGGACTTCAATCAAGTAACCCAATTGATTGTAGGCGATTCGAAGAACGTGATCGATCAGGAGTCCTTAGCCAACGTTCTGAAGGGCAATTATACGTTTGCGGTTCGTGAGAAAGCCGTTGCCTTCCCGCAAATTACCAACATTACAAAGGAAGAAGCGGAAAAATATTTCATGGGCGTGCAGCCGATCGACAAAACGCTGGAATCCATGAAGAAGCGTGCCGATCAAGCGATCCAGGCGGAAAAGAAGTAATTGATACAGCGGCAAGAGCAAGAGCAAGGAGCCCAAGAGGTTCCTTGCTTTTTTTTGTCCCGATAGGAGTAAGAACATCTAAGAATAAAACGGAAAGCGGCAAGTTCCGTCCATTCCCGACCGCGCGTATTTTCCTTACTATAGGCTTATTGATAGAAGGGAGTGGGTTACACCGTGAATAACGGAAAGCGGAGGCATCTCAATAGAGATAATGTAGCGGGATATTTGTTTATTTTGCCCAATTTCTTAGGGGTCGTTGTTTTCATCCTGTTTCCGCTCTTGATCAGTCTTTTTATGGTGTTCATGGACTGGGATTACCTGAGGGGTATCGATGGGATCGAGTGGGTGTGGTTTGATAATTTCAAAACGCTGATTCATGACGAATATTTCTGGATCTCGCTGAAAAACAATGCGATTTTTACCGGCGTGACCGTTCCGGCGGCTATGCTGATCGGTCTGATCATCGCCGTTGTGCTCAATTCGTTCGTTTATTTTAAAAATGTGCTGCGCGTTTTATTTTTTCTTCCTTATGTCAGCAGTATTGTAGCCATTTCCATTGTGTGGAGCGTCCTGTATAACCCTACCCAAGGGCCGATCAACCAATTTCTTAAAGGTCTCGGTGTCGAGCAGCTGCCAGGTTGGCTGTCCAGCCAGCACTGGGCGTTGACGGCCATAATGATTATGGTGATCTGGACCTATACCGGCTACACGCTGGTTCTTTATATGGCGGGCATTCAAGGGATCTCCAAGGATTTATATGAAGCGGCCGATATCGACGGGGCCTCGAAGCTGAGACAGTTTTTCAGTATTACCGTTCCTATGTTAAAGCCTACCAGCTTCCTGATCGCCGTAACGCTGGTCATCTCCACCTTTCAGGTGTTTGCTGCCGTATCCGTCATGACGAAGGGCGGACCGCTCAATTCCACCATGGTGCTGTCCTATTACATTTACATTCAAGCGTTCCAATACTATAAGGTCGGTTACGCGGCAGCCGTTTCCTGGGTACTCTTCCTGATTATCTTCCTGGTGACGATCGTGCAGTGGAAGGGCCAGAAGAAATGGCAAGATCAGTTCTAAACAGGGGGGAAACCGTAATGACAACGATACAAAAAAAGGCGCTCAAATGGCTCCTTACGATCGTCTTCGCAGGCCTCGGGATCGTCATGATTCTGCCGTTTCTGTGGATGACCTCGTCTTCCTTCAAGCTTCAATCGGAAATGTTTAAGGCGCCGATCGAATGGATTCCGAGCACCTTCCATTTCGACAGCTACAAAGAGGTTTGGACAGGGAAATATCCGTTTATGCAATACTACTGGAATTCGATCAAAATTACGGCATTGACCGTTCTTGGGACGCTGGTGACCAGCTCGATGGCGGGCTTCGCTTTTGCGAAGCTGAATTTTCGAGGGAAAGAAGCGTTGTTTCTTCTCTACCTGTCGACCATGATCATTCCGTCGCAGATTTTGCTGGTCCCCCGGTTTATTTTGTTCGATAAGCTGCATTTGGTGAACAGTCACTGGGCTATTATCTTACCGGGCATGTTCTCCGTACTCGGGACCTTTATTATGCGCCAGTTTTTCAGCACCCTGCCGAATGAGCTGTTGGAAGCGGCTAAGGTGGACGGCGCCGGCGTATTTCGAACCTACATGCAAATTTGCCTGCCGCTGACCAAGCCGGCGCTCGTATCTCTGCTGATTCTCAGCTTCACCTGGCACTGGAATGAATATGAAAGCCCGCTTATTTTCCTGCGGACCAATTCGCTATATACCATCCCGTTGGCGTTAACCAACTATGTGGATGAGAATACAACCAATTACACTGCCATCATGGCGGCGTCCGTTTCGGCGCTTCTGCCGCTCATCCTTCTTGTTGCGTTCTTCCAGCGCTGGTTTGTGGAAGGGATCGCCAGCTCCGGCGTGAAGGGGTAAATCTTACAATCGAAGGGCAGGAATTAGCCATGTATAAAATAATGGAAGCAGATGTCGTCGTAGCGGGAGGCGGACCGGCGGGGATTAACGCTGCCTTGGCCGCAGGACGGCAAGGGGCAAAGACGGTGCTCGTCGAGCGTTACGGATTTCTCGGGGGCATGTCTACCATTGCACTCGTATATCCATGGATGACGTTCCATACGATGCAGGGCAAGCAGGTCATAGCCGGCTACGCACAAGAGATTGTGGAACGACTGATGGCCAAGAATGCGTCTCCGGGGCACGTGCGGGATACGTGCGGCTTTGTACAGACTATCACTCCTTATCATCCGGAGGCGTATAAGCTCGTTGCTCTTGAAATGCTACGGGAGGCGGGCGTGAAGGTCATCGCCCACAGCTTCCTCGATGAAGCGGTAGTGGAGGGGGACCGCATTCAGGCAGTACGACTGGCGACGAAGTCAGGACGTATCGAGCTGAGGGCCAAAACGTTCGTTGATACGACGGGGGATGCGGACCTGGCTTATTTTGCGGGAGCACCGATTCTAAAGGGCAGAGAGGAAGACGGCAAAACCCAGCCGATGACGATGAAATTCCGGATGAAAGGCGTAGACCTTCAAGCGGTGAAGCAGTACATGATTGAGCACCCGGAAGAGTTTTATCGTAAAACGCCGGTAGAGGAGCTGGCCGACCTTCGGCTTACGGCGGTTCAGGGCTTCTATAAGCATTGGAAGGAAGCCAATCTGCCGATTAATCGCGATCAAGTGTTGTTCTTTACCGGGCCGGATGAGGACGAGGTCGTTGTCAACATGGTACGTGTTCAGGGGCTCGACGGTACGGATGTGGAGGAGTTGACTGAGGCGGAGGAGCTGGGAAGAAAGCAAGTGGTCATGATTTCCGAATTTATGAAAAAAAGCTTGCCGGGCTTCGCCCATGCTTCCGTCACTCAAGTCGGCACGCAGATCGGCGTGCGGGAAACGAGAAGGATCGACGGCCAATACGCGTTATCCATGGATGACGTTGTGACCGGACGACGTTTCGAGGACGTCATTGCCAGAAGCGGATACCCGATCGATATCCATGACCCGTCCGGGAAAAACGTAACGGCAGCTTGGATCGACGGCGATGGAGCTTACGATATCCCGTACCGCTGCCTGCTGCCGAAGAAGATCGATAACCTGCTCGTCGGCGGTCGATGCATCTCTACCTCGCATGAGGCGCTGGCAACGACCCGCCTGACGCCGAGCTGTATGGCTACGGGGCAGGCGGCGGGAACCGCGGCGGCTATGGCGGCTGCCGCAGGGACGTCCCCACAGTCGATCGATGTGAAGCGGCTGCAGGAAGTGTTGAAGCAAAACGGAGCGATTCTGGCATAAATCAACCTGTAACTTGAGGAGAGGACGGACAACCATGCGAACAGGTCATATCATCTATCCGGTGGAGCCTTGGACGGTAACGGAGAACGAGTTCGATACGGAGACGAATCAGCGGGACGAAACGGTGTTTACGGTAGGCAACGGGTATATCGGGATGAGGGGGAATCTGGAGGAAGGCTACGAGGGACCGCAAGGGACCTCCCTTCACGGAACGTATTTGAACGGCTTTTACGATTCATCCCTAATCTCTTATCCGAAGGCCCGTCATCACGCCCACCCTATGTATCACCAAACGATGCTTAATGTGACGGACGGCAAAATCATTGAGCTTTCCGTGGACGGGGAAACGTTCAGCCTGTTCCGCGGGAAAACAACGGAGTATCAGCGGCGGCTGGATCTGCGCAAAGGTACGGTGACCCGTTCCCAGGTATGGGAGACGAAGTCGGGTAAGAAGGTCCGCATTCGGATCGAGCGCTTCGCCTCCTTCACGAACAAGCACTTGGCCTTGGTTCGTTATGAGGTGACGCCGCTGAACTTCTCCGGCGAGCTTCTGCTTGTCTCGGCGATCAATGGACTCGTCGCCAACCAAGCATCGGGAGGAGATCCGCGTGCCGGCTCGGCTTTCACGGGGCAGGTGCTGCATACCAAGGAAACGTACGAGCACAATACGTTCGGTGCTATCCTTCAAGAGACGACGATGACGGGGTTCGCTTTGGTCTGCGGCATCGAACACAGTTTGAACCATCCTTACGAGCTGGAGACGAAGCTGGAGGGTCAGCGGTTGGAGAAGAGGTTCCATGTGGCCGCAGCGGAAAACAGTACGGTTGTTTTGGACAAATTTATTACGTATTACTCGTCGAAGGATTATCCGAAAGCGGAGCTACTGCAGAGGGCGACAGAGGAGCTGGAGGAGGCCAAATCGGACGGGTTTGAGCAAAAAGCGGACTTGCATCAAACCTACTTGGAAGGATACTGGAAAACAACTGACGTGCAGGTGGAGGGAGACGATGCCCTTCAGCAGGCGCTGCGGTTTAATGCCTTCCATCTGCTTCAGTCGGTCGGCCGGGACGGCAGAACGAATATCGGTGCCAAAGGGATTACCGGCGAAGGCTATGACGGGCATTATTTTTGGGATACGGAAACGTATATTCTTCCCTTCTTCCTTTACACGTGTCCGGATATAGCGAAGCAGCTGCTGCGCTACCGTCACCACATTTTGCCGAAGGCAAAGGCGCGTGCTGCGGAAATGTCACAGGCGGGTGCCTTGTATGCTTGGCGGACCATTGACGGGGAAGAAACCTCCGCTTATCCGGCGGCGAGCACAGCTCAGTACCATATTAACGCGGACATCTGTTATGCACTGAAAACCTACGTGGAGGCGACCGGCGACAAGGAATTTTTGTACCGGGAAGGTGCTGAGATGCTGTTTGAAACGTCACGCTTCTTCGAGGATGCGGGAGCCTGGATCGAAGGCAGGGGATTTTGCATTACCGGTGTCACTGGTCCTGACGAGTACACAACGGTGATTGATAACAATACTTATACCAATGTGATGGTGAAGGACCAGCTGGAATATGCGGTCAAGGTGGCGGCGGAGCTTCAGGCAGAGCGTCCGGAGCGTTGGGCGGAGCTGAAAGCTGCTATGGGGCTGAGCCAGGAAGAAGTGGCCGCTTGGGCCAAGGCAGCCGAGCATATGTACATCCATCGGCAGAACGGCCTGATCGGACAGGACGATTCGTTCCTGAACAAGCCGGTTTGGGATTTCGCCAATACTCCGAAGGACAAGTACCCGCTGATGATGCATTACCACGCCTTGGTGATCAACCGGCATCAGGTATTGAAGCAGGCGGACTTGGTCATGGCGATGTATACGCAGGGGAACCGGTTCACCTCATGGGAGAAGCAACGAAACTACAATTATTACGAGCCGCTGACAACGCACGATTCTTCCTTATCCAGCTGCATTCACGGGATTGTCGGAGCCGAGCTGGGGTATATGGACAAGGCCTATGACTACTTCATGCATACGGCTAGGGTCGATCTGGATGACTATCACCGGAATGTGAAGGACGGTATCCATACGGCATCCATGGCCGGCGGCTGGCTGATGATCGCGAGCGGCTTTGCCGGAATGAGGCAAGTCAACGGGAAACTGTATTTCCGCCCGGACATTCCAGCCGGCTGGCCGGGCTATACGTTCCCGCTAATGTATCGCGGCAGCGTGCTCTCCATACGCGTAACGAAGGAGCATACCATCTATCGGCTTGTGGAAGGCGAGCCCGTTACCATATACCACCTTGGTTCTCCAGTCCAGGTTAGCGGAGAAATAATGCTGCCGAATCGGAAGCTGGAAGCCGTCATTTTTGATCTGGACGGCGTTCTGACGGACACGGCTGAGTTCCACTATGAAGCTTGGCTGGAGCTTGCGAGAGAGCTGGACATCCCGTTTGACCGGGAGTATAACGAGAACCTCAAGGGAGTGGACCGCCGGAAGTCGCTGGAGCTTATTCTGCAAAGAGGGACCCGTACCTACTCGGAAGCGGAGAAAGAGCAGTTCATGGCGAGGAAAAATGAACGGTACCAGGAGCTGATTCGCAGCATCCGTCCCGAGCATATATTGCCGGGGATCAGCGAGCTGCTGAGTGACCTGAGATCCCGCGGCATCCATACGGCGGTTGCTTCCGCCAGCCGAAACGCGCCGTTTATACTGGATTCGCTTGGTATCGCCGGGCACTTTGACTACATCGTCGATGCCGGGGCGCTGGAGCGGGGCAAGCCGGATCCGGAAATCTTCCTGAAGGCGGCAGACGCACTTGGGGTCGTGCCGAAAAATTGCATCGGCATCGAAGACGCTTATTCCGGCTTGGAAGCCGTGCGGGACGCCAATATGGTATCGATCGGCGTGGGTGACCGAGAGACACTAAACATTGCGGATAGAGTGGTCGCCTCTACGGCGCTTCTCGATTGGAGCTTGTTGACGGAGGCTTTTGCCGCGGAAAAATAATAAAGAAGGAGCTGCTTATCATCGCAGCTCCTTTTTGCCGTCATATGCGGGGCAACGGATGCAATGCTGCGATAGAAGTCAATTTCATAATTAGAAAGCGCTTGTGGAATAAGGTTATTTGGCATGCAAAAGCAGGAGTACTTCCCTCCATTCTCAAAGTTAAGGCTACCAAACCATTACACGAGAAAGGAGTACTCCCGTGTATGGTATTCAACAAGAAGTTTGCCGAATTGTTTAAGCTTCGAGCGGCCTATTGAGCTCCCTGTAACGTTAAGAAATCACCTTATTGCACCAAATATGTGTTTATCTTCCATAGTAAAATGAAAAAATCGCGTTACAATGCGTCTGGTTCTTATCACGGCCCGGTAATGCTCCCTGTAACGTTAAGAAATCACCTTATTGTGACAAATCTGTGTTTATCTTCCGTTGTAAGACGAATAAATCGCGTTACAGGGTGTCTGGTGCTTATATCGGGCCGATAATGCTCCTTGTAGCGATAGTGAAATCATCTTAATGGGCAGAATTCACAAGCAGAATTGCGCTGCCACAGCTCATTTTGTGCGATTGAAGTCGATTTCATTATGAAATTGACTTATAGTGCGGAAATCCACGGTTCAAAGCGAAGTTCTGAACGGGATTTGTGGGAATAGGCAGCTTTGAGAGCTGATATAGCTGTTAAGGCTCTCGACTGGCTCACGAATGAATCCCCGCGCCGACATGACGCTTTTCTTACATATACAATGAAAAGGCGATTTGCTACAATAAGTAATCATACTCTACAGACTCAGGGGGACTCATGCGAAGAGGAACTCTTAAGCTCAACCCGGTTTACTTCAGGTATCTGCTCTCGTATGTACTGGTGCTGCTCATACCGGCAGGCTTGCTCGGTTACAACGGTACGCTGCAGCTGAATGAAATCGTTAATCAATACGTGGAGTGGACGAATAAGGACATGCTGAGCCAGCTGGCCGATAGCGTCGACACGAAGATTATTGAAATGAATCGGATTTCTGCACGCATCTCCTCCAATCCTGATTTAACCCCCTACGCGGTTACGAAGGATCCCTTCAGCGCGTATCAGACCAAGCAGCTGCTCGACTACAAGGTGTCCAACGATTTTATTCATGAGGTGCTCTATTACGTGCGAGGCCATGACACCCTGTATTCCTCCGTCAGCACCTATCGCACATCTGCTTTCATTAACGACATTTACCGTTTCCATCATTGGCCAGAAGCAGCGTTCCGGGAGGAGCTTAATTCGATCAAGAAGCCGACGCTCCGCACGGCGGAGGACGTTACCTTCGTGTCCGCCACCGAGGAGAGGTATGTCAGCTACCTGCTTCCGATTCCGATGGGCAGCCTGAATCCGTACGGGACGGTCCTCTTTTTGATCAAGGAGAGCTCCTTTCTCAATTACTTGAAGCCGGATGCTTTCCCAAGATCGGGCAACATCATGATTTACGACGAGAAACAGCGCATCGTTACATCGTATCAGGGCGCAGGGCATATTAAGGAGGAAGCGCTGTACGACTCCATCCAGCCGAAGGGGGACTTGTTTACCGTCTCAAAGCTTGAAGGAGAGGAATATTTCGTTTCCCGCCTCACCTCGGAGCTGACCGGATGGACCTATGTAAGCGTTTTACCTGTGGATGATATTCGGAAACCCTTCCATACTGTCGTCGGCAAGTGGACACAAACTTTTTTAATTATTTTGCTGATCGGCAGCGCGGCGATTTACACGGCACTGCGGTATAACTATAACCCTATCAAGAAGCTGGTTCAGCTCGCGGAAACGCACTTAGGCAAGACGTTATCCAGAACCAATGAACTGGAAACCGTCCGTACGCTGATCGACCGGATCCTGCTATCCAATCGTGAGCTCGGGCAAAAATGGGAAAAGCACCGCTCGGCGCTGCATGAACACTTGCTGTTCAGTATGCTGAAGGGAGAGGTGGAATCCAAGGAGCAATTGGACGAAAGCAGCAGGGAAGCGGGGCTTTCGTTTGCGTTTGATTATGCCTCTTACGGCGTCTTCGTGGTGGAGGCGCCGGAGTCTGCCGGCCTGTCCAAGCAGCAGCTTGCCGATGCGATCGTCCGCCTAACGAAGCGGGGCATAACCGTGCATAACAAGGAGAGTCTCGAATCCAATCAGATGATTTTCCTGCTTTCCACTGATTATACGGAGCGGCAGCTCGGCGAATGGATGGCGGGCTGGCACATTGAGCTCTATCGCGAGTACGGTATTCGGCTGACCTGCGGCGTCGGCCGGCTGCAGAATGAATTGAACCAGCTTGGACGCTCCTTTATTGAAGCTTCCACTGCGGCCGATTACAAATTCATCAAGGGCGCCGGACAAATCATTTTTTTCCGCGAGGTGGCCTCGGAGCATGCATCGACCTTGTACGATTCGAGCCATAACATGGAGCATTTGAGCTATTTGCTCCGCGAGGGGAAAACGGGGCAAATCGCCGAAACGCTGACCCATTTCACCCATAAAATCAAAACAGGCGGAACTACGTTATTTGTCGCTCGCTGTCTATGCTTCGATATCATCCATACCGTCATGAGGACAGCGGAGGAAATGAAGCAGGAGTTTCCGGAAATCACGGGAAAATTTCCCGATGTGATCACTTTGATGAAGTTCCACACGGTTGAAGACCTGGTTGATCTCATAACGAAGGCTTGTATGGACGTGTGCGAAGCGATTCAGGAGCATAAGGGCCGATCGGGAGAAAGCTTGATCGAGCAGATGATCGATTACGTCTGCGACCGCAGTGACCAATACGATTTCTCCGTTCAGTCGATGGCACACCACTTTTCCCTTTCCACGTCGTATGTAAGCCGATTCTTTAAAGAGCATACGGGTCAAACCATATCCGACTATATGAATACCATTCGGATCAATAATGCGAAGAGGCTTCTGGAGGAAAGCGACGATTCGATTAAAGAGATCGTGCAGCGAGTAGGCTATTTCGATACCTCGAGCTTCATCCGAAAATTCAAGGCGGAGGCAGGAGTCACACCAGGCGAATATAGAAAAATGATGCGGAAGCAGGCAGGTCAGGAGGCGGCGGATTGAGACAGGCTCAGGCAAGCCTGTTTCTTTTTTTGCTTCAGAGTTCGCATATATTTGGTTCAGTTTCCACCTATTCGGGTGTAGACGAAAGAGGGACATTCGGTTAGATCAATTCCCGCATATCCGTATTGAAAGCGCTTATATACAGAGGAATGCCCCGTTGCCTACAATAAAGCTGCAAGGATACAACAAGAAGGCAAGGGGGCGAAGCGTTGACAGTAAGAACCGCTGCGAACACAGCACCGCTGAAACGGCATAAGGCGGCATGGTGGCGAAGCTCATCGATGATGCGGATATGGCACAACTATGAGCTTTACCTATTTTTGATCCCGACGATCGTGTATTTCATCTTGTTTCATTATGTTCCGATGTACGGCGTGCAGATTGCGTTTAAGAATTTCATTGCCGTCAAAGGAATAACCGGCAGTCCGTGGGTTGGCCTTGATCATTTCCAGCGTTTCTTCGAGTCGTATCAATTTATAACCGTGCTCAAAAATACGCTGGGCATCAGCCTCTATGAATTGCTGGTAGCCTTCCCGGCGCCGATCGTGCTGGCGCTGCTCCTGAATCAAACGACGAACGAACGCTTCAAGAAGCTGGTACAAACCGTCACGTATGCACCTCATTTTATTTCCGTCGTTGTCGTCGTCGGGATGCTCTATCTATTCTTGTCGCCGAAGCACGGTCTCGTTAATCTGATGCTGCAGGGACTTGGTATCGATCCGATTTATTTCATGGCGAGTGCGGCATGGTTTAAGACAATCTTCATCTTCTCCGGCATATGGCAAAATCTCGGCTGGGCGACCATCATCTATTTGGCCGCGCTCTCCGGGGTAAATCCGGATCTGCATGAAGCGGCCGTCGTCGACGGGGCCACGAAGCTTCAGCGCATTCGACACATCGATCTGCCTTCCATTATGCCGACCATTATGATTTTGCTCATCCTGAATATCGGCTCCTTTATGAGCGTCGGCTTCGAGAAGGTGTACTTGATGCAGAATCAGCTGAATGTAGATTCTTCGGAAATTATTCAAACCTACGTGTATAAGGCGGGCTTGTTGAATGCCCAATTCAGCTATTCGGCGGCCATCGGCTTTTTTAACTCCGTAGTCAATTTTATTCTGCTGCTTTCGGTCAATCGCCTGGCCCAAAGAATGAAGCAGGCCAGCTTATGGTAAGGGGAGGGAGTAAGCCATGACAGCAAGCCGCTCCAGAGCGGACGTACTTTTTGACGGCTTCACCTACACTGTTCTGTCCTTACTTATGCTCATGGTGCTGTATCCGTTATACTTTGTGATCATCTCCTCGATCAGCGACCCGGATATGGTGAACCTGGGGAAGGTGACATTCTACCCTCAGGATCCGAGCTTGGAAGGATATCGAAGAATTTTCGGGGATTCAACCATATGGCTGGGCTACCGCAACTCACTCATCTATACTGTGCTTGGAACCTCCTTAAACGTCGTGCTGACGTTAACCGCCGGTTATGCGCTATCCAGACAGGATCTAAGCGGGCGCAACCTTGTGATGATGATGATAGTGTTCACGATGTTCTTTAGCGGCGGCTTAATTCCAACATACCTGCTCATCAAAGGGATGGGCATGGTCAATACGATCTGGGCGATGATTCTGCCGAACGCGGTTTCCGCCTACCACATCATTATTACGAGGACCTTTTTTCAAGGGAACGTTCCGCTGGAGCTCCTCGAAGCGGCCAAGATGGACGGCTGCTCCAATACCCGCTTTTTCCTGCAAATCGTGCTGCCGATTTCTCTGCCGATCGTGGCGGTTATGGTACTTTTCAGCGCGGTAGGGCATTGGAATTCCTATTTCCAGGCACTCATCTATTTGAAGGATGACGAGCTGCAGCCGCTGCAGATCATTCTCCGCAAAATCCTGATCAGCAATGAAGCTTCCGAGCAGATGATGGACGGTCTCGTCAATCAGGCGGAGCTGGTGAAGATGGCGGAAACGATGAAGTACGGGGTTATTATCGTTTCGAGCTTGCCCGTACTGATTCTCTATCCGTTCCTGCAAAAATATTTTGTCAAAGGCGTCATGATCGGCTCTCTGAAGGGATAAAAAACAAAGGGGTGCATGCGAATGAGAAGAAAAGGATGGCTTTATGGCAGCCTGACGACGGCTTTGGCTTTAGCTGTTGGTCTGAGCGGCTGCGGAGGGGACAGCGGCGGAGACGGTGCTGCCGGGAAGAAGGATGACAAAGCGCAGCAGACGAAGGGCAATGCGAATTTGAATGCCACCGGCCTTCCGATTGTGAAAGAGAAGGTCAATTTGAATATCGCCGCCACGTACGGGATTGCCGGTCAAAAGCCGTTCGGCGAGCTGCCGTTCTTCAAGGAAACGGAAGAGAAGACGAACGTGCATATCAACTGGAATATGAATGATAAGAACAACTGGAAGGAAAAGAAAAATCTGATGTTTGCCAGCGGCGATTATCCGGATGCGATCTACGGTCACTTCGCGCTTGAAACGGATGAGGTCGCTAAGTACGGAAGCCAGGGCATTTTTATCCCGCTGGAAGGGCTCATTGAGAAGTATGCACCCAATTTCAATAAAATCCTAAAGGACAATCCGTCCTACAAAAAGGAGCTTACGTCCCCGGACGGACATATTTATTCGCTCCCGACGATCGACGGCACCTATCCGGTTTCCAAGGATGCCTTATTCATTAATAAAAAGTGGCTGGATCAGCTGAAGCTTCCGGTACCGACGACGCCGGACGAATTTTACAAGACCTTGAAAGCGTTTAAAGACAATGATATGAACGGCAACGGCAAGAAGGACGAGGTTCCTTTCTCGTTCCGCGTGCATGCCATTACAGGCATCTATTCCATGTACGGCTCGTTCGGGCTGCTTGACCGGCAGGATCATATCGTAATGAACGGGGATCAGGTCGTCTACTCAGCCATTCGCCCCGAATATAAGGAAGCGACCAAGTACTTCAACAAGCTGTTCGCCGAGGGGCTGGTCGATGTGGAATCGCTTGCGCATGACGAGAAGGTATACGGCTCGAAGCTGAGAAGCAAAGAGCGAAATGTCGGCGCTTTCGTGGCTTGGCTCGCCAACACGTATATGGAAGATGATCAGGCTGCCGACTATATCCCGATTCCTCCGTTGAAGGGACCGGGAGGAGCCCAGCTGTGGAACAGCTATCCGGCAGGTATTTTAAGCAAAGGCGCCTTCGTCATTACCTCCACGAACAAAAATCCGGAAGTGACGATGCGGTGGATTGATTACATGTATGACCCGATGGTCAGCATTCAGGCGGTCAACGGCATGATCGGTACGGTATTGAAGCAGAATGCGGATGGCAGCCTGGAAGCGAACGATCCGCCAAGCGGCATGAACGCCAACGAATTCCGCCATTCGACCGCGCCGGCTTCCTCGTCCGTCTTCGCGAAAACCAAGGATACGCCGCCGTCCAAGTCCAAGGGCATTACAAAGGGAGATATGGATAAGATCTACGCTCCGTTCCTGGATAAAAACGTGTTTCCGAATCTGTACTTCACGCCGGAGGAGGACGATGTGCGTACACGGTATTTAACGGATATCGATGCCTATGTCAAGAAAATGCATGCCAAATGGCTGATGCAGGGCGGAATCGATGCCGAGTGGGACGATTACGTAAAGAAGCTGAAGGAAATGAACTTGGATAAGTTAGTTAAGGTGTATCAGGATGCATACAACCGGTACAAAGCGATGAAATAAAGTGATGTTATAAACCAACGAGACTGTCGGTCGAGCGGCCGGCAGTCTCTGCCAGTGGCAGATAGAGCGGAGGGGCACAATGGTACAAAGCGTAAAGTCGGCGGAGCAGTGGCTTCAAGGGATGACGCTGGAACAAAAAATCGGTCAGATGATCTGCGTTCGAGCCTTCCCTTTCGAGGAGAAGGTGAGGTCAACGCTTGCATCCGGCACCATTGGAGCGGTCGGCTCGGTGCTGCTGCTTCCGAAATTCGAGGATGTGGGCGGCCTAGTGTCTCTAGTGAACGACTATTTGGATCGGTCGCCGGTTCCCTTGCTTTTCTTCTCCGATGCGGAACGGGGCGTATACCATAATTTGAAGGTCGGCACATCCTTTCCTTCGATGATGGCGCTCGGTGCCACGTTCTCAAGTGAATTGGCTTACCGCATGGGATGGGTCATTGCCAAGGAGGCAAGATCGGTGGGCTTCGGCATGATCTGTAACCCGGTTCTGGATGTGAATTCCAATCCGGATAATCCGATCATCAGCACGAGAGCCATGAGCGACAGCACCGACCTAATTATCGAGCTTGGGGCGGCTTATATAGAAGGGATGCAGGAAGCCGGCGTAATCCCTAACGGCAAGCATTTTCCAGGCCATGGCGATACCCGGACCGACTCGCATATTGCTATGCCGATTGTGGAGCATAGCCGGGAGTACCTCATGGAGGTGGAGCTAAAGCCGTTCCGCGAGCTGATCCGCAGGGGAATGACCGGCATTATGACGGCGCACATTCTTTACCCGGCGCTCGCAGGGGAGGGCGAGGAGCAGCTGCCTGCCACCTTATCCCGAACGATAATGACCGGCTTGCTGCGCGAGCAATTCGGCTTCGATGGACTGATCGTATCGGACAGTCTGACCATGAAGTCGATTAAAGATCAATACGGGATCGAAAAAGCCGCCGTCATGGCTGTCCAGGCGGGCAACGATATCATTCTGCAGGATTATCAATCTGACCCGGAGCTGACCTTCCGGGCGCTGCTGGATGCCGTCCGTACGGGGGAACTGAGCCTAGATCAAATCGATGACTCCGTTCGCCGTATTCTGCAGATGAAGGAACGCTTCGGTTTGCTATCCAACGCCCGCCTCTCTTTGGAGGAGGCAAAAGAAATACTGCAGGCGGCGGAGCACGTCGAGCTGGCCAAGGAAATCGCCGGGCGTTCGATCACCGTACTGGAGAAGCAGCATCTTCCTCTAAGGCCATCCGTTCAGGCCAAGACTCTGCTCATCGCAACAAGGAGCATCGAGGAAGGCAAGGAAGCGGAGGATATGGGAACACGCATTACCGGGAAGTCTGCGTATTTCCTGCACAGCTGCTCTCGCTACAGCACGGACACAGATATTGTGGTCGTCAATGAAAATCCTACGGAGCAAGACAGGCAGAGGGTGCTTAAGGCCTTGACCTCGGGCTCCTACGAGCATGTCATGTATGGGGCCTTCGTTCGGGTCATCAGCTACAAGGAGGGAAGCGGGACCATCCCCGGCGGACAATTCGAATTGATCCGCCAGATGAAGGAGCTTCATCCGGAGCTGATTTTGCTCATCTTCGGAAGTCCTTACATTTTGCGGCAAATGGAGCGGTTGTCCAACTGCATTTGTGCTTACAGCGATTGTGATTATTCAATCGACGCGGCGCTCGATGTGGTCTTCGGGGCACGCCAGGCGGAAGGCAGGCTTCCGGTCAGCGTGAATGAAGCGTACCCGTTCGGACATGGGTTATGACTCGGATAAGAGAGGAGCTTTCACATGAATAGGAAGAAAGAAACTACGGACCCGCAGGACTGGCAGATTGGACTGTCCATGAGTGTGTTAACGCCGCTTGATCTGATGGAGATCCGAACTGCGGGAATCGCTTGCGTTGAGCTGACTTGGCAGGCGAAGCACGCGGACCTGCCGGATCAGCCCGAAACGAGGGCGCACTGCAACCGGGTTGTGGATGAGATACGGGAAGCGGGAATCGAGATTGTCTCGATACATATTCCGTATGGCCATGCATGGGATATCTCAGTGATGGATGAGCAGGAGCGTGAGCATGTACGGGAGCGAATCGCCGATCTATTCGGTATGGCCCGGGACTGGGGAGTTCGTCGGGCAATCCTTCATCCGAGCTACGAGCCGATCGCTCCCGAGGAGCGGCGCAGCCGGCTGGAGTACGCCCGCGATTCGTTGCGACGGCTTGCGCCCATCGCATTGGCTTGCGGAGTAGAGATCGCCGTGGAGTGCTTGCCGCGGACGTGCCTGGGGAATAGCGCCGACGAAATCGAAGAGCTGATCGGCGTCGATCCTAGCTTAGGGGTTTGCTGCGACGTCAATCATCTGTTTAAGGAATCGCCAGAGGAATTCATTCGCAGGCTTGGTCCCCGGATTGTCACCACCCATATCTCCGATAACGACGGCTTGGACGAGAAGCATTGGATGCCTGGAGAGGGTATTCTGAACTGGAAGGGGATTCTGGAAGCTTTATCGCAGTCAGGCTATCAAGGACCCTTCCTGTATGAAGTAAGACAGCCGATTCCCGAGGCCATCATGGATAACTGGAGGGCAATCCGACTGACTGGGAGTTACGGCAGGTAGAGCGATAGTATCATTGGCTCATAGCATGAATCGGAGCTTCCTTTCATCGAAGGGAAGCTTTTTCTTTTTGCCCATTACGTTTGGGAAAGGACGGCATAAACTAAATAACAATAACCATAACTCAAGAGGGGTGCTGCCGGATGGGATATACGGTGCAATATATACCTCTAAACAAGATTAAATCTGGGCTTCCCGTCAAATCAACAAGGCGCAGTAAAGAGCTTCACAAAGTCGCGCAGGATTGCATGCAGCTGCTGATCGTCAGAAAAAACCGGAAGGATGGCGGTTACGTTATTGTAAGCGGAAGCAATCATTTGGAGTATTACAAAAGGTCTACGAAGAAGCATGTAGTCCCCTGTCTGGTGGATGAGGGCAAAATTTCTTCGAACTTTGCATCGTTAATAAACCGATTCCGAAAACGGAGGCTGCCCTATGAACTGCCATATACCAACACGGATCAGATCGGCGGTAACAGCTGGTCCATCATCCGCTCGTTTTTGAAACAGGATCCCCGGTTCAAAAGATTAAGCCGCAGAGAGCAGCTTAAGGTGCTTCGACTCGGAATTCAATATAAAAAAACGACAATTCGTTCTATGAAGGCAAAGGTGGATGAGCTCTTGAAAAGGTAAGCCAATATTCGGGAGCCGTTCTTTCTTTGCTGAATCCCCATCCCGATGGTATGATACTGCAATAAGCATGTCATCATGGAGGGACTTATGAAGGAAAGACGTAAGACAAAGAAGGAACTGAAATATGAAAAGGACCTGGGTCTTTTCGATCGGCAGTTGAGGGAGCTTGCTCAATCTTATTTTCAATCCTGCGAGCTGATGGTGCAGCAAAAAAGTGTGCTCGGCCAGAAGGAAGAATTGCAAGGTATGGCACGACTTCTGATGACGCAAACGGCCGAAGCGATGGAAAAGGTGCTGACGGAGGCAAGGGAGCGATTGGGCGACGAGGCCGCTGAGCTGTTGAAGGATAAGGCACGGCACTATTCAAGCAATCCCTTCGATACATAGGAGCCGTGAGGCTCCTTTTGTATATTGATCTAAAAACAAAGGCGTATTTCGACAGCTTCTCCAGATCGTCCATGCTACAATCCATTTGGAAGAATCATGGAATGGAGGAGTTTGTATGCGATATCGGAATTTAGGGACAAGCGGGTTGGAGGTATCTGTGCTGGGCTTGGGCACGAACGCCTTCGGCGGGCGTGCGGACAAGGATACATCCCTTCGGGTTCTGCGGCATGCGCTTTATCAAGGCATTACCTTTATGGATACGGCTAATATTTATACAGGCACGAAATCGGAAGAGATCATCGGTGAAGCGTTTGAGGGAAGACGGCAGGAAGTGATCCTTGCGACGAAAGCGGGGATGAAGCGGGGGGAAGGTCCGAATACCAAGGGCTCCTCGCGACAACATATTATTAGCGAGCTTGAAGGAAGCTTGAAGCGTTTGCGTACGGATTACATCGATCTGTACCAGATTCATGCTTTTGATCCGAAGACCCCTCTCGAGGAAACACTGCGTGCCTTGGACGATCTGGTCTCTTCGGGCAAAGTTAGATATGTGGGTGCATCCAATTATTCAGCGTGGCAGATGATGAAGGCTTTATCCGTCAGTGAGCGTCAGCAACTTATCAAGTATGTGTCCGTCCAGCCCGGGTATTCACTGGCGGATCGCGGCGTGGAAAGGGAGCTCGTCCCCTTCTGCGCAGATCAAGGGATAGGCATCATTCCCTATTTTCCATTGGCAGGCGGCATCCTTACGGGAAAATATTCAGGGGGGTCCGTACCGAGCGGTTCGCAGCTGGAAAAGAACCCTAATTTCGCAAAGCGGATGGATACGGCGCGTTTGGAGCTGGGAGACCGGGTGGCTAGTATCGCTGCGGAAATCGGCACAAGCGCAACGGCGCTCTCACTTGCCTGGCTAATGCATCGGCCTGCTGTAAGCACGGTGATTGCCGGGGCGACCCGCGAATCTCAAATCGATGAGAATCTCAAGGCGGTTTCCCTGGACCTTACTCCTGATGTTCTGCAGGCGCTGGATGAAGCGAGTGCAGAATTTATCTACGCTCCTCCGTTCGGAAGCGCGCCCTTGCGGAAATAATGTTATAAAACGAGCTGGGGGCTGTCCCATAAGTAGAGATTCTTCTTATGGGACAGCCCCTTCTTTTGTTTCGACTGGATTTCTACTTGAAAGGCGGGGACGGAAGCCTAGCCCGCTCCACTTTCTTGAGGAATGCTTACTTCAAATGGGCTGGCCTAGGTTTCCTTGAAAATAGGACTCATCTGCGAGTCAGTGGGAAAATAGCTTCAGCGCGAGTTTTGGATTGCCGTCATTTCCATATAATCTAATCTATTGACGGCAACCAAGTGTTTGAGCTTAGACTGAAGGTATTTTTCCACGACCAACGATAAGATGGTCATATTTTCACGGACTTATGGGACAGCCCTCATTAGCATCTAGTCACCAATGGCAGCCAGCGTCCTCCGGCTGACCGCGTCCAGCTGGGCAAGCTCTTCCGGGCTTAGCTGGATATCCGCCGCATCGGCGTTCTCCTGCATATGCTTGATGCTTTGCGAGCCGACGATGGCTGTCGTCAGCGCTTCCTGATGCAGCAGCCAGCTGATGGCGATCTGGGAGATCGCCTTGCCCTTGGCCTTTGCCATGTCCTGCAGCGTAAGGATCAGCTCGCGCTCCGCTTCCAGGTGCTCCGGCAGGAACAACCGTCGAGCCGCCCGGAAATCGCCCTCCTCCAGCTTCTTGCCGCCGACGTGGAAGGCGCCGGTCAGAATGCCCTTCGCAATCGAGCTATAGCTCATGATTCCGATGCCGTGCTCACGGCAATACGGTACGACATCCTGCTCGATGCTGCGGTGAAGCAGGCTGTACTCCGGCTGAATCATATCGATCTGGGCATACTGGGAAGCCTCCTGCAGCTGCTCCAGCGAGAAGTTCGACACCGCAATGGCGCGGATCAATCCCTCTTCCTTCAGCTTGTTGAATTCGGACAGGGTTTCCTTGACCGGGATGTCCAAGCTTGGCCAATGAATGTAATAAATATCGATATAATCGGTCCGCAGGCGGCGCAGGCTGGCTTCCGCCGATTTTCTTACGTTCTCGGGGGCCAGATTGGCCCGGCTGACCTTGGTGGAGATGACGCATTGCTTGCGGATATCCTCCAGTGCGGCACCGACGACCTCTTCCGAGTGACCGTTGCCGTAGCCTTCCGCGGTATCAAAGGTCGTGATTCCCATCTCAAATGCAGCGCGCAGAGCCTTCATGTTGTTCTCGTCGCTGGTAAACTCCCACGGACCGCCCCCTAACTCCCAACAGCCGAAGGTAATGGCGGATAAGGTGAGACCGGATTTCTCCAACGTGCGGTATTTCATGGTCTTCGTCTCCTCTTCTGCGAAATCGTAGTCCTTCCCATCTAGTATACCGAAACCGTTTTCCAGGGGAAAGGAGTTACCTTAGGTATACCTAGTTACCTTCATCCCAGTGCTGGACGCAGGAGGCGGCAAGGATGCATACTATAGCTGTATGCTATAATGAAACGTATCAATAGAGGCACAAGGCAAGGGTGATCCGATGAAAAAGAAAACCATAGGCTTGTTCGCTCACGTGGATGCGGGCAAAACCACATTCGCCGAGCAGCTGCTTTATCATACGCAAAGCATCCGTGAACGAGGGAGGGTCGATCACAAGGACGCTTACCTCGACAGCCATGACATCGAGCGGGGAAGAGGCATTACCGTATTTGCCGATCAAGCCGTGATGACGTATAAGGATTCGACCTATTATTTGATCGATACGCCCGGTCACGTCGATTTTTCTCCCGAGATGGAACGGGCCCTGCAGATAATGGACTACGCCATCCTCATCGTGAGTGCGGTGGAAGGTGTCCAAGGGCATACGGAGACGGTGTGGCAGCTTCTGCACAAGCACCGCATTCCGACCTTCTTTTTCATCAACAAAATCGATAGAGTAGGGGCGGAGGCGGGAAGAGTTACCGAAGAAATCCGCATGCACCTGACGGAGCAGGTCTGTACGATTACCGGCAATCTTGTTAACGGCAGGCTGGAGGAGACGCTGCTCGAAAGCTTGGCGGAGCGGGAGGAGGAGTGGCTGGAGGCTTTCTTGGCAGGGGAGCGGAGCCCGGATTTTTGGCTCAAGACCTTACAGACGAAGTTTCGCAGCCATCGTTTCTTCCCTTGTACAAGCGGCTCTGCCTTGCAAGACATAGGCATCACGGAATTTCTGGAGCAGCTGCACCTGCTGACGACGTCGGATTATGATGAGCAAGCCGATTTCGGCGGACGAGTGTATAAAATTCGGCATGACGGCAGCGGCGTGAGGATGACCTTTATAAAGGCATCGAGCGGAAAGCTCAAGGTACGTGAAGAACTATGCTATCCCATCGGGGAAGATCGGGTCTGTGAAAAGGTGAACCGGCTGCTGATCTTTAACGGGAGCAAGTCGCTTTCGGTCGATCAGGTGTCGGCAGGCGATCTGTTTGCCGTCATAGGACTTACTGCAGCTGAAGCCGGACAAGGCCTCGGAGCCTATTCGGACAAGCTGGTTTATGACATGGTACCGACCTTGAAGTCGCGGGTCATTTTCCCCGAAGCCTTGAACGTCAAGGATGTCCTTAAGGCCTTCCGGGTGCTGAATGCGGAGGATCCGTCACTGAATGTCGTTTGGGAGGAAAGCCTGCAGGAAATTCACATCCATGTGATGGGGCTGATTCAGCTGGAGGTGTTGGAAGAGCTGGTGAGGGACCGGTTTCAGCTTCAGGTTACCTTCGGCAGCCCAGAGATTTTGTATAAAGAGACCATTCGGACGACGGTGACCGGTTATGGACATTTCGAGCCGCTCAAGCATTATGCGGAGGTCCATCTTCTTCTGGAGCCCGGTGAGCGAAACAGCGGGATGGCTTTCGAAAGCCGGTGCCATCCGAACGAGTTTAGCGTGGGCCATCAGAATCTTGTGAAGACGCACCTATTCGAGAGGGATCACCATGGCTTATTGACCGGCATGCCTCTTACCGATATCAAGGTCACTTTACTAAAGGGCGGCGCCCACAATGAGCATACCCACGGCGGTGATTTTCGCGAAGCCGCCTTCCGTGCCTTAAGGCAAGGCTTGGAGAAGGCGGAGAATGTGCTGCTGGAGCCAATGTATCTTTTTAAAATCAAAGTGGAAATGGAGTTTCTCGGCAGGGTGTTATCCGATATTCAGCGGGCCTCGGGCCAGTTCGAACCGCCGCATACGACCGACTCCCATGCCGTCGTTACGGGCAAGGTTCCGGTCGCAACCTTTATGAGCTACAGCACGGAGCTGGCTTCGTTCACCCATGGAAGGGGCATCCTGCAACTGGTCCCCGGCGGTTATGATGTATGTCATAATGCGCAAGAGGTGATCGAACGAAAGGGCTACAGGAAGGATGCCGATCCGCTGTACAGCTCCTCTTCGATTTTTTGCGCTAAGGGTCATGGGTATATTGTGCCTTGGTTCGAAGCGGAAGCCAAGATGCATTTGCTATAAAGAGATAGAAAGCGGGAGGAATGCGGGATGGAGAAACCAAAAATAGGCGTTCTGCCTCTGTATGATAAGGACAAAGAAAGCTACTGGATGCTGCCTGGCTATATGAAAGCAATTGAGGCTGCAGGGGGCATCCCGATGATGCTTCCTTTGACTTCCGATAAAGGGATCATTTCCACACTGGCCCTCACGTTGGACGGATTTCTTTTTACAGGCGGACATGATGTGGATCCCAAGCTGTATGGCGAGCAGGCCGAAAGCTTCTGCGGAGAGCTGTGCGACGAACGGGATGCAATGGAGCGCATTCTTTTTGGACAAGTGACGGCATTGGATAAGCCGGCGTTCGGCATATGCCGCGGGCTGCAGCTCTTTAATGTCCTATTAGGCGGATCGCTTTATCAGGATATTCCAACGCAGATGAAGACGGCAAAGACTGTCACGCATAAGCAAAAGCCGCCCTACAACCAGCCTACCCACCGGGTATTCCTTGAATTAGGCAGCCCCCTTCATAGAATGATGGATAAGGAAGCGCTGGAGGTGAATAGCTACCATCATCAGGGCATTAAGAGACTATCCGAGCAATTGGTGCCTGTTGCGAAAGCGGAGGATGATCTGATCGAAGCGGTGATGATGCCGGGGAAAAGGTTTGTCCTAGCCGTGCAATGGCATCCGGAGTTCAGCTATGAATCCGATCCGTATCAATTTCGATTGTTTGAGGAATTCGTGAAGGCCTGCAGGAAATAGCGGCAAAGGAGACGCGGTGAGCAGGAGCTTCGGCAGGAGGAGTTGACATTTTTTAAGCCGGTGTAAACCATTCGGCCCCGTTGTATGGTACAGTAGGGAATGAGTCTCCTGATACTTCATAAAAAGGTCGTGAACTGCTTGAGCAACCTGATGCCATCCTCCCATCCATCGGTTCTCCGACTTCCATCCTATGCCAAATCGTGGGTCGCCCGCATCCTTTCGACGACATCGTTTCAGATGCTGTCCGTTGCCATCGGTTGGCAGATGTACGAGCTGACCAACGATGCATTCAGTCTGGGTCTGGTTGGACTGGCCCAATTTCTGCCGATGCTGCTGCTGACCTTCCTGGTCGGACATGTCGCCGACAGGTTCGATAGACGCAAGATCGTTTTTATATGCCAGCTGGCCGAAGCGGGGATTGCCGCGCTTCTGGTCTTCGGCAACCACGCGGGCGTCCTCGGGCGAGATCAGATTCTGATCGCGGCGGCTCTGCTCGGCGCCTGCCGGGCCTTCGAGGGGCCGACGCTGGCTGCGTTGATCCCCGAGCTCGTACCTAGGGAGATGCTGCCGCAGGCTTCCGCTTGGTCGGCTTCCGCCGGACAGACGGCCCAAATTCTCGGGCCTTCTTTAGGCGGCCTGCTGTATTCTCTCGGACCGGCTTACGTGTACGGCACCTCGGCGGTTGCGCTGCTGTCCGCTTCCGTACTGATTTTTCTAATCCGCATGGAGCGAAGAGAGCGCCGGCCGGAGGCACTGGACGCGCGTTCCGTGTTCTCGGGGCTGGCGTTTGTGTTCCGTAATAAAATCATCCTAGGCACCATCTCGCTGGATCTGTTCGCCGTTCTCCTTGGAGGCGCTACGGCATTGCTGCCGATCTTTGCGAAGGATATTCTGCATACGGGCCCGTGGGGACTAGGCCTTCTGCGCTCGGCTCCGGCGGTCGGAGCGCTGTTGATGTCTCTTGTGCTGGCCTACTTCCCGCTGAAACGGGCGCTCGGTCCGATTCTGTTCGGGGCGCTGGCCGTATTCGGATTGGCCACGATTGTATTCGCGCTTTCCACGAATCTGATTCTGTCGCTCGTGGCTCTGTTTTTCACCGGCGCTTCGGATGTGATCAGCGTCGTCATCCGATCGACCCTTGTTCAGCTGCATACGCCGAATGAGATGCGCGGCCGGGTAAGCGCGGTGAATTCGCTCTTCGTCGGCACCTCGAATCAGCTCGGAGAGTTCGAGTCCGGCACGCTGGCAGGGTTCGTCGGAGCCGTACCGGCGGTATACATCGGCGGGCTGGGGACGATTGCGATCGCGGGTCTCTGGATGTACCTGTTCCCGCAGCTCCGGCGACTTCGGACGTTTTCGGAGGGGAGGTGACGTATGAGGATTCCGCCTCGTTACAGGGATCGATGGGATGCTATAATGACCAAATATCTTTCGGGAGAATCGATCGACTACCGGCAGGTACTTTCGCTGTTTCTCCCTATTCTCATCGATCAAGCCTTTCTTGTCGGTTTGAGCCTGGTGAATACGGCAATGATCAGCTCATCGGGAGTGGCGGCGATCAGCGCGGTAAGCATGGTCGATTCGTTGAATCTTTTCCTGATCAATGTGTTCGTCGCCTTGGCGACGGGAGGAACAGTCGTCGTTGCACAGTACAAGGGCAGCGGGAACGACGGCATGGTATCCAAAGCCGCGGCGGCCTCGTTGTCCACCGTGACTTTGGTTGCGGCGGTACTGAGTCTCGTCGTTCTCGTCTTCTATCATCCGATCCTGAAAATGCTTTTCGGTACGGCTGAACCGGAGGTGTTTACCCATGCAGGAACGTATCTCGTAGGCAGCGGTCTGTCTTATCTCGGGATTGCGTTCAAGGAAGCGGTCAGCGGAGCGCTGAGAGGGATCGGCAGGACAAGGGTGACGCTTGGCTTGTCCTTGATTATGAATCTCTCTTACGTGCTGCTGAATATCGTATTCGTTCAATTTCTGGACATGGGCGTGCTTGGGTTAAGCGTGGCAGTGAATATTTCCCGTTATTTGGCCGCAGCCTGTGCTCTGTACTACCTGCTCCGTATGGATGCGAATTTGCGGATCCGGATTAAGGACATGCTCGCATGGAATTTTTCCATGATCAAGAAAATTATGTTTATCGGGCTTCCTTTTGCCGCGGAGCAGATGTTTTTTAACGGGGGAAAAATGTTAACCCAAATCTACATCGTCAGTCTGGGGACGTATGCAATTGCTACGAATGCAATCAGCAACGTATTCGCCATGCTCTTGCAAATCCCGGCCATTGCGTTGTCGACCGCGTTGGTCACGGTGGTAGGGCAGTGCATCGGGAGGCGAAATATTCAGGATGCCCGCAAGTTTACGCGGACCTTTCTGTGGCTGGCTTCCGGCTCGCTATTGTTGACAGGGATTATCCTGATCCCTTTGTTTCGTCCGATGGTCACTCTGTTCCATCCCCCGGCGGAAATTATGGACGATCTCTATCTCATCATGCTGGTCAATACGTTGGCCCAAATTCCGCTATGGCCGATCAGCTTTCTTCTGCCGGGCGCACTGCGGGCAGCGGGGGATTCTCGATTTACCTCCGTATCCGCCATGCTGACCATGTGGGTGGTTCGGGTAGTCCTTGGCTATGTCTTCGGAATTACGCTTGGCTTCGGGGTTATCGGGGTGTGGGCGGCCATGCAGCTGGAGTGGGGTGTTCGGGGTGTCATCTTCCTGTGGCGGTATCGCGGGGAGAAGTGGTACCGGCATCGGCTGGTAGAGTCCGGCAGCGGGAAGTAAGTACTACGCGAAGTAGCTTCATCGATAAGCAAGCAGGAGAAAGAGACGGGCCGACGGACCCGTCTCTTTCTCTGCCCACAAAAAGCTAAATCAGGAACATAGCCGCCAGGGTAGTAATGGTTAAGCCGATCAATACCGGCTTCAGATTCCGGCGTGCCAGCTCGAAGGGGCTGACGCCGCAGATGGCGGCTGCAGGGATGAGGGCCCACGGGATCAGCGTCCCGCCCCCTACCCAGATGGCGGCAACTTGACCTAATGCCGTTAGCGTTGCCGCTCCGGCTCCAATAGCAGTGGAGAACATTTGAGCAACGGAGCCTGCAAGCGAAATACCGGAGAATCCGGATCCATCCAAGCCCGTGATAGCCCCTGTGACAGTTAAGGTCACAGCACCGACTGCCCCGTTAAGCGGGACCTGGCTCGCAAGCGCCACGCCAAGGTCGTTCACGATGCCGTGGGATCCTTTCGGAAGTACTTTCCCGAAGAGCTCGATGAAGGCGGAATCGCCCAGGTAGAAGAAGGCGGCGATAGGGATCACTGGACCGAACACCTTAAACCCGAAGTGGAAGCCCTCTATCAAATAGGAGGTGATCTGTTCCAGGCCCTCGTTCCGGTGAGCCAACAGGGTAACAACAGCAAGAATCAATACGGCCGTACCGCCAATAAGCGCCGTCGCATCCCCTCCTTGCAGCTTGAAAACAAACATCGCTGCCACATCGATCAGAAATAGCAGCGGGATGAGGACGGCCAACACCCTTTTAACATTTTGCGGCATGGAAATCATGGCCGGTTCAGCTGCCGGTGCTGCTGCCTCCAAGGCGGGTCCGCCGTTCTCTGTGACGAGTCCGTCCCGCCAGGTCCCCATTTTCATATCCCTTCTCATCATCCAGTAGGCGGTAACGGTCGTGACCAAACCCATGATGATGACGAGCGGAACACTGGCTTGCATAACCTCGCTAACCGGCAATCCTGCAGCATCCGCTGTAAGCTTAGGCGCCCCTTGGATAATATAATCACCCGATAACGCGATCCCGTGACCGAACAGATTCATTGCGACAGCGGCGCCTAGCGCGGGAAGTCCTACCCGAACGGCTACGGGGAGCAGCACAGCTCCGATTAGCGCTACACCGGGGGACGGCCAGAAGAACCATGAAGTAACCATCATGATCAGCCCGATCCCCCAGAAGGCAAGCGCCGGGGTGCGCATAAACCGGGTCAGCGGCGCCACCATCATCTCGTTAATGCCCGTACGGATCAGCACCCGGCTCATGGAGACGACAATGGAAATAATGAATATCGTTCCTATTAATTCTTTCGTAGCGTAAATAAAGCTATTGAATATCCCTGTGACCGATTCCGTCAGGCTGTGTGTGGCCAACAAGCCAATTGCCAAGATACCGGCCAGACAGGTCAGGGTGGTATCTCTTCGTTTCAAGAGCATGACCAAAATCAAAACGATAAACGCCAAGTACACCCAGTGAAGCGCCGTCAGTTGAATGACCATCTGAATTCACCCTCTCGCAGGAGACGAAGTTGCTTCATCTTATGCAAAAGGGAGATTGGGCGTGCGCGGAAGCAGACGAGTTTTCTACAGCAATAGTAACAAATTGCTTAACCCGACATATGGATGGAGTATCATGGTTAGATGGGGTGAAAGCATGGCTGTTGTAAAAGCCAGGGAACAGGATATCACACTTCTCGCAAGACTGCTTCGAGCCGAAGCCGAAGGGGAAGGCGAGCCTGGCATGCTGATGGTTGGCAATGTAGGGATCAACCGAATCAGGGCGAACTGCTCGGATTTTAAAGGTCTGCGCACCATTCCGCAAATGGTATATCAAGAGCATGCCTTTGAAGCGACACAGCACGGTTACTTTTATCAAAAAGCGCGCGAGCGCGAAATACGGCTCGCTCGCCGTGCGGTTAACGGTGAGAGATTATGGCCTGCGGAATTCAGTTTATGGTATTTCAGACCGGCTGGAGATTGTCCGCCAACATGGTATGACCAGCCTTTGGTCGGGCGGCATAAGAAGCACTGCTTTTATCAGCCGACGGGCGAAGAATGCAGCAATATTTTCAACACGTATTAAGAGGGAGGCCGCAAGGCCTCTTTTATTATTTAACAAAGGAAACACTTGCGCGGCAGAAGCTATGCTTCTCTCAAAGGGTAGAATGGTGCTTAGGCTTGTATTGTGTCGGCGATTGTCCGGTCCAGCGCCTGAACTGTCTTGAGAAATGGCTGGCTGATTGAAAGCCGAGTCTCTCGGCTATCGCATTCATTGGCAAATTGGAAGTGACCAGCAGCTCCTTGGCCAGCTTTAATTTTTGTCTGCTAACATATTGTCTAGGCGAAAGGCCGTATACTTTAGTAAACATTTTGGTGCATTGGCTCCGGCTCAAATTCAGCTCTCTGGCGATCCCCGCTATCGAAGTTTCTTCGCAAAGACTGTGCGATATTTTTTCCTCAATTGCATGGGCCACATCAGCTGCGAATAAGGATACATCGGCGGCATGCTGGTTCTCGGGGTGGGGCTTGCGGATCAAAGAGAGTACACCATGTATGATCAAAAGGATGTACGATTGCAAAAGCAGCTTTTCTTCAAGCAACGGAATTTGTTCACGAACGCAGCTCTCTTCAGGGCTGTCTTTTCTAACGAGGTTCCCCAGCTCGGATACATAAAAGTTCAGCTTGGCGAGCTCGGCCTGGTTTCCCGAGATTTGGTGGTACGGAGCGGTGCCGAGAAGGCTGCGGATCTCCGGGTCGTCCAAATCGAAATGCACATTAAAGTACTCGTAATGAAATGCGGAGACGTTCGCGGTACGGTGTCTGACACCGGAGTTGAGCAGCAGCCAATCTCCTGATGTTAGCGTCAAGGTGTTTCGGTTGATTTCTTGTACTACTTCACCCTTGAGACAACAGAGCAGCTCGAACATATGGTGATGATGCCGGGGATAATCCCAGCCAGGCGGTTTTATACCGAAGTGGCAGCCACTCACTTGCAAAGTATGGGTCATATTCGGAATCTTTACCAAGCTTTCCATGGGGGAACCACTCTTTCATAGAAGGTGATGGACTATATTATAACACAGGTAATTTCGTAGTGAATGAGATGAGGCACAAATGGTATAGAGATTGCTCCATATGGCAATTGAATTTCAGTCCTGTTGTTATGATAATGAAGTCATCTTATTTTTTGGAGGGGTCACCGTGGCGAAGCTCGAGGTAAGGAGTTCACAGTTTTTTTGGGATAATAAGCCGTTACAGATCATTTCCGGAGCCTTACATTATTTTCGGGTTGTTCCCGAATATTGGCAGGATCGCTTGCTTAAGCTCAAGGCGTGCGGCTTTAATACGGTCGAGACGTATATCCCATGGAATTTCCATGAGCCGGAGGAGGGGGTGTTCCGCTTTGACGGCATAGCCAATATAGAGCGCTTCGTAACGCTTGCGGGGGAACTCGGTTTGCATGTTATTGTCCGACCGAGCCCGTACATATGCGCCGAATGGGAATTTGGCGGACTGCCTGCATGGCTGCTGCGTTACCCGGATATTCGCTTACGCTGCATGGATGACGTGTATTTACAGAAGGTCAATGCTTATTATGACGTGCTCTTGCCGAAGCTTGTGCCGCTCCAAAGTACGAACGGCGGTCCGATTATTGCCATGCAAATCGAAAACGAATACGGTAGCTATGGCAACGACCAGGAATATATGGCATATTTGAAGAAAGCCCTTGAAGTTAGAGGGACGGATGTTCTGCTCTTTACCTCGGATGGTCCGACCGACCAGATGCTGCAGGGTGGAACGCTGCCCGGTGTGCTGGCCACGGTCAATTTCGGTTCGAGACCGGAGGAAGGGTTCGCGAAGTTTCGGGAATACCGGCCGGAGGAGCCCCTATTCTGTATGGAATACTGGAACGGTTGGTTCGACCATTGGCTTAAACCGCATCATACCCGGGATAGCCAGGATGCAGCGGATGTATTCGACCGCATGCTGCAGGCACGGGCATCAGTCAACTTTTACATGTTCCACGGCGGGACGAATTTTGGATTTTATAACGGAGCGAATTATCAGGACAAGTATGAACCGACGGTAACCAGCTATGATTACGATGCGCCGCTAAGTGAGTGCGGCGATATAACCGAAAAGTATCTTGCCGTACGTGAGGTGCTGCAAAAGCATGGGGTGGAGGTGAGTGAAAGCCTGCCGCAGCCTGTCGGAAAGAAGAAGTACGGCATGGTTCAAATGAGACAGTCTGCCGAGTTGATGGGCAGTCTGGAGGCTCTGACCGTACCGGTAAAACGTAAATGTCCGGAGCCGATGGAGAAGCTCGGTCAGGCTTACGGCTTGATTCTTTATCGGACACACGTAACCGGACCGCGTACCGGGCAAATGCTGCATCTTCAGGAGGTTCATGATCGCGCCCAGGTGTTTCTGAACGGTGTTTCCATCGGAACGGTCGAGCGCTGGGATCCGAAGCCGCTTCCGGTTCATATTCCGCCGGAGGGCGCCACCCTGGATATTCTTGTCGAGAATATGGGGAGAATCAATTACGGCCCGCAGTTAAAGGATTATAAGGGAATTACGGAGGGAGTACGCTTAGATAATCAATTTTTGTTCGATTGGACGATATACCCGCTCCCATTGACCAGTCATCAGGCGATCCCGTTCGAGGACATTCAGCCGCAGACCGACCGTTTACCGAATGAGAAACCGGTATTTTACAAAGGCGAGCTGGTCATAGAAGACATCATGGACACCTTCGTCCGCTTGGACGGCTGGACTAAGGGCTTCGTATGGATTAACGGATTTCACCTGGGACGTTACTGGGAAAAGGGACCACAGCGTACCCTCTACCTCCCGGGGCCGCTGCTTCGGGAAGGCACAAATGAACTTATTGTTCTCGAGCTGCATGGTACGGAGAAGCCGGTAGTAGAACTAACCGATGCCCCCGATCTTGGCTGAGCATTCTCCAAGCTCGGAAACATCCCAATGAAATTAATTAGATAAATGAGGAAGTGGACCCCCATGTTCGTAACTTCCCTTGTACTTGTCTTATGCTCCGGTTTGGTGCATGCCGTCTGGAATCTGTTTGCCAAACAAAGCACGGATAAGCCGGTTTTTCTTTGGCTGATTTACGCCCCTTCGACGGTAGTGCTGCTTCCGAAGCTTATCATGGAATTGGCGGACGCCCGATTGAGTTACACGGAATGGTTAATGATCGGTCTGTCGCTTTTGATGCAATGCATTTACTCGGCCCTTCTTGCCGTTACGTATCAATTCGGCGATTTGTCACAGGTGTACCCGATCATGCGCGGGACCCCCACGCTGCTTATTCCGTTAATGGGGGTTGTCTTTTTAGGAGAAGCCCTGCCTCTATGGGGGTGGTGCGGAATCGGCATCATGCTGATAGGATTTCTTGTGATGAACGGGCATCTTTCAACGGCACTATTTCATTCGGCTTCCAGAAAGCCGGTAGTGCTGGCATTGGGAGTAGGTTTATGTATTTCGATTTATACGCTGGTGGATAAAGTGAATTTACAGTACCTTTCACCTCTGGCCTTGCTCGAAGTCACCAATATCGGATTCTTATTGGGACTGACACCCGCCGTCGTAAATTTGGACCGGGTAAAGCAGGTTGTCCGAAATCATCTTCGTATTTTGTTGATAGGGTTCTTTCTTGCACCCGGATCCTATTTACTATTCTTATTTGCAGCTCAAACGGTGAATGTGTCAACGATTGCGCCGCTGCGTGAAATCGGTATTGTGTTTGGAACGCTGCTCGGAATTCTTGTTTTGAAAGAATCGCAGGGGCTAAGAAGAATAATAGCTTCCGTAGCCATTGTGACGGGGATTATTATCATAGCGTCATCTAATCATTAGATAAGCATTGCATATCCTTATTAACCTAGGAGGCTGGATTCGATGCGTCAAAAGCTTCGGTTTCGTCAGGACGGCACCTTTACGATTGTGCAATTCACGGATCTGCATTGGAAGGATGGCTCCGCCTCGGATTTGCAAACCCGTGAAGTGATGGAGCTTGTTCTGGATGAAGAGAAACCGGATTTCGTTATGTTTACGGGAGATGTCATTTATACAGGACGACACTCTGACGGCTCAACCTTATGTGATAACCCGATCGCTGCGTTCCGGGAAGCTGTTGCCGTTGTCGAGCGGCGTGAAATTCCGTGGGGCATTGTATTTGGAAACCACGATACGGAGAACGATATTACACGCAGCGAATTAATGGATGAGGTGCTCAAGCACCCGCACGCCTTGGCTGAGCGAGGTCCGGACCATATCCAAGGAACAGGCAATTATGTGCTCCCTATCGAAAGGTCCGACCGCGATGAAGCGGCGGCACTGCTTTACTGTCTCGACTCTGGTGCCTACTCGGAGCATCCCCAGGTTCCCGGATATGACTGGATCAGGCATAATCAGATTCAATGGTACATTGAGCAATCGCAGGCATGGAAAGACCGGAATGAAGGCAAAGCTTTACCCGCAATAGCCTTCTTTCATATACCGCTGCAGGAATACCAAACCATGTGGGATAAAACGGTCTGTTACGGCAATAAATTTGAAAATATTTGCGCGGCACAAGTGCAGGCGGGATTCTTCGAAGCATTGTTGCGGCAGGGGGATGTTATGGCTACTTTCTGCGGGCATGATCATGTAAATGATTTTTGGGGAGAATTGCATGGAATTCGTTTGTACTATGGCAGGGCAACCGGGTTCAATACTTACGGCAAGGAAGGGTTCCCTCGGGGGGCGCGCGTAATTCGTTTATTTGAAGGCGAGCGCACTCTGCAATCTTGGCTCCGTCTGGACGACGGGTCGATAATCGAGCGGCAGCCGGAGCATCGTCCCGGCGAATGAAAGAGAAGCAGTACCCGACCGACAACGGGCCAGCCGAACATTTTTCGGCTGGCTTGTACCCGTGTGATTGCTTCGCCCTTCGCAAGGTCTCAGCCCGGTTCATGAATGTGTCGTTGCACTGCCGTTTGTTCCCGGTTAACGAAATAGATGCCCATGCACACCAAAGCGCCTCCGGCTATCGCCTCCCACTCACACCTCTCCCCTAAAAGCAGCCAGCTGCTCAGCACCCCGAAGATCGGGGCAAGGAAAAGAAAAGAACTTGTTTTACCCGGATCCCCGGCATTCAACAGATAAAACCAGACGGAAAACTGTACAATCGAGCACATCACGGCGAGCCACAGCACGACAGCAGTGGACGTTCCGTTTATATTAAAATAAGCATCCTCCGCAAGCAGGCTCATCAAGAGCAGAATCCCTCCTCCGAACAGCATTTGATATGCCGCCAGCACTGTCATGTGGAAGCGCCCGCCCCAACGCTTGATGAGCAGCGTAGCCACCGAAAAGCATACCGCACCCGCCAGCCCGATCCATGTGCCCGGATGCAGGCCGATATGAGCGCCAAAGCTGAAGACAATGCCGGCAAACCCGAAAATAACACCAAGCCATTGCAGCGGGCGATATCGGACACCCGCAAAGAGCGTTCCGAACAGGACGACGATTAGCGGGCTTGAGCTTGTAATAATAGCCGACTCGCCGGACGTAATCCAATGCATGCTGTAATAGGCGCAGCCCATAACCCCGGCCGATTGAAACAAGCCGATAACGCACGCTTTTACCCAATCCGACGCTTCCTGCGGCTGTGGCAGCCTCCTCATTAAGGTCCAGACGGCAAGGACTCCCCCTGCGAGTACAAACCTAACCCCCATCAGCAGAAAGGGCGACGCATAGATCAGCCCAATTTTTCCAACAGGAAAAGCCACGCCCATCAAAAAAGTAGTAAAAATGAGCAGAGAGTAATACTTGTGAGCTTTCATTCTGAATCCCTCCAAAGGTTTTGTTCTGTAGGGACATTGTATTCCTGCCCTGATGTCATGTAAAATGAATAAAAATGAAATTGGAATTCATATTTTACGATACCAAACGGGGAGGTGTTACTATGGAAAGTGCAGATCTGCGCGTATTTCAGGCCGTTGCCAGGGAAGGCTCCATTACAAAGGCCGCCGCCAGGCTCGGTTATGTGCAATCCAATGTGACGGCACGAATTCAGCAGCTGGAGGCTGAACTGCAGACCGTTCTCTTCCATCGTCATAACCGCGGCATGAAAACGACCTCCAGCGGGGAGACGCTACTCGCTTATGCGGAGAAGATCACCGCGCTATTGGAGGAAGCTTCACGAGCCATGTCCGTGTCCTCTGAGCCTAGCGGGCCTCTGCGTCTCGGTTCGTTGCAGACCACCGCGGCTGTCCGGCTGCCAAGCCTGTTGGCTGCTTATCGCAAAAGGTTCCCCGGTGTTTCTCTATCCCTCTCCACGGGCATATCCAACGAGCTGATTGAAAAGGTGCTTCACTACGAGCTGGACGGTGCCTTTGTAGCCGCGCATGCCTCTCTTTCGGAGATTCAAGCCATACCCGTATTTGAGGAGGACCGGATAATTGTTTCCGAGCCAAGTATTCGGACTCTCGAGGAGGCGCTAAGCTTGCCTATTCTCGTGTTTAGCTCTGGCTGTTCCTATCGGGATATACTGGAGGAGTGGTTCCGCTCGCGTGGGGTTATCAGCTTCAACGTGATGGAATTCGGCACTCTGGAGGCCATTATCGGCGGGGTCGCCGCCGGGCTCGGCATTTCTCTGCTGCCGAAATCGGCCGTCAACCATATGGCCGAGGCAGGATTAGTTCGGTTGCATCCTATACCTCGGAAATTCAGCCACTCGGTCACTTATTTCGTCACCAGGAAGGATAGCTTTATCCCGAGCTCGCTTCAAGAATTGATAAACATGCTTACGGTAGCGCTATAAGGGATACGCCCTGTAACCTTTCGTTTCTCCAAATCGTATGTATTCTTGAGGGGGCGATGGTATGAATCTATACTTCCGGGATAATTTCTTTAATGCCGGCATCACGGAAATCCTGAACGAACAGAAAGAACAAGTCGGTTACTTGGATTTGAAGAGTGCTTTTGGCTCAGCGATCGATGTGTATGACCAGGAGGACCGGCTGGTATGTAAAGGGGGCTTCCCGTTTTTTTCGGGTAAATGGGTGGTTACCGATGCACGCGGGGAAAACCTAGGGGTGCTGCGCGCCAGATTTGCTTTTTTTACGAAGAAGTTCACGTATGAGACCGAGGGCCGAGGCTATTACGAGATTATTTCCCCCGCATTCTCCAAGGAATATGAGGTGTCCGATGACTCGGGTGTTGTCGCCCGGTTCGAACAAACGAACGGCTGGTTTTCATCGGGCGCATTTGTATTGAATAATCAAAGCCCGCATCTGGATCCTTACGAGTTGTGCGCGGTTGTTATGGGGATGCATGCGATTCAGAAAAGTCAGCAGTCGGCCGGGAACTGAAGGAGCTGGCGTATACATTTCATTTCTATAGTGGTGCTTCGCTAAAACTTGGAGCCGGGAATGGTATTCCCGGCTCCGTTGGAGTTAGTTCAAAGGCGAGTATTCGAAATAGTCAAAATCGGCATAGCTGTCGCTTTCCTTACCATGGCTGCTGGCGAACAAGCCGATATACGTACCAGAGAAGCCTCCGGCCACGTCGACACTGAGAATTGTCCCGTTTGCATGCTCAAGCAGCGGTTTCCATTGTTCCGGTTGGGTCGCAAAGTAGAAACTGTAGTCTTGTCCCAACGCTTCGACCTTTAGGTAGAGCTTCACTGCCGATCTCACGGGGGCCACCTCCTGCTCGGCTAACAGTTCTTCCTCTCCTGAGAATCGCTGAATTAACCGCACCACGTATACCTGATCACGACGAGTATATTCTACACGATACTGGTAATCGTTGTTTTGCAGGATAACCAGTCCCGCACTTTCATTATCGGAGGCAGGAGCAAACTCGAGGACCGTTCGAGCGGCGAAATCGATATGCTGCTGGCGTCTTCCGACAAAGCTTGGGTTGACCCATTCAGTCATGGTTTCAGGCTTAAGCTTCAACCGCAAGTGCCCCGGACGCTCGGTTAACGACCAGAATTCGCCGCGGGGTGTCCGAATAAAATTCCACGGCAGCGCAAGCTGCTCCGCGTCAAAGTGATCGCATGCCGGCTGGGACGGCCATCTGTGCTCGGGAAGCGAAGGACGTGGCATTTCGAGCTCCACGATGCCTTTGCCGGGGTTGACCACAGGCCAGCCGTCCTCCCATATGAAGGGCACCAGAAACGTTTCCCGTCCCAAGTTCCGGTAATAGCCGCCATAGGGACGCGAGCCTAGGCAGAACATCCACCATTCCCCGTCCTGCGTCTGTACGATATCGGCATGGCCGACGTTGGTGATCGGATGCTTATGACCGAGATGGCGATGGGTCAGAATGGGATTGGACTTACAGCCCTCATAGGGTCCCGTAATGGAGGTGCTTCGGGCAATCGTGACCGAATGGGTATGCCCGGTGCCCCCCTCCGCAATGAGCAGATAGTAATATCCGTTCAGCTTGTACATATGCGGTCCCTCTTGAGCATGAATGAACTTCAGGGCGCCATCCCAAAGACTGTATTTGGGTCCGACAAGCTGACCGCTCTTCACATCGAGCTCTTGCATCCAAATCTCCATGTGTTTCGGGTACTGCTGCCCTCCGGGAGGCTGGCGGTTAGCCATGATATAGCATTTTCCGTCATCATCAAAGAATAGCGAGGAATCGATGCCCGGGGCCTCGGGAAGCCAAATCGGGTCTGACCAGGGACCGGCCGGATCGGTTGCCGTGACATAGAAATTTCTGCGCGCTCCGGTTACGCTCTCAACGAAGGTAGTGATCATATAGAAGATGCCGTCGTTATAGCGGATGGTTGCCGCGTAAATGCCCTTGGAGCATGGCGTGCCATCTAGGTTGAGCTGGGAGGGACGGTCCAGCACATGGCCAAGCTGACGCCAATTCACCAGATCCTTGCTGTGAAAAATCGGCACACCGGGAAAATATTCGAACGTGGACGTTACCAGATAATAATCGTCTCCAACCCGGCAAACGGAAGGATCTGCATAACACCCTGGGATAATCGGATTACGGAAGGTACTCATGTTGCCGCAAAACCCCTTTTCTGATACGTGGTAGCAAGACATTGATGTAATTATAGAACAAAAAACACAAAGTTTGTTTTGCATTTCTGCCTGTTTTGCTTCTATAATTTATAATAATTGTCATCTTACACAGAAATGGAGTGTCACCACCAATGATGCAAATACAGAACCGGCTGGATCGAATTCCGCCCGAGCAGGCCGGGATTTCTTCCAAGGCCGTATTGGCATTTGTAGAGCAGGCCGAGGAACGGGGGATCCCGCTGCACAGTTTCATGCTGCTTCGGGGAGGCAAAGTCGCTGCAGAAGGATACTACGGGCCCTTCAAGGCAGACCATCTGCACCCGATCTTCTCCGTGAGCAAAAGCATGACTTCGGCTGCAATAGGCATTGCCATAGGAGAAGGGCTGGTAAAGCTGACGGATCGGGTAGCGGAATTCTTCCCGGAGAAGGCAGAGGGGGAGATCCACCCTTACACAGCGAGGATGACCATAGAGCACCTACTGCTTATGGCGACGGTTCATTCCAAATCGACCAATACGCAGGTGGAGGACTGGGTTAAATCATTTTTGAATACTTCCCCTGCCAAGCTGCCTGGGACCAGCTTCGCTTATGACACGACGGGCACGCATACGTTGTGCGCCATTTTGCAGAAGGTGACGGGAATGACGGTGCTGGAGTATCTGCGCCCCCGATTGTTCGAGCCGCTTCTTATGGGGGAGCTGTGGTGGGAGAGCTGCCCGCTCGGTATCAATAAAGGCGGCAGCGGCATCCGCTGCACGACAGAGGCGCTGGCCCGATTCGGCCAGCTGTACCTGCAGGACGGCGTATGGAACGGCGTCCGGATTTTGCCGGAAGGCTGGGTGGAGCGCAGCACGGGCAACCGGATCGGTACTTATGGTACCCGCATGATGCTGGACGGCAAGCTGGGCTACGGGTACCAGTTCTGGCGTATCCGTAACAACGGGTATTGCGCCTTCGGTATGGGGGGCCAGCTGGTCATTGTGTTACCGGATCAGGAGCTGGTCTTTGTGACCACAGCGAATACACTGGAATACAAAGACGGGCAGTCCCGCATCATCGAATGCTTCTGGTCGACGATCTATGCCGCGCTTATGGAGTCCGGCGGGATGCCGCTTCCGGCTGATGTCGAAGCGGCGCAAGCTCTCCGGGAAAGACTCGCCAAGCTGAGCCTTTTCCTGCCGGAGGAAAAAACAAATTCTCCGCTGGCGGAAACCGTGACCGGCCGGAAGTGGGTATTGGATTCGAACCGGTACGGCTATACAGCTTGCGAGTTCGTGCTGGACGGCGATCGTGCTGGTGTCTTTTTTCACAAGGACGGTGAGATCATGGAGCTGCCGTTTGGATTAGGAACGTGGGTCCAGGGGACGGAGCCTTTGACGGGGCAGGACACTCCTTCCTATGGCGCTGCCGTCTGGACGGATGAACGGACACTCGTAGTAATCGTTCACGTCATCGATCCTCTTCAACTTTTCACCTTCACCTGCCGTTTCCTTGAGGATGGCTGGGTTAGCATTCAGCTCATTCCGACAGGAGCGCTGCTAAATGACCACGAGACACATCTGACCGGCAGATTGGCTTAAGACGCTAGACGCAGCTTATCGGGACATTTTGCGTCTTTCTTTTAGCCGAACAATAGGAAGGCAGACAAACTCAACATCAATAGAGCGTTAATGGCCATGACAGGTCGGTGCTTGGCTCGAAATAGATGGGCATGAATGGCACCGATCATAAGAATGGCCAATACGGCTGCGGCGATTTTCAAAACCGCCGGAATCCAGAAGGCGAGGATAAGCCCAAGGGCACCGCACAATTCCAACGATGCTATGACGTACATAAACCATAGGGGGTACCTGTAGTCATTCCAATGCTGCAGCATGCTTTTGGTACGCCCAAATTTCATAAGGACCGACAGCATAAACATACCGGCGAGGATGGCCTGGGCCGGGATAAGTAAATTCATTAGTAAGCAGCTCCTATCTTCATAATCAGGTTTCTAATACAATGATATAATAGTCCTTCGCCAAAGAATGTAGTCTAGCCTACATTGGTTGAGAAAGCAGAGGGTAGACCTGTGAACAAGCTGAAATATTTATCCAGAGTAGATTTATTCCGCGTGCTCGGTAAGGAAAAATTGGAGGATGTGAGTGAAGAGGTCCCCATTACGCCGATAACCAAGGGTACTTTGCTAACTTCCCCTCATCATTCCCAGGGGTTCGTTTTTCTGATCAAATCAGGATCGGTACGGCTTTATACCCTAACGAGTGAAGGCAAAGAGTTTACGCTTGATGTCTTGACTACCGGACACATGTTCGGTGACATGGGTTTCTCTACCGATCAACCGAATACTTATGCAATTACGTTAGAGGATTCCATCATCTGTAAAATGAGCCGTGAGCAATTGAAGCAGCTCTTACGCGAGAATCCCGAGCTAGGGATTAAGTACATAGAGATATTGTCGGCTCGGTTGAACGAGGTGGAGGAGCTGTTGGAGCATATGGCTTACAGCAGCCTAAGAAAGCGGTTGCTGTTCCTATTGCAAAAGCTGCTTGAGAAGTTCGGCGCCGATTCTCATCAATCGGTTGAATGGAGAGGGGAGCCCGGTTGGTATCGCTTAGAGGTAGAGCTCACGCATCAAGAGTTAGCCAGTATGACAGGCAGCATCCGGGAAACCGTAACGGAAATGATCAGTAGATTCTCGGCTGAGGGAATTGTGGCCAAAACGGGACATAGGAAACCGATATGGATACATAAAGATCGCTTGCGGAATGCTTTGCATGGGGAATCGCCTTCAGGCAGGGATATCAACTGAAAGGATCCCGCGTCACAAATGACAGTGAACAGAACATCATGATGCAAGTCATTGCCTATTGAACGGACAAGCGGAGTCAGGGGATTGCTTTGGTGTTCGGGCTGCGCCCGCGGTATCGCTGTTCAAAGTATAAGCATTCGACACCCGAGTGATCATGATGTGGCTCAAGAAGCTTTCCCGATTGCGGGTGCAGCCCTAGCCCCTATTTCCTTTCTGTCATATGTTCTCCGGTTTGTCCATATCTTTGGGAGTAGAGACTATGAAGAAACGGAAGTGTGGGCGTTGGATGATTGTATGACTTTAGAGAAGGTCACCCTGCAAGTGAATGGTATGACTTGCGGAGCTTGTGCGCTTCGCATTGAAAAGGGTCTCGGGAAGCTTAACGGCATCGACACGGCCTTTGTTAATTTACCGCTCGGTGCAGCTTATCTTCGTTACAATCCCTCCATGATCAAGCTGCCTCAAATTATCGAGAGAATAAAACAGCTCGGCTTTTCCGTCTCTTCTAATGACCAAGACGAATCCGCAGCGGAATCAGGGCAGGGGGAGATTCGAACTTACCGGAACCGATTTCTCGGCTCTTTCCTCCTGACACTGCCATTATTGTGGCCTATGCTTCATCATTTTAATTGGACCCGTGAATGGGGGGTCCCAGAATGGAGTATGTCACCCTGGTTGCAGCTCCTCTTAGCCACAGTGATACAGCTCATCTGGGGAACACCGTTTCTCATCGGTGCTTATCGCGCTCTTCGCAGCGGATATGCCAATATGGATGTGCTAATCGCATTAGGCACGAATTCCGCCTATTTTTACAGTCATTATCTCCTCTTTCATCCTATCGAAAATGCTACCCATCCCTTGTACTTTGAAACCTCCGCTGTCATCATCTCCGTCGTTTGGTTAGGCAAGTGGTTAGAGGCTCAATCGCGCCGGCGTGTTCAAGCGGCGATGAAGCTTAAGATGTCGGTACTTCCTCAGGCCGCCCGCATCGTAACGCCGGAAGGTGTTGTTGAGATCGCCGCAGCACAGCTTCAATCGGGAGATACCATTGTCATACGTACCGGCGAACTGATCCCCGCGGACGGAATCATATTACAAGGAACGGCGATGGCCGATGAGTCCGCGATCAGTGGGGAAAGCCGTCCGCTTGAGAAGGCGGCAGGCGGCAGAGTCAGCGCGGGCTCACGGCTGATCTCGGGTGAACTCGCAGTGAAGGCGGAACGGACAGGCATCCGGACCGCCCTTGGTCAAATGATCCGCGCGCTGGAAGAAGCGCAAAGCGAAAAGACGGCACTGCAGTTGTACGCAGATCGGGCAGCGGCTTGGTTCGTGCCTGTAGTCATTGGGCTTGCGTTGGCTGCATGGGGATACTGGTATTGGCTTGGATACCCAGGTGAGCTGGGGCGTTCCATTCAAATCGCGATTGCCGTAGTCGTAAGCGCCTGCCCTTGTGCTATTGGACTTGCCTCGCCTTTATCGGTGTTTATTGCATCTAGGCGAGCGGCAGAGCACGGGATTTTATTCCGCAGCGGGTCCGCTATGGAGGCGCTGGCTCAGACGGATGTAATGCTGCTTGATAAAACGGGCACCTTGACCCAAGGCATTCCCGTCGTAGCCGGATTCATATCGGAGGGCAGCTCACCCGAAGAGCTGCTCCGCCGGGTCGCTTCGGCCGAGCAGCAGTGCGAGCATCCTGTTGCAGGGGCCTTCATCCGTGAAGCTGGAAGAAAGAAGCTCAGCTTAACGAAGGCGGAAGACGTGAAGGAACTGACCGGTCTTGGCGTACAGGCTATAGTGGAAGGGCATCGGCTGCTCATTGGCTCCGAAAGGCTGCTGCGTCAGCAAGGAGTAGGCATCCAATTGCATGAGGCGATGAAGCAATGGGATGCACAAGGCTGCACGGTGATGCACATCGCTGTCAACGGCAAATGGGCCGGCGCAGCAGCGGTCAGCGACACCTTAAGACGTGGAGCGGCTGGGACCGTTAGCTGCTTAAGAAGGAACGGGATGCAAATCATTCTTGGCTCCGGTGACGGACAATCGCCGGTTGCTTATGCTGGGATACAGGCAGGGCTGGAAGATGTCCGATTCGGTTTGCTTCCGCAAGACAAGCTGAACATCGTACAAGAGTTCGCAAGCAGGGGACGGAAAGTGGTTGTTGTCGGCGACGGAGTGAACGATTCGGCAGCAATGGCAGCCTCCCATTGCTCGATTACGGTTCCTGGAGCAACTGCTGCAGCCAAAGAAGCGGCAGATGTTCATGTGCTTAGGGATGAGTTCACAGCGGTGGGGACAGCCATACAGATTAGTAAGCTTGCCGTTCGGAACATGAAGCAAAACTTGGGCTGGTCCCTTGCTTACAACATGCTTATCGTTCCCGCGGCGATGGCAGGACAGCTTGACCCTTGGGCCGCCGGTGCGGCAATGACCGGCAGCTCCCTGACGGTGGTGCTGAATGCGCTGCGTTTAGATGTCAAGCTGCGCAAATTGGGGATTTGATGGACCAGCAATTACGTTGCTCCATTCCGAGCATATTCAAATCTCTATAGTCCAAGAACGTGGACTTTATAATCCAAATATGTCCATGCCCTCATACATATACATAGAATTAAAAGCAGATGGGAGGTAGAAATATGCCGATTAGAACCATACTATTATCTGTTTCCCTTGGCTTAATAGCAGCTATTTTGGTTATAGGTCTATTGCCTTTTCTAGTTATCCTAAGCTGGTCTGAAATCTTAGGAATCTCTGAATACTATACGTCCCCATTAATCCTTCTTAATTTTCTAAATAAGAAAAAAAAGAAAGAGTATTCGAATGGTAGTGAAGAGAGTCAATAGCGATCAGATACGGCCGTTCCGCTTTTACTCCGTAAGCGGAACGGTCGGCGATCCGAACCTTAAGTGATGCCGATCTCACCCTAGGTACGCAGAAAGGTAACGCAAAGAAACGGGGACAAGCGATATGCAAGTCCCCGTTTCTTATGATCCCAGAACCTTTTTCCCTCTAGGCTGGGTGCCGTTGGAGTCGGGCTCCAGCGTGACTCCAATCGCATCGAATGTTAAACTACTGCGTTTGATGTCATAGGAGAGCATGCCGCTACCTTGATTATTCACGTACAAGGTTCCGCAGTTATAACGCTTGCCCTCATAAACAAGCCAAACCTGATAAGCTTCATCGCCAGTGGTTTTGGTTAAACCGTTCATTTCCACGACGACTTTGTGCATGTCGCCCTGTTTTAACACCCAAGCGTTTCCGGTGGCGTTCGGCATGGCTGGATCAACAGCCTTCAAGGCAACAGTCTTAATAATTTCCGCAGGCCGGTTCGCCTCTTGGGGCTCCGCTTGGCGGCCGGGTATGCGCGAATCGGTGGACTGCCACCATAACATACCGGCTATGGCAATGAAGAAGGCCGCAGCGGCGGATGTATACCATCGGATGTGTTTATTTTGCCGGTTCTTGTGAAATTCCGAATTCGTTCCGTTTTCTTGTTTATCTGTAAAAATATGGTCCATCACTTCGGCCTTAAGATCAGAGGGGACTTCTACTTCTTCCGCTGTGAAAGGCAGTGCCATCCAAACGTTCTGCAGTTCCTTAATTTCCTGTCTGCAATGGGGGCATGACAGCAAGTGACGTTCATACTCCGCTTTTTCCGCTTCGTTACAATCTCCGGTAAGGAAGGGGATCAGAGCGTCACAGGGATTCCCGTGATGTGTATGCACTTGTCATCCCTCCTTATATTCCATCAAATGTTTTCGTAGTAACTTCAAGGTTTGATGCAGCCTGCTTTTAATCGTCCCGAGAGGCTCGTTCATTTGCCGGGCCACTTCGCTGAGCGTATAGCCCTTCCAGTAAACATGCTCGATTAAACGGGCTTGGCTTTCGGAAAGCATGCGGGACGCTTTTCGAATTTCCTGACCCAGCAGCTTTCTAGAGATAACGGACAGTGGATCGCTTTCGTTTCGATCGGGCAGCAGATCCCATTCCTCAGCCGGTATGGAGATCTCCACTCCTTGGTTCCGTTCCCGCCTGTGATAATCAATGGCTGCATGCCGGGTGATGGTCAGCAGCCAATTCACGAATTGGCCTTTTGCAGGATCATAGCCTTTCTTCGTAGTCCAAAGCCGTGTAAAAACAAGCTGCACGATTTCGCGGGATGCTTGCTCGCTTGAAGTCGATTTCATAGCAAACGAATAGACCAGCCTGACGTACCGGTCGTACAATTCCTCAAGCGCCGGACGATGGTTTTCCAAGACCAGGGCCATTAATTCCGCATCAGTTTTGTCGCGCATACCATGCTCCTCGCGCCGATGATCTCGGTCCTCATAATAGGTAACGTCCAAGGTTGAAGATCTGTTCTTATGTAATACATATTCGTATATCCGGTGTTTTTTTGCAACAACAAAATACCCGGTTCCGCATTGGCGCAGACCCGGGTATTCCGGTTGGCTTCCTTTACTTCACAATAATTTTACCTTTCATTCGGGATTTGTGAGGTTCACAAAAATACTCGTATACTCCCGGTTTATCGAACGTCACGTTCGCCGATTCGCCTTTGGCTATCAAGTCAGTATGGAATGAACCGTCCACACTAACTGCATTGTGTTTAACACTGTCTAAGTTGGTAAACGTTACCGTTGATCCCGCCTCAATCGTTAGTTCCTCCTGACTGAACTTAAAGCCGGATATCTCGATGGTATAGGTTTTGCCTTTAGGCTTCTCCAGTGGAGCCGTCGTTTCAGGATGGAGCACAAACCATACCTGATTAACATTTTCACCCAGCGTTTGTCCCGGATACATATCATTAATAAAATAATACAATGGCCAGCCTTTATAGGTGGTTTGCTTTGTTCCGTCTTCGCGTGTGATCTCTCCGAAATCTGCCGCATTAAGCTCCGGTGCAACTGTTAAGTTGGAATCATCAAACAAAGACCAATTTTTCAGGCATTGCCCTTTACAAGCATTGAGATCGGCGGCATCCTTTGTAAACAGATACAATGCGAGTCCGTTAGAATCGACTAAATATGTGCCCAAAGCATCTGATTTCGCCGTTTTGACACCGAAGTTAGCGGCCTTCGTACCGTTAAATTTCGCCGGGTCTACCACGTACCAAATGTTGTTAAGGCCATGACCCGCGGTATCTCCGCGCTTCAAATCCTTTACGAAATAATAGAGCGGATATCCCTTATACGTGGTTTGTTTCGTACCATCGGGCCGGATGTACACGCCGAAATCGCTCTCTTTTACTCCGGTAGGAGCCTGGAGGCTTTCCTCATAATATGCAGGCCAGTTCACTAGGCATTGACCGCTGCAATTGCTTACCCCCGGCGTGTCTTTGTCGAAATAATACAGCGTCAAACCGTTCGAATCCGTAAGAAAAAGGCCGATATCCGCCTTCGAACCGAGGGCCGCAAAAGCAGGGGCATTGATCACGAACCATACGTTGTTAAATGCTTCTCCGTTGATGTCACCGGCTTTCTCATCCTTGGCATAATAGTACAGGGGCCATCCATTGTATGTAGTCTGCTTCGTTCCGTCCGGACGAGTCAGCTCTCCGAAATCGGCGGCATTTAATTCTGCGGGGACCTTCAATGTATCCGAGTAAAATACGGGCCACAGCTCTAAACATTTGCCCGTGCAGGCATTCAGGTCTGATGCGTCTTTGCTGAAATAATACAGGGTTCGGCCGTTCCCGTCGACAAGATAGCGGCCGGTTAGTTCCTGTGCAGAAAATTCTAGCTTCGTATAGCTTAGGGCCTTGGTTTTCTCGCCTGCAATGATTTTCAACTCAACTAAAACTTCTGCTAGTGTCTTGCCCATGCCCTTGATCTTACAATTCAATGTCTCTACGGTGGCAGTCGCGATGTGTACATTCTTAAAATGCGCAGCATCAGCCGCTTTACCGAGCCCGATGGATGCGGCAAACGGTAGAACTTGTGCATACTCGAAATCGGAATCCTGCTTGTAGCCCAAGGCTTCAACCATGACCTTATAGTACTGCTGGGCGGTGATGCCGGCTAGCGGATCAAACTTGTTGTTTCCGATACCACCCCAACCCAGCCCTGGATTCGCTTTCAAATAAGCGAGAATCGGTTGCCCGCCGGCCCAAACAAGCCCCGCATCTGAGAAATTGTCACTCCCTTTGTAGGACAGAGCTTCCTGTTCCAAGCCCTTTAGCCTCAGGAACATGATGGCTGCCTGAATACGGGTCGTTTCCTTATTGAAATAGTCAGCGGATAATCCACCTTCATCCCCCTGCAGAATGCCTAGCTCCGCCATAATTTGAGCGTCCGTTTTGACTTCCGCCTGATCGGCTGCTGACGCCGTCACCGAAGCTGCAAGTAGAATGAAGAGTGTCCAAAGCAATAGAGTGATAAATGATTTTGCAAATAATTTCATAACCGAAATTCCCTCCTTAATGAATGAATTTGGAAACCGTGGTCAGTTTGCGATTTCCCTTTTCATAAGTAGGTAACGCGAATAACTACCAGCCGGTTCGTGGCTTGATGCTATTTTTTTTCGGAAAGCCAAACGGCCAGCGTTTCAATTGACTTTTGATCTAACTGTCCGGCGAAGCCTGGCATATCACCGCTACCGTTTAAGATCTGTTTCATGATCTGGTCTTTGGATTTGTGCGCTCCTACCAGTTGAAGATTAGGTCCGAATCCGCCCTTCAGCGATTCACCATGGCAGGCCATACAATTGTCTTTAAAAAGAGCTTCGGCCTTCACTGGGTCCGGTGGGGGTGGCGCCGGTTTCGGCTCAACCGTTTTTGGCTGCTCGGTCTTCAACTGCTGCGGTTCGGGCTGCTCAGCCTTTGGCGGTTCAGTCTTAGGTTGCTCTGGTTTGGGCTGCTCCATCTGAGCTTCTTGTTCTAGAGGGGCAGTCTGTCCGGTTGCGGAAGCTTGCTTTTGATCTTGCTGTGCAGGTGGCGCGGGTTCTTGTTTCTGTTCTTGAACAGGAACAGGCTGCTTGGCCCCAGGCAGTTCACTCGCAGGTGACGAATTCACTTGCGTCGGCGCCGCCTTATCGGAAACTTCCGCAGGTTTGGCCGTACTGTCTGATAATCCGTTTTTGACCGCCTGTTCCGGGGGCGCCTGCAGCGCGCGGTCCGCTGTTTGCTCTCCGCCGCAAGCCACCAATATTGTCAGCAGCGCAAACATCATTACAGTTAGCATTAACGTTTTGTACAATGGCCCTAACCCCTTTGCTATAAATTATCTTACATAAACAGGAAACGGGGATGTAGGCAATTCGGTTCGCCTCTGGAATTGGAAAAAGTTTCAGGGCTTGTCTTCTCCATGCTATTGCAATGGCTGCTGCCTCAATTATTATGAACAACTTGCCTCAAGTTCGGTATCTGACTGGACTTACATTCGGGTCTCAAACCGGAGCTGACCGACAGCTCCTTGTATGTATCTCCCATGAAAAAGTAAGAAAAACACACTCTATTGTAAAAACACGATTCTTTTGCCTCTGGATGACAGCGGTTACAATGAAGCTAATACTAAGGGGAGGTGACAACGCATGGAGCAAACGACGAACCTGAGGAATGAAGCCGGAACTCTGCGGAGGAAGACAAACCGGTCGTTCTATCACCATCGGCAAAGGAAGGCACTGTGGTGTTACGCCTTTATCGCACCGCAGCTCATCATGTTTCTGGTATTTACTTTATATCCAATCGCTATGAGCTATGTGTACAGCTTTTACCGCTGGAACGGCTATGGGCCGCTCGAGGAATTTATCGGGCTGGACAATTTTGTAGAGACGGTCTTTGACCCGGTGTTTTGGAACGCATTCAAAAATAACTTTATTTTCATGATCGTCCTGGTATGCGTTCAAGTGCCGCTCGCGTTGATTCTGGCCATTATTTTAAATGCAAGCTGGTTGAAGGGCTCCGCCGCCTACCGGGCGATCTACTTCTTGCCCGTCGTTACAACCACAGCCGTTGTCGGGCTTGTTATGCGCTTTATTTTCGGTGCTTATAAGGGTTTGGTCAATGAGGTTCTAATCAAGCTCGGATTGCTGGAAAAGCCCGTGGATTGGATCGGTTCTATCGATACCGCGCTGCTTATCGTCATTATTGTCGGCATATGGAAAAGCTTTGGGATGAAAATGATTTATTGGCTGGCCGGACTCCAATCGCTGCCCAAAGAAGTTTATGAAGCAGCGAGGGTCGACGGGGCAACGGCGCTCCATCAATTCAGATACATTACGGTGCCGCTGCTGCTTCCCGTAGGGAGTGTCATTCTCCTGTTGTCGGCCGTCAATGCGCTGCATGTCTTTGACCTAGTCAAAGCCATGACCGAAGGGGGACCGGCCTTCGCAACGGATATGGTGGATTTGTACATATACCGGTATGCATTCTCGAGTGCGGGGGAAGCGCGCGTGGGCTTCGCGTCGGCTGCGGGTATCTTCTACGGAATCGCTGTGCTGTTTATCTCGTTGCTGCTTGGGGCTCTGGTGAAGCTAACCGGAGGGAAGTCCGCGCACGGACACTGATTCTGAAAATACTGGGGGAAAACATATGCACCAGCGGGGACTCAAACGCAAGCTGCCTATAACACTTCTTCATATTGGCCTGATCGGCATTGGTATCGTCTGGATTTATCCGTTTATTTGGATGGTTGCTTCATCGCTCAAGACGAATACGGAGTATTTAACGGGCGGTTTAACGCTGCTGCCGGATAAGCTGCAGTTCGAGAACTATGTCAGGGCGTGGAAGACGGCGAATTTTTCCACTTATTTTCTTAATACAGTCGTCGTTACGCTATCCACTGTCGCTTTGGTCATCCTGCTTTGCTCGTTAACCGGTTACGCGCTGGGCCGTTATCAATTCAAAGGCCGGATCCTGTTCGTATCGGCTGTAACGGCCACGATGTTTATGCCTAAGGGCTTTACGATCATTCCGGTCTATTCTCTTATCAATTCGATGGGACTCAATAACTCGCTTCTCGGGGTCATTCTCGCCGAATCGGGCGGTGCGCATGTGCTGTTCATATTGCTCTTTATGACTCACTTCCGCGGACTGCCGAAGGAGCTGGAGGAGTCCGCCGAAATGGACGGCTGCGGGTTCGTACGTACGTTTGTTCAAATCATGCTGCCGTTATCCAAGCCGATTATCGCCACGACGGCCATTATGCAATTTATGTGGACTTGGAATTCGTTCCTGATTCCTTTAGTATTTACCTTAGGCAAGGAAAAGCTGAGGTCGTTGGGAGTGGGGATGTATCAATTCGTGGGAGAGCACAGCATTGATTATACAGGGATGGCGGCGGCCGCCAGTATCTCGCTGCTGCCGATTATTGCGGTATTTCTCTTGTTCCAGCGTTATTTCGTGGAGGGAATTGCCGGGTCGGTCAAGGGGTAACATAGCAGGTGCTTCCTTATGAAGCATATGAAGGTTAAGAAACTTGATAACTTTGTGAAGATTACTAAAATTATAAATATTACAAATCGTATGAAGGGTATGCTGCTCCGCATGCTGAAGGATGCCAGTGTAGTCAAAAAGCTGTTTCTCGTCTTTTGCCTGGTCAGTCTAATCCCTTTATTAATCTCGGTGCTTGCCTTTCATAAAAGCGCTTCCAAGGTGCTGGAAGAGGAGCTGGGCGCCTATTCGGCCGAAATCCTCAAGCAAGTCGAGGGTCGTCTTAGCTCCTTTATTTTGGAGACAGAACGTATGGCTAATATGATTCGCTACGGTGAATCCACGCTGAATTTTTTGAATTTGACGAAGGTGAACGACGATTTATTTACCATTCAAACGGTTGGCGAAATCCGCAGGCTGTTATGGTCAATCGGAAGCTTACGCAGCTATCTGGCGGGGATTTACATAATAAATGATCACGGCTTGTCCGTGTATGCGAATCCAGACAACCGGCTAGTACGTGCCGACTATAGCTTTGAAGCGCAAGCGTGGTTTGAAGAAATAAAGAAAAATAAGGAATTCCGTCTCTATCCCGTTCAGGAGCAGGATTATGTAGACGGACAGCCGACCATTAGCTACGCCGGGCGCATCTTTGATGTAAACCGAAACCAGGAGCGGGGAACGCTGCTCATCAATTTTAACCCGGATGTCATTTCCTTCATGAGTAAGGACATTCAGCTCGGCCAGAGCGGCTACGTATTCCTGATGACGCCGGACGGACGAAGGGTCAGTCCAGCCGGTATGTTTCCTGAGGGCCTAATCGGGCTTCCTCCGTTTACGGAGGCGATTCAACGGGAAAAAGGCCATTTCATTATCCCCTATCAGGGAGTGAAAACGATGGTCAGCTTCTATACCTCCCCATCCACGGGGTGGAAGATCATCGGTGTCGTACCCTTTGAGGAGATTTCCGCAGGGGTTCAGAATGTGCGTTTCATGCTCTACGTCATTGTCGTCTTGGCGGTCGCACTCATCTCTATACTGTCCATTTTCTTATCGAAAGCGATTACCAAGCCGTTAAAGCAGCTGGAGCAGAACATGCGTCAGGTGGAGAGCGGGAACTTTACTGCCGCGGTGGAGGTATGGAGCGGAGACGAGATCGGACGGCTTGGCCGGAGATTCAATCGCATGGTCAGCGAGCTGGCCAGAATGCGTGAGGAGATTTACTCGTCGAAGCTAAGGGAATACAAGCTGAATATGCTCCATAAGGAGGCGGAGCTGAAAGCGCTGCAGGCGCAGATCAATCCTCATTTTCTATACAACACCTTAAACACGATAACTTGCATCGGAGAGGTCAATGGGGTAGAGGACATTGCCGACATCAGCGGCTGCCTTGCGAGAATGTTCAAATACAGCATTAGCCCGAATCACCATGCCTCTTTAAGCGAAGAATTGGAGCACGTAAACGCTTATATGAACATTATCGGTTTCCGCTTCCGGGATCGAATTCAATACCATCTCAATGTTCCTTCCTATTTACTGGGCTCCCGGGTAGTGAAGCTGACAGTGCAGCCGATCGTGGAGAATTGCGTGAATCATGGTCTTGGTCCGAAGCTGGGACAGGGGAACGTCTGGATTCATATTTTCGCGCGTGAAGGGTGCCTATTGATTCGGGTTGTAGATGACGGTGTAGGCATGACGGAAGAGCGGCTCGCCGAGCTTACGAAGCAGCTGGAGCTGCCCGGTCCCTTCGAGGCACGTATGACGGAGCATATCGGTCTAATGAACGTGCGCCAGCGGCTCTTTATGCATTACGAGGAGCAGGGAACCATCCGTATGAGCAGCAGGACGGGACAAGGCACCATCGTGGAAATCAGCATTCCGCTAGAACTTGGGGAAGAGGAGGAGCGGCATGTACAACGTATTGGTCGTGGATGACGAGACTTGGATGTGCGAGGGAATGACCGCGATCATCCATCGAACGAATTCTCACTTTCAAGTGGTGCAGACGGCGGAAAATGGTCTTAAGGCGCTCGCGGCGCTGCAGGAGAAACGCTTTGACGTAGTATTCGCCGATATCCGTATGCCGGGGATGGACGGACTGGAGCTGCTGAGCAAGATGCGCTCGGAAGGGTACCGGCAGCCTGTTGTCATCATATCGGGGCATCACGAATTCGATTATGCGAAAACGGCCATACGGCACGGTGTCTATGATTATTTGCTGAAGCCGGTGGATCGTCAGGAAATATCCGGCGTACTGGAGAAGCTGGTTCGAGAGCTTGATGGGGGAGCATTCGGCACCCAATCCGGCGGAACACGGCAGCCGGAGGCACCGAAGGAAGAGGAGCTGCGCCGGGGAAGCCAAATCGTCCGCATGATGAAGGAGAAGGCACAAATGAACTATATGGACGATCTGTCCATTGCCGTCATTTCTGCTACTACGGGTTTTAACCCATCGTATGTAAGCCGAATATTTAAGCAGGAGACGGGTAAGGGCTACGTTCAATATTTGACTGAAATCCGGCTTGAGGAAGCCAAGCGGCTGCTCAGAGAACAGCCCGAGCTGAACGTTTCCGATATTGCCCGGAGGGTCGGTTACTGGGATGACAAGCATTTTAGCAAGCAGTTCAAGCGGGAGATCGGCGAGACGCCAAGCGACTACCGGCGAGGTCTGCAGACACCCGCCAGGCGGTAAGAAAACGACACCCGAAAGTAATAAACCGCTCCTTTAGCCGCAAGATGACAGCGGTTACAATAGGGACACGGACAGCGTACGCGGGCGTACAAATGGCTCGCGCAGCTGTGGCAGGTACCATTATTTCAAGGGGGAATTGTCGGATGATGCCTACACGGAAGGTTTGGTCTTCCGCATTAGCGGCTGTCACGCTTGCATCGGCTGTACTGGCCGGATGCAGCGGCGGAAATGAGGACACGAAGGAAGGGGCCGGAGGGGGGACGTCGTCTTCGGGTCAGGAAGCGGTGATTCGCGTATGGGGACCTCATGACTTTATGAAGGGCGACGAAAGCCCGGGGCAGCAGATGGTCAAAATTTTTAACGAGAAAAACAAAGGCAAGATTCGCGTAGAAATGAAATACATGCCTTGGGCGGAGTACAATACAGCCATTCAGGCGGCCGTGACGTCCAACGATTTGCCGGATATTTTCAACATGCCGCAAAATATCGATTTTCAGCAGGTGGTAGCCTCGAAGTGGATTCGGCCTCTTGACGGACTCGTGACGGATACCTGGAAGAAGCAGTTTTATGCGGGGGCATTCTCGGAAGGCGTCAATGTGATCGGTGGCAAAACCTACACGTGGCCCATTTTCGGACCAGTGATGAACCAGCTGCTTTATTACAATAAAGATGTGCTGAAAAATGCGGGTCTGGATCCGGAGAAGCCGCCGAAAACGTGGGATGAGCTGCGCAGCATGGCCAAGACGGTGACGGACAAGGGCAAGGGCGACATCTTCGGCGTTGTGTTCGCCATGGCGGAGAACGGCTACGCCACGAATACGGTGACCGGCTTCGCGTCAGGCATCCAAACTCTCGATGCGAATATTAATGGTTTTAATTATAAAACCGGGAGCTATACCTATGATTCGAAGTCCATATCCGATTCGGTCAAATTTCTTCTTGATTTGAAGAAGGACGGCAGCATTCTTCCTTCCTCTTATAACTTGAAGCATCCCGAAGCGGGGGCGCTGTTCGGTCAAGGGAAAGCGGCTTTTCTGTTCGACGGCCGCTGGAGAATGTGGTTGATCAAGCGGGACACGCCGGATGCGAAGTTCGGCATGGCCGCACTGCCCACCCCGAAGGGCGAACCGATGATCATGCATCATACGCTGGCGAGCAACGGAGGCTTTATGGTTTCAGCCAATACGAAGCATCCCGAGGCTGTGGGCAAATTCATCGAGGAAGGACTGGCCTCGGAGTTATTCTATGAGCGGTTCATGAAGAGCGGCGTTGCACTTTCGCCGATAGAGAAGCTCAATGCGGACAAATCCAAATATCCGTATCCGGAATACGAGGCGTTCGTTAAGCTTCATCAGGAGGTGCTGCGGCTTCGTCCCGACCCGGCGGTACGCAATCCGGAAGCGGTGAAGGTGCTTGCGGAGATCGGCGGGATGGGACAGCCGAAGATTAAGCCGAGCTTCAACGAGATACTTCAAGCGATCATTACGGGAGCGGAGAAGGATCCGGACGGGGCGCTGAAGCAGTATAACGAGAAGATGACTAAGGGCTTCAAGGAAGGCTTGGAGAAGGTGAAGCAGAGCGGGGCCAAGGTGGATAGCGGTGATTTCGTCTTCCCTAACTGGGATCCTATGAAGGATTTTACGGATAAAGATTATGAAGCGCTGAAGAAATAATGCGTGACAAATAAAACGTCGAGCTGACGGTTTCGATGACTACAGAGGAGGCTGACAGCCTATGAAGGCGATACTGATCTTGTTCGATTCGCTGAATCGGCATATGCTTCCCCCCTACGGCTGCGATTGGGTCCACGCACCGAATTTTAACAGATTGGCGAAGAGGAGCGTCACTTTCGAGAACAGCTGGGTAGGGAGCATGCCGTGCATGCCGGCTAGGCGTGATTTGCTGACGGGCCGATACAATTTTCTTCATCGAAGCTGGGGGCCGCTGGAGCCGTTCGACGACTCTATGCCAGCTTTGCTCAAGCAGCACGGGGTCTATTCGCATCTGGTAAGCGACCATTACCATTATTGGGAGCCGGGCGGAGCCACCTACCACAGCCAGTACAACACTTGGGAATTCGTGCGGGGACAAGAGGGCGACCCTTGGAAGGGGGAGATCGCGGAACCGGACATCCCCGAGCATGTCGGACAATTCGAAGGATACCGTGGCCAGCTGTTCCGGCAGGACTGGATCAACCGGAAGTATATGTCCAAGGAAGAGCTTCATCCGCAGGCCGAAACGTTCGGTAAAGGCATTGAGTTTATCCGCACGAACCGGAACGAGGACCGCTGGCTGCTGCAGATAGAGGCGTTCGATCCTCACGAGCCGTTCTTTTCTCATCAGAAATATAAAGATCTGTACCCGCACGACTACAGCGGGAAGCATTTTGATTGGCCGGGCTACCATCCCGTACAGGAAACAAGGGAGGAAGCGGAGCACTGCAAGTATGAATACGCTGCGCTGCTGAGCATGTGCGACGACTACTTGGGACGGGTGCTGGATGTCATGGACGAATGTGGCCTATGGAAGGACACGATGCTGATCGTGACTACAGATCATGGTTTTCTCCTGGGGGAGCACGACTGGTGGGCGAAAAACATCATGCCGTTCTACAATGAGATAGCACGAACGCCGTTATTTGTATGGGATCCCCGGGAACAGCGGCAGGATGAAAGGTGCGGCGGGCTAACGCAGCTCATCGATTTGGCCCCGACCCTGCTGGATTTCTTCGGCGTACCTGTGCCCCCGGATATGCAGGGCATCCCCCTGCGTACAACGCTGCATTCGGAAGGGAGCAAGCCGGCTAGGGAGGCCGTGCTCTTCGGCATTCACGGCGGACATGTTAACTGCACCGACGGAAGGTATGTGTACATGCGTGCCCCGGCCCGACCGGATAATACGCCGCTTAACAATTACACGCTGATGCCTGCACATATGGCCTCGATGTTCGCCGTGTCCGAGCTTCAGGAGCTTGAGCTGGCTGAGCCGTTTTCTTTCACCAAGGGGATCAGGACGCTGAAGATCCCGGCTTCTTCTTACTTACAAGCACATAAGTATGGTACCTTGTTGTTTGATTTGGAGCAGGATCCGGGGCAGCAGCATCCGATACGTAATGAGGAAGCGGAAATTCGAATGATCGGGCTACTAAGTCGGCTTATGAAGGAGCATGATGCGCCGCAGGAGCAGTATGAGCGGCTGGGGATTTCCTAAAGTAAGAAAACAAGGCTGTCCCTGATAATGGGTCAGCCTTGTTACCGTGTAATTTTTATTGCTAGTCACGTTCCACTAGAATGCTGTACAATTCTCCTTCGGGCACGACAACACGGGCGCCTAATTGTTCAGCGAGGAAACGGAGAGGAACAAACATGATTCCTCCCATATGCTTGGCCGGGCCCGGCATCTCGACCGATTCACCGTTCACCTGGGCCTGCCCACTGTTTGCGCTGAATGAGATTGTTTGGGAGCCTGCCTCAACGGTTACCTCCTCTTGATCCAATTCCAGGATGGGCGAGCCATAGCCCAGATTGTAGGCAAGGATTCTCGCCGGTACGTAAGCGGTATTGTCCGAGATAAATACAGGGGGATTGGACCGGTAGTCACCCGAGGCCAGCAATACGCGAGTGCGATTGAGTACATAAGACTGATCCATTACATACATCGTAATGCTCTTTCTCGTCAGTTTCAGATCATTCTTCAGGAAGCGATATAAGGCAGAGGTTTCGTCCACTTGCTGCAGCAGCTTTTCGGAGGTATCCAGGTCATTCAACTGGATTCCGTCCGTTAGGCTTAACGCATCAGGTACCGTACTTTCTCCATCGGATATCTTCACACGTTCATAAGACAGTTGTATTTCCCCGCCGCGTAAGCCACTATATTCACTTAACAGATTCCCTGCGGATATCTTAAGATCGATTCCCCGGGCCATTTGATTCGAATCCACGTTTAAGGTCACACTTGCCTGTACATTCTGAAGCTCCTGCAAATCACTCTCATCAGGCTTGTTCAAAGAAAGGAAGGCTAGCAACGCTTTCTCCACACCGTAAATCCCTTCAACCGACATCTGCTTATCATCGTAAAATGCCGCAAAGCTCTCCGGTTGGTTCTTGAACTCCGCCGATAGATACTCGTGAATGACACTAGCCAGCTGCCGAAGCCCTTGATCATCCAAGGCGATGTTACGCAGGTGGCTTCTTACCAGCTCCAGCAGCTCTGCACCGTTTGCGTGGAATGACGTCTCCACGCCTCCGTAGCTTTTCCCTGATGGTTTCACTGTTAAGCCCTTTGCGGTCGGCAGGTTGGACAAGCTAAGCTTTAGCAGTTCCTGCACGATCGCATCCTTGCTTGTGTGCGTTCCTCCCATTACATAATCTGAAGCATATCCGAGTAACGGGACGCTATAGAGCAAATTCGTTGGGGCAAATACGCGGGCCACACTCTTCCCGAACAGGAGCGTATCCTTGGCACCCTTCACCTGAGCCGCCGCTTGTCCATCCTTCATATAGAGATGAAACGGGATCGATGATCCGTCTTTTTGTAAAAGCCCCTTTGCAGACCAAGAGCTTGTTACATGGTTCACTTTCATATCCGTAAGCGTCAGCTTGACCCCATTCAAGGCACGGTAGCGATCTAGAGCCCTTTTCTCATAGCTCATTAATGCGGGTATAACCTCCTCGTCTAAATCAAAGCGGAAACTGACCGACAGCTTGCCCTCATAGGCCTGCAGCTCCACTTCCTTCTCCGACAGCTTGTTCAGCGCTATGCCTGTCGCTTGTGTACAGCCGGCCAAAAGCAGCATTACCGCAAGCAGCAGCGGTACTATGATTTTTCGCATGTTCGACGCTCCTTCATTATGTACACTTTGTATTACACAGTAATGTACATTCTACTCGATGGGACGCGCGAAGTTTGTCGATTCGTGTTGGAAGTCTATGTAAAATGATAAAAAATGAACTTCCTTTTCAATGAATCGTACAGCCAGTAAGCATACTTCGTCTCTACTCGGATATCCTATGGAAAAACGTAGGAAACGGGGACTGGAAGAATGAAATCCATTGTGCTCATCGGCGGCTCGGGTATTGTGGGAACGGCTTTGACAAAGGCATGGAAGGATCGGTACCGGATGACGGTGCTGGATATGCGGGAGCCCCAGGAGGAAGTGGCTTTTATCCGTACGGATGCGACCTGCTTTGAGGCTCTCCTAAGCCATGTGCCGCGGGATACGGATGTGATCATAAACCTGCTTCAAGTGCCTTCAAGCAATGATGTCAAACAGTTGGACAAGATGACGGATGTTTTCTTCAAAGCGTCCGTATACATTATGGAGGCTGCGGTGAAGCTGTCGATTCCTAAGGTTGTCTTTGCCAGCAGCAATCATGTAACGGACTACTATGAGCGGGACGGCCATTCGATACTGGGCAGGGAAATCAAAGTGAGTGATTATCCGTACTCCAGAGGGATATACGGTATTTTGAAGCTAGCCTCCGAAAATGTGGGACATATGTATGCACACTCTCATCCGTTGTCTGTCATTAATATCCGAATCGGAACTGTACCTAAAAATGAAAAGCAGGCTCTGCAGGAGAACGAACGGATTCACCATACCCTGCTGACGAGGGAGGACTTGGCGAATTTGTTCGCTTCGGCGGTAGAAACGACTTCACGCTACGGCACATATTACGGGGTTTCGGATAACCCAGATAAGCCTTGGAGCATGGAGGAAGCTTATCGGGCGCTTGATTATGCGTCGGAAGTAAATAGTGAGGATCTTCAGTAGGGGGAAATCATCAAAAATAGCAAATATTGCAAATGTCATGATAAGTGAGCAAATCCTGCACTGGTGATAAATATCCCTTTCACTTATGCTGGAAGGGAATGAATTCCCTTCCTAAAATTCTATATGCAAGGGGGTTATGTGATAAAAGCGAAACGGATCTTGTTCTTTTAAGACCAGTATTGAAAGCGTATACAACAAAATCAATAGTTGGAGGATGAACACTGTATGCCGATGAACATCAAAAAAAGACTAATGATTCCCGTCCTTTGCTCTGCACAGCTTATGCTGCTGCTATCAGCCGTCCATGCGGAGACCGGTGCAGCAGATGCGAACACTTCGCTGAAGATTTTGAAGGCGGAAGCGACTTCGCCTACCACCTTTCAGATAACGTTGAATCAAAAGCTGAATCGTTTTCAGCCAGCCGACCTTCAGCTTCAATCTGCTTTGGGCGATTGGACCAGCCTGAACCCGCAGCTCACCCCCAATTTTAGCTTAAAGCAAAGCAATATGACTACAAACGATGCCGGACAAACGGTTATTACATTGGAAACCAATGAGGCGGTTCGGCCGGATGCTACGATTTCAAGGCCTGTCACGGAGGATCCGAAGAAGGTTCCTTTCTTAAATACAGCTTACTACACGGGAGATCGAGCGAAGGATATTCAGCAGGCTGATTATTTGCTCTCTTGGCAGATGGAGCATGGCGGATGGTATAAATTCAGTACGCAATACAAACGCGCTTGGAACGGCACCGAAAAGAGATCGGATTGGCTCGGTCCAAACGGTGTGGAGCTTGGAACGATAGATAACAATGCAACGACGAATGAAATCTTATTCCTCTCCGTTATGTATAAGGAAACGGGGGATATCCGCTACAAGGAGGCGGTGCAAAAAGGTATCGGCTTCCTGCTCCAGATGCAGTATCCGACCGGCGGTTGGGCGCAGGTGTATCCTGCCAGGAACAACTATTCCGATTATGTAACCTTTAACGATAACGCTATGATTCGTGTGATGAACGTTTTGAAAATGGCTAAGTCAAAGGCTTATCCGTTTAATACGGATATACTGAGCGAGGATGCCGGTTTGAAAATTCAGGAGAGTCTCGACCGAGGACTTGATTTTATCCTGAAATCGCAAATCAAGGTGGGCGGCCTTCTCACGGCATGGTGTGCCCAGCATGATCCGGTGACGTATGAGCCTCGCGGTGCGCGTGCCTACGAGCACCCTTCCATTTCCGGGTCGGAATCGATCGAGATTATCAAATATTTGATTGCCCATCCGGAGCAGACGCCGAAAATTCGACATGCTGTGGATAGCGCGCTGGGATGGTTCGATGCGAATAAGCTAAGCGGAATCAACTACATTTCGGGAGATCCGAACAATGTATACTTCGTACCGAATCCGGCTGTCGATACGTGGTATCGCTTTTATCAGATCGGTACGAATAAGCCTATTTTCTCCGGGCGCGACGGGGTGATCAAACACAATATTCTTGAGATCGAGGAGGAACGAAGGAACGGCTACCGTTGGGCCGGTTCTTGGGCACAGAAGCTGCTGCAAACGATGAAGACCACCGGGTATTACGAGGGCCGCGTGTTTGTAAAAATCGTCGGCAGCGAATCCCGTTCGGAGACGGGGCAAGCATTCACTCCGGGAGAGCTGAAACGCATCGAGGATGCTATTGCTCCTTCCCTTGAGCTGGTTCCTCCAGGGAGGAAAACAGGCAATCATTACAATGTAGACAGTGCTTCCCTGGTGCTGAAGGGGAGTTTGAATGAAGCGGCCTCAGTCAAGGTGAACGGAGTGGATGCGGAAGTTCTGGAGAACCTGGGCTTCGAATCCAAGCCGACAGCGCTACAGCCGGGACAAAATGAAATCACGATCACTGCTGTAGACAAGAGCGGGAATTCCGCGTCTGCGAGCGTTCAGGTCGTGCCGACAGGTGAAGCAAAGCGGTAGAGCTCCGGTCCGGACGGAGTTTTACAGTAGACCGCTCCTTTGGGAATGTTGCCAAAGGAGCGGTCTTTATCTTTACAGGTTAGCTGGGAGAGAAAAATTAATAATCTTTTGAACATTGTTAACGCCAACGAGAAAATACAAACACAAAATAACAAAGGAATAGGAGATAGATTTAATCACGGTGTTATAGCTGATGATACTCCAGAAAAAGTTCTTATGAAAACCGCATTCTTCATGAATAGTGCTATGAAAAACCTTTGGGCTGGCGGAGGAAAGGAGAATGTCTCCCGTAATACTTTCGGAGGCGCGATTGGTAATTACAGAGCATCCTTGGCAAGTCTCAAAAAATTAGAGATGACTTGCATGATGACTTAGAAGTCATATATCAGAACAATAGTTTAAATGTAGCGGCTATAAAAGCTCGTATTGAGCAAGCGTATCGTACAATTGAAATAGATTATGATCAAACCTCCAATGCTAAAAATGGCGTAGTACATTACTGTTGAGGTGGGGAAATTAAAAAAGCCGCCAATGGCAGCTTAATCTTTTACTTAAAAATATCGAACCTATTATCTTTTAATACGGCAGTTAAACCAAACTTGCTGTTATTATCAAATGTCATAGGATAGTATGTTACATCATTATAAACTAAAAAAGGATACTGTTCTTTTCCATTATCTACCCATACATCATTGACATAAATATTAAATGATGGAAGATGAGCATACATGTTTACAGGCTGAGTAGAGGATGCTTCAATACGTTTAAAATGTACTCCATTCCCAATTTCAGTACCGGTTTTTCTTAATGATAAGCCTACTTCATTTGTCCAGGTATTTTCAATCGTAAGAGTTGAACACATATCATAATTCAAAGGTGCGTAGATGATATCATTATAGATAAAAAATGGGTATTCTAAGGTGTGATTTTGAGCGTCAGAAGCTCCAGTTTTATAGTTGATATAAATCTTAAATGTTGGAAGTGTAACTTTAACATGCCCATCGGGAATAACTTCTTCAGCATCGGATGCTGGGGGGACGGGTTCATTTGTTGGAAACTCACCTATGAAAAAGCCTCCAGTGTGCGAGTGATATCCTTTGCATAGGCGTTTCATATATGCCTCATTGGAACATTCATGGCCACCGTATCTATCTAGTCTGCCTGAGTGTGCAAAAGATGTAGTAGATAGTGTGACTGCTAGAACTACCAAAATGACAAGCAGTTTTAAAAAACGCATAGAATTTCACTCCTGTATAGTTATTAGTGCCTATACGACAATATCAGATTGTGGCTATAGTCGCAATATAATATGTAAATTTGATTACATTCTATTTTACTTACTATGATCACCCGGACGGGGTGGAAAAGCTGAAGGCTCGGGCTTGATGTCTTCTGTGGAGCAATCGGAGGGTAATCACTTCTCCTGTTTGTTCTACCGCAATAAGAACACAAAAGAGCCTACCAGCAATGCATGGTAGACTCTTTGGGATTCCTCATAATTAACAAATTACACAAAGAAACCGGCCGACAATATGATTACCAAAAGAATGAACAGCACGAGTACGGAGGCAGCACCACCGCCTGTACCGTAACCACCACATGCACCTACAGCTCCCATTTTTATCACCCACCCCGTCAATTGTGTTTACGTTGTTACATTGTACTGTATGCGTTCCTGCTGTCTTGTGTATGGACGTCCGCCGGAATCCTTGGATATTGGACGCTTTTCGCATTTGTAACTCCATACGAACATGACAGACCGATTACGGATCATGGCGAAATGCTGGGTGAGCATGGAGTATGGGAAAAACAGAAGTTTTTTGAGGGAAGTGCCGTGGAGGCGCCGCCGCATTGTCACCGAGGAGAACGGCGAAACGCGAGGGGAGCCTTGGAAGCCGCGGACAAGCCTCAGGCTGCCGGTTATATTGCAGCAGAGCTTAACGGATTGCGGAGCTACCTGTCGTTTTTAGTAAAGGTAAGGACTAATAACATTTATTCTAAAATAATTATTGACTGTTCAGTCTAGAAATGCTATGATGAACTCATCAAGCCAAGGGGGCGAAGCAAATGAGGAACTGAGATACGGGTTCAATGGGTGAGATACCGGGGGTTCGCTTTTTTAATGGTATTTTCGGACCGAACGGTCAAATTTAAAGTCGGAGGGATTATCCATGTTAAACCAACAAAATACTGAGACACAAGAATCGCAGCAAGCCATCCGAGAGCAAGCGCAAGAAACGTTCCGTAATCATCTGAAGCACTTATCCGGCGGCAATATCGAAGCTTGGGTCGGCTTGTGGCAGGAAGACGGCGTGCTGGAGTTCCCATATGGGCCGGCTGGATTCCCCGATAGGAAACAAGGGAAGACGGAGCTCTTCGAATACATGCAGAACTTCCCGGAGCATTTCGAGGTGGAATTCACCGATCTTATTTTCCATCCGGCTCAGGATCCGGAGCTGATGATCGCGGAGTTCAAGTCCGTGGGTAAACACAGGGAGACGGGTAATCCGTACAACCAAACCTATATCAGCGTCGTTCGAACGAAGGATGGACGTATCGTAAACTATCGCGATTTCTGGAACCCGCTGGTGGCCATTGAGTCCGTCGGCAGCGTGAGCGATGCAGTACGATTTTCCGAGTAACGCTAAAGAGCACTTTTTCATACTATTTTCGGACTGAATAGTCAAAATAAAATCGGTGGGAAGAACTTCCCAAAGCATTTTGAGGTGGGATTTACCGATCTTGTCTTTCATCGGGCCCAGAATCCGGAGCTGACGATCGTGACCGGAATCCCTTGGTGGCCATCGAGTCCGTCGGCAGCGAGAGCGATGCAGTAGGATTTTCCGAGTAACGGCAGGGTTCCGACTTCTTGACTGAACGTTCTGTTAAGGGTAGTATGGGGACGAGATAAGGGGGAATACCAATGGCAAGAAGCAAGGAATTCGACACGAACCTGGTCCTCCACAAGGCTATGGAAGTGTTCGGTCACTACGGGTACGAGGGCACGTCCCTTCCGATATTGCTAGAGGGTTTGGGCATCGCCCGCCAGAGCTTATACGATACGTACGGCACGAAGAAGAATCTTTTCATCAAGGCCGTCAAGCATTACTTAGACGAGAAATCATCCGCCGTCGTCACTTATTTGGAAAAGTCGGAGTCCGTCAAGGATGCGATCCACGCAATCTTTCGCGAGATCGTCTTCGCCCTTCAAGACGAAGACCGGCGCAAGGAATGCTTTATTCTCTACAGCGCCATCGATCAAGTCCCTCACGAGCCGGAGATTGCCGCCTTGTTCGAGCAGGACCGAATCCGACTCGAGGGTGCCTTCCATGACGCGTTGGTTCGAGCCAAGCAGCGGCAGGAGCTGTGCACCGATCGGGACCTGCAAGCGTTGGCCCGGTATTTGTACCACTCGCGGTATGCCTTGACTCAAGTGGCCAAGTTAACGAACGATCCCAAGGTGCTGGAAGAAATCACAACGGTTACGTTGTCGACGCTTGAAGCTTGACCGGAGGGCATTGCTCTGCCCTTGGCTACCTTTATCAGACCGTTCAGTCAAAAAATGCAAATTCTAGACCATTTGATCAAAAAAAGGAGGGTTTTTAAATGAATAGTGGCCGATTCAAAGGGTTGGCGCTTCTGGTGCTCGCCATCTCCCAATTAATCATGGCACTAGACTATACGATTATTTTCGTGGCAATGCCTTCTCTGGGCATTGAACTGGGTTTCTCCGCCAACCATCTGCAATGGGTCGTTAGCGCATATTCGCTGGTGTTCGGAGGGTTCCTGCTGATCGGGGGCAGACTCTCGGACTTGATGGGCAGACGGAAAATGTTTATGATCGCAATGTCTCTGTTTGGATTAGGCTCGTTACTCGGCGGGCTGTCCGATTCCCAGCTCCTGCTCATCATAGCCAGAGGCTTGCAAGGTCTGGGAGGAGCACTCCTCTCGCCGGCAACACTGTCGCTGATAATATCTAACTTCGAAGAAGGCGCCGAACGGAATCGGGCAATGGGAATTTGGGCTGCCATGGGCGGCGTCGGCCTGTCGCTTGGTTTGCTGCTTGGCGGCATACTCACCAGTTTCATCGGTTGGGAAGCGACGTTCTTCGTTAACGTTCCGATCGCGCTCTTTACCCTCCTGCTAGCTCCGATCGTCCTAAAGGAGAGCGTAGCATCGAGCGGCCACAAGCACTTCGACGTTGCTGGAACGATCTCTGTTACCGCCGGCATGCTTCTCGTCGTCTACTATCTGATTCAATCTCCCGTCTTGGGCTGGCTTAGTGTAAGCACCTTGCCGTTTGTTCTAATCGGAGCTGCGCTTCTTGCAGCGTTCATCGTCATTGAGAAGCGTTCCAAGGGGCCGTTGATCAACTTCCGCATGTTTCGCAATCGCAACCTAACTGGCGCAGCTCTAATCGCCTTTCTTTTCTCTGCGTCGTTTGGTACACTTTATTACTTCCTGACGCTGTACACCCAAAACGTTCTGCATTATTCGGCCATTCAGTCGGGCTTTACTTTCTTGCCGCTTACTCTAAGCGCATTCCTTGGAGCGAGACTCATCACTCCCATGTTAGCCAAGATCGGAGTCTCTGGAACTATCGCTTCCGGGATGGCGCTTGGCGGCATCGGCTTTCTGTTGCTTACCCAGTTGTCGGCCTCGGGCAACGCTTGGGGAGTAGTTCCGGGGTCGATTATCATCGGCCTCGGGCAAGCGCTCGTCTTCACGACGATGTTCATCGCCGGAAGCACGGGAGTCGATCCGAGTGAGCAAGGGGTCTCATCCGCAGTCATCAACACCGGTCAGCAAATCGGCGGGGCAATCGGGCTTGCGGTCATCATGGCCATTATCACGGCTACCCTCGGCTCCGATGCCACGATGGAAACGATGAATCCCGCTGCGCTTAATTCGTCCATTCATACCGCGTTTTTCGTTATGGCAGTGGTTACGTTGATCGGTATAATAGTCGCGTTCGTCGCCTTAAAACGAACAAGGGGGGCTTCACCCGAGGAGGGGAAAGTCATCGCAACTCACTAATTGCTGAAGTGTTTCTAGCATATCTGTGTCTTATCTACTGCATTCGTTAATCACTTAATCCTTTTTAGTTTCAATGATTGACTTGATTGTATAGCTCTTGTAAAATTTTGTTAAGTGTTTTTTTAGGTAATGTACTTACTTAAAAGTAAGGGGGTAGTTATATCAATGATTCATCAGCGTGAATGTCCAGTTGAGACACTCATTCATGTTTTAGGTGGCAAATGGAAGCCACTGATTTTATGGCATTTGATTGAATCCAAAAAGCGATTCAACGATCTGGAAAAGCTAATACCTGATGCTTCACAAAAAATGCTTTCACAACATCTCCGAGATTTGGAACGAGAAGGCATAGTCGATAGAACGGTCTACCCCGCTATCCCTCCAAAAGTAGAATATTCTCTTAGTGAATACGGGCGAACATTGATTCCTGTAGCGGAAGTCATGTGTGCTTGGGGGGAAAATCACAATAAGCGGAAATATGAAGAGTCAGCGTCATAGAGCTGGTTCACATGAACTTGTACACTAATTCAATCAACTCCAAATAAAAGCTGCCACGGATTCCGGGCAGCTTTTGTTTATCTACAGTCATACTCCTGATATGAATTAAGTATCGGGTTGAGATCCCTGTCCTCTCGACCTCCGCGTATATGGCATCCTTTTCCGACATGCTTACTTTTAAGTAAGTACCCTACCTTAAAGTGGGTTCTTAACATAATTTTGAAGCGGTGCTATGCTTCAGTTAACCAAATATTGGGGCCCAGTAAAGAGGAGGAAAGAACAATGAAAATTATTGTTTTTGGAGCGACGGGGAATACAGGGAAAAGAGTGTTGGTACAAGGGATAAAAATGGGGCATGAAATGACCGCATTTGTGCGAGATTCCGAGAAGCTTTATGATCAACTAGGTGAGCAATATGCAAAGCATGTGAAGGTGATCGTGGAAGATATTATGGATCCGGTGGGTGTCGGTGAGGCGCTTGTGAACCAGGACGCCGCTATTATTGCAGCCGGCCATGCGGGCCTAGGAGAAGAGTTTGTTCGTATCGTCGATAACATTATAAGCCAATGTGAACTCCAACTTAGTTTCTCTGGGCGGGTATGGATAATGGGAGGAGCCGGCCTGCTGGACATTCCATATACTAATCTTATCGGCAACAATTTACCCGGCTTCCCACCTGAGTATAAAAATCACAACCGGAACTTCGAAAGGCTGCAACAGACTCAGCTGGATTGGTCCATTATGTGTCCGGGAACAATGGTTGATACAAGAGAGCATTCAAATCCGGTTCATCTCCATGTAACAACGGAAACCTTGCCTGTTCCGATTCCAGAGACGATCAAGGAATATTCCGAGGCAGATATAGCCGGTCACTTGTTCAGCCGGCTTCATGAACTGAATGTTGCTTATGACGATGTCGCAAGATGTATGTTGGACCATCTTGAGCTCGGAGGAGCTTTTAAAAGAAAAAGGGTCGGTCTAGCTTATCAAAGCAATATTACGGTGCGCTGAGAAGAAGGGGGATAATGGGTTTGTTTGGATTATTGCTCTTAATGCATATATTGGCTTCGACCGCCATATCTGAAAGTCAAGACCAGGGTAATGAAATACCCGCCGAGTTCGGACTGTTGATAAAAAGGATCGCACCAATCGAGATGGCAGCACAGCTGCTGATGATTGCCATATTGTTACTTATGGTCGTTAAGCCATTGTAAAGGTTTGGAGCTTCGTTGCTTGATACCGCTGAAACGTATGGCAAGAGGATCTAAAAGCGGATGATAATCGTAAAAAATTGCCCCGTTTCCAAGGTGCCCGTGACAAAGGCTGCCGCGATCGGCAGCCTTGTTAAGAGTTTTGGCTGACTTCGTTTGCTTGCGTATGGCGAAATCTACCCGAGCGACCTCTGGGTACGATCCATTACACTTTGTATGTAGGTCTGAAGCACATCTATGAACAGCTTAGCCGCCTGCCCCATGAACCTGTCCGTGCGGTATATAATGCAGATGTCTTGGCTTGGAGTAGGATTAAGCAGCTTGACGGCGGAGATATTCTCACGATTCAGAAAATCCAGCAGTAGACGGGGGAGAATACAAGCTCCAACCCCTTGTTCCACCAGCGTTAGAAGCGTGGATAACGTTGAAGTGACGATCGGATTGTCGATCGATATCCCTTGATCCTGACAGCAGGATTGGATCACTTTAGTAATCTGATGCTCTGGGCTGAACATTACCATCCTCAGCTGCTGCAGCTGTTCGAACGGGATGGCCTTCGACTTGGCGAGAGCGTGGTCCGAGCGGATGGCCAACGCGAATTCCTCATGGAACAAGGGGATGATGGCAATACGCTCATCCGTTTTGACAGGAACCGTGGTAACCCCGAGATCTCTGGTGCCGGCGGCAACCTGTTCATATACGTCCGTGGACTCCGTAACGCTGATCGAAAGCTTGGGATAGGTCCGGTGGAAGTCGACCAGCAGAGCGTCAAACAGTAAGTCCCCATCACCCGGAAGGATCCCGATGTCCAGCCGGCCGCCCTCCATTTTCTTCAGATCCGCAATCGCACCTTGGATATAATCGATTCGTTCAAAGATGAGCCGGCTTTGCTCCAATAAGATTTTACCCGCTTCCGTTAATGCAATCCGCTTGCCGATACGGTCGAACAGGGGGAGACCTAACTCGTTCTCCAGAAACTTGATCTGCTGACTAAGATTCGACTGTGTGGTACAGAGATTCTCAGCCGCTTTGGAGAAATGCATCTCCTTACATATTGCGGCAAAATATTCAAGCTGTCTCAGTTCCATCCCACCGGGCTCCTTTCGATTCGCTTAACTTCTCTATCATTATAACTTGGGCAGCGGAGTTTTCACATTTTTCCTAGTGATCATTATTGATACCGATCATTTGCATCGGAATTACGTGATTGTTGCGTTATGAATGAGGAGGTAAACTTGGGTTAAGAAAGCGAAACACATGATACAAAACAAATCAGGGAGGCGTTTCATGATGACACAATCGATTTTTAACACCGGCAAAGTACTGCATCAGGTCGTGATTGGCCAGCTTCAGGGAGTTGCGGAGGAATATTTCGACAAGCAGCCGGAAGGCTTCAACAATACCATCCGCTGGAATGTCGGCCATATGATATATTGGATGGATAAGTATTCTACCTTAAGCTTCGGCTCGCCGTCGGCCATACCTGATTCGTATGAAATGCTGTTTAACTCTGGAACAAAGCCCTTGAACTGGACGGTTGCTCCTCCATCAAAGGAAGAGTTGGTCGAAATGTTAATGGCCCAGCTTTCCCGCCTATCTGAGCTGACACCTGAAATGTTGGACGAGAAGCTTTCAACTCCTTATTCTTTGGGCCCGTTCCAATTCAATACCGCCAGCGAGTTGTTCAACTTCGCGCTGATTCACGAAGCCATTCATCTTGGAACGATTTCGAGCCAGCTAAAGGTCCTATCCCGCTAGCTAGCAAAGTATAGACGTTGGAGTGTCCAATAAACGATAATGAGGAGGCTTATTTTATGGAAAAATCCAGAGGCTCAGTCTCATCCCGAACTTGCGAAGTGTTTGATGCTTTTAGGCGGGCTTTCGAAACAGGGCATACAATCGATTTTCTTAAGAAGGTTACGGAAGATTTTCATTTTTCCGTTCCTCTCCCGCTAGAGGGGTGGAATCACGGGCAGCAAGGCAAAGCACGGTTCGAGGAATTGATCAGGTTTGAGCGCTCGGTATTGCAGGTGCAGCTGACTCCGCTCATCGAGCTTGAGAACGAGGACAACGGGATGGTGGTGTTTCGCGCGGAAGGTTCGTTGAAGGGGCTGCCTTATCGCAATGAGCTTGCGGTCGTCTTCGAGTTCGAGGCAGAGCGGATCCGATCCTTCCGCGAATATGTAGGCATGCCGTTAAAAAACTACGAGACCCCGTAATAGGTGCTATAATGAACGGAAATCTTAAGCCTCTAAAAGCGGCTTTTCGGCCGCCACGGTGAGTACCGCTGAAAGCAATACATCTGGTCGAATGACTTAGTGGTGGCTATCGATCCAGCTACCCTTGTCAAACCGCCGCATTCAAGGACGTTACGCTGAATTTCAATGGCCGCTAAGGGTCTTACCGTACAGTCATTAGGCTGTACGGTTTTTCTGATTGTAATGAAAGCTTTATTGGATACTGAAATTATGTACTTGATTGGTAAGATTCGTACTGGACTCGCCGAAACAACTGACTTACTATTGTTCTAGGGTTCGATTATTGCTTCTATTACATAACAAGGACGGTTTTTTCATGTGGGATCGGTTTAAGCCGAAGAAGATGTACTTAAGCATATTTTTGTATTCCTGCATTGTGGTAACTCTTCTCACCCTGATGTTTACCGTGTTTTTGAGCAAGCAATTCGCCAAAAGCGCAATAGAGGAGTTGGAGAAGTCCAATCAAGAGAAAATGAAGCAAGTCGTAAAATCCTCAGAATACACATTGCAGAAGCTGCGTCAGTTTGCTTTGAGAATTTATTCGGATGAGAGAATCGCGCTTTGGATGAACATGGAGAAAACCGATTACTCTCCAATGACTTTGAATAAAGCTACGATGAGCGTAAGGGAATTTATGAGCAGTGAACCGCTTATCCATACCATTTATTTAATCAATTTCGACCTTAATCAAATTTACACATCCGATTCCAGTATCTATACAACGGACGATTTCTATGATCAAACGATCTTACATTATATTAAAAATCAGAAAACGCCCTATCTTCAATATTTCAATCATGAGGTGAAGGGCGAATCGTATCTTGCGCTCGTCGTACCGGCAGCCGGACCTAATCAAAACTATCAGGGCTTCGCAGCAATCCTCTTCAGTAAGCCCTTACTGAACGAGAATATGCTGCAAGTCTCGAAAGAGGACCAGAACAAGATTTATATTGAAAGCAAAAATAAAGAATTCATCCTGGGAAATACGGATCCTGAATTAACGAAAGCGTTAATGGCAACGGATTTGACGCCAACAGCATCGGAGCATCAGAGACGGGAATGGAATTCGGGCCATGTCACCTGGTCCGTCCAAACGGATCGGCTGCCCATAGAAGGATGGAATGTGTATCATTTGGCGCCGATCACTTTATGGCAGACGAAGGTAGCAAAGATTCGTTTTGAAATTATCGGCTCCTCCATCATTCTGCTGTTGACCTTACTGTTATATTTGTTTTGGCAATCCTACCGCAGCTTCAAGCCGATAAGCGATTTAGCCATACAAATGAAAAGCAAGCTTGGCAAAGAGCATACCGCCCTGCAGCCAACGAATGCCTATAATGAAATGGAATGGATTCATTCCGGTTTCCATTCACTCGTAGAGAAGATTGAACAATTGGATCTATCCATTAAGAGCAGCAAAGCCTTGGTGAAGGAAGATATTTTGCGTCAATGGATTCTGAATTCCAAGTCTTACAAGCCGATGGAACCATTTATTACAACCCAAACAAGCATACTTCAAACGGGATTGTTCCGTATAGCCGTTATTCGATTGGAATCGTACGGCCGCTTCGAAGAACAATTCGATTTCGCTTCTCGCAAGCTGATGCGCTTTGCCATGGGAAACATTATGGGCGAAGTCCTGATGAACCATGGGTACGCAGCGGAAACGGTCGATTTCGGCTCCGACCATATCGTGGCTCTCATTTCCGCACCCGCCTCGGGAGATGACTTGTCTCAGATGAAAGGGGCACTTGAGGAAGCAAGGGTACAGATCAGGCGATGGATTAAACTGGAGGTGAATGCGGCTGTCAGTTCCGTGCTTGATGTTGAGGAAAACTTGCAAATCATTTATTCTCAGCTTTATGAACTAACGCTGCTGAGATTTATCAATAACGAGGACAAAGTATTTACCTTTGAAGATTTGGACCGGTACGAACGAGTCAAGGACAGCGATCTCGATGAAGGGCTGTTAAAGCAGGTTATCCACTCCGTTCAGCTCAAGAACGAAAAGGCGCTGGAAGGATATTTGGATCAGCTGACCTCGCATATGCAAGAACTGAGTTATGAGGAATGCAAGCTGCAGCTGACCCACATTGTGTACTCCATTATGAAGAGCTTTAAAAATTACAGCACGTTTCAAGGGCTAAAAGGGATCCATGCCTTTCTGGAACAATTTGCCACCCTCCGGGAAGTGAAAACGTGGCTGTACAGAGAAATGCTGCAAATTATGGATCAGCAGCGCAAGAAGAATACATCGGGCAGGAAGGAAGAGATTGCCGCGGAGATGATCGAATACGTGCGAAACCATCTTCACAATCCGATGCTTTCCGTGGATGACATCGCGGCTCATGTATCCATGTCCGTGAACTATACCAGACAAATATTCAAGGACCATTTTCACTGTTCCTTGTCCGACTATATTTTAAAGCAAAGAATAGAGCTCGCCGCGAAGCTGCTTAAAACGACCGACTGGACGGTTGCGGATATAACGGAACGGTCCGGTTTTCAAACCAAGAGCACCTTCTTCACGGCGTTCAAACGGGCTACCGGGATGACACCGAACCAATACCGCATGGAAAACACGGAAGAACAGCCGTAAATTTCGTACTTCGCTGCTTTGAGAATTACAACTCTTCCGGTTCGTAACAATCCGTACCGATTGGTAGATAATGGACTGTACGGAACGAGAGGGAGCCAATTATGATCAAAACACGGAGCCGGGCAAGCAGCGAAAGCAGAGAAAAAAGGAAAGACCGTCTGAACAGGCGCTGCCCGGTTGATCATAAACAGGAGGGTTTATCCATGAACCAAAGAAGAAAAGGGATCTTGCTAACGTCTTTATCGTTGATCTTGGCAGGGACGTTAGCCGGTTGTAATTCGAAAGATGCGGCGCCGTCCGACTCCGGTAAATCGGCAGCCCCGGACGCCCTATTGAGTCCAGTAACGCTGAAAATCATGTTTCCGGGAGATCCGCCGGGCAATTGGAATGAAGTCAAGACGGAGATGGAGAACCGGTTATCGAGTACGCTCAATGTGAAGCTGAATGTAGTGTTCATCCCCTGGTCGGATGTTCTCACGAAGCGCCAGGTCGCCTTGTCCTCTGCCGAAGACTACGACCTCATCTGGGATAATAATCCGACGCAAAACATTGCCGCCGGCCTCTATGAGCCTTTGGACGCAATTATTGACAAATATGGACCTGACATCAAGGGTACGCGCTCCCCGCAGCTGATGGAAGCCAACAAAGTGAACGGCAAATTGTATGCGGTTCCGCTTGAAGTGAATTTCATTCGTCCGTGGACGTTCGTTATTCGCAAAGATATCCGAGAGAAGCTGGGAGTCGCTCCGATTAAGAGCTATGACGAGCTGATCAAGTTTATGTATACCGTGAAGGAAAAGGCGCCGGAGATCACGCCGTTTATTCCGAACGGTTCGGAGCATATCGGCTTAAAGCAAGCAGGCATGTTAGATCCGAAAACCAATATTGCCTCTGTTCTCAGCTATCCCGGATTGTACACCAAAGGCAATGACGGGAAGGTTTATAATTTCTTCGATAACATGGATCCCCAGATCATGAAAAATTTCGAAACCAATCATAAGTTGTATAAAGACGGGATTATTGCCAAAGACGCTCTTACCCTCAGGAACGCCGAATTTGCCAAGGGAAAGGCGGCGGTTTCGACCTTTAATGATTTCGGTGTTAATCTCAGCACACGTACGGCTCTGGAGAAGGCGGTTCCAGGAGCGTCTGCGGAAGCATTCAGTCTATATGATCCGAGTATGAAGCTCAGCTCAACATACAAGGCAGGCAATTACATCGCTGTTCCCGTGATAAGCAAAAACAAAGAGCGCGCCATCCAGTTCATCAATTGGCTGAACAAACAGGAGAATTACGACTTGCTGGCTTACGGAATCAAGGGGAAAAACTGGGAGGATGCAGGTCCGGGCCTGTATAAACCGATTAAAGAAAACTCCTATGCCGGAATTCCTTTCGCATGGGGCTGGAACCCCAAGCTCGACCGTATTGATGCAAGCTTGTCGGAGGACGTCATCAAGCTGAATCAGTGGCAGCGGGATCCCAATAATTTTTCAGCGGATATTCTCTCCGGGTTCACCTTCGATCCAAGCCCGGTTTCCAATGAAGTTGCGCAATTGAGCAATATGGGCAAAGAGCTTTACGAGCCGATCGTTATGGGACTCATAGAACCGAAGGAAGGCTTGGAGAAATTTAAAGAAAAAGCGTATACCAACATCAAGAAAATCCAAACCGAGTATCAAAAGCAGCTGGATGCGTTTTTGGCAAATAAAAAGAAGTAAAAGACCCATAAGCCGGAGCCTTGATGTCTGAGGTGCACCCCCTATAATAGACATTGGAAAAACCCCTGGTTAATCCGATGAATTATAGGGGGTGCATTTTTTCATGGCGATTAAAGGACAAAAGTTCAAATCATACTCAGATGAAATGAAAAAAGAGGCGGTTCGCCTACACGTTGAGGAGAAATGGAGCTACCGGCAGATCACCGAGCACTTCGGAATCCAAGACAAGGATAGAGTCAAGAGGTGGATGCGTAAATTTAGAGAGGCTGGAGAGTTTGGGCTGTTGGATCAACGAGGACGGCGAGAGGAATACATAGATCAGGATCGTCACATGAAGCAGCTTAAGCGGGAGAATGAAGTCCTAAAAAAGTGTTTGAAAATCTGGAAGCAGGAGGTGTGCAAGGAAAGTATCGCATCATTGAATCGGCCGCAGAGCAATATCCAATAACGGAACTCTGCAGCATATTGGGCGTATCCAGAAGTGGATATTATCGCTTTCTGAGCAAACAAGGTGTGGACAAAGACCAAGAGACGAAAGAACGAATCAAGGCCATTTATGAGCAGCGAAATGGAACCTATGGATACCGGAGGATTGTGATGGAGCTGGAACGACAATTTGATGAGAAGGCCAACCACAAGAGGGTGCTTCGGTTGATGCAAGTGCTAGGATTAAAGGCAGTCATCCGAAGAAGACGCAACTATCGTAGTACATACCAGGCGGCGGAAGCTGCCGGCCGGGTTGCAGAGAACTTGCTGCAGCGTGACTTTAAGGCAGACAAGCCAAATCAGAAGTGGGTAACGGATGTGACACAGTATCGTGTTGGGGATGAGAGGCTATACTTGTCGGCCATCAAGGACTTGTGCAGCAACGATATCGTTGCATATCACATAAGCAAGCGTAACGACAATGAATTGGTCCTAGAAACGTTTAAAGCCGCGTTCGAAACGCAAAAAGACGTGACTGATAAGATAGCCGGATTGATCGTTCACAGCGACCAAGGCTTCCAGTACACGTCTCATGCTTACCATGACATGCTGCCTACGGTTGGCGCCCAAATCAGCATGTCCCGACGCGGCAATTGTTTAGACAACGCCGCCATGGAGAGCTTCTTCTCGCATCTCAAAGCGGAAGCGCTCTATCCCTATGATATCCGTTCTTTGGACGAGGCACAACGGAGAATAGAGGAATTTATACATTTTTATAATCATGAGAGAATACAGAAAAAACTAAACAAGCTGACACCGTTGGAGTTCCGGCGCCAGCTTGCATCCTAGGGCTTTTTTTAATGTCTACAAAATTGGGGCTAGACCAGTCAAGGTCTCCGGTTTTTTTTATTAAATGAGGCTTGATCGCAATGAAGTTCAATTTCATATCTTGTTAAAATCTGCACTTCCCCCATTGGTAATATTCACACCTGCTTAGGCTGTTAAGGTTCAAACTCATTGATAAAAGCAAGACTATACGATCCGTTTTCCGAATGAGTAAGATACAGGTACACACGAAAGGAGAGAGATCTTATCATGAGTATCATGCGGGAACTCAGGAAGAATAAATGGCTGTACGCCATGGCGCTTCCCGTGATTGTGTACGTCTTTATTTTTTCTTATTTGCCGATGACCGCCCATATATTGGCGTTCAAGCAGTTTATTCCCGCCAAGGGGCTTTGGGGAAGCCGGTGGGTGGGGCTCGACAATCTCAAGTTTTTTTTCACCGGACCGGATTGGCTCAGGGTTACTTTAAATACGGTATATTTGAACCTTCTGTTCATTGTAGCAGGTACGGTGTGCTCGCTGCTCATTGCCCTGCTGCTGAATGAAATCAGGCAAGCCTTCTTCAAGAAGCTGACGCAATCTCTCGTTATTTTGCCGCATTTTATTTCCATTATCGTCGTAAACCTAATGGTCATGAATTTCTTCAACGGGCAGGACGGTATGATCAATCGATTGCTGAACGATTTCGGATTCCAAACGGTCAATTGGTTTCAAACGCCCTCGGTTTGGCCTATGCTCCTAACGATCCTATTCGTATGGAAGGGAGCCGGCTGGGGCTCGATTATATATCTCGCCACCTTAACCGGGTTCTCCGAGGAATATTATGAAAGCGCAAGAATCGATGGGGCCAAGCGATGGCAGCAGATCTGGCATATTACCCTGCCGCTGCTGCGTCCGACCATTATCGTATTGATTCTGCTGGATCTTGGGCGAATCTTTTACGGTGACTTCGGATTGATCTATGGAATCGTTGGAGACAATTCTCTCCTGTTCAAGGCTACGGATGTTATCGATACTTATACGTATCGTTCCTTGCGGGAGGTCTCTAATATGAACAGCTATAGCAACGCCGCGGCAGTCGCATTATTCCAATCGGTTATGGGCTTTATTACCATTCTCTTTTTTAATTGGGTTGTCCGCAGGGTTGATAATGATTCGAAGTTATTTTAGTGAGGTGCTTAAGCATGTTAATGAAACAACGTGATGGTTCCCAATTGGCCATATCCGTCGTGGCTTATGGTTTCATAGGTTTCTTCGCCCTAATTTGCTTCATCCCCTTCTGGCTTGTGTATATCGGATCGTTCACGGCGGAGCATCAGATTGTCAAGGGCTTTCAAATGTTCCCTACCGAGTTTTCATTCGATTCCTACCGTTTCTTATTTAATGGCAGCCAGGTGTACCGCAGTGCCTTTGTATCCATCTTTGTTACTGTGGTCGGCACCATAGGAGCCGTGCTTTTGACTTCCATGTTCTCCTATGTGACCGCTCATCAGAAAGTGAAGTACAGGAACGCCCTTTCCTTCTACATTTATTTTACGATGCTGTTTGCCCCCGGGCTCGTAGGCTATTATTTGCTCATCTCCAACTGGCTGAGCCTGCGTGATTCGTTACTGGCATTAATCCTGCCGCACATGTTCTCCGCCTTCAACGCATTCCTGATGACCTCCTATTTTCGTACGCTTCCCTTTGAATTAAATGAAGCGGCGACGATGGATGGAGCGCATGAGCTGTACATTTTCTATCGCATCATCTGGCCGATTTCCATGCCGGTCATCGCAACGATAACGCTGTTCTATGCGCTTTCTTACTGGAATGACTGGTTTAATGCGCTGATGTTTATTGATAATCCAGAGAATCACCCGCTTCAGATGATGTTAAGAAGAATCATATCCAATTCCCAGAACTTGGATTATTTAAGTGCGAATATCAACATTCCTGTCTCAGCTACAGGCATTCAGCTTTCGACCGTTGTCATCACGATAGGGCCAATCATCTTCTTATACCCGTTTCTGCAGCGCTACTTCATCAAGGGGATGACAATCGGCGCGGTCAAAGGGTAGCTATACCGGTTCTTAACGACTATCTGCTCTCATCATTCCATAAACAGGAGGAACTAGCTTCATGAAGCCGCATTTTCGATATTCCCCGCAGCCAGTGCTCGAACCGTTGCCAGGCTGTGAATGGGCAAGCAAAATGGTGCTAAACCCGGCAATAATAAAGGATCCGTCTTCGGACCAGCTGCACATGCTCTTTCGGGCCACCGGCCCGTGGTCGAAGAAGCGGAAGGAGGGCAAGCACGACCCGTACCCGATCTTTCTGGGATACGCCGTAAGCAGCGACCTAGGAAAGACCTGGGATGCCGATTACTCCAGGCCTGCTCTTGCCCCTGCGCTGAATGAGGGGTTCGAGGACATCTACATTACGGATATCCACGGTAATTGCGTACGCGATTATTCCAACGGCTGTATTGAAGACCCGCGTATTTTTCCGGTCGAAGGGGAGCTGTATCTTTCCGTGGCATGCCGAATGTTTCCGCCAGGCCCGTATTGGCTGATTGATCAAGAGCCATCGATTGATACACGCAACGACTACGTGCCGGATTGGGTGTTTGAAGGGGACGATGCGTTCCGCGTTGCGGCGCGCACCAATCATACCGTAACCGTCCTGTATAAATTAGATTTGGAGAAGCTGAAGGCAGGCCGCTACGAGGAGGCTTTTGCTTACGTATGCCCGTTGACGGAAGGCCACGTAAGCGATAACCGGGACGTTTTCCTATTCCCAGAGAAGATGCGGATCGACGGGAAAATGCAATATGTAATGCTCCATCGCCCGATGACGCCCGCCTCATTCCCGCAAGGCTCGCTGGTGAACAGCCCGTCGATCTACCTTGCAGCAGCAGAGAAGCTGGAGGATTTCGCATCGGATCGGGCAACCCATCGCCTGCTGGCAGCCGGCCAATTTCATTGGGAGGACAACCGGATCGGAGCAAGCTGGGCACCGCTTAAGATTTCGGCGGACGAATGGCTGATTGCCTACCATGGCAAGAAGGATGTCCACTTTGGCTACACACAATCCTTCCTGATCGTACGCGAGCGGGAGAATGACTTCCCTGCCGTGACGCATCGATGCTCCGAGCGATTAATGTATGCTCAGCAGGAGTGGGAGATGCCTAGCGATTATCCTACGCCATGCTTGTTTACAACGGGCGGGATTGTGGTTGGAGAGGATTTGATCATGTCCTATGGCGCCGCAGATCAGAAGGTAGGAGTCTCATTGGTGAATTTTGGCGAGCTTGTGAGGTACATTAAGCAATTTGACGCAAATGGCCGTTGGATTGGGGAGTAATATTGGCGATCTACGTTTCGAATCGGCGCATCAATGGGGATTATTACGATGCAGCCGGTTCAACTCAAAATAATGGAAGCGCTTTTATGGAAGGGGGTGGTTTTTATGCAGCAAGATCATCGGAAAACGTTTCATTCCTTGTAAGATCGCTTGCAAAAGGTATGAATACAGAGGAGGGTAAAGAATGGTAAAACTTGGTAAACTGTTTCAAACGCGCGTTTTTGCACTAGTTCTGGCTTGCATCATGGCAGCAGGATGGATTCCCGCCGGGGAGGTTCGCGGAGAAGGCACTTTGCTGAAAACCGGAAATTATTACTTCGGCCCGGCTCCGAACGGAGGAAGTCTTCCCGACAAAGGAGCAACAGGGTTGGTTTCTTCTGCCAATGGCGTGCTGCTTGATGGAAAAACTACAACCTATGCCGGATGGATGGGAAGCGGGACAGGTACCCCAGGGACCGTACAGGTTGTGTTCGACTTGTTGAAGGATTATCCGCTCGACAGCATTAACGTCGTACTGAATTCACCCAATTCAGCTTGGGGGTTTAAAGAGTTTACGCTCAAATACCGCCCTGAGGCAGTAACGGATTATTACTATATTGCCGCCAAACACATCAGAACTCCAGGGATCGTTTCAACGAGCCCCAGCTCAACCTGGAACTATTCGGTTAACGTACCGATGTCGAACAAGAAGGCCAGATTTATTGTCATCGATATTAAGCGTCCTCATGCCTTTCAGCATATCCCCCTAACCGAGGTTCAAATTTATAAAGGGACCGGGGAAGAGGGAGTGAATCCCGGACCTGCACTGACTGCGGAACAAATGGCTCTCGAGCTGAAGAAAGACGGCTTGATGGCGGATAAGTACGGGCAGTGGGTTTATGAAACATGGCCGGGAAAGGTGGGCTCCGACGAGCAGCTGCAGCAGGAATATGCGAATGAGGCGAGTACGCTTTCCAATGTTTCCTTGGATCTTGCCAAATACGATCAGTACGGCGGGGTAAAAAACGGGGGACAATTCAAAAACACCGGTTTTTTCAGACTCCAAAAAATCGACAACAAATGGTGGTTTATTACCCCGGACGGATATAAATTTATTCTGAAGGGCGTGGACGCCACTAGTATATGGGAGTGGGGGTACGGAACGCCGCTCAAAAAAGCGGACGGCACACCTAGAAATGTGTTCGAGGAGCTTCCCGACCCTGTTGCCTATGCACCCGCTTATGTCAATGATTCCAATGGAGAACGGGTAAGCTTCGTCGTTGCCAACGTAATGAGGAAATACGGAAGCAATTTTGAATCGAAATGGGAGGATATAACTAAGAAGCGCTTGATCGATTGGGGCTTCAATGCCTTTAGCAAATGGACCAAACCGCGTCATGTCACGTTTCCCTACATTCAAGTTTTGCAAGACCCCGGCAGCTTGAAAAGAATTCAATGGACTTATGATGTGTTTGACCCGCAGAATGAATCCATCATAGAAAATGCACTAAGCTCCCAGCTGCAATCAGCGAAAAATGATCCATGGCTCATCGGATATACGTATGATAATGAGGCTGGGTGGAATACCGATATTGTCAAAGAAGTTCTGACTTATAACTCGGCTTCTCCGGCGAAGAGCGCATTTGTGGATTTCTTGGCGCCAAGGTACAACAACGACCTTGCCGTCGTCAATCAGCTTCTTGGTACCAGCGCCGCCTCCTTCAACGCGTTGAAGGATATCTCGATCAATATGGCCAAGGTGCCTGCTGCAGATATATCGGATTATATCAAGCTGGCGTCCCGAGCCTATTTTACAACCGTCAAGAAAGTAATCAGTAAATACGATACGAACCACCTATTTCTGGGGGCGTCCATCGTTCCGACTTGGCGGACCAGTCTAGAGTGGGATTCCGCGGCTATGGAGTTTGTAGATGCTTTTTCCGTTGACAATTACGTGAACGATGCCACCTGGATTTCGAGATACGAGACTTACGGCAAACCGCTGCTGAATCTGGAGTATACATTTAGTACGACCCAACGCGGTCTCTCGCCTGTCAATTCGGGTACAACCGTAGGAAGCACAGCGGATAGAGGTTATGCCTTCAAGTCTTTCGTTGAAAGTCAAATCTCCCATCCGTTGTTTGTCGGGTCGGGATGGTTCTCATACTACGACCAGGCGGTTACGTGGCGTAAAGATGGGGAAAACTTCAATATCGGGCTGGTAAACCAACAGGATCAGCCCTATACGGATATGGTCAATATCATGAAGACCGTCAATGCCGGCCTAGAGCAGGTACATGATAACGCCGGCAATCCCCAAAGCTTCGAAACAACAGCTATGTTGACGCCGGCGCAGCCGGATGGACAGAACGGCTGGTACGTTAACCCGGCTACGCTCGCCTTAAGCGCTTCGAATCAGCTGTCGGGCGGCTTGCAGACCGAATACAGTCCGGATGGGGGAGCTACTTGGGAGTTATATTCGTCCCCGGTGACGTTCGATCAAGACGGACAGTATACCGTGAAATATCACTCGTTAGACCAAACAGGAAACGAAGAGGCCATAAAAACGATCAGCTTGATGGTGGATAAGACGGCGCCGACTACCGTCGCAACGGTTAGCCCGGCAGCACCTGACGGCAGCAACGGATGGTATAAATCCGACGTCACGGTAAGCCTCGCGGTATATCAAGATGTATCCGGCTTGGCGAAGACGGAGTACCGGGTAAATCATGGCGGATGGATTAGCTATACAGGCTCGATCCCTGCTTTCGGCGAAGGAAACTATAAGATCGACTATCGCAGTGTGGATCAAGCTGGTAACGTAGAACAGATTCGCACGATCGAGTTCAAGATCGACAAGACCGCGCCGTTAGTAACGATCCAACTGGATAAAACGTCCCTGTGGCCAGCCAATCACAAAATGATCGATATCCTGGCAGCGCTTCATCCGACCGATACTGCATCGGGCATCGATTCTGTACTCTTAACCTCAGTGACAAGCAATGAACCGGACAGCGGCCTGGGCGACATCGAGGCTGATTTCGGTACAGCGGCGACAAGGGTTCGTTTGCGTGCCGATAGATCCGGCGGCGGATCGGGACGCGTATATACGGTTACTTATACGGTTACCGATAAAGCAGGTCATAAGAAGGATGTTTCGGCGACGGTCACGGTACCGCATGACAGAGGAGCCGCGCAATGATGAACGACTCAGCTTCCTAACCTTATCGAAATGGATAATGACCACCCTCATGCCGGATCGGCATGAGGGTAGTCCGCGTAGGGAGGAGCGATCCACGTTACACACAACCAGCCCCCTACTCCGAAAAAAACCTTGACTTTGGAATAAACGTTTAGTAAAATTTCCAATAACTTGAATATTTTGAAAAGCTAAGAAGAGAAAGAGTACCTTGGTGACAGCTTTTACAGAGAGCTCCGGCAGCTGAAAAGGAGTAATGAATAGCCTAGGGAACATGGTCTCAGAGCTGCGCATCGAAACCATATTTGGTCGTAGGCTGCGCCGGAACCCGCATCCGTTACTGTGCTAGGGTATAAACGTAAAAAGCGTCGTACCTGAAGAGGTGAATGCCGCAAGGCATTGATAAAATTGGGTGGTACCACGTGAGCACAACTCTCGTCCCTATGGGATGAGGGTTTTTTTGTTTGTCCAAAAAAAGGAGGGCATCACATGGCGAAAATATTTATTGGTGGAGCATGGCCATATGCGAATGGTTCGTTGCACCTTGGACGATTGGCAAGTTTATTGCCGGGGGATGTATTGGCACGTTATTTCCGTGCGAAGGGCGAAGATGTGTTGTACGTGTCTGGCAGCGATTGTCATGGAACACCGGTCGCTGTTCAAGCCAATCATGAGGGAGTCTCGCCAAGTGATATTGCAGATCGATACCATCGAGAATTTGTCGACTGCTTTCATCGCTTGGGCTTTACCTATGATTTATATACTCGAACCGATCAAGAATTTCACCATCGAGTAGTACAAGACTTATTCTTAAGGCTTCTGGAAAACGGACATCTGTACAAGAAAACAATATTGCAGACATATTGCGAAACGGATCAACAATTTTTACCGGATCGTTATGTTGAAGGGAATTGCCCTGTATGCGGACATCGAGCCCGAGGCGATCAATGTGATTATTGTTCAACATTGCTCGACCCGGCGGACTTATTGGAAAAGACATGCAAAATTTGCGGAAATCCCCCAGTTGAGCGCCCGACGGAACATTTTTATCTTGCTCTGTCTACATTTCAAGATGAACTCAGCCAATATGCGGAAAAGGCTCGGGGCTGGAGAGATAACGCCGTTAAATTGACCCAAAGATACTTAGAAGAGGGGCTTCAAGATCGAGCGGCAACTAGAGATTTGACATGGGGCGTGGGAGTTCCGGTTGAAGAATTTGAAGAAAAGAAAATCTATGTTTGGGTTGAAGCTGTTAGCGGGTACCTGTCGGTAAGCAAAAAGTGGGCAGCTGAGACGGGAGGCAGCTGGGAATCCTTTTGGTTGGACTTGGAAAAGGATATAACCGCTTATTATGTTCATGGAAAGGACAATATACCTTTTCATACGCTGGTCTGGCCTGCACTTCTCTTGGGTGTCGGGGGGCTGCATTTGCCGGATCGAATCATCTCATGCGAGTATATGACATTGGAAGGGCAAAAGTTTTCGACAAGCCGTAATTGGGCAGTTTGGGTACCTGATGTTCTGAACAGGTATCAACCGGACTCCATTCGATACTTTCTCATCGCAAATGGGCCGGAAAAGCGTGACACTGATTTTTCTTGGAGGGAGTTCATTCACAGCCACAATGGCGAGCTGCTGGGTGCTTTTGGAAACTTTGTTAACCGTACGTTAGTCTTTATTGACAAATCCTTCGAAGGACGTATTCCGCCAGGAGAACTAAATGGGGTTTGTAAAAAGGAAACGGAAGAGTTGTATCGGGTTTCCGGAAACCTCATTGAAGAAGGCCGTCACAAGGAGGCCATTGAGTTGATTTTCACATACGTTCGCCAAGCAAACAAATTTTTTGACGAACAAAAGCCTTGGATACAAATCAAGGATAATCGAGAGGCATGCGGAGCTACATTACATGCTTGTGTCCAAATCATTGCGAACCTTTCCAATCTGCTCCATCCTTTCCTCCCCTTCTCTTGTGAGAAAATAAGAGGATTTCTTACACTTGAACAACCGAGCTGGAAGTTGATTCAAATTCCGGCGGACCGACAAATCCAAAATCTAGAGCTACTGTTCGAGCGAATCGACATTAGTCGGATAGAAGAAGAAAACAGACTCTTGGAGATGCAAAGGTTGTAGGCTCACTCAACCGGGGAGGAGACTTCCATCCGGATGATCCTTTCTCCATCACCTGCTTCGACATTTAACGGAATAGGATCCAAATTTCCCGGGAAATGCTGGAGAATGCCAGAATGTGTCGAATTGCAATAATCCGCAAGCTAAGGTTAATAGGACGTTTATTATCTCAGCATCTCTCGACTGCCCCATGAGAACACGCGCGTAGCTTTTCAGGGAATCGCTCTGACGGAGAGCTCTCTTTTATTAATATGACATAAGTTGACGTATTTGAGGGTCTATAATGGGTGGTAGATTAACGAAAGGAGTAACAAAACATGAATCGAAAAATAATTTTAGATTTAGCGGTTACTTTAGATGGTTTTATTGAAGGAAAAAATGGTGAAGTTGATTGGTGCATTATGGACTCTGAGATGGGGTTTCACCATTTTTTAAATCAAATTGATACCATTATATATGGAAGAAAAAGCTATGATATATGGGGACAATTTACTCCAGAACTTGAACATACGGATTTTGAAAGAGAATTCTGGGAATCGGTTCACAGCAAAGAGAAATATGTGTTTTCCAGGACGCAAAAAGGGATAGATAATAAAGCAATATTTATCAACGATAGTATTGTTGAAAAAGTAAATGAATTAAAGAATAAGCCTGGCAAAGACATCTGGCTATATGGTGGAGCAAGTCTTATTACAACTTTTATCAATTTAGGACTTGTTGATGAATATAGATTATCCGTTCATCCTGTTGTTTTGGGAGAAGGAAAACCGCTGTTTGTGGATATGAAACAGAGATTGAATTTGAAATTCGTTACTACAAGAACGTTCTCCTCAGGTGTTGTACAATTAATTTATCATTAAGAAAATCCGAGGTGAAGGGGCTATGAAAGTCAATGATATCGTAATTGAGGGAGCACGCGAGAATAACCTTAAAAACGTGAGTGTCCGCATACCGAAGCAAAAAATCACGATCTTCACAGGCGTCTCGGGCTCGGGCAAATCTTCCCTGGTTTTCGACACCATCAGTGCCGAAGCTCAGCGGCAGCTTAACGAGACTTTTTCCACCTTCATCCGCAATCGGCTGCCCCGTTTTGGTCAACCGGATACCGATCGGATTGAAAACCTGTCTACGGCGGTTGTGATCGATCAGAAAAAGCTCGGGGGCAACTCCCGTTCGACGGTCGGCACGATCACGGATATATATTCGATGCTCCGGTTGCTTTTCTCCAGAATCGGTAAACCTTTTGCTGGTAATTCGCATGTTTTCTCGTTTAACGACCCGGCTGGCATGTGCCCGGAATGCTCCGGAGTCGGACAAGTGGTGCAGTTCGATGTGGACAAGCTGCTTGACAGGTCCAAGTCGCTGAATGAAGGCGCAATCCTGTTCCCCGTATTTAAAGTGGGCAGCTGGTACTTGAATACGTATACCCATTCCGGCTTGTTCGACAACGACAAGCGGCTCGCCGACTTTACGCCGGCGGAATGGGATACCCTCCTCCACGGCAAAGAAAGCAAGATCGTATACCGCACCAAAGGCGGCGATATCGAATCGGATTATGAAGGTCTGCTGCCTAAGCTCACCCGCCTGTATTTAAAGCGAGACAGCAGCGAGATGTCAGATGCCAAACGCGAAACCCTTAACCGCTTTCTAACCTATAGCGAGTGTCACCTTTGCGGGGGCAGCCGGCTTAATCAAGCGGCCTTGGGCTGCCGGATTAACGGATACAACATTGCCCAATGCGCGGCGATGGAGATTGGCGAGCTAATACGTATGATTGAAGCGATTCAGGATCCCGTTGCCGGCCCGATGATTGACGGGATTCTGAACCGGCTGAATCATCTGGTCTCTATCGGGCTGGAGTATCTGAGTCTGGATCGGCAGACTACAACCTTGTCGGGCGGGGAGTCGCAGCGCATCAAGATGGTCCGTCATCTGAGCAGCAGTCTTACCGACATGATCTACATTTTCGACGAACCGAGCGTCGGGCTGCATCCGCGAGATGTCCATCGTCTGAACGGCATGCTGAGCCAGCTACGGGACAAAGGGAATACCGTGCTCGTTGTCGAACACGACCGCGAAGTCATGGAGATCGCCGATTATATCATCGATGTCGGACCTCATGCGGGAACCCGAGGCGGAGAAATCGTCTACGAAGGCGACTTTGCGGGTTTGCTCCGCGCGGATACCTTGACAGGACGATACTTGAAGCAAAGTCTGCCCTTGAAAACTTCAACCAGGGTGCCCAAGGGTTGGATGACCGTGGCCGACGCCAGTCTGCACAATCTGAAGGATGTAACAGTCGATATACCTGTAGGTGTGCTGACCGTGGTAACGGGGGTAGCCGGCTCAGGCAAGAGTACGTTGATTAACGGAGCATTCCTGCCGTCGCATCCGGAAGCAATTGTGATCGACCAGTCGGCCGTGGGCACATCCATCCGCTCCAATCCAGCCACTTATACGGGGATGATGGACGAGATCCGGCGGCTGTTCGCAGTCGCCAACAAGGTGAGCGCATCGTTGTTCAGCTTCAACTCCAAGGGAGCCTGTCTCAACTGCCAGGGTCTCGGGATGGTATACACGGATTTGGCCTTTCTCGAGCCAATAAGGACGACTTGTGAAACTTGCGCGGGCAGGCGTTTCAGCGATGAAGTGCTAGAGTATAAGCTGTACGGAAAATCCATCGGCGACGTCCTTGCCATGACGGTACGGGAAGCTTCGGAGTTTTTCACCGGGAAAGAGCTGCTCCGTCAATTGCAGACGCTGGAGGATGTGGGACTCGGATACGTGACGCTGGGCCAGCCTCTGAGCACCTTGTCGGGCGGAGAATGCCAACGCATCAAACTGGCTGGGGAACTTCACAAGAAAGGCAGTCTCTATGTAATGGACGAGCCGACAACCGGACTGCATATGTCCGATATCTCCCGCCTGATGGACATTATGAACCGCTTGGTCGACGGGGGCAACACGGTGGTAGTCATCGAGCACAACCTGGATGTGATCAAGAGCGCGGATTGGATAATTGACATGGGTCCCGAGGGCGGGCACCGGGGTGGCCGAATTATATTCGAAGGCACTCCTGTCCAGCTGGCTGCTTCCGAGCATTCGATAACAGGGGAGTATTTACGCAAGGCAGAAACCAGGCAGGAAGCGTCTTTCTGACGGGGTACGTTTAACGGACCCGATCGATGATTAAGCTTTTGGAGAACGTTAATCTTTTCCTGTCCATGGCTTCCGCTGTTTCTATTTCCGGGGCTGCCAATTGCGGAATTTTACGGCAACTCTTATTTGAGGATCCAGGTAAACAATCGTTTGTCTTAGCTTGTAATGAATATGCTTGCAACGATCAATACATCCAGCCCGCCGCTAAACCCGTTACGGAGAACCAAATTGTGGTAAGGCGGAGGGCCGAACTTCTGCCCATAAGTATGAAACAACAAGAAAGGACAGAGGCACCCGCCCTGTCCGTTCCTAGTGGAGAAACCAGACCAAAGTTTACAGTTCGACTCTCCAGTTGCCCATCATCTTGGCGACTCCGGGATCTTGGTACGATAAGAATAAACTCTTCCGTGTATCAAGGGCGGAAATGCGTTCCATATCGTCCACGCTCAACGTAAAATTGAAAATATCGAAGTTTTCGACGATTCTCTCTTTGTGTATCGATTTTGGAATGACAACAACTTCTCGCTGAACAAGCCAGCGCAATACGATCTGGGCGACGGATTTGTTGTGTTTCTTCGCGATCGAGGTCAGAACTTCATTGCTAAACAGGTTATTGCGTCCTTCAGCGAACGGCGCCCACGACTGGTGTTGCACGCCCTGCTCTTTCAAGAAAGCACCGTTCTCTGTCTGCTGGTAGAACGGGTGCGTCTCAATCTGGTTGACGGCGGGAACGATTTCGTTATGCACAATGAGGTCCATCAGACGATCCGGCATGAAGTTGCTGACCCCGATGGCCTTGATTTTGCCTTCACGGTAAAGCTCTTCCATCGCGCGCCAAGTGCCGTAGTAATCGCCGAACGGCTGGTGAATTAGGTATAGATCGAGATAGTCGAGCTGCAGCTTCTTCAGGGACTTTGCAAACGCAAGCTTGGCACTCTCGTATCCGGCATCCTGAACCCAAATCTTGGTTGTAATGAATAGCTCTTCACGCGGTACACCGCTGCGCTTGACCGCGTGTCCGACCGCTTCCTCGTTAAGGTAACCGGCGGCGGTGTCGATCAAGCGGTAACCGGCCGACAGTGCTTCGTACACCGCGTTCTCGCACTCTACAGCATCGGGAATCTGGTAGACGCCGAAGCCTAGGATCGGCATCTTCACACCGTTGTTCAAAGTTACTGTTTGCATTGAAATTCCTCCTATTGATTAATTGTATAGCAGCAACCGGTGCGTATCCCGGATATCGGTACTGGAGAGGGCATTCCGATTACGACTCAGTTGCATTACAATAAGCTTAGTACCTTCGTGTTACACGAAGGCAAGAGGCTGTTATTCTTTTTTTCAAAGGAGGATTCCACATGTACACAGTCAAAGAAGCTGCACAAGTCACGGGACTCACCGAGCACGCTGTGCGCTTTTACACGGATAAAGGTCTGGTGCCAAGCGTACAGCGCAATGAGAATAATGTTCGAATATTCGACAAAGAATCGATCAACTGGCTGCATGGCATCAAATGCCTCAAGCAATCCGGGATGCCGATTGATGTCATTAAAACGTATATCGATTTATGTCTCGAGGGGGATTCCACTATTCCGCAACGCTACACACTCATGATGCAACATAAGGAAGCGGCGCTCGCTAAGCTCGAGGAGGCCAAACTGCACGTTGCCCATTTGGAAGAGAAAACAGTCCTATATCAAGCCATACTAGAGCACCGCACTCCAGATACAACCAATCCCATCAATTGGGACAGAATTCAGCATATGCATGGTGACGTATTTTATAAGGCTACACAAAGAGTTTGAATGTCGAAGCCGGTTAAACAGTATTCGCTGATAGCTCTGTTACGGAGAACCGTATCATAAATGACGCAATATATTTAGATTATTATTTGTCAATAATTCTGTTAGAGTTGCCTTGTAAAGGTGTTTTAATGAAAGCGAACTCAACTAGGGCCATCCGCGTGTGTGTCGGGGTGGCCCTTTGGTCAAATCATACTATTTTTTAACCACAGGAACCCAAAATTCGCCGTAGAAAGTACCGTCACCGTTTTCTTTGCGATAAGTTGCATTGGGACCGCCAATGTAAGCATAGTCAGTGATTTGCGACAAAACTTCGCCAAAAGCACGATAAGTCAACTGATCAAACAAAGTTTCCTTGTCGCCGGTTCCTGCGAGCACTATGTACTCGCTCTCCGGAAACTCTATGATGCGTGTTGCGTCAGCCACCGATTTGCTAGCTTCTACCGCGAAATAATTCCACGGTCTGCCTTGATAAACCTCGTTGACTGACCATTCGCGATCATCTTTTGCGGCCGCTTTAAGCTTATCAAAACGCCCGTCAGCCTTGAGTCCTCCCCAAAACTCTGCTTTTTCCTTCTGCAAAGCCGGCGCGTCTTGGAAATTGGATTGAATTGAAAAACCATAAGCGGTCAATGTAAATGATTTCTTATGTTCAACTGTGTAATTTGCCATGGGAGTGCTCCTTTGACTGAGATTAGCCTGCTACTTTTTTTGCACGAAGCCACATTTGGCCGTAAAATGTACCGTCTTCAGCTGCTTTGACGAAGGTTGAGTTACCAGGACCAATGTATTTGTAATCTGTGATTTCTTGCAGCAGACCACCGAAAACTTTGCCTGTTATTTCGTCAGCAAGGCGGTCTTTGTCAGCGCCTGTACCAGGCACCACGAGGTAGTCCCCAGCGAGGAAGTCAAGGACGACCGCGCCTTCCACGTCGTATGCACCCATCACGCCGAAGCCGCGCCAAGCCTTGCCGTCGATGACGTAGTTGATTTGATATTCTTGCCCGTCAGCGAGCGCGAGAAGTTCGGCAAGCTTGCCGTTTTCAGTGATTTCAGCTTTTTTCGCTGTAGTTTTTGCTGCATTGCCTGCCCAGTCGTTGTAGTCTTCAAGCAAAACCCCGAAAGCAGTCATTTTGTAGTTTTCTGAGATGGTTTGGATGGAGTAGTTAGACATCTTGATCTCTCCTTAGCGGATTTGTTTTTACAAGATTGATACTATTCTCTAAATGTATCAAAAAACGATACCTTTTATCGAATATCAAAAAAGTATTGCAAAAACAGAATCAAAATCAGTACTGGTGCTACATTTCTGATACAATAAAATCATGAAAAAGACAGAACGAGTGAACCTAATCATGCGCTTCATCAATAACCGCGCGCATTTTACAATTGCAGAGATTCAGCGGGAGTTCAAGATTTCTCGCGCGACGGCGATCCGCGACATTAACGAGATTCAGGCGATGGGTTTTCCGCTGACGACCGAGCTTGGGCGCGGGGGCGGCTACAATGTCCTGCAAAATCAGTACCTGTCCGCCGTCCGTTTCACACCAGAAGAGCTGAAAGCGATATTTATCAGCTTTATCGCCTCGAAAAATTCGCAGCTGCCTTATTTGCAAAATCGCCGCTCCATCACTGAAAAACTCATCGGCATCGCGTCGCAAACCCAGCACGACGAGCTGATCGAGCTGAATCATATCTTGCTTTTTGATAATACAAATCCTGCTAATCCGAATCTTTTGGAACTCGATGATGCGGCGCCTGCGGAATTGAATCAGTTGATTTCACTTGCCGTGCGGGATAAGCACTTGCGCCTGACGTATGAGCCGAGTCCTGGCTGGCCGCAGTTAATGGACGTTTATTTGATTCATATTTTTAACTCAAACGCTCGTTGGCTGGTCGAGGTCTATGATCTAGATACCGATGAGTTTCGTTATTTGCCTGTTGAGATGCTGCGGGACTCGGCCATTTCTGAGAAGAAGATGAGGCCGTCTGAGCAAGAGATTTTAAGCAAAAAACGGCTTGGCGCACGTGAGTCCAATCTGATTGTAAAGCTTGATACGACTGGGATTCAGCGCTTTAAGCGCTTGCACCCGCCGGGGATTCTTTTGTCCTTTACAGGGATGTTCCAGTCGAGTGGGATTTTCAATGCTCAACTGGATGTAACCGATGTTGAGACGCTAGAGTATTATGCGGATTGGCTTTTGTTTTTGGGGAAAGGAGTCGAGTTTGAACGGATTCCTGCTCAGCTGCGCTTGATTTTGGAAGAGCGGTTAAGGGGAAGTGCTGACACTTTAACAAAAATACGTTAGGCCAATAACCGGGCTGCAACGTTCGCGAGCCCAAGTCGGCTTGGTGCCGCAGTAAACTCAAAAATTGGAATTTATTTAAACAGTATTGACGAAAGAAACGGTACGTTTAGCATTGGGATCCAAATCGACAGAGATCATCGAGGGAAGGGTTACGGTACTAGGGCCAGAAGATACATGGCACCGAGTTATTAAATAACCCATTACATCATTAAGCAACCTAACTTGGGAGCAGTTTCAGACCATAGTAGGTAAACAATATGTTAAGGAAAGATTTCCCTCCCCCTAAACTAAGTTTGGATATAATATGAATTTATGCATATTTAAGGGGGATTTTTTGTGAAGAAAATACCTTTGTTTATTGTCACTGGGGCAAGTGGTGTTGGAAAAACAACGGTTATGCATGAACTACGCACTACAATGCCGGAGTTTGATGTATTTAGCACTGATACTGATAATTTTGGAACAACCGCTTCCAAACTGGAATACCAAGATAGATTTAACCTATTATTTCATTTTGCTAATGCTGTTGCAAAATCCGGAAGGGGAACGATAATTTGCGGCACATTGATGCCTTGGGCAGCAGAAAAATGTGATACGTACAATAAATTTAGTGAAGTATGTTTTATCAACTTACATTGCGATGATGCTACCCGTAATAATCGTTTGCGTAACCGAGGAGATAGAGCAAATTGGACCGATGAGAAGCTAAAACAACATGAAGAATTTGCTCAGTGGCTTATTAATAATGCAGAAACTGCATACATCCCACCTATGCCCACAATTGATACTACATCAACCCCTCCATCTCAAGTAGCAGAGCAAATAAAAAGGTATGTCTTGAGTAAATGGAATGAACATAATGTGAATATGAAAGATTAAGCTAAAGAAGACTTTAGCTCAATAAACCACATGAAGCTGCCGCTGCGACCGGCAGCTTCATTACGTTAACGGGAGGATAGTTGAATATTATATCCGGTGAACCGAGTCACAATAACGGTAAAGCGGAAACTTCCTTTAAATTTTTTTTGCTCTTCTGTCACATTGCTCATCCCTTGCCCGTCATACAGGTAAAATTGCGAAGGGATGATGAGCTATGCAAAAGGTTGATGTGGTCGTAGTTGGTGGAGGAATTGCGGGTTTAACCGCTGCTATTTACGCAGCCAAAGCCGGGAAACAAACGGTGATCATTGAAAAACAGAATCGCTTAGGCGGCCGAGCCATTTCCAATAAGAAAAAAGGAGCTTACTTCAATTTGGGCGCGCATTCCTTGTATAAGGGAGATGCGTACGAGACTTTCCGGGAATTGGGGCTGACCTTGCAAGGAAAGCGGCCTTCATCGTTCGCTTATGGCGTTTGGAAAGGGAAATTGAGCCCCTTGCCCTCGGATATGAAATCCTTGTTTACGACCCCGCTATTGTCTTGGAAAGGAAAGATGGAGTTTGCTTCCTGTCTTATGAAAGTTAAAAAAGCGGATACTCGTCAATTTGACCGGATCAGTATCCGCGAATGGGTCGAAGGGAATTTGCAAGATCCCATGGTGCGCAATATCTTTTATTCGTTACTTCGTGCCGCCAGTTATGTGGTCGGGCCGGATTTGCCGGCCGCGGGTCCTGTATTGAAACAGCTGCAGAATGCCCTTAAAGGCGCGTTGTACCTGGATCGTGGTTGGGGCGAATTGATCGAGGAATTGCGGGGAAAGGCATCCGACATGGGAGTGCGGTTATTAACAAATACCAAAGTCTCGTCCGTCGATACCCGTGGCGGGATCGTGCGGCAGGTTCTCTGTGAAGACGGAACGAAAATCGATACGCTCCATGTTGTCCTTGCCACATCGCCTTCTATCGCAAATGAGCTGGTGCCCTTTGCAGAAAAAACCGCCCTTCATACCTGGAAAGAACAAGCGATTGAGGTCACCGCAGCTTGCCTGGATGTGGCCTTGAAACGACTTCCCAAGCCCAAACAACAATTTGCTTACGGGATTGATCAGACCGTGCTTCTTAGTAATTATTCGCGCGCGGCTTATCTAAGCGACGATGGCGCGCAAGTCATATCGCTCATTAAGTACCAAGGGAAAGAAACGGACCCGGATAAAGACTTACAAGAACTGGAAGGCGTGCTGGATTTGATGCAGCCGGGATGGCGGGAAGAATTGATTGTCAAGCAATACCTTCCTAAAATGACGGTTTGTTATGACTTTATCCATATGAAACGTCTTGAGAATCCGGGACCCGCCGTCCTGGAAATACAAGGATTGTATGTAGCAGGAGAATGGGCGTCGCACGGTGAAGTATTGGTCGATGCCGCGACGGCAAGCGCCAAAAGAGCGGTACAACACATGCTCTCCCTTGAGGGTAAGGAGAGGAAAGCCTATTATGAGCACTGAGGAATTATATAAACGTTATAAAACGGAGCTGTTTTCGTTAGCCTATCGAATGCTCGGCAGCGTCATGGATGCGGAAGATATCGTACAAGATGCTTTTATGAGCTATGACGGACTGTCTGACGTCGGGACAATCCGAAACGAAAGGGCATTTTTATACAAAATCGTAACGAATCGTTGTCTTGATCTCTTGCGCTCGTCCGTCAAAAAACGGGAAATGTACGTCGGTCCATGGCTTCCGGAGCCCCTGATTGAAAAAGGGGCTTCGGACAACGATCCATCCAATAGGTATTTGCGGTCGGAGTCGATTTCCACGGCTTATCTTCTGCTTCTGCAGCAATTGAGTGCAACGGAAAGGGCGGTTTTTCTTCTTCGAGAGATTTTTCATTATTCGTTTGAAGAAATTGCCGATATTGTCGGGAAAAGCAGTGCGAATTGCCGGCAAATTTTCCACCGCGCCAAAAAAAGCATCCATTTCGACCCGGATCAACAACCGTCGGTTTCCATTGCGGAAGACAAGATTAAAGAATTTGTGAACTCACTGTTGCAAGGAAATACGACGAAGCTTCTTGAACTGGTTAGTGAAAATGTTGTGTTCTACTCGGACGGCGGAGGCAAAGTAAGAGCGGCGCAACTGCCTGTTGTCGGATTTGAGCAAGTGCTGAAGCTGCATCAAAATTTGATCAACATGCATGCAGGTAAAATTACGTATTCGTTCCTCATGGTGAATGGGCTCCCCGGAATCCTCATTCGTTTGAGTGAAGGAATTCAATATGTTTATTCTTTTGCTTATCGGGATCATAAGATCGAAGCGATCTATAATGTCGCCAATCCGGAAAAGTTGAGACATTTGAATGGTTGATTAACGAGAGACGATAGCTTAATTCAGCAGGATATTATTTGTAAGTTGGATATGTTGCTGGTAGATGAAGAAGTAAAGCTGCAGTAATTGGGTGGGGCATTGATGTAACGAAGAACGTTAGTGCAATGGGAAGTAAAAATCAAATTGGGTGTTCTGAACAAGTCCTTGAAAATCAAGGACTTGTTCATTTTGGAAGCATAAGCTTTCCAAAGCGGCAAGCTTATGGGTTAGTGAAACAAGTAGAGTAGAGCAAGGAGTAGATTAAAGAGGAAATGAAACATGGATACCACGAAAGGACTCCGATAGGGGCTGGAGCCCCATTACACTCGGAGAGCAACCACGTTATATGATCACGCAACAAAGTGATAAAGAGGTCTGGTACATTAGATTATGTAATCATCAGCGCTGTATGATGCAACTGCGGGTAGGTGCTGAAATGAAAACGCTGTAAATAAAGGGGTGTGCAGTAATGTTGTTATTAGAACGTTGTAATAAGAGAGGCTTGCTGGCAGGTGCTTTGACTATGGCGATCACGGTGTCCGGGTGCTCCCTAACCGGGAAACCCGAGGGCATGGCACCACAAGGCGATGAAGCCAAGACGGGGAATGAACCGGTAACCTTGAAGGTAGCCTTTTTCGACTCGGAGGAGCGGTTCAAGCAATTGACCCAAAATGAAGTGCTTAAGCGAAAATTTCCGAATGTGACTTTTGAATACATGAAGTACAGTGAGCTTCAGAATGCAATAACGGCCGGTCAACCGCCCGACTTAATTGCCACGATTATCGCTCAGCTGGGCACACTCGGGGATTTGGGGTTGAAGCAGGATCTGGCCCCGCTGATTGCGCAGACGAAGATGGACATGAGCAAGTTTGAGCAGAAAAAAATAGAGGTCATCAAAAGCTACGGGGATAAGGGGGAAATCTACGCCCTGCCCGACACTCTACATGAAACAAGTCCATACAATACGTACGCCATTATCTATAACAAAGATGTCTTTGACCGGTTCGGCGAGCCATACCCGAAAAACGATATGACATGGGATCAGACGATGGACCTGGCCAAGAAATTTTATCGGTCAGACAACGGAGTGGATTATAAAGGGCTGGTAGTGCATAATGCTCCCTATTTTCTTGCATTCCAAATGGGTCTTGAATTTGTCGGTGCCGACGGCAAGGTGCAAATAACCGATCCGAAGTGGATGGAATTGTTCCGAATCAATAAAAGGTTTTCCCAGGAACAGGGCGGGTTCTTGCCGAAAGGCGGGATTTTCAGTGAGTTTGCGAAGAAAAATGTTGCCATGTACGCCGGAGATGCGAGCGTAGTGTTTACTTCGCCTGACAAATACAACGAATTGCAATGGGACGTAGCAACGTATCCGGTCTTCGGGGGCATGTCTCCGCATACTGTGGTTGGACCGAACGGGGGCATGTGGACGATTAGCTCGACTACGAAAAATAAGGAGCTTGCCATTCGGGTATTGGATACGATTCTTTCGGTTGAGGCGCAGAAATCGGTTCCCGGCTACAATTGGTGGGAGCACCCTCAGATGAAAACGAAAAATTTGGAGGTATTGAAAAACCCGAACTATCCGAGCGTGCGAAATAACAGCTATATGCTGAAATACAATGCTCAATTCCGCACGGAGGTGTCGAACGCGATAGGAAATATGAGCACGAATAATGAGGATATCAATACGGCGCTTCGTAAATTCCAAGAAAAATTTCAGCAGGTCATCGATTCGGACGCCAAAAAATAGTGATCATGCCAGCCCTTTGATACGAGACTCAAGCACATTTCCAAACGGCAGTTGTATCGAACGAGGATATGCACATTGTAATTGGAGGAGGAGTTTTGTTATGAAAACGGGTAAAGATGGCGGCACGAGGCTAAGCCGCAGAAAGCTGCTGGCTTCGTTAGGTCTCACGGGGGCGGCCTTCGCCTCCGGAGGTTTACTGAAAGCTTTCGGAAGCGCTGAAGGCAATGTTATGGAAGCGGTTTACGGGAATCCTCCCGGGTTGAATGCAAGCAACGGGAATCCCCCCTGGTTGTTGAATTCCAGAACGTTTAATGTGAAGGACTGGGGCGTAGTGGGCGACGGTAACACCCCCGGCGATCGGAACTTGATCCAGAGCAAGATGGCGGAGCTTCAGCCGGGGGATGTGCTGTATTTCCCTCCGGACGTGGATATATTGTGTCAACAGGCTATCGACATCACTGTGCCGAAGCTGAGGGTGACCGGCAGCGGCAGGCTGAGATTGGGCGCGGACAATACGTACATCATGAGGATATACGGCGATGATGTCATTGTGGACGGTCTGATCTTCCATAACCCGGCGGGATTGAAACGGATGGGAGAGCCGCATGGACAAGGCACGAGATCAGGAGCCGTCGAAATCAGGGCTCATCGTGTGACCGTGACGCAATGCCAGATTGATCAAATGCTTATCGGGATTCTTGTGAATTCCGGAAGCTCAACAGTAGAATACACGGGCACCCGAATCGTCAATAACCAGATTACCAATTGCCTCGGTGCAGGTCGTGAGGATTTGGGAGACGCCGTCTGTGTATTCGGCTCCGACGCTGTAGTAGCAAACAATTATATCACCTGCAAAAGCGGAGAGGATCCGAGAATTGGCATAAACATTGAAGCTCTTGTCCATGTCGGCTGGCCCGTGCAGCGCAATCAGGACGGACATGGGGCTGTAGTCGGCAATGTCGTTGTAGGAGGCTTTCGCCGAGCCATTCATATTGAAGCCGACGGCGTATCCGTTACCGGCAATGCGGTAAAGGGGCAAACGTTCTGGGGGATTATGAATTACGGCAGCCGGAATGTCATCTCCAATAATGTGGTAGAGTCACCGAAATATAAAACCGCTCCCCCGGAAATGGGCTGGAATCCGGTTACGTCCGGCATTCAGATTTATCGCGGCAAAGCGGTGATAGTGGAAGGAAATACGCTTCTTGGCGGGTCGGCCAACGGTGTGAGGGTATACAAGCAGGCCGAAGGAGTAACGATCAAGGGCAACCAGCTGATCGGAGATTCGCCCTCGAACACGCAGTTCGGGATAGGTATCTTCATAGATGAGGCTCACGGCAGCATCATTGAAGGAAATATGATCGCAGCCGGGTCGTGCTCGGGCCGGGGAATCGGTATATGGAAGGCGAAGGAATTGATTATCAAAGGAAACCATGTGAAGGGGTGCGGAGCGGAGGGCATGAAGCTGGAAGGCACCGTCGGCGTCCGGCACGATACCCTGATCGAAGGCAATGTAGTAAAGAACAATGTGGGTAGAGCCGTATTTCTGGCAAACTACAGCTTTACGACACTCTGCGGAAACAACATTACAGATGACCAGCTAAGCAAAACGCAGACGGAAGGCATTTATTTGTACAACACAGACGATTGTCTTATATAATATGGAAACGGATTGGATGGTAACTTGAACGCGGCCCTGCATAATAGTTTGTCGGATCGGCTAGTCATGTTCGGCAATAGAGGGTTGGAGTAAACGTCTAAAGAAGAAAAGCCGGGCCCCTTTTTTATTACGGAGGCAAGGCTTTTTCGTCTGTGTCGGCACGATATGCCATGCTATTCAATCCACTTGGGCGAGATCAGCTCATTCTCAATTTGGAGTCTGTACTCCGAGGGAGAGAGACCGGTCAGCTGCTTAAACTGCTTGCAAAAATAGGCATCTCCCTGAAAGCCCACTCTCCGGGATACTTCTTTCACGGAAATATTGGTGGTCGCAATGATGGCGGCAGCTTCCTTAATACGTCTGGCCATCAGGTAAGAGGTCATTGTGCTTCCGGTATGCTTCTTAAACAAGCGGGAAGCATGATAGGGCGATAAAAATACGGAATCAGCCAGCTCCTGCAGGGAAAACGGCTCGCGGAAATGCATCTCCAGCCAATCCAGCATTTTCTCGACATGGTGCTGGGAACGGGTGGTCGCCGGTAAATCGTCCGGATGCAGGTTGCTGATCCATTTACGTATAATTTTCAGCAGCTGCAGGAAGAAGATGGCATAGTCCTCTTGTGAGGTGTGTTCCCCGTTTCTCAACGACTGACGGAAATCATGGATCAGCTTCTGGAGCAGGTTGTCCTTCTGTAGATAAAAAACCTGAGCCGGCAGTTCAACCTTAAGAAGCTTTCGAAAAAATAAATACAGCTCCGGAAAAGGCGTCAAATAGGGCTCCGCCCCGACCGGATTCACAAAAAATACGGACCGCTTGTACTTGGACTCTATATATACTTTATGAATCTGAAACGGCTGTAAAAAAATCAGGGTGTCATTTTCTACAGGGTAAAGCTTGTGGTCAATAATGACATGTCCGCTGCCCTCGTGGATGAACAAAAATTCCATGCCCTGGTGAGAGTGAAATACGCTGAAAACCTCCGTGGTTTCCCTATGCACAAAGTTCATAAATTGATTTGGCTGAAAGTGTTCACCTGGAGCAGGTTTCGGCATGGTAGCTCCCCCCTGTTTTTCGGAGTGTTAGTTCATAACTTATTATAAACGATTCCCGCTTCCTTTGTCCGTCTTATTCCGAATATTATGGAAAACCGGGAGTTTCTCCATACTCGCACAAGCCGTTCGAATTGCTTGGACATATACTGTTCTGTTAAATCTAAACAACAGGTGGCGTACCCAATGTCACGAAATATCAAAAGGCGTCATCGTACAACAGTCGCGCGTCGCAAAGCATCACAGGCTTCGGTAACGGCGGAATCGGTACGCGGCATGATCGGCATGCCGGTTTGTGCGGTACTCAAGGACGGATCGGTCTATGTAGGCACGCTTGAGGCAATGGAAAATGGGGCTTTGTCATTACACGGGTTACGCAGCGATCGCAAAATATCCGCTAAAAAAGGCAAAGCAAAGGCTCAGATTTCGATGCTGGGCCTGCTCGGCTCTTTATTCGGCGGTATAGGCGGCGGCGCCGCGGCAGGTGTCGGGGCGGGCGGCTTTGGCCTCGGCAATATGGGAAACTTGTTCAAGATCGGTCTTGGTGCTATGCAGTTCATTTTTCCATTGATCAAGGGATTTAGGATCTAATCTTGTGGGCATGGCAATCTCCCCAAGCCTATACCCATTCTTTCCCATGCGTTTGCAGCGCGGATGGTGTAGGATAGGGGATAGGAGGGGATGAATTGACATGGAATACGAGGTAGAGAAGCTGTTCGAAGAGCGAATTCTTCAAGAAGCGGGAGACCGCTTCGGTCTGAAGCGAGGGATATATAAGAAGCTTGGGGATTTTGAAAACTATGTGTTTGAAGGGGTAACGGAGAAGGAGGGGGAGCCGGCTATACTCCGTCTAACCCACAGCAGCCATCGCTCGGAGGAGCAGGTTCAGGCGGAGCTGGACTGGATACGGTATTTGACGGAGGAAGGCGGCTTGTCCATTCCCGGGTGCATCTTGTCGCGGGAAGGTCGGCTTACGGAGAAAATAGAGGCACGAGAAGGGGAAACGTACTTCACGGCAGGTTTGTTTCGGAAAGCGGAGGGACACCTGCCTGAATTCTCCAACCCTGAGGAATGGAATGCGGAGCTGTTCCGAAGCTGGGGAAGCATCACCGGGCAAATGCATAAGCTGACGACCCGGTACGAGCCGGTCCCCGGAGCCGCAAGACGCCCTGCATGGGAGGAGGATGATCTCCTGGAGAACGCGGCGGAATACACGGCCCCCGGGGAGGAATTTGTTCTGGAAAGGCTGGAGGCCGTGCTGACCCGGCTTCGGAGCCTCCCGAAGGGAGCGGACGCCTACGGACTGATCCACACGGATATTCATCCTCGCAACTTTTTTGTAGATGGCCGCGGAGGACTGCAGGTGTTCGACTTTGACGACTCCGCTTACAACTGGTTTGTCCACGATATTGCCATTCCCTTGTATTATTCCTTAAGCTGGGGAGTACCGAAATCTTATATGGGGGACCTAGAAGCGTTTGCTTCGGACTTCCTGTCAGCATTCTGGCAGGGATACCGGGAAGCATATGAGCTGCCTGCGGAATGGCTCCTGGAGCTGCCGACCTTCTTGGCCTTCCGTGACCTGAATCTGTACCTGGTCATCCGTAAAAAGGTTGCCCCCGGTGAAATGAACGAGCGAATGACCCGTTGGCTCGGGCAGATCGTTGAGCGGATCCGGAGAGGAGAGAGCATCGTCCGTCTCGCAAGCTGGAGCCAAGATCGTGGATAATGGATTCGTGAAATCGCTAATGAAGGAAACGCATATAGACTAACAAGCGTATATACTTACTAGTGACGATACTATGCATATTGAAAGGAATGACCCCATTGTTTTTGCATTTTCTTCAAACCAAGCAGCATAAAGAAGCATTCCTGGCTTTGGCGGATGCAATTATTAAAGCAGACGGCTTTATAACCAAGAACGAACGAAGCCACTTGAAATCATTTCTAAGTGAGATGGAAATGACGGAAACGGATTACCAGCCTAAGGAAGTAAAGGATATTTCCGAAATCGTAGGCAGCATAGACAACGATCAGGTGAAACATATTTTTTTGGCTGAAATGTTCCTGCTGATCTATGCGGATGGGAATTATGCCCGGGAGGAGAAGCAAATCGTCAAGGAAATGCAGCGTGTTATGGGGATTTCGGATGAGACCGTCCATGCATTAAAGGAATGGGTCATTCAAATGGATCAGCTGAAAATTAACGGGCTAAAAATCATTTTAGGTCAAATGGAATCGAAATAACGGAGCGAAAGCGGATTACATCCTTCTGTAATCCGCTTTTTTGCTGTTCCCGATGGAAATTCCCGCAAAGCCTCTACTTAACACATATAACAGGGCAGCGATTAATAAGATGGGATATAGAGTAGACAAGAACTAGAGGCGGGTGAAGCGATGGATAAAAAGGGAATGGGAGCAGCGATTGTAGGTCTTGGAACGGCGCTTCCGGAGTACAAAGTCGAGCAGGCCAGCGCAGCCTCACGGTTGGCGGAGGCGCTCGCTGACCGGCCGGAATCGGCCCGGTGGGCCCGGCGTATCTTCAAGCAGTGCGGTGTGGAGACCCGGTATACCTGTGAGCCCAATTTACTTGATCCTCCAGGGACATGCCGTTATTTGGCAAATACGCCTTATGAGCAAATTCCAACTACGGAGGAGCGGATGGAGCTGTACCGGCACGCCTCCGTTCCTCTGGCAATAAACGCAGCGACAAAAGCATTGAAGGACGCCGGTTTGGATTCCTGCCAAATGACTCACCTGATTACTGTAAGCTGCACCGGGATGTTTCTGCCGGGATTGGACGCGGTGGTGGCCTTCGAGCTGGGAATGTCTCACGAGGTTCGGCGGATGCCGCTGCAGTTCCTTGGCTGTGCGGCAGGGCTCACCGCCCTTCGCACGGCAAGCTCGATCGTTCAGGCGGACCCCGATGCTAAGGTGCTGATCATTAGTGTGGAGCTGTGTACCCTTCATATCCAGCCCTCCGACAAGAAGGAGGACCTGTTCGGTGCCGCCTTTTTCGGCGATGGAGCGGCTGCAAGTGTCGTCACTTCGGTGCCGAAGCAAGAGAAGAGCTGCTTTGTACTGGGGGATGCACTGACGAGCCTGTTTCCCGGCTCCGCGGAGGAAATGGTCTGGCGGCTTGGGAATCACGGGTTCTCGTTGTATTTGTCACCGCAGATTCCGCAGCTGATCGGTCAGTATGTTCCTGAGGCTATTGACCGACTGTTGGCAGGGGCGGAGTACCCCGAGCTATGGGCGATTCATCCGGGGGGACGGGGAATTGTCGACACGCTTCAGGAGCTGTGCGGGTTAAGTGAGACCCAGACGAAGGCCAGCAGGACGACCCTGCGTCATTACGGGAATCTATCGTCGGCGACGATCTTTTATGTGCTGCAGGAGATGAGACGGGAGCTGGCTGAGCTGGATACCGGCAGGCGCGAAGGGCTTGCGCTTGCTTTCGGGCCGGGGCTTCAAGCGGAGCTGATGCGGTTTGCCTATCGTCCCGCCGTTGGAGAGGAAGGGGCCATGGAGGAGGAAGCTGTATGCCGGACCGGTTGAAGAGGCGCTCACTCGTGCCGGAGCTCATGGATGATTTCAGTCAGGGCGGGGATTCGCTTCGGGAAGCGCTAAAGCATCTACGGCGCCTGAACCGTCTTTTCGCCGCAGCGGGGCCAACTCTCTACGGCGTGGAACGGCTCTGGAGGGAAGCGGGATGCCCTCCTGCGCTAAGCGTGCTCGACATAGGAGCGGGCTCCGGCGACATTAACCAACGGCTGCTGCGCTGGGCAGATAAGCATGGAATACAGCTGCGGATCCTATTAATGGATATCACGGAGGAGGCATGTACGGAAGCGAGGCTGCTCTATAAGGGAGAGCCAAGGGTTGAAGTCGTTCAGGGGGATGTGTTTGCATTGAAAACACATTGTGCGGACGTGGTGACCGCAAGTCAATTCCTCCATCATTTTTCACCGGAAGAGGTTCCAGTGGTAGTAAGGCATCTGCTTGGGGCGGCTCGCTATGGAGTCGTCATCAATGACATTCACAGACATCCCGTAGCCTGGGGTGCGGTTTGGCTGGCGACCAGGCTGATATCGCGTAACCGTTATATCCGGCATGACGGCCCCCTCTCAGTGGCCAAGGGGTTTCGCTCCGGAGAGTGGAAGGAGCTTCAAATGACATTGGGGTTTCATACGCAGCTTCATTATGCCTGGCGACCGTTGTTTCGCTATGCGGTGACCGCCAGAAGGGTGGAGCTATGAACCGGCCGGAGACGGAAGACTGGGACGTCATTGTTGCAGGCGCGGGGCTGGCGGGCACAAGCCTTGCGTATGCGTTGGCCGGGAGAGGCTGGAGCGTGCTGCTCGTGGACCGTCATACCTTCCCGCGTCATAAGGTGTGCGGAGAATTCTTATCGCCGGAAGCCGGTCGGAGCCTTGCCGCGCTAGGCCTGGATTCGCTGGTCCGCTCCTTGCGGCCTGCCCTCATCGATACCGTTCGGATCACCTGCGATGCCGGACCGACACTGGAGGCGCCTCTGCCGGGGCAAGCATGGGGACTCAGCCGCCGTACGCTGGATCTGGTTTTGCTCGAGGCAAGCAAACAGCAGGGAGTCACCGTATGGACAGGGGCGACGGTTACCGCCATTCATGAGCTTCTCCCGGGAGGCTATCAAGTGGAGCTGCGCTGCGCGGGCGAGAAGCGGATCCTCAAATCCCGCGTTGTGGCAGGGGCTTGGGGTCGCAGCAGCCCCAGTCTCAGCCTCAGCAGGGATCAAAAGAAATCCGTTCCGGCCTCCTCCTATATCGGGCTGACAACGCATCTGCGAAGCTCCAGCCCTAAGGCATCGGAGGTGGAGCTTTACTTTACCGAAGGAGGGTATCTCGGGATATCCCCTATCGAAGGCGGGAACTGGAACGCAGCGGCCCTCGTGCGCGCGGAGGCCTTCCGCGCATCCGGATCAACGACGCAGGGGATGTGGGACCGGATGGGGGCGGGGAATGCCGAGCTTCGAACGAAGCTTGCGCCCGAAGCCCATATTCCCGGGACGGCTGCGGCGGTAGCGCCTGTCATGCCGGGGCGCCGGATTTGTGCATGGGACAAGTCTCCCCATGTAGGGGATGCAGCCGCGGTCATTTCGCCGTTAAGCGGCGACGGGATGGCGCTAGCCCTTCGGTCGGCCGAGCTAACCGCGGAGTATGCGGATCGGTATTTGCGCGGGAGCCTTACGCTCTCGGGCTGGAGACGCCAGTACGAGGCGCAGCTGCGGACGGAATGGACCGGCCCCCTCCGCTGGTCCTCCCTGCTGCAGACGGCTCTGCAAAGTCGTTCGCTCGCTCCTTTGCTGCTTAGGCTCGGCTCTGTGACGCCTTGGCTGACGTCCATGTGTATTCGCAGGACAAGACTCATCCGATAGTCGGTTAGGGGGAGCCTCGAAATGATAACCATGCTTGCGAAGTGGTCGGTGAAGTACGCCCGAAGGATCATTTTGTTCTGGGTGTTCTTCCTCTCGGCAGCCATACCCTCGGCACACCAGCTGCCCGATGTGCTGAACGACCATGGCCTGCGTATTGCGGGCTCCTCCTCGGAGCTTGCGGAAAAGAGGTTAGCCTCTGAATTCCGCCTGCCGCGTGAGCCGATCATACTGCTTTTCCGGAAGGAGGCTTCCATACCGGAGGAGCAGTTCCTTCGTGCGATCAAACGTACGATACAATTCGTTCAACCGATCTCTGGTGTCGGGGAGCTTGTGGCGCCATGGGATCAAGAGGGAATGCTGGCAGAAAATGCGGCCTATGTTCTTGTCGGTTATCATCTGCAAGGGCAGCAGCTGGACCGGTTGATCATGGAGCTCCGAAGCCGACTTGTGCAAGAGCAGGGGATCTCGGTGGCGCTAACAGGGAAGCCGGTTGTGCAAGCGGATGTGAACGCGTCAAGCCGTCTTGACCTAAGCAGGGCGGAGCTGGTGGGCTTGCCCGTCGCTTTCCTCATTCTCTGGTGGGCGTTCCGTGGACTGAGAGCGGCGTTCATTCCTATAGCAGCCGGTCTGGTGAGCGTAGCAGGAGCCATGGGGATCATGCACGCGATAGGAACGGAGCAGCCCTTATCCGTATTTGTGCTGAACGTCATTCCCATGGTGGGATTAGCTTTAAGCATCGATTTCGCCCTCATTCTTGTTAGCCGGTTTCGGGAGGAGCAGCGGCGGCAGCCTGCCTTACAAGCGCTCGCGGACACCTTGAGGACTTCCGGCAAAGCTATTGTGTTCTCCGCTCTATGTGTGCTTCTAGGGCTCGTTGGAGTTTGTTTCTTCCGTATGACCATATTCACCTCCGTCGCTTTGGGGGCCATGGTCGTCCTGGCTTTGTCCACTGTCGTTACCTTAACACTTGTTCCCGCTCTACTGGCGGTAATGGCCGATCGGTTGCAGACAGGAGATTACGACCGGAAGCAAGACGGCTTCTGGCAGAAGCTCTCTTCTTATGTCATGCAGCGTCCGGTCCGCATCTGTATGCTGTGCATCGTACTGCTGCTGGTCTGCTTGGCCCCGGCTGCGGAGCTTAGGCTTGCCGTACCGGACGCAAAATCTCTGCCGCCGGACGCTGAGTCCAGACAAGCGGCTGAAGCATGGGAAAGGCTGTTTCAACCACCCGGCTCCACGTCTCTGTATTTTATTTCCAAAGCAAAGAGTCAGCCGCGGGAAGCTTCGATTCTCGTCCAAGAGCTGCTGCAGGACTCCATGGTAGTGCCGCACAGCGTTGTCTCTCATACTGCATCCTCCGGCACCAGCGTTATTCGGCTTTCCCTGTTAGGCAGCACGGATGCTCCGGCTGTGATGGAATGGCTTCGCAAGGCGGAGCACAGCCGCACAAACTGGCTGATCGGAGGCGAAGCAAAGTATCGGCAGGAGGTGCTGGATCAGCTCATTTCCCACATGGATGAAGCCGCCCTGTTTATCATTGTTAGTAATGTATGCATTCTGCTCATTGCCTTCCGGTCGGTCTTGCTTCCGCTTAAGATGATCCTGATGAATATGCTTAGTCTTGGAGCGGCATTCGGCCTTTTGGCATGGCTTTTTCAAGAAGGCCGGTTAGACCTTGAGGAGACGGATGTCGCACTGATGCTCCCTGTATTTATCTTCGGCCTTACCTTTGGAATCAGTATGGATTACGGGGTGTTTCTCATATCGCGGATGGCGGAGGCTTACCGGAGAACGGGAAGCAATGGCCAGGCCGTACAGCACGGTCTCGCTTTGACCGGCAGGCTGATTACTTCGGCAGCCGCTATTATGATTGCGGTGACGCTACCCTTCGCTACAGCCGGCGTATCGGGCGTCAAGCAGCTCGGTATCGGAATCGCCTGTGCGGTACTGATCGATGCTACCCTCATCCGCATGCTGCTGGTCCCCGCCTTTATGAAGCTGATGGGCAGGTGGAATTGGTGGTTTCCCGGAACGAAGATCTAGCTTCGATTGTAAAAAAGTCCAATTGCAGGAAAATAGCTTCAGCCCTATACTACATCCAAAGGCATCATGAGGAAGTAGGGGGGGATTTTGGATGCATTGGAAAGCGAAGCTGTACAGCAATGCCAATCAAATTGCAGCCGGATTTATAAAGGACCCGCGAATTCTGGGTGTAGCACTTGGAGGCAGCCTGGGACGCGGGGTCGCCTGGAAGCATTCCGATCTGGAGCTGTGCATTCTGGTCGAGGAGCGGATCGAGGAATTTCAGCATTTTAACGTGATGGAAGGCATGGGGGTTGAAATTTTTCAGTTTACAAGACCGCGTATAGAACAGTTCCTGGCAGACTTCAAGGAGCCGGATGAGTCAGTGCTGGAATTTCGAATTCAAATTTACGGCTGCAGAATCATTTACGATCCTACAGGACTTCTTAGCGAGTTTAAAGCCACGTTCGACCGCAGTTTATTTCACGAGAAGGTGACCCGCTTGAAATCCCGTGAAGCGCTCCGTCAAGCAGACACACGTTTGGACAGGGCCAAGGAATTGTTGAGCGAGGGGCGGTTTCGTACAGCCGCAGCGCATTTGCGCATCGGACTCAACGATTTGATCTTGGCTGCCTATTGGCAGCACGGAATGCTCCCTAGGAGCCAAAACCGCACCGAGTATTTTTTGAAGAAAAATATTCGCGTTTTCGGACATGACCATTTGTATAAAGCTTTCATCCGGGCCTTTTGTCTGGATCAACCGTTGGCGCAGATGAAGGAACGGCTCTTGCAGGCCAAAAGGGAAATTCATTCCTTGGCTGAGACGCTGTGGGGCAGCAATTCGCCTCAGTTTTTTCAGCAGGCGGTTGATGGGAACCTCGAATGGGGGTACGACAAAAGCATACTTTACGTCTACAAATACTGCGTGCATCGAATGCAGTGTTCGAGCCTGCAAGAGGCCGAGGTGTATGATCGGGAATCGTATAACGAACAGTACGGCCGGCTTTACCGGTTTCTCGATCTGGAGGAGCTGGGGCCCCGGGATGTAGAGGAGATGGTGAAGCTTTATGAAGCGGCTAGAGGTAAATCTACGTGTTCATAGTAAGCTTGCCTTTCTTTTCTTGTCTTAGGGACTTATATTTCCTTTTTAGATACTCAAAGAAAACGATGGTCAAGGGCTGTACGATCAAATAAGTGACATAGGAGTAAGCAAGCGTCCAATCTTTATAGTGAAACACCCGAAAATGGACACAAATCCATTCAAACCATGTGGCTAACTGCGCGCAGATGATGAGATAAATCGCAGTATAAATACCGCTAATTCGCTGCCGGTGGAAAAAGTAAATAAACAAATAACCGGCCGCAGGATAAATGGCCCATGTCAGCAAATCAATGATATCAAAAATAGGTAATTCATTGGTGTCGTATAGATCAAGGGGCTTTACACCAAGTGTGTTATCCGCCCCTTTGGCAAGACTTAAACTAAAAAACATAACCAAGATGGATAGAGACCTTGGAAACAAGCTGGGCAGGCGATAAACTAACGTATAAGCTGTACAAAGAGTGATGATAATGAACCAATCGTTCTCATTCATAGTCTTGGGCAGCATGTTCAATTGGAAAACCCCTCCTTAATAAGCAATTGACGGAATGCTGAGATGGACAGGAAAACAAGGCTGATGAGCAAGACCGGTCTTAAGATCCAAATGACATAGGGCCAATGGGAAGGGGAAGACCATACTCCGATGAAAATAAGCGCAGCATCCTCTCCAAGGAGCATGACGGTACCTAGAATAAGGAGGAGTACTTTTCCCGACCATTTACGCAGCAAGCGCATGCCATCAATCGTCCAAATAACTACTATCGGCGACAATACATATAAAGACAACACTCGAAGCAAAAGATGGTCAAGTCTGTTTGAAATGTCGATTAGCTTTAAATTTAAAGAGAATATCGTGAAATAAGCGTCATCGAGAAAAACGATCATCATCCAGGAGAAGATGATTTGAAATATGCTGAGATGTTTTGGAGCCGCCGAATAAAAAATAATCAAGGTAATAGTTGCTATTAGCAGCCCAACGCCAGTTATCGTATCGATATGAAATATTCCTCCTTTTGTTGGGATTTTTTGATAGCTTCCCCGCTAACCGGATAATTCATTCAAGGATGTAGCCCTCATTTGATTGTTTTCATAGCATCGTTTCATTAGGTGAAGCTTGACCGAATTATCATGAAAAAGGGAAACAAGGAATATTATGGGAAAGTCACTTATACCATGTTGTTGTGAGGTTAGCGATGATTAACGTAACGGAATCCTATGTGGACAGCTTGGCTCAGAACAGCGGTGCGATTAAGAACGGCAAGGATTTGGTCAAAAAAAATAAGTTTCCTCTGCTGCAGCATTCGGAGGATGGAACGCTGCTATTCGGTGAATGTCAAGGGAGCGGAAAGGAGCCGTACCGATGCTCCGTCGATTTTGCAGCCCCCGGCCAGCCGGTGTTCCGTTGTTCTTGTCCAAGCCGGCAGTTCCCATGCAAGCATAATCTTGGCTTGATGTATGCCTACGCGGCAGGTCAACCGTTCGCGGCTGCCCCGATTCCGCCGGATATTTTGGAGAAGCGGGAGAAGGCGGAAAAGCGCGAGGAGAAGAAAAAAGAATCCGCCGATTCGGACACACCGCAGACAAAACGCAAAACGAACAAGGCAGCGCTGGCCAAAAAAATCGCGTCTCAGCTTGAGGGGATCGTAATGGCGGAAAAGCTTATTGAGCAAATGGTACAAACAGGCCTGGGAAGCGTAGATAAGAGCATGCTGCAAACAATGGAGGAGCAAACCAAGCAGCTCGGAAATTACTACATTCCTGGGATTCAAAAGGCGATCCGCGACGTTATCCTGCCTTTTCGGATTCATACGGACCGGGAGCAAGCCTACTCCGAAGCAATTGATCGGCTGGCAGTTCTGCAATCACTGCTCAAGAGGAGTAAACACTACCTGCAGGGAAGACTGGATACACCGGATGCGCCTGTTGATATGACCTCCTCTTTGGAAGAGTGGATCGGCCATGCATGGCAGATGGCTGAGCTGAGAGAGAACGGGCACGTTCGTTCCGATGTTGAGCTGCTGCAGCTTGCCTTCCGTTCGTATTCGGATGACGCGAGGGGAGAATTCGTAGACGAAGCCTTCTGGGCCGATCTGCAGAGCGGGGAAATTCGGCTGACCCGCACGTATCGTCCGTTCCGGGCGGCTAAATACATACGCGAGGAAGACTCGGTGTTTGACGTGGTTAAGGCAAAGGAGGTTGCCCGATATCCAGGGGACGGCAATGCCAGAGTGCGCTGGGAGGAGGCGGTGCATCGTCGGGCGGCTTCGGAAGACTATAAGCGTGTGCAATCGTTTGCTAAGCCGTCTTACCCTGAGGTAATCAAGGCGGTGAAAAATCAGATCAAGCATCCGTTGTCGGATAAGCATCCGGTCGTTCTTTTACATTATAAGGAGATTGTTCGGGCCGGCGAATCCTATGTTCTGCTGGACGAAAATAACCGGCAGATTTCTATGGCGGATATCGCTTATTTGAACGAGCCTACGACTCATTTGCTCCCGATGCTGAACGAAACGCTGCTGAAGAGGCAGGCTGTCCTTGTCATGTTCGAGCAGCGGATGCAGGAAGGACGTTTGACAGCGCAGCCGCTGAGCATCGTGACACCGGAGGCGGTCGTTCGCCTGCTCTACTGACGTTACCATAGCTTAGGAGACGAAATTAGATGAGTATACCGATTTTGATGGAACTGCAGCAGGAGGTCCGGCGGCTGCTGATTGCGGGCAGCGGAATGGCGACGGAAGATATGCGTTTGAGCAAATTGCTTCCGCACCTCGAGAAGCTTGGCGCATCGGCTCCGATCCTTCAGCGCATCGCGGTGGCGGTTAGCGACGTTATACGGACACAACCCGGAGGAACGGCGGCAAAGCTGCTCGAGCTGAACATGCTGGTGCAATCCGTAATGTATACACAAGGTACGACCGAAACCAAAGAGGAATGCCTCCCGATCGAAGGGACTGCCACCTCCCTGGGCACGGCGATTCCCTATCGCAAACTGCGGCCGCTGATCGAGGCGTTAACGCATAAGGGCCAAGGGCGAATGGAACAGCTGAGGCAAGCTTATGAGGAGCAGCTGTTCCACGATCTACGCGTTATTCCGGCCGCGGTAGCAGCGCTGGATGACAGCTACTCGGAGATACCCGAATTTCTTCAGCGGCAGGTCATCCCGGCCTACGGTGCCGAAGCGGTGCCTGCGCTGCGCCGGCAGCTGCGACTGGACGGCGGCAGAGGAGACGCACGAAGACTGGAGCTGCTTCACCGTCTGCTTCCGTCCCAGGACACGGAGCTTCTTCTCCTCGCGGCCACAGTGGGCTCGACAGAGGTTCGTGCCTCTGCCATCGAGCTGCTCGGAGATGATCCCGGGCAGGAGGCATTTTTACTTGAGCAGGCGGAAGATAAGAAGAAGGAGATCCGCAGGGCGTCCTTCTCCGCGCTATCCCGGCTGGGCACCGCAGCGGCGATCGATCGCCTGTACCGGGCGCTTACAGGGAAGGACCGGGACATCGCCGTCGAACCCGTTCGGCTGTGTCATGCGATGGAGCTGACACATTCTATTATTTCGAATACGGAGTATGTATTGGATTGCATCGTCCGGCGAACGGAGCTTAAGGAATCGGTCCAGCAGCTGCTTTCGAATCTCGAAAGCCTGCAATCCAAACGGACCCCGGAGGTTGCCGGACTGCTACAGAGGCTGTTGTCTACGCCGGAGTTTATTGTACCCGAAACGGAAGCGGCGCAGGAAGCGGCTGTGGAGCTCTTGCTGGAGCTGGATATGCCTGAGGCAGACTCCTTTGCCATCACGCTGCAAGATGCCTACCAACGCAAATTTATCGGGTACAGCTTCAAAGCGGCCGTGAAGCTCATGCCGTCGGAGGACGTGTACGAACGGTACAGTCCTTTGCTGAAGGATAAGAAACGGCCTTGGGCAAAAGAACTGATTCGTTCTATGCACGAGTTAACACGGCCGTTAGATTGGAATTACGTGACGGAGGCTGCTGCCGGCGACTTGGTTCGCCGATGGGATCCGCGATGGATCCATCTGTTTGCCTCCTTAGACGAAGAGGAGCTTGTATGCCGTCTGGTTACCGGTCCGGATCGGAGCATTGCCGATTACTTGCTGAAAAAATGCGAAGGCGCCTCCGGATTAAACAAGGGAAATACGGCGGCTATGCTGCTGGCGCTCACCGCCATGAAGGCTTCGGAAGCCCCGGAGCTTGTGATGCGGGCCTTGGAAAAGGGGGGAGGCAGGCAGCTGTATTACATGGACCGGATCCAGCAGCTGCTTCTGGCTTCGCTTCCGAGGACTTGTTCTGACCGATTGAAGCAATTTGCCGATACCGTGACTTATCAAGCGATGAAAGACCAACTGCTCGAAATCGCGGAAGCGATCGCGGCCCAACCGGAGTCAGCCGACGACGGGGAACCAATACAGAAGGGACAGGGATTATGGGGATGGATCAAAAGCACAATGTCGTAAGAATGCCCTCCGAGCGTTTGTATCTTGAAGAATTGGAGGTTCTAAAAAGCGCGGACCGCGAAGCGAAGCCGGCCGGCTGGCAGCTTTCGCCCAAAGCCGTGCTGACCTTTCTCGTCGGCGGTGAGGTGAAGGGAATGCCTATTACACCGAAGTACATCGGCAACAAACGGCTGGTGGAAATGGCCATCGCCACACTGCTGACGGACCGTGCCCTGATGCTGATCGGAGAACCGGGGACAGCGAAGTCGTGGCTGTCGGAGAATTTGACGGCCGCCATTCACGGCGACTCGTCCAAGGTGATTCAGGGAACGGCCGGCACCAGCGAGGAGCACATCCGTTATTCCTGGAACTACGCGATGCTCCTCGCACAAGGTCCGTCCGACCAGGCATTGATCAAGAGTCCGATCTTCCGTGCGATGGAAACGGGAGGCATCGCCCGCTTCGAGGAAATCTCGCGTTGCGCCTCCGAGGTGCAGGATGCGCTGATCTCCATCCTGTCGGAGAAGACGATCTCCATTCCCGAGCTCGGCAGAGAAGTATCGGCGGCACGCGGCTTCTCCGTCATCGCTACGGCCAACACCCGCGACCGCGGCGTGAATGAAATGTCCGCCGCATTGAAGCGGCGCTTCAATATCATCGTTCTTCCGGCGCCGTCGGATATCGAGACCGAGGTGGATATCGTCCGCAAGCGGGTCGCCGAAATATCCGCGAGCTACGAGCTTCAGGCGGAACTGCCGGAGGACGAAGCGGTGCGGAAGGTCGTCACCATCTTCCGTGAGCTGCGCAGCGGGATGACGCTCGACGGCAAGGAAAAGGTAAAGGCGCCGAGCGGCGTCATTTCTACAGCGGAAGCCATCTCGCTCCTAACGGGCAGTATGGCGCTCGCGGGAAGCTTCGGCAGCGGACGGATTCAGGAAGAGGATATCGCCGCGGGACTGCAAGGGGCGATCGTGAAGGATGAAGAGAAGGACCGCCTGGTCTGGAAGGAATACTTGGAAAACGTGATGAAAAAGCGGGGTTCGACATGGAGAAATCTGTACTATGCGTGCTCGGAGATGAACAACTAGAGCGTGAAGCGGGGGTTCATGTCTTCGGCATCCGGCATTTGTCCCCCGGCGGTGCGTACCACCTGCTGTCGTTTTTGGATGAAGTGAGGCCGACGGCCGTGCTCGTGGAGGGCCCCAGCGACGCAAGCGAATGGATCCGGCAGCTGACCGCACGGGGAGTCGTTCCGCCGATTGCCATTCTGGCCTACACGGACCGGCTGCCGGTTCGAACGCTGCTGTACCCTTATGCGGACTATTCGCCGGAGTACCAGGCCTTCCGCTGGGCGGAGAGAAACGAGGCACATGCCGAGTTTATCGATCTTCCCTCGACAAACGCGCTCGCCCTCTATGATTTGCGAAGCCGGAGCGAACGGTCGCGCGATGGAGAAGGAGAAAATGCTGCGGGAAGAGGGGGGGAAAGCTTTCAAACCTACGTCCGCGGTCAGCGATTGTTGTACGAGAAGCTGGCTGAGCTCGCGGATGAGCCGGATTACGAGGCTTATTGGGAACGGCAATTCGAGCATCAAACGCGCAAAGACGCCTATCGGGAAGCAATAACCGAGTTTTCGCTGCAGATGCGTGAGCTTACGGAGCCGCAGGAACGGTGCTTTGCCCCTGAGGAAGCGGCCTACAATGACATTCGCGAAGCGTATATGCGGCGGAAAATCGCCGCAGCGATTGCTGCCGGCCACCGTCCGGAGCGAATCGTTGTCGTCACGGGTGCGCATCATGCTTCCGCACTTGCCTTGCGGCTTCCGGCTATGTCTGACAAGGAGCTGAAGGGACTTCCCAAGACAACGACGAAGCTTACCCTGATGCCTTATTCCTATTACAAGCTGTCCTCGCATTCGGGCTACGGGGCGGGGAACCAGGCACCGGCTTATTTCGGACTGTTCTGGGAGTGCCTTCAGCAGGGCGATTTGAATAGACTTCCTTCATTATATTTATCCAAGGTGGTTTCCCATCTCCGGGAACAGGGGACGTTCCGCTCCACGGCATCGCTCATTGAAGGCGTACGGCTCGCCGAAGCGCTTGCGTCGTTGCACGGCGGAAGCCGCCCTACCTGGAAAGACCTGCGGGATGCCGCCGTCGTATGTCTCGGTTACGGTGAGCTGTCCGTTGTCGCGGAGGCACTGGCCAGGGCCGATATCGGCACGGCCATCGGCCACCTGCCTGAGGGCGTCAGCCAGACGCCTGTTCAGGATGACATGAATCGCGAGCTGAAGCGGCTCAAGCTGGAGAAATACAAGTCGGCCGTCGCGGCTACGCTGGAGCTGGATTTGCGAGAGAACCGCAGAGTGAAGACCGAGGCAGCCGCTTTTCTGGATTTGCATCGATCTGTTTTTCTTCACCGGCTGGAGCTGCTGGGAATATCATTTGCCCGGAAGCAGCGCGTGCATCAGGATTCCGCCTCGTGGGCGGAAAGCTGGGTGCTGCAATGGACGCCGGAGGCAGAGATTCAAGCGGTAGAATCGACGTTGAAAGGAGAAACCGTAGAGCTGGCGGCTGCCTTCGTACTGAAGGAACGGCTGGAGAGCTGCCGGGAGCTAGCGGAAGCCTCGCGCCTGATTTTGCTAGCCTGCGATTGTGAGCTGACCGCGCTGATGGAGCAGGCCAGGTCTGTGCTGCAGGCTCTCGCCGTGGATTCGGGCAGCTTCGAGCAAATTGCGGCGGCTGCCTACGAGCTGTCCGTATTTATCCGGTACGGCTCGGTTCGCCGGGTGGATACCGCCTCGCTTGTGCCTTTGCTGGAGCAGCTGTTCCTGCGGGGCTGCCTTCTGCTGAATGACGCTGCGGCCTGCAATGATGACGCCGCGCACGGCATGGCCAAGTCGATGCAGATAATGCACTTGATTACACAAGACGATCATGCTGTCGTCGATGATGCGCTGTGGCGTGTCAAGGTGCGGGAGCTGGCGGAGCGTGACGACCGCAATGCACTGCTGTCGGGGCTTGCCTTCGCCATTCTGCTGGAACGGGGGGATTGTCAGGATGAGCAGGTGGCCAGAGAAGTGTCGCGCCGGTTGTCTCCCGGCATTCCCGCGGATGTGGGCGCCGGCTGGTTCGAGGGCTTGTCGATGCGCAATCGCTATGCGCTGCTCTCCCGATTGTCCTTGTGGGAGCAGCTCGACGCTTATATCGAATCGCTCGAGCCGGAAGCATTCGGTCGGTCGCTGGTGTTTCTGCGCAGAGCGTTCAGCTCCTTCGAACCTCGGGAGAAAGCCTCTGTCGCCGAGATGATGGGGGAGATCTGGGGTGCAGGAGCCGATGACATCGGAGCGAGGCTGCAGCAGCCGTTGAGTCAGGAAGAGAAGGAGATGCTGGATGAACTCAACCAATTCGATTTTGGAGACTTGTAGCCATGATGACACCTAGCCCGAATCCGGAGCAAGTAAAACGTTGGCGGCTTATCCTGGGTGCCGCTTCCGAAGAGAAGCTGCAGTCGTACGGCACCGGCGGCGGCATTCTCGACGAAGAGGCCGCCATCATGGATGAAGCGCTTGCCGCCATTTATGATGAAACGTTCGTATCTGCAAGCGATGCCCGCGGCCAAAGCGGCTCCCGCAGGGCTGGTCTCGGGCCATCCTCGCCGAAGCTGGCCAAATGGCTGGGAGATATCCGCACCTTTTTCCCTCCGGACATCGTATCGGTCATTCAGTCGGATGCGATTGAGCGCAAGGGGCTGAAGCAGCTGTTGTTTGAGCCGGAGCTGCTCTCTCAGGTGAAGCCGGACATTCAGATGGTGGCCACGCTGATGGCGCTCAAAGGACAAATTCCCGAGAAAACGAAGGAATCCGCAAGGCAGCTGGTGAAGGCTGTGGTGGATGAAATCGTGAAGCGGCTTTCTCAGGAGCTACAGCGTGCCGTGACAGGGGCTTTGAACCGAAGGCGGCACTCCCCGCTGCCTTCCTTTACTGGCCTGGATTGGAATACGACGATCCGCAAAAACCTGAGGCACTTCGATCAGGAGCGCAAGCTGCTCATTCCCGAGAAGGTGTATTTCTTCGACCGTGCCCGTCGCAGCAAGGAGTGGACGGTCATTCTGGACATCGATCAGAGCGGATCGATGGCAGGCTCCGTCATTTATGCGTCGATTGTCGGGTCCATCTTCGCCAGCATGCCCGCACTCGACACCCGGGTCGTGGCGTTCGATACCGAGGTAGTAGATTTGAGCGAGCAATGTGCGCACGATCCGGTCGATATGCTGTTTGGTATTCAGCTCGGCGGAGGAACGGATATTAACAAGTCCATTGCATATTGTGAGCAGTTTATTGCGGAACCTAAGAAAACGCTGTTCCTTCTGGTTTCCGACTTGTATGAGGGAGGCAATCGTACGGAGATGCTGCGCAGGCTGATCGATATGCACCAGGCCGGGGTGAAGACGATCTGCTTGCTCGCTTTGTCCGACCAGGGCGTGCCTTCGTATGATGAGGCCGTGGCGAAGCGGCTGGCCCAGCAAGGGATCCCGTGCTTCGGCTGCTCTCCGGACAAACTGCCGGAGCTGATTGAAGGAGCATTGAAGGGCCACGATCTAGCCGTGATGAGCGACCGATTGGGGAATGGGAAGCCAACGTAACCAAAGAAGCGAAGCCCGCCAGGCGATCTCGATCACCGGCGGGCATGCTTCGTTGTATGAAAAGTTATTACGAAGTCTGTAACCTTATGACAGCGGCCTAGCTATTCAAAGGAATTGAATTGGAATTGGGAGATTCGGTACACTGTGTGAAATTTTTAAGTTCTTGGTAAAATTGGGCAAAGGCTGCTTGCATGTAGGCCGAGACCCAAAGAAGTCCAATAAATAAAGTGAAGATGCTTAACAGGAACCAACCGATGAAGCTAAGTCCTAAAAGGAAGTATTTCCACTTATAACCATGCATCATTTCGGAGCTTCTTTGAAGACACTCGTTGGCAGAAATCGAAGGATTCTCGGACACGATGTAAAAGGCCTGAGAATATCTAAATGAAGCTATTATTCCGGGAATGAACAGTAGCAAAGACCATAATAGGATTTTCACCACCATCAACAGCCAAACAAGGATAAACTTACCCATTCTAGGAAACGCTTCGTTAAAGGAATCTGATACTTTTGCATTTCCTTGCTTGACAAGGGTAAGGAAAAATACTATCGTCACCATCGAAAAGACGAAAGACAAGACCGTACCTATAAGATTCAATAATAATATAATTCCGGGCTCTTCTGTAAATCTTTCAGCGATACCAGTGGGAAGCGAGCTAAAAAATGTGACCAAAACTAACAAGACCGCTTTTCCCCAATTACCTCTCAGAGACTCAAGTGCATTCTTTTTGATTTCTGAATTTGATACCATCAATCTCAATATCCCCCTATTGCAATTTTGTATATATGTAAGCCATGATGTGGTTTTAATATTACCATAGTAAGGGCATGAATGTAAGATGAAGTTTACAAAAACGTTTATACTTTATTTTCTTTGCCATATCATATGAAGAACCCGAAAGGGGAACCTTAGTGAGGCAAGCTGCCAAGCGACTGCCGATGTTTGATGCCGTCGCCCAGAAAATTTCCGGGCAGGAGGGTCAAGCGGAATTTGGAGACTTCCGTAGCTTGGGGGGAAACCATCCGTAAGAACAGGGGCAAGTTTGTTCTTATTATCCGGCTTGCCGGATATACTTGTAATAACTTACCGTACATAAGGAGGCATCTCATGGCGAATGAAAGCAAAGTGACGATCAAAGTGAACGACAACGGATCGCTTCGGGTAACGGGTCCGGTTGAGCTGGTAGATGCGGAAGGTAACCCGTTCGAGCATAAGGAATCGTTCTCTCTGTGCCGGTGCGGAGCATCGGGCAACAAGCCGTTCTGTGACGGCGCGCACAAGTCGATCGGCTTCGAAAGCGCACCCAGAGCGCAGAAGGTGTGAGCTTGGCCCCGCAAGCGGCAAAACCGGTCTCGGACGAGGCCGTTTTTTTTATATAAGGGATAATAAGAGTGAAAACAGCCTGCCTGCGGACTTCACACTTTTTACTAGCTTTTAAATAGCTTCTAACTATCGTATAATAGTAAAATAAATATTAAAATGTATAGGGTTAATTGATCCAGAGAAGGCGTTTGACTAGGTCAAGCCTTGGCTGCCGGCTTACTCCTTTTCTGCAAATCTTAGGGTATAAGGACGGTTTAAAATGAGTAACAGACAAACTAGAACAGACGTTATCTTAATCGGTGCCGGAATTATGAGCGCGACTTTGGGGTCACTGCTGAAGGAACTAGTGCCGGACTGGAAAATCACTGTGTTCGAGAAACTCGGGGGCGCAGGAGAGGAAAGCTCTAACGAATGGAATAATGCGGGAACGGGACATGCTTCCCTGTGCGAGCTTAACTACACTAGCGAAAAACCGGACGGATCCGTCGATATTAGTAAAGCCATTAAAGTCAACGAAGAGTATCAGGTTTCCAAGCAGTTCTGGTCTTATCTTGTTAACAGCAAGCTGATCCAGAATCCGCGGGACTTTATCGTGCCTCTGCCTCATATGAGTTTAGTTCAAGGGGAAAAAAATGTATCGTTTTTGAAAAAACGTTTTGAAGCGATGTCCGCCAATCCCTTGTTCCAAGGGATGGAATTTTCCGATAATCCCGATAAATTAATGGAATGGATTCCGCTTATTATGAAAGACCGGGCACTGAATGAACCGATCGCGGCGACCAAAATCGATTCCGGAACGGATGTCAACTTTGGTGCTTTAACGCGCCTATTGTTTGATAACCTAAAGAACAAGAGCGTTGACATTCGTTTCAAACATCAGGTTGATGATATTAAACGTACCAGCGACGGTTTATGGGAATTGAAAGTACGCAATGTCGACAGCGGTTCTGTCGAGCGCCATACGTCCAAATTCGTCTTTATCGGCGGCGGCGGCGGAAGCCTCCATTTGCTTCAAAAGTCCGGTATTCCGGAAGGACGGGGTATCGGCGGATTCCCGGTAAGCGGCATTTTTATGGTTTGTCAGAAGCCGGAGATTGTAGCGCAGCATCATGCCAAGGTTTATGGCAAAGCTCCGGTGGGCGCTCCTCCTATGTCGGTTCCGCATCTTGATACAAGGGTGATCGACAAGAAGAAGCTGTTGTTTTTCGGTCCGTTTGCCGGCTTCTCGCCTAAGTTCTTGAAAACCGGCTCGATGTTTGACTTGATCACTTCCGTCAAGCCGGATAATCTTGTTACGATGTGCGCGGCAGGCCTGAACAACATGTCCTTGACGAAATACTTGATTAAGGAAGTCATGCAATCGAAGGAGCAACGCATGGAAGCGTTGCGTGAGTTCGTCCCGAACGCCAAGAGTGAGGATTGGGATTTAGTGGTGGCGGGCCAGCGTGTCCAAGTTATTAAAGATACGGCTGCCGGCAAAGGAACGCTTCAATTCGGCACGGAAGTAATCAGTGCTGCTGACGGCTCCATAGCCGCATTGCTCGGCGCTTCTCCTGGGGCTTCTACCGCTGTCTCCGTCATGCTGGAGGTCATCCAGAAATGCTTCCCTCAGCATATGAAAGCGTGGGAACCGAAGATCAAAGAGATGATTCCATCCTTTGGCGTATCCTTAATGAAGAATCCGGAGCTCATTCACGAAATTCATAACTCAACAGCACGGACGCTTGGCTTAAGCGATAATCAGCCGGTTCAGACGGCTAACCGGACGGTATCCTAAAATTTCGCTGTCTTGACTGGATAATCAAGCTTTGTCTTACATGATTTCCATAGATGCGGTTATGTATTCAATAAGGGGTTCGCAGAGATGCGACTCCTTTTTTTTAACATTAGAATTACGGAAAAAATGCATTTTCCCTTTCTACCCATTGTAAAACAATGTATAATTAAGTAGATTAACGTCGAATTTTGTTGTTTTATATAGGGGGCGGACCGTGAGGAATCGGCTGCATAAGCAAAAAATAAAATTAGCTACCTTACTTGCCGCTCTAGTAACCGCTTCCGTGGTAAGTACTCTTATTGTTTTATTGATTTCATCCTATCATTCGCAGAAAGAATCGTTGGTACATACGAGTCTTTCTTTAAATTACTCGAAGTCGAAAAATCTCAGCAGTACGATTGATTCCTTGTTCAAAAACATGCGAAGCAGCTTGGAGAATACAGCCAATTATCTCGGTACCGGCGAAGAACGGTCGGCTGAAGATATCCAATTACAATTAGAAATTTTACAATCGACGAGCCGATATTTTAATTCCCTTTCTTGGGTTGATGAAACAGGGGTGGTACAACATATCGCCCCGATTAGTGTTGGTCTGAAGGGCCAAACCGTTACTTCCGGTCCGACGAAAGAAGCACTGAGCTCAAGAAAGCCGTCTCTATCGCCGCCTTATTATGCTGCTTCCGGACGACTAATCGTACTAATGAGCCAGCCTATCTACGACAAGAATGGGAACTATAAAGGGATTATCGGGGGAAGCATTTATCTTCAAGAGAAAAATATATTAAATGAAATTGTTGGAAATAATGAGATTGACTCCATAGGCTCTTATTATTATGTGATAGGACCTAAAGGAGATTTATTATTTCACCCGGATAAACAGCGTCTGGGGGAAGTGGTAAGCGCAAATCCGATAGTGAGCAAACTCGCTAAAGGTAAGAGCGGCATGGAAATAATAGAGAACACAAAAGGGGTTCCCATGTTGGCTGCCTACACCACTGTCCCTGAAATCGGATGGGGAGTCGTACAGCAAACGCCGGTGTCATCAGTTAACGTTATGTTAATGGATCATACCAAAAAGCTAATCCTATATACGCTCGCTCCCTTCATAATGCTATTGCTATTTTCCGTATTTATTGCCCGCAAGCTTGCATCCCCTTTTATGAATTTAGCAAATCTTGTGAACCGGCTTTCAACAGGTGAAACCATCTCCATTCCGAAAAAGCACTCTCATTGGAACCGAGAGGTGGATTTACTCACGAAGTCCGTTATTATTGCTATTCAAACGGTTCAGAAGAACACTCATTTACTAAAACGTGACGCATATAATGATCAATTGACCGGTCTGGCGAATCGAAGGTCGTTAGATGAAACGCTTCAATCATGGTCTAAGGATAACAGAACATATTCCATTATTGTATTAGACATAGATCACTTTAAAAGTGTAAATGACACTTACGGACACCAAGCAGGTGATGAAGTACTAAAACACTTGGGGGTGATCGTAAGCGGCAAGGTAAGAAGCGAGGATCGTTGTTTCCGTTTCGGAGGAGAGGAGTTTGTTGTTCTCTTACCTAATACTACAGCGTCTGAAGCATTCATTATCGCAGAAGATATCCGGGCGGCTGTAGAACATACCATAAGTCCAATCGGTAAAGCAATTACGATTTCCCTAGGTATTGCCGAATTTCCGGTTCACGCAGAATCCCATGAGGAGCTTTTTCGTGCTGCCGACAGGGCTCTTTACGAATCGAAAACTAGTGGAAGAAATCGCACTACCTGCATTAGTGATAAAATAGATTCACATTAGCGGACAGAAACGGCATATGATGGGTATTAACCTACTTAAAAAGAGGAGTGGCGTACCCATGCCGATTTCACCAGGCACCCACTTGCTGTATACCGTTCGACCCGGTGACACCCTGTATACGATAGCAGAACAATTGGGCACCAACGTACCGTCGCTAGTGCAAATGAATGCATTATATCCGCCGATAATGGATCCCGATCGAATCTATCCGGGGCTGGTCCTGCTGGCAAGACTACCGGGTATGGCGGAGCAAAGCTCTGTGATATACCAGGTTCAGCCCGGAGATACGCTATATCGGATTGCCGAACGGTTCTCCGTAAGTGTCGACATGCTGGCCGGATTGAATCAAATACAGCAGCCGGACATTCTCCGTGTCGCTCAACTGCTTTACATTGCGAGCTTCGTATACGAAGTAGAGCAAGGAGACACATTGTACCGGATCTCCCGGCGCTTCGGCACATCGATGAGCGAATTGATTCGGGCTAACCGAAATCGGCCGGGTTTATCGTCTGATGTCATTTATCCCGGATTTCGCCTGGTTGTGCCGCTTCCGTCCTCGACCAATATCGTCGTATACCAGCCGTTGCCCGGAACGAGAGTTGCCCCCGGACAGCATTTGACAGGCAGCGCCCGTGCATTCGAAGCGACGATAAACTACCAAATTCTCGATTCGATGGGGCAGACTGTAACGCAAGAAAAGGCTGTCATGGCTTCCCAGGGTGCTCCGGCATTCGGAACATTCGACGTACCGCTCCAGTTCGATCAGCGTCCTACCGTCCCAAGCGGGGTAGTCATGGTGTACACACGCAGTGCTCGTGACGGCAGCATTCAGGATTTGGTGGAAATTCCTGTGATTTTCGTCTGATTTGACCTACTAATATGTCCGATCGAACACCCTATTCAACCTCATACCTCCTTTATAATAGGTTTCAGAAGATGTTAGACAAGGAGCTGAGTTGGAAATGGATACGATGGACGACAACATGACCTGGAAAGCCAGGTGGATATGGACCGGTGAAGAAGAAAGTCCCCGGAACGAATGGCGCTGTTTTCGCAAGCAGTTTCGCTATGCGGACGAATGTGCTTCGAGGCAGGCCAGGATCCGAATCACGGCGGACTCTCGGTACGTTCTCTATGTGAACGGTACGCTGATAGGACGGGGTCCTGTCCGATCCTGGCCGTTCGAGCTCCCTTACGACGAATTTGAAATCGGCCATTTGCTTACCGCCGGGGAGGACAATACGATCGCCGTGATGGTCATGCATTACGGAGCTCCGACGTTCCAATATTTGCGCGGCCGCGGCGGTCTTCTCGCCCAAGTCGAGAGTGCTTGCGGGGATCGGTGGGAAGTCATTGCCGCGACCGATTCCAGCTGGGCTACAGCTGTTCACGCCGGCTACGATAACCGTTCTTCCCGCATATCCTGCCAGCTGCCTTTTACCGAGGTGATCGATTCGAGACTCTGGGACGAGGCTTGGACACGGAACGGATCCGCAGGAGCGGGATGGGGGAGGGCAACCGAGATCGGCGAGGTCGGCATGGAGCCGTGGACCAAGCTTGTGCCGCGGGATATTCCGGCCTTAACCGAGGAACTCGTGTATCCTGTTCGTGTGGAATCTTTAAGCCGCGTTACGCCGAGATCGTGGGGCGTCGTGCTCGATCTGCGCAATCATTTCGTTCCCGGCAGCGAGTATCATGCGAACAACATTAGGCTTTACGGCTATTTGACCACTGTCATTCGAGCGTACGGCCCGGCCCGCGCGACCATCGGCATCGTGGACGGAGGCCGTTTGTCCGGACCGCTCAGCCTGAACGGCGCTTGGTTCGATGAGAACAGGGAGTACGGAGACAAGCCGGAGCGGTATTTGGACGTCGAGCTCGCAGAAGGGGACAACCTTCTCATGGTGGAGGTCAGGGGGGTTACCCATGGACACGGCTTCCATTTCGGCATCGATTGCAAGGAAGCTTTCGAGGTGGTTTCACCGCTCTACAATGGCGAGGGTAGCGGCTGTGGTACTCCTTTCGCGACGCTGGGACCGTTTGATGCGATCGAGCTCATCGATCACCAGCCCGAGCCGTCGTTTCAAGATAACCACCCGGACTATCTTCGGGCCAAACGGATAGCCGTGCCGGCTGATCTGGACGAATTCGCCTCGTGGCTGAAGCCGGTCGATCCGCGTCATGTAAGCCGTGATGATGTTTTCAGCCGATGTGTATGGAAAAGACAATCGCAGCCTTTGCCGATCCCCTATGCACTGCAAACTGCCGTCATTGCCAATGACGCAGCAGCCGTTGTACCCGTCTACCCTGGAGAGGACACGGAGCTGGTCATTGACTTCGGCAAAGAGTATTCCGGTTATCTCTCCTTCGAAGCGGAAGCGTCCGACGGAACGATCATCGACTTTTACGGATTGGAATACATGAGGGATGGCTGGAAGCAGATCACCTATGGTTTGGACAATACGCTGCGGTACGTATGCCGGGAAGGGCGCCAATCGTATACTTCACCCGTTCGCAGAGGATTCCGCTATGTCATGGTTGTCGTGCGAAACGCGGATAGGCCGCTCAAGCTTCACCGTGTGACCGTGCTGCAAAGCAATTACGCGGTTGCGGAAATCGGCAGGTTCCGCTGTTCCGACCCGCTGCTGAATGACGTCTGGGAGATCAGCAAGCATACGACGCGGCTGTGCATGGAAGATACGTTCGTCGATTGTCCGGCGTTCGAACAGGCATTCTGGGTAGGGGATGCCCGCAACGAGGCATTGGTGAACTACTATGTTTTCGGCGATGATGCGATCGTGAAACGGTGTCTGCGTCTTGTCCCCGGCTCGAAATTTCAATCTCCTTTATACTCGGATCAGGTTCCCAGCGGCTGGAGCAGCGTAATACCGAATTGGACCTTCTTTTGGGCGATTGCCTGCCTGGAGCTATATCGGTTCAGTGGGGACAGACAGTTTGCCGAGCAAATATGGCCGCATGTAAGTTATACGCTTGACCATTACATGCAGAAGCTTGACGAGAACGGGCTGCTGAACATGAAGGGATGGAATCTGCTCGACTGGGCGCCGATCGAGCAGCCGAATGACGGCATCGTTACTCATCAGAACCTATTTTTCGTTCAGGCGCTTCGCTCCGCCGCTTTCCTGGCGGACGAATTCGAGCCGGAATGCTCCGAGCGTTATGCTGCAAGTGCCGACCGTCTGCAGCTGGCAATCAACACCTTCCTTTGGTCGGAGGAGAACCAGGCTTATGTGGATTGCATCCACAGCAACGGCACGATTTCCCGTTCCTTCAGCATGCAGACGCAGGTAGTTGCCTATTTGTGCAATATTGCTGACGGAGAGCGATTACAAAGGCTGGAATCTTACATTGTGTCTCCGCCGCGGCATTTCGTACAGATCGGCAGCGCCTTCATGTCCTTCTTCTACCATGAATCGCTGGCCAAGCTCGGCCGGTTCGATATCATGCTGGACGATATTCGGGCACGATACGGGGAGATGCTCGAATATGATGCGACGACATGCTGGGAAATGTATCCAAACCCTCCGGAGAACAGAACGCATCCGAATATGCTGACACGCAGTCATTGTCACGCTTGGTCGGCAGGTCCGGGCTATTTCCTCGGTGCCTTTGTCTTGGGCGTGCGCGGCATGGACGCCGGCTGGTCAAAGGTTGCTATTGAGCCGCAGATCGCGGACCTTACGTGGGCCCGCGGGACGGTTCCGCTTCCCGGCCGAGGCAGAATCGACGTATCCTGGCGTGCCGACCGTCCTGGAGGCAAGCTGTATATAAGAATCGAGGCGCCTGCCGACTTGGAGCTTTCTATTGAACCTCCGGCGGGGCTCGAAGCCGTCGTCGAGCGAATCGTGCTCGGATGAATAAGAATGGACCGAAAGGTGCTATCCGCTGGCCGCTTGCACGGCCTCGGATAGCACCTTCTTTTTTCTCCGTTCTGACATTTGTTAAATTTTACACACTTTGGGGGATAAACCCTAAAAGTATCCTTTTGGATACTTATTCGCTCCTAAGGCGATGTGCTAAGCTGAACCTCGTGCATAATGAGCTGAAGGAGAGGAAGGAGAAATGATGAAATACGGCATGATGAGGAAGCCCCATCACAGGCGATGGCTGCATTCCCTGCTCGTGTGGGTGCTGGTCGTAACCTCGGTGCTGCCAGCCGCAACGGCAGGTGCTGCCGAACCCGTGACAGACTACGTAACCACCGTAGCCGCCTCGGAATCGCAGGTGCAGCCGGGGCAAGCGGTCGGTTTGACGGCTTCAATTACCGCGGCGGTCAGCCGATCGGTGCTGGTGGACCTGGAGGTATTCGGCCCGAACGGAGCGAGGGTTTTCCAGATGGTCGAGAATGGGCTGTCCCTTACAGCGGGTGAAACCAAAAGCATTCCCTTCGAGTGGAAGCTCGAGGAGACCCTCCCGGAAGGGAAGTATACCGTTAGCATCGGGATCTTTAAGCCCGATTGGGGGGTGCAGTATGCCTGGCATGCAGGCGCAGCCGTCATCACGGTAAGCAAAGCGGCAGGACCGAGCGTAAGCACTTCGGTTACCGTAACACCAAGTGCGGTTCGCGCGGGGGAGCCTGTGGAGATTTTGGCCAAAGCCAGCAGCTCTACCACGCTCGAGACGCTGGTTGAGATCCAGTTGCGCAGCGCGGAGGGTGCGGTTGTTGCACATCAGGAGTTTCCAAATCGGACACTCAACACAGGCATGGAAACCTTGTTCCCGTTAGCCTGGAATGTACCGGCAGCGGCTCCGGCAGGGCAATACGCTGTGGAAATGAGCGTCTTAAGTCCTGACCGCACCGTAACTTATGTCGATCGGTCGAAGCGGGCCGTGATTAACGTCCTGCCGGCCACGGCGAACGGCGAGCCGGGCGGAAAGGCGGAGTACACGTCTAGCGCGACGGCAACGCCTTCACAGGCGGCTCCCGGTGAGAAAGTCGATCTGAAGGTAGAGGTCAGCAGTACGAAGAAGGATACGGTGCTCGTGGATGCCGAGATTTATAGTCCTACAGGCGAGAAGGTGCATCAGCAGTTCCTGGACCTTCAGGAGCTACGCGCCAATCAAGTCCACACCTATCCGATGTCATGGCAGGTGCCTGCCGGAGCGGCGGAAGGCGACTATACGGTACGTATCGGCTTGTTTAAGCCGGGCTGGGGAAAGCTGTATCACTGGAATTCCCAAGCGGCGGTTATCAAGGTACAGGAGTCCGCGGATGTCACTCCGCCGGCAATTCCTGCCGGTTTATCTGCAGCAGCAGGCGATTCCAAGGTGTCGCTCACTTGGCAGCCGGTAGGTGACAGTGATCTGGAAGACTACAAGGTCTATATCTCCCACGACGGAGGAAGTACTTGGTCGTCCGCGAAACCAACGGGCAAGCTCACAAGCTATACCGCCGAGGGCTTGACGAACGGAGTCGCCTATACCTTTGCAGTGACAGCGACAGACGTGTCGGGGAATGAATCCGCCAAGTCTGTTCCCGTGCAGGCTACTCCGAGTGCTCCGGCCTCCTCCTTGCCGGCGCCGACAGGAATCCAGGTCCACTATGCCGGAGAGACCTCCCGCGTGGTCAGCTGGAGTGCGGTGGAGAATCCGGCGGTTGCAGGCTACAAAGTTTATGTATCGGAAGACAGAGGCATCACTTGGAGAGACCCCATTGACAATGGCTTAATGCAGTTTTATATGGTGAACGGACTGGTCAGCGGCCGCGGCTATACTTTTGCCGTAACGGCCTATGAGAGCAATGGCTCGGAGTCCGCCAAATCGGTGCTTTATCATGTATTCATCGGCAAGCCTCAAGCGCCCGAAGGACTAACGGCGCAGCCGCTCGAAGGAGCCGTGAAGCTAAGCTGGAATGCCGTGACGAATAACAGCGAAGTGACGAACTACCGGGTGTATGTCTCCATGGACGGGGGAGCCACTTGGGGCTACGGTCAGCAGGCCGGGAACGAAACGAGCTACACGATGACCGGTCTAACCAATGGCACCGTCTATGCCTTTGCCGTCACAGCCATGAACAACCGTGGAGAGGAATCGGATCGCTCGACGCCTGTTCAAGCGACGCCGCAAGGGACGCCTCCGGCCATTCCGCAGGGATTGACCGCGTCGGCTGGGGATGCGCTTATTAAGCTCCAATGGACGGCCGTGACCGATGCCGACCTCGCAGGGTATAAGCTGTACCTTTCCCAAGACAACGGCAATAGCTGGAGTCTCGGAGCCGAGACAGGGAAGGTTACGGAATATACGCTGACAGGACTTACGAACAACGTCGAATATGCTGTAGCCATCTCAGCGGTGGACGGAAACGGGAACGAGTCCGCGCGATCGGCTGTCGTGAAGGCTACGCCCAATAACGATGACATTGTGCCGCCGGCTGCGCCGACTAGTCTGAAGGCTACCGCCAAGGATTCAGCGGCCATCCTTCATTGGAAAGCGGGCACGGAACCGGACCTCTCCGGCTACCAAGTCTATATGTCGCAAGCTGCGGAGGGTCCGTGGTCGCTGCAGGCCTCCATTCAGGGAACGGCTTACTATGCCGGCGGCCTGACCAACGGGACGACGTATTATGTTGCAGTCAAAGCCGTCGACCAAAGCGGCAATGCCTCGGAGCTTTCGGCTCCTGTTGCAGTAAGCCCTAAAGCGCCGGTCATTCCGGCAGATCCTGCTGCCTCGGCGCCGCAGTTATCCGCCACCGGAACGACGAGCTTCGCCGATGCGACAGACTTCCTATATCAGGGAAGCAGTCCTGTTCAGTTTGGGGTGGAGCCTGGAGCTCTGGATGAAGCACGTATGTCCGTGCTTCGAGGTAAGGTACAGGATCGCGCAGGAGCGCCGCTATCCGGAGTGACGATTCAGGTGCTGAACGAGAGCAAGCTCGGTCATACGGTCAGCCGCGCAGACGGCGCCTTCGATCTTGTGATCAACGGCGGCGCAACGGTGACCCTTCAGTACGAGAAGCTTGGGTATTTGACGGTTCAGCGGAAGGCTACCGTGCCTTGGAACGATTATCTCACCGTACCGGACGTAGCAATGACTCCGTATGACAGTAACGTAACGGAGATTCAGCTAAGCGGTGCGGCAGGCATTCAAGTAGCGCAAGGCAGTCCCGTAACAGACGCAGACGGAAGCCGTCAGGCTACGCTGCTGTTTACGCCGGGAACGACAGCTCAGATGAAGCTGATCGATGGAACGCTGAAGGAGCTTCCGGCCCTTCACGTACGAGCTACCGAATACACCGTAGGCGAGAACGGGCTTAAAGCGATGCCGGGTGAGCTGCCGGCGAATGTCGGCTACACCTATGCCGTGGAGCTGTCTGTGGACGAAGCCGTAGCGGCAGGGGCGACAGAGGTCCGCTTCAATCAGCCGGTTCCCGTTTACGTAGATAACTTCCTTCAATTTCCTACGGGAACCGTTGTGCCCTTAGGTTACTACGACTATAAGGCCGGAGGATGGATCCCGTCTCAAGATGGGATAGTCATCAAGGTACTTTCCGTGAACGGCGGCGTAGCGTCTATCGATGCGAACGGTGACGAGCTGCCGGATTCGGAGGCGGACCTGGCCTCACTTGGCATTACGGCCGAAGAGCAGGCGAAGCTCGCTGCCCTATATCCCGCAGGCAAGAGTTTGTGGCGTGTGACAGTGAAGCATTTTACCCCGTGGGATGCAAACTGGCCTTACGGACCGCCGGAGGATTCGGAGAACCCGCCGCAGCAGGAGGATGAGTGGAAGGATAAGTTCAAGATGAAGCTCTGTAACAAACAGAACTCCATCATCGGCTGTCAGGATCAAACGCTCGGCGAAACGATTCCGATCGAAGGCAGTGCGCTTACTCTCAATTATCAAAGTAAGCGAACGCCGGGTTACATGGAGAAGAGCCGTATTACGGTGCCTGTCACCAAGCCGACGTTCAAGCCCAGCACGTTTATACGCAGTGTGGAAGTGAAGCTGCACCTTGCCGGCCGTACGATCGAGAAATCGTTCCCTGCTTTTCCGAATCAGACGTTTGAATACGATTGGGACGGCAAGGACGTATATGGTCGCGACATGATCGGAGATGTGAGGTACTCCGTTGATATCCGTTATGTATATCAAGCCCAGTATTATGCGATGCGAGCGAGCTCCGGCGGTTCGAGCAGCGGCGCAGCCAGCAGCTTCGGCCGGGTAGCGGGCGTCAAGCATGTGCTGATGAACCGCAGCTTAAACCAGATTACCCTTGGTGAGACATGGAGCGGCTCCGTGCTAAGTCCGATCAATCCGTATCAGGAGACGGGCATCGCCGGCTGGAGCTTGGATAACCACCATATGCTGCTCACCGACGAATTGCTGAAGGGAGACGGCACCTCCGAACGGAAGCGGGCAGCCGTCGGTCAAGAAATCAACTTCCGGGGCAGGGCCGATGTGCCGGGCAGTCTGGTGCTCGAGAACGGGAGAAACACCGAGACCGGAGTGATTGGTCCCGACGGGCAATACTATTTTGTCAAAAAGACCAATGACTGGCCTTGGGGGTATTCCAGCACCCATACCTTCTACCGCGTGGATCATGAAGGGGCGGTCCGGGAGCTGTTCAGCTACGAACCGAATACGTATCTGGAGGTTCCGAATTACCCTGACCGTCTTGCTGTAGGAACGGACGGAACCATCTACGCTGTGATCATCAAAGAGACGATCATGTACATTGTGCGCCGTTCGCCCGGCGACTCGGATTGGACGGTCATTGCGGGCGGTCAGCCGAGCAGCGGCATCTACGACCCGATACCTGACGGAACGCACGGTCTGCAGGCGAAGCTTCACAATCCTTACCGTTTGAGGGCCGGAGCGGACGGCAGTCTGTATTTCCTGGACGGCAATGCACTGCATAAGCTGAATGCAGACGGCTACATTATGACCTATAATCACCGGGGCAGCCGGTTTGAGGCGAATCCGACGGACGATGGCCGCGCTACGCCGGAGAATATCGGCCGGGTGAATGATTTTCAGGTAGGCTCGGACGGAAGCATTTATCTTCTGGATATCGGAGGCAGGAATAGCGATGAGAGCCGCATTCGCGTGATTCATCCTGACGGTACGATGTCGAAGCTGATCGGTAAGGCCTTCACCGATGCCCCAGGCGAAGTGAAGGTAACCAACATCATGACGGGAGTGAAGCCGGAGGAAGCGGTATTCCATACGGACCGCATCTACGTGAGCCCTGTCGGTGTTGTGTATTTTAAAGAGCTGGAGCAAGGCGTCTTCTACAAAATCAATCTTGACGGTTTTATTGAAGAGGCCGAGCCGCAAGTGTTTCTGGGTATGGCTAAGCGCGTGCGCGAAGAAGGGTACGATCAATCAGGGAGAGTTCCTATGCAGCTGTTCGGGATCGGTCCGAACGGAGAGCTGTACGTCAGAATTACGCTGAAGTCCACGTTGCCGACAGGAGAGAGCTTTTATCACTATAGGGTAAAAGAGGGCGTCAATGCCATCCTCCCGGACGAAACGGGGACGGTCGCTTACGAGCTCGATAAAAAGAACGGACGGCATTTGACGACACGAAGCGGATACACCGGTCAGGTGCTCATGAATATGGAATATGATCCTGCGGGAAGATTGATCGCGATGCGTGATCCTTTCGGCAATGTAACGACTATCGTTCGGGATAGCGCGGGTAAGCCTGAGGAGATCATCGCTCCGAACGGGCAGCGAACCCAGCTGAAGGTAGAGAATGGACAGCTGGTTACCGTAACGCATCCGGGCGGCAAGACGCACAAGATGGTTTATGACGATAAGGGACTATTAAAGCAGTTTACCGATACGAGCGATTATGTGCGCGACTATGGCTACACCCCGCGGGGAATGCTCATTCGTGCGGAAAATCCAAAGGACGGTGTAAAGCAGCTCGAGGCGATTCCGCTTGAGAACGGAGTCAGGGTGCAGTTTACGAACCCTGACGGTAAGGTCACTCAATACGAAACCTATCCGGGCGACAAGAGCATGACTACAGCGACCATTGAGCCTACCGGTGAGAAAACGTCGGTGGTACACAAGCTTCATGGACCGGAGGAGACTACGTTCCCGGACGGCTCCAAGCTGATCAAGCAGCTGGATGCGGATCCGCGCTGGGGAATGGATGTGCCGGTAGTCAGGCAGTTCCAATACACCACCCCGAAGGGGCAGGTGTCGCACTATTCCGAAACGAGGAAAGCCGTACTGGCGAACTCGCTTGATCCTTTCAGTCTGCAGTCGCTGACGATACAGAACAAGACGGGGAATGACGTATATACCGTGCATTATGACCGGGCGACGCACAGCATCCTGGAGACGAGTCCGGAAGGCTTGCAGCGACGCACGTACATGGACGCCTACGACCGTGTGACTAAGCAAGAAGAGGTCGGTCAGGCGATCGCGCCTGTATTATACGAGTATAATGAAAAAGGACTGCTCAAGCGCAAGTTGCAGGGGGATCAGTACCTCGACTATACGTATGATGCGTTCAATCGACTGGAGACCGTAACGGATGCCTATGGAGCTCAGAAGGTGTTCGGCTATGACGGATTAAACCGGATTACGAGCGTAAAATCACCGGAAGGCAAGCTGATTCGTCAGGAATATGACGACAACAGCAATCTTACCGGGGTGATCACGGCGAATGGAGACAGGTACCGGCAGGACTTTGACCAAGACGATCTCTACGTCGGCTTCCGCCAGGAGGGTGCTGCGACAGGGATCACGATTCAGCGCAGCCTGGACGGAGATATGCAGCAATCCACGCTCCGCAGCGGACGTGTCGTGCAGTACAAACAAGAGACCGACACGGGAAGAATTCATCAGGTGATCGATCCGGATGTAAGCCGCACTTATTCCTATTTTGACGGGGATTCTACGGACCGGGTAAGACTGATTGAAAGTGTGACCTCTTCTACTTACGGAGCAACGGTGACGGGGGCTGCGTACGGATTACGCCAGGCGATCGAATTCACGTACGACGGAGATCAGGTGCAGTCCGCTGCATGGTCCGGGCAAGCGAACGGACGATTCGGCTACCAGTATGACAGCCAGTTCCGTCTGACGAACATCTCGACCACGGTAACCGGAAGCGTCTATGGAGGCACATTCCAGGCAAATGCAGCTTTGAACTGGAACAAGGATAACCAGCTGATTCAGTATGGCAAGTTCTATTTTGACCGCACAGGTCCCGGTAAGCGTGTAGGTACGATTCGTGACGACCGCTTGCAGGTGGGCATGACTTACGATAACATGGGCCGTGTGAAGCAGATGCAATATACCTTGGCGGGCAAAGAGGTTTACCTTGTCGACCACGAGTATGATGTGAGAAGTTTGCTGATCCGGAAAACAGTGACGACATCAGAGGGTTCTGACGTGTATGTCTATGAGTATGATAAGGATCATCAGCTTCGCAAAGTCACTCGCAGCGGCGTAAGCGGTGTGTATGTGGAAGCGTACGATTACGATGACAACAAGAACCGCCGCAGCCGTGAAGTCACGGGCGCTGAACAGCAGATCAGCACCTATGGCAGCTACGACCTGCTGAAGCAGATCGGTCAGACGGAGTATCAGTTCGATATCGACGGCTATTTAACGCAAAGAGGCGGCGATACGTTCCGCTACGGCGTGAAGGGTGAGCTGCTGGAGGCAACCGTCCAGGGAGAAACGATCCGGTATGCTTATGACGGCATAGGAAGACGTACCTCCAGGGAGGATGCGAGCGGTAAAACGCAGTATCTCTATGGCGATGTGAACGCGCCGCTCACGGTAACCGCAACAGTGAATGCCGCAGGCGTCGTCACTCTTTACCAGTATGATGAGCGCGGCTTGCTGCTTGGTCTGGAGCGTGAAGGCAGCAGCTACTATATCGTTAGCGACCAGGTAGGCACTCCGCTGCAGGTGCTGGATGCTGAGGGCACCGTGGTGAAGGCTATGCGTTATGACAGCTTTGGCGTGCTGCTATCGGATTCGAACCCGGCGTTTGAGCTTGAAATCGGCTATGCCGGCGGCTTAAAGGATGAGAAGACGAAGCTGCTTCGCTTTGGCGCGCGGGATTACGATCCGGCCTCCGGCCGTTGGACGGCGATCGATCCGATCCTGTTCGAGGGACGCCAGGCGAACCTGTATGCCTATGTAGGGAATAATCCGGTCACCCTGCGCGATACCTGCGGACTGTTCTGTATCGGAGCCTCCTACTACCAGGGTGTTGGCGGCGGAGCCCGATTCTGTATTGACAAGGACGGCTTCGGCGCATGTGCGGAAGCGGGCTTTGGCGTCGGAGCAGGCGTTGAGGTCAGCCCAACCGAGAGCATACCGAATAGCGGGGTTACCCTAGAAGCTACGGTGAAAATCAAAGGCGGTCCTGCGTCCGTTACACTGGGCGTGCAAGGATTTGCACCGTTTGGGACCGGCTGCCGCGAGGTGAAGCTCGTGGATAAATTCAGCATCGGCTCCTATGAGGGGGACCTCACGGATCCGACGAAGTCGAAGGCGAAGACCAAGAAGCTTACAGACAAGAAGTTCCAATCTCCTGCGGATGCGATCCGCAACGGGAAGCCGGGCTTCGGGTTTGAAGCGGCATTGAAGGCAAAAGGCTGTTATTCTAAGAAATGGTAACGTAACGGCAAGCTGTCCTCTACGGAGGGCAGCTTTTGTTGTTTGGGAAGCGAGATCTGTTTCCCGCTCTCGGTCTATTTTCCTACCAATATGTGTAAAGTTTCACATTGTTATGAAAACAATCTTTGTATATGATGGAAGGAGGAAACCATAGGTCAATTTGGAGGATATGATGCCAATCGTGGATACGTTTGAGCAGCTGGAGGGACAGTCGCTCGTGGGACGCCGCGGGGAGATAGCAACCTTCGAGAGGCTTCTCCTTGGGCGCACCGGCATAGAGAAAATCATTTCCATACACGGCACGGGGGGAACAGGCAAAAGCACTCTTCTCGCCGAGCTCGGCCGCAGGGCAAGAGCGGAGGGTTGCATCACGCTATCGATCAACGGTTTGGGGCTTCACCCCGAGCCGTTCGAAATCTACTCCTCGATTTTGCAGCTCCTCCAGGATCAGTATTACATACAGCGGCTCACAGCGAAGCCGACCGAGGAACTGTGTACGGAGGCGCTGAATGAAATGGCCCGTCATGACCGCGTCGTGCTCTTTATCGACCATTACGAGCGGCTGGAGGCCCTGGACGATTGGTTCCGGTGCTCGTGGCTGCCGGGTTTGCACGAGAATCTGCTTGTTGTGATTGCGGGAAGAAGGCCTCTTGCCGAGCCATGGATGCTCTCCGGCTGGCGGCACCTGATTGTGTCGATGAGGCTGACGGAGCTTACGGCAGAGGACGTTCAGGAATATTTGCATCGCTGCGGTTATACGGATCGGGAACGTTTTGAGTACATATGGAGACATAGCAAGGGTCACCCGTTGATGATGTCCTTGCTATGTGCTTTACCATCTTCGGGTGCGGGGAGTCCTCAAGCCGGCTCCTGCAGCGATGCTTTTGCCTATGTTGTGCATCAATGGCTTCGAGAGGTGCCGGACGAACAGCTTGTTCCCTTCATCGAAGCGGCCTGTGTGCTTAGCCGGTTCAATCAGGACAGTCTCTCCTTTGTTGCAGGCCGGGAGATTAGCGCCGCTAAGTTTCGACAGCTCGTGCGCTGCTCTTTCGTTCGCAGGAGAACCCCCGGCTGGGAGGTGCACGAGCTGATGCGGGTGGCGGTTGTGCGGGAGCTGAGGGACAGATCACCGGAGCGCTTCGCGGGCTACATGAAGCAGGCTCTCCTTCACTATTATCATAAGGTACAGAGAAGCCCCAAAGGGTCGGTTGTATCCTGGGAAGCGGGAGAGCTGGCGTATTACCTGGGCGATGGCATCATTCGCGCTTTGCTTCATAGTGTCAATCCATGGACACGACCCTTCGTGCCGGTAGGAGCGGAGGCTTTGGCCGAGCTTGAGGCGTATGTGGAGCGAAGATGGCGGGAGGCGCGACCGGCGAAGCTGCTGCTTCAGGACCCCTTCACGGAAGAAGCCTATCGCTTTGAGCTGACGGCGGAGCAAACACTGGCCACGCTAAAGGGAATTGACTTCACAGTCCTACTACCCTTGGGAGATGACGTGATCCGGGTTGTAAGGGATGAGCAAGGGAGAATAGAGGCATTTGCCGCCGTCATCCCGATTCATGAAGGGACGCTCTCTTACCTAAGGACATCTCCAAGATATCAAGCCTATTTTGAGGCGTTGTCCAAGGAGGAATGGGAGCGCTTATCCGCCCCAGCAGCGGCTCCTGCAGGCTATTGCATTGAAACGATCGACTTTCAGGATCTGGGAGGCGTGCGGGATTCTTTGGGTCATTTCTTTCTCAGCTTGATGTTCTCGGACTACCTTGTGATCAATTCACCGCCGCCTCATCCGCTCTTTGAGCTGCCGCATCGGAGCATGGGGTTCGAGATAGCAGCTGAGGGCGAGCACACTTTCTATGATGGGGTCACTCCAGCGCCTGTGTTTGTGTTGGATCGCCGAGCCGGTTCTCTTGAAAGCTTCGTGCAGCGGATGCTGGAGAAGATCGGACAGCAAGAGATTCTTCTGACGCGGCCCGTCTCAACGACAACGGTAACGGAAGCGCCCGTCCTGACGGAACGTGAGCAGGAGGTATTGTCATTACTCCTTGAGGGACTGACCAACGGGCAAATGAGCGAAAGGCTGTTTCTCTCCGAGGTGACCGTGAAGAAACACCTGCGCTCGCTGTTTCACAAGTTCAACGTGAAGAGCCGTACCCAGCTGTTAAGCCGAACCATGGGTGCTCACGATTCCCATAGATTGTTGTAGGAGCAATGAAGCTTCGTAATAAGATAAACGGGGCTTGATGTGGATCCGATGAATAATAAGGTACGCGAAAAACAAAAAGCAGCATTACGGCCTTGATGTTATATTTTGAATGGTGTAGGATATAAATAAATAGAGGCCGTGCGGCAAACACGACCTCCAGTGCAACAACCGCTAAGCGGTCGGCTGTACTGCATTGGTGACACGGTAGACCGCGACCTTGCGAGGGTGGGCGGTCTATTTCCTATTCAGGAAAGACAAAATCACAATCAGCATTAACCCAAAGGCTAACATTTCTTGTGTTGTCATTGGCATCATCCTCCTTTCACAGAGGATTAGCCGACCGCCCTACAGCGTGCACGAACCATATTATAGCATAATTTACTAGAGTCTCCATATAGCGACTTTTCTTTTCTTATTGCGGGCGTAAAGCTAGAGGTCGATAAGGTCACTTCCTTAAAATCTTAGGTGTAGGTTTCTAGAGCACTTTGACCTGAATACTCCTCTTTCATTTTGGGGGCTGCATTGAAGCCTTTTACGAGCAGCCATACCGCCAGCGTCATTTCATACAAGGCTACCGGTATTGCCAACACGGCTCCCCATGCTGAGAGCTGCAGGATGACACCATACATTTCCAGCAAGGCTGCAATAAAAATGAGCACCGCTCCGGTTAATCCCATATAGGAGATGAATCGGGGCACAAGCCTAGATTTGTAGAGTAAATAGCTGCACATCATCGTATTGATGCCCAACATGAAATTAGGCCCAAGCATAAAGGTCCAGTCATGTATTGCTGTTAAAAGGGTCCCTGACGCTCGATAAGAGGAAGCGTCGGGGGCCGGCGCATTTACGAAATCCTGACTTAAGGTCAATAGGGCTAATACGCTCAGAACACCAACCGTGATAAGAACAGCCTCGAGAAATCGGAAGCAAACATACCCCAAAGCGATGGTTTCACTATGCTTTCTGAATAAGGGATACAACATAATCGAGGTGCCGATCGCCGAACAGACAAGAATTAACTCAAACAGCGCTCCACTGATCACTTGATTTTTATTGGCATACCCGTTCGTAAGGTAATCGGGATGATGTAGTATAGGATCGTATAAAAGCAGTCCTATAACCGACGTAACCGCCGCTAGTATGAATAAGACTCCCACAATCTTTGCGGTCGTTTGATTCGCACTCATCTTCATTCTCCTTTCTCTTCTTCCCCATAAAAAAATACCTCTTCCAACGGCAAATCGAAGGCGCGGGCAATGCGAAAAGCCAACTCCAGAGACGGAGAGTAGTTACCTTTCTCCAGAGCCACGATGGTTTGTCTTGTAACGCCTACCTTGTCAGCCAGTTGCTGCTGGGTCATTTCATCATGGTTGAAACGTAGTTTTCGAATGTGGTTGCCGACAAGATTTTTGCCCATCTTATACTCCTTTCCGGTAGTGATAAAGTTTGGTGACGGAGCCGGTAACCTCGGACATGAATCCGGAGGCGATCAGAATCATGAACATCGCTTGGGATGGCTGATCCACTACCAGCGAACCCATGGCAGCTAGAAAGCCTAGGACAAACACGTAGAAGGAATTGCGAGTCGCTTTCAGGTCAATAAGCTTATCCAGTTCATCCGCAAAGCCGGGCTCCTTCTCTCCTGTCGTAATTCGATAGACGATGTTGAAAACGATGCTGATCATGATATGCGCGACAATGGAGACCAAAACCAAGGTAAGCACGAAGGACCCCCAATAGCGAAAGGTTTCCGTTGACTCCAGCCCTCCTGCGGGTTGCTGCGGATACATGTACAAGCAATAAGTCCCAAAGATGAGTATGACGCTGATCAATGAAACGATGCTTTTCTTCTCTTGAAAGGTCATGGATACACTCTCCTATATATTAACTTTTACATAATGTAAAGTATTCTATACATAAATTATCCAATATTTATAATAATGTCAAGTTTAATTTACATTGATCGGTGCAATCAGACTGTTTACCTATACATGACCAACTAGTGACTAATACATGACTAATATGCTCCATATGAAGGTTGTGGGGAGGTAAAATTTTACATAAAGTAATACGTAAATGATCGTAGATAGGTGGGTTTCTAATGGTATGCAAAAATGCAATCGTAAATCGGTTTTGCAACGAATTATTCAGCCCCAATCATTCCGTTGTAAACGAAATTCTTCATTTCACCTTTACGGCCCAGCTCAATACCGGGCTAACGATGCAGCGCAGTGAGGTTTTACATTTCGTCGGCAAGGTAAGGAAAAGCTTCTCCAACTTGAAATTTCAGATAGAGGATAGCGTTTCGGATGGGGACAAGGTGGCGGTGCGGGGCACGTTATCCGGCGTACTTGAAGAAGGCTTTTACCGTTTCCCCGCAACCTTCAAATCGTTCTCCATGCCCATTCAGGCTTTTTTTGATTTTTTGGACGACCGGATTTCATCCTTGTGGTTTATGGTAGATCAGCAGCAATTTATGCGGCAGCTCGGATTATGGAAGGTTTCGGAAGCAGCTCCGATGGAATCCAATATACCGGCGACACAGGCTTTACAGGCCGATTGCACTCTGTTCACAGAACGTGAACTGGCTATTATTCGTTTCGTAAGCAATGGATATACTTCGAAAGAAATCGGTACCCATTTGCATTTGAGCCCAAGGACAATTGAAAAATATGAAGAGCATATTCGCCTGAAGCTTCACGTACCCAATCGGGCCGGGGTTATTGCATGGGCAGTCCGCAGCGGTCTCCTGGACGGATAAAATACGTATTTTTACTACGTAGGTTTGCCGTAGTGCAGCGATAAAGTACCCCATATAATTATATCTGTCAGTGGTCAATTCCGTAGCTTCACAATCAATCGTCTCGTACGAAGGGGGCTCAGCGCTTGATGTCTTGGGAACCGATAGTGGACGATGAGCTTCGCAAGAGCGCCTTGGGAACCGTGCAGGCCATCGCTGCTCGTCTAGAAAACCATGAAATGGATGATGCGACGATAAGCGGAGGCTTAGCCGGGGTAGCGGTATTGTTTCATTACCTTGACAGAGCCGGTCTTGGGGATGGGTATTCAGCCAAACGGTTTCTTGACCGCGCGATGGATGCAGTCGCTGAGACCCCGATGTCGGCTTCACTCTATGAGGGCTTCTTGGGCATTGCCTGGGCGATTGCGCATTTGAGCGAAAAGTCCGGAGACGACGATCTATTGTATGAAGTGGACTCATTGCTTCTGGAGCTTCTTCGCAAGCCTTGGTATGGAGACTTCGACCTTACCAACGGTTTGGTCGGCATCGGCGTGTACGCTCGTGAAAGATTTCCCTCCCCAGCGGCTGAAGAAATGCTTACGCTGGTGATTCGTCAGCTCGATGCGGTTGCAGAGAAAGGACCGCACGGTACCACTTGGTTCACACGTCCCGAGCTGCTGCCGCCCGACACAAGGAGCTACTACGCGCCGGATGGCTACTATAATCTGGGGATGGCGCACGGTGCCCCGGGTGTGATCGCCTTGCTGAGCCACGCCTTTGCACTTGGCGTGGAGAAGAGCAAGGTACGTCGGTTATTGGACGACGCGATTCCCTGGTTGCTCGCAAGGCGAATCGAAGATCATGGATTTGGTCAATTCCCCCGATGTATCGGACCGGGAATTGAGCCGTCCCCAGCCCTTGCCGCATGGTGTCATGGTGACCCCGGTGTTGCGGCAGCACTCTTGGCGGCCGCTAAGCATGTGGGTGAATCGAACTGGGCGGATACAGCCATGGCGATTTGCAAGCCTTCAGTTCTGCTGCAGGACGATGAATCTCGCGTAGCGGAAGCCGGCTTCTGTCATGGTGCCGCCGGTCTGGCACATCTCTATAATCGGTTCTACCAGGCTACTGGCGAAGAGCTTTTTAAGGAAGCAGCTTGTCATTGGGTGCGAAGGACTCTGGACATGAGACGAAGGGATCAAGGAATCGGCGGGTACTTGGCGCTGACAGGATCACACGGAAGGATGGTTTGGACACCCGAACCGGGCATGCTGATCGGTTCGGCAGGAATAGCCTTGACTCTACTGGCTGCGTCTACATCTATAGAACCGTTGTGGGACCGCATTTATTTACTTTCAAAATGAGATGGGAGAGATTGAGAATGGATGATTTCAAAAAAGAAAAGGCTCCAGAAACAAATGAAGTAAAGAAGCTTGTGCTGCACAAAGAAACCGTACGCGTTCTAAGCGACGAAGAGCTTAAGAATGCAGCAGGCGGAAGGCCTTATGTTACCAAGTGGTGGAGCGGCTGCGGCGGAACCTGCTGGATCTAAGCGGATTTGACCTGACTGTATGGTAAAAGTGCGCCCCCGGAAACATGCTGTCCGGGGGCCGCTTGATGTAATGTAGGAGGAGGGAATCATGAGGGGGCACAGCATTTCATCTATGTTTCAAAGCTCGGGATTCTTCGCCATACGAACGCCATTATTGCCAATAGAAGATCTCATCCATTGGAGTCAAGGGGCGGAGTCATCCGCTGCTCTTACCCCAAGCGAGTTAGAGGCGGCCGTGAAAGCGGATCGATTTCGTTTCCGAAGCCGGTTAGCCGCTATTTTTGAACGCCCCGCAGTACGCGAGGCATTATTCCTTGCGTCTCCCGATCTGGAAAGCAAGCTATCCGTATGGTTAGATAGCCCGGAGAGTGAGCAGGGGGAGAAAATCGAACGAGCACTGGTCCGATATTTTGAACGAATGACTGTACGACCGACACCTTTTGGTCTTTTTGCCGGTGGGTCCGTAGGAACCATCGGCGATCAAACGAAAATTCGTCTTGCGGATCCAACCTCGTACCGTCGCCATACCAGGCTCGACATGGATTATGTATTTGCATTGTGCGAAGTGATTACAAGTGAGAAATCTCTTAGGAAGGAACTCATATACCGGCCGAATTCGAGTCTCTATCAGATCGGAGAGCACATTCGTTACGTTGAAGCAAAGCAGCAGGAACAAATTCGAAGCCATCATCTGGTGTCTGTCGCAAGAACACATTATGTAGATCAAATTGTATCGAATGCCAAGTCGGGCGCCCACCTTACGGATCTAGCTCTAGCGCTGACAACAGAGGATCCGGAGATATCGTGGGAGGAGGCTGAAGCCTTTCTGCACGAATTAATTGACCATCAGCTGCTGGTTCCTGTATTGTCTTCCAGCGTGTCAGGGAGCGAAGCCGTCGTACATCTGCTGCAGCATTTGGAGGAATCGAAGCATGCCGAATCCGTAAGCGGGCAGCTGCGTGAGTTGAAGTCCGAACTGGAGCGTCTCGACAGGGAAGGGGTCGGCGTCAACACGGAACGTTATCGAGCCATCGGTCGTAAGCTGGAGCATTTACCTGCACAGGCTGAGCTTTCCAAGCTGTTTCAAGTGGATCTCATCAAGCCCTTGGATGAGGCTGCATTAGGGCATGAGGTGATAGAAGAAATCTTACAGGGCGTGGAGGCTCTGCACAAAACGGCTCGAAAAAAAACGCAATCCCACATGGATAGGTTTCGCAGAAATTTTCTGGAGCGGTACGAAGGCAGGCAGGTGCCCTTAACCGAGGTCCTCGACGATGAGGCGGGCATAGGCTATGGCGGTACGGATGTGTTCGTTGCTTCATCGCCTTTATTGGCCGGTTTGCCATTCCCTGCAGCGGAGGGGGAGGAGAAAACGTGGGGTAAGCGTGAGACGCTGCTGCTCCGCAAGCTGAATGATGCCATTTCAATCGGTACAATGGAAATTCACTTAACGGAGCAAGATCTAGTGGCTCTATCGCCCGACCCCATCCTGCCGCTGCCGGACACCTTCGCTGCAATGGTACGGGTTGCCGCCGGATCGGAGGAGGCTTTACACCGGGGCGACTTTCAAGTGCTGCTGCATGATGTTTCCGGTCCTTCCGGCGCTCGTCTGTTAGGCAGATTTTGTCATGCTGACGGTGATCTGCACGGTCATGTCACAAAACATTTGCGCTCGGAAGAGGCGCTTCACCCGGATGCTGTTTTTGCGGAGATCGTCCATCTCCCGGAAGGTCGGGTCGGTAATTTGGTCGCCCGTCCGGTGCTTCGCGATTACGAAATTCCGTTTCTGGGACAATCCGGGGCTCCGCTTGAGCAGCAAATTCCTATTGCCGACCTGTTAGTTTCTGTTGTCGGCAAGGAGGTCGTTTTGCGGTCGGCAACGCTGGGAAAGCGTGTAATTCCCCGCCTTACCACAGCCCATAATTATTTTCACGGTATCGGACTGTACCGTTTCTTGTGTGATTTACAGGGGGACGGGCGAGCCGATTATCTGGCCTGGGACTGGGGACCGCTATCAACCGCGTCATTTCTGCCCCGTGTGGTGTTCGGGCGTACTGTGCTGTCTCGGGCCGTTTGGCGCATTTCGAAGGAGGAGCTGACCGGCCTTGGCCGGATGAAGGGCGGTGACCGGTTTCGGTCTGTACAAGAGTGGCGCACGAGAAGAGGGCTTCCGCAGGTCTTTTTGTTTGCTGAAATGGATCGTGAGCTGCCTGTGGATTTAAATAATGTGTTAAGTATCGATACGTTTATTGAGATGGCCAAAAACCGCTCGGAGGTGCGGATTACCGAATTTTTCCCTTCTTTGGAAGAGCAGGTGGTCCGGGGACCGGAGGGGCGGTTCGTTCACGAGCTCATCGTGCCCTTCGAACGGACTCTTTCCGAGGAAAACACCGTGTCCCGGACTTCCGCAACGAGTGTAAAAAGCAAAAATACCCGAAGAGTCTATCCACCCGGGTCGGAGTGGTTGTATGCAAAGCTTTATGCAGGACCTGCTGCTGTCGATACCCTTCTTCGAACGGAGGTACGCCGCATCGTATCCCATGCCATGCGGTCTGGAGCTGCGGAACAGTGGTTTTATATTCGGTACGGGGATCCCGACTGGCATCTACGGCTTCGGCTGAAGGGTGTTCCCGAACGGCTTCTGGGGGAAGTACTTCCGGAGTTGAAAAATACCCTTCTGCCCAAGCTGCAGGACGGTACGATTTGGCGTTTCCAGGTCGATACTTATATGCCGGAATGGGAGCGCTACGGCGGATCGAAAGGTATGAGTCTCGCAGAGGGACTCTTTCATATAGACAGCGAAGCGGTAATGAACCTATTGGAGACGCTCGAAGGCGATGCCGGATTCGATGACCGCTGGCGGCTCTCTTTAATCGGGGTCGATCGGTTCCTATCGGATCTTAGGTTTCCTGCCGCAGTCAAGTACGACATCGTGAAAAAAGCCCGGGACGGGTTTGCCGCGGAATTTGGGGTCGATGGGGCATTCCGCCGTAGCTTGGGAGATCGGTTTCGGAGAGAGCGGGCTCGCCTAGAGAGTTATTTCCGCGCAATGCCGTCCGGCCAAGATCGGCTGGCCGCGGGGCATGCGATATTACAAAGGAGATCGGGCCGACTTGTACCGATGGTGGATGCCTTGTGGGAGGCGGAAGGGTCGGGGGAGCTTACCGTACCCCTGGAGCAGCTGGCGGCGAGTTATATCCATATGCATGTGAACCGAATGCTCCGGTCGTCGCATAGGGCCCATGAGCTCGTTATTTATGATTTTCTGGCCCGTCTTTATGACGCCGAAAGCGGCCGAACACGAAGAGGTGAACCAAATGACGAATAGGGAGCCTGATCTTTTTCGAAAAGAAGCGCTGGACAGCTTGTTGCCCGTAACCAACAAATCCTCCGTGCTCCGTCCTGTTCCTGTATGGCTTACGGTTGCCTTCTGGTTTCTTCTTGGCAGCTGCATCGTAGGGGGGCTCGCCGGACGCCAGTTTGTCTTCGTACTTGTTGAAGGGCTCTTCGGCACGTCAGGGGGCGGGGCGAATGGGTAAGCTGCTCCTTCAATCGCGCAAAATTGAAGTGATTCGGCAGATGGAGGTAGCCGACTGCGGCGCAGCTTGTCTGGCGATGGTCCTGGCCTATTACGGCAAGCGAATCCCTCTGGATGAAGTGCGACAGGTGACCGGGGGAGGGCGGAGTGGCTTGGACGCGCATGTTCTTCTGCAAGCGGCAAGATGGTTCGGCCTTGAGGGGCAAGGAGCCGCCTTTGATTTAGATCATCTGCCCCGCCTTCAAACCGGAGCGATCCTACATTGGAAGTTCACGCATTTTATTGTCTTCGAGCGCTGCTCCCGCAAGGGCGTATGGGTCGTTGATCCCGAATGGGGGCGGAGACATATTCCTTACCGGGAATTTAGTCAAAGCTTCACGGGGATCGGCCTCATCCTCACTCCAGGGCCGGCCTTCCAGCCTACTGCCGCTTCGGCAAACCGCCCTTCTCCCTGGAGGCATGTCAAACAGATGGTCCGGTTCCCAGGGATGCTGTCGAAAATATTCGTCACTTCCATTTTGATACAACTATTCTCCATGGGACTCCCTTTACTTACAGGAGCCTTGGTGGATCAAATATTACCCCAAGGTGACGTTTGGCTTTTATATTATTTTGGAATCGGCCTTATTGCGATGACATTATTTCATTTCCTCGGGTCGATGGTACGCTCTCATCTCTTGTTATATTTAAGGACGCATGTGGATCATAAAATGACCGTCCGATTCCTTACTCACCTGACACAGCTCCCCTATATGGTGATTCAAGCGCGATCCTCCGGAGATCTCCTTGCCAGAGTGAACAGCAACACGAAAATTCGCGATATGCTCACAACCGGGGTACTCTCGGGATTGCTTGACGGGGTGACGGTAGGTCTGTATCTCGTCCTGCTGTTACTTACCAATCCGTTCATTTGTGGAATTGCCGTGGGCCTCGGCCTGCTGCAGGCATGCATTTTTCTCTTGTTTCGCCATCGTTATTTGGTTCTCAATACACAAGGGCTGGAGGCGCAAGCCAAGTCGCAGGGATTTTTGGTGCAGGTGTTGTCCGGTTTGGAGACGTTGAAGTCCACGGGTGCCGAACAACGCGCTGTAGGACAGTGGACGGATTTATTTGTGCAAGAGCTTCACGCAGCTCTGCGTAAAGATCAGCTTGGCGCCACCATGGATGCTTTATTAACGGCCCTCCGCGTGGGCTCTCCGTTAGTGATCCTTTTTGTCGGAGGAATACAGGTTCTGAACGGAAGCGCAAGTCTAGGTGCGATGCTGGGACAATGTGCTTTGGCGGGCAGCTATCTCGTTTCCTTATCGGGGCTTCTCTCTACTGCTGTTCAGGTGCAGCAAATCTACGGTTTTCTCGACCGGATTAACGATATATTGGATAAGCCGGAAGAACAGGAGGGGGAGAAATATACTCCCGTTCCTCGTCTGCAGGGGCAGGTGGTCCTGGAGAATGTATCCTTCCAGTACTCACCGGTGTCTGCGTCTGCGGTAAAGAATGTTTTCGTCAGGATTGAACCGGGGGAATTTATTGCTATTGTCGGACCTTCCGGCTCTGGAAAGTCGACGCTTGCCGCACTCCTGGCGGGACTGTATGAGCCTAGCTCGGGGACTATTTTATATGACGGCTACGACTTTCGAAAGCTGGACCTGAAGTGGGTTCGCGGTCAAATCGGGGTCGTTCCTCAGCACCCCTATTTATTCGGTATCTCTATTCGCGAAAACTTGGCTCTCGCTGACCTGGAAGCCCCTCCAGAGAGGATAAAGCTTGCTGCTGAGCTCGCAAATATTCATGAGGATATTATGGCCATGCCCATGAAATATGCAACGATTCTGGGGGAGGATGGAGCATCGCTCTCCGGAGGGCAGAGACAAAGACTCGCCTTGGCGCGGGCGCTTGTGAACGATCCGGTGATCCTGATGCTGGACGAAGCCACAAGTGCCTTGGATACGGTGACCGAGCGTCGTGTACAGGAAGCACTCTCCAAGCTGGAATGTACGAAAATTATCATCGCCCAAAGACTAAGCACCATCATGGAAGCCGATCGCATCTTTGTAATGAACGGCGGCCGCATCGTCGAGCAGGGAAAGCATCATGACTTGCTGCGAACGGGAGGGGTGTACTCTGAACTGGTCAGAGCTCAAAGTTTATAAGAGCGAGTCAGGACTAGGATAGGTGTGTGTAGTGGCGGAATTGCGAGAAGGCGGGTGAGCCGGTCGGTATTTGGTGCGATTGGGATCGTGTAATGGCAGATGTGCCATTACTGGTGTCCTGAGGACCGGGATAGGTGTGTGTAGTGGCAGAAATGTGCTGATTGCAGATCGGTAAAGCCCTGTCCGCTGACGGGGTTTTCTAGTTCAAGAAGGGGACCTTCAGCAAAGTAAACCGGCGCTGGGGGATTCAATTTTTTCCTGGTGAAAAGCTTGTGCTATCAAATAATTCAGTTAGTATGGTGTTCAATCGATCATTACTGGAAAAAAACAGATGATTTACACTGTTATTGCTCAAATCCAATTTGAGTTCGCTATCCTCATACAATAATACTCTGTGGATATAACCGATTGTTTCCTCATTACTCGGCGTCAGCTCAATATCTTTCATGACCGAGACTATTCGCTTGACCTTGTCTTGACTCGTAATTGTCTTACGCGCCCCATTCCTTCCGTCCACCAACACAACCGATGTAGCCTTCATGATATCTCCGGGGTAGATTTGAGAGAGGGTGAAAGTTCTAGCTTCCTGCTGCTGAAGCTCTTCGTATGCTGAAAATTCAGTATGGCTGTACTGGCCTAAGACGATAAGCAAAATAAGAAGAATGTTTGCCACGATAATCACTCCCCGATATGACATCGACTTCACGTTATAGACAGCACTACGACCGGAAAAGTTCCACACTCCTGCAAACAAATTTTCGTATTTTGGGGATACCGCGGCCGTTCTAAAAAAATGCAGACTAACTCCGTGCTGGGGCAGTTATTTTATCCGCAGCCCGGAGAGGTTGAATTTACTGATGACAATGGATCCGCATGATCGCGCAAGATCAAATCAAGCCCAATAAAAAGCAAGCTGCCCACTAGCGACAGCCTGCTTTTATCAATGCCACGATTTCAATGTTCAACCAAGGCACGGACGGGAACCTCTTGCTCGTGCTCCGGTTGGTTGAGCGGATAAATTCTCGCCATTTCCGTCGTTTCATCGACATGCTGAATGTAAATGGCACTCCCGTCCCACGTGACGTTCGCCATCACGGGGGATTCCGAAATTTCCTTTGCACGCTGAATGTTCATTTTGAAATGGCCTCCTGTTTTTGGAATAACAATTCTAATGTGTTCATTCGCTTGGGCAATTATGTAATTGGGCGGAGGATGTGACAGTTTACGTTTTGCCGATGAGGAGGGACAATATCCCCGCGGCGATGAGCGGCCCTACAGGCACACCTTTCACAAAGGCGACTCCAAGAACGGTGCCCAGCATTAATCCGGCGACGACCGTAGGTTGATTCGTCATAAGCGTGACGCCTCTTCCGCCCAGATAAGCTACAAGTCCACCCACGGCGACAGCCGCCAGAGATTTCCAATGAAACATGGAGCCATACCATGCTTGTATATCGATCTTGCCACTTGCGATGGGGGCAAATATGCCGATCGTTAAAATAATAATGCCAAGGGAAAGTCCGTATTTTTCAAGCCAGGGAAATACCTGATGAAGCTGCATCACCCTTAGCAGCAGCAAGAAGACGGCGGCAATGGCAATTGAGGAATTACTTCCGAGGATTCCTAACGCCGCTAAGATTAGCAGCACAACGGATGGCAGATCAAGCTGTGGCATACGTTCTTCCTGTGCCCCCTTACTTTAATTTAAGATCTTTAAGAGCCTTCTCTTCCGAAATTACCGGCCAGTGCCTCCCTCGTTCCCAAGCCAAAACAAAGGCCTCATATCTTCTTTCTTCAGGAAATTCGTGAAGCTTACCGAAGTATCTTTCGATAGCAAGGATTTGAGAATCATGCGCTCTTAAAGCATCCGCTTTCACATTCCAAAGCGGCTTCGTATCAATCGTAAAAGTCGGACGGTGCCCCTCTTTCGCTAACGTATCCGATGACATATAGTATAGCTGCGCCACGCTAGGACAGCTTCCGCCCACGACAGCCTTTGTTGTCACCCGGGATATCGCCATATGATCCGGGTGAAAGTTTCCGCCGTTCGGAGGGAAGGTAAATACTGCCGCCGGTTGTAGGCGGTTAATAAAATTTACGACATGGTTCAGGAATAAAGTTTCATCCGCCTCTGACAGCTTCCCGTCAGGAAGCCCCAAATATTCCACTTTGCCCAGGTGCAAGACTCTTGCGGCAAGCTCCATTTCCTTTTCTCGCAGCTCTCCGAGCTCTGCCCTGGATAGATGTGTGTAAGCGCCGTTCTTGTTTCCCGCATCGCCTCTCGTGGCGAGCAACAGTGCAGGAGGATGGCCGCGGTCTGCCAGCATACGGATGAGGCAGCCGCTAAGAAAGGTCTCATCATCCGGATGGGCATAACAAAATACTACATGCGCATTCATGTTTATCCCTCTTTCACATTCGAATATCCTATTATTCCCTTGCAACGGGTGGCTATACCCAAGAAATGGCATGCCCTTCTTATTGTAATTCGTAAGTCATGGCGAAATAAAGTATCTTCTTACCCCCAGGACTTCTAGCGGCCGGGATGAACGCGGAATCATTGTACGTTATAATGGATGAATCGGGTCGTTCACGGGCCTGCCGTAATGTTATATAGGTGAAGGAGAAGAGAGATGAAGGAACACAAAGAAAACCATACCGTTGACCACATTCGCAGCATTGTCATGATCGTCATCGGCGCAGTCATTGCTGCGTACGGGCTGGAGGCCGTCCTGATTCCTAACGATGTCGTGGATGGCGGCGTTACCGGAATAGGCATGATGGGAGCCTATTTATTCGGAGTTCCATTAGGAGTACTGCTATTCGTCCTAAATATCCCTTTCGTATACTTGGGTTATAAACAAGTGGGGAAGACGTTCGCGATCCGAAGTACCATAGGGATCGCCGCCTTATCCGTTTCGACGTCCTTGCTGCACCACGTTGAGACCATTCTGGGGCGGGAAGACCCTCTGTTGATCGTGCTTGCGGGAGGAATCTTGCTTGGTGTCGGCATTGGAGTCGTGCTTCGGAACGGCGGAGCCTTGGACGGCTCTGAGGTATTGGCCATCCTGGTGTCTCGCAATATTCCTTTCTCGGTAGGTGACGTGATCCTTTTTATCAACGCGTTCATCTTCGTCGGAGCCAGCTTCATTTATGGGTTGGAGGGTGCGTTGTACTCCGCCATTACCTACTACATCGCGAAAAACGTTATCGATATCATCCAGGTGGGCTTGGAAAAATCGAAGTCCGTTCGCGTCGTCAGTCCGAAATCGGACCTGATCGGCGAGGCCATCCAAGCTCGTCTGGGCCGAAGCGTTACGTATATGCAAGGGCGCGGGGGCTTCTCGAATGAATCGACGGAGATCTTAAATTGCGTAATCAACCGGATGGAAGAAACCAAATTATTGTCCATTATTCGGGATATTGACGAAGGCGCGTTCGTTGTCATTTCGGATGTTTCCGAGGTGCGCGGAGGGAATTTCCGGAAACGTGACATTCACTGATGGACGGGCAAGAGCATACATACCTATATACATAAGCACAGAAGAAGGCTGCCGCGGGCAGCCTTCTTATAACATTAGAATCTATAAGTTTTGAGCGGAGCTCAAGGATTCTAATGTTTCAAGAAAAGCTTCCTCTTGATCACGAATGTACATCCTCGAGAGGTCTTCGATAGAAGCTTTTCTTACCGGTTAGCGGCAGGAATCCATCCTGACAGGATGGCACCCCCGTCCGGATGATTGCAAGCCGCAAGCTCGCCTCCATATTGGCGCAGGATTCGCTGCGATATCGTGAGCCCCAACCCGGCGCCCCCGGTCGAACGATTCCTCGACTGCTCTCCTCGATACAGCGGCTCGAAGATTCGCTTGAGCTCCTCCGGCGCAAAGCCCGGTCCCGAATCGTGAATGGTGAAGGCCACTCGCTCTCCTTCCCTGCGGCATTGGACGGCTATTCGACCATAAGCAGGTGTGTACCGCACGGCATTATCCAACAAATTGCTTATAGCACGCTCCACTAAATGCGAATCGGCTCGAATCACACAGTCATCCGCAGAGGAAAAAACAGCAATTGAGATGTGTTTTTGCTGCGCTTGCAGCTCCAGACTATCAATTGACTTCTGTACAATAACGGCAAAGTCATCCGTGTTATCACTTATCCCCGTTTCCAGGTACTCCATCCTCGTAAAAGTGAAAAGATCCTCGACCAACCGGTCCAATTGCGCCGATTTCTCCTTACAAACCGCCACATACTTTGCGACTTGGTCCGGTGTTCGTGCGATGCCTTGCTCAAGCCCGTCCAAATAACCGCGCAGAGCAAATAACGGGGTCCGCAAATCATGCGCGACGGCGGCGATAACGAATCTTCGTTCCTCCTCCAGCTCCGCCTGCTTCCGGTGAGAGCTTTGAAGTCCGTTCACCATGACTTCAAATCCGTCCCGAACCTCGGCGATCTCCCAGATGGCGGATTGGGGCAGCTGAACGTCCCAATCGCCTGCAGCAATGCGCCGCGCTGCCTGACCCATCCTCTCCAGGGGCACGAGAAGAAGTGTTCTCATTCGAACGCCTACAATCAGGAATGCAAGCAGCAGCCCTGCGGAGGCGGCAGCCCATTGAACCGTATACGAATTCGGCCGCTCGGCGCCAATATCCAATGATTGAGTTGTGATGAGATGTGCAGCCACAAAGAAAAGCCAAGGCATCAGCAGAAGGAGCACCAAGCTGAATACAAAATACGTTCGAATTGTAGGTTTCCTCATACGACAAGCCCCTCAAACCGATAACCGACGCCCCATACGTTGGTCAAATATTGCGGCTGATCCGGATCGAGCTCGATCTTCTCGCGAAGACGGCTCATATGGACGCGGATCGTATGCTTATCGCCGATGCCGTCCCAGAACCTCGCGAGCAGCTGGTCGTAGGTAAACACATGTCTCGGATGCTCCGCGAACCATCGCAGCAGCTCATATTCCTTCGGTGTGAGCGAAACGTTCGTTCCATCGACGAGTACCTCTCTTGTAGCCAGATCCAGCTTGATGCGGCCATAGTCCAACACTTTGACCGAGCTTGCTTGCTCCGTGCCGGTACGCCTCAAAACGGCCTTCACGCGGGCAACGATTTCGCCGGGTGAAGCGGTTTTGACGATATAATCATCGCCGCCAAGCGTCAGTCCGCGGATTTTATCCACATCATCGCCACGGGCACTTAAGAACAGGATGGGTACGTTGCTCTCCGTCCGAACGCGCCGGCATAAATCAAATCCGTTGTGTCCCGGCATCATAATGTCCAGGATCATACAATCAACCCTGCTTTGGCGAAACACAGTCCAGGCTTGGGTTGCGTCAGCAGCCGTTACGACCTGAAAATGATCATTCTCCAAAAAATCCCTCATAAGTTCAACGATGCTCGGATCATCGTCCACAACCAAGATCACAGGTCGTTCTTTCACTATATCCCGCCTTCCTACTTAGGATCCATCATATAAAGCCCATCTAACTGTAAGTGTATCATCTCTTTTGTAAAAACAAACGATTTCCTGCATATTGTGACGGATTGTTTATTGTTTTGTAACCTTTCTGCCACTTCATTTGAGAGCTTCTCCTGCTATTCTAATTATCAGAAAAAGAAAAAAGGAGAAAAGCATGGACAATCGCCAAGCCTTCTATAAGCTGATCGTATGTTTACTTTTGATTTACATGGGTTATGTCTTGGTCAGCAATTTCATTATTGATCCTGGCGCCGAGACATTTTTGAGTCGAAAAGCAGGTCTTGCGCGTGAGCTTAAGCCTTGGATCTGGTTAAAGGTCATGTACATTCACGTGGGGTTCGCCTGTATGGCGTTGGCATCGGGGCTCATCAACTTTTCAACGGGCAGTTATGAGAAGCGCCCTAGGCTTCATCGCATGAACGGCTACGTATATGTATCATCCGTGCTGATTGTCGTGTTGACTTCCGGATACATGGCGCCTTACGCAACGGGGGGAAAGATGAGCAGCATAGGATTTAATCTTCTCAATATCATCTGGCTAGCCGTGACGGCGATAGCTCTTATCCACATCTTCAAGAAACGGGTTCGCCTGCACCGTCAATGGATGATACGGAGCTATGCTTTCTGCTTTACGAACGTGCTGATCCATCTCTTTACCTTAGTGCTTCACAAAATGATCGGCATCCCTTACGCGACCAGCTACACCCTCGGGCTTTACGGCTCGATCGTGCTGCTGATGATTGCCCCGGAGGTGCTTATTCGAGGTAAAGGAAACACAAGGCCGTTTGTTAAATGATTTGATTCAATGACGATTCAATGGTAAATTTAGCCTATACCCTTGATGGAGGATCAACAATGATGAATATAACAGATATACGAAAACCGAGCTTCGAAGTATCCCCACAATTTATCGATCGGTGGTCACCGAGGTCTTTTTTGGAGAAGGAGGTCCCTGATGAGGTTCTTTACAGTGTGTTTGAGGCCTCGCGCTGGGCGCCGTCCGCTTCGAATCTTCAGCCTTGGAGATTCATTATCGCCCGGACAGAAGAAGATCGAGAAGCATTTTATTCCTTTATCGTACCGGGCAACCTTGTATGGTGTAAAAGCGCACCTGTCTTAGCGGTCGTCTTGTCCCAGACAACAACGGAACGCGGACCGAATGCTTGGCATGCTTTTGATGCGGGAACAGCTTGGGGTTATCTTGCTTTAGAGGCAAATCGGAAAGGTCTTATCACCCATGCGATGGGGGGATTCGACAAGGAGAAAGCGCGTGATGTATTGCATCTTCCCGACGAATATGAAGCTCATGCCGTCATTGCCATTGGATATCAAGGCGAACCCGAAGCTCTGCCGGAGAATCTGCGGGAGCGGGAACAACCGAGCAACCGACGTTTATTGAAAGAATCTCTTTTCGAGGGCGTTTTTGGTAAAAATACACTTGATGATCACTGAACCAGCTGACTAGGTCAAGGGAAGCACACCTTTCCATTAGCGATAGGTGTGTTTCTTCCTGTTCACTCTAAAGCAAAGGGGCACATTTGTGAGTAAACATGCAACGGGATTCCAGCACAATGCGGCATTTGCCGAGAAGAAAGTAACGTGGCTGGAGCTTTTTTACGATCTTCTGTTTGTAGCGGCGGTTTCCAAGGCAAGTCATGTCCTGCTACATGTACATGACGGCTTTATTCCGCTGGAATACTTAATGAAATTCGTTCTAATCTTTGTTCCGATTTGGTGGGCCTGGGTAGGGCAATCGCTCTTCGTCAACCGGTTCGGACGGGATAACCTTTCTCACCGTATATTTCTGATTCTGCAATTGTTTTTTGTCTTAATTATGACGGCAAGCCTGTCCGTTGATTTTGATCAATACTACATTCCATTTTTGACAGGCTATCTTGGGTTAAGGGCTATGACGGCCATTCAATACCTTGCGGTACAGAAGAGAGAAGAAGCGGACAGACGGAGCACTGCCCGGTTTTTGGGAAGCCGCTTTTGGATTGGTTTGGTGATATCCGCTTCATCGCTATTCTTTGACTCTTGGATTCGTTATGCCGTTTTGTATGCGGGAATTGCTGTGGACATCTTGCTCCCCTTACTAGGTCGGAAATATTTGGTGAAAAGCCCGATAAATACCCACCATTTATTAGAACGCTTCGCACTGTTTACGCTTATTCTACTTGGTGAATCCGTAATAAGCATACTAGCCGTTTTGCATTCCAGCCATTGGACGTGGCAATCGATTCTATTTGCATCCCTCACTTTTTTGCTGATTATCTTCATATGGTGGCAGTACTTTGACAATGTAGAAAAGAAAGTGGACAAAACGATAGCGACTGCCGGTCAAACGATCATTTACGGCCATTTATTCATTTATTTATCCATGTGTATGATCGCGGCTTCGATTCAATTGATATTCCTGGAACAATTGCATTACTCATTTATGATAAGCTTTACTCTCGGATCCGTACTGCTGTACTTTGCTTCAACGACGCTGGTATTCCACCAATACAGACATAAGCATCTAAGATTGGGTAAATCTCATCTGGCGTTGTTTATAGGATTACTTGGTGCTTTTTTTGCAGTGGATATGTTGTTCATCATGCCAAATTACATCATTATCGGGGAAGTGATGTTGTTCTTTGCTTTATATGCGAAAGTAACGACTTCATAAGCCATATTCGATTTCGGAGGTTTATCTATGGAGGAAGTGGCCTTTTACCGGGACGACTCGCTGCCTTTTCTGGAAGCGAAGCGATGCCGGAAGAACGACCTGGCGTATCAGAAGCATTTTCACGAAGAATACTCTATCGGTCTCATCGATGAAGGCGAAACGCAGGCATGGTGTGAAGGCGTCTTATGGCGTGTAGAAAAGGGGAGAATGATCAGCTTTCCTCCACATATGCTCCACGCTTGTCAGCCTGCGGATGCTGCTAAGTGGGCATACAAAATGCTGTTTCTGAAGGCGCAATGGTTCGATCATCTTGAACTGCCCGAGATGAATCGGCTAGAAATGCCTTTTTTGCTCGAAAAGGGGAGAAATGCCGCCTGCAGCATGCTGCTTAATCGTACCATGGAGGGGCTAACGGAAGGCGGCTCGCCGCTCGAAATCGAAACGGGGTTAATCGAATTGGTGCATACGCTCGTAACCAAGCATGTGTCCGATTTGGCGCATGAGCCTTACGGATCGCTGGAACAGAATTACGTTAAGCGAACCAAGGAGTATATCCATGCGCATTACACGGATCGGATCACACTTGACATGCTGGAGCGGCAAACCGGGATCAGCCGGTATCATCTCATTCGCATGTTCAAGAAAAGCACGCATCTGCCTCCTCACGCGTATCAAAATTTGCTTCGTATCAACCATGCCAAGAAGGAATTGAAAAATAGGCGACCCATTGCCGATATTGCCGTGGATACCGGTTACTATGATCAAAGTCATTTCTCAAAGGCCTTTGCCAAAATTGTCGGGGCGACACCTCAGGCTTACGCCATGTCCGTCTGACAAAGCGCAATTTTTTACAATCCATTCCTCTTGTCCGATTGTACACTGAATTTATAAGACAAGAGGAGGGACCAGTTGATGATGACTACGAAGAGTGTGGAGCAAACCTTTGCCGATGCGATGAAATCGATTGCCCGACGGGCCGATCTGAAGACTTATGTTGAGGAGACTCCGGCCATCTACCGGCTGCTGCAGCGTGCGGCGGCAAAGTATGTGACGGGAGAAGAGAGGCAGGATGGCCTTGAGGCCGGACACCGGCTGGCGGATAAAGGGTACGCTGTCTCGCTTGAATATATCGGGGAAAATACGGCGGATGTCCGTGCCTGCGAAGCCGCGGCACAGGAGCTGTCGATGCTCATTCAAACGCTAGCGGAGCGCGAGCTGCCGGCACGCGTCTCATTCGATCTTTCCCACATCGGCTTATCTCTGGACGGCGAGCTGGCGTATAAGCAGCTGACGGAGCTTGCCGCGCAAGCCCAGCGGCACGGCATCGAGCTGTTTATCAGTATGGAGGAATCGGCTAAGACCGATGCGATATTATCGATCTATGAAAGAGCGGCAGCTGTATATGAGAACATAGGCATCACGCTGCAGGCGCAGCTGAACCGGACGGCGCAGGACTTGAACGGCTTACAGAACAGTCCCGGTAGGGTCCGCATCGTTAAAGGGGCATACCAGGAGCCGGGGCACCTGGCGATACCGCGTTCGGCCGCCTTGAACGAGCGGTATTTGACTCAAGTAGAGAACGCCATCCGCAAGGGGCATCGGGTGTCGATTGCCACCCATGATGAGACCATCGTTGCTGAGGTAATCAAACGGGGATGGATCCATGAGCCGGGCGTTGAGTTCGAATTGCTGTATGGCATTCGGCCGGATTTGAGCAGCCGATTGAAGAAGGCGGGTTATCCGGTTCGCGTTTATTTAACCTATGGCCATGAATGGTATTTGTACCTTTGCCACCGGATCGCCGAGTATCCGCCCAATCTCTTTCAAGCGTTGATAGACATGACGGGCGCCGGAAAGGCAGATCCCGTGTTGGAGTATGAGTAAGTCTTGGGATTTGGACCATGTAGAATAGTCTACTTGGTTCTTTTTGTTTTTCGCCAGAGTGAGAACCCAATGAATCATGGACGAAGAGGTGAAATACATTAGTTGTAATACCAAATGAACAGGAGGCAGCCTATGTACTATCCGCCATGGTCTCCGCAGCCACACATGAATTCGGCCGTTATTTCCGGCAATGGGAATACTATTGAAGTCACCGGTGAAGGAACGGTTTCTGCAGCGCCCGACAAAGCGATTATCGTCCTTGGTGTCATTACGGAGCATGTAAGCTTAACGGCAGCCCAGAAGGATAATGCCGACGCGGTTGCTCGTATCGTTGAAGCTTTAGGAAGCCTGGGTATACCCAAGGAAAACATGCAGACGACGCAATACAGCATCAATATGCAATATAATTACGAAGACGGTAAACAAATCTTTCGCGGATACCAAGTAACTCATTTGCTCCAAGTCACAACGGAACAGATCGACTTGACCGGACTGATCGTGGACACGGCCGTCAAGAACGGTGCCAACACGGTGTCGAACATACAGTTCGCATTGAAAAACCCCGAAATCGCTTATAACCACGCTCTATCGAAAGCGATCCGAAATGGCCAAATCAAAGCCAAAACGATGGCTCAGACCTTAGGCGTAACACTCCATGACGTTCCTATTCTAGTACAAGAGCTCCCCCGCACACCGGAAGCCATTCCGTATCTTACCGCTTCAACGTATAGCAAAAGTGAAGCCACCCCTATTCAGAAGGGGGAACTGATGGTTTCGGCATCCATCAAGGCAAAGTTTACTTATCATTGATGAAGAACGGACGTTCAGCCGAGGGGCTGGACGTTTTTTTCTAAGCAGGCTGCCCTTAGGGTTTGCCTGCTTTGTTCTATTCCCGCTCATACTTACTATTGCATATGGAAAAGACCGCCAAGAGGCGGTCTTTGTGTAACTCAGTTGATAAATTGCAATGACTGCAGCACACGCTTCAAAATCACGGCAGCTTGTGCGCGGGTAGCAGGCTCATCCGCAGCGAAGACCGTATCCGTCATTCCTTGAATGAGCCCGCCAGCCAGTGCCTGTGATATGGCTGCCTTCGACCATTCCCCGATATCCGAACGGTCTATGAACCTGTTCAATACCGAGCTGTCGGCCTGGGCTTCCTTGCCTCCGACTTTCATAGCCCGTATCATCATCGCTACCATTTGTTCGCGGGTAATGACCGCGTTAGGCTTGAAGCTGCCGTCTTCATAGCCGTTAATCAATCCGGCCTTGTACGCCGAGTTTACAGCCCCGGCAAACCAATCGGCGGATTGGACGTCAGCGAACGCGTTATTATCCTTCGATTCGACCAAGCCAAGCGAGCGAACCAGCATAGCCGCAAACTCGGCACGCGTAACCCGGGCCTCCGGCGCGAATAGCTGATCGGTAATACCGTTAAGAATCCATTTATTCGCAAGCAGCTCGATATCCGTTTGGGCCCAATGGCCGGCTACATCGCTAAACGATTTTTCGGACTGAATAACGGTATATACGCTGTTGTGCGGTGAACGGATCCTGATTTCTGAAGTGCCGTCCTTTGTTGTTACTACGGCCGGTACAAAATGCAGCTGGTTGTTCGAATCGATCCATACTGCCGTCAGCTTGCCAGGGTCAATCGTTACTGTGTCCAAGGTAATAGTGCGGTCAACATATATTCCGCCGAAGTCCGTGATTTCCGTACCGTTAACCGTAATTGTAAATTCAATCGGGTTCGAAATCACTTGCTTCGCGTTAAGATGATTAACCGCTGCATTAACATCATCTCCCGCCTTGCCGGATACTTCGGAAATCGAGACGCCTACGGTCGAATCCTTCTGAATATGGGCAAACAAAATGACAGGCAGCTCATAGCTTATCCCGTTCGATCGAATCACCAAGCTGCTTCGCAGATCCATCGCATGGAGAATGGCATTGCCCGGAAGCTCCACATGGATGGCAGGGTCGTTGCCTTTAACTTCAATAACGACAACCGGATGGGCTAACGCTTTCTCCAGTTTTTCCGCATCTACAGCGACTTTGGTTATCGTCCTGCCGTCGGCTGCAGTTTCTTTCGTTACTTTGGCGTCTTGCTCAAGATGGATGATGCCCGGATTACCCGATGAACCGCCAGACGGTGTCGGTGCCGGAGCGGATCCCTCTACCGGTCCCGATGAAATTGGTGTTCCCGCAGAGTCCTCCGATCCATTGCCTTCATCCGGCAAAGTGATCGTACCCGGCGTAACGGTAACGTTAGCCAATGCCCTATACGTAGTGCCGGTAACCGTTCCGTTGACGGCAAAGTTTCCGGCAATCGCATACTGGGATGGGCTAATGGAATCCCATACCACAGGCAGCCTTTGAGTCGAGCTGTCGCTGTATACGGCGGTGACTACCGTAGGCATCATCGGCGCTGTTCCCGCTGTGGTAATGATGCTTTCAGGTGTAATGCTCACAATGACACGCAGCTCGGCATGGGGGCGGGAAGCTTGCCCGATAATGTTGAAGACATTGCTTTTGATTCCGCCGGCATTGCTGTCTAACGTGAGATCTGCAACAAGCAGCACATACTGGGCATCCACCGTATCGGCCAGCGTAAGATCGGCCTTCTCGTTGTTGCTGAGAGCTGTTGCTTTCCCTGCACCGGGGATCATGATCCAGGAGGACCCGTGGTCTGTTTCAAGCGGCTTCCTGGTTGCCTCCGAGGTTTCCGAGAGGGAGCCTCCCTCTTTCAGCTCGTCGTATGCCGCAGCATCGTTGGAATAATACAGCTGGAAATTTTTCAAAAACTTACTGTTGCTGGTCCATTCAAGCTGGATTCTGCTAACCTGAATTTTCTTTTCCAGTTTGACGGCCGCCCAGTATTGATAGCCTGGCGTCTTAGCCAGCGTGCTATGAGCCTGCCAGGAAGTATCCGATTTGTCGTCGATAAAATAGTTTTTGGAGCCTCCGCTTTGGGAGACTACCTTGATTTCCGCACCGGGAGCAACCGCCCAGTTTTTGATACCGGAAATGTTGACGTCTATATAAGGCTTCATATTTTTGCTGTTCGTAATGCCTGTACCCGTAAATTGTCCGTAAATCCGGTAAGTACCTGTAACATCCGGATGATAACCTTCCGGGCTCCAGGTCACGTCTACCTTTTCGATCTTGCCCGTACTCAAGGTTACATCCAACTGCGAAGGCAGCCCCAAGCTGTCGAAGGCTGTGCCTGGCGACTCCGAAACGACTGTAGGCCTTGCCCATGCCACAATATCCTTGGTCTGGCTGTTAGGATCCCAGCCGTCAGGGAACACATAGGTGTTGTTATCCCTTTTGATTAAGTAGATATCGGACAAATACATGGTTGCAGCCTGGAATTCATCCCCGTAGACCGATTCATTCACTGTGTTGTACATCCCGCGGTACAGACCCCATTTGGAACGGTTTTGCTGTCCCGGTACAGCCGGCAAATCGACTCGTTCCCTTTTGCCCGTTTCAGGATTCAGGACTTCCGGGCGTCTTAAGGTTTCTGCCGTCATGCCGCCGCTCGCAAGCACGGCGTTACTTTCCACGTCGACAAGCTTGCCGTAAACATAGCCCTTGTCGGCGGTCAAAATCGTCACTTCCATATCCAGCCAACGGTCCACAACCTGCTCCAATGGAATCGTAAACAGAGGCTTGATCCGGTCCGCAGCTTGCCCGTCCGGATTGTTTCTGAATTCCAAGTGGCCTTTTCCATTGACCGAGACTACCGTAAGGGTTGTGACCGGCTGACCGGCTTCATCCCCCTCTATAGCTTTCAATTGGAAGATATGGAAAAAGCGGCGGGGAGCAATCAGATCGCCGGCTTTCTTTTCCGAGGTATCCATCTGATACTTTAACGTTTCCGAAGGGAGCATCAGCTTCCAGTGATGGGTCATAATGTCGCCGCCCACACTGTTGGCATCGATATTGGACGAGCCGGTATTGCTCTTGATCTCGAGCCGCTGGCGATCGCTTCCCATTGCACCACGGTCACCGTCATCCCGGCTTACTCCGTCCGGTGTTTGGAACGGTAAAAATTCATGAAAACGCAAAATGTCGTTGCCCAGCTTACCGAGACCGGCGCTAGTCTCTATTCCGTACTTCGTAAGCGCATTCACATCGGATATGCCAATGGTCTGCAGGTACATATTATCCCCCAGCCAGGAGTCGGGGACCGTCTGAGCCGCCGGATAATCTCCGGATCGGTCGTAGATCGATTCAAACCAATCTTTACCGCTGTAGGATGACGCCTTTCCGGGTCCTTCAATAGAACCTGTGGTGCTGCCAAAGCCGATCTTGGAAGCGCCCAGAACATCCCATGCATGTTCGCCCGCTTTAATATTCAGCGGAGAATATTTGTCATTAGGTCCCACAGAGTCTGCTATAGAAGGCGGCAAATCCTTCTCAACAGTAACTGTAACGGTGTATTTCCGACTGGAGCTGCCGTCATTCTTATTGGTTAGCACCAAATAATACATTGTTGTTCCTGCCGGAGAAAACTGGTCCAGCTTGGCATCGCCCCGATTGATGCCGCTTGTGGCAAACGGAATTGCCGTCATTTCATCGCTTCTGTATACCGTCGCCGTAACTCCCGGATTCGTCGTTACGTTCAGCATTTGGTAAGAGGTGCCGTAAGGCAGCGAGATCCCAATGGCTGCATTAGGAACGTCAACTGCAGCGTTTACCGGCTTGTTCACTTTGACTTCAAACAAACCTAACTCATCTCCCTCTGCGGCATATGCCGCCGATAAAGGAAAACCAAGAGGATTCAAAAGCGAAAGTACGATGGCAAATGGTAGAACAAAGCTTATAACCTTCTTCAGAGCCTGTTGCGTGTGCATTCTGGAGCCTCCTTAATAGTTGTTTCGAAACATTATGCATGCGGTAACGATGAATCAAGACATTCCTCCTCTGTTTATATCCAAGCAACACCTTCACTCTATTGCCGATAGGGCAAAGAAACAATGGACTTTATTATGCTGGTATGTGTTTTTTTCCGTTTTTGCGTGTGGGAGGACTCCAAATATTGTATAATGTGGCATACATAACGTTAGTAACTCGAGGGGTGAAGTCCGTTGACCCGAATCCTGCGTTTCCTTCAGCCATCCACATTGAAAAATCGGCTGTTTCTAGCTTTTCTTCTTCTCATTATTCTACCATTCTTCGTTATGCAGCTTCGCAACCATTACCAAGTAAAGAACCTCTATGAGCAGCGGATTAGCGAGCAGAGCCATTACCAGCTGGATCAGGTGAAGCAGTCGTTCGAGGTCGTGAAGAGCGGGATGCTGATGACGGCGCTTCGGCTCGAGAAGGACCGTGACGTCTTATCCGCCTTAGCGTCTGACAAGCAAAGCACGACGATCGATGCATCCATTGTGAAGCCGGATGCGGCTGGTAAGCTGCATCCGATTGTAAGCGCATTCCAAAGTGTAAAGAACCAGCAGCTGCCCGACGGGGATTTCCTGCATTATACGTTAAGCGATCTGCAGAGCCGCTTGTATGCATCCTTCGAATCGACGAGGACGGGGAAGTTCACCTACACCGGCTTTATGGAACTGCCGGCTGTGCAGAAGCTTCTTCAGGGACAAGAGCCCTACGTTTGGACGACGGAGGATACGGATGCGGGCCTCACTTCCGGAGCCCAGCCGTCTAAGGCGGTAAATCTGTATTTGACACTGAAGGATACCGCCGGACAGCCGATAGGGCTGCTCCGAATCAGCTTTGATTATCAGCAATGGCTGTTGAAAAATATGAAAAGCTTCCTGATCCAGCAGCATTACTATGTGCTCGACGGATCAGGCAGCGTTCTCGTAACAAGCCCCGGAAGCGTAATGCCCGACGGGCTGCCTAAGATAGCGGAGAAGCTGCGGTATAGCGGTCCGCTGAGCTATGAGGTGGACGAAGCCACTTCCTCCATCATCAGCAGCACGTATTTGCCTTCCATGGGCTGGTTTTTAGCCGCGCAGTTCCCGCTTGAGGTATTCTTCGGCGATATTCGAGCGATGAACCGGCAATTTTTGATTACGTTCATCCTGTTCACACTGCTGTTCATTGTGATCACCTTCTTCATCCTGTCGGCCATCACCCGTCCATTGATGCTGCTTAAGAAGAAGATGTCGGAAATTATTGAGAAAAATTTCTTGACGTATATATCCACGGATTCCTATAAGGGAGAAATACTGGACATCGCCAATACCTTTAACAACATGGTTAAGGATCTTCTTCAATTAATCGATCGGCTTAAGATGGAGGAGCGGCAGAAGGAGGTAATCCGGTTTCAAATGCTGCTGCAGCAAATGAACCCCCATTTTCTGCTCAATACGCTCAATACGATCAAGTGGAACGCCCTGTCCAAGGGAGATCAAGCCAGTGCCGAGATCTGCATGTCCCTAGGCAAGCTGCTGGAATCGAGTCTTAATTCGGAGGCGGATTTGATCCACCTGTACGAGGAGCTGGAGTTGGTTCGCGCCTATGCCAGCATCCAGAATTACCGGTATGATCATCGTTTCGAGGTTCAGTATGACTTTGAGCCAAGACTGGGCTATGCCCTCGTGCCGAAGCTGTCGCTGCAGCCCTTGGTGGAAAATGCGATTCAGCACGGCTTTGCCAAAATGAAATCAGGGGGCACTATCATCATCCGCATCTATACGAACGGAACGAGTGTATTAATTTTGGAGGTCGAAGATAACGGCAGGGGATTGCAGCCGGTAGAAGCGGCCATCCCAAGAAGACGCAAGCCGATCGGTATGAAAAATTTGCGGGAGCGTCTGCATTTGCTGTTTAAGACAGGAGCTGGGCTGGAGCTTGAGGGTCTCCCCATTGGTGCGAGGGCTCGGATGCACCTGCCGCTGCTGCTGTCTCCGCCATATGAACAAGGAGGGGCTGCCGATGTGGAAAGCACTGCTCGTAGAGGATGAGCCGTTCGTCAGGCGAACCATCATACAGCTGCTCGATTGGGAAGCCATGGGCTACGAGATTGTAGGAGAAGCCGACGACGGCGAAACGGCGCTGGAGCAGATCGAGGCCCATCGGCCGGACTTGGTTATTACGGATATTATGATGCCGAATATGGACGGCCTCGAGCTGCTTCGCCGGGCCAAGAGCTCCGGTTTCGAGGGGGCATTCGTCATGCTGACCTGTATGAACGAATTTGAATATGCAAGGCAGGCACTGGAGTACGGTGCGAACGGCTATTTGCTGAAGCTGTCCATGAGCCCCGATTCGCTCAAACAGGTGCTCGACAAGGTCAAGGCGGAGCTCGTACGCAAGGAGCTTGAAAAATCAAGACTTGATTATCACAAGGGGTACGAGGAGGCGTGGAGCGCGTACGCGGCCGGTGTACCGGAAATTGCCGAGCAACGGGGTGCGCGGCCCTGGGTGAATAGCCGGCTTCCCTACGTCGGCATAGGCGCGATTCTTCATGGCTCGCAAGCTAAGGATATCCCGTCGTTCATCCAAAGCTGGTTTGGTTCGGCGGCCGATTCGAACGCCGTCATACATTCGTTCACTTCACATGGCGTGACGAGCATCTTCTGCTGGTCTACGAGTCTGCGTAATCTAACAGAACGGGGAGCGGCAGGCTTCGCGGTATTCACCGGGCCCGTGCCGGTGGATCGTTTTCCAGCCGTATGGTATGACATCCTGCAGCAGTTGACACCCTTTTGGTATGGGGAGAAGGATCTTCCTCGTACCCGACACCAGAACAAAGAGAATCCTGCGGGTGGTCTAAGCTGGAAGAAGGAGAAGGAGCTGTATCGGCTTGTAGAGGAATCCAAGGCGGATGCCGCCCTTACGCTTCTCAACGACGCGTTCGCCTTAATGGAGCAGGAGCAGACCGACTGGCTGACAGTGAAGGAAACAGCCGCCCGTATCGAGAGATGGCTTAACCAGCAGCTGCCCGAAGCATTGGAGGCGAGGCACTACAAGGCAATCGATACCGCATCACACCATGAACTGCTGGCCCTTATGACGGAAAAGGTCAACCGTGTAATCGAAAGGCAAATCCAAAGCAGCGGCGTGACTACCGACCACCCCGAGGTGAATGCGGCGATCGCCTACATTCACCGGAATTACGGGCAGCAGATCACTTTGAAAACCTTGGCGAAGCAGATCAATATCGATGAGAAATATTTGAGCGGCCTGTTTGTAAAGAAAACCGGTGAGCCGCTCATTCAATACCTGCAGCGTGTCAGGGTGGAGAAGGCGAAACGGCTCCTAATGGAAACGGACCTGACGGTCCAAGAGATCGGAGAGCAGGTGGGCTTTGTCAATGCGAATTATTTCTTTAAAATTTTTAAACGCTGGTCCGAGGTGACTCCAAACGATTTTCGAAGGCTTGGCGCACGCGGCACCAAGGAATAAGACATATGCCCAGCCCGGTCGGCTGTCCTCGTCGGACGGCTCCCGGGCTTTTCTAAGTAGAGAAGAAAATGGATTTTGTTCACTGAGATGCAGGATTATGTTCCTTTGATGTAAGCGGTTGCGACGGTAAAGTAGAGGTATACCGCAAACAAAGGAGGTGGCTTACCTTGGATCACCCGACAACACGCGCCGTACCGGCTGTTTCCACTTCATCCGTGAGGCTCAGAGGCTACTTCAGATTGTTATGGCGCTTCAAAGCCTTATATTTCATGCTGCTGCCGGGGGTCATCTACTATATCGTATACCGATATATCCCCATGTATGGCGTTGTGATTGCATTTAAGGATTACGACATCCTGGAGGGCATTCTGAACAGTCCTTGGGCGGACCCTTGGTACAAGCATTTTAAACAGTTTTATGATTCCCCTTATTTCGGAAGCCTGCTCACGAATACGATTCTCATCAGTGTATATAAGCTGATCTTCGGGATGCTGCCGCCGATCGCATTGGCGCTGCTGCTGAACGAGTGCCGGGTCTATTGGTTCAAATCGCTGGTGCAGACACTGAGCTACATGCCCCATTTTCTCTCGTGGGTCATCATCTATGGGATTGCGCTTGTGCTTTTCTCCGAGAGCTCGGGAATTATTAACTACTGGGTGGTAAACAACGGGGGGCGAGCCATCCCGTTCCTAACCTCTACGGAATGGTTCCGCGGGCTGCTGGTCGGCTCCGAGATCTGGCAAAACCTGGGCTGGGGGGCCATCATTTATTTGGCGGCGATGACGGGGATTGACCCTACGCTGTATGAAGCGGCACGCGTAGACGGCGCCTCACGGCTGCGGATGATCTGGCACGTGACGTTACCCGGCATCCGGCACGTTATCGTCATGCTTCTCATTCTGAAGCTGGGCCATGTCATGGATGCAGGCTTCGAGCAAATCTACATTTTCTACAATATTCACGTGTACCCTGTGGCCGATATTCTCGACACGTGGGTGTTCAGGACGGGACTCGAGCAGCTGAACTTCAGCCTCGCTTCAGCCGTCGGCTTATTCAAATCGGCGATCGGGCTGGTGCTGGTGCTGGGCTCGAATTGGCTGGCGAAGAAATGGGGGCAGGGCATATGGTAAGAGGCATCGAGGATCGGCTGTTTAACACGGTGATTTACGTCATTCTCGGGCTGGTAGGTTTGGCCGCCGTCGTCCCCATTCTTTATGTGGTGTCCGTCTCGTTAACCCCGTACGCCGAGGTGCTGAAGAACGGCGGCTACGTGCTGATCCCGAAGGAAATCACCTTCCAAGCCTATGCCAAAATCTTATCGTCGTCGAACATCTGGGGCTCGTTCAAAGTGACGCTATTCGTCACGGTCGTGGGAACAGCAATCAATCTACTGCTCACGATGCTGCTCGCTTATCCGATCAGCCGGAAGGGGCTCCCGCATCGCAGTATCTTTCTCTTCATGGTTGTCTTCACGCTGCTGTTCAGCGGAGGCATCATCCCGACCTACCTCGTGGTCAAAAGCACCGGGCTTCTCGACACGGTATGGGCGTTGATTTTGCCTAATGCCATTTGGAGCTTTAATGTGCTGATCATGAAGAGTTTTTTCGAGAATCTTCCGGAGGAGCTGTTCGAATCCGCCCGGATGGACGGAGCCGGAGAATTCCGTATTCTGTGGCAGCTCGTCGTGCCGCTCTCTCTGCCGTCGATTATGACCATCGGGCTGTTCTATGCGGTAGGGCATTGGAATCAATTTTTTCAAGCGATCATGTATATCACGGATCGAACGCTATTCCCTCTGCAGGTCATTGTCCGGGAGATGCTCATGCTCTCGCAGCAGACGATGGAAAGCGCCGAGAACATGGTACCCACCGTCACCATGCAGATGGCTGCAGTCATTGTAGCCAGCATCCCCATCATTGTGGTGTATCCGTTCCTGCAAAAGCATTTCACCAAAGGCATGCTGCTTGGCTCAATTAAGGGGTAATTTGAAATGACTTTAAGGGAAGAAGGGGTATGTATGCAAAAGAAGGTATGGCCCATGCTGCTCAGCAGCGTCATGTTAGCTACAGGTGTACTGGCGGGGTGTTCGTCCGGTGACGGTAAGCCGGCAGCGGGCGGGCAGGACGCTGCGAAGCCCGGTGAAAGCAAGCAACCGATGAAAATCAGCATCACCGTGGAGGGCTCGGGACTGCCGACGCCGGAAGAAGATTGGATCAAGAAGGAGCTGGATAAGCGCCTGAATATCGATGTTTCTCTAACGGCGATTCAAGGATCGAACGATTATCTGAATCAAATGAAGGTCCGCTCCGCCGCCGGCAATATGCCCGACTTGATGATGGTGGACCTGGTGACGTTGAATGATTTTGCCCAGAAGGGACTGCTGCTGGATCTGACGCCTCACTTGGATACGAAGCTGAAGCAGGCCAAGGATTTCATGGGAGCGAGCCTGCTGAAGAAGGGCATGGTGAACGGCAAATACTTTGCGATTACCCGGATTCCCGACGTTCCGTTCTCCTCCTTCTGGATTCGTCAGGATTGGCTGAATACGCTGGGCATGAAGGCGCCGACAACCTTGGATGAGCTTTACGCGGTAGCCAAGGCATTCACGGAGAAGGATCCGGACGGCAACGGCAAGAAGGATACGTACGGATTTACAGGAACGGAATTACCTGCCTTCGCGCCGATCTTTGGAGCTTATGGCATGGGTGCTCCGGGAGCGGGAAATTTCTATCTAAAGGACGGCAAGCTGTTCAACACCTACTACGATCCCAATATGACAGCGGCGCTGGAATATATCAAGAAGCTGATCGCCGAGGACCTTGTAGACCCTCAGTTCATGACGAATAAAGGCACGATGGCGCGGGATCAGGCGTTCCAGGGGAAAGCGGGGATCATCTTCAGCGGCTGGACGGATATCGGCAAGCAGGAGTTCATCCAGCAGTACAAAACCGTCAATGCGAAGGCCGATTGGGTGCCCATCGAGCCGCCGAAGGGTCCGGGAGGACAATACGACAGCGCCTTCGATGCGGAGAAACCTTCCCGTCTGTTCGTCATCCCGAAGTCGCTGGAGAAAAATCCCGAGAAGCTTCAGAAAATATTCGACCTGCTCAACTACATCTCCGGCAAGGAAGGGAATCAGCTCGTGATGTACGGGATTGAGGGCAGACATTATAACTTGAAAAACGGCAAAATCGAGCTGACCGATGCAATGACGAAGGAAGGGAACTATTTCCACTACTATCAAATGACCGGCCGTCCGAATGAGGAGTATTTGACGGCGAAGTTTCCTAAGGAAGAGCCTTATATCAAGTTTGCCCTGAAGCTTCCAAGGCTTACCAGCATGGACAGCGCCATCATTCCACCGGCCGGCTACAATGCCGCGGATGCGGACCGTTATGCCAAGGAGGAGCTGGTGAAATTCGTCTATGGCAAGCGTCCGCTCTCGGAATACCCGGCTTTCTTGAAAACCTTGGAGGATACGTTCAAATACAAGCTGCTGCTGGATGAAGCCCAGAAGCGGGCCAAAGAGCTGGAATTGATCAAATAGGGGGCGAGGACGTGAGTGTGGAGAGGAACTTTGATGTGGCGGTATACGGCGCAACCCCCGGAGGCATCGGTGCGGCTCTAGGCGCAGCCAGAAGGGGGCTGCGCACCCTCCTGGCCGAACCGACGGGCCATTTCGGCGGGCTCATGACGAGCGGACTCGGGCGAACGGACATTATATCCAGAGAAGCCTGCGGCGCTGTCTTTCGGGAGTTCGCCGACGCTGTGCTGGACTACTATGCCGGCACATATGGCTCGGATTCCGAACAGGTAAAGCAGTGTAATCGGGGGCTATTCTTCGAGCCCTCGGTCGCTATGCGCATCCTGAAGGAGATGGTTGCCCGGGAAGAGCTGATTGAGGTAAGGCTGCAATGTGAGCTCTCTCGGGCGCATGTTGAGCAGGGCTGTTTGCGGCGGATTGATCTCACCGATGCTTCAGGTAGCGGGCAGAGCTTTGCCGCAGGCGTCTTCATCGACGCGACCTATGAAGGCGATTTAGCCGCCATGGCCGGGGTGCCGTACCGGCTTGGCCGGGAATCCCGGGACGAGTGGAACGAGGAGTATGCCGGCCGCTTGTACATGAACTTTGATCCGACGAAGGAGGTGTTTCCGGGCAGCACCGGGGAAGGCGACGACCGGATTCAAGCCTATAACTTTCGTCTGTGCCTAACCCAAAATCCGGAGAACCTCGTGCCGATCAAGCGCCCGTCCTCCTACAACCGTGAGGATTACGTCAGCTTGCTCCGGGACGTGGCGGAAGGACGGGTGAAGTCGATTCGGGATGTCAGCAACATGCTTCCCGTTCCCAACGGCAAAACTGATTGCAACAACCATCATTACTGCATGTGCTCGACGGATTTGCCGGAGGAAAATACGGCCTACGCGGAAGGCAGCCGGGAGATGAGGGAGTCATTCATCGCGAGGCAGCGGTCGTATATTCAGGGGCTGCTCTGGTTTGTGCAGCACGATGAGGGGCTGCCGGCGGCCTTCCGGGAAGAGGCGCTAACCTGGGGTTATGCGGCGGATGAATTTCAAGACAGCGACCATTTTCCCCCGCAGATTTATGTTCGTGAAGCCCGGAGGATCGTGGGAGAATACACGTTCACGGAGAATGATGCCAGGCTGTCTCCCGGTCTGGAGCGGGCGCCTATTCATCACGACAGCATCGCCATCGGCGATTATCCAATCGATTCCCATGCGACCCGCAAGCGTGAGCCGGAAGGGCAGGACAAGGCGCTGGAGGGGTTCCTCGGCTTAGGGTGGCTGACGAAGGTGTACCAGATCCCTTACGGCGTTATCGTGCCTAAGGGTGTCGATGGACTGCTCGTTCCGGTAGCGGTATCCGCTTCCCACATGGGCTTCGGGACGATCCGCATGGAGCCTTGCTGGATGCAGATCGGTTTCGCGGCAGGTATCGCTGCGCAGCTTTCGATAGCGCGTGGGGTGACCGTGCGCGAGCTGTCCGTCGATGTGCTTCAAGATACCCTGCTCGCGGAGAACCAACGGATCACCTACTTCGACGACGTTGACTGGGCGGATCCCGCTAGGAAAGCGGCGGAGTACTTCGGCACCAAGGGCTTCTTCACCTCCTATCATGCCTTGTTGTCCGAGCCGGTAACGGTCACGGAAGCCTCGCTGCTGGCCGCACGGATTCGGTCGCTGCCGGGCTGCGGGGCAGTCCCTATGCTGCCCGCTTCCTCCCAAGTGCTGCCGGCCGGGGTTGATATGGGACCGAGGCTCCCTAAGCAGGAGGCGCCGCCGAATGAGTATTGGTCGGCGCAGCCCTACCTGCCGGCCGCCATGGCTGAGCGCTGGCTCCAAGCGGTGGCAAGAGCTTTGCATGTGCCGAGCGGAGCGGCAACGGTGGAACGCCCCGGTGACGAGGCATCGGCGGCGATGACGCGCGGAAAGCTTCTGCAAGGGCTATATGAATTGCTGAGTGCTGCACGATCCTATACTTAACAAGGGAGGCTAGACCCATGACCCGATATACTTTTCAAAGAGAGCTTAGCGTCTACGAAAGTACGGACATTCTTGTGATTGGGGGAGGGCCCGCCGGAGTAGCTGCGGCGATCGCGGCTTCGCGATGCGGGAAGAAGGTCATTCTGCTGGAGCATTCCGGTCAGCTTGGAGGCATGGGCACGCTAGGCAACGTGAGTGTATTCATGGGTGTCGGCAATGTGACCGGCATTTACCGTGAAATGATCGCTGAGACGATGCCGGATAAGCTGCCTAAGACGCATACGGAGTCAATTTGGCCGCAGTATAACCCTTTTGTCATCCGCCATTACTTAAACCAGAAGCTGGAGAAGGAAGGAGTCAGGGTATATTACCATGCCAACTGTGTCGGTGTCATCGGTCAAGAGAACGGCGTTCAGGCCGTTGCCGTAAACACGAGAGAGGGGCTGATTGCCCTCGAAACCCGAGTGCTGATTGACTGCACCGGCGATGCCAAGGTTGCAATCGATGCGGGGGCTGAGTATCACTCCGGACGCGATTCGGACGGTTTGACGCAACCGATGACCCTAATGTTCATGATGCAAAATACGGGCAAGCCTGTGAAGCCCTATTTACCTGAGGATGGCTACTATTACGAGAAGGTGTCGGATTTGCCGCAGGGACGCCATCTGTTCTGGGAACGCGGAGACGAGGGGACTCTGCTGGTGAACATGACCCGGGTTAAGGGAAACGGGGCGAAGATCGAGGACATCAACTATGCGGAGAAGGAAGCGCTGCGGCAAGTGTTTTCTGTTGCACATTATTTGCAGCGAAACGGCTTCGAGAACTATGCGTTGACCCACATTCCCGGGCAAATCGGTGTGAGAGAGACCAACCAAATCGTCGGTATGTACACGCTGACGGAAGAGGATGTCACCTCCGGGCGTCGATTCGACGATGTGGTTGCCCAGACCAACTACGAGATCGACATCCACAGCCCGGACGGCAAATCCGGCACCGATGAGCGGAAGGTCAGCGGCTATGACATTCCGTATCGCTGCCTGGTGCCGAAAGGTGTGGAGGGCATCCTCGTAGCGGGCCGTGCGATCTCGGCCACGCATGTAGCCATGTCGTCCATGCGCGTGCAGGCGACCTGTTACGGGTTGGGGCAATCTGCTGGCGTGGCTGCGGCGCTGGCCGTCGAAAGCGGCTGCAGGCTGGCTGAGGTGGATATGGCCCAAGTGCATGAACGTTTACGTGAGCAGGACGTTACGTTTTTGAAATAAGCAGAGGAACAGGCGCTTGGATAAACGCGTCTGTTCCTTTTTTTTATTGGACGTTTGCTCCCCAGTGACAAATTTGTAAGACGCAGTCCAACATTGTAAGAAGAATCGATGGGAAAATTCATGGCTGCTCTTTTATAATAACAACATATTAATTGACATAAGGGGAGTAAGCAATGGCATTATCTGAATGGAATATCCTGTTGTTTCGATGGATGAATGACCTAGGGAAGCATTACGAACACTTGAATCCTGCTATGATCTTCATTGCCGAGAGATTGGTGTTTTTCTTAGTTATCGGTATGATTGTACTGTGGTTTTCCAGAGACAAGCTCAACCGCATGATGGTGGTCTGCGGGGTCATGGCATTCGCTTTCGCTGAGCTTCTGGGGAAGGCTGCAGGCATGATTCACTCTCATCACCAGCCTTTCGCCGAGCTTCCGGATGTGAATCGGTTAATAGAGAAAGCGGTGGATAATTCCTTTCCCAGTGATCATACGATCTTGTTTTTTTCCTTTGCGATAACCTTTTGGCTGTTCAGAAGGAAGTCCGGTGTAATCTGGCTAAGCGTAGCTTTTCTTGTAGGGTTTTCCCGGATTTGGGTGGGGGTTCATTACCCGGTTGATGTACTTGCCGGGGCGATGATCAGTGTCGTCTCTGCTTTGATTGTATACTACGCTATTCCTAAGGTAAGCTGGGTAAATGGGTTGGTAATGAGTTATGAGAAGGGGGAATCCCCATCACGATAAACGATTGTACAAATAATAAAATTAATAAGATTATTATAAGTAGTAAAAATATTATTAATAGTACCCGCGGCTTCTCGGATTCCCGGTCATATGCCGCTGCAGAAATTACCGAACCGCATCTCTCACGAATGAACCTCTTGAACAAACCCGGAATCCGATGGTACGATTTACGCAAACAAGGTGTCTTACCCAGCTGACGAGGGAGGGGAGGCGTAGGAATGCTGCGTCCTTGGCATCGGCAAATCAGCTTTAGAAGCAAGCTGCTCATCGGGGTGTCGGCCATTATTTTTTTTACGGTGAATTTAACCGGCTTGATCTCGTATCAGACACATCTTCGGCTCTTCGAGAAGGAGGTTACGGGCCAATACGTGAAAGCAAGCGAGCAAGCGATGACCCAGCTGGAGCTGCGCATTCAAGAGCTGTATCGGATTTCCAACTACATTGTATTCCATCCGACCATCGAACGGATTATTACCAAGCTATCCAACTCATCCGAAGAACTGACGCCGGCGGACCGGCATTTTGAGCAGGAACTCATCTCCGAACAGCTGAGACAGGTCAAGTTCGATGCACCGCAGCTGCTTTCGCTCTACTTGTACGATTTGTCCGGGACGAACTACTACCACCATCTCATGAAGGAAGCGGTCGAGCCCTTAAGCCCGGCTATTTTCGAAGAGGTACGGGGTATGGTGGGCAACTCCAAGGGGGATCTTGTCTGGATGCGCAAGACCATTCCCAGTCAAATTGAGCAAAGCGGATTACGCAGCGTCATCATCGGCTCTCGTTGGATGCGCGGTACCCAATCGGGGGTGTACGGATTGATGGTCATGGTCATCGATGAGGAATTTCTGACACGATCGTTCCGGGAAATTGGCGGGGGCGATGGCGGTCGAGTCTACTTATATGACGCACTGCCCAAGCTTCTTTATACGAACGGCACGGAGCCGGGGACGCCGGAGCTCAGCCGCTACTTAAACGGCACGAACCAAAGCGGAATCGTGAAGGAAGGGGACAATACCTATTTTTACAGTGCCGTGTATTCCAAAAATATATGGTTCACGCTAATCAGCCGCGTCTCGTTGTCCGACATCCTGAGGGAAAGCCGGCAGATCCTCGGCACAAGCTTATGGCTCGGTCTGTTGAGTATAGGCCTTAGCGGCGTGATGATCGTGCTGCTGAGCGGAAGATTGCTTGCTCCGCTGAGAGAGCTGGTTCAAGCAATGAGGACGATGCGGGAGGGCAACTTCAGCATTCGAACCAGGCCCCGTACGCATGACGAGCTCGGCTTTCTGGGAGAAAGCTTCAATTCGATGGCGGCCAACGTACAGGAGCTGATTAAGAAGGTGTACTTGAGCCGGATTAGCGAGCGGGAAGCGGAGCTAAAGGCGCTTCAGGCTCAGCTACATCCTCATTTCCTGTACAATACGCTCAACGGCCTGTATTGGAAGCTGTATTTGCAGAACGATCTCGATTCGGCGAATCTGGTGTTCTCCTTATCCAGCCTGCTTAAGTATTCTCTCGTTCGGCTGAAGAAGAGGACTACATTGCGGGAAGAGCTGCAGCAGATCGACAACTACTTGCGTATCCAAGCAGCCTTTCTGGAGAATGGCGTTGAGGCACGAATCGAAGCGGATGACGATGTGCTCGATTGCAGCATGCAGCGGCTGCTGCTCCAGCCGCTGGTCGAGAATGCCTTCGTCCACGCATTCCGTGACCAGATGACTCCCAAGCGGCTTGTCATTCGCGCCTATCCCTTTAACGAGATGCTGAAAGTCGAAATTGAGGATAACGGCTGCGGCCTAACCCCGGAGCAGCTTGAGCGGGTTCTCAGTCCGGAGAGTGCAGCCGAAGGGGAACAGGAGAGGGAGTCGCTCGGGGTAAGAAGTGTTATCAAACGTATCGATCTCGTTTATGGTCCGCCGTACCGGCTTGGCATAACAAGCACACCGGGACAAGGGACGACGGTTCATCTTTATTTGCCGCTGGAGAAGGAAACCGACAAGGGGGACTACCATGAGGGGTAAGCTGCTGCTGGTAGAGGATCAAATATTTTTCCGTAAAGGGCTTCGCAAAATGATCGAGGATCATTCGCTGGGCTGGGAGGTCGTCGGCGAAGCGGAGAACGGGCTGGAGGCGTTGGACCTAATTGCGCAAATAAAGCCCCATCTCGTGCTTACCGACATTCGAATGCCGGGTATGGACGGGATTGAGCTGGCCGAAAGCATTCAGCGGCTGTACCCGGGCGTTGACGTCGTCATCTTGACCGGCTACGACGATTTCAAATACGCGCAGGCTGCCGTCCGCTTCGGAGTGATCGACTTCTTGCTGAAGCCCTGCAATGATCAAACCCTCATGGAAGTGCTGCAGAAGGCGCAGGAACGGCTGAAGTCCGCCGAACGGCAGCGAGAGGAGCTGGCCGCCAGTCAGCGCGTGAAGGAGGAGGCGCAGCTGCGCGGGATGCTGCTGAGACTTCCGGTTGCTCAGGCCGACGAGCTCCATTCGCAGCTGCTGGGCAAGAGGCTGCTGCTGATCGCGGTGGCGGATTTCTACCCGGCACATAAGTCGTATCGACCGGAGGATCTCAGTCTGCTCCAATTCGCGCTCTTTAACATCATCGCGGAGCTCCTACAGCAGCAATCCGTCCCTGGCCGACTCATTGCACTGGAATTCGATAGGTATGCCGTGGTGATCGGCGGGCAGAATGCCGACGGAATGGAGCGACAGCTGTCGGAGGCCGTTCGACAGTATCTCGGCATCGAGCTGTCGGCCACACTGACTCCGGCGATCTCGAGTTTGCACGAGGCTACCCGGATCTGCGATGCTTTCCTGAAGAGGCATGCGTCCAACCAAGCAACGCCTCCGACGGAGCCGGTAAGCGGTGCAGCGGGAGGGCAAAGGGTGAAGGAGCTGCAGACCCAGCTGACCGGCTGCATCCTCCTTGGCCAGAACAAGCTCGAGCAGAAGCTGGAGGCGCTGCTGTCCCCTATGGCTGGGCAATCGACGGAGGATGCCAAGATGGAGGCGCTGGCGTTGGCCTTCGCTCTGCACCAAGTCGCTAAGCAGCAGCTGGAAATCACCGCGGAGACGTCCGGGTTCGCCAATCAACTAGAGCAGCTCCAGTTGATTGCAACCGCGGAGGCAGCCCAGCTGTGGGCGCGACGGGAGGCCGAGAAGTTCCTATCGTCATACGAGGAGTGGAGGCAGCGCAATAACGAGAGCATTGTCAACCGGGCGCTCGATTACTTGGATCAGCACTACATGGAATCCTGCTCATTAACCGACACGGCAGAGATGTTCCACGTCAGTCCGGCATACTTCAGCAAGCTGTTCAAAAAGGTGACCGGCGATAACTACAGTGCTTACCTGACCAAGCTTCGGATGCAGAAGGCGGTGCTCCTCTTGGTTAACACCGATATGAAGATGTTCGAAATCGCGGCAGCGGTCGGCTATGACGACCCGAATTATTTTACCAATGTGTTCCGTATGCTGCATCAGATGTCCCCCAGCGATTACCGCAAGCAATACAAAGGCTAATTCAACGCTGAATACCGTTTCTAGAGAATCGCGTTCTAGAGACGGTATTTTTTTGTGCTGTAGTTCAAAAAATTACAGGTTTTGATCTTGAAATTCAAGGTGACGATCATGGAAAAACCTTAAGATAAAGTCATCAGGGCTCCACCGACAGAGACAGCGGCAGCGGCAGCTCAATTCCACAGATGAGGTGATAAACGTGACAGTACCATCGAGCCTGACGGACCCGGTGCACGAAGCGAGGGAGCGCAAACGGTTTAAAGCGAGCACCGTGAAGCTGATCAAAATGAACATCCCGCTCATGATTATGTTTTTGCCGGGACTGTTGTATTACATCATATTCAAGTACGCCCCGATGGGCGGCATCGTCATTGCCTTTAAGGACTTCAACCTGAGGGAAGGCATCTGGGGCAGTCCCTGGGTCGGCTTCGATCATTTCGCCATGCTGTTCAACCAAGCCCAATCTCTCCAAATTATTCGCAATACTTTCCTGATCAGTATTCTGGGGATTGTCGTCGGTTTCCCGGTGCCGATCATACTAGCCATCCTGCTTAACGAGGTACGGAAAATGTGGTTCAAGCGAGTGGTCCAAACGCTGGTCTATCTGCCGCATTTTCTATCTTGGGTTATCGTCGGAGGCATCGTGCTCTCCCTCTTCGCGCTGGAATCGGGGACGATCAACCGCTGGCTGGAAGGCATCCTGGGGGAGCCGTATCCGTTTATGTATGAGAAGACCTCCTGGCTGATCATCTACCTCGGCTCAGGCATCTGGAAGGAGATGGGCTTCGCCGCCATCATTTATTTGGCCGCCTTAGCGGGCATCGATCCGCATCTGTACGAGGCGGGAAGCATCGACGGGGCTAACAAATGGCAGCAGATGTGGCACATCACGCTTCCCGGCATCAGCACGACCGTCATCCTGCTGCTTATTCTATCGGTGGGCAAGGTCATGGACGTAGGCTTCGATCAAGTCTATAATCTGCAAAATGCCGTCGTCTCCGACGTGTCCAATGTCATCAGCCTGTACATTTACCAAATCGGGATTCAACGGGGACAATACAGCTTGACTGCAGCGATGGGGTTGTTCGAGAATTTGGTCGGCTTCGTGCTGGTTCTGACGGCAAACTACATCGCTCGCAAATTCAATCAGGGCTTGTGGTGAAGGAGGGGTATCACTCATGAAAGCATCCATAGGGGAAAAAATCTTTTACGGCATCAACTACTTCGTACTGCTCCTGCTGGGCTTAAGCTGCCTGCTGCCCTTGGTGCATATCCTGGCACTATCGCTCAGCGATGCGCATTCCATCCTGTCCGGTCACGTTTCCCTATGGCCTGTCGGCTGGACCTGGGAGTCCTACCAATCGCTGTTTCGGGGGACACGCATGGTCGATTCCTTCAAGAACAGCGTGATCATTACGGTTGTCGGGACGATGCTGGCGATGATCGCTACCGTGCTGACGGCTTATCCGTTGGCACGAAAATATTTTATCGGCAAACGGTTCTTCCTGCTGGCGTTTCTGTTCACGATGATGTTCGGCGGGGGCACCATCCCTTCGTATCTGGTGATGAAATCGCTCGGGATCATTAACACCTACTGGGCGCTCTGGCTGCCGGCTCTCGTCAATACGTACAATCTGCTCATTCTCCGTACGTTTTTCCTGGGGATTCCAGAGGAGATAGAGGACGCGGCCCGTATTGACGGATGTGGAGAGTGGAGGCTGCTCGGGATGATTATTTTGCCCCTGTCCCTCCCGGTGCTGGCTACTCTGACGCTCTTCAATGCCGTAGGGTTCTGGAATGCGTTCCTGTCGGTGCTCATCTACATTAATGATACCCACAAGTACAATCTGACGGTGCTTGTCCAGAACATGATTCAAAGCCAGACGGTGCTGCAGGAGGTGGTTGCCTCGCAGATGATTCAAGCGGACGACACCGCCCAAATTACGCCGGAGGGCATTAAAGCTGCGGGGATTATCACGCTGATGGCGCCGATGGTCATCGCGTATCCGTTCTTACAGAAGTATTTTGTCAAAGGTGCGCTGTTGGGTTCTGTAAAGGGATAGGCGCTCGTTACGGTATACCTTGAGCAGGAGGGATGCGAATGAGATAATAAGGAACAACCCGTTCTTGCCAGTGATTGAAAAAACAATAACTTGATCACAAGAGGGGAATGTCTATGACTAAAGGAACAATGAAACCGTGGATCACTGGAGGCGCTGCGCTGCTGCTGACCACCGGACTGGTGCTGGCCGGCTGCTCCAAGGAAGAAAAGCCGCAGGCCGGAGGAAACAGCAACACACCGGAAGCCAGGAAGGATATTACGGCGACGATCTACGATCGGGGCTCGGTGCCGGCTGCGGAAGGGACTATCGAAGAGAACCGCTGGACCAAGTGGCTGAATGAAAAGGGCCCTGTGAACGTCAAATTTACGGCGGTGCCCCGCTTCGAATCGCAGCAGAAGCTGAACGTCCTGTTTGCGTCGGCGAGCGCACCGGATCTGATTTTCGAATATGCGCCTCATATCAAAAATCCGCTCGTCGACCAGAAGCTGCTAATGCCGATCGATGAGATGGTCGAGAAATACAGCACGACCTACAAGCAGATGCTGAAGGAATACCCTTCCCTTAAGAAGGTAGGCATGAAAGCGGACGGGAAGCTCTACGAATTCGCGCGCTTGGCTGAGGTATACCCGATCCATGCGCTTCTGATAAGGGAGGACTGGTTGAAGAAGCTCAATCTGCAGGCGCCGCAAACGACAGAGGAGCTATATCAGGTGGCCAAAGCGTTCGCCGAGAACGATCCAGACGGCAACGGCAAGAAGGACACCTACGGGATGGCGATCAGCCTGCAGTCCGGTCAGGTCGTGGATCAGATCTTCCAAGCCACGCGCTGGGTGGTGAAGGATGGAGCCGTCGTGCGCAACTGGGACAGCTTCACAGCTGTGACGGATTTCAAGAAGAGATTGTTTGACGAAGGCATCATCGATAAGGATTTTCTCAATGATAAGAACGGAGCGAAGGCGCGCCAAGACTTTGTGAACGGCAAGATCGGTATTTATCCGCTTCAAATTAACTGGGTGAGCTTCGCTCAGAACGAGCTGACGTCGCTCAAGAAGAATGCGCCGGAGGCGGTCGTAACGCCGATTCCTTATCCGAAGAGCCCGGCGGGGCAGTTCAACCCGGCGTTCTCCAACCCGGTGCAGGCGACAGCCGTGGTGAATGCGAGTACGAAGAACCCCGATGCCGTAATGAAGTTCATTGATTTCCTGGTGAAGCCGGAGACTGCCAATACGCTGAAGAACGGAATCGAAGGCGAGCATTGGAAGCTAGGAGCAAACGGCTGCCCTGAGCCGATCAGCGCGGATAAGCGCAAGCAAGAGGTGTCCTGGAACATCGACTTCCAGATGATGAGCAGCAACGTGCTCGATGCGAAGTGCGGCAAGCTGGCGGTCTCCTTCAATCTGAATGATCCGATTCAGAAGGAAGGCTTCGAGATGTATAAGAAGGCCATGCAGATCTATACCGATCCGAACAAGCCTTATGTAGAAATTACACATCCCGAGCACATGCCTCAGCATCCGAAGGATATTGAAGCGTTGTCCAGCCCGATTACGAAACCGATCGACGACACGTATATCAAAGCGATCCTGGGCGGCAAAGCATATACTCCCGAGCAGGCGTCGAAGGAAGCGAAGGACATTTGGGACAAGGGCAATGGCAAGAAAATCGAGGAATGGTACAAGAACTGGTATGAAAAGGACAGCAAAAACGCTTTCCTGGCCAAGGACATCTATGAGGTTCTAAAGCAGCAGCTGTCGCAGAAATAAAACCATAAAGAGTATAGATACAGATAAGAGCGGCTGAGTTCTGGCGGCTCTTTTTTCTTTTTTTCGAAAAATAGCTTTATTTACGAAGGTATCATGATAAAATAGATAACGTTTGCATAAAACAGGTGAGCATTTTACAAGGTAGAGGCGATTATTGATGAACATAGGAATCGATGCCGGCGGCACATTGATCAAAATAGCTTACAGGAAGCAGGACCGGATTGAGTTCAAAAGCTTGCCTGTATCCAAGCTGGAGGAAGTCACGGCATGGATCAACCGTTTGGCTGAGGCGAAGCTTTGTATTACGGGCGGAAGAACAGCCCAGGTGAAGGCAGCTCTACATAAAGAGGCATCCGAGATTGTGGAATTCGAAGGGACCGTTCGAGGGGCGAAGTATCTCCTGCAAAGCGAACAAATCGACCCAGGCTCTTTCATATTGACGAATGTGGGAACAGGAACGTCCATCCACCGCGTTCAGGAGCAAGGGCATGCTCGAGTGGGAGGAACCGGGGTTGGCGGGGGCACGCTCATGGGGCTTTCGCAGCTGTTAACGGGAATTACGGATTATGAAGCTATTGTTTCCCTCGCCGCTTCGGGCGACCGGGATCGGATCGACCTGAAGGTGCGTCATATTTATGAAGGAACGGAGCCGCCCATCCCCGGGGATCTTACCGCCAGTAATTTCGGCAGGTTGACGGCTAATGTCCATCTGCTGACGAAGGAAGAGCTGTTGTCCTCCGTCGTCGGGTTGGTGGGAGAAACCGTAGCGACGGCCAGCGTACTGGCAGCCGGGCAGTGCGGATCCTCCTCGGTCGTATACATCGGATCCTCTTTCTTGAATAATGAGCCTTTGAAAGAAGTTGTCCGATATTACACGGACCTACGGGGGGCCCGCCCCATTTTTCTGGACAATGGCCAATATTGCGGTGCCATCGGCTCCCTGCTGAGTATTAACTGATCGAGTAGTTGATCCAATTCCCCTGAAGGCTGCCCATTTGAGCAAAGAATCGTTGAGCCCGTTCATTCTGGGCAGCCGTAATCCAAGACATGTAAGCAAAGCCATGGTCTTGCGTGTAGGTTTTGCAATGCATAAACAGTGCAGCTTCCACTTCCGTATCGCGGTAAGGCTCCAGGAGAAAGAAATCGTTCATGATCGTAATTTTGCCGGCCCTCATCGTACTGAATGTGAAATATAATGTGGCGAAGCCGATAAGGTGCGCATCCTGCTCTACGACGAATTGAATCCCGTCTTGCTTTTCCAGCAGGGTTTGGATTAGCAAGTGAATTTTCTCATCCGACGGCCAGGGATTCTTATAAAATCCAACGATGTATTCATGCATGAGTTCTGTAATCCGCGGGATGTCGGAAGGTGCGGCATTTCTAATGGTATAGGACAATGGCAGATGCCTCCTTGCAGTTATGATTGTATAAATATACATCAATAATTATATATATTCAATAAAGAGTACTGCTGTAAAGAAATATTTGCTGCAATCCCTTTGCCCCATGATGCCATCGGTCATCCGATTTTCCATGAAAAGGAAACCTTTCCGCCTATACGGCGTATTACCTATGGGACTTTTTGTCAGCCATGTAACTATAGGTATAGGGAGATGAAGATGTGAAGTATGATCGCATATGGAGAAGAGCCGGCGTAACCGTCATTGCGGCTGCCCTTGGAACGAGCTGGGTACCGGCAGTCTCAGCCAATTCCATCACGGTGCCGGTTGTATCTGTTGCTTCGGGCTCGGGGCCGGCCCAGTTGATGCCGGCAGGCAGCATGATGACTGCCAACCCGGAGGAGTCGCTTGAAGCGAAGTTCACGAAGGAACAGGCGATAGAAAAGACTAGAGCGCTGTTCCCGATGCTTAAGGAAGCGGAGGTGCAGAACGTTGAGCTCGGGAGCGGCAGGCAGTATCCTCCTGCGCAGACGGCTGCTGTGTGGTCCATCACGTGGCAGATGCAGTATGGAAGCGGCAGTTACGGTTTCCAAAGTCAGATGGATGCGACGAACGGAGATTTGCTGCAGATTCATATTGGGGGGCCGAGTCTATCAGAGGATGACGAGCCGTATTATCCGCCTAAGCTAACCCGGGAGCAAGCCGTAGAGGAAGCAAAGTCTTTTATTGCCAAGGCCGCAGGCTCGATGAGCGTTTCTGATTTGAAGCTAAACGAACAAAAGCAGCCGCGACGCACTTCCCTCTTTGGACCTATCGAGTACCAGTTCCTATTTACTCGCCATGTCAATGGGATTCCCTCCGGCTCCGAAAGCGTAGGAATCAGCTTGAACGGGAACGGCCAGGTCACCAGCTTTTACCTTCAAGGAGGTTCTGCCGTATACCCGTCGCCAGTTCCAGCCTATAGTGCAGAGGAAGCACTCAAGCGGTTTAAGGAGCAGTTCCAGCTGCAGCTCGCTTATATTCCCAAGGGCCGATGGGGAATGTCTCCGACAACCGAATACTTCCTGGGCTGGCAGCCGGTGAATAAGGAAATTTATACCCTGGATGCACAGACAGGAGATTTCCTTCAGATGACGGGAGAGGCGAAGCCGGCTTCGAGCGTGCAGGGCTTCCAAGCGGTTCCTAAGCAGGGAGCTGTCTACACGGCAGCGCCTGGAGAGCTGACCAAGGAGGAGGCCGAGGAACGCGTTCGTCAGCTGAAGCTGATTCCGGAAGAGATGCTTCTCTCGAAGGAAGCCTCCTCTGCGCAGGAGCACTATCCGACAGGCCGTAAGTCATGGCGGCTTCACTGGTCGGAGGACGGCAAGCCGGTCTTTGCGGATAACACATGGTCCGCCGTTGTTGATGCTACAAGCGGTCAAATTATGGAGCTGCGTAAAGAAATTTATTCTTCCTCCGTGATGATTCCAGGAGAGAAAGCAGTGGAGCAGCCGAAGACGCCATCCATTACAGAAGAAGCAGCCAAGAGCAAGGCTTTCGATCTGATTAATCAGCTGTATCCGAATGCCGCTGATGAATTGAAATGGATGAAAGGTTTCTCGTACGGGCCATCCTCCAATGACCACGCGTTTCAGTTTACGTTTCAGCGCTACGTTCATGATATCATGGTGGTCGGTAATCAAATTCATATGACTTTGAACGGCGACGGTCAACTGGCCAGCTATTTCGTGTCGGGTATGTCGGAGCCGAGCTCCGTACCGAAGCTGGAGCCTGTCGTTACGGAGGAGCAAGCCCGGAAGCAATACGAGGAGAAGCTGGAAATGGAGCTTCATTACCAAAGCTTCCATCCCGATATGGCTGCCGGCGTGCAGGCAAAGCCTATTGTGAAGCTCGTCTATAGTCCGAAGCTTCGCGGTCACGAGGACGGGATGGGGACTGTTATCGATGCGGTGACGGGGGTGTTCCGCAGCATGTGGGAGTCTTCATTATCAGAGGGAAGCTCAGACAGGAAGCCTGCCGATGTGGAAGGCCACTGGGCTGAGAAATCACTCCAAACGCTGGTGGAGTATCAACTTCTGAAGCTGGATGCGGAAGGCAATGTCGATCCGAGCGGTACTGTTCGCACAGGGGAATTTATGACCATGATGGCGCAGGCGCTCTCCCCCTACTTTGAGCCGATGTATGCTGCAGGCAATCCCAGAGACGCCAAGCTGGACGAGAAGCTGCAAAAGAGCCCCTATGCGGGAGCGATCAGCTATTTCCTCGAACAAAGACTGTTGAAGCGGGAGGAGCTTACCGCGGGATTCGATCCCGAAGGGCTGCTTACGCGGGAAGCCCTCGCCGGTTGGCTTACACGCCTTGCCGGCTATGAGAAGCTTTCCACACACTTGACTTCCGATTCATCGGTTATGAGCCTTAAGGACTATGATGACATCGCTGATCCGGGCTCCGTTGCCGTTGCTTTTAAGCTCGGTCTAATGAATGCGGCTGAGGAAACGTTCCGTCCGAAGGATACGATTACACGGGCTGAGGTGGCGGAGGTCATGATGCGGCTCGTATACCTTCAGGGGAAGACGGATAAGCGTATCGGCAGCGGTCCCGTGAACGGCTGGAGATAGGAGAGGATGGCGAAGAACCGTTCGGATCACCGAACGGTTCTTCTGTATTCGCACCCTTTTAGTGGGTTTTCTCAACAATGGAGAACGTGAGTGCCTTACCGGCCCCATCCAACCGCGTTTCCACGGAATAGCCGCCAATTTCGACAGTTGAGGTATCCAGCTTTCCGTTCTGCTCCACTGTACGGTAGGCTTCCAGGAGAGCTTGCCGGAACAGCTCCGCGTTATAGCCGAAGATGTGATTCGTGAACATACGGATCGGCTCTTCATTGCGTGCCCAAGTGTCGTTACCCACCTTCAGCGTTACGCCATAGGTCTTATAGGCCGGCTCAAGCCATAAGGCGGCCTCCTCATAACCGCTGAGCACTCCGGCCGTACCGCCTAGGGCGATCGCCTTGCCCTTGTCCTCTTTATCTTTATAAAGGCGGGCAAAGGTTTCCACCAAATCGTAATTCGTTCCGCGCAGCTTGGCGGCTTCCTGCATCACATCATAGGCATCGAGCATATGGCGGGACGGAAAAAGCACCGGCTTGTAGCTGCCGTCCTTCGCCGGAACAACCCTGGACAGCTCAGGCATGGAGGGGCTGTTCCTCTGAAGCGGAACCCGTTTCTCTTTGGCTGTAATACGATCCAGCATGGTAAGCGCCTCCGCGCGGGTAACCGTTCGTCCTACGCCAAAATAGCCGTTCGGGTAGCCATCCATAATCCCTTTGACATAGGCTTCCGCAATAAAACGCTGCTCCCGGGAGGAAGCGCTGAGCAAATCCCCGATGCCTGAAGCATAAGCCATGCTAAAGCCTTCATCTTCAACGTACTCCAGCTGCCGCAAAGTATAATAGATGATTTCAGCTGCATTCTCCCGCTTCAGCGGAGCCTTCACATCCGGAAATCGAGCCTTACTGATGAAGCTAAGGTCGCTGGCAAGGTCGATATAAGGCTTGGCCCAGTAGCCTACCGGACTTGCCTTAAAGGTGAAATTGCGGTAATCCTGGGCAAGAATATCCCGGTTTTCGGGACTTAATGCCTGGAGAAAGTCCTTCTTCCAGCTCCGCTCTCCATTCTGGTGCTGATTGGAATAGGAGAGCAGCAGCATTTTGATATACTGATCGATCTGAATCGGCTCATCCGGTCGGAAGGTTCCGTCGGGATAGCCGTCGAGAATTCCTTGCTCCGCTAAATGTTTAATGCTTGTCTCGGCCCAATGCCCTTGCACATCGGTGAAGGAAACCCCCGCGGCAGCCTGTCCTGTACCCGGCCCGGCGATCGAACCAGCGAGCAGCGCAGTAATGATCCCGGTAATTATCGTTCTTTTCATAGGTGACCTCCCATACGCCTGTCGATGACGTCGATATTTGTCCGTTATGACCATTATTTATCAAAACATATCGAACCCTCGTTTGAGTATTGTCCGAAATACCCAAATCGCCTGATAACTTCGACCTAATTATTCCGTACCTTGGTGCAAGGTCAGACCTAGTGCAACAATTTTCTTTGCATTACGTATATAGTTGTAACATAGGCAGGGAGGCGGATCCGCATGTTCATGAGAGGACGAGTCAAGCCGAGCAAGGGAGCCTCATTATTGGGGATGATCGTAGGCGCCGGTTTTGTTATCTTTGGAGTGACGAGCGTGATTCCAAGTGCGCCCGGATTCTTCGGTATTCTGTGGGTTTTGGTGGCACTCGGGATTACCATTACGAATGGGGTCAATTTCTTCACAGGCCGCGGGGTATCACAGTGGGAGGTAGATGTGGAGCCCATGCCGCGCGTGGACTCCACACAGGGGCCGGATTTTGAAACGAGGCTGCGGAAGCTGGAGAGATTGCGGCAGGACCGGCTGATTACTGAGGAGGAGTATCTTAAGAAAAGATCGGAAATTCTCAAGGATCAATGGTAACATATCGAAAAGCTCCGAGTGAACGGACGGGTTCAAGGCCAACCGTTTCACTTGGAGCTTTCTCTTTTGCCTCAATACTGTCTTCGAGTACTATGATAATCCTCCATAAAGGCGAGCTGCAGTCCGGCCATCGTCAGGTCATACGCAACCAGTAACACAAAGAACAGGAACGGCATCCACATCGCATTAATCAGCAGCCCGGCCACGACATTGATCACAAGTGCTACTGCGACAAGCGGCAGGGTGTAGGAGGTACGCCTGCGAAACGCTTCAAGCGAACGGGGGAAGGCTTCCCCTATAGAGCAATCCTCAGCCACCAGAGTGAATTCGAGATAAAGAAAAACAATCCTTACGCTGATAAAAATGAGCATGAACAGGATGACGCCGGGCATTCCCATAACACCGGTGAAAATGCCCCCGACCAGAAACAACAAGGCCATTACGAGAAGATTTAATAGGAAGAAGCGTCCGAAAAAGCGCCTCCCATAGGCGGCAAACCGTTCCAACGACAGCCCGCTCCCACCGGCCGTATCATGGAGCAGCCCGATATATCCGCCCTGCAGGAAGGCCTGTACCGTGAGAAATGCCGCGAGCAGCAGCAGCACACCGAGCATACTGCCCGCATGAATACCGCTGCCTACCTGAACCGATCCGAGCATGAACGTCTGCTCCGTCACGGCGGCGATCGAGGGTAAGCCCATCTGTATAGTGAGCTTGAACGTAACATGTGGATCTCCGTGAAAGCCCCGCAACAGCATCCCCAGCAGGACCGATATGCCGTCCACTGTCAAGGGAATCAGCGCAAGCAGCGGAAACATCGGCAGCCTGCGGTAAGCATCGAGTAACATAGAAGCTCCTCCTTCTTAGGTAGCGCTCCTTTCTATACGTGGAAGAACTTGGAATAGTTGCGGCCCGATCGTATATTTCTCCTTAATCCAACGCTCTGTCCGCAATAATCTCATAGGTCGAGATAAAATGATGAGGATGCGTCAGCTTGTTGATGGTAAGAGAAGGCAGTGAGCCCTCCACGCCATACTCCCGCATCAGATCGGACAGCCTCTGCTCTTCAAGGGAGAGCTCCTGCAGCCTTTTCTTGAGATCCGTAAGCGCATTGAAATAGGCGGTCTTCGCCGCCTCCATCTCCTCCAGCAGCTTCTGCAGCTCCGACGAGTTCGCCTCCGCAAGATACGCATGGTACTCCGTAACGGCTGCCGCGATCGAAGCCTTAGCGCTTTCCTCCGAGCGTTGATCGATGTTTGGTATAAACATGCTTCATCCTCCTGTTTAAGCGTTAATAAGCTCGACCTCCGCAGCGGAGAGCTTACCGCTTTTTCTCGTTACCGGCACGAAGGCCACACGGTCTCCTCGCCGCAGCCGTTCAATTCCCGAACGCTGTAATTCTATAATATGAACGAACACGTCCGAATCTTCCTGTAATCCGTCCGGCTTGAGAAATCCAAAGCCCCGGTCCTGGTTCCAGCGGATAACGGTCCCCGTTACTTTAGCTGGCGAATTCGATTCCGGCTTGCGCGTTATATGAAATCTTGGACTTCGGGCGATCGACGGACCGAGCCAAGTGATTTCGTCCCCCGTCCCGGCTCCGCCGCTCCAGACATTGGATTCTACAAATTTACTCATCGCAATCCCTCCCTGTTGTTGTGTTACTATTTACCCTGCTCCAATCCTTTTGCGGCTTGTCCTCGAAAAAATATTTTCAGAGGGCGGCAGAATTTGGTATAGTAGCCTAATCAGCTATCAGAAATCAATGATTAGGGGTAAATGGATGTGAACGAACGGGAATATCAGCATTTTTACGATCGGGTGGGTGCATGGAACGGTTGGGATTTCAGTAAAGTGAAATGTAAGTCCGAAGGGGCTGCATGGGAGCTTTTTCATGAGGTCGCTAAGCGGTGCACGAAATCGGATCTGCTTCTGGACATAGGTACCGGTGGCGGGGAAACATTGTTATCCGTTGCCGATGCGGTTTTGCTAGCCGTTGGAATCGATAATTCCGAGGGTATGATGAAAGTCGCACACGCTAATGCCGAGGCCTCCGGGAAAACCAATGTTCGAATGATGTTAATGGATACCGCCGACATCCGGTTTCCCGATAGCTTTTTTAATGTGGCATCTTGCCGTCACGCCCCGTTTCACGCTCAAGAGGTAGCAAGGGTTCTTGCCAAGGACGGCCTATTCCTTACACAGCAGGTAAGCGAGGAAGATAAGCTTAACCTCAAACAGGCCTTCCGAAGGGGACAGTCCTTCGGTACTCCGGACGGGACGCTCAAGCATCGATATATAACAGAATTAAGGGAAGCAGGATTCACGGAGATCCAATCCTTTGAATATGATTCGCAAGAGTATTACGAAACCTTCGAAGATCTCCTTTTCGTGTTGAAGCATACTCCGATCATCCCGGGCTTTGGGGAAGAGGAACAGGACTATTTGCTATTGGACCATTTTATTGCTAAGAACACGACAAGTAAGGGAATAATGACGAATTCCAAACGTTTCGCGATCATAGCAAGAAAATGAATGGGGCTGCGCAATGACAAGCGGCAGCTTTTTCAATTTGGACCGAGAGTGTTTCTTACAATTAAAAAAGCGACGAGGATTCACTCCTTGTCGCTTTTTATTGTAAACTTTGAGATAACCTTACGAGAGGCAAGCTCCTTCAAGGCCTTTTTGAGCTGGTCAGGGGAAGGATTATTAATCCCCAGCTGTTCCTTTAGAAAGGCCAGCTCCTTCTCGTTATCTTCTTTTTTCGAATTCATTCGGTTCACCTCACTGCGTCTATTATTCCCACAAATGTGACTTATCACAATCTCATATTCAGAGGGCCGAGGCCCTTGCATAGCAAGCGGCTTAATCATGTTGAACTCTTGCAATGGAATGGGTATATTTAGAAAAACACTCTAAACCGGGGATGCGCTCGCTTGTCCGGATACGGGAACAGGGGTTTGTCGTATGTACCTTAGAAGCGTTGAATTATTGTATGACACTGTGGAACACCAGAATCGATATCCCTTCGATATTCCCTCAGTGAAATCCCTTAGAAAGCTGGAATTCAAAAATAACATTACTTTTTTTGTAGGCGAGAACGGTTCGGGTAAATCGACACTGCTTGAAGGAATCGCTCATCAATGCGGGTTCAATACCGCCGGTGGCGGGAGGAACAATTACTACGAGGTGGATGCTTCGGGCTCCGCCCTTGGTAAGTATTTGCGGTTATCCTGGCTGCCCAAAATTTCGAACGGTTTTTTTATGCGATCCGAATCGTTCTACCAATTCGCATCCCATATTGACAATATCGGCGCCCAAGAGCATTATGGCGGTCGTTCCTTACATGAGCAATCCCATGGGGAATCTTTTTTGAATTTGTTTACGAACCGGTTCCATCGCAAAGGGCTCTATTTGCTCGATGAACCCGAAGCGGCTCTGTCTCCCGCCAGGCAGCTGTCTTTGCTCAGAATTCTTCACGACTTATCGGATACCTCGCAATTTATTATCGCGACCCATTCTCCCATTTTATTGGGCTACCCTGGCGCACACATATTGAGCTTCGATAACCAAACCATATCGGAGATTGCTTACGAGGATACGGATCATTATCAAATCACCAGAACCTTTCTGGAAAACAGGAAGCGTATCCTCAAAGAACTGTTTCAAGATTAATACAGCTCCCGGATGGGCAACTAGTCATAAAGGAAAGAGAGGAAGCAATATGCTGGAATCGGAAAGACTACTACTTCGGCAATACACTTGGGAGGACCTCCCGGTGCTGCACGCTTTATTATCGAACCCTGTCACCATGCAATTTTGGCCTGCACCCTTCACTCTTGAGCAGAGCCGCCAGTGGATACAGCGAAGCTTGGAGCAGTACCCGACAGGCTTCGGACGTTTCGCTCTCATTCATAAGCATACGAATGCTTTGATCGGGGACGCGGGTCTGCTGCTGCTGGAGGTCGATGGTCGGAAGGAGAACGACCTGGGATACATTATCGATTGCGAATACTGGAAAGGCGGGTACGGGACGGAAGCGGCCGGGGCCGTCATGCAGTATGGACTGGATCGTTTGCGCTTAAAACGGATTTGTGCCAGCATGCCCGTTGACCATGTCGGTTCGCGGAAAGTTGCGGAGAGGCTGGGCATGAAGCTGGAGAAGCAGTTTTTGAATAAGCGGAATCGGGATATCCCAACCTGTTTGTATGCAAAGGAAACATAGAAAAAGGAGTATGAGGATTTGGACAAACAGGCTGCAGAAATTCGAGGGCATCTGAACCAATTGTTCGGCCTGACCGTAATCGATATGGTGCCGATTGATAAAGGCTGGCTGAATGTGAAATGGAGAACGGATACGGACCGGGGGCCGCTCTTTGTTAAGTACTATCATCCGGATCGATACAAGCTGCATTCGCGTCCGGAAAGAAAAAACAGCATCGAACAAACACTCCGAATCCAGAATGGTCTGAATACGGCAGGGATCCCTTGTCCTAAGGTTCATAGCTACAAGGGTCAGCATATCCTTGAGACACCGTCGGGTTCATACTATACCGTATTGGATTGGGTGGATGGACATACCGCTCAGGCGGGATGCCTTACCCGTTCTCAAATGTATGAGTTGGGTCTCGCTACCGGCCGAATGCATCAGTGGCTGCGCTCGGTGCCGATGCCGGATCAGCCTGCCTGGAAGCCGGATCAGAATGCTTATTGGCAGGAATGGAAGGTCAATCAGGCCAAAGCTCAAGAGGCAGGAGATGAGGTTGTCCTGGAATGGCTAAGACGTTCGCAGGAGATTGTCAGGTCAATGGATATTCAGATGTTTGCTGCAGCCCCGACAGGTTGGCTGCATTGGGATTTATGGGTGGATAATATCGTGCTGCATGATCAGGGAGTGGCCGGTATCGTAGATTTCGACCGAATGACGGTGGCGTATCCTGAGATTGATGTGGCCAGGGCTATCTTATCCGGCTCACTGAAGGACGGCCAGCTCGTACAGGAGACTGCAAGCGCATTTATGGAAGGCTACCGAGTGTATTCGGTAACGCCTGACGGTTTGCTCTACCGGGCTATGAGTATGCTGTATCTTATTGAATCGCTCTGGTGGCTGCGGACGGAGGTGCGCGCAAAAAGCGAGCTGCGCGGATTGCTCGGCAGGTTTGTGGAGGAAATGCATTGGATTGAGAATCATTGGACGTCTTTACCCGACCGGTTGGCTTGTCTTTAAATGAGCTTTCCCATGGCAAGTAGGACATATCGGCATGAAGGGGTGATGGAATGGCTAACATTCGTATTGCTACATTAAACGATGTGGATGAACTGATTCGAATGCGCTGGGACTATACGTTAGAGGAGCAGCCGAATGCTGCTTTTGATGAGGTGGAGTTCCACCAAATATGCCGTAATTTTTTGGAGAGAGCCCTGTCCGGGGGAGATTGGCATATCTGGATTGCCGAAACGGAAGCTAAGATTGTATCCCACATGTACCTTCAGCTTATCCACAAGGTTCCGAGACCCGGAAAGTCTGCGGACCCTTATTTCGGCTATGTGACCAACGTCTATACTCGCCCTGCTTATAGAGGTCGGGGGATCGGAACAACAATCCATACGGCCATGGAGCAGTGGTCTAAAGAGAATCATGTAGAGTTTCTGGTTCTTTGGCCAAGCGCCGATAGTGTGCCGTTTTACTTGAGAAACGGCTTCTCTCCAAGGCTGGAAAAACATTGGTAATTTGGTTCGGGTAGAGGGGGATGACCATGCCGGTTAAAAACGACTGCGGTTTATATACGATGTGTATTGTGCAGGATCAAGACAAGATTTTATTACTAAATCGTCCGAATGAGCTGGGGTTCCCGGGATACTTGGGTCCAGGGGGCAAGATAGACTTTCCTGAGAGTATGACCGAGGGGGCTGCCCGGGAGCTTAGGGAGGAAACCGGCTTAATCGTGAAGCCGGAGAATCTTATTTTTAAAGGGATTGATGAGTATCTCGTTCCAAAAACGAAGTATCGGTACATCGTGTTTAATTATCTTGTCCGAGAGTTTGAGGGAGAACTGCTGTCCAACCCGCCGGAAGGAGAATTGCAATGGGTTACGATTGACGAAGCTTTCCGGTTACCTATGCAGCCATGGTTCCGACGCAGGCTTCCTCTCTTTTTTGAGAAGGGGACCTTCGAAATATCCGTTGTGTGGGATGAGGATAGTCAAAGCCCGTTGGAGGACAAGGTTAGAATGCTAGGCTCGTGAACGTTTTCCGGTGAAATGTTTCATCTTTTATGTGGTAATACAAGCAACTGAGCTCATACAATATTCAAAGAAAATTGATGTATCATGACGAAATAAAGCGGCAGGAAAGTTTCATTTTTGCAACAAATACGATATTATGTGGTATATGTGCGTGAAAAGACACATTTGATTGTTTCATCATGTGATATGCTAGATGTATACAACTTGTTGAGGTGAAGATTATGCTTACCGAGAATACAGTCGATAACTCAAAGGGGACACCATTATTCTCTAGAAACAATCCGTTTCAAGCGAAGGTACTTAAGAATGTCAATCTCAATGGTGCCGGGTCGAGTAAAGAAACGAGACATCTTGAGCTTTCGTTGCAGGGCTCGGAGCTCTCCTATGTGCCGGGCGATTGCCTTGGAATTTATCCAGAGAATGATCCGGAGCTAGTGGCTGCCCTTCTTGAAGAGATGAAGTGGGACCCGGAACTACAGGTTACGGTTAGTAAGCAGGGCGATACACTCCCGTTAAAGGAAGCTCTGTCATCTTACTTTGAGATTACCTTATTGACCAAAAAAATTATGCAGCAGGCAGCGCAATTATCGGATAACGAGGAGCTGCAAAAGCTGGTATTAAATGAAAACGCCAATCAGCTGAAGGAATATATCGACGGGCGCGATTTGCTTGATATGCTGCGTGATTTTGGCCCGTGGAAAGCGTCTGCCCAGGAGATTGTGTCTTTGCTGAGAAAAATGACTCCGCGGCTGTATTCCATTGCAAGCAGCTTCGCGGCGAATCCCGGCGAGGTGCATCTGACGATCGGTGCGGTTCGTTACACAGCTCATGGACGCGTACGCAAAGGGGTTTGCTCCGTGCAATGTGCGGAACGTCTTCCCGAGGGAGATACACTACCGGTTTTCATTCAGCAAAATAAACACTTTAACCTGCCGGAATCCCCTGAAAAGGACATTATCATGGTAGGTCCGGGTACCGGTATTGCTCCGTTCCGTTCCTTTATCCAAGAGCGTGCCGTGACCAAAGCGCCGGGCAGAGCATGGCTGTTCTTTGGTGACCAGCGATCCGCCACGGATTTCCTATATCAGGATGAGTTTGAACAATATCAAAAGGATGGCGTTCTTACCAAAGTAGATACGGCGTTCTCCCGTGATTCGGAGCAAAAGGTATACGTACAGCATAAAATGCTTGAAAGCAGCAAAGAATTGTTTGCATGGCTGGAAAAAGGGGCATACTTCTATGTTTGCGGAGATAAGCAGTACATGGCGAAGGATGTTCACAACACCTTGATCAGCATTATTGCAACAGAGGGCGGCATGACGCAGGAAGCAGCGGAAGCCTACTTGAACAACATGCAGGAGCAAGGGCGTTACCAACGCGACGTATATTAAAAGGAAAGAGCGTCTTATTCCGCTTATTGCGGGGGTAAGGCGCTTTTTGTCAGTATACACGGTTATCTAAGCTCCTCGGGCTTTTAACAGTTTGGCGGCGGATGCAAAAGGGAGAATCTGGATACACTATCCTCATCTTTGAGGAGGTGTTGCACCGTGAGAACATGGTTCGCGCTGGGGATCGTTCTGGCTTTGCTGGCTTCGAGCACGCATAGAGTGCAGGCACAGCCTCAGGCTTCTTACCCGTGCAGCGTGGTGCTTCGGGCTACGATGAAGGAAATTCCTAATGCGCAAGGAGTTGCACTAATTACCAAGGTGAGAAAACCTTATGCCGAGAGCGCGACGAGCCCGGTAAGGGAGAGACAAAGTGTGGGCATTTATGCGGATTGGCTTCCGTCACCCTCCGTCTTTGGCGAGTATGACCGGTACGAAGGCTTTGCCCAAGTCCCCGGTGAAATCAGCTGGCGCTTTACGATGCATCCAGTGAAGGAAAACACGCCTAGCTGGTTCGGCGGGACCCCTTGGGTAGGAAAGTTCGATGAAATATCTCAGGAGCTTCCCTTAATTACACGAGTAGAAGTACGGCTATCGAATACGGGGACGCAAGAGCTAGGACCGGTAGTTTTGCAAAATACGCTTCAGGCGTGCGGATCTAGCTGAAAGGGTGAGTGGCTTGCGTGATCATGTCCTGATAATGATCGTATTACTGCTTGTTGTAGGTAGTCTGTTGTTCAAGAAATCAAGGCGAGCTCCAAGAAAATCGTCCGTCGGGTGGACCGGCCTTGCTTTGATGTTTATGAGTGCTATTCTAGGTGTATTTGTCATCATCATGTATTTTGCTGAAGCATCTCATGGATATGGACACTAGCTTAGCGATAGACTGCATCTATTGGGGGTAGATTCCATTGAGAAATAAAACGGGCTTGCCGAAATCCGTTATCGTAGCCTTAGCGATTCTACTGCTTGCCATTCTTTTTCTCATCCTAACCGTCAACAGAAACCCGTTGCATATATACTTACTCCCCGAAAACTTCGTCGGACAGGTGCAAACGATATTTGAACAGCCGGATGCCCCGCCGCTGGCCAAGGAAAATAACAACACCTATATTTATCATGTTCCTGCGTCGGGTACATTGAAGACATCCTCCCGTATGGAGAGCGGACCGGTTGAAGTCTATTATATCGACAGTCAAGGCAACCGGAGGAAAGTGGAGCACGAAAGGTTTCACGGGGTATCTACCCGAAGCGGCGGTCCGGAAAACATAACCGTCTCGGAATTTTTCATCGGCAGTGAAGAACAGTACGATAGCTTTAGAAACAGCAACAAATGAATACTAAACAGAAGGCCATTCGGGGGACGGAGGGCCTTTCTTTGTTTCTTCAGGCCAAAATAGTGCAAATTCCATAAAAAAGTCTGATTGCCGGAAAACCGCGTATTCGTTACTCTTGTAGTAAAAAAGCGAAAGGAGCTTGCAGCATGTGGCAAGCCTGGCGTAACGCGCGGGTTCAGCAGGATCCACGAACCCGGTATTATATCGATCCGGTCAGGATCATTTGGCAATCGAAGGAAGACAGTTCCCGGCTGGAAAGAACAGAGCTGCTTCTCGCAGGTCGCGACGGACAATCCGTGTTAAGCTCACCGATGGAGAAGGCATGTATCCTCCGTCATGAAGGGAGTGCGCCGGGCTTCTTGCTTGACTTCGGTACGGAGCTGCATGGAGGTGTACAGATCTGTATTGCCGGAGGAAGCAATAAAACGACGAGAACGGCAAGGCTGCGCGTCCGCTTCGGGGAATCGGCGATGGAGGCGATGAGCGAGCTCGGAGGAACGACGAATGCAACGAATAATCATGCCGTGAGAGACGGTATGTTCGAGGTCAGCTTCATGGGAGCGGAGGAAATTGGAAACACCGGCTTCCGCTTCGTTCGGATCGATTTTCTGGATGAAGGCCACTTCGTACAGCTACTCAGCGTCCGTGCCGTTGCGCTTATGCAAGATGTGGAATATCAAGGCAGCTTTCGATGCAATGATGAACTGCTCAACCGGATCTGGGAGGCAGGAGCGTATACGGTTCATTTGAATATGCAGGACTATTTGTGGGATGGCATCAAGCGGGATCGATTGGTTTGGACGGGAGACATGCACCCGGAGATATCAACGCTTCAGGCGGTTTTCGGCTATCATGATGTCGTGCCTCGGAGTCTGGATTTCATCCGGGATCAGAGTCCGCTGCCGGGCTGGATGACGACCTTCCCTACCTATTCCATTTGGTGGGTTCTCGTGCATCACGATTGGTATATGCAGAACGGTGATTTGAGCTACCTGAAGGAGCAGAAGCCTTACATGACCGGCTTACTCCGTCAGCTTGCGGCATGTGTCCGCGAGGATGGCAGTGTGGATATTCCCAATCCCTTCCTTGATTGGCCTTCCTCCACGAATCCCGAAGGAGTAAGGGCGGGAGCGCATGCGCTGTTTATTTGGAGTATGGAGGCCGGGGGAAGACTCTGTGAGCTGATGGGGGATTCCGAAACCGGAGAGCTGTGCCGTCGTATCGAGGCCCAATTGCGCAAAGTAACGCCGGATCACAATGGCAGCAAGCAGGCTGCTTCTCTGCTGGCTCTTGTAGGGCTGCTTGATCCGCGGGAGGCGAATCAAGAGGTCATTGCTCCCGGTTCTCCGAAGGGGTATTCCACCTTTTACGGCTATTACATACTAAAGGCCCGCGGCGAAGCTGGAGATATCCTGGGAAGTCTGGACAGCATCCGTTCCTACTGGGGAGGCATGCTATCGCTTGGAGCAACGACGTTCTGGGAGGATTTCGATATCGACTGGCTAAACAATGCGGCTCGGATTGACGAGCTCACACCGGAAGGCAAAACCGATGTGCACGGCACTTACGGCGGCTATTGCTACCAGGGCTATCGTCACAGCCTGTGCCACGGCTGGGCGTCCGGTCCGACGGCTTGGCTGTCCGAATATGTGCTGGGCATTCGTCCTGTTGAGCCGGGATGCCGGGCCATCCGGGTCGCGCCTCAACTAGGTGATCTTGTGTGGGCGGAGGGTACTTACCCCACGCCGTACGGCATCGTGAAAGTAAAGCACACAAGAGAGGCGGACGGATCCGTGCATTCCGAGATAGAAGCACCTGAAGGTGTACGGGTAATAAGGAATTGATTACAGATGAGGAGACCATGAGCATGAAAGCACCTTTATTTCGTGATCCTATTTTTGATGGGGCTGCGGACCCGGTCGTTATTTGGAACAGAAAATGCCAAGAATGGTGGATGATTTACACGAACCGGAGAGCTACGGCGGAAGGTCCCGGCTTTGCCTGGGTGCACGGTACGGATCTGGGTGTAGCATCTTCCCGCGATGGAGGAGCTACCTGGGTGTACCGGGGGACGCTGACGGGTCTCGACATCGAATGGGGCCGCAATACGTTCTGGGCACCCGAGATCATTTGGCATGAAGGCTTGTACCATATGTACGTCAGCTACATTCAAGGGGTACCTGTTCAGTGGGCAGGTCATAAACGGGAGGTGCTGCATTATACCAGTCCGGATCTGCTTGCTTGGACATTTGGCAACAAGCTCGAACTCAGCTCCGATCGTGTGATTGATGCCTGCATTTATCCATTGCCGGACGGGGGATTCCGGATGTGGTACAAGGACGAGGCCCATGGGTCGCATACCTACGCGGCGGACAGCGTGAACTTGTACGATTGGCAAGTGGCGGGCCCGGTAATCACCGGACGTCCGCATGAGGGCCCTAATGTGTTCCGCCTGAAAGGATGCTATTGGATGATTGTGGACGAGTGGCATGGACAAGGGGTGTACCGGTCGGATAATCTGACGGACTGGGAGCGAAACGGTCTCATTCTCGATACCCCGGGGCAACGCGAGGATGACGGAACGATCGGCTTGCATGCGGATGTGGTTGTGCAGGAGGATGAGGCATTCATTTTTTATTTTACTCATCCGGACCGGGATGGCGCATTGAATCAAACCGGTCAAGAGCAGACTTATGCTGCGCGAAGATCCTCCATTCAGGTGGCCAGGCTGGATGTGGCGGACGGGAAGCTGGTATGCAACCGCGATGAGGACTTCGTATTACAGCTGAAGCCGGAATGATCTGAAGAAATGAGGTTGAACGGACATGATTCTAAGAATGATCTATAGAGCAGCTTGGCAAAAAGGGCAAGAGGAAGCGGGCCTACTCGCCTTGAAAGAGAGTGAACAGGCGAAGCAACTCGTTAAGCAAGGGCGCTTGATGACAGCGGCAGCCTTTACTTGGAGAAATAATTTGTTTCTCTACTACGAATGCATCGGACAGCCGGTTGAACCCGGTGAGGTGGCTGGAGCCGCGCTGCCTTACCTGGCGGATTGGCCGGGGCAGACCGAGTTGCGCAAGTGGATTCAGATGGTAGATGTATTTCACTTCAATGAGCCTGCCGGATATGAGCATTGGCTTCGAAAGCAGCCGGTGGAGAGGCGCGGGGGACGAGTCGCCCATCTGAAGCCGGAGATGATGAGCAGCTACATTTACTATCATTATCAGCTGCAGGAGGAGCGGGCCTTCGGGGGAGACAAGTACGAGATCATCGCCATGCATGAGAATCTTCTGTTCGGCTATCAGGAATTTCCGAAGGTCGTCGAAGATCCTGTGGTTCCAGGGCGTCTCTCCACGAAGGGAACCCCGGAGAACTGGACCGATTCGCGAATGGATCTCCATTTTCAGCCGTGGGACGATGACGGATACCTGTATTTCAAGCCGGTTGATCAGGTGTTTGCTTATTATATCGGTGAGATGTAGTATCATGAGTTTTATAAGCAGAAGCTGTAAATAAATTTAACGTTAAGTGAACTGCACCCCGTCAAGTAGACAGTACAAATAATAAAAATCAATTAAGCGGCCTTGGTCCTGTATTCCATAGGACTGAGGCCGTTTAGTTTTGCTTGTAACCGTTCGTTATTGTAAAAGTGGATGCAGGCCTCAATGTCCCTCTTACGCTCCTCAAAAGTATGGTACGTGTGCAAATAATACTTCTCACATTTTAAGGTCCCCCAGAAAGATTCCATTGGACCGTTCTCGATGTACCGCCCGCTGTCTTTTGGTAATCATGTTGATTGGTCAGGCAATACTGGACAATCTCGATCCGTTCTTGCAAAGACGTAGAACGACCTTTTGTCATAGCTTTTGCTCCCCTTTATAGGATTTTAAGCTGCTATGACCATTATACTTGTAAATCCAATTGAAACGCTGTCTCGTACTAGCAATCTTGTATTTATCGATGATCTGGTATTGGGACAATCCTCCCTCAAGGTAATATTTCACCGCTCGAAGCTTAAGCTCAGCACTGTAGCTTTGAAGATGCGTACGGCGCTCTAGCACTTCATAACCGTACGTTCTGTACCGACGCTGCCATTTCATTAAAGTCGTCTTGTTAATGCCATATTTCTTCGCAGCTGCCAGAAAACCAATTTCCCCATTAGATACTTCCTCAAGAATGGCGAATTTCTCCGAAGCATTATATTTTCCTTTAGACATGAAAAAGCTCCCCTCACAGTAGCAGGCTTTTTATTATTTCACCTGTCTACCGTATGGAGAGCATATCATTCTGTCCAAGACTGCTGCTGTTTGTTTTTTGGGGTCAGTCTAACACTTATTTTTAGAAATCTTGCTACCCCTCACTTCAATCCTTCCTGGGGAAAGGTCAGCGTAATCGCCGTCCCGAGCCCGGCCTTGCTCCGCACGCGCAGCAGCGGGCTGCGGCCATAATGAAGTGTGAGCCGCTTGCTCGTGCTCGCCAGCCCGAGATGCTTGCCGGGCGCAGCGTCGCTGTACAGCGACTCGTGGATCCTTGTGAGCCGTTCCTTGCTCATGCCGGGGCCATTATCGATGACGGTCACGAGCAGCTGATCTCCGCGCAAACGGCAACGGATCTTGATCATGAGCTCCTGCTGGGCTTCGAGACCGATGTGGATGCTGTTCTCGACGAGCGGCTGAAGGCTGATCTTTACTACGCGACATGCTTCGGCCCCTTCGTCTACCTCCCACAGCACCTGCAGCTTCTCAGCGAAGCGTGTGCGCTGGAGCTCGATGTAGCCGCGGACGTTCGCCAGTTCATCCTTGAGCTGCACGGCGTCGTCCGAGCCTCGCAGCGCATACTCAAGCAGATCGCTGAGCTGCTCGATCATGGCGCAGGCATCGTTCGGGGAACGCGTCAGCTGGAACGCTTTCCAGTAGATCGAATGCAGCGTGTTGGACATGAAATGCGGATTCATCTGAGATTGCAGTGCTTTGAGCTCAAGCAATTCCATCTTAACTTGCCGCTCGGAGAGCTGGATGCGCAGATACTTCTGTTCAAGGAAAGTATCGAGGATGTTTCGTACGATCAGCTCATACACATCTTGAATCGGACTAGGTCCAGGGCCAGGGGTGCTTGTCTCTTTATCCTCCGCCTGATCGGCCGCATCCAGAACATGGATGATCTGCGAGATTTGGTGGTAGTTTTTGCGCGTGATCCAGAGCGCATACATTGCGCTAAGCAGCAAGGAAAGCAGTGCAAGCCCTACAGTCATTAAGACAATCGTCCGAGGCAGGCTGTAGAGCGCAGCCGTTGGGATGATGGAGACGGCCTGCCACTGCAGCCGCGGCGTCTGCATAACGCTGACCCAATTGTCCTGATGGGCAAACCGTTGCAGGCTGCGGCTGCTATCCGTCATGGCAGCGTTCATTTCGGTCATAGGCAAGGGAACACCGCCTCCGAACGGATCCGAATGCATCAGCGGCATCCCCCCTGCGTCGGCGATGTAGTGATAGCTGCCTGTCCAGCTGCTCAGCTGCTGGAGCGTCTTTTTGAAATAAGCAGGCAGCACGTTCATCGCAATCAAACCGCGGTAGCCGCCCTCGACGGACAAGGCGAAAGGCATGTAAACCGTAAGGACCTCGACGGAATGATTAGTGCTAAGGTTCTGAGGAAGCATACGGCGCTCCGTCTTCAGCTCCTCCGGAGCAAAGCTCTGGGTGCGGAAGAGCTCGAACCAGTGCCGGTCCAGCGCAGTATCCAGCTGTGCCACGCCGTCGCGTGAGCTGAGAAAGCGACCGTACGGGTTATCGTAATAGACGTAGATCGAATGGATAAAAGGCTTGGAATTGGCCGGGACGTCAATGACGTTGCGAAGATAAAAAAGCGCTTCCAACTCCTCGAACGAGAAGGATTCTGTATTGAGAATAGCCTGCAGGCTTGTCTTGATCTTCGGATCCTTCTCGAAGCTCAAGCTTAGGGAATCCAGCTCCGCAGGAATCACCTGCGTCAGCTCGCTCAACTGGGTTAATTGACTTTCGCTGTTCTGCTCTACGGAGTGCCTTATGTACCGGTCGGCAATAAAGATGGAGAGCGAGCCTAGCACAGCCAGCGGAATCAAGGACAGAACGATGATGCGGCGCAGATTGTCCGAGAAAAATTTACGTGCCAGGGTACTGTCGCTCTGCTTGACATATCTAATGTTCGTGTTTGTACCTACCCGGCGTTGTCCCGTAATACTGCTTAAAAGCGCGGATAAAATTTTTCGCATTAGCGTATCCCACCATTTCACTTACCTCTAATGCCTTCCAGCGGTGCTCCTGCAGCAGTTCGGCAGCCTTGCGCATACGAATCGCATGGACGTAATCGGAGAACTTCTGGCCGGTGATTTTGCGGAAAAAGGAGCTGACATAGCTAGAATTCATGTGCACAAGCTGAGCGACATCTTCCAGCGTTACCGTCCGGTAGTCGGCTTCAATATAATTTAGTATGCGCTGAATGACCGGATGCTCGATACCTTGAATGTCCGGTCCAGAAGCTTCGGATTCGGTCGCAAGGCAGCTTCGTTTCGGGTCGGCATCAAGTTCCTGCTTCAGCGTCGACAGCACGGATTGCAGGTCGTTATATTTCGCCGGCTTGACGAGATAATGCCGCACGCCATAGCTCATTGCTTGTCGGGCCAGCTCGAAATCACGCAGCCCGCTCAGGAGGATAACATGAATCGGCAGCTTGCGCTCATAGATTTCCTTAGCCAGTTCAATGCCGTTCATGAGCGGCATCTTGATATCGCAAAGGATGGCGTCGGTCTCGTGCTGCAGTAAGTACTTAAGTGCTTCCTTGCCATTGCTGAGCTGTGCGGTGATCTGGAAGCCAGCCTGCTCCCACGGGTAACAACCGCAGAGCGTGTCGCGTGTGTGCGACTCATCGTCGATAACAGCGAGTCTATACATGAGCTTCACCCCCGGATCTATTATATCGCAGCCGCCGGAGCAATAGGAATAAAGATAGGCAAATCGTCAAAAATCGACTATTATCCAAAGAAATGATACTTTTTCAAAAGCAGGCAGGATGGAGATCCGAAAGCCCCAAAGTGAAGTACCTTTTTTGGTAAAGCGTTTTCATGTAACGTTGTTAGTGGGCGCCACGATAACAAAGTGAATGAAAGCTGCAACATAACCATGACATCAAGTCAGACGGCGTAAACAATATACACTTGAGGGGGATTTCTATGAAACAAAAACTACGTACTGCGGCGGGATTCGCAGTGATAAGTTCCATGCTGCTGGCCACGGCTTGCACCGGCGGCCAGGCGGGCTCGGAAAATCAAACGGCGGGAGGCAACTCTCCGGCAGGGAATGACAAGTCCGGCAAGCCGGTCACGCTCCGCTTCTCATGGTGGGGCAACGACCCGCGCCATAAGGCGACGCTGGCTGCCATCGACGCATATATGAAGCTGAATCCGAATGTGAAAATCGAGGCCGAGTATATGGGCTTTGACGGTTTCAATAAGAAACTGGCGACACAGTTCGCCGGGAAGACGGCACCGGATATTTTCCAGTTCTCGTACGAGTGGAGCGTCGACATGAATGAGTTCCTGCTCGACCTGAACACCGTGAAGGGTAAGCTGGATTTGTCGAAAGTGCCGGAAGGGGTGATGAAGGATTTTGGATCGTACAAGAGTACTCCGGTGCTGGCTCCAGCAGGGATGTTTGCGGCCGCGACCATTGTAAATCAAGACTTTATGGCAAAGTTCGGCATTCCGGCTGATACGGTATGGACATGGGATAAGCTCATCGAGGAAGGCAAGAAGATTCGCGACAAGGATAAGAGCTCCTACCTGCTGACAGCGGATATCGACGTGCTGAACAAGCTGATCCTACAGCCGTACATCATGCAGAAATCGGGCAAGGGCTGGGTGAACGACGACTTTACGCCGGGCTTCGATAAAGCGCAATTAACTGATGGCCTCACTTACTTGTCGAATCTATATAAAAGCGGCGCGGTCGAGCCGTTTGGCGAGAGCACGGCCTTCGTCGGCAAGATCGAGCAGAATCCGAAGTGGGTCAAGGGCGAAATCGGTTTGCTTATCGACTATGTGCAGGCGCTGGATAAATACAAGCAAGCGATTCCGAATGCAAAGATCGGCGTCAGCGCCTTCCCTGAGAATCCGGGCGCGAAGCAATCGGGCAACCCGGTCATCGCAGGGGTCGGCTTCTCGATTTGGAAGGAGTCTCCGAACAAGGAGGAAGCGGCGAAGTTCGTTAACTATCTGATTAATGACAAGGAAGCGGCAACCACCTTGAATACACAACGGGGCATCCCGGCTTCAACGCCGGCACGTCAGGCGCTGCAGGATGCCGGCAAGCTCAGCGCGGACATTTCCAAGGGACTGGATCTGGCTATCGCCAAGCCGACGGTCGCTCCGAACGTGATCAGCACGAACAGCGAGCTGGCGCAAATCGTCAAGGATATGGTTCAAAAGCTCATCTATAATCAAGCCACGCCGGAGAAGGCAGCGGATGATATACTAAAGGATTTCACTGCCAAGCTAAATGAATTGAAAGCGAAATAAACGCGAGATTTTTAAGCTACGCAATTGCAAGGGTGAATGCTCTTAAGCTGACGTCCATGTTCGCTTAGGCGGGCTGGGCGTCGCCTTTATCATCGCCCCTTCCCTACGGAAAGGAGCAGCTGACTTTGAAAAACATGTATCGACGTAACGCCTTATGGGGCTTGCTCTTCGTCTCTCCCTGGATTATTGGGTTTCTCTGGTTTCAGCTCTACCCGTTGGTGCTGTCGTTTTATTATTCGTTCACCGATTCGACCGTGGTGAAGCCCGGCAAGTTCATTGGCCTTGACAATTACGTGAAAATGATGACGAATGACAAGGATTTCTTCCAGTCGATCAAGGTCACGATTATTTATTCGCTCATTGCAGTACCGGCCAAGCTCGCGTTCGCGCTGTTCATTGCACTGGTGCTGAACATGAAGAGCAGAGCCGTAAACTTCTACCGGACGGTGTACTATTTGCCCTCGATTCTCGGTGGCAGCGTGGCCATTTCCATCCTGTGGCGCTTCCTGTTCATGAAGGAGGGCGTCGTTAATCAAGTGCTGTCGTCACTGTATATACCGCCGATTAACTGGCTGGGCAGTCCGCAGATCGCGCTTGGTACGATCAGTCTGCTCGTCGTCTGGCAGTTCGGCTCTTCCATGGTGCTGTTCCTGGCCGGCCTCAAGCAAATTCCGCATGAGCTGTACGAAGCGGCGATGGTAGACGGCGCAGGCCGGCTCCGTATGCTGTGGGCGATTACGATTCCGCTGCTAACGCCGATTATTTTCTTTAACCTGGTGATGCAAACCATCAATGCTCTTCAGGAATTCACCGCAGCCTTCGTTGTCACCAACGGCGGACCGCTCAAGTCGACATACCTCTTCGGTCTGAAGATCTACGACGAGGCGTTCCAGAACATGAAGATGGGCTACGCTTCGGCACTGTCCTGGCTCCTGTTTGCGATGATTCTGATTCTGACCCTGTTCATCTTCCGTTCGGCAAGATCGTGGGTTCACTATGAGGACGGGGGGAAAAACTAATGTCGCTGCCAGCATCCACATCCGCGCCTATGAGTGCAAGCACGAGAGCCTCATCGGCTTCGCTACGCCGAATCATCAAACATGCGGCGCTTCTGCTGCTCGGCTGGATCATGGTCTACCCGATGATTTGGCTGTTCTTCAGCTCCTTCAAAACGAATGCCGATCTGTTCGGCTCGGTCAGCCTGTGGCCAAGCGAATTCGTCTGGGACTCATATGTGAAGGGCTGGGGGGGGACAGGTCAATATTCATACCGTACGTTCTTTTTCAATACGTTCTTACTAGTGGTTCCTACGGTGCTGCTGACCGTGGCTTCGAGCGTACTCGTCGCCTACGGCTTCGCCCGATTCAAATTCCCGCTGCGTAACCTGATGTTCATTCTGATGATTTCGACATTGATGCTGCCGCACACTGTCGTCCTTATACCGCGGTATTTGATCTTCCGGAACCTCGGTTGGCTGGACAGTTACTGGCCGTTCATCGTGCCGGCGGCGTTCGGGTGCTTCCCGTTCTTTATCTTCATGCTGGTACAGTTCTTCCGGGGGTTGCCGCGCGAACTCGATGAATCCGCCGTGATGGACGGATGCAGTCCTCCGTCGATCTTGTTCCGCATCCTGCTGCCCCTCTGCTTACCGGCACTGATCTCGGCGGGGATTTTTCAGTTCATCTGGACGTGGAATGACTTTTTCAATCCTCTTATTTTTATCAATAGCGTGAAAAAGTTCCCGCTCTCCCTCGCGCTGCGCATGTCCATTGACTCGACCGGGGGCAATGTGGAGTGGAACCAAATTCTTGCCATGTCCATGCTCGCGATTCTGCCGCCGGTGCTGTTATTCTTCTTCTCCCAAAAATATTTCGTTGAAGGGATTGCTACGACAGGGATTAAGGGGTAAGGATTTTAAAGGACGCCCATGTAAGAGTTTAATTAAACAGCGGATGTCAAGGGCACTATTTGTCCAAGACTAGCGCTGTTTTTTTGTTAGGGCCAGTTCGCTTTTCCGAGCTTAGTCTGAAATTCTGCGCAAAACAAAAAGTACTCATTTCATATATCCTCCCTTCCTGTCGAACCGGAACGGGAGGGGGAGGCGTTCGATTAAAGGCCTTCTGGCCAATGATCAAGCCTGCTTCAACCTTCGCGCGACATGAAGTCTCCTACTCGATCACCCGCAGTTGGACAGTCCTTTTGAAGGCGGATTTAGGTAAATAACAAAAATAGTACAGAAAGACCTAAAGATTCTTAAGGCTAGGAATGGAGGGATAACAGTACAGTGTAAGCATCCATGGAGCGAAGTTTTTTGTGAGAAGGAAAGCGTTTTTTTTGCTAGAAATCATTTTCTTTCTGCCAAACAGCTCCAAATAAAATTCCCAAAGGAGGAATTGTTGTAATGGGGGGAGTTGATTTGTTTTGCTGTGTCCCTGGCGGTACTACTCGTAATGCTGCTGACCAATATCGCCTATGCTGTATCATCAGATTATCTTAACTCGCTGATGAAAGGAGCCAACCCTGCTTTGATCGGTAAGACAATGAGTAATGCTGAATTGATACGGCATGAAACCATTCTTAGCGAAAGTATGGAAGTTACCGGAGGATCGCCTGACTCCCTGGGCCAGTCAAGCGAAAGGGCTGCAACTGTAGGTTTGCGGAGACACGGCTATCCTTGACTTGCGAAGGGTGCCGATGGCGACCTAGAGCAAGTGGGTTATGCAGCCAAATTGGAAAACGGTTACAAATAAATTGAGGGAATGGGCTCATGAGGGCTGAGAGGCGGTGCTTCTTCATTTCGTACCGCGGGGAATCTATTGACTTCTGCAAGTGAACATGGACGCTATTAGGCAAACAGGGTGATATGATTCTAAGGAGGATTGCACATGGTAAGAAAAAAATTCAGACATCTGCTGCTTTGTCTCGCACTGCTGCTGATGCTGCCACAATGGAGCGTAGTGGCTGCAGCCGCAGAACCGTCGCCGGCTAAGCCAGACCCGGCGTCTGCACAGGAGGGGAAGAATGTGTCGGATTTTTACAATGTCATCATGCAGACAGGAGCCGATCCTTGGGTTTACAAGCACACGGACGGCTTCTATTACAATGTATTTGTCAACTCCAGCGGCATCATGATCCGCAGATCGAAGACCATCACAGGCATTGAGGCGGGCGAGAGGCGCCTGGCATGGACACCGGTTAAGGGCACCATGTACAGCTCCAATGTTTGGGCGCCGGAAATGCACTATCTCAAGGATACCGACGGCAAATTCAAGTGGTATATTTACTTCGCGGCTGACAACGGAACCAACGCAAACCACCGTATGTACGTGCTGGAGAACGCCAGTGAAAATCCGTTGACCGGCACTTGGGAGTTCAAAGGGAAGATAACCGATTCTACCGACCGTTGGGCGATCGACGGCACTGTGCTGACTGTAAATGAAAAACACTATTTCATTTGGTCCGGTTGGGAAGAAACGGACGGAAGCTTCCAGAACTTATATATTGCGCAGATGAGTGATCCTCGGACTATCAGCTCGGAGCGGGTATTGCTCTCAACGTCGGAACATGATTGGGAATCGTCCCCGGCCAGAATCAATGAAGGCCCGCAAGTCACGATAAAGGGCGATACGATTAATCTGGTCTATTCCGCAAACGGGAGCTGGACAGACAGTTATTGCCTCGGGCTGATCACGGCCAAGATTGGCGACGATTTGATGAATCCGGGCTCCTGGGTGAAAAGAGACACGCCGATCTTCTCAAGCGCCAATGGCGTTAACGGCCCGGGCCACCACAGCATCGTCACGTCTCCTGATGGCACGGAGGACTGGATCATCTACCATGCCGCCCGCTGGCCGGGATCGGGATGGACCCGTAAAGTCTACACGCAGAAATTCACCTGGAATACAGACAATACGCCGAACCTGGGAGCGCCCGCTGATCCGAACATTCCGATTGCCAAGCCTTCGGGCGAGCCGGTACGCAAGCGTTATGAAGCGGAGCACGCCCTGTTGGCGAAAGACCCCAGCGGCGCAGCCGGTCCCGCTGTCCGGCTGGAAAGCACCGCATCCGGCGGGATGAAGATCGCCAACGTCAAGAACGCCAAAGATTTTGTCCAGTTTACCATAAACGTGCCGGAGGCGGGATTTTATATGCTTTCCGTGCGCAATGCCAACGGTTCACCCAATGCGGCTGATGCCTCCCATATCTTGTCGGTCAACGGGGGCTCCGGATCTAATCTGAACATCGTCTATTCCGGCGAGAATCGTTGGGGACTCTCCACGGCGAAGGTCCATCTTAGGGCAGGCAGCAATATCCTCCGCTTCTCGAAGGGGAACAATTTTGCCGACATCGACAGCTTAGATCTATTTAAGCTGGATGCATCGGAATTGTTATTCGATGCCCCGGGGTACACGTTGGGGTTGGGTGAAATCCGCAGCTTGCCCCTGTATACCGTAACAGGCACTACCTATACCGCTGTTGACACAGGAGCAAGCTTCAGTTCTTCCGATACGAAGGTCGCCGTTATTGACGGAGGGGTTAGGGTGAAGGCCGTAGGTGCGGGCAATGCCACAATCACTGCCACATATAACGGGAGAACGGCCACAGCTGCAGTGACCGTTGCCGCGGAGCCTAAAGCAGTGCAGTCCGTTGCCATGGAAGGATTAAACCGCATCCTGACCAGCGGGCAGACAAGCGGGCCATTGCAGGTAACGGCACGCTATAACAACTATGAGGTTCAGAATGTCACATCGGCTGCCCAGTATACCAGCAGCGACCCCGGGGTGGTCGGGATTGATTCGGATTCTGTGACCCAATCCGTGTATGCCGTTAAACCGGGCACAGCTCTTATCACAGCCGAGTACAACGGTAAAAAGGCAGCACTCAACGTGACCGTTATTGCAGCTTCCGATGCGGTTCAGGTTGCTTCCGCAGTAAGGATTCCTTCCGGAGTAACCCCTAGGCAGCCCAGCGTTGTTGACGTTGTCTACAACCGCCAGTCAAAGAAGGCAGAGGTTGTCAGCTGGGAGCCGGAGGGACTTGACTTCAACTCCCTTGGTACGGTTCAGGTGCCTGTTACCCTGAAGCTGGATGGCCGTAACTTTCCTTCTACTATTGCCGTCAACGTGATTCCGGGATGGGGCCTTGATGAGATTGTGAATCAACTCCGCAGCAAGCTGGCGAGCTTCTCTTATCCATTGGGCGATGGGCTGGGCAACTATAGCCAATCCAAGTATGATGCCTTCGTGGCTGAAGTGAACAAGGCGGAAGAGATGGCCGCAAACGCCGATCTGAGCAAAGAGCAGTTTGACGAGGAACTGGATAAGCTTGCTCAAGCGGAAGCCGCATTGTTAGGTTCGCTGAACAGCATTCAGGACGGCGTAATCTATAACGCTTACCGTGATTTCTCCGGCGATACGGTCGGCAAGTACCCTTACGGCATCACCACCGAAGCTCTGACCAATGGCGCTACCGCCACTGTGCAGGAAGAGGCCGGGAATCAATTCCTACGGCTGACCACAACCGCTACTTCGGGCAAGGCCAACCTGTTCCTGCCGTATGCAGGCGAGGTAAAGTCTGAGTTGGATCAGAGCATTGTCATCGAATACCGCGCCAGATTAAACACCAGCTTCCAGTATGCCAATGGCGCTATGATGCGAAATGACAGCGGTACAGGCAATTATTCCATGGTCACGGCTTTTGATATGGGGAAAGTTGTAGTCCAGAATGCGTCAACTAAGATCAAAGTCAAAGACTTTCAGTACAATACATGGTACAACATCAAGATGGTGGCCAACTGGGTCGCCAAGACTTATACCGTCTATATAGACGATGTTGTGGTGGCCACTGACTACAACTTCCGCCACACAGGCGGCGACAAGCTGACCGGCCAGCTGTTCGGCATCGATGGCTATGCTAACGCCTCCATCGATTTTGACGATTTCAAAGCATTGGTTACCGGAGGACCGAAGGCTGCACCCGAGGGGCTCGAGATCACCAATGAAACAGCGGTTGGGGCCAATGATGGACGCATCACCGGGGTTAGCCCTTCCATGGAATGGTCCTCCAACATGGGGAGCACCTGGTTGAGGGTCGAAGGGGATACCATTGCAAATCTTTCTCCCGGGACTTACTGGGTCCGTTACCCTGAGACAGATACCCATAAAGCCAGTCCCCATGTGGAGTTGACCATTAAACCGGGGACTCCGCCGATCCATGTGACGGGTGTGAGCTTGAACCAGACCACCGCCCAACTTTATACCAACCATGGGGCTTCGACTGTCCGGCTTACCGCCCATGTGCAACCCGCTGGCGCAGCTAACAAGACGGTCGCCTGGAGCAGCTCCAAGCCGGCTGTAGCTACTGTGGATGGAAATGGGCTTGTGACGGTTCATGCCCCCGGAACAGCCGTTATTACGGTAACCACGGAAGACGGCGGCTTCACAGCTTCTTGTATTGTAACTGTGGGTGTATATGATAACGACAGCGGTGAAAGCGGCGGAGATTCTCAAAGTGGCGGCAGCAGTCCCCAGGGTGGCGGCAGCAATCCTGTCGTACCAACTACGCCGCCTACCGGGGTCAAGAATGGGGATGGCAGCACGACCACCAGCGCCACCGATCAGACAACCGGTACGGTGACGGAGACTACTGTCTGGCCGAATGGCGACCGTGAAGTGATAACGAAAGAACGCAATGGTACAATTACGGAGGTTGTCACCAAGCAGAATGGAAGCAAGCGCGAGACCGTGAGCAAGCCCGATGGAAGCAGCCGCTCTGTCACCACGGATACGCAGGGAGTCAAGGTTGAGGCAGCCACGAGTTCTCTGGGGGAAGTAACTGCCACTGTCCATTTGCCCGGAGGCGTAGCGCAAGCGAGGGTCACCATTCCGTTCAAGAATGCTTCTGCTTCCACAGTGGCCTATGCGGTTCGGGAAAACGGAACCAAGGAAGTGATCGGAACGGTTATCACCGAAGCGGGATTGAGCTTTACAGCCAAGGGCAATATGACGGTGAAGCTGATCGACAATAAGGTTGTTTTCCGGGATGTGCCTGGCAGTCATTGGGCTGCGGAGGCGATTGCCTTCACAGCAAGCCGCGAATGGCTGCTCGGAACGGAGCAGGGAGTCTTCGCTCCCGATGTATCCTTGAGCCGCGCTATGCTATTTACCGTGCTGGCCCGTTTCCATGGCGTTGAGACGGAAGGCGGGGAATATTGGTACAGCAAGGCGAAAGACTGGGCTATCGATTCCGGGATCAGCGATGGCAGTACCCCTGAAGCCTCCATTACCCGGGAACAATTGATTACTGTCCTGCACCGTTACGCCGGACAGCCTGCTGCAAGCAGCACTGGCAAGAGCTTTGCGGACAGCGGCGAGGTGTCCGTCTGGGCGAATGATGCCATCGATTGGGCGGTATCGGCAGGTATTCTTAACGGCAAATCGGGGAATCTTCTGGAGCCTGCCAGTGTTGTCTCCCGGGCGGAAGTATCCGCCATGCTCGCGCGCTTTATAGCGTGGCGCAGCAACTAAGGCGGCCCAAGTGGATTGCAGGTAAACAAACCAAGGAGCCAAGCGGGAATCCGCCCGGCTCCTTGTTTTTCTTGCGTCCCGCGTGAGAAACAAAAATCGCACAGAAAGACCTAAAGATTCTTAAGGCTCGGAATGTACGAACCGCGGTACATTATAAGCATCACAAATAACAAAACTTTCAGCAGGAAAGAAGGGGGAGCCATGAAAACAACGCCTGCCGCCGTAGGAACGGATAGAGCACCGGCGGCCAAAGAGGCTTTTTACCAGACAAAGCGGTTTCGGCAAAATATTCCGCTCTTTGTCATGCTTATACCGGGAGTGCTTTATTATCTGATATTCCGCTACTTGCCTATGGGCGGTCTTGTGATTGCTTTCAAGAACTACAATTTTCACGATGGCATATGGTCAAGTCCTTGGGTGGGGCTGAAATATTTCGAGGTTTTATTCCAGTCCAATGTCTCGCTGCAAATTATCTGGAATACCCTTACCCTGAGCGTTCTGAACCTGATCTTCGGGTTCCCTGCGCCGATTATTATTGCCATTGCCTTGAATGAGGTCCGGAAGAGCTGGGTGAAGCGCTGGATTCAAACCATTATTTATCTGCCGCATTTTTTGTCCTGGGTTATCGTTTCAGGCATTATCCTGACCGTGTTCTCCATCGACGGCGGTACCATCAACAAGCTGCTGGGGCAGTGGGGGATGGAGCCGGTGCCTTTTCTGTACCGCACAGACTCATGGACCGCTATCTTTATCGGCTCCGGCATGTGGAAGGAGATGGGCTTCAGCGCTATTATTTATCTCGCCGCTCTCGCCGGCATTGACCCCAGCCTTTACGAGTCCGCGGGAATGGACGGCGCAGGCAAGCTTAGGCAGATTTGGCATATCACCCTGCCGGGCATCCGTCCTACGATTATCCTGCTGCTGATTCTTGGTATGGGCCGTCTGATGGAAGTAGGGTTTGATCAGGTTTACAATTTGCAGAATCCCACGGTCCTGCAGAAAGCGGAGGTCATCAGCACCTACGTGTACAAAGTGGGGCTGCAGCAGGCCCAGTTTGGCCTGACTACAGCTATGGGCTTGTTTGAATCCTTTGTCGGATTGGTGCTTGTGCTGTCGGCAAATGCGCTGGCCCGTAAATTCGATCAGGGATTATTCTGAAGAAAGGAGGGAAATCCTCTTGAAGGAATCCACAGGCGGAAAGATATTTGTCATTTTTATTCATGTGGTATTGATCATCATAGCGCTCACCTGCATCCTGCCTTTCCTGCATCTGATGGCGCTGTCCGTAAGCTCGGGGCATGCGGTTGACCTGGGTCAAGTCTGGTTCTGGCCGGTAGGGCTTGATTTCACCGTGTATAAGTACTTTTTTGAGAATACGCCGGCCTTGCGCGCTTTTAACAACAGTGTGATCATTACCTTAGGCGGAACTTCCTTAAGCATGCTGGCCACGGTGTTGACGGCCTATCCTTTATCCCGCCGTTACCTTTACGCCCGCAAGCCGATCACAACGGCCGCATTGTTCACCATGCTCTTCAGCGGAGGCATGATCCCTACTTATCTGGTCATGAATAGCCTGCATTTGACCAATACTTACTGGTCCCTCTGGTTTGGCGGGCTGATCAGCACCTATAATATGCTGATTATGAAAAGCTACTTTGAGAGCATCCCGGGAGAAGTGGTGGATTCAGCCCAGATTGACGGCTGCGGAGAAGTCCAGCTGCTCATGCGCATCATCCTGCCCTTGTCTCTTCCCATGCTGGCTACGCTGACGTTATTCTACGGAGTGGGCTACTGGAACATGTTCATGAGTGTTATTCTTTACATTAATAAGACGAATTTGCAGAATCTTACGGTCATCGTTCAGGGGATGCTGCAAATTCAGGGGAACTTCAATATGTCGGCCATGGATATGGTGCAGCAGCAGGAAATGGTATCCGAAAAGCTGAAAGCGGTTGGGGTTATGGTTATGGTTGCGCCCATGCTTGCGGTATACCCGTTCCTGCAGAAGTATTTTGTCAAAGGCATTATGCTCGGCTCTATCAAAGGTTAGCGGCAATAATGAAATGAATCATAGATTGAGGGGGATTCCACATGTTTGGACAAACATCCGGAAAAAGAATGAAGATGATGCTGGCACTGGGATTGTCGACGGTTATGGCAGCAGGGGCAGCCGGCTGCAGTCAGAAGGAAGAGGGGTCAACGGGGCAAGCCGAAGGAAAAGCCACAATTACCGTTTCCAACTATGACAGGGGCAATATTCCCGCAGCGGAGGGGACGGTTGAGGAGAACCGTTGGACCAAGTGGATCAACGAGCATTCTCCCGTTACGGCCAAGTATGTGCCGGTGGCCCGGGCAGAGGCAGTTAAGAAGCTGAATGTGTTGTTCGCATCGGGCAGTGCGCCGGATATTGTCAATGATTATGATACGGGGTTCCGGAATTCCCTGTACCAGCAGAAGCAATTGATGCCTCTGGACGATTACTTGAAATATGCGCCTGAATACGAGAAGCTGCTGCAAAAGTACCCTCAGCTTCGCAAAATAGGCACCAAGCCGGACGGCAAGCTGTACGAAATCGGCAAAATTAATGAGCCCCATCTGCAGAGTGTAGCCTTTATCCGGATGGATTGGCTAAAGAAGCTGAAGCTGGAGGTTCCGAAAACCACCGACGAGTTGCTTGTCGTTCTGAAAGCATTCGTTGAACAGGATCCTGACGGCAACGGGAAGAAGGATACGTATGGAACCAATATGAGCTACACCTCGGATGGCATGGTGGATTCCATGTTCGGCTCGTACGGCTGGAAAATCTCCAGTGATGATAGGATTATCAGGACTTGGGATAATACGCTGGAGTCACTTAAATTCAAGAAAAGGTTATTTGAGGAAGGACTTATCGATAAGGATTACCTGGCCGATAAGAATGGAGCCAAAGCCAAGCAGGATTATCTGAACGGAAAAGTAGGCGTGTATCTCCCTCCTGCTATCACCAACTGGTTTGAGAGTACGGTAACGGACATCCAAACGCTCCGCAAGGTGGTTCCGGGGGCGGAAATTGCGCCGATGGCGCAGCCGAAGTCGCCCATGGGTCAATTCGTTCATCATGTGGTCAATCCGGTTCAAATGACGACGGTGATCAATGCCGCTGCCAAAAATCCGAAGGCTGCTATGGAGTATATTAACTTCATGATCAAGCCGGAGAACGGTTTGATTTTGAAAAAAGGAATGGAGGGAGAGCATTGGAAAAAAGGTGCGGACGGTTTCCCAAAAGTCATTGACCCTGCGAAGAATGCCAAGGAGCTGGATTGGGCCATGGACTACTCCATGTTCTACTCCATCCCGGAGAATCCGCTTCTGATTTCCACCACGGCGTTCGACGTGAATAATCCCGACCAGAAGGCAGGTCTCGACATGCTGAAGAAAGCCGACGAGTTTCTGCTGAATCCCGAGGCCCAGTATCCCGCTCTGAGTCACTATGAGCATATGCCTACCCTGCCGAGCGACCTGGTAGTGATCAATACCAATGTCGACAAGGAAATAAAGGACATTTATACCAAAGGCATTATCGGCGGGGCCCAATATACCCCTGAGCAGGCCGTTGCAGATGCCAAAGCTGCCTGGGAAAAAGGCGGCGGTAAGCAGATTGAGGAATTCATGAATACTTGGTACAAAGAAAACAAGAAGAATGCCTTCCTGGGTAAGGATATTCTGGAGCTGGTCCGTTCCCAACACAAGTAAGGGCTGAAGGGCCTGCAATACGATGAGTGCGGACTTGGTTCGGCAATGGCCGGGCCAAGTTTGCTTTCGGAACATTTTATAGGAATAGGAGTAGGTAGTATCATGACCAATGAAATGCTGCTTCAAAATATTGGATTGGTAGTGGACAAGCTTATGAATCTGGGCGGCAGCGACTATGAAAAGGATAAAACCGTGGTCCAGGCCGATACAAGAAAAGGGATTGTCCAGCGGGATTTCGGTATAGAAGAATGGGACTGGCCCCAGGGAGTAGGTCTTTATGGTCTGTACAAGCTGCAGACGTATTACAGCGATCACCGATTTCAGGAGTTTTTTCAGAGCTGGTACTCCCGCAATTTGGAGGTAGGTCTGCCGTCCAAAAACATCAATACGACCGCCCCATATCTGGCTATGGTTCTGCTCCTGGATCAGCTTGAGCCTTCCAGTCAGCTGGAACAGCTATGCCGAGATCACGCGGACTGGCTCGTTCAAGAGCTGCCCAAAACCAAAGAAGGCGGCTTCCAGCATACCGTCACTGCTATTGGCAACCGGGATGGAATCCACCTGCACAATGGGCAGTTATGGATTGATACGCTCTTTATGGCGGTTCTGTTTCTGAACCAGGCGGGGCGCAAGTTCAACCGGCCGGAGTGGGAGCAAGAAGCAGTACACCAGATTCTGCTCCATATCAAGTACTTGTACGACAAACATACCGGACTGTTCTTCCACGGCTGGAGTTTCGAGCGCAATGATAATTTCGGCAGCATCTTCTGGTGCCGCGGCAATTCCTGGTTCACCTACGGCCTCGTCGATTACCTGGAAACATGCCAGGATACGATGAATCCAGGCGTCCGTCAATTTCTGGTTGATACGTATAAGGCTCAGGTCAATGCTCTGGCTCCGCTCCAGGCCGATTCCGGTCTCTGGCACACAGTCCTGCTAGACCCTACCAGTTATGAAGAGGTATCCGGATCCGCTGCAATCGCCGCAGGTATCCTAAAAGGCATAAAAGCGGGTATTCTGGATTCCTCCTATCAGGCTGTTGCAGACAAGGCTATCCAGGCGGTTTGTCAAAATATCAGCGGGGATGGAACCGTGCTGAATGTGTCGGCCGGAACCGGTATGGGTATGGATAAAGACCATTATAAAAACATTGCCATCAAGCCGATGGCATACGGACAGTCCCTTGCACTTATTGCCTTGTATGAAGCCTTAACAATATACGGGTAAACCGGATCGGAACATGACGCGCTTCCTTCCTATGTAGACAGGTAAAATGAAAACCTTGTTTGCTTGGAAGGAAGCGTTTTATAATACATATGAAATTCAAGGGAGGGGAGCCGACTGCATCCGACAAGCTGGCCGGGTTATATAGCCGGAAAAATAAAGGGCAGCTTCAAGATCAAACTGATCGTGCTGCTCTCGTGTATGGTAACACTTGCCTTTGCCGTGGCAGGCTGGATGGTTTACCAGTCAAATATCCAGTTAATGGAGGATGAAATCAGCAAGCAGTTCTCCATTGCCAACGAACAGGCTTTGGCCAGACTGGAGATGTCCTTCCAGGAAATCAACCGGGTATCCCAATCCATTATCCTGAATCCGTCCATCGAACAGTTCCTTAGGGAGAACATCTTCCCTGTAAGCGATTCCTACACCGAATTCAAGAACCGCAAGTATGTGGAAGAGCAGTTGAATATGCTGCTCGTGGATGCGCCGTCCATCCGTTCCGTGTTCCTGTACAATGAGAACGGGGAAATGACGGTTCTCTCCAAAACCGGTGCTTCGGGAGAGCCGGGAACGGAAGACTTGAACAGGATGATGGAAAAGCTTAAGCCCCATCGGGGGAATATGGTCTGGGGCCGGGCCGAGGCGGCCAGCAGCATTGATCCGGACGGCCGCAGAACGGTTCTGGTTGCTGCCAGACGAATGCTTAATGAGAAGCTGATCCCGTACGGCACTATGGTGCTGGTGATGGAGGAAAGCCTGGTATCCAAGGTGCTGCGGGATCTTACAGAGAACGGCAGCGGCAAGGTGCTGCTGCTGGAGCCTATGGGCGGTATGCTCTACTCCAATACTGACCAGAGTGAGATGGAGCAGCTCTTGCAGCTGACAGGAGCCAATTATCCCCGTTATGTCAAAATGAATGGCATCACCTATCTGTTTGTCCGCCACGAGCTCATTCCGGCCGGTTTTACCCTATATGGAGGGGCTTCCTTGCAGGAGATACAGAGGAAAAATAAAGACATCATCCAGGTACTGGCCTTTGCCGGCATCGGTGTGATCCTGCTCAGTGCACTGTTGATTACGATTTCCACCCGGACGCTCCTGACTCCTCTGTCCCATCTGATGCAGGGACTGCGTATGCTGCGTTCCGGCGATTTCACAGTCCGTGTCAAAGTGGATTCCGGCGATGAGCTGGGCTACATCGGAGACAGCTTCAACAGCATGGCGGAGCAAGTGAGCGAGCTGATCAATAAGGTTTATTTGGCCCAGATCAGCCAGAGGGAATCAGAGCTGAAAGCCATCCAGGCCCAGCTGAACCCCCACTATCTGCACAACCTGTTCAATGAGCTGTATTGGAAGCTGTACAGCAACGACCAGGAGGAGACGGCGCTTCTGATCAACGCCATCTCGGAGATGCTGAAGTATTCCCTTAAATCTGTCCAGACGGACACGACTCTTGGTGAAGAGCTGCATCAGATCCGCAATTACATCAAGATCCAGACAGAGCTGTTCACCGGTGAGATTGAAACGATTATTCAAGCGGAGGAGTCCCTGCTGCATCTGCGGATGATGCGTTCCCTCCTGCTGCCGGTGGTGGAAAATGTTTTTGTACACGCTTTCCGTGATATGGAGAAAGATCGGGTGCTAAGGATTAAAGCGTTCCTGTTCCATGAGGCGCTGCATATCGAGGTGGCTGACAACGGATGCGGCATGGATAAGGAAACCCTAAAAATCTTGACGGAGGCGGAGAGTGTGCTGTCGGACGGCAATAAGACGGGAATCGGCTACAAAAGTGTGCTGCGGCGTATTCAACTGGTATACGGACCCGCATATGGCGTGGAAACTACAAGCAGTATAGGGAAAGGAACGGTTGTTCACATGACGCTTCCTATTCAATCCGGGACAATGGGGAGTCATGAGGAGGGGAACGAATGAAGGGCAAGCTGTTTATTGCAGAGGATCAGCCCAATTTCCGCAAGGGGCTGCTGAAGCTGGCGGGGAAGCGCTCCGCCGAGTGGGTGGTGACGGGGGAAGCGGCCAATGGCCGGGATGCCTTGCTCATGATGGAGAAATGTGTTCCGGATCTCTTGCTGACCGATATCCGGATGCCCCATATAGATGGGCTGCAGCTGGCAGAGGAAATCAGAAGCCGCGGCTGGTTGACGAAGATTGTGATTATAACCGGATTCAAGGATTTTTCGTATGCCCAGTCCGCCGTCAAGTTCGGGGTGCTGGACTTTATCACGAAGCCATGTGTGGAAACGGATATATTAAGCGTACTCGACCGGATTTATGTGCAGCTGATTGAAGAAAGCCAGTCCCAGCACTTGGTGGAGGGCTGGAAGCGCCAGCATGAAGACAGCGAGCTGCGCTCGGCTATTATGGGCATGCCCTGCAGCGGTGAAGAGGTGGAGGCTCTGCTGAAGCGGATGAAGCAATGCGAGCTGCATTTTCTCCGAATTCCTACCTATTTCCCCCCGGAGAAGCATTATTCCGCCCAGGATGTGCCGCTTTTGCAGTTTGCTTTCGCCAATATTGCAGGAGAGCACTTGAATAAATGGTTTCCCGGCGGCTTTCGCCTGTTTCCCTTGAACGCATCGGAGTGGGCTTTATTGGTGGACCGAAGTGCTTCCCGGCCGGATACATCCCCCTCATGGCCGCAGATCCTCACCGATTCGGTCCATCATTATCTGAAGCTGGCTCTTGAATGCAGCGGACAAGGACTATGCGCCAGCACGGAGGAGTTGCGCGAGAGCTACAGACGGTATCGCCGGGAAGGGGACAGGGACCACGGTATTGCCAATGAATCGCTGCTCAACCAGACGGCGCTTTACGAGAAGGAGAAGGAAATTGTAACCTGGCTGATGTCGGAGGATAACAGCAGGCTGAGCCGGGAGCTGCAGGAGCAAACCGTCCGGATCAGCCATTTGCCCCCGCAAACCGCCAAGATTGAAGCGCTGCTGCTGGCTGCCGCCATTCTCCGGCTGGTGCAGGTTCAGTTTCCCGAATGGCAAATGGCCGTGCGCCCCATAGAGTGGGATTCTGTCTACAAATGCGCGACACCGGAGGATATTGTGGCATGGCTGCAGGGATACATCCATGAATTCCTGCAATCCCACAATAACTGGCTTGCTAGTAAGAATGATAATCCGGTCAAGCAGGCCATCCGGTTTATTGAAGAATCCTACATGGGGGTATGCGGCTTGGCCGAGGTGGCAGCTCATGTTCATCTTAACCCCAGCTACTTCAGCAATCTGTTTAAAAAGGAAACCGGGGAAAGTGTAACCGGCTATATTCAGAACCTGCGCGTACAGAAAGCGAAGCTTCTTCTGAAAAGCACAGATATGAAAATATTCGAAGTTTCTGAGGCCACCGGCTTCAACGACTCCAATTATTTCACGCATATGTTCAACAAAATAGCGGGAGTCTCCCCCAAAGAATACCGCAAGCAGATGGGCCAGTGACACCTTTAAATCGGGCGCAATTGCATGTCGGCCAAGTCGTTGACGAGATAGCCCGGTTTTTCTAACGATTGCAGGAAACATCCAAAGTGGGTATGATGGGAATAGGACAGGAAGGAGTAGATGCTTGTGGCAACAAGCTGGTTCAACCGATTGCTGATCTCCTATATTCCCATCTTTATCTTCGTGCCTGCGATTCTTCTTGTCATCTTCATGCTTGGCTCTGCCGAGCTGTCTAAGAAGGAAACCGCCCGTGCCAACGAGGTGTTCTCCAGTCAGGCCCTGCAGTCACTGGACTTTTCTCTTCGTGCCATCAACGAGCTGATGAACCGTGAGATTATTTCCAATGAATTCGATCTCTTCTTCTCCAATGGAGGCAATCCGTATATTACTGCTAACGAAGCGGCGCTTCGTTTACACCAGCTGAAGCTCTCGAACCCCCTCATCGATTCGCTCTATCTATACCGAATTTCCGATCGTGTCGTCCTGAGTCATCAATCCATGCAGCCGCTGGAGCAGTTCTTCGATAGAAATTACATTGAGCAGGTGCTCAATGGGCCTATGAGACCCGGGTGGTCCGACCCGAGAGAGATTCGTGCTTTTAACGAGAATGCCCGAAATGTAGTAACCATCACCCGCAATATTCCCTTGATCACAGGTGAAAAGGGCATCATGGTTGTGAATGTGTCCGTCTCTTCCCTTCGCGAACTGTTGAAGAATATGATCGGAACCGAAATCAGCTTCATCCGTCTCTACGATAGATCAGGCGCTTTCTGGCTAGGCACAGAGGGAAGTATACAGGAGAGCACGGTAGAAGTGGACCAGAATGAAGAATTGTCAGGCGTTGTATCCACCTACACCGGCTGGGAGCTGCGAAGCGGCATGGTTGGTGGGAGCTTCCTCAATATTTTGGGGCGAACTTCTTATCTGTGGATCATACTTATGGTCGTAACGATTGCGTTAGGCCTCGCTTGGCTTATATTCGTATCCCGAAAAAACTACAAGCCGGTGGAAAGTATTATGCGACGGCTGAATGCTTATTCAGGTCAGAACGAGGGCTCCATGCAGGTCTCGTCACCCGGCAAAGATGAATTTTTGCTCATCGAATCGACCCTCAGCCAGATTATCCAAAAGTCTGACGAATACCGTAAGCTAAACAAAGAAGATATCGTGTTTAAGCGGAGGCATTTCTTCCACGAGCTCATTGAAGGAAGCCGCAGGATCGAGCGTGAGGAATGGGAGAGAGAGCTCGAACGCTTCGGCTTCGCTACCCACTACCGGCATTTCATCGTCGGACTTGTTGAGATTGACAAGCTTTCGGGCTTCAGCCAGATGTATACGCACCAGAGCCAAGAGCTATTGCGTTATGCATTAGGGAATGTCATAGAGGAGCTGGCACAGAAGCATCACTCGATTCCCGTCTGGCAGGAATGGGTAAGCAAGGGGCAGCTTGGAGTGTTGTTTATGTTTGAAGAAATCCCACTGCAGGATTCCGGTGAGAGCCAGGTGATCGACATCGGCAGGGATATGACCCGCTGGGTGGCCGCGAATCTGAAGTTTACAGTAACGATGGCGGTTGGCAGTGCCGCTTCTACGGTTGCGGACATATGCCGCAGCTACGATGATGCGATGGAAGCGATCAAGTACAAGTCCGTGCTAGGAGGCGATCGGGTCATCGCGCAAAGTGATCTGGCCGGCAAGGCAGAAACGGAGCTGTACCAAGGGCTTCAAATCATCCGTATGCTATCTCAATCGTATCGTCTCGGCGAGAAGGAGTGGCAAGAGCTGTTCGATGCGTTGTTCGAGGAGCTGCGAACCGGACTGCTATCAAGGGACGATATTATTAATTTGATGAACTACTTAATCTATTATCTATTCCGCGAAATGATGGAGCTGCCCACGGAGATTCAAGATCACTGGAAGCATGAAGTCGTACCGGCCTTGAATGAGCTGTTGGAAACCTTCGATACACTCGAAGAGCTTAGGAAAGATGTAAATCAACTCCTGGCGGATAACGCGATGAAGCTTAAACAGCTTCGTGAGAGCAGAAGCAACCATCAGATGATTCAAGAGGTAAGAAAATTCATCGCAGAGCACTTCGTTGACTCGAATATGTCGTTGTCACTGCTAAGCGAACGATTTCAGATGAGTCCTAGCTATGTGAGCCGTCTATTTAAGGACGAATTCGGAGAAAACTTTGTGGACTATGTAGCAAAGGTCCGAATCGAACATGCTAAGGGGCTGCTGCGAGAGACGAACGAATCCATACACGAGATCGCCACCCGGGTAGGGTACACCAACTATATGTCCTTCAATCGCGCCTTTAAGAAAATAACGTCAACTACGCCGGGGGAGTTTCGCAGCCAATCGACGTAGTCCAGGTCACCGAACACAGTCCGTTCTCATGGAGAACGGGCTTTTTACCATTTTCCGGGGGGATGATAAAAAACGCAAGTCGCTCAAAAAATGTTATACCCCTTGATAGAAGCGGGTTTCAGGCCTGTTGCAGCTTGGGATTCAAAATATGTTACAGGGCTCAAATCCTGAGAGTTGCCGGGAGGAGCACGAATCGGATACATTGTGGATGCAGCAGCCAAGCGAGCAGCAACCAAGCTTGGGTGACACAGACTGGAGGTGTAGGAATGAACACAACGGAAGGAGCTCAAACCAAAATCAACAACGTCCGCAAATCCGGTACATCCGTATTTTCCGGCAGAAGATGGAACTTGAATAAACCGCTGCTGCTCATGTTCGCACCGGGTCTTGTATTCTTTATCCTATTCAAATATATCCCGATGCTGGGAATTGTAATCGCCTTTAAGGATTACAACTTTGCAGACGGTATTCTAGGGAGTCCCTGGGTCGGTTTAAAGAATTACGAATTTTTATTTAACAACCCGCGAACCGTGGAAATTATAAGAAATACGTTTGTGCTGAGCGCGTTGAATGTTTTCGTCGGATTTCCATTTCCCATTATTTTGGCTATTTTGCTCAATGAAGTGAGAAAGTCATGGTTTAAACGGGGCGTGCAAACACTGCTGTACTTGCCGCATTTTCTCAACTGGGTTATTGTCGGCGGCCTTGCGATTATGGTATTTGCCATTGAAACCGGTGTCGTCAATCAATTTTTAACCAAAATCACCGGGGGAGAGCCCTATCCTTTTCTATTCAAGGAGGGCACGTGGATCGCAATTTTTGTAGGCTCCAGCATCTGGAAGGGTGCCGGCTGGGGGGCTATCATATACTTGGCCGCGTTAACAAGCATTGACCCGAGCCTATATGAAGCGGCCAACATCGATGGGGCCAACAAATGGCAGCAAATTCGCCACATTACTCTTCCCGGCTTACAGCCTACTATTGTTTTAATGTTTATCCTTAACATCGGGAACGTAATGGATGTCGGCTTCGACCAGGTGTATGTGCTGCAGAACGCCGTAGTCATCAATGTAGCGGAGACGATCAGCACCTGGAATTACAAGGTAGGATTAGGCTCAGGACAATTCAGTAATGCAACGGCAATGGGACTGTTCGAATCGTTGATCGGTCTGGTTCTGGTCCTTTCGGTTAACCAAATTGCCAGAAAATTCGACCGAGGTTTGTGGTAGGAGGTGAATCGAACCGATGAAGATGTCAATGGGTGAAAAATGGTTCTATGGCGTGAACTATATCATTCTGTCTCTCGCCGCACTTAGCTGCATTCTGCCGATCTTCCATATTGTGTCGCTATCGCTCAGCAGCAGTGAAGCCATTACCTTGGGGCAGGTAGGGTTATGGCCGGTACAATTTTCACTGGAAGCATACAACAAGCTGATCACGGGGACCGATGTGCTCGGTGCCTTTCAGAACAGCCTGGTCATTACCATTGTCGGTACAGCTTTGAACATGCTCTTTACCATTCTTACAGCGTATCCGCTGTCACGCAGTTATTTCTACGGAAGGCGCTTCTTCACTCTGGCGATTGTATTTACGATGCTGTTTACAGCGGGGTTGATTCCCAATTATTTGCTCATTAAGTCTCTGGGACTCCTGAACTCTTACTTTGCTCTTTGGCTTCCGGCGCTGATTAGCGCTTACAACCTCCTGATTCTGCGAACGTTCTTCGAGAGCGTCCCGGTCGAGATTGAGGAAGCGGCCCGTATAGACGGCTGCGGGGAATGGCGCATTATTATCCAAATCATTATGCCCTTATCTCTGCCAGTCATCGCAACCGTTTCGCTCTTCTACGGTGTCAATCATTGGAATGCTTTTTTCAATGTACTGATCTATATTAATGATCCAGCCAAGGCCAATTTATCTGTGCTTGTACAAAATATGATACGCAGTCAATCGCTGCTTGCCGAGATGGCGATGCTCGATCCCGATGCGTTCCGCAGCCTGACACCGGAATCAATCAAATCCGCAGGAATTATCGTTATGGTCCTTCCGATGCTCATCGTGTACCCGTTCCTCCAGAAATATTTCGTTAAGGGGGTGTTAATCGGCTCGGTGAAGGGATAGCTTGAGCTGCTCTTCTGGCAAGTGTATGCTAATCGAAAGAGAAATAGGCACGGCATTTGTATTTCACGACCATTTGGAGGGGATCGCATGTCTAACCAAAAACAAAGCAAGAAGGGCGTCGTACTGTCACTCGCCGCCGTTATGTCTCTCGCGACTGTTGTAACAGCCTGCTCCAGCACAGGCAATCAGAACAAAGCAGGCGAAAGCAATAACAATGCTTCGGAAGGGAAAAAGAGTAACATCACCGTATCCATCTATGACCGGGGCCAGATTCCGAAGGAAGAAGGTACATATGCAGAGAATCGCTGGACGAAATGGGTGAACGCGAACGGCCCGGTCAACGTCAAGTATATCCCTGTGCCGCGTAACGAGTCCCAGCAGAAGTACAGCATGATGTTCGCCGCCGGCGAAGCGCCGGATCTGATTCTGGAATTCGACAATGCTTTCGTGAACACCCTATGGGGCCAAAAGCAGCTGATGCCTCTAAACGATCTAATCGAGAAGCACAGCACGGAATACAAAAAGCAGCTGGAGAAATTCCCGCAGATCAAGAAGCTGGCTACCAAGCCGGACGGTAAGATGTACGAATTCAGCCGGATTACCAAACCGGAGGTTCTGGCAACGATGGTGATCCGGAAGGATTGGCTGGATAAGCTGAACTTGAAGGTGCCGGAAACGGTTGAGGAGCTGTATGCAGTAGCCGACGCCTTCGCCAACAAGGACCCGGATGGCAACGGAAAGAAGGATACGTTCGGAATCAACCTGAGCCAATCGGCCTCCTATTACGTTGATGCGATGTTCCAGAATGAAATGTTCATTATCGACAAGGGCGAGCTGATCCGCCAATTTGACCGGATTAAGCCTGCTTATGATTTTAAGAAGAAGCTGTTCGAAAACGGCATTGTGGACAAAGACTTCTTGACGGACAAAAACGGACAGAAGGCGGAGCAGGACTTTGCCAGCGGCAGACTGGGTATCTTCCTCGCTTACAATACTGTAGTGAGCAAGAACTTCGATACCTTGAAAAAGGCCGATCCGAACGCGCAGATCGTAGCCATGCCTTTCCCGAAGAGCCCATTCGGTCAATTCGGTCCTGAGATTAACCCGGCCTTGCAGCTGACGGCATCCGTTAATGCGCAAGCAAAGGATCCGGCTGCGGTGATGAAATATGTTGACTTCATGGTAAAGCAATCGACCGTCGAAGTATTCACGAACGGAATCGAGGGAGAGCATTACAAGAAGGACGCTAACGGCTGCGCACAGCCGATTGACCCGGCCAAGAACAAAACCGAGCTAAGCTACATTAATGACTACAAATTGTTCATGCCGTTGTATCTTGTGAAGAACTGCCTCGTGGGTGGAAGATCCGAATACTCCACGAACCCGCTCGATCAGGAATGGATCAAGATCGCTAAGGAAATGGATAAGATTTATCTTGATCCGGCACGCCCGCACCCTGGCTTCACTCATGCCAAATTCCGTCCATCCCTGGATAAAGAGTTAAACACGATTTTCAATGACGGATGGAACACGATGAACGATACGATGGCCAAAACGATTGTCAGCGGCAGCTCATACACGGTGGACCAAGGAGTTAAGGATGTAAAGGATGCCTGGGATAAGTCCGGAGGCAAGAAGCTGGAGGACTGGTACAAAAACTGGTACAAGGAAAACAAAAACAGCTGGCTCTTCATGGACGATGTCTACAAAATGAAGATGGAGTAGACGTTAAGATAAGCTCAGCTTGCATGTGTTTACGGACTACCCGGAATGACCGTCTGTCGTCGGCTCGTTCCGGGTAGCTTTCCAGTTCGATGAATGAAAGGGGTTTTGTTGTGAACAAAGGGAAGAAGAAGATTTCTCTGCTCCTCATCATCAGTATGCTGCTAACTTATCTGATCCCGGCAGGGGCCGCTTATGCGAATGAGACACCCACAAGTACAACGTACACCGCTTCAACCGGGTTCAGCGACGCTCAGGGAGGAAACGCCTGGAGCTATCAACGCCTGTTTGAAGGAAGCTATAACGATTTACCTCACTATGATGCGGTCAATAAGCGATGGCAGCAATCCGCTACTTCTCCTGTCTATCCTTGGGTCAAAGGGGGAGAGATGCATCCGGCCAATAACGGTGATGCCATTCGGAAGTGGACTGCGCCCGGGAACGGAACGATCGCAATTACAGGCGGCGTACGTAAAGGGGACAACAACGGGGACGGCGTGAATGCCTCGATCAAAAAGAATGGATTGCCTCTTTGGAGCTCCCTGATTCAATCGGCGACACCGGTGCAGCCTACGGAAGTAAACGCTGTCACTGTAGCGGCCGGCGATGCCATTACCTTCGAGGTGAATCGGGTCGGTTCGATCAACAACGACCATACCTTCTGGAACCCGGTCATCGTATTTACCCCGGCACCGGCAGTGCCTTCAACGTACCTGATCACGGCTGCCGAATCGGTGAATACGCGAGGTGGATCGAGCGGGGGGACGAACCACGCCGATACCAACCAGCTGCTGCGCGTTCCCGTACCCAGCCCGGATCCCGCAGCAGGCACCGAGTTTTGGGTGAAGGCACGAATGGTGAACGGCTCACCCGATCTGGTAAATACTCGTCAAGGCTACGTTAAAATCGACCTGACACAGCAGTATCCTCACTCCACGGCAAGCCGTGTTACGCTTAGTGTCTACCAGAGCGTCTATTTGGCCAAGGACGTCCCGGTAACCGTGAGAGGCATTACGGACAATACCTGGTCGGAATCGACCATAACCTGGAACAACGCACCGCAAGAAGAGGGAACCGTACTGGACACCGAAGTCGTTCGGGCAAGCGGCTGGTACTCGTTTGACGTTACGGATTATGTCAATAGCCGGCTCGGGCTTGGGGAGAAGATCGTTTCCTTCCGATTGACGGACGATAGTGCACAGGACTTAAACGTACAATTCAGCTCTACCCGGGCATCCCAGAATAAGCCTTATCTTGAGCTTAAGCCGGGCGTGCCCCGCATTGCAGCGGTAACTGCCCAACCAGGGCCAGGGAACGTCATTCCGGGCACTCACATTTCTTTGGCTACGGCTACCGCAGGTGCGGCGATATATTACACCGTTGACGGCAGTGATCCTGGCACGAACGGGATCCCCTATGCCGCTCCTTTTCCTTTGAATCAAGCGGGTACGGTGAAGGCTGTGGCCAAAAAGGCCGGCTACGAGGATAGTCTCCTTGCAAGCTATACTTACACCTTTGCCCAGCTGCCGGTTGGAACCGTTCCGAATCTGCCGGACAGCTTCTACCAGCGGCCTGGACTCGAGAGTATGCCCCGATTGGATTATGCCTCCATGCGCGTCGCGAACGTGAAGGACTTCGGCGCGAAGGGCGATGGAGTAACCGATGATAAAGCAGCCTTCGACCAGGCGGTTGACGCACTTCATGCCGTTGGAGGCGGGATCGTTTACATGCCGACCGGCCGTTATTACTTTGCTCCGCCGCCTCCGCCGGGCACTACGCCGGAGACTCGCCGCTTCTGGGACCGTACCGGGGACCGGTCGCTGAACAATATCCATTTCGTCGGTGACGGCGAGTCCACGGTGGTTGTGTTTCGTAATCCGGGTATTCATGCCCTTCAGGAGGGTCAGGCGTATCATAATGCTAACGGCGCGTATGCAGGCGGCCGCCCTTATGGCTGGAGGCTGCATGGGACGAATTACTCCCTGAGGGGGTTTAGTACATCCTGGTCTACGCGGATGGATATGCGTTCAATCAACGGCCCTTATAATTTGGGGCTTTCGGGAGAAGACATTCAAGTATCTCAGCTCAATATCGATCAGGGCGGCATCGGCGTCGTCTTCTGGCAAAACTCCAAGCGGATTTGGGCAGTAGATAACATCGTACGCAATACAGGCGCGGATGCTATTCATTTTGCTAATACCGTAGATGTAACTGCCGCTTATAATCTGGTAGAGAACAGCAATGATGATGCGATCGGCTTCGTGTCCGATGCGCCCGGCGCCAACAACTGGCCGATCTCCACCAATAACTTCGCCCTGCATAACACGATTATCAAGACGACCTGGGGCCGTGGGATCAGCGCCGGCGGTATCGGGCATCGGATCGAAAATAACTGGATCGAGAGCTCGCTGCTCTCCGGTATTTTCACCAATTCTCTGGGCCAAGGCGGGGTGTCCGGGGTTCCGGTCAAGGATGTGGCGATTCGTAACAACACGATCATTCGCTCGGATCAGAACAACCGTCAAGACAATAATCATTACCCTAGCTCCGTATATCGCGGCTCGATCGCAATGAATAATAATGCAACCAATGTAACTATTGAGAAAAATCGCATTTACGCTAACCCGGGCAACGGGATCCTGTTTAGCGCATGGAGCTCGGCATTGCAAGGCAGCCAGCTTGCCGTTAGAGATAATGAAATCTCCGCTTCCAAGGAGAGTGCCATTAAGGTCAACAGCAATGCGGTGATCGACGGTCTCGAAATGACAGGCAATACGCTGCTGGGCAATGCAAACAGCGTCTTGCTCGGAGGCACGTTAAGCGGCACCCAGACCTACAGCAACAACAAGGTCTCCCAGCCGACGGTTCCGGTGAAGGAAGGCTTTGCTGTCGTGACGGAGGAGCCAGCCTTCCGCGATGCATATGCTGGCATCGCCTCGGAGAACTCTGAGACGGATTGGACGCAGCGGCCGGAGGTCAACGTTCCGGCGAATGCGATCAATGTGAAGGATTTCGGAGCCAAGGGAGACGGGAGCGGCAACGACACCCAAGCGTTCCAGGATGCGCTGGCTGCGATTCCACCGACAGGCGGCGTTCTCTATGTTCCTTCCGGTGTGTATAAGCTCAGTCCGCTAGCAAACAAGGACTCTTATCCGTTCACCGCGATCAAGCACCACCTTTTGTTGACGGGAAAGAGCAACGTACACATCAAGGGTGATGGGGATTCAAGTGTGCTGAGGTTTACCTCTAAGCATCATCAGGGGCTGCGTCTTATGGACGTAACCGGAGCAAGGGTCACGGATCTGCAGCTGGAGCTCGAGGAGCAGCCGACGCAGCGGTATAACCGGGCATTGCTCGATATTTCCGCCAGCACAAATGTTGAGGTCTCCCAGGTGGCGGTTCGTAACGCCGGCGGTCCTGGTATTCTTGTGGATTCATCCACACGGGTAGCACTCGCCAATAATCGGATATTTCATGCAGGAACAGCGGGCATGGAGCTGCTCGCCAGTAGGCAGGTGTTTGTTGAGGCTAACCGAATCGAGGCTTCCAGAGACAGCGGCATCCATCTGAACAAGCTCGGGACGATTGCACGCGAGCCGCAATATATTCGAATTCAGAACAATCAGATCGAGGGCTCTCGCGACTATACAGGCATGGGTATTGCCAGCGGCACCCATGTCGAGGTCTTGAATAATACCATTAAGGATACGCACTTATCGGGAATTCATCTGTATTATTCAAGCGAAGCTTATTTTCTCGATAAAGTAAAGATCTCCGGAAATACGCTGCTTCGCACCAATCAAGGTCAGGACACCTACCACTACGGGGCCATTACGGTGCTGCGAAGCATGAAGGGGGATATCGAAATCTCCGGCAATACGATCGATACGACTCCTTTATCCGGAATCGCGATCGACCAGAGCACGCTCACGAAGCTGCAGCTTGGCCAAAACACGTTTAAGGCGGTATCCGGACCGCAGGTTCGCCAGGTAGGAACCACCATTGCCAGCTTCATTGACCTGGATCGGCTGGTCAATGTGATTTCGATGAAGCCGAAGCTTATGGAGCAGGGATGGGGCATTGATGTTGAGCTGGAAAACCGAAGCAGCAGTCCGATTCAAGGTACCGTGCGCTTGGTTGCACCGTCCGAATGGGCAAGTACCGCTCAGCCTGCAGCATTCAGCGAGCTTCCCGCAGGAATGAAACAAACCGTGACCATTGCCGTACCGCAGCCGCCGGCTACCGGGGCAGTACCCGTTGAGATTCGGGTAGAGCTGCCGAATGGAGTTACGGTTCCGATGAGCGCCTCACTTAATTTTATGGCGGCAGTCAAAGCAAGCACCCCGCCGGTGATCGACGGACAACTGAGTGAAGAATGGTCAGACGCCATGCCGTTCCTGCTGAATCTTGAAAATCAATATAAGCGGGTTAACGCAGGGACCGTTCCGTGGGGAGGTACGGAGGACCTTAGTGCGGTGGGATATACGAAGTGGGATGCAACGAATTTCTATCTTGCTGCTGTGGTCAACGATAATGTGCATAAACAAGCAAGCTCTGACGGCGCCGCATGGATGGGCGACAGCCTTCAGTTTATGATCGACCCGGGCCGATTGAAGGGTCCAGGCAGCGGAGGATACAGTGAGCTTCTGTTTGCCTTAAGCGATACGGGCCATACGGTGAAATGGAGATGGGCGGCATTATCCGGCAAACCGATCGGTGAACTGACGGCAAGTCAGGCAGGGATTGTACGCGATGAAGCACTGGGAACGACCACCTACGAGATCTCCATCCCTTGGTCGGAGCTGCTTCCGGGAACTGAGACGGTACCGCCTTCTCTGATCGGATTCTCCTTCCTTGTCAACGATGACGACGGTCCGGGCCGACACGGCTGGCTGGAATATATGAGCGGAATCGGCAACGGCAAGAATCCGTCCTTATTCGGTGAGCTGCTCCTATCGAATACGGCAGGGCAGAGTCATGCGGATCGAACACCTCCGACATTGACACTTAAAGGCGAGGCCACAATGGAAGTACACCGCGGCAGCGTATTCGCAGATCCGGGAGCGACTGCTCTGGACGATAAAGACGGTGATCTCACAGCACGAATCATCGTAACCGGAACGGTGAATACGATGGTTCCCGGCGAGTACATGCTCAAATACAACGTAAGCGACAATGCAGGCAATCCGGCCGTTGAGGTCGTTCGGACGGTGAAGGTAACGGAGCAGCCTGCAGCATTCACTCTGGAGAAGAAGGGGAAGCTGGACAGAACCTCCGGTATCTCTGCTTCGGCGGTGGTGAAGCCAACGGAAGGCGTGAGTCATGCTGGGAACGAGGTCGTTGTCTTCCAACTGATGAAGGGGAATATGCCCATCAGCTATGTTGCAATAACCAAGGATTTCACGGGTGCCGAGGAGGTTACCGGCCATTTCGATGTGGCGGATCCGGAAACGGCAACCTACAGGGTCAGCGTATTCGTGCTGGATCGATTGACATCAAGCGGAACCCAGCTGCCGACACCCTTATCCGATAAGGTGACGATTCATTAGCAACCAACCGTTGTATTGAAAGGGAGGAACAGCAACCTTGAGAACCTGGCTCGTAGGTTTCATAATGGGGGCGGCTCTTACCTTCGGCAGCATGCAAGCGCATGCTGCCGAAGCCGGAGTCTCGCTGAACACGGTCACATCGGCGGTACCCGGGGGGCAGCTGCTTGTGAAGGGAGACACGACGCTCGATCAGCTAGTTGTGCAAGTATTGCGCCCGAATCGGACCCTTCTTTGGACCGATGTCGTCACACAGTCCGAGTTGCGCGAGGGAGTATCGATCACGCTGCCACCGTCCTTGCCGGTGGGCACGTATACGCTGCTGGCAGGCGCTGGTACCGTACAGACGGCGACCGCGATCACAGTGGCTACCGTTTCAAGCGATGACAGCTCTGAGTCGCCGGCTCATCCCGCGCCGCCGAATCCTCCTGCCGGACCGTCTCAGGATAACCGGGTCGTGAAGGACGGTATTAAGCTGGATGCAGGTGTACCGGATGCCACGGGGGCTGTCAAGGCTTTCATAACGAAGGAGATGCTGGATACTGCCAGGCTCGCAAGCGGGAGCACGAGGCTAAAGATTGCGATCAGTGAAGCCTCCGGGGCACGTTCCTATGAGCAGGTTTTCCCTGCCGAAGCTTTCACCGCTTCCGCACCAGACGGTGTCTTTGAAATCATGACGCCCCTCGGTACCGTTCACCTTCCACAGAATGCCTTAGAAGGAATAAACATGAGTGAGGCTTCGGAGGTGTCTCTAGTCGTCCAGAAGGGCAACACGGATTCCATGCCTGGCGAGCTAAGAGCTTCATTAACGGAAAAGCCGGTCATTGATCTGCTTATTAAGGTTAATCAACGACCTATTCGTTGGAGAAATGAACGGATCTCAATAACGGTAGAGCTAGATTATCAGCCTCTGCCGCCAGAGCAGGCGAACCCCGAGCTGCTTACGGTATGGTACATCGACGATGCCAACCGGATAATTCCTGTGACGAACGGCCGGTATGATGCGGCGTCAGGAAAGATCACCTTTCGCACGAAGCATTTCAGCACCTTCGCCGCAGCATATTCCCCCAGAAGCTACCGGGACCTGAGCGGATATGAGTGGGCAAGAACGCCGATCGAGGTGCTTGCGGCCAAAGGAATCGTGCAGGGAACCGCATCGGACAGCTATTCGCCGGAACGAAGCATTACGCGTGCAGAGTTCACTACTTTGCTGATCCGGACTTTGGAGCTTACGGCCACTGCCGTGGAGCCTTTCGAAGACGTAAGGCCTACGGACTATTATTATGAGGCCGTGGGCATTGCAAGAAAGCTCGGTATCAGCGAGGGACTCCCCGGTAATCGCTTCGAGCCGGGCAGGCCCGTCAGCAGACAAGAGATGATGACACTCACGGCCCGAGCGCTATCGCTCACGGGCAAGCTGAAGAAGGATAAGGATGCGGCTGAGCTTGACAGCTTCACTGATGCAAGGGACATAGCCCCGTATGCAAGGGATAATGTCGCGGCCTTAACGGGCAGCGGATTGATTGAAGGCGCAGGCGGTCAGCTTCAGCCGCATCGCCAAGCCACAAGGGCGGAAGCTGCCGTTATTATGTACCGAATCTACAATATTCAATAATCCATTCGATAAAGGGACGGGAGAAGGAGCTAATGAGCTTTTATGACTCGGCATCGCTGAAGAAGTTGAGCCGGCTGATCCAAACGCAGCCGGAGGTAAGCCGGGGCTGGAATTGTATGGCGGCCGCCATGGGCTATATCAATCCGGCGTATCTGGAGGAAGTTAAGCAACAGCTGGAGCAGATGCGAGACCGGGTTAGAGAGTTTGGGGGAAACAAACGGTTTACGTTGGGAAATTATGTCCGCGAGAAGGCAAAGGAAGCGCATACTCTGGCTTTCTATTACCACATGAAGAAAAATCCTGAAACCGCCGAGCTTGTGAAAGAGCTCATCCTGCTGCTGTGCGAAGAGGAAGCCTGGGTATATCAGGGGGGACGCCGAAATTCGGATTTATGGACGGCGGATATCGGGTTCCAATTGGCTGTCGCCTATGACACGGTGCGTGAAGCACTCGATTCTACGACACGAGATATGGTAGAAAACCATCTTTATCAAAAAGCCTTCTTACCACTCTATGAGGATTGGCTTCACCCAGTCAAGAAGCTCCACGCGCTGGATACGATGGGTCACAATTGGTGGAGCGTTTGTGTAGCCGGTGCGGGGATGATCATGCTCGTGCTTGGTCAGAGGGTAAAGGATTACTCCCATTATCTTCATGCTGTGGTGGAAGGACTTCGGGAATGGTTCGACTATCCGGGCAACGTGCTGCAGAACAAGAAAGCGAACTTCGGGACTGACGGAGATTATATCGAGACCATGAGCTACCTCGATTATGCGCTGGCTAGCTTCGTTGCGTTCGAGGCCTATTATCGCAGGCAAACCGGTAGTAACGAGCTGCTGCAGCTTCCCGTACTCGAGCATATCCCTAATGCTTATCTGCGTACGGTATACCGTATGGACGGACGCCTTCATTCCTTCGGCTTCGGAGATGTTGGTGACAGGTACAGTCACTCCCACGTTTGGCTGATGCTGGCCGATCATTTCCGACGGGGGGATATGCTTACCTTCTTCCACGCATGGAAGGAGGAGCCCGTTTCGCCGCTTGAGCTTTACTTTTACCCGGAGCAGTTAGAGCGGGAGCCTATCCCTGCGAAGCCGGAGTTGGCCGTGCTGCACCATAGCGGCTATGCTGTCATTCGTTCCGATGCAGACACGGAGGAAGGCACCGTCTTCGCGATCAAAACGGGAGAAAGCTGGAATCATAATCACCTCGATGTGGGGTCCTTCCTGCTCTTTAGCGGTGGTCGGGAATTCATCATCGACTCTGGCTATTGTGTTTATTCCAAGCCTTTATATAACGCGTATTACCGCCAGTCTCACGCGCATAATGTGATCTTGCTGGACGGGGCCGGTCAGCCGCCAGACATGATTGAATTCGGGACCAAATTTCAAGGAGAAATCCCGGTACACTTGGACACGCCGAATTACAAATATGTACTCGCTGATTGCACAGGGCCTTACATGCACTTATATCACCGGTTTTACCGGCATATCATTATGCTCGACTCTCTCTTGGTCATGGTGGATGATTTGTTCGCGAATCGGGACGGGGCTTTCGAGTGGCTTCTGCACTATGACGGCGAAGCTGATGCTTCAGAAGGGACGATCACGATTTGCAATGAAGGCAAAGAGCTTCGCATCAGCCAGCTGTATCCTGAGACCAAGGAATATATCCTCGAGAAGGGCTTCAAGAGCTCCTTCCACCGCAGCACAGGGCGCGAGGATGAATTTCCGGAGGCGAGTTACTTAAAAATCCGTACGGAATCGGAGGGCCGGCGTACGAAATATATTACTCTCTTTGAGCTTCCGGGAGGGGGGGATCGTCCGTTATCGATTTCTAAGCTGCAGAATGAACAATTTCAAGGCTTACGGTTCATCGAGCCATCCGGCGGGTATACGGACCTCCTGTGTAATCTCCATGCTGACGGACGCGTGATGCATGACAATTCTCATGGCGGACTCGCCGGAATCGAGACAGACGCTTTCTTATGCACCGTTCAGTATGATACGGAAGGCAATGTAGAACGCGTCAGCATGCATAACGGCAGTTACTTGAGAGTGGGCGGAAGCTGCTTATTCAGCTCTCTCCTTAAGTCCGATGTGCTGATCGATTATTCTAGCGGGCTGGACTGCTGGACTTCCCTTTCGGCCGACGCTTGGTGTTCATTCGCCTATTCCGGTGCGGCACCCGACGGCTTGATGCTAGACCCGACCACGAATTTATGGAGAAAAAAGCTGGAGAAGGGCAATCGGCACTTCCACCTTATGTAACCTAAGTTAAGCAAATCGGAGGTAAACCACATGTTTTTTACAGAGGAAAAATTAAGGCAGCGCATTGAAGAAATCGGAAACCTGCGTTATCGCACGTTCCACACTTTCGAGCAGCTTGGCTTTCAACAGGACAACGGTGAGATTGGGGCTACCCCCCCGGTAAACGGTGAATGGGGAACGTTTAGGCTGGGAGATCATTGGAAGGGCCGGGATCTTTATATCTGGCTTCAGATCCGTGCAAACGTGCCGAAAGAGGTAAATGGGCACCGTATAGTGGGAAGGTTCGATTATGGATGCACCCACCACGGGAATAGTAAGGGCTTCGAGTCGCTCCTGTTTATTGACGGGAAGCCTTATCAGGGAGTGGATACGAACCATCAAGAGGTGTTCCTGGACCCTTGGTCCGACCGCTCGGTCACGCTGACATTTCGCTTGTGGTCCGGACTGGAAGGCGGAGGGGAGCCGCAGCATCAGGAGCATCAGATCAAACGTGCTGAGCTTTGCTTTCTGCATGCTGCGGCGGACGATCTCTATTACACGGGGCGTGCCGTTCTTCAAACGATTCAAGTGCTGTCTTCGGACTCCCCCGAGCGCCAGCGATTGCTGAGCGGTCTGAACCGGGCCTTCCGCTGTTTGGACTGGGCTAGTGTGGGTACGGATGACTTTTATGAATCCGTCGCATCGGCACTGAAGGTGCTGAAGATGGAGCTAAAGGACATTCCCGCTAATCATCCGGTGAAGGTTCGCTGTATCGGTCATACGCATATTGACGTCGCATGGCTATGGAGACTAAAGCATACCAGAGAGAAGGTTGCCCGATCCTTTTCTACCGTTCTGCGGCTGATGGAGCAATATCCGGATTATGTTTTTCTGCAAACACAGCCGCAGCTATACGAGTATATAAAGCAGGATTACCCGGAGATCTACGCTGAAATGAAGAAGCGTATCCAGGAGGGTGTCTGGGAGGCAGGGGGCGCTATGTGGCTTGAGTCCGACTGCAACCTCACCTCGGGGGAATCTCTCGTTCGCCAGCTGCTGTTCGGAACGCGGTTTTTCCGGGAGGAATTCGGCTCGGAATGCAGGTATCTCTGGCTTCCCGATGTATTTGGCTACAGCTGGGCGCTTCCGCAGATTCTGAGCAAGTCCGGCATTACCTCCTTCATGACGACCAAGATCAGCTGGAGTCAGTATAACCGGATGCCGAATGATACATTCCGTTGGCGCGGGATCGATGGCTCCGAGGTACTGACCCATTTCATCACGACGCCGGAGATTGAATTTCCGAAGGAAACCTACTATACCTATAACGGTTATGTCGTTCCCGAAACGGTGGAAGGCATATGGCGTACGTATCGGGATAAGTCGCTGAATCAAGAGCTCCTGCTCTGTTACGGCTATGGAGACGGCGGCGGCGGCGTCAACCGGGATATGCTGGAGATGCGCCGACGCCTGGAGAGCATGCCCGGACTTCCTCAAGCGGTGACAGGCCGAGCCGATGAATTTTTCGAAGCGCTGGAGAACCGGGTGGCGGCATCGGACGAATACGTCCATGTATGGGACGGCGAGCTGTACATGGAAAACCATAGGGGCACGTATACAAGCCAAGCTTTCATTAAGAAAATGAATCGGCGCCTTGAGCTTGCCTTGAGAGAGACTGAGCTATTGGCCGTCCTCGCCGGCTCACTTGGGGCCTATGACCTGAATCAAGGACAGTCGGCATTGAATGCCGCTTGGAAGATCGTCCTTCGCAACCAGTTCCATGATATTATACCGGGCTCCTCCATTGCGGAGGTTTACGAAGATGCGCGTGAGGAATACGCAGATGCGGAGCGAATGATTACGGAAACGCGTGAGGAAGCACTAGGGGAGATCGCATCCGCCGCTTCTCCGGACACGGCACAGTCGTATGTCATCGTGAACGGCGCAACCTGGTCGCAGAGAGGACTTGTTGAATTGCCGGTTGACCAACAGGCGGATGCAGGTACTTGGCGCGATGCGCAGGGCAATGAGCTGCGGGCTCAACGAAACGATGACCGTTGGCTCATTGAGCTCCCCCAGGCTCCGCCATTGGGCTTCACCTCGATAGCCTTCGAACCCGGAGCCGCCGCCGCAACAGCGGAAGAGGAAGCGTTCCAGTGGAACGGAAGCAGCATCATCACACCGCATTATGTGATCGAATGGAACGAAAGCGGACAGCTGACTCGTCTGTATGATCAATCGAATGAACGGGAGGTTCTCTCCCCGGACGGACTGGGAAACGTGCTGCAGGTATTCGAGGATAAGCCGATGCAATTTGATGCTTGGAATATTGATTTATTTTATCAGGAAACCATGCATCCCGTTACGGTCTTGAAGCAGGTGGCTCTGAAAGAGCTGGGACCGCTGCGGGCGGTAGTCGAACTGGAATGGACCTACCGGAATTCCGTGATCCTTCAGGAAATGATCGTTTATTCTCATAGTCGGCGCATCGATTTCCGCACAAAGGTGGATTGGCATGAGCAGCACCAGCTGCTGAAGGCTGCCTTCACCGTAGATATCCGTGCGACGGAGGCCACCTACGACATCCAATTTGGTAACGTTAAGCGGCCGACGCATTGGAATACGAGCTGGGATTATGCCCGTTTCGAAACGGTGGGACATCAGTGGGCTGATCTCTCCGAACGGGGATATGGCGTTAGCCTGCTGAATGATTGCAAATACGGCTATGACATCAAAGATAACGTCATGAGACTCAGTCTCATCAAATCCGCAACCTATCCTGATCCTCAGGCCGATCAAGGCCAGCATAGCTTCACCTACTCTTTGCTGCCGCATAGCGGCGATTGGTCCACGGGCGGTACGGTACAGGAGGCCTGGGAGCTGAATCAACCGATGCAAGCGATTCGCGGAGCGGCGGAGCGAAAGGAATGCTCCCTTCTCCATGTATCCGCGAAGCATATTACCGTAGACGCCGTCAAGAAGGCTGAGGATTCGGACGCGTGCATTGTACGCTTCCATGAGCATGAGGGCCGCAGAGGGAAAGTACGAATTACCTCGGATCTGGGGATACAGTCGTGGGAGGAAACCGATTTGATGGAAAGACCGATCGGTGAGGTTCGGGAAGGGGATTTAGCGTGTATGATGAAGCCGTACGAGATTAAGACCTTCCTCGTTCATTTTACTCAATAAGCATGAAGAAAGGGCTGTTTTTTGGGCTCTTTCTTTATTCAATCCACTTTAAATAGGATCAGAATGACCTATGCCGGAATGCAGCCAACCGCTTTCCTCGCCTGACGGGCGGCAGAACCGGTGTATCGGTTGATCGCAGTTAAGCGTAAGGGTAGGGGGTACAGGCGGGTGCGCCATAAGGATAGTGCCCAAAGAATAACCAAAGGATCGGCAAAGGGGAGGGCTTATGAATTACCGGGATAACGTAGTGGAAACCGACGTACTCGTTGTCGGTGGGGGAACGGCGGGCTGTATAGCCGCGCTTTCCGCCGCACGCGAGAGCGTGAAAGTGCTGATCGTCGAGAGCGAATCGGCCCTGGGGGGCGTGGCCACTAGGGCGGGAATTCATCGCTATTATTACGGCTCTCCCGGGGGAATGCAGGAGCAGATTGACCGGGAGACGACCGAATTGGCTCATATATTGGGGGGCCGAACCATGGGCTTCCACCCGGAAGCCAAAAAGCTTGTTTTGAGCAGGCTGTGCAAGGAAGCGGGTGTACGCGTTCTGCTCGACAGCACCGTCTATGAGGTGCTAAGGGAGGGACAAGAGGTTACGGGTGTCAGAGCCGCAACCCGCGAAGGCGTTATTACGATTCATGCTGCCGTCACCATCGATTCTACGGCTAACGGCAGTATCGTATATTTGGCCGGCGGCCGGATGAGGTTTGGCCGTGATCAGGACGGTGTGTATCATAACTATTCTCTAGTGCCCCGGAGATTGAGGGACGGCCTGATCGGCTATGATAATTTGGATGCGGGCTGGGTAGATCCCTACGATCCGCGAGATGTAACCAGAGCATTTTTGAAGGGCAGAGAGTGGATCTGGCAGGCCTATCAGGAAGGGCTGCACTATTATGGAATCTCTTCCTCTCTAGGTTATCGCGAGGGAGCCTTAATTGTGGGGGAGAAGCTCCTCACCATCCATGATTACATTGAGGACACCTCTATGCCGGACGTGATTGCAAGAAGCTATTCCCATCTGGATAACCATGGCTTCGACACCGGAAATGAGAGTGAGTTCAGTCAGCTATGGATCTCGATCTTGGGGCTGTTTGTGAAGGGGTTATGGTGTGATATCCCTTACGGCAGTTTATTGCCGGTTGAACTTGACCGAGTTCTTGTCGCTTGCCGCGCATTGTCCGTTGGTCGTGACGTTTCCATGGGAGTAAGAATGCAGAGGGATATGCACAAGGTCGGTGAGGCGGCTGGACTCGCGGCAGCGATGAGTGTAAGAAACGGGACGACTCCGAGAAGGCTTCCCGTTCCCGAACTGCAGCAGCGGCTTCTAGGGCGCGGTGTACTGGAGGAAGGCGACCTCCATCGAAAGCACTCACGCAACCTTAGCTTTCGGCACGGTGCGCTGGCAGGCGTAACCGTACTGCCGGAGCAAGCTTACATGTATGTGAAGGAACTCATCTCCTACTTTGGCAGTGAAGAGCAATGGAAGTCCATTTGGTTGTTGGCCAAAAGGGTAGATGCGGTCCATTCGGCAGAGCTGTTAAAACATGAATTAGCATCGTCATCGACCCCGAGAAGGCTCTGTACGGCTATTGTCCTGACGCTGCAAGGCGAGCAGGTGCAGGAACCGTTCCTGCTCAATCTGTTGCGGGAACGAGATCCGTCACGGTTTAACGACCACCCCAAATGTCAGCCCTTCTGGGTGGCTGCTCTTATCCTGCTGCGCATGATGCGCAGTACGGCTGCGACGGGGGAGGCGCTTCAACTTTTGAGCGAATCTCCCTCATCGGTAGAATCCGTGTTTATTCTCTCTTATCTCAGGGAGTCGATCGGCTTGCTGCCGGATCTACTTCGGGAGTCAACCGCTGAAGCCGTTATCCGTTTCGTGCGGAGACCTGAGCTGGGGGGCGACTACCGGATGCATGGTGAGCGAAACGAATCGCTGCGGTGGAGCCTGGAGCTTCATGCTGCGGAGGTACTGGCTCATAGCGGACACGAGATGCACGAAGCATGGATCCTACCGTACGAAGCCGATGCTCGAGGCTATGCACGAAGCGCTGCCCGAATGCTGAAGCAACGGCTGCAGGAGCAGGAGGGAGAATCACCGGTAAGGCCAGAGCCGTTTAAGGATGAAGAGTATGACGTAGTGGTCGTTGGCGGCGGAATTGCCGGTGTGGTGAGTGCCGTTGCACTTGCCCATCAAGGAAGACGTATTCTACTGGTAGAGAGCAGTGCTTGCTTGTTAAACGAGGTGACCCGTTCTCGAATGACCCGCTGGCAGGTACCGCCCGAGCTTAGTCAAGACAGTACGGCGGCGGAACTGACGAGCTGCTTGGAGCGAGTGGGGGCACTGCGTGAGGGCGAGGTGGAGCCAGTCCTGGCCCAGTTAGCTGTTGACCGGTTCATAATCGAGGCCGGAGTAACGGTGCTGTTCGAGGCACACTGTTTGGAATTACGTCAGGAGCCCCTTAGCGAGGGTCGCTCCGTACTCAAACTGGCCTTAAGGACGGGGAGCACCGAGGTACGCGCGCAAGCCTTCGTCGATTGTTCGCCGGAAGCGGTGCTGCTTCGCAAAGAGATACAACTTCGGTCAGACGACACTCGGGAGACCACATACACTTCAGTTCTTGTGCAATGCAGTCTCGAACAAGAAGTGCACCAACAGCTCGATTTCGGGACACATCAAGTATACGTCCGAATTCGTCCTACTCTCTACAGCTATGAGTCATACTTAGATGTAACATGGGTGAATATTTCTGATGAGAAAGAACGAGAGGATGGGTTATTCCTACTTGATGCTGTGCTCACTCAACTGAGGTCAGATGGGGTCCTGCCTGCTGAGGCTGCGTTAGCCTATATCGCCGATAGTCCATGGTCTCTTCCGGCATTCACCGTTGAGACGGGTGGTTCTGGCTCCAATGTCGTTTCGAATGGCGGGACGATCCTCGGCGCGGGGTTATGGAATGCTCCAGTGGTTGACATGGTGAAGCGTACTGAGCCGTGGAAGCGGGATGTTCTTGTTTCTGGCCAGCTTCTGCTCGCAGGAGAACAGGCCGCTAGGGCAATAAGCGATTTCACAACAGTGGGCAGTCCGGATCTTAATGGCCGCAAGAAGAGTAATTGAGGAAGCTGACTACTCGCTGTGAATGCATTAACTGTCTGGAAGTGCTGAACCTGAACGCAAACAAAGCTTTATAAAACTAGTTGGTTGTCATGAAGCGTAAACCTAAAAGAACTTACTGACTATAAGAAAGTGATATGAGCAGTTAGGGTACTGATACGGGACCATACAGTCGAGAAGAAAAACTACTAGGGATAAACAATTCGAAATACGGTAATTTTGGTATTACCCTTGTTGGAAAGGAGCTAGTCAAAAGTGACTGCTCCTTCTTTTTCATTTTTATTACGTAAGTCGAGCCGGCTAAGCATTTTGTACATGGTCATACATAAAACAACAAGAGGTGGATTAAGTGTTGCGTTTAATCGGTTTTTCTTAGACCGTACAGTACAGCCGGATATAAGGCATGACGAGGATTCTTAGAAACACGTTTCGTAATGCGTTGGTTGTCGCAGTGATCTTACCTGAAGAATACACACCAGGATCAATTCCCGTGAAAGCAATCAACTTTTTTGCATAATCAAACCGATGGATTTCCCCGATCTCAGACAGAGTTGCAGCGAGTTTGCTACCTAAAGACTTGTCCATCACTTTTTCCTTTCCGATTTGCCCCGGCTACCGAGAAAACACGCTGTAACCTAAAATGCTTCGTAGCTCTAAACACCACTAAAAATGAAAAGTGGTCAACCAGTAAACACTGGCTGACCTCATATTTCTGTCGTGGTAGCTGCTCCAATTTTTCATCGAACGGGCGGTTATGCTAAATGCATCCCAAATTCCCCCAAATACGTAGTATCTATAAACACGGAATATAGGAGGCGAAATGGGAGTGCCAACGGAAGTGAATATTATAACTTGGGTTATTTTTACATTTCTGTGCCTTTGGATTGGAATTGCATTGTTTGTAATGATAAATCCTTATTATTTATGGAAGCTAACACAAAGTTGGAAAGCTCTCAGAGAACCGTCAAGGTCTTATTTTATAATTCAAAGAATTGTTGCAGGTATATTCGCCCTTATTGGATTATCAATATTGTTGCTTCCACATTTATTACGCTAAAGGGACGTTAGCAGAATAATCAGGGAGAAGACCGCCGTAGCGACTGCCACCTGTTCTCGTTGAAGTATCTGAAGTTAAACGAAACTATAAGTTATTGGGGCCCGTCCTAATGGTTTGGGCTATAGTATACTTCAGAGTAAAGGGGGAAAGCGGTGATACGGACAAAGTTAGCAATAGGGTTATTAATAGTCATCATTGGGGCATTAGTTGTTAACCTAGCTTCTAATAAAAACGATCTTGAAAGAGATGAAATTATACTTCATCGATTCGACCGAGTGGAGATAGAACGTTTGAATGAGTTGGTAAAACGCCATCAGGATGGTAAAGGAGACTATCTTATGCTCATTCCCCCGATAATTGACGGAGGATACTGGATATATGATGTGCATTCAAACGGGAAAGAGATAACATGGACCATTGACAACACTCGGGATGGAATGAGTTCTGATCGTGGAAAGCAGGTTTACCGTTGTAATAGTATAAGAATGCACGAGACAACAGAGCACTTCGTTTATACACTCAATGAATGCGAGAATCAGGTTGATAAGAGTCTTCCAATTTTTAGTGTCCTCAAGGATAACACATTACTACGCTACGTTGAACAATAGTTCAATAACCACGACGGCAGCCGGCCAACTGAACGGCTGCCGTTTGCCGTTGAAATTACGGGCAGCAGTAATCTTCAATGCAGGTGAGGATTTGTCTATAGTTATTTCCTATAGATAATACGCTAAACATATATTGGACCTATATAATTTTATTATATACAATTAATTTACTAATAAATGTAATTTCTGAAAGGGGCGCAGAATTAATGATAACTCACTTCTCACAACTTCGGTTAAATACGGTTTCAGTGCAAGGTGTTAAACAATTTTATCATGACCAGTTGCGTTTCCCTATTGTTTACGAATCTGATAATGAAATATGTTTCCAGCCGACGGAACACTTTTCATTGTCTTTTATAGAAGCTTTAATACCTCTAGCTCCAGTCCATTTTGCCTTTGAAGTTCCTTATTCTGAATTTGAAAATGTAGTGACTTGGCTCCAAAGTGCAGGAGGTATTTCCCTTCTAAAATGGTCGGATGGCAGAATTATTGACGATTTCCAAACTGGAATGAATGTTTACTTCCGGGATGGAGATGGAAATTTATTAGAAATTATTACTCATCATTACATCAAGGAAGGAATTCTACCCCCTATTGGCGAGTTGAAACTATTGTATCTTAGAGAAATAGGGTTTCCAGTTGATAGTGTGACTCATTTCAGGGAGTTGTTAGTTGATATTTTTAATTTTAAACTTGATAAGGTATCCGACAACTTTACTTTTGCTATTAGCGGGACATCACACGCTGTTATTCCTTCCAAAAAACGAAAGTGGATTCCAATTGCAATGGCTGCTTTACCACCGACGATGGATGTAGTTTTTGGGGTAAGTAGTTCCAATTTTATTGAAAAGGTCAAAACAAAATTATCTTCAAAAGGCATAGATTATGATGAAAATAAACATGATTGTCAACTTCAGTTTAGAATAAATGAGTACAGCTTTTATTTAAGACTTACAAAGTTTCCTGAAGAAGTACCTAAGCTTTTAAATCTACCTTATTCAAGATTACAATCCTAAAGTTACTAAACTAACGAAGAACGATGACACAATTAGAGGTAGAAGGCAGCCGGCCTGTACAACGGTTGCCTTTTCTCAACTAAAGGGCAGTTGAGGACAATTGTGACAGGGATCAATTGCCGGTAAATTCTGGATTAAGTGAAATTCAGGTGCTATCATGGAGTTGCTTTAAAAAACTTAGCAGGTACACTAGTCGCGGAATGACCTAAACCATGGCTGAAGGAGAAAAAATGTCCCACTTCCCCGTATTAGAAACAGAAAGATTTGTACTTAGACAGATTAAACAGGATGATTCAAAAGACATATTTCGATATTTTTCTATGGATGAAGTTACGAGATACTATGATTTGGAGCGTTTTACGAATATTGAGCAAGCAGAAGAATTAATTCATAGATGGAATCAGAGATATGAAAATAATCAAGGATTTCGTTGGGGAATCACTTTGCGTTCGGAAAGTAGAGTAATTGGAACATGTGGATTTCATGGTTGGGCGAAACATCATTATAAAGCTGAGATTGGATATGAACTAACACCAGAATATTGGCAGCAAGGTTTTATGACTGAGGTGATTCCGAAAATAATTGAATTCGGATTTAACAACCTTGGATTAAACCGAATTGAAGCATTTGTAGAACCTGAGAATATTGGGTCAAGAAAGGTTCTCGAGAAAGTTGGATTTAGAGAAGAAGGGACGTTGAAGGAACATTTTTATTGGAGGAATCGGTTTGTTGATAATGTCCTGCTTGCCTTACTTAAGAAAGACTATAAAGTGCGTTAAGTAGGAATGGAATCATCGCATAAACCCGGATGATAACTGCCACTGTCGAACCTGATTCTTATGTCGGGAAGCAAGCAATAAATCATAGGAGAATGCAAATGACCATCACTTACGTAAAAGGCCTTGCCTCTTGCTCATGCTTGCTTTGATCAACATGCATGCGGGTAAAATTACGTATTCGTTCCTCATGGTGAATGAGTTCCCCGGAATCCTCATTCGTTTGGGTGAAGGAATTCAATATGTTTATTCTTTTGCTTATCGAGATCATAAGATCAAGCGATCTATAATGTCGCCAATCCGGATTAGTCGAGACATTTGAATGGTTGATTAGCGTGGGAACGTTAGTCATAATGAACGAGGCGGCCCCTATTCGCTTATCGTAGGTTACATTTGGTAACAATGTGTAGTGGATTCTACTAAAACCAAATGCAGAGCTACATTCGAAAGGAGCCGCTACTATGAAGGATTACACAAAATATGTAGGTTTAGACGTATCAAAAGATTCAATTTCTGTTGCTGTTGCAGATATAGGGCGTGGTGAGCCACGTTTTCTCGGTAACATTCCGCATACACCCGAAGCGATTCGTAAGTTGATGAAAAAAATAGGAACTCCTGAGCAATTGCATGTATGTTACGAGGCAGGACCAACAGGATATGGTCTTTTCAGATTTCTCATCTCCCTAGGAATTGACTGTGTCGTTGTAGCTCCAACACTTATTCCAAAGAGAGCTGGCGACCGGATTAAAACAGACCGCAGAGATTCCTTGAAGCTTGCAAAGTTGCTTCGATCTGGTGAACTTACACCGGTTTGGACTCCTGATGAAGATCATGAAGCATTAAGAGATCTCGTTCGCGCTCGTCATGATGCTAAGGAAGACTTGCAGCGAGCTCGCCTTCGTCTTGTCCAATTTTTGCTTCGTCATGATCTGCGTTCTCCACAAGGAACTCGAAATTGGTCGGTTAAACATCGCGAATGGTTGAACAGTCTGCATTTTGAAAAATCTTCATTACGGATTGTTTTTCAAGAGTATCTTCATGTTATTGATGAAGTGACTGACCGAATGAAGCGTATCGAAGCTGAAATACATGAGCAAGCCACGACCAGTGTTCATGCCCCTGTCATCCAAGCTCTTCAAACCATGCGTGGTGTCGCAGAAGTAACTGCGACCACTTTGGTAGCCGAAATAGGAAGGTTCTCTCGTTTCTCAAGCCCCAGGCAATTAATGTCTTACGCTGGGCTTGTTCCTAAAGAATATTCAAGCGGGGCTACCAGGTGGCAAGGGTCCATCACCAAGGTTGGAAATGCTCACATTCGTCATGTCATCGTAGAATCCGCCTGGGCCTATCGTCATTCCCCTTCCTTAAAAGGGCAACTCCTTGCTCGTCAGAAGGGACAAGATCCTGAAGCCCAACGCATTGCTTGGAAAGCTCAGCATCGCTTGCATAAGAAATATCAACAAATCACTTCTCGGGGTAATGCTGGAAAGAAGGCCGCTGTTGCTGTTGCTAGGGAACTCATGGGATTCATTTGGGCTATTGGTTGTGAAATTGAAAAGAAGCAATCGGAAGCTGTTTGGGCAGCTTAACCATCACACTACATCAGAAATCGCATGGGTTTAAAAGATAATTTGAGGTTTTGGCTCGGAGGCAAAGCTCCTGGTAAGGAGAACCCTCATGTTGAACTATGCACTAGGTCTGTTTGAATAACCGAATGTGCGCCGTTAGTCCGAGGCAGCTCCGCGACGGATGGATTGAAATGCGGTAACCAACCCGCGCATATCAGACTGTTAACCACCGTCAACTACTTTGCCTTCGTGCCAAGATCTTAAAGCATTCTCTTTTTCAGCGTGGCCCATTATATCCTTTCTCTCCGTTCGATTGTCAAGGCGCAAAGTCACCGTCCTTGACAATCACTTCGCGAAAGAATCTTTAGGTTTACTAGGCTGAAAAAAGGAATGTAAAGGCAAAAGAAAACCATCCAAAAAATCGGGTGTTGACCGCCTCGTTCATATCAGTTGAATGAAACAGCGACAGTCTCGGACTTTATGTTCTCGTCCTTAGCTGTCGCTGTTGTAATTTCTAGGGTCAGTCTAACAAGTATCCTTTAAAAAGCTGACGATTTTCCAACTCCAAAACCGCGTCAAATCAACAACTGTAGTCACTTTATTTTATTCGGACATCTCGCTGCACGCTCGTCTTTCCGGTCTGGGTTTTATTGCCCTCTAGTTTGGGTTGATGTGAGTCGTTGCCCGCGGGGCGCTTTTGCTGAGGATAAAAGGAATTTTACGTGATATGATGTTGTTAGTACGCTGAGCTGATCAGAAAGGACAGAAATGGATGTGGATTGATGAAACACAAAGTACTGAGTACACTGCTATTTGTCTTGGGCGGCCTACCGGTCTTGCTAACGCCGGTTGTCTTGATGGCGAACGTCATGTCACTTGCTGGACATCGTAGTGGGGATGAGAGTAAGTATATAATGCTCATTGTATATTTATTTGCTATGGTGTCGAGCAGCTACTTTATCACGTATCTCATTTGCTTGTTTTATAGATTTACGAAGAAGGGCAGCAACAAGGCAATGCTATTATCCATCCTGCCATTAATTCATCTGGCTGTGGCTGTCATCCTATTCAGTTTATGGTCGCGATACGAATAAAACTGAATCGATGAACCGGGAAGAGCCTGACTCCCTGCTGTCCGAATGATGGTGGGGGGCAAGGCTCTATGTCATTGACTAAGACCGCGATAGCATGATCCATACCTGCGGCAGGACTAACCAGAAGCCAGAGACAGGCATTAAGATAATGCCAAGGACAGATATAATCAGAATTTTCAATTAGGCCATCCTCTAGAGGATGGCCCGCCTTGATTGTCACAATGATTCGCATGGTGGCTGCCGCTTCACGCCAGGCAGCTAATGCACCTTATTGTAAAAATTGTTTCGTTTTTTATTTTTTGAGCTTCAAAGTCTCAGTCTGGATAATATCCCGACTCCTTTCGAAAAAGTTAAAGAGGAACTTGATTTGTTCGTTATCATACTGCTCGAGCATTGCTTTCATCGACTGTCCGAACGATTGCAAATGCGACATGATTTCGCTCTCAGCCTTTTTTGTGTGGACCCGGATAATCACTTTTCTGCGATCTTCCTGATCCTTTTCACGGAAAACATAACCCGTTTTTTCGAGGCGGTCTATGACTCCTGTAACAGTTCCTGTCGTCAGCCCTGTCAAATCTGAGAGCATCCCCGCCGTTATCGGTTGATTCCTCAATATAATATCCAAGCATTTATGGTCCGTCGAATTTAATCCGAGCCTTTCGGCCACAGCTTGATGAAACAAGATGGTATCCGTGCTAAAATGCCGCAACTGTTCATTGAAAATGTGGAGCAGATTTTCCCTTTCGCTTGTTGACACGAGAGAAACCTCCTGTATATAATTATCTTATCTCGCGAGATAAATTATTTATTTCGAGAGATAAATTTCATGGTCTTATTATAACACTTTTCGGCTGAGCCGAAAAAAGGAGTTTGAGACATGTCCAAAAAATTAACGCAAAATCAAAAAAGCTGGTGGCTCATTTTCCATCTGCTATTTACCGCAATGTGGATTGGAGGAGGCTTTACCCAAATTGTAATGATTGTTCTGATTTACTTGACTTCAAGCGGAGAGTTTCTGTATGCGGCTCATTCTTTCATGCATATTTTTGACCTGGCTCTCATTATTCCAGGCGCATTGGGAGTGGTTATTACGGGGATTGTCCTGTCCATGCGGACTCATTGGGGGTTAACGAAATATTATTGGATTATTTCTAAAGAAGTGATCGCGTTGATACTTATCGCATCAGGAGGTGTGCTCAATATTTGGGTTCAGGATGCAATTAATATTACGCTTACCGAACGTCTGGATGCTCTTAACAACTCTGTTTATTTGCATGATCGGCTTATGCTGCTACTTTTCGGTGCAGGCCAATTGATTTTATTGGTAACAGTAGTATTGATATCGGTCAAAAAACCATGGGGCAAGCGGAGAACAAACGGTTTCGCCGAAACTGCGAGCCAATAATCGAGCTTCATGACAACAGGCTGCCAACACACCATCGGCAGCCTGTTGAGCTATCTGGCAGGATAATGGAGTTAAAAATATATGTCTGAAATTTAACCGGGATGCCTACCTCTTGTACCGATAAAGACCAAAGCTGAGCCTGCTGACGTGCAAGCCATAACAGGAGGAGAGCTATCCCCCATCCAAAGGCCGTAAGCGCATGCCAGGCAAAATGCAATCACCCTTGGACTTAGATGGCGCGAGAGTCCTTTAACGCACCTCGAATTTATTCTCTTGCGATTTGAATTGGGAAGTCATTGGGGATTTTGACTTTGATATCATAGAAGAAGCAAGGAAGAGCGCGAGAATAAGTCAGAGAGGAAGAGAATAGACAGTCTTCAATAGGTTCCAGTTACATCCCTTGGAAATACGGATTATATTGAAACAAATCGTGCAATTGTCTTATATCGAAAACGTTAGGCAACTGTTACTATTAACTTGGTTTATAGAACCTAGAAAATTTTAGCTAAGGAGAATGAGTCATGAACAATGCGCTAAAGCCTAATGAACCGTTAGTATCCCATATATTCACCGCCGATCCGTCTGCGCATGTATTTGAAGGGAAAATATATATATATCCATCCCATGATCTTGATCATGACGGCCCGGATAATGATAACGGTGATCAATATGCCATGGAAGACTACCATGTTCTTTCGTTGGAAAATTTCAATTCTCCAGTCGTTGATCATGGTCAAGTCCTTCATTTAAACGACATCCCATGGGCATCCAAACAATTATGGGCACCGGATGCTGCCTTCAAGGATGGCATGTACTATTTATTTTTTCCAGCACGTGATCATGAGGGGATATTCCGAATCGGGATAGCTACAAGCGCATCGCCGGCAGGACCATTCACACCGTATGAGAATTACATTGAGGGAAGTTTTAGTATAGACCCTGCTGTGTATGTTGATGATGATAACAGCGTATATGTTTTTTTCGGCGGTCTTTGGGGAGGTCAGTTGGAAAAGTGGCAATCGGGAACGTTCAATCCCAATGCTGAAGGTCCAGCTCCCAATGAGCCTGCCTTAGGGCCGCGCATGGCTTTAATGAGCGATGATATGCTTTCGTTTCAAGCTACTTGGGAAATCTCTATTGTTGATGAGGAAGGAAAGACAATACTCGCTGGAGATGAGGAACGCAGGTACTTCGAAGGACCATGGGTACATAAGTATGAAGGTCTTTACTATTTATCATACTCAACAGGTACAACTCACAAGCTTGTGTATGCCGTAAGTCAGAATCTGAAGGGACCGTATACGTTCAAGGGCACGCTTTTAACCCCGGTCATCGGTTGGACTACTCATCACTCCATTGTTCAATTTGGGGATAAATGGTATCTATTCTATCATGATTGTTCCTTATCTGACGGCGTGAATCATAAGCGCTGCGTGAAATATGCGGAACTCAGCTATAACGAAGATGGGACTATTCGGACGATAGACCCCTATAAGTAAAGCAAATGGGGGGAGGTGAACAAAGGAGCCAATATGCCTCCCCTGCTTTGACTTCTCGCTGAAATATGCCAAAGAAGCTGTTGGTACCTTTGAGACTATAACCCCGCTCTTACCTCCGAAGTCCAGCCGAGTTTCACATATAATCGTTCTATTTTATAAAAAATCGTGCATCATTCATATATCAATCCTTTACCCTAGTTGTTACGATAATAAATGTAAACGCCATCATTGCTGCTGCTTTATGAAAATAAGGATGTGAGAAACGGAGGGATATTTGTTGGTCAATTCATCTTAAAAAAGCAAAATCTTCAGCCTAAACCACATTCTCATCAGTAAAGTTGTAAAAAATCCCCCCAATTGGGCGACTTTAAAACGAGATTTTAGAGGTTGCCTTAAGAAAAGGAGCAAAACTTAGATGAAAGGTGAAAAGCTCTTAATCAACGTTTCCCGCCTCCTCGCAGTCATCGTGCTGTTCTCCGTATTCGCGTTTGCCCCCGTCCCGGCTGCCGCGGCCGAAAGCGAACGGACACTTGTCTGGAATGGCGACGCCGACAAAGATGTAGCCCTGAAAGTCGAAGGTGATGCGAACTTAACCCGCGTCAACGCTTCCGGACCCAAGATTACATCTAACGCCAATAGCAGCGATTTCCCCGGCATCTATTTCATTTTTGATGCAAAACAGAAGGATAAAGGCTTCTTGAAAGTCGATGCCAAAGTATTTAAGAAATTTGTGAGCTTCACAGTAACCACAAAAGAAGGCAATGCTTACACGGATTACTTGATTGCCCCCGTATTTGGTCAGAAAAAAACCAGCGACGATTGCTATGTGTTCTTCCTTGATAACGTAGCGTCCGCCAGAAATATCAACATGGTTTTCATCGATGACGCCATTCTGACTCCTCTTGAGAGCGTTCCGTATCCCGAAATTATGGTTGAATTGAACAACCTCATTGCACAAGCCGAAGCTTTAAAAGCCGGCAACAAGGAATTCCCGCTCCAGATTAGCTATACTGACAACGGATCCGATGTGAACAAAGCTTTCCCTTGGGTGTACGCAAACGAACTCGAGGGTCTTGATAACGCGATTAAGTTCGCGCGCAATGCACTCATTCCCTGGGCCGGCGAGGCCATAGCCAGTCTTAAAGAAGCAATAGTGAATTTCACTGGAAAGATCAAAGCGGACGGTTCAAATCCCTATTTCCGTCTTGATCCGGGTCCTGGTAAACAGGCTATAGAAATTACCGCACCCACTAATGTCTGGACAGCAAGAACACCGCTAGACAACCGTGTCCCCGCCAACTTTGCTGGCGGCACATTCGCAATGATCCCGTATCCTTTTGCAGATTCCGCAGGTAAAGCTGATGTGCTCCAGATCAATTACGCCCATAACGGAACAAGCGTGTTCGGCGGAATCAGCCTTCAATCTCCGTTGTCCAAGACTGTAAATGTCCCCATCGGCTCAAATATTGAGTTTGATGTGTACTATCCCAAGAGCGCGCAGGGAAAATACATGAGGTGGAGAATCAGAAATGCCAACTCAGACATCGATACTTACCTCAGGGAATACGAGTACAACAACCTTAACCCCGACTGGGTTGGCAGCTACAACGGTGAAACCTGGTTGATGAAGCACACCAGCATTACCGCCACAGTAGGCACTTCCTCAAACTTCATTCTTGAGCTCCATGGCGAGAACGGCCGTCCCGCAGAAACCGGTATGCTTCTTGTGGCCAACATCAGAATAACCGCGCCCGATCCTAATGGAGTTGCGCTTCCCAACGTTGAAAACAAGGAACACCAGAGTGTCGTAGCGCCTTTAAAGAGTGTTTATAACAGGGAAAACGGCCTGTTCATGGTCGGCGCGATCGGTACCGGAGCAGTAACCGGAACCAGAGCCCGGCACTATGAAATCTTTGTCGACGGCAACAATCTCAAGGCCGACGGAACACATCCCCGCGGCCCGAACTGGCTGAAAAACGTTAGTGGCCAGGCCCTGAGCGGCGCAGCCACCACCCCTGGTTTAGGTGAATACAGTTTTCCGACTAACTCTTATCAAGCGATCAGGGATTCCGGAACTCCCGGACAATACAAGGCTCACGGCCATGTTTTGGCATGGTACAACCAAGCCCCTGCATGGATGAGACAGATTGCTCCCGCGACCCTTTCCTTGGGATATAACGGCACAACCGATTATTACGGATTGGGCAACGGTGTTACTACCACAGTTAAGGTAGATAAGGAAATGGCCAGAAGAGTGCAGTTTAACCACACCATGTATGTGATGCGGCACTTCCTGACCACAGATACGAAATATGGCTCAAGCGTATCCCGCGGAGTAATCCCCTTCAATTCATGGGACGTACTCAACGAAGAGGTTCACGAAAGCCGTCACAGCGAAACCATCCCTGCGAATCCGAACAGCTGGAGACAGACCCTCAAAAACACCAACTGGCTTGCTGCAATGTCCGATGATCTAATAGGCGGCGACATCTCCGAGCATTACATTTACTTGCTCTTCAAATACGCCCACATCGCGGCCCCCAACGCCCGGATGGCGGCGGCTTACAAAGCCAACTACGCAGGCCTTCCGGAATACATGAAGCGCGACGGACACGACAATGCCGGCAGCATTGATGCCTATATCGTTGACACTCCTCCGAAACTGACCTACAACGATTACGACATTTCTAATCGCACCAAAGCGAGGACTGTATACAACATGGTTCGCGCAATGAACACCGCCTGGCTCTCCGATCCGCTGTATGACGGAAGACCCCTTATCGAAGACATCGGTATACAGGGACACGATTCGATTGGAAAGACCCTTGCAAGCGATAACCAATATGCCATGGCCCTCTATGCCTCACTCGTTGACCAGGGCCTTCTATCGGGTATTGCCTACTCAGAACTTGACCTTAAGGTACCGACTACCACCCCCGGCGGCGGCGCGACCGCTCCCGCAGTGCTCAATGTCAGACAGTCTGACGCCCTTGGTTATCAGTACGCGCTGATGTACAAACTGTTCACCAAGTTCGCCCCGTACATCGATCACATCATCAGCTGGGGCGTATCCGGTTCAGGATGGCAGGGAAGCTATGTGCTGTTTGACAGTCAGAGCAATGCCAATGCCGGCTACTACGGCGCCATGAATCCGGACAGATTCGTTCTTGGACATTCATACCTAGATGATTACTTTAAAGGCGACTACGAGAAACTCCAGAACGGCTATCAAATCGACCTTGGCGATCTTGGAATCTATACACGCTGATTCCTATAATTTCAACTCGCTAAAACTTCGAGCAGCGCCGCTGTCTCAGGCTCCGGGGGATTACCCTCTTCCCGGAGCCGAGGCGGGCGGTCTCTGCATACTCACATTTAATCGCGGCCGCTCATCACCGAGGGGCTACGAAAGAGGCTTTCTTATAACCATTCGCCGCGGCTCTCAATTTTTCAAAGGCTTCCTCCGGTGTAATTTTGGAGAATATCAGTTGATCCCGAATCATTGTGTAATCTTTTTCAATATATTCCGCGAAGCCTTGGGGTTCCGGACTGTACATTTGTCCATCTTGTAAGGTCGCATAGTAAAGCTGCATCCCAATCTTATCCCCTCGGCTAAGATAAGCTTGAATTGAATCAGCAATCTCGGAGTTAGCAGGTACCCCCCTGGTGGTTCCAAGAATTTGCGCGGCTTCAGGATCGTTTAAGAACCAATTCAGAAACTTTATCGATTCCACCTTCTGATTAGAATGAGCTGAAACGCCGAAGTACATGGAAGGCTTGAACCATCCGCCCGCTTCGGTACTGCGAGGTGCCGTGACCAATTCAAACGTATTTGGATTGCCTCTGTCCCAGCTAATAAACTCGCTAGTATACGCATCACGGATAAGGATTTTACCGTTACCCAACAAGTCGGCAGCGCCTCTGTCGGTTAGGTTTAATGCCTCGGGGACGACAATGCCATCTTCTCGCAGCTCCTCGAATTGCTTCGTCCACTGAAGAAACGTCTGTTTGTCGATATTAAACAATCCGTCTTCGGTGATGATAGGACCTTTGCCTTGTGCATATTGATATGCACTGTACATGAAGTAATCACCGGCATAATACTTAGTGAAATATTGGCCTTCTTTGGCCACTTCCTTAAAGCTCCGCGCCAGTGCAAAGAAATCCTCCCAAGTCCATCCATTCCTAGGCAGAGGCAGGCCAAGATTCTCCATTGCCTTTTTGTTGTAAATCATTCCGTAGGCTACCGATCCCAAAGGAGCGGCATACGGTATATCATTACGTTTTCCGATGTCCAGAAGCTTAGGATCTACTTTGCTTAGGTTTACACTTGATAAATCGGCCAACAAGTTTTTTGATGTCCAATCGGCTATCCAACTCGGATCCAATTGAATAATATCCGGTGCACGTTTAGCCGCTTCAAGAGAAGAGAGTTTATCCAAATAACCTTCAATGCCCGAATACTCCGTTTCGAACGTAACGTTAGGATGAATCCTTTTGTACAACTCCAAAGCCTTTAAAGTAGCATTATGTCTAGGTTGAGAGCCCCACCACATAATTCGCAATTGAATAGGTTCAGACAGCGATGAAGGATTGTTTAAAGAGCCGGTATCTTCTATTGTTTTTTTGCAGCCAACCACTAATACCAACAGAGACGCAGAGATAAGAATATTTGTAAATCTTCTCAATAAAATAGTCATGATTGATCGCCTCCATTTGGGCGTTTACCCATCTTAGGCATTTGGATCATAACTAGGGTACCTCCACCTTCTCTAGGTGAAACGATAACCCCGCTCTTATCTCCGAAATAGGCGTTAAGCCGGTCTTTTACATTCCGTATCCCGTAACCACCGCCAATATGATGTTTCTTTGGTTTTTGTGCTTCAGGTGTAAGCCCGACCCCGTCGTCGCAAATCATAATTTGAAGAGCATCGTTATTGGATGTAAACGTAATATCTATACAGCCGCTGCTTCTGGAATACAAACCATGAATTACAGAATTCTCAACAAATGGCTGCAGGGTCATTTTCGGAACATACAGCATGTTCAACGCATCTTCTACTTGAATCGAATAATGTAGTCCGTTTTCCAATCGCAATTGCTGGATTTCCAGATAAGATTCGATATGCATAATCTCTTCTTGAACGGTTATGAAGCTTTCGCCATTAGATAAGCTTATTCGAAACATTCTTCCCATAAGCTCCAGAATTCGACTCATATTGTCTTGTCCGGCCGAAATAGCCATCCAGCTTAACTGGTTCAGAGTATTGTAAAGGAAATGGGGGTTAATATTAGCTTGTAGCGCCTCAAGCTCGGCTTTCCTCTGTTGATCGTATCTTATCTTCAAATCACGATATAGTTCTTCAATTCGTTCTTTCTGTCTCCGGTATCCGGCAAACAAGTAGCCAAACTCATTCTTATAGTCTTTAGGAAGTTCCGGTTGAGCTTGACCGACGGTATACGAATTCATTGCGTCTACTAATAGTTTGATCGGCTTTGTAAATAGCTTACTTAGCCAAAGAGTCAGGGCTACAGCCAGCAAAATAGCCACAACGCCAACGATGCCGATGTTAAAGGCCAGCTTCTTACTGCCTTCTGTTATTTGATCCCATGGGGTAATTTCTACGATCGCCCAGCTGGAATTCTGAGGCTTGGAATACACGATAAGCGGTTCGGCTTCTCCGCCGAATGCAGAGTTTCTGATAACGCCGGACTTCTGTTGCATAGAATTCAACCACTCTGTAAATCTCATATGATTGGGTACATTTCCTACAGACAAAATTTCTTCACCCGTTGAATTGAGCATCATCCTTGCCGCCGTACCGGAACGATCCGATAAAATAGTGCGAATTTCCTCTGCCTTGATGTGAATAACAATAACACCGCTGTATTGATCTCTATAGTTCATTTTTCGTGAAAAACTAATGACAGGTACGGGACCTTTAACGCTTATTATAGTATGCTCACCGGACCAGGCAAAATCGCTATGCTGTAATAATTCAAACCATTGCTCCTTGATCATGCTTTCGATGGGCCGAAAATGAATGTACTTAACCTTTTCTTCCAGGAAGGGGTCCTTACTATAAAGCGAAACCGCTTGAACCATGGACATGGAATAGGTTAGATTGGTCAGCATTTGCTCGATTTGTTTGGTTTTGCGGTACTTATCGTATGGCTCTTTGTCAGGCTCCAAAAAAGAGAGTATCTCAGGATCTCGCGAGATAGAAAGTGAAATTTGTTCAATCATACCGAGCCTTGTTGTAATTTGATTATTTAATTCGTCTAAAAGCCGTTGTTGGTAGCGAGAGCTAGTCTGTGCAATGACTGCGGATGAAGTTTGATAACTGACGAGAATCGTGATACCCAAAATCGTAACAATCAATAGTAAAAAAATGTAGAAGAAGAGACGCTCAATTCGGTAAGTTTTAATGAGTTTCACTGCCGCCTCCTCATGATAGGTAAGTAAATCAAGGATGATAGATGTGGAGCTTCTTACAATTTTAGCAGAAATTTGAGCCGTACACGATAGATTTATACAAAGCGATTCTGTATTCGCCATAAGCCTTTGGATATCGGATTGCTTATCCCCAGTTATGCTTCTATTGATTATTATATAATCGTTCTATTTTATAAAAAATCGTGCATCATTCATATATAAATCCTTTATCCGAGTTGTTACTATTAATAACAGGCAGGGCAATAAATTACAGTAGGGGGAAGGGATACGGCAAGCTATTGTCTACCAAGAGACTTGCTTAATCAAACCTTACCGGTTGAAAACTTTAGTTAAAAAGGGGAGGATAGCGGAATAAACAACAAATTCGCAGTTCTATGAAAGCGTATTCAAAAAGTGGGCAGTCAACGATGTTAAGTAGATGAAGGCTAAGGGAGGAAAGCGTAGAATGAGTAAAAAGATCTGGCGAAAGACCCTTGCGATTAAGATGGCCGGCGCGCTCTTGCTGTCTGTCGTCGCACCGGTTTCGATTTCAAGCCCGGTACAGGCCGCCAACCCAGCGGCTCCGGTAACGGCGAATTGGTACTCGACTTATCAAACTATGGATGGCGTAGGCGCTGCGTATGCATATACCGATTCCGTCCATATGCTGCAGCTGGCCAGTGCAGGCTATCAGGATAAAGTAAGACATCTCCTTGACCTGACGTTTAGCGAAAAGGACGGAACCGGCCACGATATCGTACGAGTCATTATCGGCGATAACGGCGGGCTTACCACGACCAACGCCAATGCAAACAGCCCGGGCTTTAACCCTGTTACCGGCTTACTTGCCGATGTCACCAACCCTGGTTTTGACGTCCAGGGGAATCCGATTCCCAAAAGAGGATCGGCGGGCCAATACGGCTATAAAATTGAAGCGGAAAATCGATACTATGACGGCAATACCGACAGTATCTGGCCTAACGAGCCGGAGCATGCCCCGGGGACACTGGTGCCTGTAGAGGGATTCGTGTGGGATTTCCCATCATGGAATCAACCGATTGCCAACGACGTGGGTGGACCTACCAACCTGCTTAGTGCAAAGGGCAGCGATCCCGTCGTAATCAAAAACGCTCCGCGCACCCGAAAAGAGCTGTTCGACGTGGATCAGGTGTGGACGATGCGTCAGGCAATGCAGTACGGGGTAACGCAATTCTATGCGTGCACATGGACAGTACCGTACTGGATGAGCAATTCATCCAACAATACCCCCAACAAGATTATTCGCGGCGACACAGCTACGATCGACGGTAAAATCGTAAAAATTTATTACCAGGCTTATGCCGATTATCTTGTCAATTATATTCGAGGCATGTGGGAGCAGTGGGGCATTCCGATCACCCATATCAACCCTTTTAATGAGGTTGACCTTGCCGGCGGAACCGCTGCTTATGTCACAGAGCTCATCAACGAGTATATTGGTCCGACTTTGAAGAAATCGATGCAGCCGGGCGGCGCGCTCTATGACATCCAGAACCCGGACGGTAAGACCATTGATTTTATCCCGCAGCTTGCAGCTGTAGACGGCACGAATCTGAGTGCATCCCTAAGCAGGGGCGGTCAAGCGTTCTCTCAAACCGACCCGGATAACGCGCTGGACAAAAATCCGTACCTCGACGTGTTTACGACTCACCTGTACGGCACCGTCGGCATCGGCACGGATGAAAACAAGCTGTACCATACCGGCGATTTTTCCCGGGCTCCTTTGGATTACACGAAGGATGGCTCCAAATATCCGGAATATTTGACAAAGTATAAGCTATGGCAGGCGGAATTCATGAATCAGGATACGGCTGACGGTTCCGCCGGGGCCTATACGCAGCGTTACGGCAATCAAAATATTAATGATTCCGTGCGCTGGTCCAACCTGCTGACAAACATGTTTACCAGTAATCCGGGCTTCAACGGCTTCGTTTGGTGGAGTATGTGGGACAGCAACGGTGCCGATGGCTCCGACCTGATTCGTTTCGTAACGACGAACTCTCAGCAGGAGCCTGGGCGCATCAGCACGTTAACCGGCGAATACCGGCTGTTCAAACGCTTCTATGGCTATGGACATTTCTCCCGCTTTATGAATCCGGGCGACGTACGCTTTGATGTAACGCGTGTGCCTGCAGAGGATATGAATGTCGTCGCCTTCAAAAATCCGAAAAATAACGATTTCGCTATCACGATTACGAACGCCAAAAATGATGACAGTGTTCAGCCTTTGGAATTTACGCTGAAGGACTTCCCGGCAGGTACTTCGAGCGTAACGGTGTTCCGTACATCGGGAAGCGAGAACCAGAAGAAGCTGGCTGCGATCCCAGTAAGCAACGGTAAGTTTGTAATTGATATTCCTTCGGCAAGCACCGTCACCGTCGTACCGTCCCAGGGAAGATTTGCTACCTTTAACGGTCTTGACGGAGAACGCGATATTTTCTCCACCCTTGAGGCGGAAGGCAATGACAACGGCGTGGCAGGAAACACAACAGGAAATGCAGGCCGTATGAATGAAGCTGTTACGCTCTCTAACGGTGGTTACCTCGCATACAAGAATGTTAACTTTGCCGATGGCTCCGCGAATGGCGGCGTTGTCCGCAGACACCTGTTATATTTGACCGCGCAGACCAAGTCGGCCAAAGGCGGATATCTTAACGCTTATGTGCTACCGGTGGGCACCCCTGTGAACGGCGCTGCCGATATCGTATCAAAGGGTACGCGTGTTGCGGATGTTTTCGTTCCAGCCAACGATAAATACGGCAAATATCAGGACATGGTAGATACGGGCGACCTTAGCGCATACGGCCATAAGGACTTCTATATCGTAGCTGAGACGAACGGGGCCGGCGAGACCATCACAGTCGACCGCTTCCTGTTTGGTGCAAACGATTCCGACTGGAGTACGGCAGCTAACAACTCGACGGTATCGATTCCGGGCAACATTTTGCTCAACGGTGACTTTGACACGACCACAGCAGCTAGTGCAAGCAATTGGTCTGCAGGTCGATACAACCAGGGAACCTTTGTGCAATCCGTTACTGGACCAACCTTAACGGCGGATACCATTCAAAGCTACTCGGGCATTTCCCGCTATTTGAAAAACAGCTCTACATCCAGGGTTGCCGGATCAGCTAAAATTTCCGGAAGGATCGATGCGGCCAACCAGTATGACGGAATGTGGCAGGATGTCACCGGCAAGCTCACGGTGGGCGAGAAATACAATTTCAAGGGATATTTCCTTGCCATGAAGAGCCGACCGGAGAGCTATGACTTAGCTGCCGAGAACCCTGGCGACGTGGAAGTCGCGCTTGTATATTACGACAGCAACGGAAATCAGCTTGGCATGACTCCGGTCAATGGCCGTGACATGCCTGAACCGTATGCAGCCCGCGAAGCAGGCGATCCAGCGTACTGGAACGCAAGCGGTCAGTTTATCGGACGCATCCTTGAGGGCGGACCGATGACGTTATCGTCTTTCCAGCCTGTTTCCGTTAAGGTAGCCGACTGGCATGAGACTCCGAACCAGCCGTTTACTTATAACGAACCGGCCGGCACGTCCAAGGTCGTCTTGGCGCTGTATGCTAAGGATTCCAACATTCTTTACGCAGACCAGCTATCGTTGACGCCTGAAGTCGTACCGTCTTACAGCATCTTCATTGACGGAAACCAGCCTTCCGATTTTGCTCCCGGAAAGACGGAGTATACTTATACGGTAACTGGTAACTCCATCCCTGTAGTAACGGCATCTTCGAGCGATAAGAATGAAATCGTAAGCATTTCCCAAGCGGATAGCATTCAAGGTACGGCTGTCGTGCGCTTTATTAAAGGCCAAAATGTAAAGACGTATAAAATTGCTTTCAGCACTACTGAGGTCATCAGCTTTGCAAACGGGCTTCCGGCCGGATGGCAGGTAGTTAACCCGACGGACCCTCAAAGCCCTGAAGGTGCTGTAACTTACAGTGCATCGGGCGCATCGGTTGCTACCAAAAAGGCGGGTACGGATTATCCTGGCAGTGATAATATCCTGCAATTCCCAGGCTCGGCTACTGGAAACTGGACGCTTTCAGCCAAGCTCACCGTGAACAAAGCTTTAAGCGATGCAACATTTGCTGAGAATACGCAAATCGGCCTCGGCATGAGTCGACCGTCCACCGGGGAGTTCTTTAGAATCAATGCAAGAAAAAATGGCACTACGATCAAAATCAATAACTCGGATAAGGTTGGCAGCACTCCGCATTCCAATACAACGGGTCAAACGACCTTAAGCGGAACCGATTATTATCTGCGTATTGTGAAGACCGGAAATGATGTGCAGGGGTATTATTCAAGGGATGCGGGCTTAAGCTACTCGCCTTTAGGCAATACTTCGTCTAACGTGGCAACGACTTTCCCGGCCGAGTTCTTTAATGAGGCAAAAATTCAATTATATGCTGTAAACTTTAGCCCTTCAACGGATTTGCAAGCTACATACTCTAATGTGACATTGGTGAAGACACTAGGAGAAGCAGGAGAGGTTGATGCGGACCAGCAGGCAGTAGAGCAGGCGGCAGCAGCCATCGGCGGCACGATTACAGTTCCGAATGCAGCGGGAGACGACGCAGCAACCCTGAGAACGAAGGCTCAAAATTTGTTGAATAACGATGCAAATCTAAGCTCGCTGGGGGTTACTGCAACGATTACCGGCACGGATGGTAACTATGGACTGAGCATTTCCAAGGGAGCTTCAACAGCTACTGTCCTTTCGGTATCCATTACTGGCCAAGCGGGCACAAACGAATTCTCAGCAACGTTAACGGGGACAGCTAGTATTACTTCCGGCCAGTCCTTTAACGTAAATTATGGCTTGGTTAACGTAACGCAAGGCGTATATGCCCAGGATCTGACCATAAATTATAATGCCTCCCAGCTCAATCTCGAAGATGTTCAATCCTTGAAAGCAGGATTTGCCGTTATTGACAAGCAAGTAGTGGCACCCGGTTTAGTGCGCATTCTGGCATATTCTCAAGGCGTACAAAACGTGGTGTATGGCAGCGGAGACCTTCTTCAGCTTCAGTTTAAGGCGCTTCCTACGTCCAGTACGGTCACCAGCTCCGTGTACTTGACGAATGTAAAGGTTTCTGACGGCAACGGGACCGTTTTGAATGTGAGTGCCGGCTCCGCCTACAACGTGGTCATAAGCGCTATCACAGTCGATAAAGCAGCTTTGAACAGTGCCATTCAAGCTGTAAACGCGATTCTCGCCGATGCTAGGGAGGGTACGCTGTGGGGGCAGTATGCCGCAGGCTCCAAGGCAGTCCTGCAAGCGGCGGTAAATGCCGCACAAGCGACGGCCTCGGATAACTCAGCGAGCCAATCACAAGTAGACCTCGCGGTTTCACAGTTGAATATTGCACTGCAAGCCTTCAATAACTCGATCCAAACTCAAGCTACCATCGGTGACTTGGGAGTCCTGGCCAACTATTACAACAAAACCTCGGCTTCACCGGATTGGAATCTCATTAAGCGTTACGACAGCAATCACAACGACCGGATCGATATCATCGATCTGGCGTACATCGCAAGACTGATTCTGAATTACTAAAGCGTACAACCATAACCGAAAGGAAGGTATGTCTTACCTTCCTTCCGGTGTTTGGTGGAGAGGACGATGCAGCTATGCCTAGAAAAAAAGGCTTGATGGGAAAATCGCTTGCTGTCATATGCTTAGCCACTATGAGTCTCGGTTTCCTGCCTTCAGCACATGCTGACGGCTTACCCCAAGTCATTTTGACGACAAGCACTGACACGACTGCCGTTGGCGGTGAACTCAAGGTAAGGATTAAAGGCTTACAGCTTGAGGATGTATACGCCAATGAAATAAACCTGGTTTACGACTCGACGAAGCTCAGGTTCAATAGCGCCGTTAGCGATTTATCCGGCGGCTTTACAGTAAGCCCGGTACTTAATGGGAATATGCTCCAGCTCGCGCATACAAGTGTAGGGGACAAACCGGGAGTGAGCGGGGACAAGGAACTGTTTACACTGAGCTTTACCGGAATCGCCTCCGGAACAGCCGATATCGGGCTTGACACCATTACCTTGGTCGATTCCCAATTGAACGCTGTGAATGCGACAGGCGGAGGACATAAAAGCGTTTCCGTTGTGAATAGCGGCTCCGGCAGCGGGAGTGGCAATCCCGGCGGTTCAGGCGGAGTCAATCCCGCCCCGCCCCCGCTCCCGTCTCCTGCTCCAATAAAGATTACGGATGACGGCAAGGGTAAGAAAACGGTTGAGCTTCCGCCTGCTGCAAGCGTGGTGAAGGTTGCGGTAAGTCAACTTGGCGTGGACTCGGGGAGCCGTCTAGAATTCAAAAAGGACAAATTTAGCGTGGAAATTCCTCCTGAAGTGTTGACGCAGCTGGTCGGAAGCCTATCCGGCGAAGAACGGAACCGCAGCGCGATCTCCTTCGCCATGAACCCGCTGTCCTCCAGCGATGCCAATACGCTGATCGATCGGGTCCAGAAGCTGCATAATGTCGGTCTTAAACCGTCCGGGGACGTATACGATTTCAACCTGCAATTGATCACAGGGGAAAATCAGACCGTTTCCTTGACTTCGTTCACAAAGCCGCTCACGTTGCGGATTAAAGTAGATCCTTCATTAAATGCCAAGCTGGTCTCTATTTATCATATAGCCGATAACGGAGTGCTCAATTTTATAGGCGGAACCTACGCCAATGGGGAGATTTCGGCCGACATCCATCAACCTGGCCGGTACGCAGCCTTGGAATATAGTAAAACGTTCGCAGATGTTCCAGCTCATCACTGGGCCAAAGATGTCATCACGGAGCTTGCTGCCAAACATATTGTCACAGGCACAAACCATTCGGACTTTGAGCCGGAACGGCAGGTCACCCGCGCTGAATTCACCGCTTTGCTGGTGAGAGCCCTGCAGCTTACTGACAAAGCAAGCGTTAGCTTCTCGGATGTATCGGTTTCGGACTGGTTCCACCCCGAAATTTCCATTGCGGTGCAAGCGGGAATCATTAATGGAAAGAGCGAGACGTCTTTCGCGCCGGAGGCATCGATTACGCGTGAAGAAATGGTCACCATGCTTGTGCGTGCTTATCCAATGCTGCACCCTGCAGCGGAACTACCTTTTGCAGATGCATTTGACGACGAAGACGCTGTATCGGCTTGGGCGGCAGCAAATGTCAAAAGCGCGAGAGCCCTCCGGCTCATCGAAGGTCGAGAAGCCAACCTATTTGTACCTCAAGGGCTCGGTACTAGAGCTGAGGCTTCGCAGCTTATTTATAACATCAGAATTCATTAGTTTTGAGCGGAGCTCAAGGATTCCGATGTTCAAGAAAAGCTTCCTTTGGGGCACGAATGCACTTCTCCGAAAGGGCTTCGATAGAAGCTTTTCTTATAACATCAGAATTCATAAGTTTTGAGCGGAGCTCAAGGATTCCGATGTTTCAAGAAAAGCTTCCTTTGGGGCACGAATGCACTTCTCCGAAAGGGCTTCGATAGAAGCTTTTCTTATAACTTCCGAGAGCTCTAAGATTCGGTCGATTTTATAACAAATCGTGCATCCTTCATATACTAATCTCATTCTTGAATTGTTACTATAATTACAGGCAAGTAAATAAAAAGGGGATATTCAGGAGGGGTAAACATGTCTAGTTGGAAACGTTCTCTGACTGTTTTGGCTACAACAACCGCATTGATGGGATCGCTGGTTGCATGCGCCGGCGGAGGCAGCAAGGAAACTGCAGGCAGTACCGCGCCTTCTGCCGCACCGTCGGCAGGGGCATCCAAGGAGCCGGTTAAGCTGCGCATCATGTGGTGGGGGGCGCAGAATCGTCACGATGCGACCTTGAAAGCACTTGAATTGTACACCAAGAACAACCCGCACGTAACCTTCGAGCCGGAATACTCCGGTATGGACGGTTATCTTGATAAATTGTCCACACAAGCGGCTGCTAATAATGCGCCGGATATTGTACAGCTTGATCCGGGCTGGACTCCCGATTGGGCTGCCCGTAAGCAGCTGGCCGAATTGACTCCGGCAGTCGATGTAAGCAAGTTCGATACGAAGCTGATGGCAGGCGGACAATCCGGCGGCAAGCTATATGGTATTCCCCTTGGCTCCGTTGCCTTCGGTATGATCTACGACAAAGCGGCGATGGATAAGCTTGGGATCAAGAACCCGGCAAACGGTTGGAGCTGGGATGAATTCTTTGCTCTAGCCAAAGAATCTAAGGCGAAGCTGCCTAGCGGAACTTATTTCACCAAGGATTACGGCGGCAATTACTTCGTATACTCCGCTTATCAATACGCTAAGGGGAAAGGGGCAGTAGTATCTCCGGAAGGTAAATTTAACGTAGATCAAGCGACCTTCCTGGAATGGACCAAAAATTTCGAGGAGCTTCGTAAGGAAGGGCTAGTTCCTCCGGCCGACGTGAACGCTTCCGACAAAGAAAACGACCCGAAATTGGACCTGATGGTTTCCGGCAAAATTCTGGTGCGCTATGCCTTCTCCAATGGCTACGGCACGTATGACAGCTTGAAGAAAGGCGCCTACGCTCTGGTAACGATGCCTCGTTCTTCCCAAGCGGGCGGCTGGCTTAAGCCTTCCATGTACCTCGCTGTCAGTGCGGGCTCCAAGAAGCAGGAAGAAGCCAAGAAGTTCGTAAACTGGTTCGTTAATGATACGGAGGCGGCCAAAATCTTGGGAACAGTACGCGGGCTGCCAGCGAATAAGGATATTGCGAGTCTCCTTCAAGCTAGCTTAAGCGATGCTGACAAGATTGGCCTTGAGCTTCTCCGCGCAACGGAGAAGGATGGCCAAACGTGGGATTCGACAAGCGGCTGGACCAATTTTGTCGACAAGGATTGGGCTCTAATCGGCGATCAGCTTGTCTTTGGCAAAATCAATCCGCAGCAAGCGTTTGACCAGTTGAAGTCCGCTTCGAAATCTTACGAAAAGTAATTCATGCCAGGTGCCCTGGAACAAGTCCTGTTCCGGGGTATCTTTTAATTTTGGAGGATGTTATGGAACTGATACTATCGGCGAGAAGCAAGACAGGGGAAAGCACGGATTATACCGGATTGGAGAAGCATGGCTTGAGCGCTTCGGTTCAATTGACAGGTGGAACCGGTGGTCCTAAGGAGCCTTTCCTGGCCACGGTTACAGTACGCAATGATGCCAGCACAGCATGGACGGGGGTGATCCATGTGGAAATGCCGTTTCCGAAAACAGCGCCTCGCTATTTCCTGCCGGCCTTCATGTACGGCACAAACCGCGGGGAGGCTCCACTCAACGTGTCTAAACAATTTCCGCGATTGAGAGACGGAAATCCTGCGCGCCCCGCTTCTCCATGGTGGATGGTAAGGAGCGATCGACTATCCCACCCGGCCGCATTTGTTTATGATAATGGAATCATATACGGACTAAGTGCCAGCCCCTACTTTATCCGTAAGGATGGAAGGAAGCAGCAGTGGAATCCTGACAACGAAGGGGTATTTTATCAGTATGGAGGCTATAGCTGCTCCCTATCCAAGGGGACTGTCGGCTATACGCTCGGCTATGAAAACGCCCCATGGTTGTTCATTAAGGCGACACTGGTTAAGGAGCGGGCGCCGCTTGAAGACAATTGCTTCGAGCTGGCTGCAGGAGAGGCTGTGTCGTTTGCGCTGGAGTTGTATGAATACGAAGCTGAATCGGAATTGGGCGTCAACGCCGCCATGCAAGAGATCTATTACCGATACCACCAAAGCCCGAGAAAAGCCGGCGATCCAAGAACGGCAGTGGCGGATTTATCTCAGGCCATCTATCGGTATGCGTGGCTCCCGAAGGAGCTCAGTTATTCCGGATTTGTCATTGAAGACAAAGCCAATGGCGGATATCGCTATAACAAAATTTTTTCCCTCTCCTGGACTAATGGACTATCGGTGGCGGTTCCGGTCCTGATGGCCGCTCTTCGACTTGAAGAAGAATCGATGCGCCAGCAGGCGCTCATCTGCATCGACAACATGGTTGAGCATTCCTTGAACCCCCAAACGGGGCTTCCCTTTGAAGCCTACGATAATGAAGGTATATGGTCCAACCGCGGATGGTGGTTTGACGGCATGCATACGCCGGGGCACAGTTCTTATCTGATCGGGCAGGCGGCATATTATATTCTCAAGGCTTACGATTATGAAAAAAGGCTGAAGCAATGCGTCCATGACGATTGGCTCGATTTTGTAACGAACATTCTTGTAAGGATGGAGGAAACCAAAAACACGGATGGCGAATATCCCTACATCTTATCGAATAAGACGGGCGCCGGCCTAGAATATGACGCATTCAGCGGTGCATGGTGCATGGCGGCCATGGCATATAGAAGCTGGCTGACCGGCGACAAAACTTATCTTGAAAGCTTGCGCCGAAGTGAGAAGCATTATCATGAGGCTTATATCCAACGGATGGAATGCTATGGAGCTCCTCTGGATGCAGACAAGGCCGTAGACTCCGAGGGGATTCTTGCTTATATAAAGGCCGTCCGGTACCTGCATGCTTTGACGGGCGACCAGCTTTATTTGTCCCATATGAGGGATGCGATCGATTACGAATTCACCTTCAAATTCTGCTATAACTCACCGGTCAAAATTCCACCGCTGAGCAAGGTCGGCTGGTCGAGCAGTGGGGGCAGTGTCACCTCTACCGCCAATCCTCATATCCATCCGATGTCCAGCAACATCGTTGATGAGCTGCTCTATTATGTAGAAAATACAGGCGACCCCTACGTACGCAGCCGAATGAAGGATACCGTCGACTGGGGATGCCAGACCTACAACAGATATGATAACGAATTCGATTATGGCAAAAAAGGCTGGATGTCCGAAAGATTTTGTCATTCGGAAGGGCTGGTTACGGAGGTCTACAGCGACGGGTCGCCGGCCAGTACGTGGTTTTGCCTGATGCCGTGGGCAAGCGGATGTATCATCGAAAGCTTGGCCGGCGACCTTTGGGAATACGAGCACCTTCCTTTAGAAGAATAGGACTTGAACGATTTCGCTAGGAGGACGATTCGAACATGGACAATGTATCTGCATCTCAGGCCGGCATAGGCTATCAGGCATGGCTGGGATACCGCCGATTGGCCTCAGGAGAGCGCCATAAACAGTATGCCGGCTTTAACCGCATTAACGTAAAGGAAAACGACGAGGTTATCCAAACCGCCGTACATGAATTGATCAGGGGACTGGAAGGGATCCTGAGTGTTGCGCCGGGCATAACGGACCAAGAAGAACGGGGCATTGCCCTTGGAACGTTCGGCAGCCATCCTCTAGTAGACCGAATCATTGGGGCGGAGAACATCCCACGGGTCGGGGCGGAAGGCTACGCGATCAAAACCGATAAAGATCGCGCTTGCATTGCTATCGGAGCCGCATCCGCCAGTGGCGTGCTGTACGGCGTCTTCCATCTGCTACGTCTGTTGAACACAGGCATGTCCGTGGACGAGCTGGATTTAATTGAAAATCCCGTCAATATGCTGCGAATGATCAACCAATGGGATAATATGGACGGCAGCGTGGAGCGGGGCTATGCCGGGAATTCGATCTTCTTCAAGGACAACCGGATTACTGAAGATTTGGACCGTATCCGGGACTACGCAAGAATGCTTGCATCCGTAGGGGTGAACGCAATCGCCATTAATAATGTGAATGTTCACCGGGAGGAAAGCAAGCTCATTACGGAGTTTTTGCAGGACGTGGCGAGGCTGGCCGCTATTTTCCGCCGTTACGCAATGAAGCTGTTTCTTTCCGTTAATTATGCCGCTCCGATCGAAATAGGCGGCCTGGAAACGGCCGACCCTCTCAACTCGGAGGTTTGTGAGTGGTGGAAGGAACAAACGGCTGGCGTTTATGCGCTTATTCCTGATTTCGGCGGATACCTCGTTAAGGCGGATTCGGAAAATCGTCCGGGACCGTTTACTTACGGCCGGGATCATGCAGACGGCGCCAACATGCTGGCTGAAGCGCTGAAGCCGTTTGGCGGCATCGTGATTTGGCGCTGCTTCGTATACAATTGCCAGCAGGATTGGCGCGACCGCAAAACGGACCGCGCGCGGGCCGCGTATGACCATTTCAAGCCCTTGGACGGCCGATTTTCGGAAAACGTCATATTGCAGATTAAGAACGGCCCCATGGATTTTCAAGTCCGGGAGCCTGTTTCGCCTTTGCTTGGCGCAATCCCGTCCACAAACCAGGTGCTCGAATTCCAGATTACGCAAGAATACACGGGACAACAGCGTCATCTGTTTTATTTAATTCCACATTGGAAGGAAATTCTTGAATTCGATACGTACGTCAAAGGGGAAGGCTCCACCATCAAACGTATTGCCTGCGGCAGCGTTCATGGTAAACGGCTTGCAGGCATTGCTGCGGTGTCCAATATCGGCGATGACACCAATTGGACGGGGCATCTGCTGGCGCAGGCAAACCTGTACGGTTATGGAAGATTAGTATGGAACCCGGACCTGACATCCGAGGAAATCGCCGAGGAATGGATCAGGCTCACCTTTGGCGAGAGCGAGGAACTGGTCGCAGTGATTCAGAGGATGCTGCTCAGTTCACCGGCCATTTACGAGTCTTATACGGCTCCGCTTGGAGTCGGATTTATGGTTACTCCCCACTATCACTATGGCCCTGATGTGGACGGCTACGAGTACTCCAAGTGGGGCACATATCATTATGCCGATTGGCAAGGGGTTGGTGTCGATCGAACGGTGGAAACGGGTACCGGATATACAGCCCAGTACAACACACCGAATTTCGAGCGCTATGAATCCGTCGCGGATTGCCCGGATGAATTGCTGCTCTTCTTCCATCATGTTCCTTATACCCACGTCCTTCATTCCGGCAAAACGGTTATACAGCATATTTACGACTCCCGGTTTGAAGGTGCGGAACAGGCTGTGCGATTAGCGGAGCTTTGGGACAGTCTGGCCGGAACAATGGACGAGGGCTTGCACAAGCAGGTCGCCGAACGTCTCGCAGAGCAAGCGGAGCACGCCAAGGAATGGCGGGACCGGATTAATACGTACTTCTATAGAAAAAGCGGGATTGCCGACATGCGGGGACGTATCATTTACTCTTAATCAGTTTTCCCGATCAGCATAATCTATCCGAATTTAACGAGGAAGCATCCAGCCGGCTTCTTCGTTTTTTCGTTATATTTTATAATAATTCGGTTATTTCCCTACTTTAGACCAAAGAATATGACTTATATAATAGAGCTATAATCTTAGACTATAAGGAAAGTGCAGAGGTGATCGTATTTGAACCATTCTACTGTTGTAGCTGCGAACGCCGCTGAAGCGAAAAAGAAGCGCAAGTTTCTCAGCCGTTGGGACGCCCCCGTAGCCGGGTATTTGTTCATTTCCCCTTGGTTGATCGGTTTCTTTGGGTTGACGGCGTATCCCATGTTCTTGTCGTTGTATTATTCGCTTACCAATTATACGCTGCTGGAGCCAATCAAATGGGTTGGTCTAAGGAACTATACCCGCATATTTACGGACGATACGAGATTTACCGAATCGGTCATTGTCACCTTTAAGTATGTCTTAGCGTCCGTTCCGTTGAAGCTGGTCGCGGCCTTGCTTGTAGCCGTGATCCTGAATAAGGCTTTAAGGGGAATCTCTCTTTACCGCACGGCTATTTATTTCCCTTCGCTTATCGGCGGGAGCATTGCCGTATCGATTTTGTGGCGCAATATTTTTGGCGTTGACGGAATCTTCAATGAAATTCTTTCCATGTTCGGTATTGTGGGAAAGGGCTGGATTACGAGCCCGGGTACTGCGCTATGGACACTGATTCTTCTGACGGTATGGCAATTCGGCTCAGCTATGGTTATTTTCCTTGCAGGCTTAAAGCAAATTCCGAACGACCTGTACGAAGCATCCTCCGTAGACGGTGCAAACAAGCTTGTACAGTTTTTCAAGGTTACGCTGCCGATGCTGTCTCCGATTATTTACTTTAATTTAATCATGGGTGTCATCAACTCCTTTCAAATGTTTACCTCCGCTTTCGTCATTACAAACGGCGGTCCGATGAATTCCACCTACGTATATGCGTTATATCTGTATGAACGGGCCTTCAGCCGTTATGAGCTCGGTTATGCATCCGCTCTGGCGTGGGTCATGCTCGTCATGATCGTCATTGTGGCGCTCATCATTGCCGGCACTTCGAAGTATTGGGTCTTCTACGAAACGGAAACAGGGGGGAAGAACGGAAAATGATCGTTAAATGGAACTCTATTGTCCGCCATATTCTTATGATCGTCTTCAGCTTCGTGATGGTCTATCCCTTGATCTGGTGGGTTGGCGCATCGCTTAAAACGAATGAGGAGCTCGGATCGCCAGGCATATTCCCTGCCACTCCGAAATGGAGCAACTACACGGACGGATGGAATGCAATTCCCGGGCGTACCTTCACCGACTTTTATTTGAATACGTTCACTCTTGAAGCTATGGTACTGATTGCAACGCTGCTATCCACCACTGTGGTGGCATTTGGGTTTGCACGGCTCGATTTCCCGTTAAAAAAATTCTGGTTCTCGATTCTCATGATGACTTTGATGATGCCCGGTCAAGTACTGATTATTCCGCAGTATGCCATGTTCCACCAGCTAGGCTGGGTAAACACCTATCTTCCGTTTGTCATCCCGCACTTGGTAGCGAGTGGTGCGGGAGGTACCTTTTTTGTCTTCCTGCTGATTCAATTTATTCGGGGGATCCCAAAGGATCTTGACGAGTCCGCCAAGATGGACGGCTGTTCCTGGTTCGGCATTTTCTGGAGAATGGTTCTGCCTCTGACCAAACCGGCGATCGTAACGACGATGATCTTCTGCTTCCTGTGGAACTGGGACGACTTCCTCGGCCATCTGCTGTACCTGAATTCGGTTGATAAGTACACCGTTGGCCTGGCGCTGCGGATGATTAACGATGCCCAATCCGCTCAGGAATGGGGCCAGCTGCTGGCCATGTCTCTGGTTTCCATATTCCCCGCAACCTTGGTGTTTATGTTCCTGCAGCGTTATTTTGTTGAGGGCATTGCAACGACAGGCATTAAAGGGTAAGATGATTTCGAATAAGCAAAATCGAAAACGGTAAAGCGACGAATTCCCTTCTCGCTTTACCGTTTCTTGCACACAAATCCAACATTAGGGGGCGCTCCGGATGACGAACCCTTTCAAAAAGTTCCGCATAGACAGCTTGTTTTTCCGCAGCTTTTTCGTTCTCATCGTGGTGGTACTCGCCTGCATAGCCTGGACAAGCTACAATATTTCCTCCAAAGCGTTAGTTAAGACGACCTCCCATTACCAGCAGCAATTACTCGACGAATTGAATAATGAAATTTCAACGCGGCTTACGCTGATCGAGCAAATTTCCTTGTCCACTTCACGCGACAACGAGTTGATCAGACTTCTTCGAAATCTTCAGGATGAATTCGATCGGCACCGGCAAGCCGACAATGTCCATAACGCAATGGCGAATTTGACTTATTCCATTCCGCTCATTCAGGGCATCGATTTATATATGGAGCGTCCTTTCCGGCAAGAAGAAAACAGCTATATTCAGTTTTGGGATATGAGAGACATTACGAGGGAGGGCTGGGACGCGCATTTAGCCAAAAATGATTATGCATGGATCGGAGAGCACGACATTCCCAGCTTTCAGGGCTATGTTCCTGTAATCAGCTTTGGACGGAAAATTTTGTTTAACGATACTTTAGTGGGCGTTGTAGTGATTCATGTGAAGGCTAAAGAAATCCGGGCTCTGCTGTCGGGGCATTCGGCCGAATCCAATCGGATCATGACGGACAGCAACGGCAGGGAGTTCGTAAAAATCGGAGAATCGCTTGATCAGCTTGAGCTGAGCCAATGGGTGAATATGAAAACCGAGCAATCCGGCTTTGTTCACATCCGCGGAAACTCGGAGTTGGAGGATTCGCTCCTGGTATATTCGAAGCTGGGGAATTCCAGCTGGACGCTAGTGGAAATGACATCATGGAATCAAATTATAGCCGACAGCTTACACTTGGCGGAAGTCATAGTAATCATCGGGATCGCAGCCGTTATACTGGTGCTGCTGCTGACCCTGTACTTAAGCAGACAATTTACAAAGCCGATCAACATGCTGGTCTCCGCTATGAGCACCTATTCCATAGGCGGCAAAAATATGCAGCTGCCGAGAGATTACGAGAACGAGTTTGGCTATTTATTTGCCGGCTACCGGAAGCAGAACGAGCGGATCGAAGAACTATACATGTCGCTCGAGCGTCGTTACGAACAGCAGCGTAAGGCTGAAATTGAGGCGCTTCAGGCAAATATTAACCCTCATTTTCTTTATAATATGCTGGATCAGTTGAACTGGATGGCTATTGAGGCAGGACATGACGAGCTGAGCCGTATTCTGGAGCTGATGGGACGCATGTTTCGGATCGGTTTATCCAATGGCGACAGCTTTATCACAATCGAGAAGGAATTGGAGCATATCCGCTGCTACCTGGAAATCCAGCAGATTCGCTGGGGGGATGGCCTATCTTATAGCATAGAGGCGCCGTCCGACGTCCTGGAATTATATATTCCCAAGCTGACCTTGCAGCCCTTCGTGGAAAATTCCATCGTACACGGGTTTAACGCAAGGCTTACCGGCAACGTCCAAATCCGGGTGAGCTGTATCGGGAACTTGCTTCGGATCATGATCGATGATGACGGCATCGGGCTCCGGCAGGTGGGGGAGAATCAGAAGAAGCGTCATACCGGAGGCTACGGCATTCGCAATGTGAAAGAAAGGATTTCCGGATATTTCCGCGACAGTTACGGCGTGGAGCTGTCCGAGCGGGAAGAGGGGGGGACTCGGGTTGACATCTGCCTGCCGTTGTTGACGGAACCTCCGGACAATGAACCTTGAAGCCTATCGAATGCGTTACTCGCATCACATAGGCTTCACCCAGATCCAGGCGTCCTTGGCATAGCCCCGCTGCTCCCAGTAGCCGGTATGGTCTTCGCCGATCAGCTCGATCCGGTTCAGCCATTTCACTGATTTGTAGGCATACATTTGCGGTACCACCAGCCGAACCGGCCCTCCCAGGTCTCGGGGAATCAGCTTGCCGTCCAGCATCAGCACGACCATCACATCCTCCATCCAGGTCTGCTCTATGGTGATGGAGTCTGTATATTCACCGTCCGCCGAATAAAACTTTACCATTTTCACCCCATCCTTAACACCTGCATGCTCCAGCAGCCGGTTCAAAGGAATTCCCTCCCAAGTGCATTTATATACGGACCAGCCTGTAACACAGTGAAAATCGCTGACCTGAACCTGACGGGGGAAAGCGAGGAATTCATTCCAGTTCCATTGGATAGGCCTTTCCACTAAGCCGTCGACGGTAAATGTCCATTGCTCAGGAGATAATTTAGGAATGTCGGTTACCGTATAGATCCGGAAGCTGCCCTCAGCCCCGCCACCTATTGGCGGCAAAGAATCCGACAGGGGCGCCGGTGTCGGAAAACGTGCGGCAATGGCTTCCTCGTCCTGTACCTTGGATAGATTGGAGCCGCCGGAAACCGAGCTTAGCCAACGGATAAACAAGGGGATGGCGGCAGCCGCCAAAACCACCCCAACACCCGCCCTGACGAAGGCTCTGCGGGAAACACTTCTGAATACTTTGCCGCTTGACGGCTCGTAAGTGCCGAGCTCCATGACTTGAGCAGGCTTGACCCGAAAGGAGGAGCGGGTATGGCCGACTCCTTCATGTATCGGCCGGATATATGCGGCTTCTCGACCTGCTTTGCTCATCCAGCGCATTCGTGTGATGGAATGGTACATTGCGTACGGAACGCCGAGCCAAGTGAGCAAATCATGAACCAGCAGAGCCGTGTTGTTCCAGGATGGAGGAAACATACGATACAACCATAAGACAAGGCCGGACCCAATCCAGCCTGTCGACAGGATAAGTACTGCCATCAAGTTACCCTTCCTGGCACTTCTTCCGGCCATCATTCGAAGATGCTTCAGCATGGAAGGAAGATACAGGATAAGCACTGCCAATGAGACAAGCCCGGCTAAAATATGCAGCTGCTTCAGCCAAACCCGGCCTTCGCCTAACCAAGCTCGCATCGGCGGAAGAAACAGCAAAATGCCGCTCAGCGTCAGAAGCAAGAAAATCCAAGCATTAGCGGTATGCAGCCTGCGGAGCCTTAGGCCTAATCCGATTTTTTTCATTTGTCTTCCCCCTCGTGAAATCGCTTTCTATAGGTATTATTATACAAGGTTTTTCGCTGGATTTATATTCAGAAAACAAGGATTTGATAACGTTTGCCGAGCCATGATGGCGGCTCAAAAAAATACGTTAAATTTTATAATAAATTGTGCATTGTTCCTATTTCTATTTTGTAAATGGGTAGGTAATATGTAGGTGATAGTAGCCTGGGATGCGTCCGGGCTTACGTTGATAGGGTCATCCATCTTGTTGTAGCTAATGGAGGTAAGTATGGTGTGGAAAATTGCCATTATTGACGATGAACGCCAGGTGCTTCAAGGAATGAAGCGTGCCATCCCTTGGGAGGAATTGGATGCGAAGTGGGTTGGAGAAGCCTTAAATGGAGCTGAGGGGCTAAATATGATCCGGACGGCAAGGCCGGATATTATCATTACAGATATTTATATGCCGATAATGAACGGCTTGGATATGATTGAACAGTTAAGAAAAGAAGGCTTTAACGGCAAAATTATCATACTGAGCGGATATTCCGATTTTGAGCATGCTAGGCAGGCTTTGAGGCACAACGTAAGTGATTATGTGTCCAAGCCGATTAGCCTTCCAACGCTGAAGGTGATTTTGAGCAAAGTGATTCAAGAGCTGGTGGATGAGGATGAAAGACGGATGAAGCAGGGCGAGCTCGAACAAAAGCTGATGCTCTACGAGCCGTTTATTGAAAAGGAATGGGTGCGTTCGGCAGCAATAGGTACATTGGACAGCTCTTACCGGAACGGGGAGCTTCTGCCCCAGCCGTTTCGATTCTGGTCTGATACGAGTCATGCAGTGATCGGGATCGAGCTGGTTCGCGATGAGCGGGCTCGTAAATACTCCGTGTCAGACTGGAATCTGTTCCGCTTTGCCGTGAGCAATATTGTTTATGAGCTGGCCAGCAAGGTATTTCCTTTCGTGGAATATACGGACCTTCACAGCACGCGAGCTGTATTGATTATACATCCGGAAGGGGACAACGAAGAACGGGTTTGTAAGGCGATGGAAGCCTTGGGCATCCGTATCATTGAAAGCGTTACGAAATACCTGAAGCTGGTGAGCCGTGTCGGAATCGGCGGCATTAAGTCCGATTGGACCCAAATTCCAGATTCGACGGAAGAAGCGTTCCGTGCGATCGATATGAGGCAGCTGCGCGTTTCCCCTCCCTTGGAGTTGTTTACTTATCAAGGGGAGGCGACGAACGAGGAGGAGCAGGTCGCCTTGTTTCCGGTCAAGTTTTCCTATGAGCTGGCGAACGCCATGAAGACGGTTCAAGAATCGAAGGCGCAGCAGCTAGTCGCCGATTATATCGGAGAGCTGGAGTCCCACACGGGAATAACGCCGGATTATGTTCAAATGCTTGGCAGCGAGCTATGGGGGATTATCTCATACTGCCTTTATGAAGCAGGGTATGTGCTGGACGATCTCTTTACGAACGACCAGATTGCCAAGGAGCTCAAGGGCTTGGTTCAGCCTGATCAGCTGAAGAGGTGGCTCATGGACAAAATTTCCATTATTTGTGTCAGCAGACAATGGAAGGGCAGCAGCAAGCATCGGCAAGTGGTGGATTTCATGACCAATTACATTCACGAGCATTATGCAGAGGATCTGACGCTGGCTGATTTGTCGGACAAGGTGTTCATTTCGCGGAATCATTTATCCATCATATTTAAGAATATGACAGGTGAAACCTTCAACACTTACTTGACCCGAGTTCGGATTGAAAAAGCCCGTGAGCTTCTCCTGGAGCGGAATATGCTGGTCTATGAGGTGGCAGAGAGCGTCGGCTATAAAAATATCCCTTACTTCAGCATCCTCTTCAAAAAAATGACCGGCATGAACCCAACGGATCTTATTAAACAGTGAGTGCCCGGACTTTGCGTAATTGGTTCTCGGAGTCTGATTGATTTGACAAAGCTCGCGGCGGCGGGGATAGGGGCTTTTAGGCGAAACCGCCGCCTGCAGCGTGTTAAGAAGCCTTTTAAAAAAGAAAGTACATCGAGATTTTACAGTAAGACGGATATAATAAAGGCAATATCAAACAGGGAGGAGTTATTAAAGCGCTAACATTAACATTAATGGCAGGTACACCCACGTCGAGATGCTGAAATTTACATTGAGCAAGAATGGGAGGAAGCCAAAAGCATGTGTAAAAGGTTAATGGTTATGGTATTGGTTTGGACATTATTAATCGGCAGTCTGCCGGGCAACTCTACCCATGCTGCCGAGACCACTGCCCAGAACCCCATTATATGGGCGGATGTACCGGATGTTGCCGTTACCAGGGTAAATGATACTTACTTTATGACCAGCACTACAATGCACATGAACCCCGGTGTCCCTATTATGAAATCCAAGGACCTCGTAAATTGGGAAATTGTCAATTATGTATATGATATTCTCGCGGCTAGTGACAAGCAAACTCTCACCAATGGGCAAAGCATATACGGGCAAGGCTCATGGGCCAGCAGCATTCGATACCATAACGGCAAGTTTTATGTGGTATTAATCTGTTTTACTCTCCGGAGTTTTTCTCGATTAAGATTCGCGATGGGCATTTATATGTACGGATGAGAAGCAGCGCCCGGCCAAACTATCGACGACAGAGCCTGATACTAAATTGCTATCCGCACCGGTGCAGAGAAAAATAACCATGGGCTTCTCACAGCTGGGCTCGGAAAGCGAGTGGAGGAAGGCGAACACCGCCTCGATTCAAGAGGCTGCCAGAGAAGCGGGTATCGATCTATTGTTCGCAAACGCAGAGCAGTCGCAAGTAAGCCAATTTGACGCGATAAGGTCCTTTGTCGAGCAGAAGGTAGACGTGATTGCGATTGCCCCGGTTGTTGAGAAAGGATGGGAGCCGATCCTTAGGGATGTGAAGCAGGCGGGAATCCCTGTCATCATCATCGACCGATTGGTCGAGGTGTCAGACCCAACGCTGTATGTTTCTTTTATCGGTTCCGATTTCTACGAAGAGGGCAAAAAGGCAGGCAAGTATGTGCTTGATAAAATTGCCAAGCTCCCGGGTACTGTCGGGATGGTTGAATTGAAGGGAACGGAAGGCTCGACGCCATCGATTGCCAGAGGCTTGGGCTTCAGGGATGTAATCGAGCAACGGACCGGCATCCATATTCTTCAGAGCGAATATGCAGGCTTTACCTTTGAAGAGGGAAAAACAGTCATGGCGTCACTATTGCAATCCCGCGGAAAAAAGATACAAGTACTTTACTCGCATAATGATGATATGGCCATCGGTGCCATCGAAGCCATCGAGGAATTCGGGTTAAGGCCGGGGAAGGATATTATTATCGTATCCGTTGACGGTACAAGAAGGGCGCTCGAGAAACTTCTGGAAGGAAAAATCAATAGTGTAGTCGAATGCAGTCCGCTGCTCGGACCTAACCTTGTTCAGGCGGTCAAGGAGCTTATGGATGGACGTATTTTGCCGAAACGAATCGTAACGCCAGAGACCATCTTTACGGGTGCAACTGCTGAGAAAGAGATTGCAACCCGAAAGTACTGATAAAGGCATGCATGCCAAGGGCCGGGTATCCCTTGATGAATTTAACAGCCTGTCTGCCCAATTCAATCAATCTCGTATCGAGAACGGTTTGTTCTAAACGATATATTTTTCATATGGATTCCAATCCTTTACACTAGCGTTATAAGGAAGTATATTCCATATAATGGGGGATGGATTCCATGCTGAATTACGATTCGTTTGCCGAACAGTACGATGCGATGGTCAAACAAGGCGGTCCGAGAAAAGTTCATAAGTACATTGTGGAACAGGTAAGCAAGGAGATGGATTTGAGCGGCAAAGAGCTCTGTGATTTGGGCTGCGGTCAAGGTGAGCTCGCAGATCGATTGCATCGTCTTGGCGCCAGGGTTACGGGTGTTGATTACAGCCATGCGATGCTCGACCTGGCGAGAAAGCTGACAGCAGAAGTGCTATGGGTCCGGGATGACGCCATGACCCTTCGGACGCTGCAGGATGAATCGTTCGATGTGGTCGTCTCGAGCATCATGCTGATGGACCTTCCGGACCATGAGGCGGTGTTTCGACAGAGTCACCGCATTCTGAAGCATGGAGGGATTATGATCTGGCTGGTTATGCATCCTTGCTTCCAGTCCCCCTTCAGTCATCCATTGGATGACGGTGCCAGAAAGGTATATCAATATGCTCCGCAGTTTTGGAAATCTCATGGGACCGGCACGCTGCGCTCAACGCTGGGCGCTTACCACCGGCCGGTTGCCGAATATCTCAACGGCTTCATGGGAGCAGGCTTTGCATTGAAGCGGGTGCTGGAGCCCGGATATGAGACAGCAAACGATTCCGTTATCCAGCATTTTGGCGCGATAGGTTACAAAGTATGAATACCGGAGGCGAATTCATTTGGAGAAAATCAGACTGCGTGCCTGTGCGCTCATCATTCAGAAGGGAGCTATTCTGCTTATCGAATATGCGAATGATGACGATGACGGCGTGCATTACAATTTGCCTGCCGGCGGGGTAGAGCCTGGAGAAACCTTGACTGAAGCAGCAATACGGGAGGCGCGGGAAGAGGCTTGCGCCGACATCGAGGTTGGCCGTGTCGCCTTTGTCTACGAATATCAACCGGTCAAAAGCGATTTCATCTACGGTGATACGCATTCCGTCGGGATTACCTTCGAGTGTAAGCTGAAGGCAGGCTCCCGCCCCCAGCTTCCGAAGAAGCCGGATCCGAATCAAATCGGAGTGAAGTGGATCCCTGTCTCCGATCTGGAAGGGATCCGGCTCTATCCCGAGATCAATCAAGACATTATCGATTATTATCACGGCAGAGCCTATCGCAATTATGTGGAAGAGCAGCAGATCCAGCAAAGCAAGAAGGCTGCCGGGCCTACATGAAGGAGGATCCTGGTTGAAAAAACACATCGTCGGGGTTGCGGGCGCGGTTGTCTTGTTAGCTGCGACAGCAGCATATGCGTCGGACACGATACAATCGGTTAGGCAGGTGCTGGTTCAAGGGGAACCGCTGAAAACCGATCTTCAGGTAACGGAAGACGGTACGACAATGGTATCGGCAAGAGCTCTTGCCGAGGCCCTCGGAGCCAAGGTGGAATGGAACGAGACTGATAACAAGGTCGATATTACGAATTCATATCGTGAATTCGTAGCTGCACTTCTGAATGGGAAATACAATCTTACTTATGAGGTTATTGCTAGTAAGCCGGATACGACGATCATCTACTCTAAGGGATACCAAGAGGTGCCTTCTAATACCGATTTTCAAAAGCTGTTTTTGTTGCTGCTTGTAGAACAGTTGGATCCACAGATACAAACGAAGCAAATCGAATTCTGGTCCGATAAGGAGCATGCTCTCTCGTTTGCCGCGGGGACTTTCGTAGAAGATGGTTTGGAAGGCTGGACCGGAATGAATTCACGATTTGCCGTGTTGGCGAAGAAAGGGGAGCGGGTGTCCCTCTCGCATATTCTTAGCGTACATGAGCGTGACTGGATCACCATTGGCAAATACAATCAGCCTTAGGGATTAGCAAGCTATACGTACATGGATGAAGAAGCTCTCGCTAAATCTCCCTAAGGAGCGAGAGCTTCTTCATAATGCTTACGGACATTGAGGCTAGCTACGTTGAAACGAGATCGGATACTGCTTCATCCCGAAGACGAACGAGCTTGGGATCGGGGGAGTGGGCTTGCCGGGAATTTGACGAATGTCTCGGATGTGCCGAAGCAGAAGCTCAAAGGCAATCCGGCCCTCCAACCGTGCGAGCGGCGCGCCTAAGCAGAAATGAATGCCAAAGCCGAAGGAGATGTGCGGATTCGGCTTGCGGTGAAGATTGAATTGCTCGGCTGCTGTAAACTTGGCTTCATCCCGGTTGGCTGCCCCGACCCAAGAGATGACCTGCTCTCCCGCCTTGATCGTATGTCCTCCAATCATCGTATCCTTGGCAGCAACGCGTCCGATGGCTACGATTGGTGGGTAGAATCTCAGTACTTCTTCGACGAACCCGGGGATCAATTCCAGGTTGTTCTCCAGCTCGGTTTGGAGCTCCGGCCGCTCTGCCAACAGCCTTACGCCGTTCGTAATGAGATTGGTGGTCGTCTCATTGCCCGCAGCCAGAAGCAGAATACAGAAGTGTATCAGCTCCCGCTCCGACAAACGCTCGCCCTCAATTTCCGCCTGAAGCAGGGCCGAGATTAGATCGTCCTGCAGCTGCTGACTACGCTGCTCCAAAATCCCCTTAAAATATTGGCTTAGCTCCATGACGACTTGAATTCGCTTCTCGTTCAGCCGCTGGAATGCCTCATCGGATACTCCCTCTGCGCTTTCAACCAGCGAATCGGACCAGCGCTTAAACAGCTGCCTGTCCTTCGACGGCACACCCAGCAGCTCGGCGATGACGATTACGGGCAATGGTGTTGCCAGCTCCGCAACGACATCCATCTCCTCTCCGGTTATCGCAGCCAGCAGCTCCTCGGTAACCGAGCGAATTCTTGGGGCCAAGCCCTCTATGACTCGGGGGGTAAAGGCTTTATTGACCAGATCGCGCATCTGGGTATGCTTGGGAGGATCCATGAACAGCAAATTTTGCCCGCCTGCATTGCTTCTCACAGAGGAGAAGGTAGCAGCATCCTTGAGAATTCGGTGAACCTCTTCGTAGGTGAATACGTCCCAGCAGCTTCTTACGGGATCGTAACGTACGGGCGTTTCTTTCCTGAGCTTGGACAGAAGCTCAAAGGGGTTGAGACGCTTTTCCAGCGTATCCAGCTCCGGCATGCTTAAGTTATTGGCATATTTAGTTGGATTCATCGGCTTGCTCCTTTTCAAACAATGGAATAAATTCACGGTTAGCATTTCCACTTTTGCTAACCAGTATTAGGAAAATAAAGCCCGTTTTCTTAAATGTCATAATGAAAGTATTGACTTGTTGTATCTGCTGGAATATAATCCAAGTAATTAGTGAAATACTAAATACAAAAAAAGGGAGGCGCTGCCTTGACCCATGTAGAATCGGAAACGAAATGTCCGGTGAACGACAAGATGAGAAAGTATAGGACACCGGACGGATATACGAGTGACATTGCCGTATTTACGATCGTATCGGATAAACAGGGAGAGCATAAGCCTCCAACGTATACATTAAAGCTGATGCTCATTCGAAGAGCCCAATCCGATCAGAACGGCAAGCCGAATATTGAAGGAGGCAAGTGGGCGCTGCCCGGCGGGTTTGTCCATGAATACGAAACGGCATTGGAAGCGGCGCACCGGGAGCTTGCTGAGGAAACAGGCGTGAACGGCATCTTTATGAAGCATTTCGCCGTTTACGACAAGCCGGGACGGGATCCTCGGGGATGGATTATTTCCAATGCATTTTATGCGATTGTAAGAGAAGAGGTACTGCAGAGACGCAGGGCAGCAGATGACGCCGAGGACGTGGAGCTGTTCACAGTTCATGAGCTTGACGAATCCAAGCTCGCCTTCGATCACGCGATGATCATTCAGGAGGCCGTGGAGGTTATTCGCCGCGAGCTGCTCCAAACGACGATGTTCAAGGAGTTTCTTCCCGAGGAGTTTACGCTTTCGGAGCTGCGCAATCTGTTGCTGCTGGTCGCTCCCGAGGACCCGGCCATCAAGATTGAGTCTACCTTCTCCGCTAACGCGAGAAAGAAATACAAGTTTTTGGAAAACGTAATGGAAGCAAAGGATGGCGTGCTGCGGCCGAAAACGACCAAACGAACCTCGCATCGTCCTGCAGAGCTGTTCCGATACAAGGAAACGAAAGTGAACGCCACGATTTTCTAGCCTAAAGGAGGGTTACCATGACGAATCCCCGAGTGTTTACTTTGCTCATCGATTGCCAGGAGGATTTTATGGAAGGCGGGGCGCTTCCGGTTACAGGCGCCAGGGCGGATATGGCTCGGCTGGCCGCATTTATTGCTAAGCACCGACATACGATAACGAGAATCGGCTATTCGCTGGATACGCATCAGCCCATCTCGATCTTCTTTCCTTGCTGGTGGCGGAATGCCTCCGGGGAGCATCCTGCTCCCTTCACCTTGATTACTAAGGAGGAGGTGCAGGAAGGCCTGTGGATGCCTATTTACGATAGGGAACAGTCTATGGCCTGCCTTCATCATCTCGGAGCCGTCATGATCTGGACGTACCACTGCCTTCAGGGGAGCGCCGGCGCGGCGCTGGAAGGAACCATTCAGCAAGCGGTGACGGAGCATGCCCTGGCCACGCAAACGAACCCGTATGTACTGACCAAGGGGTTGGACCGGGTCAGCGAAATGTACGGAATCGTCCATCCCGAGCACAATCCGCACGGGCTCACCCACCGAGAGCTGTTGGATGAGATTGCCCTTTATGACCGGACGATCATTGCCGGAGAGGCCGCCTCGCACTGTGTGCTTACATCAGTAAGACAAATATGCGAAGGCTTAGCCGACCTTGAGTTGACGAAACGGATTACCTTGCTGACCGACTGCATGAGTCCGATTGCCGGCTTCGAGGAGCAGATGACCGCCGGCTTTGCCGAGCTGGAACGGAAATACCGCATTCAACTTGTGAAGTCAACGGAAGTGTGACGGGAAAGAAGGAGGACGGAGCAAATGTACCAAGACGACGGTTATGCACTTCACACGGATTTATATCAGATTAATATGGCAGAGGTGTACTGGAACGAAGGAATGCAGGAGACGCCGGCCGTATTTGAGCTGTATTTCCGCAAAATTCCCTTCGGGAACGGCTTTGCCGTATTTGCAGGCTTACAGCGCGCAATCGAATACATTCAAGCGTTCCGGTTCAGCGAGAGTGACTTAGCCTACCTCGAAGAGCAAGGCTATGATCCTGCTTTCCTTTCCTACTTAGCCGGCGTGCGCTTTACGGGGACCCTTCGCGGAATGAAGGAAGGGGAGCTCGTTTTTGCCAACGAGCCTATCCTTCGGGTCGAGGCGCCGCTTGCGGAAGCACAGCTGATCGAGACCGCGCTTTTGAACATCATCAATCATCAGACGCTGATCGCAACCAAGGCCGCACGCATACGGCAGGCCGCCGGGGAGGATCCGCTGCTCGAGTTCGGGACTCGCCGCGCTCACGAAATGGATGCGGCTCTGTGGGGTGCCAGGGCGGCCATCATCGGCGGGTTTGACGCTACCTCCAACGTACGGGCCGGCAAGCTGTTCGGCGCCCGTATTGCGGGAACTCACGCGCACGCGATGGTGCAGTCGAAGCAAAGCGATTATGAAGCGATGCTAATGTACGCGAAGCGGATGAAGGAAGTGGACCGCAGCTGCGTATTCCTAGTGGATACGTTCGATACGTTAAAATCCGGTGTGCCCGCGGCCATTCGCGTAGCCCGGGAGCTGGAGCTCGGCCCCTTGTTTGACGGCATCCGTTTGGATAGCGGGGACCTGGCGTACTTGTCCAAGGAGGCCCGGAAGCTTCTTGACGCGGCTGGCTTCCCTCAAGCCAAAATTTATGCAAGCAACGATCTGGACAGCAATACGATCACCCATTTGAAAATGCAGGGAGCCTCGATCGATGCATGGGGCATAGGCACTAAGCTGATCACCGCCTACGATATGCCTGCCCTTGGCGGAGTTTACAAGATGGTGCAGATCGACGGACGGGACACGATCAAAATTTCCGGCAATCCGGAAAAGGTAACAACTCCCGGACTGAAGAAGGTATACCGGATCATTAACAAGGAGAACCACAGGGCTGAAGGCGATTATATTGCGCTTCAGGATGAGAATCCGCAAGATGAGGCCCGGCTCAAAATGTTCCATCCCGTTCATACCTACATCAGCAAATTCGTTACGAACTTTGAGGCCCGCGATCTGCATCACGATATCTTTGTAGAAGGGAAGCTTGTGTACACGCTGCCCCCGCTAAACGAGATTCAAGCCTTTGCTAAGCAAAATTTGGAGTTGTTATGGGATGAGTACAAAAGAAACAGCAATCCGGAAGAGTACCCGGTCGATCTGAGTCAAAAGTGCTGGGATAATAAGATGAGGCTGATTGAAGCAAGCCTCAAATAACCGTTAAGGAGCAAAGCGGATGAAAGTAATGATTACGGCCAATGAGGCGATGGAAAAAGGGATCTGGGCGGAAATCATGAGCATGTTCGGCCGCCGCGAGGAGGATGAAATTTGGCCGAATGAGGAATTTATTCTGACGGAAGCACAAGCTAGAGAAGTCGGGCTGCTGAAGTAACGTCCCGTTCCGCATAACCAAATCCTTCCTCACACATACTAAGGGATATGTCGTAATTGGGAGGATACTCTTGAACCCGCTATTATCACCAGATGTGTTACGAAACCCTTATCCGTTGTATCAAATGGTCCGAAGCTCCAACCAATCCGTTATCTTTCTGGAAGCTGTGGGGTTGTGGGGGGCCTTCGGTTATGATCAGGTCAAAACCGTTCTCTCCGATCATGCCCGTTTCTCCTCCGGCCAAGGCGGCGGATTCAGTCTGATCACAACGGACCCGCCGCGGCATACGCAGCTTCGCTCGCTGGTCAGCAAGGCGTTCACTCCCAAGGCAGTAGCCGCGCTAGAGCCTCGCATCGAGCGGATCGCAAACGAGCTGCTGAATCAAGTCTCCTCCGCCGGGCGGATGGATCTGATTCAGGATTTTGCCTACCCGCTGCCGGTTATCGTGATTGCCGAGCTTCTTGGAATTCCCTCGGAGGACCGGGAACAGTTCAAGCGATGGTCGGATCGGGTCGTCGCTTCCGCCGATGTCGTCATCGGAGGAGGAGCGCAGGGCTCCGGCACGGCATATATGGAGATGAGCGCCTACTTTCGGGATATTATTCAACGCCGCAGGTTGGAGCCGCTTGACGGTGATTTAATCAGTGCGCTGATCCATGCCGAAGAAGAGAATATCCACTTAAGCGAACAGGATATCCTGGGCTTCTGTATTTTGCTGCTTGTGGCGGGAAATGAGACGACAACCAACCTGATCGGCAATGCCGTATTATCGCTGCTGGAGCACCCTGAAGCCTATCAGGAATTGATGGATGACCCGGACCTGCTTCCTTCCGCGATCGAAGAGGTGCTTCGGTACCGGTCCCCCGTTCAGGCCATGTTCCGTACGACAACACAGGAGACGGAGCTTGGGGGGCAGAGGATCCCTGCCGGAAAACGCGTGATTGCCTTCATCGGTTCGGCGAACCGGGACGAAGACAAATTCGTCGATGCGCAGCGCTTCGATATTCATCGTAATCCGAATCCGCATATTGCCTTCGGGCACGGAGTCCACTTCTGTCTCGGTGCGCCGTTAGCCAGGCTGGAAGCCAAGATCGCCCTCTCGGCCGTGCTGAGCCGTCTGCGTCGGCTTGCCCGAGAGAACGATGAACCGCTGCCGCCGGCTGAAGGCTTCATCGTTCACGGTTATAAAAGCATGCCACTGCGGTTTGAGCCCGAAGTGTAAATTAGATAAGGCAGCTGACGTTAGTTAAGTCAGGCTGCCTTTTTGCATACAGGTAAATTTCATTATAATCAAACGATCTTATTGTCAAATGAGGCGGACGGACGTAAACTCGGAAGTAAATGAGCTGTCATCAACGGCGAAATAAATGCGAGTGAAAGCAGGTAGGTACCCATGATTACGATACATCAGGTAGAATATGAACAAAAGTCGATTCTAAGAAATCTCTTGGAGCTCTATAAATACGACTTTAGTAAGTTTGAACCGGATGACGTGAATGAGTACGGTTTATACGAGTACAAGTATCTGGACCATTACTGGACGGAGGCAGAGAGGCATCCCTTTTTCATCAAGGTAAACGGAAGGCTGGCCGGATTTGCCTTGGTGCGGGAGTTGGGCAGCACTGAGCAGAATGAGACAATCTATTCTATGGCCGAGTTTTTTGTGATGAAGAAATACAGAAGATCCGGGGTAGGCAGGCACGTCAGCATGGAATTGTTTACTCGCTTCAGCGGGCTCTGGAAGGTTGCACAGGTGGAAACGAACGAGCCGGCACAGCGATTCTGGAGAAAGACGATCGGAGAGTATACCCATAACCGCTTTCAGGAGCGGAGAGAGGAAGGGTGGGATGGACCTATCCAAGTCTTTTCTACAGGGAACAAGGACGAAGTACCCGAGCTGAACGGTTGATAATGAGCAGCTGGAAGAGATGGAATTCAAGTAGATGGAATCGGAAAGGTGCAAGAAAAAGACATAGGCTGCCGGATCATGTCCGGCGGCTTTTTTTTTGCGAAATTGGCAGATGTCGAAAAATAGATTCCAAAAGTGAGTTGCATTATTCAGTTTAACTGTATATAGTATAACTATATAGTGATTCTTTATATAACCGTGACCGTGATTCAAAATGCTTTATGCCTGGAGGAAACTATGGGAAGAGATAAACATTTGCCTTTGACCGAAACCGTGTATTACATTCTGCTCGCTCTGGTGGAGCCTGCGCATGGTTATCTGATTATGCAGAAGGTAGAGGAGCTCAGCGGAGGGCAGGTCCGCATGGCTGCAGGTACCCTGTACGGTGCAGTGGAGAATCTGGTGAAGCTGAAGCTCATTCAGCCCGTGGCCAGCGAGGATAGCCGCCGCAAGGTGTACGCCATTACCGACAAGGGATTGGAAGTTTTGCGTCTTGACTTTGAACGGATGAAGCACATGATGGACGTGACGAAAGAACGTCTGACCAAAACGGAGGAGGAATAAGGAATGAAGAAATACAAATTCTTTAGTAACTTCGACGAGGAGGAACGCTGGCTGCGTGAGATGGCGAGGCAGGGCTGCCGCTTTACACGCAAGACGGCGTTCGGCTACGAGTTTAAACCCAGTGAGCCGGAGAATACGACCATTAAGATAGATTACCGTACCTTCAAAAGGAAGGAAGATTTCGAGGATTACCGTGCCTTGTTTGAAGATAGCGGCTGGGAGCATCTCTCGGGAACGAAGAGCTCGGGCTATCAATACTTTAGGAAGATAGACAAACAAGGTAGTGAAGAGATCTTCTCCGACGTAGACTCCAAAGCGGGGAGGTATAAGAGGCAGTCGGAGATGTGGGCTGCGCTGGCTTGGGCGTTTATTCCCATCATGGTGGTGTTCATTACCAATGACACTATCCATCCGGAAGCAATCCTGGATCCCCAATCACTGTATTTGACCCCGGGACTTTGGGATAAGAGCGGCTCCGACTTCTGGAGAGCGTTTCTCTTTGAAACCCCTTTTGCCTTCTTTCGAGGCTTCTTCTGGCTGTTCTTTCCGGTCTTAATCGGGATCTATGCTTACTTCGCATCGAAGGCCAATAGGCAGTACAAAAAATTCAAAGAAAATGAATAAAGAAAGGATAAGCGACATGAAAGAAGTAATTCGCCTTGAGCAGGTTTCCTACCGAAGAGAACAGAAGGAGATCCTTAGAAACATCAACTGGACGGTAAACAAGGGAGAGCATTGGGCGTTACTCGGTTTGAACGGCTCGGGAAAGACGACCATTTTGAACATGATCAACGGATATTTATGGCCTACGCAAGGGCAGGTTTCCGTGCTCGGGGAGCTGTACGGGACGGTAGATTTGAGAGAGATGCGCAAGCAGATCGGCTGGGTCAGCTCGTCCTTGCAAGAGAAGCTGTACACCAATGACAAAACGCAAAATATCGTGATCAGCGGCAAACACGCCTCCATCGGTCTCTATGAGAAAACCTCAGAGGAAGAAATGGACAAAGCTTTATCGCTAATGGCACAGCTGGGCTGCAGCCACTTGGCGGATCGAACGTATCAATCCTGCTCTCAAGGGGAAAAGCAAAAGCTATTAATAGCGAGAGCGCTGATGGCTTCGCCTAAGCTGCTCATTTTGGATGAAGCGACCAATGGGCTTGATTTTATTTCCCGGGAGGCACTTCTATCCAGCGTACAACAGCTGGCGAATCAGTCTGACGCACCGACGATCCTATATGTAACACATCATATTGAGGAAATTGTGCCGGTCCTAAATCGGACCCTGCTCATTCGTCGAGGCGAGGTATTTGCTCAAGGTCCCAGTCAAGAGGTCTTGCAGAAGGAAACGTTATCGGATTTTTTTGAGATGCCGGTAGACGTGCAGTGGCAAAACAAGAGAGCGTGGTTAACGCTGTCTTAGGATTGCTCGAACCGGCATTGCAGCTGACCTTCTTCCTATTACTGAGAAGAATGAGAATCGGCTTCACCTTTGTGCAGCCGGCTACCCAAAGCTTACTGCGATTAACGGCGAGCACGAAGCTTGCCCTTGGACTGTTCATTTGCGGATTCTCTTTCTACTGCTGATCTTTCAATATATCGCGTATTAAAGAGAAGTGGTTGAAGATTAGACAAGACCCCTTGCACATCGTGTTGTGCTGCTGCGGGTCTTTATTTTTTGAACGCAAAATAGGGATCCCGCCGCTTCCGGTGAGATCCCTATCGTTCTGACGTATTCAATTGTAAACTCCTTCCCCGTTAGTTCGATATGTACCCGCGTTCTTCACGCTTCGCCTTACGCTACCCCATTGGACTATCCCCTTCCGGATCAAGTTCTCTGAGTACCTGTCCGTTCAGTCTTGAACGGCTTCGCCTTACGCTGCCCCATTGGAATCCTTCTCCCTTCGGTTTACGTTGATGGTTGATCTTGGCTAAGGTGGCATCGTGATTACCTCCGTTTCTTTTGATGTACCTATCATAACACATTGTCTATTAATTCGCAATATTCTGACAATTACTTTTTTGCTAGTAAGAGGATTATTATTTTATTTTAACTATTCAAAGGCGGCCATAGGAAAAGGCCTGTTCCCGAAAAAGGAACAGACCCTACAGAGCTTAGTAGAACAGCAGCGATTTATGAATTTTTATAACGACCTTGCGGAGCGGCTTATCTTCGGTCACGCTGCAAACCGGAAGATGAACATCACCGGGATAAAATACGGCAAACGAGCCAGGCTGAAGCAGGAGCGACGTTTCCGGGCCGACCTTGCTGTAGAAAGCGAGATCTCTTTCCTCGAAATAATCGTTACTGATCACTTCTTCACCAGTCAAATGAGCCACGCGGATCATCTCTTCGCCTTCGATCAAATACTGAATGTCGGTATACGTTTGATGCGATTCGGGCTGTCGCGTCTGCCAAGACGTCGTTGTACGCTCTTGAAGCATCGCGAACATTAGATTGCCTGCGATTTCATAGTTACCCGGCTTCATGGCGCTGAAGTCGGTATTTTGTATGTACTCTAATCCGCGGTTAATCGCTTTCGGATATACTTGCTTTTCACGCTGCCAATTTTTCAAATCGCTAAAAATCACGTTTTGACACCTCCAAGAAATGATTTCGACCTGCAATGCCTCTCTTACAATCGCCTATTGGAGTTGGCTAATCCGATAGTGAGCTTTCTCAAGCCATTCCGGCCGGACCGTTACGCCCCAACCCGGTCCGTCGGGAATCATGACCTTGCCATCACGAACCTCAAAACTCGAGGTAAACAACTCTTCCGCCCACGGAATGGATTCTACACAAAATTCCATGAATGGGCCAGCGTTCGGAATTGCCGCAACCATGTGCATCGTGAACACAGTTACCATCGATAAGTTGGCGGCATGCGGTGTACATGCCATACCCGCTTCCTCTGCCATTCGAGCGACTTCAAGTGCTCTACTGAGTCCGCCAATATAGCAAATATCAGGCTGCACAACGTCGACGGCCCGCATTGATATCATTCGCTGAAACTGAGCCAAATCCGTATCCTGCTCACCGCCTGCAACTGCAACATCAAGTGCATCGGCAACTTGTTTCGTCCACTCCAGCCACGGATAAGGACAGGGCTCCTCGTAATGCACAATACCATGCTGCTCCAGTAACCGTCCCACCTCAATAGCTCGAGCAGGCGTAAAGCCGCTGTTCGCGTCGGCATACAGCAGCGTGTTATCGCCGAGTGCCTTGCGTACCGCCGGTATAATCTGTTCCGTACGACCATTGAATACATCGACGTCGTTACCGAAGCTTTTACCGATTCGAAACTTGAAGGCATTATATCCGTGTTTATCTTGCAGCCGCTTCAATCGATCCGCTTCGTCTTCCGGACTGATATCCCGTTTCATACTGGAACCGTAGACATCAATTGGACGTCGATCCCCACCTAGTAATTCGCAGACGCTCTTGTTAAGCCGCTTTCCCTTCAAATCCCAGAGTGCCGTATCAAGCCCGCCTAGAGCTCTGCACACGTAAGAACCTGGATATTTATGTTCTGCCCGGATGATCAGCTCCCCAAGCTCTTCAATTAGGTCGGCATCCTTTCCGAGGGCATGACGAGATATCTGTTGATGAAGCACAAGAGCAGAAATGTTGGAATGATATGGAGCGATTTGTCCAATTCCCTCCTGTCCGTCATCCGTTTTCACGCGCACAATGCATACGTAACCAGAGTCGAACGTTTCAATACTTTTTATTTTCATATGATACCTCCGTAATTGAGTAAAGAGAGCAGATCATATCACTCAAATGACTATTTATTAGCGGCCGCCCACTCGTTGAGTTGTTTTTGCTTTTCCGCAATGACTTTATCTAAACCAGCCGCTTTCAGTTTAATATTAAATTCGGCAAGCTTTTGAGTCGGGTCCATGGTACCAGTATCCAGAGCCTTCTTATACTGCTCGATAACCGCATTGATCGCAGTAATTTCGTTCTTGACCGGTTCTGAATTGTAGGCAAAACCGAATGCTTTCGATTTTGTAACCTTCTGATTGAACTCGATAATTTGTTTGCGAAGATCTGGAGCATCTGTTTTAAATACGTAGATAATGGATGTATTGCCGCCCATATAATCTGAGATGCCATACTTTACGTTAGATTTGTCGACACCATCCGGATAGTCAACCTGAGTCTCCGATACCTTCACGTAATGCTTACCTTCGATTCCCCACACAAATAAGTTCGCCAGCTTCTCGTTCGTGTACAGCAGGTTAAGGAACATCATCGCGCGCTCCGGGTTTTCTGATTGGGCAGCAATCGACCACAATCCATTGAGGACATCACTTGTAGTGGAATAAGAATAAGGAAGCAACTTTGCGCTGACCAATTCCTTACCAGTTTGAAGCATTTGTGATCCCAGTTGACCTGGTTTGTCACTGTAGATGTAAGAAAATGCCTTGTTAGATTTGACCAGATCTTGAACTGGGGTCTTGCTTGTTGCTGCATCTTTGTTGATATAACCTGCCTTGAACCACTGGTGCATCAGACCAATATTTTTCTTATAGCTTTCCGTCTCAAACAGGTTCTCAACCTTGAGTCCATTATCAAATCCAGTCAGAATGCCTACACGATCCCCAAGACGGTCATAGTCGCGGTAATGATCTAGCGGAGTGGATAGACCACTTGCCAATGGAACGATCCCCGGTTCATTATTCTTGATCTTCTCAAATACAGGTCCCAAATCTTCAAGGGATTTGATCGAATTGATATCGATATTATGCTTCTCGACCAAATCCTTCCTCATCACAATTACGGATTGGGAACCATATGCGGTGTAGTAGGGTGCTCCATAAGTTTTTCCGTTAATTGAAGCCGCTTTCAAGTTTTTCTCACCTAGAGCCTTGGTGATACCCTGCCCATACTTATTAAGCAATTCGTCTAATGCTAGAATTTTCCCGGCTGCCACATCATTCGGGTAACCCGGACCAAACTCATATAACAGATCTAGTTTTTCGCCACTAGAGGCCATAAGATTCATTTGCTGAGCCCACGCACCAATGCTGATTGGCAGGATGTCGATAGTAGTATTAATCTCCGCCTGTGCAATTTTGTTCATCTCGGCTTCTACTAGTTCCAAATCCGCTGGAACAGCACCTAGAACAGGCAAAGCCATCTTCAGTTGATACGGCTTGCTGTTGCTCGCTTGGTCGCTATTACTTCCCGGAGTTGTGTTGCCATTGTTTGAGGAACATGCTGTAAGAATGACTGTGTTCAGAACTAAGCCGGTTATCGCTAGCTTCCTGATTTTTTTAAATGAAGATTTCATTCTTTACCCCCCATGTGGTAGTGTGTGACTCTATGTTAAATCTACCATGTAAAAAGTGGTTTGACTAATATTTACACGACTTATCCGGTAGCGTTTTCACGACTTTTCTGATTTCGTTTCACTCGTCGGCGTTATCTAATGAGAACCATTCCGAGTAACCCAATGCTCTTAGATGGTCGCCGGACACTCTCAAGCAGTCGAACGGATCGCGGCCATATAGGTCGTCTTGCTCTACAAAGAAATACTTTGCTCCGCTTTCAAGGCTGGCATCGATAATTTGCTTGAAATCCAAACTACCCTCGCCAAGTTCCGCAAACTGGATGATGTTGTGGAAGTTTTCTCTAAACTTACTCATATCGCCGGTTTGTAAAAAGTCCATGTTTACAGGTCCGATACGGTAGTCTTTTAAGTGAATCAACGACACACGGCCTGCGTATTTTCTAATCAACGCAGCAGGATTTAACCCACCCCTATAAATCCAATGTACATCCATCTCGAATCCAAGGTGTGTCGTATTGTCTTTAATGATATCCAATAAATACTTTCCATCATATTTTTGGAATTCCACATGATGATTATGGTAATACAAAGCAATATCGTTTTCTGCCAGCCTGCCCGCCAATTCGTCTGCTTTTTTTACGAAATCCAAGATTTTTCCTTTGTCCCCAAGGGAGGTGAATGGCAGTATGCCGATTCGTAAGAAGCGGCAGTTTAATGTTTTACAATCCTGTACGATTTTGTCAAAGTCGTTGGAAAGCGTCTCCCCCTGCATACGGGGAGTTACAGGTTCAACGGCAGCGGTTAAGGCGGCGATATGTATTCCGAAGTCCTCGGATGCCCGCTTTAATTCAGATACATTATCGCTACTCATCGCGAGTTGCGATACTTCTACGCTTCGGTACCCGAGTTTGCTCACTTCATGCAATGTCGCGTATATGCCGATCTCATCAATCTTTCCTTTGAGCATCATCATCTGAACACCGATTTGCCCTTTATTCATTCGTAGTTACGCCTCCCATCGAACCAGCCTTTTCCTCTTCAATCCGCTTGTTCAATTCAAACAGGAACAAGTCTTCATCGAACGGAATTTCGATCTCTTTTCCCAGCCAACTAGAAAGATGAATCGCATTGGCCAGTGTCACTCCATGAATACCCTCACTACCAGGCGCGATGAGTGGTGTTCCTTCCAGAATATTCGCCGCAAAATTTTCCAAGACCGCAATATGCTGGGTACCCCATTGGCTTCCAAATTCCAATACTTCTTCAGTGAAAAGAGCCGATGGATTGGATCCCATAAGTACCTGTCTGACTTCCTGCATACTCATTGTGGAGCTCAATTCGTTTTCGGTTTTCTGTAACCGCTTAATTGATACCTTCTTGCTATCTTCAACGATGATTTTACCCTTATCTCCTACAATTTCGAGCCGGTCCGTTCCAAGTACATCGTGCGTGCATGTGACGAATACGCCTGTTGCGCCGTTGCCATAATCGAGGATAGCGGTCACATCATCCTCTACGGCGATTTTCCTTTGATAGCCGTATTTCACATTCGAGTATACCTTTTTCGGCATGCCACAGAGCCACTGAAGTAAATCGAGCTGATGAGGCGCTTGATTCACAAGAACGCCGCCACCTTCTTCAGTCCACGTCGCTCTCCAAGCGCCTTGGTCATAGTATCCTTGTGGTCGCCACCATGTTGTGATGATCCAATTCGTGCGGCGAACAAGACCGATTTCACCATTAGTTATCAGTTGCTTAAGCTGCTGATACAACGGGTTCATACGCTGGTTGAAGAAGAGGCCGAAGGTCAAATGCGGCTTGGTGGCCGCGAATTCGTTCAGTTCGCGAACCTGTTGGGTGTAAACTCCGGCAGGTTTTTCAACCAATACGTGAATGTCACGCTGCAACGCATCCATACCCACCTTCGGGTGTAAGTAATGTGGAATGCAGGTCACGATGGCATCGACGTCGCCGCTTTCCATCATATCGATATAGTTGTCATAAAAGGGTACAGCTGGGTATTTCTGCGCCACCTCGATGCGCTTCGCAGAATCAGTATCACAGATGGCGCCGACCGTCATATTTTTCACTTTACCCTCGGTTAAAAATGTAGCGTAAAATCCACCCTGAGCCCCAAAACCTATGATTCCCAAACGTACTTGCTTCATCTTAGCACCCCTTATGAATGGTTTATAAGCTCCATGAGATGATTGCTCACAATTTTTTCCTTCTATACTACCTTGCTCTCGATCCTCCATTCCTTGTATACTTCCATTGCTTGCTTTTTTATTTTATAACAATGATGTTTCTAATCACTAATAGTCTGACGACTTCTTGACTAGCATAATTAAGACTTTTGAAATAGTCGAGATATCATTATTAAAAAAGTCGGCAAAGTGTTAGTTGCCCCATTAGCGGAGTTGATATGATTACTACGTAAGAGAAAATTATTTCTAGGGGAGAACAAAATGTCAGAGAAAACAAAATTCATCCGATTATCTCTTGCCTCTGTATTGATAACAGGACTATTAGCCTCGTGCGCGTCAACAGGGAAGGGAGGTAGTGATTCCGGAGCCCCTTCCGACGGGCAGACTGCGAATAATGCAACGAAAGATGCCTTTGAAGTTACTATGGCTATGCCGGCGCTCGGAGCTATCCCTAAAGATATGCAATTGGTTCAGGACGAGATCAACAAAATCACGAAAGAGAAGATTAACACAACAGTCAAAATTCTTCCGATTAGTATCGGTGCCTGGCAGCAACAGATGAATCTGATGAGCTCCAGCGGAGAGAAGCTGGATACGTATATCGCAATAGGCAGCACCTATCAGAACGATGTTGCAGCGGGAAAAGTGATTGCGCTCGACAGCTTGTTAGACAAGGAAGGTAAAGATGTGAAATCGCTGTTCGATGCTGATTACCTGAATAGTGCTAAAATTAATGGGAAAATCTATGGCGTGCCTCCTTTGAAGGATTATTCAACGGGGACTCCCGGGATTGCTATGAGAAAAGATTTGGTGGATAAGTATAAAATAGATGTGACTTCCATCAAGAACATAAACGATTTGGATAGAGTGTTCAAGACGATAAAGGATAATGAACCTACGATAACCCCACTTGGGGTAGGTATCGCCACAGCGTCCGAGCAGTATTTTACTTATGATAAGCTGGGAGACCGGTTTGGAGTCCTTCCTGGGTTTGATAACAACCTGAAGGTCGTCAACTATTATGAAACCAATGAATACGAGGATCTTTTGAAAAAGTTTAATTCTTGGTTTAAGGCAGGCTACATTAACAAGGACGCCGCTACAGTTCAGATAAACAGCCGTGAGCTTGTAAAAGCAGATAAAGCATTTTCATTTTTATTTTCGAATAGAATCGGAGCTTTAGAAGCTGAAAGTCGTTTGATTGGAAAAGAAATGGTGTTTGTACCGCTGATTCCAAACGCCTATGCAACATCCAGCGATGTTCTCTCAGGTCTATGGACCATTTCAGCCAATTCCACGAATCCGCAAAGAACGATGTTGTTCTTAAATCTGATGTACACCGATCCAAGAATTTCCAATCTGCTCCTGTGGGGGGTCGAGGGAAAACACTATGTACTGGGAGCAGACAACACTGTAGACTTCCCACCTGGTATAGACGCTAAGACGGTTGGCTATTCGAATGTGGAGTGGCTGATAGGCAATGGATTCATTACTTATCTTCACAAAACAAGTCTGGCCGATAGATGGAAGTTAACGCAAGAGTCGAATAAAAAGGTAATAAAATCAAAGGCGCTAGGCTTCACCTTTAATTCGGAGCCGGTCAAGAACGAAGTTACCTCCTTGAACAACGTGATATCGCAGTATAAACGAGCTTTGGAAACAGGCACGATTGATCCGGCCGAAAAACTTCCGGAGTTTAGAAGCAAACTAAAAGCAGCGGGGATCGATAAAGTGATTGCTGAGAAACAAAAGCAATTGGACGCATGGGCAGCTGCAAATAAAAAGTAATATTGCCGGCCGGGTCTACTCATAACCCGGCCGTTTCTATATGCTCCAAGAGCAGAAACATGTGAAAAAATGAACGAAGATATTCGCCGTTCCCCGAAAGGTTGATCATGCCATACTTGTCGTTAGTTTGCTCGTAAGCAAATACAGTGGATGAAGTCGGTAAAGTGCTATTCATATGGTCGGCATATTGGTAGTCCAGTTTGAGTTCTTAAGTTTACAATGAATTTGTATGAATGAACCGATGGGGGGGATCCAGCAAACTAAGGTTGCAATATCGTAGTAGGCAGTGCAAGAGCGTGCGTTGATGAAGGATAGGTAATGGGAGAGTCAATATATAGGAGGTAATTTCTAGTGAGGAACATTATAAATATAAATAGTGGATGGAAATTTACAAAGCAAGACGAAATACAAGCTTTACATAAGTCTTACAATGATGAGAGCTGGGAGAACATTCATTTACCCCACACTTGGAACGCAATCGATGGTACCAATGGATTTCACTATTATACGGGTGCCTGCTGGTATAGAAAAGAATTTATGGTTGATAGTTTAGCACAAGGAGACAAAGTATATATTGAGTTTAATGGTTCAAACAGCATTACTGATGTTTATGTAAACGGTAAACATATGGGACAGCACAAAGGGGGATATTCTACCTTTAGGTTCGATATTACCGAAGTAGTAGAGTTTGGTAAAACAAATCTATTAGCAGTTAAAGTTGATAATACAGTTGTCGACGATGTTTACCCTCAAAAAGCTGACTTCACCTTCTTCGGCGGTATTTACCGAGATGTGAATTTGGTTATTGTAAATCATGTGCATTTTGATCTTCTGGACTATGGCTCAAAAGGGGTTTATATCGTACAAGAGGAAGTAAATGAAGAAAAAGCTTCACTTAATATCAAAGCGAGAGTAACCAATACAAATGAAGAGGACTTCAAAGCGAGGGTTTGGCTTGAAATCTTTGACGCTGCAGGCCGTTTAACGACTTATCGTGCAAAAGAGGTGATTGTGTCCGCAGGTGGAACGACGGAGGTAGAACTACCTGCGATGATTGAAGCACCAACTCTTTGGAATGGGCCCCAAAATCCTTACTTATATGAAGCGAAGATATCACTTCAAAGCTTTAATGATACGATTGATGAGCTTTCGATTCCATTTGGGGTTAGATATTTTTCAGTTGACTCCGAAAGAGGCTTTTTCTTGAATGGAGAACGCGTGTTGGTAAAAGGTGTGGCGAGACATCAGGACAGTAAAGATTTAGGCTGGGCTATTACCGAAAAAGAGCAGATAAGAGATATGGAGCTAATCAAAGAGGTTGGAGCCAATTCGATCAGACTTGCTCACTACCAGCATGATCAATTTTTCTACGATTTGTGTGATCGGGAGGGCATGATTGTTTGGGCTGAAATCCCGTTCATTTCGCAGATGTCCCAATTTGAGCTGGAAGGGATCAACGCCAAACAACAAATGTTGGAGTTAATTAAGCAAAACTATAACCATCCATCGATTATGCTCTGGGGCGTACAGAATGAAATCCAAATTGGCGGGGAAAGACCCGAAGCGAGAAGACTGGTTAAGGAGCTGAATGAACTAACTAAAAAAGAAGACCCAACCCGCTTAACAACTATGGCTCATACATCATTCGTCGATATTGATGATCAATACAACTATATTTCCGATATCGTAGGATATAATAAGTACTATGGCTGGTATGGAGGTACACCTGAATATTTTTCCGAATGGATTGATGAGTTTCATCATACCAATCCTGGTGTTAGCCTCTGCATATCGGAATACGGTGCGGAGGGAATCGTACAATATCACAGCAACACGCCACAAGTAAAGGACTACACGGAAGAGTACCACGCTCTATTTCACGAAAAGCTATGGAAAATATTTGAGCAGAAAACGTTCTTAATGGGAACCTATGTCTGGAATATGTTCGATTTCGGAGCCAATGTTCGAGATGAAGGTGGAGTCAAGGGCAGGAATAACAAAGGTTTGGTGACCTACGACAGAAAGATAAAAAAGGACGCCTTTTATATGTATAAAGCTCATTGGAGTGATGAGAAGTTTGTACATATTACTAGCAAGCGTTTTGTCGATAGACCAGAGGAAACCATTACTGTAAAGATTTATTCCAACTGTCATGATGTCACCCTTTATGTGAACGGCCATGAGCTGGAATCTCAAACGAGTGATGATAAAGTCTTTATTTTCAAAAATGTGCAATTGCAAGAAGGAACAAATATTGTCAAAGCAGTGAGCCGTGAGACAAGTGGTCTGCTAGAGGATATTGCTGTGTTCAATAAAGTGGCTGAACCTAATCAAAGCTATGAATGCCCAGACGGTGGTGTAGGGCAGGCGGTAGCTAATTGGTTCACAATGCCTGATTTCAGTGATGTTGAGATCAAGGAAATCCACATTACGGATGATGTGTATTCGACAAGGTGCAGCTTCGGAGAACTTAAAGATAATAAAGAAGCCCATGCGGTGTTAAGAGAGTTTCTTGGTGCTTATGATGAGCACCCTATGTTTAATATGAAACGAAATATGACAATTAATCAGGTATCAAAAATTGCGAAAGATGTTTACCATGATAAATTGATGTATAAGCTGAATGAGAAATTAACCAAGATAAAGAAATCCTAAATGCAAGGTTAGAGGGGATGGGGTTGCCCCATCTCCCAATATCGTCTGGTCAGCATCATGAAAGCCGCTGTAATCGGCTTAATGATGCTATTTTTGCTGCTTTCAAAGCAAGTCGAAGCTCTTTCCAGACGACGTAGAAGCGCAATGGAGGGGCTTTTATTCTCATGTGTAAAAGCGTCATAAAAGTCGTAAAAGTTATATTCTATTAGTCGCCAAAACGTTAGTCGGCTTTTTCGTATTCATTTATTATGTAACTAAGGTCAGCAGTTATAATTACTTACCAAGCTTATGGGAGGGATCATCTTAACTCGCATTGGAAGGAAAGAAATGTAAGGGAAGATCGTTATGTGATTCATTGGCCACGGGTCTTATCTCTTTAGATAAGGTTAAGGAAAACAAGCACGATGACTAGGAGGATTTCCATATGGAGCAAACCGCAACGGCAGCCGCAGTGCAGGCCGGAGTTAAAAGCAAGAAAAAGAAAAGCAAATATCTCGTACATGCACCGCTTCTGATCATGATGATACCGGGACTCCTCTATTTGCTTCTCACCAAGTATCTTCCCATGATAGGTATTGTTATCGCCTTCAAGAAAGTGAATTTCGCTAAAGGCTTTCTGGCCAGCGAATGGGTCGGACTTGCCAATTTTGAATACCTATTCAAGACCACCGATGCATTCATCATTACGCGAAATACGATCCTCTATAATTTGGTTTTTATCGCGGTTGGTACCGTATTATCCTTGGCCTGCGCGATCCTGCTGAATGAGATCAAGAACAAAGTCTTAGCAAAGGCTTATCAAAGCATCATTACGCTGCCGCATCTTATATCCATGGTCATTGTTAGTTACCTAGTATACGCCGTGCTCAGTCCGGAAACGGGGTTCATGAACAATAAGGTGCTCCCGTGGTTAGGGATAAGTGACATTTCGTGGTACAGCGAAGATAAATATTGGCCTGTTATCCTCACCGTGGTGCATTTTTGGAAAGACGTTGGTTATTCGAGCATCGTGTTCTTCGCTGCGCTGCTGGGGATCGATGAGGAATACTATGAAGCGGCAAGGCTCGACGGAGCGAGCCGTCTGAAGCAGATTTTCCATATTACGTTACCGATTCTGACGCCGGTCATTATCATGTTAACCTTGCTCGCCGTTGGACGAATCTTCTATTCAGACTTCGGACTGTTCTACCAGATTCCGATGAATTCAGGGGCACTATTCAACACGACCGCTACAATCGATACTTATGTATTCAGAGGTCTGATGGGCAGCGGAGACATTGGAATGTCCACCGCCGCGGGCGTATACCAATCTATTGTCGGCTTCTTGCTCGTATTAGTGGCGAACTATTCAGTAAGGCTCTACAACAAAGACAACGCATTGTTCTAAGGGGGGGAATCAAATTGAAAAATGAAAGTAACGCCCTATCATGGTTTAGTAATATTTCGATGCTCCTATTCGCAGTGCTTTGTCTGCTGCCCTTCGTCCTGCTCATCTCTGCATCGCTGACATCGCAGGAATCCATCATTGCACATGGGTACTCATTCATCCCCGAAACATTCAGCACGGCCGCTTATACGTATCTGCTTGAAAGGGGTTCGGACATCGTCCGCGCCTACGGGGTAACGATATTCGTCACTGTTGTCGGTACGGTTGTTGGTTTGTCTATGTCGACATTGCTGGCCTATCCGCTGTCCCGGAGCGTGACACCGCACCGCAATCTGATTATGTTTATCGTCTTCTTCACCATGCTATTCCACGGAGGCCTTGTGCCTACGTACCTGGTATTTACGCAGCTCTTCCACATCAAGAATACGATATGGGCGTTAATCCTGCCCATGTTGATGAATGGGTTCTATATCATGCTGATGAGGACATTCTTCCAGACGACCATTCCCGCTGCATTGCTTGAATCCGCGCAGCTCGATGGGGCAGGCGAGTTCCGGACTTTATGGTCGATCGTACTTCCGCTTTCAACACCAATTCTAGCGACAATCGGTTTGTTTTCCTCAATATTGTATTGGAACGACTGGCAGTTAGGGATGATCTATATAACGGATCCTAAACTTTTCAGTATCCAAAATCTTTTGAACCGGATCATGCAGGACATTGATTTTATTCATACGAATATGAGCTCAGATGCAGGCGACGCTTTAGAGCAAATGCCTAGCGATTCGGTCAAGATGGCCATAGCCGTAATCGGAGTGCTGCCTATTCTTGTGGCGTATCCATTCTTCCAGAAGTATTTTATTAAAGGGATTATGATTGGTGCCGTAAAGGGGTAAGCCAATGAATCAAAGCAAATGATAAATCCGGGAGCGCCACAACTGTACGATAATAGTTGTGGCGCTTGCGCTTTCATTTCGTGTATGATGAAAGCATACAACCATGAAGAGCCCAAAGGAGCAGATGCCATGAACTTTCGTATAAGAAATTGGCGGCATAAGTCCTTGCGATTTAAGTTAATATCAAGTGTATTACTCATGACGCTTCCGCTTGTCGGCATGCTATTGTATAACAACTTTTATGCCATCCATACGGTCCGTGGACAAGTAGCCGAGTCCTATGAAAACCTTTTGAAACTATACATGGGCCAAATTGATGACGGTTTGAACGATGCGGATGCTTACATTCGTACATTGATAGACTCTGGATATGACGTGATATCGCTGGGAACGGCTGCAACAGATACGGATTATTACAGCGCGAAGGTGTATTTGTTTAATAAGCTCAACAAGGATATTTCCTTGCACAACACAATCAATTCTTTTTTTGTTTATGTCGATAATCGGCAGGAGTATATGAGTGTTACCAGAAACAATGATTTCGCACTTGAGGAAATGGATAGCATTGAGCACCAGATGATTGATATGATTCATTCCCGCCCCATTCCCAAAGGAAGCGCTTCGAAAAGATGGATTTATACCCAAATCGGCCAAGATAACTTCCTATTCACGTATGTGCAGGCCAATAACGTTTATGTGGGTGCATGGGTTAAGACGAACCATCTGCTCAAACCTCTTAGCACCCTTCAAATAGGGGAGGGGGGGGCTGTGCTGTTATCGAATAACCAAGGGAAGCCGATCACTGCTGCGAACATCGTTGATGAATATGAAATTGAGCTGCATTCAAACCATAATGATTATTATTTGTCAGGATCAACCGAGAAATTTCTCGTCTCAGGCGCCTCTTCCAAGAGAGGGGAATTCAATCTTGTAGCTCTTATCCCTGATGATTATATATTGGCAAAGCTGCCCTATCTTCAATCGATTGTCTGGTTTATTACAGTCGCATCCATTCTTTTTATACCAATTGGCCTGTACTCGATGAAACAGACGCTATTGGTGCCTTTTTTTAAAGTGCTTCTCACGATGAAGAAGGTCCGCGAAGGCGACTGGAGCAGCAGGGTCGTGTTAGAAAAAACCTCCGATGAATTTATGCTGCTTGGAGAAGCTTTCAATTCTATGATGTCGGAGATCGAAAGGCTTCGCATTAATGTCTACGAGGAACAGCTAAATAAGCAAAGGGAGGAGCTCCAGCGTTTACAGCTGCAGGCGAACCCCCATTTTTTCCTAAATACTTTGAACATTGTTTATAATCTTGCCAAAGTTAAGAATTACGAGCTTGTACTGGAAATGACCATGTCCTTGATTCATTATTTCCGATTTATGTTCCGAAGTAATACTTCTTTAGTGAAACTGAAGGACGAGCTTGAGCATACCCGCAATTATCTTAAAATCCAGAGCTTGCGATTCCATGGTCAATTAACCTGGACCATCGATGCTCCTGAGTATGTAACGGATACTCCCATTCCGCCTCTTATCATTCAATCCTTTGTTGAGAATTCAATTAAATATGCGGTGACTATGGATGAGCCCACCCATATTTCTGTAGAAATTGATTTTCTGGATGAAGAGACGGATTCCCAAATAAAAATATGCATAAAAGATACCGGGTCCGGCTTCAGTGAACAGGTACTGCGAGAACTGAAGGCAGGCAGAAGTGTTCAGAATGAACTGGGAGAGCAAACGGGGATTTGGAACGTAGAGCGACGCTTGAGACTTATGTACGGGGACAATGTAACGATACAATACTTCAACGACGAACTAGGAAGCGGTGGAGCCACTGTAGCAATCATTTTGCCTGCAGACCCGTCGAAGGAGGAAGAAACATGACTTATCGATTGCTTCTTGTTGACGACGAAATTCATGCCATAGAGGGTGTGAAAGCAGATTTGAATCTTAACAAGCTAGGTATTTCAGGTTTGTTTACGGCTTATAATATCAGGCAGGCTAAAGAAATATTCGAAAGGGAGAGCATCGATATTATGCTTTGTGACATTGAGATGCCACAAGGCAGCGGTCTGGATCTGTTAGCCTGGGTAAGGGGTCATCATCCCAATACAGCGACGATCTTTCTAACCAGTCATGCCGATTTCAAATATGCCAAGGAAGCATTGCAGTTGGGAAGTCTCGATTATTTGATGAAGCCTGTAATGGTTCAAGATCTAGAGCAGGCCATAAGGAAAGCGCAAAGCGTCATTGACCGAAATTCCGAAGCGAACAGGAACAGAATCTCCCATCAATTATGGATGAAACACCATTCCTTTATCATAGAGCGATTCTGGCTTGATTTGATCAACCACTCCATCCCGAGTCAGCCGGCCGCAATTTACGAACACATCGATAGGCACCATATACCGATCACAGACGACTCTTATTTTGTTCCCGTCTTGATCTCTGTCCAACACTGGAAGAAAGCGTTGAAGCGCAGGGATGAAAGAATATTGGAATATGCTCTCAAGAATTGTGCGGAAGAGATGATCATTAGCAACCATGGCAATGGCATTTGCTTTCAGCTTGATCGTGGAATTCTGCTGGTCATTCTTCACGGAGATAAGGAAGCGGTCTCGGAATGCGGTGAGCAAATGGAGGTCTATAGTCAATATCTACATGCCTGCAATCGTTATTTTTATTGTGATTTATCCTGCTTTGTCGGTGGAACCGTTCAAGTGCATGAGATGGCGGGAATGGTAGCGAAGCTAAGAACCCGTGATCGGAACAATGTTGCATTTCTGAACCAAGTGTTCCCGTATGACTATCAGGAGCTAGCGGAACAACCTGCTCAACTACCGGCACTAAGTGTGGTTTCCAGCCTTCTCAAGTCGGGAACGAAGGACGCCGTCTTACAGGAGATAGAAAAATATCTTGGTGATCTAGTGTCTAAACAAGAAATGGATGCCAAGATATTGCACCAATTTCACCAAGACTTTATGCAAGTGCTGTATTCATTTTTAAATATTAAAGGGATTCAAGCACATCAGTTGTTCGGTGATGAAGAATCCAGATCGATGTTGGAAGCCGCGGGACATTCTGTTTCCAACATGCTTGCTTGGGTGCAGCATTCCCTGGGAAAGGCGATGTACCAAACCGAGGTGGTTAAAGAGACGGATACGGTCATTCAATCGGTCAAGAAATATATCTCTTTGAACATTGACCAGGATTTATCAAGGGAAACGATTGCGGAGCAGGCTTTTCTGAATCCTGACTATTTGTCAAGAATATTCAAGAAGGAAACGGGATATACGATATCGGAGTATGTTTTGTATGAGAGAATTAAGCTAGCGAAGGAGCTTTTATCTCAAACTAATGTTCCTATAAGCTCCATTGCTTCCGCCGTAGGCCACACCAACTTCTCCCATTTTACAAAAATATTCAAGAAATATGCCGGAGTAGGTCCTACAGAATACAGAAATCAGTTCGGAAAACGCAGCTGACAAAAATGAACCTTACCTGGCCATTTATCAAGAAAAATGCAGAGCTGCAAAAGAGGCAGTACCCTCAAGTGGATTTTAAACTACTTTTGGGACGTCTCTTTTTTTTGGATACCCGGCCCTTTCAAATGGATTAAAAGCATGAAGTCGTAAAAACGTTACATATAAAGTCGTCAAAATGTTAGATGAGAGTGAAGGAGTTCGTTACGATGTACATATATAGATATCTCCAATGCAATAAATGATTGGGAGTACGGTATTCTATACAAAGCTGCCGATTCGAAATATTCACTGCACCGTTGTCGTCGTACGTCATCTCGTAACCCAAAGCCTAAGGAGGATATAAAGATGAATGAAATTCGTTCCGTCCTTACTACCGTTTACTATGATGAGAAAAATTTCAAGAAATTAGCCGAAGCTTTTGCTCCGGCCACCGTCACTCGCTTTCATAGAGACGATCACGAAGGCATACAAGAGGGGCTTAAAACCGCCGATGTGGCTGTGCTCTTAGGAGATCTAGATGAGCGATTCTTACAGGCTCCGTTGCTTAAATGGATCCACTGTGATCAAGCCGGATTAAACAAATGTGCCTGGCCGGAGATATTCGAGCGTGGATTACTTGTAACGAGCTCGGCGGGGCGGTCGGCCCCGGCGCTTGCGGAGCACGCGATGTTTTTCATGCTGGCCTTGGCATACCAATACCCGAAGTTTCTTGAAGCTCAGCAGTCCCACCGCTGGGGGGTACCCGGACAGCACGACCTGCGCGGATTGTATGGACGTACGGTTGGGATCATAGGTTTGGGACATACCGGCAGCGAGCTGGCCGTGCGTGCGAAGGCGATGGGTATGAATGTTCTAGGGTATCGCAGAAGCAGCGCTCCAACGCCCCCGGGAGTCGATTTGCAATATTGCGGTGAAGACGGGGATACAATTGATGAATTGCTTGTGAATAGCGATTTCGTCGTGTTGGCTCTGCCGCTGAGCAATGCAACTCACCACATGATTGGCCGACGGGAGCTCTCACTTATGAAGCCCTCTGCTTACCTAGTTAATATGGCCCGCGGAGCGGTAATTGATGAAGAAGCATTGACGGAGGCGCTGTATGCGGGACAGATAGGTGGAGCCGGCCTAGACACATTCACGAAAGAACCGCTACCTGCGGATAGCCCATTGTGGGATGCACCAAATACATTGATTACACCGCATACTACGCCTCAGGTACCCGATCGTATTGGCCGCTCTATAGATATCATCAAAGAGAATATAAGACGATATCGCGCAGGGGAGCCGCTGCAAAATCAATTGCGTCCGAGTGATGTATATACGCCGGACTTACATGCTCAAAGAATGTAGCGACTCGCAATGTAACTAGAGACTAACAATATCTGCTCAAGGCTCCGATCGTTGTGTTTCCTGATGGGAGCGGACAAGATTTTTCCGAAACCTCCGCAGTGTGTAGAAAGTGAAGAAAAATATAGCTAGTCCAAGGAATAGAACTCGATTGGGAGGAATTTTACGATGGAACAATACGTCAAGGTAGGCAATCTTCAGGTTGCAGTCGAGCTTTATCGGTTTGTGAACTCGGAAGCATTGCCTGGAACCATGGTAGTGGAAGGACAGTTTTGGTCAGATTTCGAACGACTGATCTCTGATTTGGTGCCTAAAAATAAAGCGCTGCTAGCAAAGCGAAATGAGCTGCAAAAATTAATCAACGATTGGCATCGGCAAAACCGGGAAAACTTCGATTTTAGCGAATACAAGTCGTTTTTGCAGGAAATCGGGTATTTGGAGCCGGAAGCGGCAGATGTTCAAGTAACTACCTGGAATGTGGACGATGAAATTGCACAGCAAGCCGGCCCGCAGCTTGTCGTGCCGGTCAATAATGCCCGCTACGCGCTGAACGCAGCTAATGCTCGCTGGGGAAGCCTGTACGATGCTTTGTACGGGACCGATGCGACGGATGATGAGGGTGGAGCGCAAATCACTGCTGCCTATAACCCCGTTCGCGGTGGAAAGGTGATCGCGTATGTTAGAGCGTTCCTGGATCAAGTGCTGCCGCTAACGGAAGGCTCGCATGTTGACGCTGCTGCATATACGATTGATGAAGGAGCACTATTTGTAACGCTTAGCAGCGGCGAGAAAGCGGGAATGAAGGAAGTCTCCAAGCTGGTAGGTTATCAGGGACAACCGGAAGCTCCGAGCGCGATCCTGTTTATCAATAACGGATTGCATTTTGAAATCCAAATCGACCGCAATCACCCGATCGGGAAATCAGATACAGCGGGAATTAAGGATGTCCTGATGGAATCGGCGCTTACGACGATCCTGGACTGCGAAGATTCGGTTGCGGCAGTAGATGCCGAAGATAAGGTGCTGGTCTACCGCAATTGGCTGGGACTCATGAAAGGAACCTTGTCCGCAACCTTCACGAAAGGCAGGCAGTCGATCACCCGAACGCTCCAGCCGGATCGTAAATACTCGTCGCCATCTGGAGAAGAGCTCAGCCTGCGCGGGCGTTCGTTGCTGTTTGTTCGCAATGTCGGACATCTAATGACCATTGATGCCGTGTTGGATGCCAACGGTGAGGAAATGCCGGAAGGCATCCTGGATGCGGTGATGACGAGCCTTATTGCCAAGCATGATCTGTTGAAGAATAGCGATTATACCAATTCTTCCAAGGGCTCGATCTACATCGTGAAGCCGAAAATGCATGGATCAACCGAGGTTGCTTTCGCAGGCGAGCTGTTTGACCGGGTGGAAGACATGCTTGGCTTGGAGCGACATACCGTGAAGATCGGGGTGATGGACGAAGAGCGGCGTACTTCGCTTAATTTGAAAGCCTGCATTCGCGAAGTGAAGGATCGAATCGTATTTATTAATACCGGTTTCCTTGACAGAACAGGGGACGAGATTCATACATCCATGGAAGCAGGCCCGATGATCCGTAAGAACAGCATGAAGTCGGCGAAATGGCTGCAGGGCTACGAGCAATCCAATGTAGCCATCGGTCTGGCCTGTGGGTTGCAAGGCCGCGCCCAGATCGGCAAGGGAATGTGGGCGATGCCTGATCGAATGAAGGAAATGTTGAAGACGAAGTTTGTTCAGCTGGAGGCCGGATGCAATACGGCATGGGTGCCATCCCCAACAGCGGCTACGCTGCATGCGCTACACTATCATCAAATCGATGTAAGAGCGGTGCAAAATAAATTGAAGTACAACAACCGAGACTACAGGGATGACATATTGGATATTCCGCTAGAAAAGAGCTGCAATTGGACGCCCGAAGAGATCGCACAGGAGCTGGACAACAACGCTCAAAGCATCCTTGGCTATGTCGTTCGCTGGGTAGATCAGGGCATCGGATGCTCCAAAGTGCCTGATATCAGTAATGTTGGACTGATGGAGGATCGGGCCACGCTGCGTATTTCCAGCCAGCACATGGCGAATTGGCTGCATCACGGAATTTGCAATAGGGAGCAAATCATGGAAACGATGAAGCGTATGGCTAAAGTCGTTGATGAGCAGAACGCAGCCGACCCGGCGTACCGGCCGATGTCTGAGGATTACGACCGTTCTGTAGCGTTTCAAGCGGCCTGCGAGCTGGTCCTCGAGGGCTACAACCAGCCAAGCGGCTATACCGAGCCGATTCTTCACCGTAGACGCAAGCAATTCAAAGCTATGAGAAAATTCCAAGAAGCCATTTTTGATTAATAGAGCAATAATAATTTGTTGGTAGATACGGCCCAATAATAGAAGGAGGTTTTCAGAGATGCCCATTGTCATAGCGTTTGGGGAAAATTCTCCGCAGTTGATCTTCGCGGTCGGGAAGTTGAAAGAGGCGATTGAGAGGACCGGGGAAATCGCAGAATATATACAGCTAGAGCAAGCCGCAGCGAATGCAGACATCATTATCGTTACAGGTGCCGACGAAGCCGCCACATTCGATGGAATAAAGCCAAATGGTACCCTGGGGCCAGAGGGCTTTGAAATCTATCGGTCGCTATACCAAGGGAAATCGACGCTGTTCGTCATGGCATTAGATGAATCAGGAGCGATGTACGGAGCACTGGAACTGGCTGAACAGCTTCGGCTCCACGAAGGAATTGAGCGCGTTTCGAATAGTGTAAGGAACGCACGATTTCCTTTTCGAGCGATCAAATTCAATCTACCCTGGTCCAGCTACCGGAAGAATGAATGCTTTACTAATCAGGTGGACACCGTTCGCGACCTTGCATTCTGGCAAAGGTTTTTAGACATGATGGCGGAAAACCGCTACAACGCATTAACACTTTGGAATTTACATCCATATCCCTTTATGTTTCGTTCGAAGAATTTTCCTAAAGCCACGCCTTTTTCAGATGAAGAGTTAGGGGGGTGGAGGGAGTATTGGACATCACTGTTTCGGATGGCCAAAGAACGTGGGATCGAAACGTATTTGGTGAATTGGAATATTTTTGTATCGGAGGCTTTCAAAGACCACTATGAACCTGAGGCAATTGATGATCAGCAGTATCATCACGGTGATTTCTATTCCAGCGAGCAAATTAAAAGATATACGCGCGAGTGCGTAACGCAACTCATGGAAGAGTATCCCGATCTTACTGGGATCGGCATATCGGCGGGTGAACGTATGAAGGGTATGTCCCCCCAGGAGCAGCAGGATTGGATCCATGAAGTGTATTACGAGGGGATAAAGCGGGCCAACCGGCCGGTTAAATTAATTCATCGAGCGCCTTTTTCGGTTGATCCCGCCATCGCGAGGAAAGTGATCGATAGCCAAGAATTTATACCAGAGCCTGTTTGGGTGGAAGTCAAATTCAATTGGTCACACGCGTATTCTTCCCCTAGGCTTCTGTTAACGCATGGGGGCTCCAATGGTATGGAGGGGTACTGGAATCCTCCCCCGGAAAAACACAAAATTACCTGGATGGTTCGAAACGAGGACTTCTTTACACTTCGTTGGGCGCAGCCTGAATTTATCCGGGAACATATCGCCATCAACGGGCAAGATTATGTGGGAGGCTATTATATCGGCTCAGAGTGCTTTATCCCTGGCAAGGATTATTCCCATGCCTCAGGATGTCCGCATGTGACTTGGACCTATGCCTTCGAGAAGCATTGGCTGTATTATATGTTATGGGGAAGATTGCTGTATGATCCTGCGACGCCTGATAGTGTGTTCACGTCGGCTTTGGGCTGTCGCTATGGCAAACAGGCAGGCGAGTCCTTATTAAAGGCGTATTCACTTGTTTGTGAAATGCCGAGGACGCTGGCTTCGTTCATCAGGTTTACATGGGATTTTACGCTTTACGCAGAAGGATTTATCTCCACTGACAAATCCGAATATAACGGGGGCAAGGCGTTTATTTCCTTACAGGATCTTCTTGCGAATCCTACATCTGATCCGACGTATTTGTCGATCAAAGCATACGTGGATCGGGTTTTGACAGGTCAGACCATGGACGGGTTTATCACTCCGCTTCAAGCTGCCGCTAAGCTGGAGGTGAATGCTAGGGAAGCCCTAGCGTTGCTGGACTCCATCCCGCGTACTGCTCCAACGACGCTTGATTGCGAGAAGGCCGATGTCGAGGCGTGGGCTCATCTGAGTCTCTACTTCTCGGATAAGCTGCGTTCGGGCGTTTGCTTTGAAACGTATCTAAGAACCGGAGATGAAGCGGAAAGGCGCAAAGCAGTTGAGTGGTTAAAAGCGCCGCATGCAGCTGGCCATTGGGAAAACTTGATTGCGGTCACGAAATCTCATTATGTCGAACAGCCCTTAATGCATTTGGGCAAAACGCCGTTTACTTGGGAACTCTTCCGCCCAAATCTTGCTGAGGATATCGAGTTTGCCGAAGGGAATCGTATTGAAAGTGCTCATTAGATAGTGAGAACGTTAACTACTACCCAAGATTTTAAGGCGCGGAAATTTCCGGTAATGTGATGGAAAATTCAACGAAAAAACCGTATAAAATCTCACTTTCATTACCTGTAAGAGGAGTAGTTGATAAGGTTATCCCATTTACTCAAGAAGAAATTAATAAGGTTACGAAAGCGGAAATCAACACTTCAGTCGAGTTGAAATCCGCGGGTATCATAAGCCCTCACGGAGTCAGCTTGTTCTTTTTTGGCTTCTTGCTTATAGGATAGAAGTCGTAAAAGCGCTAAACCTTAAGTCGTCATAATGGTAGTCCCTGGTACGGCCCGATGTTTATTATTAAGTAGTAAATTAACATGATCAACAAAAGGGAGAAAATTATGGGACGAGTGCATGGGAAAATTGTAGTAGTTACTGGAGCTGCAAGTGGTATAGGGAGGGCATGTGCAATCCATTTGGCAAAGGAAGGTGCTAAAGTAGTATTAACGGACGTTCAGACGGACAAATTGAACGCTACAGTCGAAGAGATCGTATCCAATCATGGTGTAGCGATTGGCCTTTCGCATAATGTTGCGGCAGAAGAAGATTGGGATTCCGTTATGAAGAAGGCCGTTGCAACGTTTGGTACTGTTAATGTACTTGTAAATAGTGCAGGTATTGGTAACAAAACAGATACAATCGAAGAATGGAATCGTGTCCTAAGCGTTAATTTAACGGGAAGCTATATAGGGATGAAGCACGTAATTCCAATCATGAAAGAAGCCGGGGGAGGATCCATTGTGAACATTGCTTCCCTTGCGGGCCTTGTCGGAGGTGGTTTTAACGGATATGCTGCCTCCAAGGGCGGGATTCGAGCCATTTCTCGAGCGGCTGCTGTGGATTACGCAAGAGATAACATCCGCGTAAATTCCGTTTACCCTGGCCTGATTATTACCCCTATGACGGAAGGGATTCTTCATCATGAACAGATGAAGAAGCATTTTGAGGAGAGAACTCCACTGCCTCGTTTCGGTACAGGGGAAGACATTGCTTATGGCGTGTTGTATTTGGCATCAGACGAGTCGTCATATGTCACGGGTACGGAGCTGGTCATCGATGGAGGCACTACGGCAAAGTAATATCCCAGCAAATTGATGAAAAATCCAGGGACTCAATCGCTGGAACAGGTGAGGTCCAATAAGAGTTCTGCCACTATTAGGAGCGAAGGAAGGGTAGGTGCCTTCCTTCGCTTTATTATCTAACTTGTTAGTTGAAAGGAGGGGTCAAAGTTGAATCACGAACAAGCTACGAAGGGACTTACCGTACAAAAAGGCACCATTATGCTTATTTTGATTCTGGGCGCCTTCCTGTCCACACTAAATCAAACCATTATGAGTGTAGCCATTCCAAAGCTAATGAATGCCTTTACTATTTCTGCTGCAACGGCCCAATGGCTGACTACAGGGTATATGCTGGTTAATGGAATATTGATCCCGATTACAGCCTATCTCATGCGGCGGTTTACTACCAGGCAGCTATTCTTGACATCCATGAGTATCTTTCTAGCCGGCACAGTCATAAGCGCCTTTGCGGCAGTCTTTCCTGTGCTTCTAACTGGACGCTTGATTCAGGCCGCGGGTGCCGGAATGATCATGCCGCTGCTTACTCAGGTTGTCTTGACCATGTACCCAAAAGAAAAAAGAGGAGCAGCGATGGGTATGGTAGGTTTCGCTGTCATTTTCGCTCCAGCACTTGGCCCAACAATAGCTGGCTACATTCTTGAAGCCTATTCATGGAAAGCTATATTCTACGGTATGATTCCACTTGCCGCCATCGTTGTCATTGCGGGGTTTATCTATCTAAAGAATGTATCGGAACCTATCAAGCTAAAGATAGATACGTTTAGTGTGATTTTATCCACCATTGGCTTCGGCACATTATTGTATGGCTTCAGTTTGGCGGGCAACAAAGGCTGGTCGAATGGTGAGGTCTTGGTATCGATTAGTGTTGGGATCATAGCATTAGGGATTTTTATATGGAGGCAGTTGAGCTCAGCAAGTCCACTATTGGATCTAAACGTATTCAAATTTAACATGTATTCCCTAACAACGGTTATTAATATAGCTGTCACTATGGTTATGTACGCGGATATGATCCTTCTTCCACTTTACCTTCAAAATGCACGTGGCTTTACCGCTTTAGAAGCAGGTTTTCTCCTTCTGCCGGGTGCCCTTATTATGGGCTTTCTAATGCCTGTGACTGGAAAATGGTTTGATCGCTTTGGTGCGAAATGGCTGGCGATCATCGGATTGTCCATTACGATCATAACTACAGCAGGCTTTGTTCAACTAACAGATTCGACCAGCTACTTGTTTCTTCTCATCATGAGTACGGGTCGTCGTATAGGAATGGCATTACTGATGATGCCTGTACAAACCGCCGGTCTAAACCAATTGCCGTCATCTCTGCATGCCCACGGGACGGCTATTTCCAACACCATTAGGCAAGTGTCTGGAGCAATAGGGACTTCGCTTCTAGTAACCATCATGACTGCTCGGACTAAAGTTCATCTGAATGAGTTGACCTCTGGAGTTGATATGAAGGATATTTCGCAAGCTCATTTGATGATGGAAGCCTCGATTCAAGGTATTAACGATGCATATCTTGTCATTGTAGGGATTGGTATTGTGGGGGTGCTGCTCTCATTATTTATTAAACGTACGGAGACTTCACCTGAGCGCGTAGGTGACGTAAAACCTGTACCTCATCGGTCGTAAAAAGTATGGATAAGGAATAACTACTATTTAACAAGGTAATGACCAACGACATGTCCGTCCTCATACCCGATGATGTCATCCTTTTTAAGATCACTCAGCATCCGGTTGACGCTTTCTCTTGTGACGCCGATCATATCTGCCATTTCCGTATTATTGATTTTCAGATCGATGAAAATTTCGTTCTTACGATGTACCCCGTAGGAGTTAGTTAATCGAATCAGCAGCGAGCAAAGGGCACCGGTTTTTCCGAACATCATCAAATCGCGGAATTTGGTTTGCGTCTGGCGGTGCATCAGCCCCATCCACTTCATAAACTCTACCGCCAGATCCCCGTGTTGCCAAAGCAGAATCTCGAGGTCTTTACGCTGGATGACGCCGACTTTGCTGTCTTTCATCGCTTCCGCGCTAAACGTGTGAACGGAATCCTTGAATGGGTCCATTTGTCCAATCAAGTCGCCTGATAAATGCAAATACATCGTAAGGCTTTTCCCGCTGTCCGTTGTTTTTGTCGTCCGAACCTGTCCGTTCATGATAAAGTAAAGCTTATCCGCCTGCTCCCCTTCCCAGAAAAGATAAGAACCCTTCTCAATCTCTTTCATGTACATAATGCCCTTAAGTTTATCGAAACTTTCTTCCGAGATAATATCTAAAATTCCGTTCACTTGCTGTGCCGCTGCTGCCATTGTCGTTTCCCCCTCAGGTGATTTCGTTACACTAATCATATAACGGATGTGATCTTTCTCACATCGGGGCATCTATATCAGGGAGTTCCCTTATTTGCGTCCGACTTCGATGGATATTTCAACACTATTACGTTAACGGGTAACGTTAGAACAATAATCAGGGTACATTAAGTTACAGGGCTGTTCCTGATGTACATAAGTACATTGAATGCTGAAAATATTAGTGCATATTGGAACGCAATCAAAGAGAACGGTAGTTGAATAAGACTACACGGCGGCCGGTCAAGACGATCGGCTGCCTTTTCCACGTTAACAGGCAGCATTTATGGTGTAGTTTGGGATTACATCTTATTGTTACATAAAAATCGTGTATGGTAGCAAGATACGTCAACAAGTGAGCAACGCACGTAGAGCGGCTAATAATTTTCTATGATAAAGTTAATATCGTTAAATTTTTCAACAACCAGATACTAATAGATAAGGAAGCGGATATTTTGAAGGACAAGAAATGGCATACCGATTGAAAAACATCGGACAGCTAAGCATCCTTGGTGCTGCTCAGACTACAATACATTATGCAATCTTTTATATTGGCGTATCTAATACGACTGGTATGAAAGGTTCGATTATGAATGCCACAACCGCGTTTTTCGGCGTCGTACTTGCTCATTACGTTTATAAGAACGATAAGCTCAGCCCGAGCAAAGCCATAGGCAGTATCATTGGATTTATAGGTGTCGTAATTGTTAATTTCAGTGCAGATTTACTTAACTTCTCCTTTCGTTTTATGGGGGAAGGTTTTGTGGTAATCGCGGCGTTTATTTTTTCCGCTACTGGCATATATGCCAAAAAATTGACTAATACGACGAATGTAGTTCTTATCACTAGTTATAGCCTTTTAATAGGTGGAATAGCGCTAACGTTACTTGGCATGATCCTGGGAGGTAAGGCAAACCATTTTACATGGGAGTCTTCATCTTTACTTCTTTATTTGGCCCTGTCATCCTCTGCATCCTTTTACCTTTGGAACAGGCTTCTGATATACAACAAGGTTGGCCGCGTATCGGTGTATAACTTCCTGGTTCCCGTTTTTGGCGCCGCATTATCGTCTATTTTCTTGGGAGAGACGGTTTTGGAAATAAAGAATATAATTGCCCTTGTTCTTGTTTCTTTTGGGATATGGATGGTGAATAAAGAAGACAAAGTACGTTCACGATTAAACTAACGCAGAACGTTAGTGTAATGAGGCTGGCTTTAAGCAATATTTCCTTTTTACAAACATGGGTTAGGAAACTTCTGAATAGTAACGGAAAACCCTATAAGCGCAGGCCCTTGACACATAGTTGCCCAGGAAGCCAAATGATTCTCCGATGGAAATACCGACATATCTGTACCAAACCCCGCAAGAATGTCCGCTCCTGCCTACTCTTTCACGCTAAGAATGGTCATCAGCAAGTCGATCTCCTCTCGATGTAGCTCGAGTAAACGCCCCATCCCCTACACTAGCGTTTGACGAACACGTCCATACAGAGCCTAGATCAGTTCAGAAATCTTCTTATTGAGTTAAATATCATGACTTTGATAGAGTCCGCATCGAGAACTCTTCCATTGACCAGTGTTTCCAGCAATGCAAACCGGATTTGCCAAAAAGGCCGGAAACATAAATTTGAATTTTTTCTGACGTGACTTGAATTTGAAGCTCTCGGTGATACCGCGTTAAGTCCCGAAGATCGCGAATATCTACTCGGGGCACAAAGCTAGGCTCAATGAGTAATTGGTGCAACTGCGGTTAAAGGCCGGCAGCCTCCATTACGTTAAAAGGGTGTTTAGTTCAGGAAGGAAATGTAGACATTATGTTGGGAGAAAACCTATTATGTATATTCATTTGTTTTAAAGGGTAATAATGGAATAAATACAATTATAGAGGAGTAAGCTTAAGTGGTTACCTTAGCTAAAAGACCCAAGCTATTTTCAGAAGAGAGTTTCACATCGTACTTAATGAGAATTTCTAATATGAACCATACTTCATCAATGGAAGTTTGTAAATTAATCTCAAATCAGAACAAGGTTCGTTATATGTGGAAATATGATTTGGATCTAACAAATCTTATAGATCAAGAGAAGGTGCAACAGTTATTCGGTAAGACAGCCAATGAATTAGGAACTTTTTCAATCATTAAAGATAAACTATTAGAGAAATATGACATGGGATTAAATTACTTTGTCGGGAATTTACTTGAAAAAAATGGAAAGTATTGCCCAATCTGTATCCAAGAATCATTGCACTATAAAATATTATGGCAGGTAAAGGATATCAAGATTTGTGATGTTCACGAGATATCTTTATTGAATATATGTGGAATATGTTTGATGAAGCTGCCATATACCCATGAATTACTTGGTCTAGGGATCTGTCCTAATTGTAATAATTCCTTAACTAATAAATGTAAGCATATTGATTTTTTTGAAATCAGAAATAGATGATCAGCATAAATTATATCAAAATTGGCGAATGTTATTGGAAGATAATGGGAACTTTAAGGAGCTTCCTAAAGGGGTAGAATTAGCTCAATTATTAATTTATGTTGCTCAAGGTCAATATCCCTACCTAAAACGAGAGAGGATAACAGGCCTAACGTCTGATTCAATATCTAGGTTATTAAAATATATCAAGGAAGGGGACAGTTCTGAAGGGAAAATATATAAAGTAACATTGTTATTTATTCTTAGAGTTATAAACTTGAAAAATATGACAATAGGTCAGTTTCTAAGTATAACCACTCCTGAAGATTTTATTATTAGTATTTTTAATGAAAATGAAGTAGGTTGTTGTTTAACTCCTTGGTGTCGTTCTAATGGATCAAAAAAAAAAATGAAATTGGTAAGAGATGCCAAATTGGGTTATTTTCAATTCACACACGTACATATTTGTTTAGATTGTGGAGTAAGATACGGTCGTGGCACATTAGATAGAGAATGGGGAGAAGTTGAAAATTATAATAGTTTTGTCTATGAAATTATTCGTAAAGAATTTAATTCAGGAAAAAAGAGGTCTCAAATACAAAAGGAGTTTAACCTAAGCCAATTTATTTTAAACAAAATGTTGGCTTTTCTACTTAGGCACAAACTACTAGAGAACGATCTTCAAAGAAAATATGATTACAAATTTACAGAAATTGATTATGAACACAAATTTGTATTATTAAGAAGTATGGATGGAAGAAAAATTACTAATGCTGCTGGACTTTTCAATTGGGGGCATTTAGAGTATTTTTATTATTTTTTTGACCCCAAAATTCAGGAGAAGATATATGAAGTTTCAGAAAAGGACTTGTTATCAGAGAATCAGTCATTTTTACAAATAAAAAATAGAAAGACATCAGCTTTAAAGCAAATTTCTAGTGAAGAATGTGCAGAGTTTTGGATTAGAGCAAAACAATATATAATCGAACATTCTACTAAAAATATGAATCCTCGAAAGCAAGGTTTTTACGACTTTCTAGGAAGAGGATTCAAATGGTTAAAGGTTAATATTCCTGAAATCCTAGAATGGTTTCATAATCAACAAATACTTGTGGAAAAACAAAATACTGTTCAAAAAGAACTGGAACGAAAGGATAAAATAATAAGAACTTTAATCCTTCAATATAAAAGAGGAATGAATAGCTCGATGGCAAAGCTGGTGGAAGAGTCGGGGGTGCCGAAGAAATATTTACGATTACATAATCTTATTCCTTCAATAAAAATAGTTATGGAATCACTTATTAATGGAGTGTACTCAATCGAATGGTTAGAGAATGCGGTTAACCGTGTAGGTACAGATAATAGGTTACTCCAATTAATTGAGGATAAAAGGGGGAGTCGATGCAACTTGTACTAGCTTATTCAAAGCAATTCATTTAGGTAGCTTTCGATTAGGTTACTTACTAATGCCGTTATTGGCGGTGTAATCTGATCCGCGGCAGTCAACATTGAAAATTCCGGAAAAGTCCTATGGATGCTTCGATTCATTCACTGTCACGTTGACTTTATCCTTCATATCTATGAGAGACTAATGGGTTAATATTCTACATTTGGGGTCGGTCCACTGATCCAGGCATCTTATCTTAGGTCCTTTAAAGCAATTCAGGTTTGGGTATCCAATCTAACCTACAGTTATGCGATGCTTGCAATATAACTCTGTTCGCGGCAGTCAAAAACAAACCGTAATTCCTGAAAAGCCCTTGAATAATCAAGGGTTTTTCTTTTTTTGAATCAAGGGAATCTTTTCGCCATTTTATGTTACAGTATGTGCCCTTTTTACATTACATTACATCCTGGATATTAATGAATTAAACGACAAAATAAGTTACAATTCACATTTTTTAACTTTTTGGAGCTTCCCCCGTACCTAGCCATGTTGATTGATATAGGTTAGGGATATTACAGGCATTTCTTCAGATTTTCTTTAGAAAATTCCCCATAGGATCCTTAGATTTATCAACTCAACTTTTGCACCTAATAAATCAGCGTAAGATTACGTATGGACTGGATTTGTGATGATCAACTGCCATCAGAAATTAAGCCGGCTTTCCAGGAACTGAAGGTCATCAAACACTTGAATGACGCTGGTTTTAGAAAGAAATTCGGCTTTACCTGTGCTGCGTTGTTTCGAATCATCTTTGTACTCTTGTTCCAGCAGAAAAATTGGTTTCGTCTGCTCGAAAGCCAACAGGGCGCGGATTATCCAGGAAAGATGCGGGTTATCGCTTTCTCAATCACGGCGGTTACGCTTGGCGCCGCTTTTTGACACGAATGAGCCTTGAGACGGTTCATCGCATGGAGCGCCTGACCTCTGACAGGCGCGACGATCGTATTATTTGCAAAGATAAATATGAGCCATTGAACGGAAGCCAATGATGTTGTCCATGATACGGTTCTAGCCATGTTGGCCCCCTTGTTCTAACCCTAATCCATCATAGCTTGCTTCGAGGGCGGCTGGCGGCATCCAATAGAAATTCGATGCCCGTGATCGTACTCGTTTCATGACCCCCGGATAAAACGTGATTATGAACCTTACCTCCGTAAGGACGCAGGAGCAAATGGATGCCGGTGGGAGATAAGAAGGAAATCCACCCTATCTCAGGATTGGATCTATCCGGAAAACAAAGCACGATATCTGCCTTGTTCTCACCGGAAATGGAAGATTGCAGTGAGACTTTGGAACCGATAAATACCATTTTACCGCTATCCGGATTCAGTCTGGAGGTCATACGCTTCAGTTCGATGATGTAAGCAGCCATTAAGTGAGCAGCGGCTGCTCTAAACTCCTCGGGAGCCTGACCGGTTGAAAGATGCTTCTCCAGGAACGATTCCCAATGGCGTTCGAAATAATCCAGCTGATCCAGCAGCGAAAGGATAAAAGGAGAAGCCCGCCTACGGTTCATGGAACAAACATCCCAGACGAATCATGTGCCTGAACAAACCTACGTTTCCCATACAGAATACCTCCATTAAATGTAAAATATCCCTAAAAAATACAATGAGACACCCGTTTGAGAAAACGGAATGCCTCGGTAGATTAACGATACCATTGCACTTTATTTATGTCAATGGATACCAAATGATGACTTATTCAGACTTAGTTCTCTGTTCATTCTATTAGCACCCGAACCTGATAAGGTTTCAGCGTAAAAGAATCCTGTACCTCCTCTTGATTCCAAAGGTCCGTCATCCTCTCCGGTAAGCTCATTTGGACGGTTTCCGCCGTCCCGTTCAGCACAAACACATATCGGGTGCCGTCCTGCTGCTGCCTCATGGCGATTTCAATACCTTCCGGCGGCGATGTGCTCAAAATGGGGGAAATCCCGATTTCCCGGCACAGCTTGGTGATAAAATCCGTATAAAATGCCTCTTCGGCATAGGTAGCGATAAACCAGGTCTGACCTTTGCCGGTCCATTGCCGAGTGACAGCGGGATACCCTTTGTACCATTGCTCGGTAAAAGAGCCCATCGCCAGAGCGGTTTCAAGCTTGACCAGCTCCTGGAATACGCCGCCTACATACTGGCGTCCCTCCCATTCGAAACCGACCGGACTGTGCGGCCCGGAGGTAGCGGTCTCTGCTGTTCTTGAGCCTAACAGCCGAATCATATTCGGATGAAGTCGGTCAGGGAAATAACATGCATCGGAATTTTTGATGCCGCTCATCGGATGAAACACAAGCGTGCCCCCGGCTTCCGCATAATGCTGCAGCTTCGCTACGAGATCGTCGTCGACTATAGGCAGCATGGGTATTAAGAGCAGTTTGTAGGCGGTGAAATCGCCGGTTCTTCCTACGGCATCGCAATTGTATCCGAGCTTGCGCACCGTAAGGAACAGCATGTTAATCTGCCGTTCGTAAACCCCGTTATCGCCCGTCCAAGCGGATCGGTGCTCCATATGCCAGCGGCTTGGAAAATCGTAGAGAACGGCGATGTCGCTTTCAACCTGCGAGCCCGCAATGAACGGAGCCAGCGTCTTTAGCCGTTCGCCTATCCGGCGGCATTCGGCATACATCCGGGTCGGCTTGCCGTCGAAGTCGGTCAAGGCACCATGGTTTTGTTCGCTGCCAAAGGGGAATCGTTTCCACGGGAAATAAAAAACGCCATCTGCTCCGTTTGCGATCGTGTGCATCGTCAACCGTTCCAGTTCCCCTGGCGCGGGCGTGTTGTCTGCAGCACCTAAGATCGCATGTCCTTCATTCCGCAGCTCATATACATGAAACGGCGCTTTCTTGAAGCTGCGGCTGGCGGCCAACCCGAAGGAGAGCACACGATGTCTGTCCCCGTAAGGGGGGTAATAGTTTGTTCCGGCGATATCCAAATGCTCCGCCATCTTGTAATAGTCGGTTCGTTTGCTCCAGAACATTTGGTTGTTGGTAGTGATGTATTGGTCGTTATCGCCAAGCTGGGACCGGACGGCTTCGGCTAACAGCCTGACGGCTTCAATATTGCAATCGCTGCGATATTCACGCCAAGACTGGAGAAAGGCAGGATTGTAGTCCGCCTTCGTTATCCGGGGCGTTGGGATTTGACCGAAATGGTCAAATTCCAAAGACCAAAAAACAGTTCCCCATGCGTGATTCAGCGCCCGAATCGTACCGTACTTCGCCTTCAGCCATTGCTGCCATTGCGATTTGCATCCCGGGCAATGACAATCGGGCTCGTCGCCAATCTCGTTGTCCAAATGCCAGCCGATCACGTGGGGGCTGTTTCCGTAACGGGCGGCCATTACGGCTGCGAGCCGAGCGGATTTTTCCCGGAGCAAGGGGTGATTGATGCAAAATGTATAACGGCTTGCATATTCAAGACTCACTCCTTCTTCGTTTACGATCATTAGGTTTGAATCTTTTTCGGCCAGCCATGCGGGAATCGTACGCATCGGAGGGCAAAGCACAAGGCCGATTGAATAGTTACCTGCAAGCTGAACGAACCGGTCCAACCAGGCAAAATCAAAAGCCCCCTCAGCCGGTTCCATTCGTTTCCAAGAGAACTCACCGATCCGAAGCGCATTAAGTCCAGCCTGCCGCATAAGATGTAAATCCTCTTCCCAGCGTTCGGGATCTCTATGTTCAGGATAGTAGCATGCACCATATAACATTATGAATCCACTCCTATTGATGTTGTCCAATATCTGAGTTAATATTAAATTAAATCGGACATTAATGGAATCGAAGGTTTTGAAACTGGATATAACAAATTGAATATTTGTGGAGGGGTTTCATGATGGACGTTCGTTTGATCCGGCTGTTCAGACCGCCGGCAGTACCGATGCCGTTATTCACCCATACGGTCGGCTACAATAGACAAAATCCCATGGCGCGGCCGGAGGGCTTCTCAACGCATCAGCTGCTATTTGCACGCAACGGGCAAGGGTGCGTTCGAATACCGGGCCAGGAGGAATTCACTTTCGGGCCAATGCAATATATGTTCATCCCCGCCGGACTCCCGCACGAGTATTCTCCGGTGTCCGATGAACCGTGGGAGGTTGGATACATATCGTTCTCAGGTACGAAGGTCGAGCCGCTTTTGGAGCATTTCGGTCTGAAGGCTTGCAGGCCGCTCGCGCTCACGGATGCCGAGGCGGTATGGTCTGTTCTTGATGAGCTGTGGGAGCTTGCCGACGGCAATGAAGACGGTGCCGAATGGGAAGCAGCCGGTATGCTGTACAAGTTCCTGCTGAATTTACATAGAATGAATTCAATCGAAGCAAGGAGGGGGCGGGAACCCGACATTCACTTTAGCGAAGATGCAGCCAAAGCAGTTGTACAGCAAGCGGCAACCTATTTGAATGAACACTACAATGAGAACATTTCGTTATCCAACGTGGCGGATTCACTTGGCTATACCCATCAGTATTTAAACCGTTTGTTTCACAAAACATACGGTGTCAGCATGCTCCAGTATGTGCAGCGAATTCGTCTGGAGAAAGCAATCGGCTTCATGAACACGAAGGAAACCATTACCGTCAAAGAAATCGCCAGCTATGTCGGAATGGAAACGAATTATTTTATCCGGACGTTTCGAAAGGCTACAGGGCAAACCCCCGATCAATACAGGAAGACATCTGCCGCTTCAAAAGGAAATAGGGGATGAACGGCTTGTATACGAGGGAGCAAATAAAATTAGAGTGGAGATGTTCAGATGCATGTTAAGCTGAGTGGGGATTTTTCGACGCTTCAGGAAGGACTCCTGCTGATTGCCGGAAGATTAGGCGTCCAAGTACTGTCGAAGCCGGAGGATGAGGAGCTCCCATTGCGTTGGGAGCGGCATAAGGGCCAGCTTGAGGCGGAGTGGGATGGAAAGCAGGGAACGATTCGATACGACGAACGGCATCATGGATTTCGCGCTTTTGGCCTATGGGTGGAGAAAATGCGTGCCTGTCGTACCGACGAGGGGCAGTATGCCCCATTTCATGTACAAGAAACGCCGCAATTCACCACGGTAGGCGTGATGTTCGATGCCTCACGAAACGCGGTTCCGAGCTTGCCGGCACTGCATGAAGCCTTCATCACTCTCGCGCTTATGGGTATGAATCAGGTCATGCTTTATACCGAGGATACATACGAAGTCGAGGCTTACCCGTATTTCGGTTATATGCGTGGAAGATATACGAATGGCGAGCTTAAGCAGATCGACGACTGGGCCGCCGATCTTGGCATTGAAGTTGTTCCTTGTATTCAGACGCTTGCGCATTTGGAGGAAGCGCTGAAATGGGAATTTGCGGCTCCGATCAAGGATACCGGCGATATTCTGCTTGTCGGCGAGGAGAAAACGTATGCCTTCATCGAAAGCATGATTGAGGCGGCATCGGCGCCGTTCAGAAGCCGGCGTATTCATATCGGAATGGATGAGGCGCACCAGCTGGGGCTAGGCAATTATTTGAAGCGCAACGGCTTCAGGAATCGTTTTGACATCATGAATGAGCATCTGCATCGTGTTGTAGAGATTGCAGAGCGCCGCGGGCTGATTCCGATGATCTGGAGCGATATGTATTTCCGATTAGGCTCGAGGACAGGCCATTACTACGACCTGGAGGCGGAGATTCCGCAAGAAGCCGTTCAAGGGATACCGCAAGGGGTTACCTTCGTATATTGGGATTATTATCATGACCAGCAACAATTTTACGAAGCTTTTATTCAAGAGCATTTTGATTTGGGGCGCCCCGTTGTGTTTGCAGGAGGCATCTGGACCTGGAACGGCATCGCCCCGAACACAGGGAAAATGCGGGCAACCACGGAGCCGGCCCTCATGGCCTGTAAGTCGCTGGGCGTACCTGAAGTCGTGGCAACGATGTGGGGCGATAATGGGGCCGAAACGCCTTGGATGAGCGCGTGGCTTGGGTTGCAGCTTTATGCGGAGCATGCTTATGCGAAGCAGGTGGATGAGCAGCGGCTTCAGGAGCGGTTCGCCTTATGTGTAGGCGGCGATCTTCATGATTTTCAGGCGTTGGGACAATTTGATGAAACGCCAGGTGTGGCTCAAGGCAATCCACAGACCTCCAATCCGTCTAAGTTTTTGTTATGGCAGGATGTGCTAATAGGTTTGTTCGATGCGAATATAAAGGACGTTCCTTTAGCACATCATTACCAGCGGTTGGCGAAGAGGTTAAGCAATGCTGACACAAGAAACTCCGCCTTCCGCCCGATGTTCCGTTGGTATACGGCGTTAGCAGAAGTGTTGGCTGCCAAATGCGACCTCGGCGTTCGGTTGAAAACGGCGTATGATCAGTGCCAGCATCGAAAGTCGGAGTCGGGAACTGCGGGCTATGAGGAAACGCTGCAACAGTTGAATACAATTGCGGACGAGCTGGTCCTATTGCGAGCTTCCATTGATTCGCTTCGTCGTCTCCACCGGGAGGTATGGTTTGCTGCCTTTAAGCCTTTCGGATGGGAAGTCATGGATATGCGGTATGGGGGTCTGCTCGCAAGATTGGATACGGCATTTGACCGAATCCGGCAATACACTGCTGGAGATGTTGAGTCGCTGCCGGAGCTGGACGCCGAAAGGCTGCCATTCGACTCGGAGTTCGGGTATCGCAACGGAACCTTGGGTCGAGCGGCGTACCATAGTATCGTAAGTGCAGGCAGCTTATTCAAGCCTGTGTAACAAACAACATATAAAGCACGCTATGTGAGAGTGAAAGGAGTACAGCGATATCATCGCTCTGCTCCTTTTTTTGGTTTGATTCATAATATCGTTCGGCTGTCAAGGGCTCATTTTTTAGATGATAGGAATGCCAAATGGATCAAAACAGCATGATGTTCAATCGACGCACATTCAAATATAATAGGGAAATTAAGTATAGGGACCTTCGCCGAGGAGGAATCATGCATGTCACTAATAGTAAGCGATCATATGGATATCACGTTATTTGATGTAAAAAAAGTACAATACCAATCGAGAGTGATTTTTGATTACATTCAATCGTGTTATACCGTTTCTTTCATTAAACAAGGGGAGGTCATTACCACCTGCGAGGGAAAGGAATATGTGGCCAAATCAGGCGACGTCATGATTCACCGGCCTCATACTCCGTTTAACGTAATTTCCCGAACGGATGGAATTCACTACTTGTTTAACGTTGACCTAAAGGTGAAGGAAAATGAGGATTTTTTTCAGATCTGCCCTATGGACAAAGTGATCAAAATTCGCGATCCCCAGCTGTATGAAAAAAAATTCGACGAGCTGCGCAGCATATGGCTGCAGGAAATCGACGAGCTGCGAACCGCGCAGTCCGGTTTCTTGGCGCTTTTCCTGCTGCATGAAATCATCGAAAGCTCCAAAGTAGAGAGGCGTTCCGCCAGAGAGGCTTTCGAGATTGACCGCTTCAATAAAGCGCTTCACTATATGGAAAAAAGATTGGATCAAAATATTACTAGAGAAGAGCTGGCTAATCTTTACCATATGAATCCTGTTTATTTCAGCAGAGCCTTTAAAAAGATTTACGGAATCACACCATCGAGAATGCTTCATAAATTGCGGCTCTTGCATGCCAAACGGATGCTTGAGGACCCTGAGCTTTCCATCGAATACATCGCACAGAAAAACGGCTATTACGATGCCGCTCACTTTAACCGGACATTCCAAAAGGCATTTAAAATGTCCCCCAATAAGTTTCGCAAAAGTATCAAATATACAAAAAGTAGAATCGAGCCTACCTTGTTTGGTGATGTCGAATAATTTAACATTAGAATCAAATCAACGGTTCATGCAGTGATTGAGAGCGCTCCCAACAAACTGTTATTATGCAAAGCCGTTGATCCTTAAGACAATACGCTACTAAAGCTATGGGGGGATTTCTTTGATCAAAGGATGGAGAAGCCTGAGCATCGCATGTCTTGCGGCACTAAATGTACTAGCCGTTACAGCATGCTCCGGCACAAATTCCGGGAAAGCTCCGGCACCCGATGCCGGAAACGGGCAAACGGCCGAGGCACCGAAGACGGATAAAATTACACTTCGTGTCATGGATTGGGCGGACAGCGAGAAGCCTTACCGGGAAAAGTTCATTAAAGATTTCGAAGCGAAATATCCTAACATCAAGATCGAATATACTCTGCTCACCTCAGACCAATTTCAAAATACGATCACTACGGCGATCAAATCGGGAGACGCTCCGGATTTATTCCCGATTCCCGGGAATATGTCTTTGAGCATGGCCGTCAAGGGAGGCTGGTACCAGCCGATCGACCCTTACATCGACGATGAATTCAAGAACCGGTTCGTGGACGGTATCTTCGTAGAAGGGACAACGATGCTGGACGGCAAGATTTACTCGATCCCTGCACTCTCCAGCGTACCGAACACCCTGGTCTATTACAATAAGCAGCTGTTTCGGGATGCCGGCCTCGACCCGGAGAAGCCTCCAAAAACGTACAGCGAATTCCGCGAAGCGGCGAAAAAGATTACGGAAGCGGGCAAGGGCAAGGCATACGGGATCATCGAAGGCGGCAAGCAGATCGGGAGGTGGAAGCTCGCTGCGATGGATTGGTCCGCGCTCGGCGGAAGCGGCTTGAACCAGCACTCCCCGATCAGTCTCGTTACTCACAAGGCAAGCTACGACTCCAAGGCTGTGCTTGATGTTTTCGGCTTGTTCAAGGGACTTAAGGACGACGGCAGCTACCATCCGAAGACGATGAGCATCTCGGCGCCCGAGGCACGTGCTCTGTTCGGCGAAGGCCAAGCCGGCTTCATCATTCAGGGGGAATGGTGCATCGGTGTATGGAGACGGGACAATCCGAATCTGGACTTCGGCGTGATGGCTCCTCCGGTGCCGGATGACGGTCAGAAGGGCTTCCTGCCTCAATCCAACTACAGTCCGTGGATCGGCATTTCCCAAACGACGAAGCATCCGAAGGAAGCGGCGCTGTACTTAAAGGAATACTTCAGCAAGGAATACCAATCCGTCCTGGTTAAGGCAGGAGACCGGTTCTCGATCCTGAAGGGGGTTAACGAAAGCTCCTCGGATATTCCGCAGTTCAAGCAATACTACGATATTGTTCAGAAAACAGCGAGATTGGTACCAAGTCCGCAAATCCGTAACCCGGAGCTTACTTCCGTCTACGCAAATTATAAAGATATTCAGCCGGGCATCGGCGACATTCTACAAGGGGTCGTTTCCGGAGCTGTCAAGGAACCGGCCGCTCCGCTCAAGCAGCTGTCGGATGGGGTCGATAAGGCGCTCGATGCGGCGATTGCCAAAGCAAAATCAGAAGGTGCCAAGGTGGATAAGAGCGATTTTGTGTTCTCCAATTGGAGCGCCGATAAACACTACAAAGCGGAAGACTACAAGGCGTTAAAATGATGGCGAAATGGAAGATTCAAGCTTGGTGCTGGGCGTTTTTGTTTCCTACCATGGCATTATTCGTCTTGTTTCAAGGCTGGCCCATCGTGGCAAGCCTGTACTATGCGACGCTGGATTGGTCGGGTCTGACTTCGGACTCGACCTATGTAGGGCTGCAAAATTTTATCGACGTTGCCAAGGATCCGTATTTCTGGAACGCGTATAAAAACAGCTTCAAGTTTATGCTGGGCGTCGTTCCTCTTCATCTGATCGTGCCGTTGATTATTGCCGTCCTGCTGAATCAGCCGAAGCTGCGCGGGGCAAGCATTTACCGGACACTTATCTTCCTCCCGGTCGTCACCACGACCTCAATCGTGGGCATCATCATGGTGTTTATTTGGGGAAGCGATGGTGCGGTTAATGATGCGCTCGTGAAACTCGGACTGCTCGATGTGCCGATCAATTGGCTGGGCGATGCCGAATGGGCCATGTTCACCGTTGTCATTATTTCCGTGTGGAAGAACCTCGGGATCAATATGGTTTACTGGATGGCCGGATTGCAAGGCATACCGAGGGAGCTGTATGAGGCGGCGGAGGTCGATGGAGCCAGAGGCTATAAGCTGTTTTTCCATATTACCGTCCCGCTGCTGGTGCCCATCGGGGCCGTCATCCTGCTGCTTAATGTCGTGAATTCCTTGAAGGTATTCGATTTGATCAAAACGATGACGAACGGCGGGCCCTTCTTCGCGACCGACGTCGTATCCACATATATTTACCGTTATGCGTTTTCCAGCGAGATGGGGCTTCCCCAGCTGGGATATGCATCGGCGGCGGGTTTGTTCTTCGCGGTAACGATCATTGTGCTCGCGATCATCCAGTCCGTTTTGAATAAGCGAATAAAAGGCAGTGGTAAAGCCGTATGAAGCTAGCTAAGAAAACGTTATTCCATGTCGTCATGACCGCTTTTTGCTTCGTTTGGATTTATCCGTTCTTATGGATGGTTTCGGCTTCTTTCAAGACGCAAAACGAATTTTTTGCCAACGGGTTAAAGCTGATTCCCGAAAGTCCCAGTGTGGAAAATTTGATTCGCGCATGGAATGAAGCGAATTTTGAACGTTATTTTATTAACAGCGTTGCGCTATCCGGCAGTACGATTCTTATCGTGCTTCTCGCGACTGCCACATGCGGTTACGTTTTGGGACGATATTCCTTCAGGGGCAAGAAGCTCGTCATGGCCCTTCTAATTGCGAGCATGTTCGTGCCGATGGAGTTTGCCATCATTCCAATTTACGATTTGATCAAGGGTATGGGGCTATTAAACAGCTTGTGGGGAGTGATCCTTGCGGAGGCCGGTGGGACACATATTATTTTCATCCTGCTGTTCGCCACCTTCTTCAGTCAAATTCCTAAGGACCTGGAAGAAGCCTCTATCATGGACGGCTGCGGTTTTCTCAGAACCTTCCTTACGATTATGCTGCCCCTTTCCAAGCCGATCGTCGGAAGCGTCACTATTATGCAGTTTATCTGGTCATGGAACTCCTTCATGGTTCCGCTCATTTTGACGCTAAGCGAGCCGGACTTGCGGCCGCTTGCCGTCGGTTTGTATGCTCTCAGAGGCGAGAACGTCGTTGACTGGACGGGAATCGCCGCCGGGGGGACTATTGCCATCCTACCAATTGTTATCGTGTTTTTGTTTCTACAGCGCTATTTTGTCGATGGCATCGCCGGAGCCGTGAAAGGCTAGACTCCAAGGCTGAGCAGGCACTTTACCCCACATATAAGGCAGGTTTAACAAGATGAGAATCATTTATTTGGATCTGGACTCCTTGAGGCCGGACCATCTGGGCTGTTACGGGTATCACCGTAATACCTCGCCGCATATTGACCGTATTGCGGAGGAAAGCGTGCGGTTCACAAACTATTATTGCTCGGACGCTCCTTGCATGCCGTCGAGAACCGCACTGATGTCCGGCAAATTCGGCATTCATAACGGCGTTGTCGGTCACGGTGGCACCGCTGCGGATATGAGGCGTGAAGGGGCAAGCCGGGGCTTCAGCGATCGGCTGGGAAGGGAAAGCTTGCCTGCCGTCCTTCAGTCCATCGGCTATAAGACAGCCTCTATCAGCACCTTTGCCGAACGGCATTCCGTTTGGACGTTCAATGCCGGATTTAACGAAATTTTCAATAACGGACAACGAGGCCACGAAACGGCTGAGCAGGTATTGCCAGTCGCCCTCAAGTGGCTGGAAGATAATGCCGGGGAAGAGAAGTGGTTTCTGCACTTAAACTTTTGGGACCCGCATACGCCATACCGTACACCAGAGGAGCTCGGCAATCCGTTCGCGAACGACCCCATGCCGTCATGGCTTACGGAGGAGGTCTTCCAGCTCCACCTGCAAAAGCAAGGGCAGCACAGCATTGAAGACATGAATAAGCTTGCCAAATCTCATTATTACAAGCATCCGAGGCATGGGAAGGCTATTGTGGAGCATAACGATCTCCGAATGATCATCGACAATTACGACTGCGCGATCCGTTATTTGGACGATCACATCGGCCAGGTGATCCGTAAGCTGGAGGAGCTGGGATTATGGGAGGATACCGCAATCCTTATCAGCGCCGATCATGGGGAGAATATGGGCGAGCTCGGCATTTACTCGGAGCATGGGACAGCGGACCAAGGCACCTGCCGCATCCCGATGATTATTCGTTGGCCGAATGGTGGATTAAAGGGAGCGGTAGATGACGGTCTGCACTACCAGCTGGATTTGGCTCCGACGCTGGCCAGCTTGCTGAATGCACCTGCTCCGAATAGTTGGGATGGGTCCAGCTATGCTGACAGCCTGACCTCCGGGGCACCAACCGGTCGTGATTACCTGGTCGTCTCCCAATGCGCTCATGTTTGCCAACGAAGCGTTCGTTTCGAGGATTGGCTCTATATTCGGACGTTTCATGACGGGCATCACGGATTCCCCAAAGAAATGCTGTTTGATTTGAAGCATGATCCCTACGAGCAGCACAATTTGGCCGAGGAGCGGCGAGATATTTGCATGAGATCCGTTTATTTGTTTAACGAATGGCATGACGAAATGATGTCTACGATGCCGCATGACAATGATCCGCTGTGGACGGTGATGAAAGAAGGCGGTCCATTGCACGCAAGAGAGTATAAAACTTGGCAGGAGTAAGAGGTGAAAAGTCGTGGTTTCTCTGCAATGAAGAGGAATTGCGGCTTTTTTGTTATAGGAACCCGCCGTTCCAAGGGAAAGGGGCAATACAATCAATATGTTTAAACGATGGAAAATCCCGCTTTTCTACCGGTACTTATTGTCCTATGTTCTCGTTCTAGGGATCCCAATCCTCGTCATCGGGTTAACTTTATATTCGCATATCGTCAACTTAATGAGGGAGCAGGCATTTGAAGCGAACCGCAAGGTTCTGACCCAGATCAGCGATATTGTGGATTCCAAATTTCGGGAATTCATGAGTATTGCAGGCACCATTTCGAACTCCTCGGATTTCAGCACGAAGCCCCCGCAAAATCCTTACGAGATTTCAATGGTGCGTAAACGCTTGAATTATGAAATCGGCAATAATTTCATTAGAGAGCTGTTGTTCTACCCTCACGGTGGAACGTATATTTTCTCCAATTCCAGTAGTTATACGCTGCCGTTCTTTCATAAGATTTTCCGCTTTGAGGAGTGGCAGGAGCCCGATTTTGAGCGAACTATCGGCGACCTGAAGCATCCTACTCTGACGCTGGCCACTAGGGATGAAGGTTCGGGAAGCTACACCACGCAGTTTGTGTACATGGTCCCGATTCCCCTCAACAGTATGAATCCGAAGGGAACCGCTCTATTTACCGTAGATGAAAAATCAATTTTAGATTTATTCCAAGCGTTGATGAAATACCGTGACGGCAACACGTTCGTGATAGACGGACAAGGAAGGATCCTGACCTCCCTTCAGCCTATCGGTGCTAAGGACGGTGTCTTTATTGAGCGGATCCTTCGCTCGGACATGGAAGGAACCGAAACGGTAAAAACGGATGGAAATAAATATTACGTCTCGTACGCCAAATCGAGAACGATTGGCTTGACCTTCGTTACTATCGTTCCCGATAAGGAATTAATGCAGCCTGTCAATGAGATCAAGAACAAATCCGTTGTTTCAGCGGTGCTGATCCTGTTGTTTGGCGCCGTTTTCATATATTTTGGGATGCGATTAAACTACAGGCCGCTGCTCAAGCTGATCCGTCATGGTGAAGCACGATGGGGGGCTGCCATGCAGCATGCGCACGGTTTCGACAAAATCAAGGCGATTATGGAGTATGCCGAGCACATGCAATCCCGTTTGAACCGCCATGAGGAGCATGCGCAGCCGGCAATGCGGCAGGATTTGCTGTCCGGACTGTTAAAGGGCCGATTTAAAACAAAGGAGGCCTTCCATGAAGCTGGGCAGACGGTCGGTCTTAAGCTGGGCCAATCCGCATACCAGGTAGTGATTGTTCATTATGATCCGCATATAGAGGACGGGTCCGATCTCAGAGACCGGTTGTACTCCCGATTGCAAGAACGCATGCCTGATGATGCGGAGATCTATTTCGTAAACATGGTGGAAGAAGGGAAAGAGGCATGTATCATCTCGGTCAACCCAGGCGGGTTATGGAATGAGGAAGCATGGTCCGATGTCCGGCAATCGCTGGCGGCAGAGCTGAGCGGTCCCGTGACGATCGGGATAGGCAATGCCTACACAGGGCCCGGCGAGCTTTACAAATCGTTTATCGAAGCGTCAACGGCAATTCAATACTCCGCGGTCAAAGGCAAGAACAGGGTTATTATGTTTCACGAGGCTTCTGCTGCGAGAGTAGAGCAAGTCTGGTACCCTGCATCGGAAATGCAGGAGCTCAAGGAAGCTCTGAAACGGAAGGAGTCCGCTGAGGTGATGCGCATAGCAGGGCTCTTGGTAGATAAAATTCGGGATAACAGCACGACCCTATTTATGGCGACTTACCTGTGTACGGATATTACGAATATGGTCTGGAGAACGATGCAGGAAACCTGTGGAGGCAAATATCAATCCGGCCCGAATCTGGATGTCATGGCACTCACGCAGCTGGGGAGCTTCGACGAGTATGTGCAGGTTGTTATGGACGTTTGTTCGTTTGCGGCCGGTGAGTTCGAAAATAGTCATTCCCGCTCGGCGGAGCAGGAGCTGTACCAAAGCATGCTCAAATATTTGGAGACTCACGCATTGGACTATCATTTCTCCGTTCAAGGAATGGCGGAATCGTTCTCGTGGTCCGCTTCCCATATCCGCAGAGTATTTAAGGAACGAAGCGGTGTCACGATTTCCGATCATGTGCATGAGCTGCGAATCCATAAAGCGAAGCTCCTTTTAACGACAACAGATATGTCGCTGCAGGAAATCGTCGTAAAGATCGGATATTCGGATGTATCCAGCTTTATCCGAAAGTTTAAGCAGCATACCGGCATGACACCGCGTGATTACCGGAAAATGGGATGGTAGAGGATCCATAAGTCAATCCGCCATTGGAATAAATATGGGCCCAATCAACAAAGACAACCGTCAGATAGATGAAAAGGGGGCGGAAATACTGCCCCTTTCGGAGGTTTTTCCGTTTCGCATATTCTTGTTGAATCGGCTGATTGTAGAACCCGGCGATTCATTGCTATAGTAAAGCGGCCATGAGTGGTAGCGCTGTCATTGGTGGTAAACAAATTTACTGACAAAGGGAGAGTCACGCAATGAAGGTGAAAAAGTGGGGGACCGTATCGCTGTCTGCGTTCCTTGCCGTATCTGCCGTGCTGGCAGGATGCGCGGAAGGGAACGGCGGCGAAGGGAAGTCCGGAGAGCCTAACGCGGCCCAAATCAGCAAGGAAGTCAGCTTTCCGCTGAAGGAGCAGATCAAGCTGCGGATGTTCGCTCAGAAAAACCCCGTAGTCAAAAAAGACTACAATGAGATGAAATTTTTCAAAGACATGGAACAGAAGTCGAACGTGAAGATCGAATGGTCTTACGGGACGGCAACCGACACGGTAGAGAAAATGAATCTCTTGTTTGCCAGCAACGATTTGCCTGATGCCTTCTTTGGTCCTTATCTGATGGGTACCAATGATATTGTCCGGTACGGTTCTGAGGGGCAGATCATCCCGCTGGAGGGAATGATCGACAAATATGCGCCAAACATCAAGGCATTGTTCGAGAAACGGCCGGAGTACAAGAAATACGTGACTGCACCGGACGGCCATATTTATACAATCCCGATGATCTCGGAAACGCTGGAGAATACGACGCCGGACACCATGTTTATTAACAAGAAGTGGCTTGACAAATTAAATTTGAAAATGCCGACGACAACCGATGAACTTTATGAGGTATTAAAGGCATTCCGGGATCAGGACCCGAATGGAAACGGCAAGAAGGACGAGATTCCGTTCAGCGTGCTTGATATGAAGAACCCGATTCAGGGTCCTTTATCGCTTGCCGGCGCCTTCGGCAAATCATTCCCGAGCGGGAACGCCTCCTTCTTCCATGTGGAGAACGGGAAGCTGACGTTCGCCCCGCTGCTGCCGGAAAATAAAGATTTCCTGGTATATATGAATAAGCTTTATAAGGAAAAGCTGCTGGATCCGGAACTGTTTACTCAGAATGCGCAGGTGTACCAGGCGAAGCAGAAGAGTAATCCGGCCATCGTCGGCGTACATTTCGTATGGTCCAACTCCGCGATCTTCGGCAATGCGACGACCGACTACGTTGCCGTGCCGCCGCTTAAGGGACCGGGCGGCAAAGCCGGCTGGAACCGGCAGGGTCCGAATAACACCCCGCATGGTTTCTCGATCACGAAGGAAAATAAATATCCGGAGGCTACATTACAATGGTTCGATCTGATCTATGATCCGAAGACAAGTATGGAAGCAACTTGGGGGCCATTCGGCATTAATTTGAAGGAAGAAAACGGCATGTTCGAAATTCTGAAGGCGGAGGGCATGTCTGATCTCGATTTCCGCTATTCCGAGAGTCCGGGTGCTCAAGCGCCGGGTGCCGTATTGAAGGAAACCTTTGATAAGATGAAGCAGAACGAAGGAGGCAAGGAGAAGGCGGATTACATCAAAATGTATCAGCCTTTCCAGCCGAAGGAAATTTTCCCGCGTGATGTCATGCTTAACAAGGAAGATGCGGAAAAAGCAAAACAATTCGCCGTTGATGTTACGCAATCCAAAGGCTACTTGGATCAAGCCATTGCCAAGATTATTTCCAGCGATAACCCAGAGGGGGAATGGAAGGCGATGGTGGAGCAGCTGAAAAAGTACGGGATCGATCAATATACCCAAATGATGCAGAGCTACTACGACAAATTAAAATAATAGCAGTAACCGGGCAGGGCGCAACGGAGACCTCGTCGTTCGGGGTGCCCGCCCGTATCTTCCGGCCGGTATTGTAAACAGCCGTATCATGAAGGAGGTAGCAGCATGTCCGCTGAAATCGGTCATACCAGGGCAAGCAGTGTGCGGACGGGATGGAAGGCTAGGAATCGAACCTTTGTCAAGATCGCTCAAAACTATCAATTGTATCTTTTATTTTTTCCGACGCTATTGTATTTCGTCATTTTTCAGTACGGGCCAATGTACGGCTTGCAAATCGCCTTTAAAAACTTTAGTCCGAGCAAAGGCATCTGGAATAGTCCTTGGGTTGGGCTTCAGCATTTTGAAAGATTTTTCGATTCCGCTCAGTTTACGATCACATTGAAAAATACGCTGTTGATATCGTTATACGAGCTTGTTCTGTTTCCCATTCCTGTCCTTCTTGCCTTGCTGATGAATCAGCTGTTAAGTCAGAAATATAAGCGGATCGTACAAACGATCGTGTATGCTCCGCATTTTATATCGATGGTCGTGCTTGTCGGTATGCTGTATTTGTTCTTGAATCCGCGCAACGGCTTGATCAACCAAGGGCTGGTTGCCTTGGGGCTGGACACGGTCCATTTTATGGCTGATGCGGTTTGGTTCAAATCCATCTTTGTTTGGTCCAATGTGTGGCAGAATGCGGGATGGGGCACGATCATCTACTTGGCTGCATTGACTTCGATTAATCCGGAGCTGCATGAAGCGGCGATTATGGACGGAGCGAGCAAGCTTCAGCGGATTCTACACATCGACATTCCCGGTATTATGCCCACCGTTATGATTCTGCTCATACTGAATATGGGTTCTTTCATGACCGTTGGCTTCGAGAAAGCTTACTTGATGCAGAATCCGATGAACGCCCAGGCCTCGGAAATCATTCAAACCTATGTGTACAAAACCGGGCTTGTCGGAGCGCAGTTCGGCTATTCCGCCGCCATCGGATTGTTTAATAATGTTACGAATTTTATTATTCTGATCGCTATGAATTCTTTAGCTAAACGGCTGAAGCAGGCGAGCTTGTGGTAGGGGGATACGATGAATCAGATTTGGAACCGAAGCAGAGGCGATAAGCTGTTCGATTGGATGAACAATCTATTTTTCGTCGTAGTCTCCCTGGTAATCCTGTACCCGCTTTACTTTATGGTGATCTCCTCCTTCAGCGACCCGGATGCCGTCAATTCAGGGTTAACGTTTTTCCTCCCGCAGGAGATTACCTTTGAAGGGTACAAACGGATTTTTACCGACCCCAGGATTATGTTGGGTTATAAGAATTCGCTTATTTACACGCTTGCCGCCATGATAGTGAAGACGGCGATGACCATTACAGCCGGGTATGTTTTATCACGCAAAGACTTGGTTGGTAGAAACTTCTTCATGATGATCATCATCTTCACGATGTTTTTCCAAGGCGGCTTGATCCCGACTTATTTACTTGTGAAGGATCTCGGTATGCTGAATACCATGTGGGCACTTATCATTCCGGGTGCGGTAAGTGTTTACTTACTTATCATCGTTAGAACCTTTTTCCAACAGACGATTCCCGACGAGCTCTTCGAAGCGGCTTCGATCGATGGCTGCAGCAACATCAAGTTTTTTACCGGCATTGTCTTACCGCTTTCGATGCCAATTATCGCGGTCATCGCTCTATTCAGCGCCGTGCAGGAGTGGAACGGCTATTTCCAAGCGCTTATTTATCTTCGCGATCAGAAGCTGTTCCCGCTGCAAATGATTCTGCGGGACATCCTGATTCAGAACGAAGCCCAGGATTCGATGCTGGAGGTCTCCATGGAGGCGCTGCAGCGTCAGAAGGCGGCGGAGCAAATCAAATACGGCGTTATTATCGTTGCTTCCGTACCAATGCTTATACTGTACCCGTTCTTGCAGAAGTATTTTGTCAAAGGAGTTATGATTGGTTCTGTAAAGGGATAAGGTTATGCAGGAGAGCCGTGGAGAGGATTCGCGGCTTCCTTCCCTCCGAAAATATAAGCGTTGTCTTATGCCGGGAAAGGGGGTGGTGCCGTAGAATAGGCCAAAGGATGGAAGGATGTTAACAAGATGTTCTGACGAGGATGGGACAAAAACAAATTCGAAGGAGGCAACGTTATGAAGTGTAGAAATTGGGCTTTTTCGGGTCTCGTGCTGGCCTGCTGCTTGGCTTTTGGGGGCGCCGCACACGCGGACAATACGACCTATTATGTGGATGCATCGGCTGGCAGCGATACGAATGACGGACTTACGGCTGCGAAGGCTTGGAAGTCGTTGGATAAGGTGAATACGGTGACCTTTCAGCCGGGGGATCAAATATTGCTGAAAGCGGGGGAGCGCTGGACCGGTACGCTGCATCCTCTCGGGTCGGGGGCGGCGGGCAATCCAATCGTCATCAGCCGGTACGGAACAGGTTCGAACCCTTTGATCGAAGGGCAAGGGGCCAGGAATGTCGTCATGCTCTATAATCAGGAGCATTGGGACGTCGGTCACCTCGAAATTACGAACAAAACGGCAACCCAAGGGACAACAGCGCGAAGCGGGGTCGAAGTGATCGGCGAGGACTATATGGCCGGGCCGGTAACGGACATTACGAATGTGGCGACGCTTCATAATATTCGTTTGCACGACCTTTACATTCATGACATTAACGGACAGCATATCAAGACGGTGAATGGAAGCGCGGGTATCAATGTCGTCGTCAAGCGCAGAGGTGACGGACAGCCCAATCGTGTAACCAAGTTTGATCAGGTGCTGATTGAAAATAACAAAATCGAAAATGTAACCCGTACCGGAATCATGGTCAACTCGGCCTGGGGGAGCCGTGCTCAGCAGGGCGGGACGGTTAATCCGCAAATACCGTGGACACCGGCAACGAATGTGGTCATTCGGGGCAATCAGGTGCTGCATGTGAGCGGAGACGGCATAGTGCCCCATGTTTCAACCGGAGCACTGGTTGAATACAACAGAGTACATGGCTTTAACGAGGCAATGGTGGATTATAATGCGGGTATGTGGACCTACAACGGGGACTATACGCTTTACCAATACAATGAGGTATCGGGCGGAAAGACAATCAAGGACGGAATGGCATTTGATTTTGACAACGGAACGAAAGGTCTTATCTTTCAATATAATTACAGCCATGACAATGAAGGCGGAACGGTGCTGATTTGTCAGAATGAAACCAATGGCTCTGTTTCGGATGGAATTTTCCGGTATAACATCAGCCAGAATGACAAGTACCAGATGATCACGGTTTGCGGCGGCAGCAATTATACGAACATGCAGTTCTATAACAACGTATTCTACGTCGGCAGCGGTATAGCGAATAATATGCTGATCAATAACAACGGAAATGCTCCCGCAGGCAACGGACAGGTGTGCTTTAAGAACAATATCTTCTACAACCTGGGTACGGGCTCGTACGCGGCGAAACAAACCTGGACCTATGACAGCAACGTCTTCTTCGGCAACAACAAGCCTACGACCTCAACGATTCCGGATGCGAACATGATTACCGCCGACCCGCGATTCGTAAATCCCGGCACCGGGACCGGCATCGATGGACTGGACGGCTATAAGCTCATGTCAGGCTCCTCCGCGCTTACCAACGGGGCAGTCATTGCGAACAATGGCGGTAAGGATTTCTGGGGCAACCCTGTTTCGGCCGCGAACCCTCCACATCGCGGAGCATATAACGGATCGCCGGAGCTGCTCGGCAACCCGGGCTTCGAAACGGGAACCGAAAATCCTTGGTATCATTGGGGCAGCGCGCTGTTAACGACGAACGCCAGCGAAGTCCGCACGGGCAAAGCGGCCGCCAAGGTCGTTCCGAACTCGGCCTTCGAGCAGTGGGTAACCGTGAAGCCTAACACTACTTACAAGCTAAGAGGCTACGGTAAAGTTTCCGGAGCTGGGGAAACCATATCGATCGGAGCCAAGCTCTATGACGGCAATAAACAGACGGCAGTCCAAATAACGGACACCAGCTGGTCGCAGAAGGAGATTACCTTCACGACGGGGCCTTCGACGACGACGATGCGCGTATTTATTTACAATCCATCTGCCTCCGGCTATGGGTTAGCGGATGATGTAGAGCTTTACGAGCAGTAAGAGAAGGAATATTGTACAAAACTTGCCTGGAATTGTTCAATTCCATCCTCTTACGTCCAAACTATGGGAATGCTTTCAAGCCCGTGTTAAGATGATTGCGGTTGCATGAAAGTAAGTACAAGGGGAGGAAAGTCAATGAACAAAGCTATGAAAGCATTGCTAATTTCCATGGTGGGCATTTCGCTTGCCGGATGCAGCGGCACCCCCGCCGCACCGGAAACGAAATCGGGTCCTGAAGCTGAACCGGTTGTCGACAATAAGCCGGTTACGCTGACTATCGTTGTTCCGCCTTATGCCGACGGAAATTTCAAGGAGTATGTTGAAAAGCCTGTCGCAGCGAAATTTCCGAATATTACCTTCGAGAAAATTGCCTCGAACAACTGGGAAGAAGTGATGGCTTCCGGCGCCAAGCCGGATTTGTACATCATCGGGCAGGATAAGTTTCCTCAGATGAAAAATCTCGGGATCATAGAAAATATGGACCCGCTTATTAAGAAATTCAACATGGATATGAGCCGGTTCGATACGCAATATCTGGATTCCATCAAATCGACCAGCGGTGAAGCTTTTCTGCCGGCACTGCCTTTTTACTCCGGCTTTTACGTTACGTATTACAACAAAGATATATTCGACAAATTCGGCGTGGAGTATCCGAAGGACGGTATGACCTGGGATGAGATGATCGAGCTCGGCAAGAAGCTGACCCTCATGGAGAACGGTACGCAATATCGGGGGCTGCTTCCTGTGAACGGGCCTCAAATCCCCGCAAGCCAGCTGGAGCTCAAATTTTTCGACGACCAGAAGAAGCCTGCCGTGAATAACGAAGGCTGGAAGCAAGTGCTGGAAACGATGCATAACATCTACAGAATACCGGGTAACGAAGAAATTGTCTTTGACAATAAGGCGATTGATCAATTCTTGAAGGAGCGGCGGGTAGCGATGCTCTTCGGATCGAACCTGTTCTCATCGCTTAAGGACGCCGCCGATTTGAATTGGGACGTCGTTACTTATCCGGTTCACAAGCAAGCTCCCGATAAAGGGACGGAGGCCCTTGCGATTGTGCTCGGCGTCACTTCCATGAGCCAGAACAAGGATGCGGCCTTCCAAGTGATAACGGCTGCTCTTTCGGATGAAGTGCAGGAGGAGCTTTCCAAGAACGCCGGGATCACTGTGCTGCAAAATGGCAAAATTCAAGGTGTGTTTGGTCAAAACTTACCGTATTTAAAAGAGAAAAATACGAGTGCCGCGTTCAAGATCAATCGGGTGAAGGGTTATCAGAATTATGGTGCGGCAGGGATCATGATTACGGCGTTGCAAGAAATCGTCAAGGGCAAGGATGCCAACACGGCCTTGAGAGAAGCGGAAGAGAAGCTGGTCAAGCACATGGAGAAGCTGATCGTTAAATAGAACGGCACGGAAGGGAGGCGATCCGCAATGTTGGCAACACCTACGTTCGAACAGCTGAGATGGCAGGATATGGAGCTTGGCATGTTTTGCCACTTCGGCATCAACACGTTTACGGGCCAAGAATGGGGTGATGGTACGGATGACCCGTCGCTGTTCCATCCTACAGAATTGGACGCAGGACAATGGGTGCACACAGCGAAGCAAGCCGGGTTCAAGTATTTCGTGTTGACCGCGAAGCATCATGACGGCTTCTGTCTTTGGCCGACCCGCACTACCGATTATTCCGTCCAATCGAGCCCGTGGAAACAGGGGAAAGGCGATGTAGTAGGGGAATGCGCAGAGGCTTGCCGGGCCGAGGGCATCGGCTTCGGGATTTATGTATCCCCATGGGACCGCCATGAGCCATGTTATTCCGATGAAGCGGCCTATAACGACTTGTACGCAGAGCAGCTGACGGAGCTGCTCACGCAATACGGTCCTCTTGTGGAGGTATGGTTCGACGGTGCGGGCTCCGAAGGACGGGAGTACGATTGGCGGAGAATCATGAAGCTGGTAAAGACACATCAGCCGGAGGCCATGATCTTCAACATGGGAGCGCCGACGATCCGCTGGGTAGGCAACGAGGACGGCGTTGCCCCCTATCCGTGCTGGAACACGGCGGAGACGGCGAGAACCAGCATGTTTACGAAGAGCATGCTGACTTGGCTGCCGGACACTTCGGCCTGGGTGCCCGCTGAGTGCGATGTGCCGATCCGTAAGGGGCGATGGTTCTGGCGGCCGGACGATGAAGATCGTCTCCGCTCGATGGAGGAGCTGGTGGACATTTATTACCGCTCCGTAGGGCATGGCACCGTACTGCTGCTCAACGTCGCTCCCGATGTGCGCGGTTTGTTCCCGGAGCCTGATGTACGGCGCGTACTGGAACTCGGCGACGAGATCCGGCGGAGGTTCTCCTCCCCGATTGCGGAAACCTCCGGTCAGGGGGATGCCGTTGAGCTTGCTTGGACAAATGAGACCGAAATCAATCATGCGATCTTGATGGAGGACATCGCCCATGGGGAACGAATTAGGTCTTATATTCTCGAAGCGCATCAGGGCGGCCAGTGGGTGGAGCTGGTTCGCGGCAGCGCCGTCGGGCATAAGAAGATCGACCGTTTTCCGGTGATCCGTACAAACCGGATGCGACTTCGGATAACGGAGTGCGCAGAGAAACCTCTCATTCGCAAGCTATCCGCTTTTAATGTAACGGAGCAGCCGTAATTCAGCCCTCCCGCCATCGTTCCAATGGCGGGAGGCTTTGCCTTTTATACGTGATGATGGACGGAAGGAGGAAATCAATTGATCGGGCAGAATGCACAAGAAGAGACTCTCATCCGGAGCTATTTCGACCAGATGCAGGTCGATATTTCTGCGGCGGATTGCACCAAGGTTTCTCCGAATTGGCGAAGCATGAACCAGATTCCGAATTACTGCCGAATGTATTTTATTGTGGATGGGGAAGGCTGGATCAAAATACGCGGAAAAGAATATTACCCTGGACCGGGGCAGCTGTTTATATTGCCTGCGGGGGTGGTGCAATCGTTCGCTTCCGTCAATGACAATACGTTTACGAAATATTGGTGCCACTTCACGGCCAAGGTAGGAGAGCTGCACTTGCTTCAGCTGCTGGACGTGCCCTTTTATGTACAAGTTCCCGATACCGTCTATGTGGAGCGCCTATTCCGGACCCTATTATCCGCTTATCGCAGCCATGAGCCGTATTCCCCGCTGCAGGCCAAGGCTGCATTCCTTGAGATCTTCTCTTATTATGTCAGGCATTGCAAACCGCAGAGCATTCAGCTGTCGGTGTCGCCGAATGCGACCCTTCTGAACCAGCTTTTGTCCTATATCGACGTGCGGCTTGGAGAACCGCTTACGGTGGAGGAGTTAGCCAAGGTAGTTAACTATACGCCTAACTATTTCAACCGCTTTTTCAAAAAAATGCTGAACATGACGCCCGTGCAATACATTCTGAAAGCCCGAATGGAGAGGGCAAAACGGTTTCTGGCGACGACGGACCTAAGTCTCAAGCAAATCGCTGGTGAAATCGGCATGGATATTCATTATTTTCAGCGCATGTTCAAGCGAAGCTTCGGATCAACACCCAAGCATTACCGGGAATCGAACCGGCATCAGCCGCAGCAGAGGTATCATATGCTGAGTGACCAAGCGGAGCTCGATGTGGAGACAAACCGTTATTGGGAAGCATGGATCCGTCCCGATGGTGAGGGCGAAACAGAGTGGCCAAGGGTGACTCTGGAGGAGTCCCCTTTGCAAGTTGCAGGTAAGTGGGTGCCTCCGCCTGTCGATTCTAGCCCCAACAGGCTTGCCCTGCCTTCGCCAAGTCAAATACGATGGCATGATTTGGAGCTGGGGATGTTTTGCCACTTCGGACTGAATACGTATACGGAGAGAGAATGGGGGGACGGCACCGATCCGCCTTCCTTATTTCATCCGGAACAGTTTGACGCCAGGCAGTGGGTTCGGGTAGCGAAACGGGCCGGGTTCCGTTATCTTGTGCTGACGGCCAAGCATCATGACGGGTTCTGCCTGTGGCCGACCCGAACGACCGACTATTCCGTCAGGTCGAGTCCCTGGAGGAACGGGAACGGCGACGTCGTTAAGGAGGTGGCGGAGGCCTGCAGGGAGGAGGGTCTTCTGTTCGGCCTGTATTTATCTCCTTGGGACCGGCACGCTCCTAGCTACCGGGATCAAGCCGCTTACGATGACATGTACGCCGAGCAGCTTACGGAGCTGCTGACGGGCTACGGACCAATTGCCGAGATCTGGTTCGACGGTGCCGGCTCGGAAGGCAGGACCTTCGACTGGGAGCGTTTCACGGCGCTGATGATCCGATATCAGCCGGAAGCGATGCGGGTGAACATGGGGAAGCCGACGGTTCGTTGGATCGGCAACGAACTGGGTGTCGCACCGTACCCGTGCTGGAACACGATGGAATCGAAGCATCAGCCCGGCGGCTTGGAATGGGTTCCGGCGGAATGTAATGTTCCGCTCCGCAAACGGCGCTGGTTCTGGCATCCAAACGAAGAGAGCAAAATTCATGAGCTAGGCGAACTGTTTGATATGTATTACCTGTCCGTCGGAAACGGCTGCAACCTGCTGCTGAATGTCGCTCCGGATGCGCGGGGGCTGATTCCTGAAGCGGATGCCCGGCGTGTTGCCGAGTTTCATGACGAGTTACAGCGAAGATTCGCAAAGCCGTTGGTCGATCTATCCGGCCAAGGCAGCGAAATGACTGTGAACTTCTCCGGGCCAAGGATGGCAGATCATGTCATCTTAATGGAAGACCTTCATTACGGCGAACGCGTAACATCGTATGTGCTTGAAGCGGAGTTCGCCGGAGAGTGGATCCCGATCGTCCGAGGCAGCGCAATCGGCCATAAGAAGATCGATCGATTCACCCCGGTCCGAACGGAAAGGCTTCGGTTTCGAACACTGCAATCGACCGGCACGCCGGTGATACGAAAATTTGCTGTATTTCACTCGGCTGAAGAATGAGGATCTGGCTCCCCTGCCGGATCCTTTTCCTTTTCGCACAAGGCAATAAAGGCGGAGGGAGATAGAGAGGTTTCCTTTTTGAAGGTCCGGTAAAAGTAGGAGCTATCGTAAAAGCCGAGATACTCGGATATTTCGGCAACGGTCATCGCCGTGTTCAAGAGCAGGCTTCGGGCTTCCGTGATGCGCAAATGCCGCTGGTACTGGACGGGGGTTTGTCCGGTTACTTCTTTGAACAAGGAAATCGTATAATTCGTCGATCGTCCAATTTGCTCGGCCAGTTCCCTTGCATGTATCGTGCGGCGGTAATTGGCCGTGATGTATTGTTGAATCTTGCCGGATTGCTGCCACTTCATGGGCGATATTTCTCCGGTTTCAACGTCACGGCTAGCTATCCCGATCAGTTCCTGCAAAATGCCGGAGCCGATAAAGCGATGCATCGGTTTGCCTTCCAAATGTTCGCGATGCAAAGCCTCGAACCGCTTCTTGATATACTCGAAATTTCTTACTTTGGCTTTCGTGAAAGCAGGCTTGTCCAATAAGGGAACCGTTCCCGAAGGAATGGTGTGATGGAACAAGGCCGAAAATTTCTGATGGGGCTCCTTCATGTAGTTCTCCGCACCGCGATAGGTCCCCTTCGGAATGAAGACCAGGTCGCCCTTCTCGGCAATCAATGTGGCTTGGTTCATCGTATACTGCAGCCTGCCTTGAACCACAAGGATTAGGATATTCTCATTTACGGTTTGCGGCAGCATGCGCCAGTTCGGAATTTGATCGTCGAAATACGTGATATACTGCGTAATCAGGGGGATACCTCCCTCGCAGGAAATTTATTCTATCTCTATCGTATCACGTAAACTGCTTCGATTTCCAATGATATTATCCCTAAAATTGGTGAATTATACATGGCTTGCAAAGGTCGGCATTACGTATAATTCCCTTATGAATGCGCTTGCATTAAAAAAGGAGGGTATCATTTCATGAGAAAAATAGGTAGAATCTCCGTCTTGTACAGCGTCTTACTGGCGGTGTCTATCGCGGGCTGCAACGGCGGTGCGGACACGCTCCAAAACGAATCCGGCATGAAGCCGGAATTGGCGGGCAAAGATCCGTCAGGTACCGGTTATAACAATGAGCCGGTCAAGCTGGGCATTTATGACTATCAGGCGGGCATCAACGAGCGCGAGCTGGAGACGCACATCCTGAAGCCAATCCAGGCCAAGTATCCGAACATAACCTTCGAGCTGCTCAAAGCCAAGTCGGCCGAGGAGCTGACCGGCTCAGGCATCGTTCCTGATTTGGTTGTTACCAGCAATGTATTTGTAAAGCAAATGCTTGAGCTGGAGCTTGGCGAAAATCTACAGCCGATGGCCAAAGCGGCCAACTTGAACCTGGAACGCGTCGAACCGGAGGTCATGAATGCGATCAAGGCATTCGGCAGCAAGGGTGAGCTCTACGCTTTGCCTTTCTCGATGAATTATGGTGTGATGCTGTACAACAAGGAGATTTTCGACAAATTCGGGGTACCTTATCCGAAAGATGAGATGACCTGGAACCAGACGCTGGAGCTTGCAAAGCAGGTGACCCGGACAGAGAACGGGACGAATTACGTCGGCGTTTCCATGGGTGCCCCGCAGCCTCTGGTGCGGCAATATTCGCTTCCGGTCGTGGATGATAAGCAGGAAAAATCGATTATTGCAGCTTCGGAGGGCTATAAGAAAATATTTACGCTGCTGCGCGGGCAATACGATATGAGCGGTTATCTTGGGCCCAATAAGGAATTCAGCTACGGCATCAACGAATTTCTCAAAACGCAGACGCTTGCCATGCATCCGAACTGGATTGCAGGCGTGACGGATAGCTTAGTTCAGCTGGAGAAAGAGGGCAAAGCCTTCCATTGGGATATCGTCTCCTTTCCAACCTACGACGATCGGCCTAAGCTGGGGAGACAGGTTGATTTTCATTTGTTCATGGTTCCCCCGACAGCGAAACATAAAACGGCAGCATATGAGGTGATCCGGATGCTGCTGCAGGATGAAGCTCAGGTGGCCATGAACAAGGCCGGAAGGATGACGGTGCTGAAGGATCCGGCGCTGAAGAAGGATTTCGCCAAAGATTTGAAGGTGTATGAAGGTAAAAATTTGGCGGGCATATTTAAAGTGACTCCAGCTCCCGCCCCAGTCAGCACGGACTATGACAATAAGATTTATGCCATACTTCAGGAGTCGAACAAAGAGATGGCACAGAACGGCATGGACGTGAATACGGCACTGCGGCTTGCCGACGAGAAAGCAAACAAGCTGATTCTGGAAATGAAGCAGCAGCGCAAATAACGTTTGGAGATCAAGGGAATTCAACGGGAGCCGTCTCAAATTTTGAGACGGCCTGTGCTCTTAATTTTGTCTGGCTGGAACTCGGAGTGTAATGTTCGTCCCTTCCCCTCGTTTGCTGCTAATCTCGACCCCGTAACACTCACCGAAATAATATTGAATCCGGTCATGGACATTCTTAATCCCGATATGCGCTTCGTCCAGCGTATTGCTTGGCTGGGAAATACGATCTCTCAGGTGCTGCAGCTGCTCTTCACTCATACCGCCCCCGCTGTCTTTGACTTGAATGAGCATATCGTCGCCAACGATGGAGGTGGTAATTTCCAGCACTCCGCCGCCGGCTTGCCGTTCTAATCCGTGTACGATGGCATTCTCAACAATCGGCTGCAGCGAGAAATGCATCACATGGATAGATTCCGTGCCCGGTGACAGCTGCTCTCTATACGTAATTCTGTCTCCAAAGCGCATTTGCTGCACCTGAATATAGAGGCGGATCAGCTTGAGCTCTTCCTCCAGAGGTACGGTTTCCTTGCCGGTTTGGATATGAAAGCGGAATAACCGGCCGAGCAGCCCGATCATTTCCGCAATATCACGCTGGCCTTGTATGATGGCTTTCATTTGGATGGATTCAAGTGAATTGGCCAGAAAGTGAGGGTTGATTTGACTCTTCAGGGCACCGAACTGTGCGACCTTCTGCTGAACCTTAGCCATGGCGGAGCGTTCGATATAAACCTGCAGATCCTGGACCATTTTTTGTATCCCGCTGTATAATACACCGAACTCATCCTGCCGGTCACTTCGAATATTGACATCAAAATTCCCCATGCCTACCAGCTTGACTTGTCTGCTTAAGTAGATGATTGGCTTCGTGACGCGTTTATACAGGATCAACATAAAGAGAAGTGCCATGCCAAACGATCCGAAGGCAAGAGCAAGCGTGATAATGCGAAGCAGCTCGGCCGGCTTTGTCATTTCGACTTCATCAATGTACTGAACAACCTTCCACCCGGAAAAAGGAGAAGTAACAAAATTAATATATGATTTGTTACCGTCTATCGGCGCGTAGAAGCTGCCCAGGTGATTGCCGAGTACTGTATGCAGAACAGCGGAATCCAGTTGAATTTCCTCTGATTCGCTGCTGTCCGGAGCGGAATTGTAAATGATCCCGCCTTGCTCGTCCATAATGATAAAATTGCGGTTGCTGTTTTCAGACAGCTTCAGGATTTCCCGTAAGGAGTCCAGACGAATATCCAGCAATATGACACCGAGGGGATTTCGGCTGCCTACTTTGTTAATGACTCTCGCAATGGAGATGACCGGCTCACGCGCGTTGACCCGATGATAAGGGAGATGCGTACCGATCAGAACGACTCCGCCCCGCTGCTCGAGAGTTTTTTTGTACCAGGGCTCTTGTGTAAAATCTTTAAACACATAGTCCGACGGGTTAAAGTTGGCGGAGTAAAATACTCGGTTGCCTGTATAAATCTGGACACTGTCCAAATTTTTGATCGTCATTTCGATGGAGCTGATGAAATTCTCAATGGAGTAGCGGTATTGCAGCTTTTGATCCTCCAGATTATCGATGGCCTGGAAATTCCACTGCTCTAAAGCCTCCAGAAGCTGTCCATCCATCTGTGCATTCAAGGTTCCTTTCTCAATGCTCTGCAAATACTGGTCAATGTTGAAGGAAAGGTTGTTAAGAATCAGATTCGAGCTGCTTTGATATTCGCTTTTGACCGCATCCAGAGAAAATACATAAAGTATGGCGGATATCACCATGAGCGGAATCGTGATGGTTGCAATCATGAGGACGAATATCTGATGATTGACGTGCTTTAACCGGAACCGATTCGTGAAAACTTTGAGTTTTTTCATTTTCTCACAACCCCAGCTGCTTTCGATACTCGGTAGGCGTCATATTCGTTACGCTGCGGAATGTTTTTACAAAATGCTTATAGCTTTTATACCCGCACATATTGCATACGTCCGTGATTAGATAGTGGGGCTCCGCCAAGCATTCCTGCGCATAGCGGATACGGAGCTCCGTAATGAAGGTCATGTAGTTTTTGTTTAGCTTCGCTTTAAAAAGCCTGCTTAAATAAGACGGATTGTAAAAAAAGCGATCGGCCACCATCTGCAGGGTAAGCTCCTGATCAATATGCTCCCGAATATACGTTTCAATCTGTTCAAAAATTTGCGTTTCTTGCGAGCCTGCTTCCGAAGCAGCCCGGTAAACGGAGCTAATATGGTTCATCCATCCGGTCAGCCATGCGAACAACGCCTCTATGGATTGAAACTCGTCGACACATGACAGAGTGAGCAGCTTATCGCTATACATGCCTTCTATGAAAATGCCGTTCCGGTTGGCGAAGCGAAGGGTGAGGCTGATGATCTCCTGAAGCAGCGCAAGCCAAATCTCCGGTGGGGTATGCTCCAGCCGATCGCTAAGTCTTATGGCGATTTCATTCATCAGCTTCACGGTTTGAGCTGCGTTTCCATGCTCCAAACAAGCCAGGATTTGATTCTTCTCTCTTTCGTCCAATGGTAATGTCTGCTTCCTGCTGTCCGAGGGTTCACCCTGAACATTGCCAAAGAATAATCGCGATCCGGGACGGGAAAATCGCTGATACAAAGCCTTCTCCGCTTGCCGCAGGCTGGTGCCGAACTCTTGTAATTGCCGCACCGGCTTCCCCACAGCAAGAAAGAGCGTTTCATGGAAGGGGAGGGCAAGCGCCGTTCCCGTCGATTCGGCTGTTTGACCAGGCATTATCGTCATTACATACATTTTGGATTTAGACAGATAGGTGAACACCCGCTGTGGTGTATCCTTTCCATACATCCATTCGATCGCTTGGTGCACCAGATTCTCAGCCTCTAATCTCCACCGGCGTTTGGTTGGCAGCGATTCCAGATTGCTGGGGATATAAGACGCAACGAAAGATTGAAAGAGGTACGTGTCCCCTAAATCCGAACACAGGTACTTGATGATATCAAGCGGCGGGGGCTCCTCGTCCTCCATGAGCATTCTGACAAGCTCACTGCCTTTGAGTTCCACGTTTTCTCTTACGTCACGCTCCAGTTCCGCACGTTCGCGTAAATCGAGCCGCTTCGCTTCGATGATACGGATCGCTTCCTTGATAGCGGAAAGACTTTCCTCATATTGTAACGGCTTTAATAAGTAAGCATGTACATTGCCAAGTCGGATGGCCTTCTGGGCGTAGGAGAACTCGTTGAATCCGGATAACAGGATAAAGACGGTATCCGGAAGCTTCGGCCGAAGCTGCTCGATCATCTCCAATCCGGTAAGCTCCGGCATGCGAATATCCGTAATGATCATATCGGGCCTCTCCCGTACCGCAATATGGTACCCCTCCAGACCGTTCTCCGCCTCGAGTATCTTATGGAAGCCCAGCTCATCCCAGGAAAAATAATAACGGAGACCCGTTCGAATCAGAGGCTCGTCCTCTACGATTAGTAGTTTATACATTCACTGTGCCTCCTTGAGCCTGGCGTTGATCTACTGCCGAATTGTAATCAGTATACTACTAAAATGACATCCGTTGTTGTGAAAATCATCGAATAGCCGTGATATGTCAAAATAAGACCCTGCAAGGTAAAAGCTAAGGTATTTTGCAAAGTTTTTGTATCCCTTATCATTTAATTATAAATGAAAGCGCTAAACTTTTCATTTAGAAACCATACTAGGGGGTATTTTTGTGGCAGCTTTGAAAAAAGGGCTCATGACCGCAATGAGTATCGCGCTTGTCGGAACACAACTCGCAGCTTGTAGTTCAGAAGCGCCTAAGGCTTCAGAACCGTCAACAGACGGAAAGGCGCCGGCAGCGGCGAAACCGGTTGAAATCACTTGGTGGAACTTCCCGAACTTCCAGCCGCTCGATGGCGAGGTGGGCAAGTATGAGAAGCAGATTATTGCAGCGTTCAATAAGAAATATCCTGAGATCAAGGTAAACCTGGAAATGATTACTTTCGAGGGCGGACCGCAGAAGCTGAATGTAGCGATCGCCTCGAACACCGCTCCTGACGTCATTTATGATGCTCCGGGCCGAATCATTGACTGGGGTAAGAAGAAGCTGTTGGCTCCTCTGAACGATATGGTTTCGAGAGAAGTGCAAGCCGATATTTCCCCGGCTTTCTGGAAGCAGTCTATGGTAGGCGACCAGATCTATATGTACCCACTCAATACCGCGCCGTTCTTGATGGCTGCCAACAAGACCGTCTTCGAAAAAATCGGTGCCTTGGATTTACTGCCCTTGAACAGGCCGGATCGGACATGGACGGTGGCGGAATATGAAAAAGCACTGCAAGCCGTTAAAGAGAAGGCGCCTGATGTGATCCCTTCCGGTTTCTTCGCGAAGAGTACGGCCGGCGACCAAGGGACGCGCGCCTATATTGCCAATCTCGGGGTTTCCAGATTCCTGAGCGAGGATTACAGCAAAGTGGCTATCAATACGGAGCAAGCGGGTAAAGCGCTGGACTGGATCGTACAAGCAAGCAAGGATAAATTAGTTGTGCCGGGAGCCGCTTCTCTAGCTGCAAATGATGTGAATGACTTGTTCCTGCAAGGCAAGCTGGCCATCACGCTCAATTATTCTCCTGTGCTTAAGGCACAGAACAAGCCGCTCAAGAAGGCGCAATTTGAAGAAGTACTGCTTCCGTTCCCGACACCGGACGGCTCGAAGCCGAAGCTTGAGCCTTATCTTGGAGGGATGGCCATTTTCGATAACAAGGATAAGGATAAGATCGCCGCTGCGAAGAAGCTGATCGACTTTATTGCTAATGATGCAGAATGGGGCAAGAAGAACCTGATCCAAACCGGCGGTTTGTCCGCACGCAACTCGATTACAGGACTTTATGACGATGCCGAGTATAAATATGCCGAGCTTGCCCGTCAGTTTATTACTGATCCTCCGACAGTAGCCGACGGCTATGCGGATATTCGTCCCCTGTGGTTCCCTGAGCTGCAGCGTGCATTGACAGGACAGGCAACAGGTAAAGAAGCGTTGGATTCCTTCGCTGCTAAGGCGAACGAAGCCATTGCCAAGGCTAAGGCTCAAGCGAAATAATACACAAAACAGTTGTAAGGGAGCGGCGTTAGGCGGTTTCGCTGCTCTCTTACATTACGGATAGGATGGGGAGAGCTAATGCTAGCATCATTACGCAAAACGAGAGGCTACGTAATTCGGGACTGGCTGATGAGCTACTTGTTTATCTTGCCGGCGCTTGCATTTTTTCTGTTGTTTGTTGCATACCCGATGATTAAGGGAATTTACATTAGCTTTTTTGAATACACGCTAAGAGATTTTGAATTTGTAGGCTTTGGTAACTATGCAGAACTGATGCACAATGAAACCTTCCTCAAATCGATGAGAAATACCATTATGCTGGTTATTATTACCGTACCGGCCGTAATTATATTCTCTATCTTTGTAGCCGTTACCATCTATAAGAAAAATGAATTTACTAGGTCATTCTTTCGCGGCGTGTTTTATTTGCCTGCGGTATCCTCAGTCGTTAGTATCACCGTTGTATGGGGCTGGATCTACCACCCGAATTTTGGAATCTTGAATTACATTACAAGTCTCTTCGGCGCGCAGCCCACGGCATGGTTGGGGGATACAAAGACCGCTTTATTATCTGTCATCGCCGTTCTGCTCACAACCTCCGTCGGACAGCCGATTATTTTGTATGTTGCCTCCCTTGGCAATATTCCCACCTCCTATATAGAGGCGGCCCAAATCGACAGGGCTACACCTATGCAAATATTTGTGAAAATAATCTGGCCGATGCTGATGCCAACGAATTTATATATCATCGTCATTACAACGATTAATACTTTCCAATGTTTTGCATTGATCCAATTGCTGACTTCCGGCGGTCCGGTATACAGCACGTCGACCGTCATGTACGGCGTATATGAGCAGGCATTTCATTTAGGCCAATTCGGCATGGCTTCAGCTATGGGAATTTTGTTAGCCATTATAATCGCAATCATTTCTACCATTCAGTTCAAATACTTCGGCAGCGATGTGGAGTACTAGGAGGGAACCGATGAAAACCTATGCGCAGATCAATTCAAACGTGAGACCGGGCAAATCGAAAGGTCGATCCTCCCTTTTCCAGAAGCTGACGATTTCCAAAGGAATAGCCAATATACTGCTGGTGCTTTCGACCGTGGTCTTCATCTTTCCTTTCTATTGGATCGTAACGGGGGCTTTCAAAATTCAGACAACGGCTACAGCCATTCCTCCCGAATGGATTCCGCTCGAGCCCACTTTGCAGAATTGGGTGGATTTATTCAAAAATCCGGCATGGCGATGGACGTTTAACAGTTTCTTCATAGCCTTCGGCGAAATGATCGCGGTTTGTGCCGTTGCCTCCATGGCAGGTTATGTTCTTGCCAAAAAACAGTTCCCAGGCCGTAAAATCATTTTTACTTTGTTTGTCGCAGCTATGGCATTGCCTAAACAGGTCATCCTTGTTCCCTTGTTTACCATGCTGGCGGATTTCGGATGGGTCAATACGTATCACGGTTTGATTCTACCGGCCATAGGCTGGCCCTTCGGCGTATTCTTGATGAAGCAGTTCGCTCAAACCATTCCGGGTGAGCTGATCGAGGCGGCTAAGATTGACGGCTGCTCGGAGGGACGGTTATTTGTAACTATCATTTTGCCGCTTCTGAAGCCGGCGGTAGGTGCGCTCGCAATCTTTACCTTCATCGGCGGATGGAATGACTATTTCAGCCAATTGATTATGACCCGAACCAGCAACATGATGACACTGCCTCTCGGCATATCGACTCTACAGGGCGATATTGCCACGAATTACGGTGTACTTATGGCAGGAGCGGCATTGGCATCCATCCCTATGATCACGATCTTCCTGGTATTCCAGAAAGCCTTCACACAGGGAATTACGATGGGGGCGGTGAAGGGATAACCGGATCAAAAACTAAACGAATTCTTAGCGGCAGGCACATATTGTGTCTGCTGTATTTATGTGGGTATAACCAAAAGAACAGGTAAAGTTACAGGGATGTGAGGTAAAAATTGAGGGATATCCACCGTCCAAGTCACCCTCTAAGATAGTAATAGAAAGACCTCCGTCAACAAAATGAAGCCAGTATTCTAAAGGGGGACATAGATAATGAAACGGTGGAATGCATCCGTTCGCAGGTGGAATTCAATTCATAATCAGTTTTTATTCTTTATCCTATTGTTCTTAATTATACCTCTATTTCTCAGTATGTTCTGGGTCTTTAAGCCGCTCGAGAAGGTTATTGAGCAAAAGATCGGAAAAGCAACGGAAGAGGCTTTATACCAGGTCGATTTTCATATCGAACGATTCCTGCATGAGATGCTGAAATCAGCCGTGGATATCTCTACCAATTCCAATGTCATTTCCATGCTTCAGTACCCTAACGAACTGTCATATTACGACAAGCTAAGATTGACGGATTCCGTCATTAACAAGCTATATACCACCTATTTAACCGAAACCCAGATTACTCTTCTGGATAGAAAAGGGAATTGGATCAGTAATAAGGTCATCACTACACAATTATATGATCATATTGTCTCATCCGATTGGTATAAGGAATTGATCAAGGAGCCGATGGGGATCCGTTGGATTGCGAATGATGCGTCGAATTACATTTACTTGGATAAGAAGCGTATGGTGACCTTAGCCAAAACGATCACCAACCACCAAACCAATGAAAATATTGGTATCGTTCTGATAAGTGTAAATGAAAGCGATATCAATTCATTCTTTGAGAAGCTGGAGGGAGAAGCGGCCATACTAAACGAGCAAGGCGGTTTTGTGGCGGGAGCGTTAAGTGAAGGGTTATTGATGCCGGGCACGGAGGATTCGGACGATATATGGGGGAGCATGAAAGGGCAATTCATCTCACAGAAAGGCAACAGCAAATCCATTATTAGCTACGACACGATTACCGCAACGGGCTGGAAGCTGATCCAAGTCATTCCACATGATAAGGTATTTAAGGAAATATTCGATATTCGAAGAACGAGTCTTCTTACAACCGGATTCATTGTCTTAGCATTTTTACTTCTCGCCGTATCCATAGCCTATAGTGTCTCCAAACCGTTAAAGCTTTTAAACAAACGAATGCAAGAAATTGAAAAGAACGATTTTAACAGCTCACTTTCTCTTTCCGGACCTAAGGAAATTTCCACGGTAATCGAATCTTACAATCATATGGCCAGACAGATCAGAGAGCTGCTCGGACGGTTAAAGGATGAGTATGAGCAGAAGGAGGATATGAGGTTTCGCGCATTGCAAGCGCAGATTAATCCTCATTTTATCCTGAATACGTTAAATAATATCAAGTGGATGGCCTATATTCGAAATGACCGCGAGGTCGGGGAAATGCTGTCCAGCCTGGGAAGTATGATGGAAGGAAGCATCGGCAGAGGAGATAAGCTCATTACGCTGAAAGAGGAAATGGAATATGTGAAACACTACATTACCTTAATGAAGCTGAGATATAACGAAAAATTATCCGTGGACTTCGCGATTCCGGAATCATTGTACCACCACGAAGTGATTAAATTTATGCTGCAGCCGATTGTTGAGAACAGCATCATTCACGGGATTGAACGGCTGGAGCGTAACGGCGTTATCCGAGTGGAAGCGGAGGCGACGGAAGAGCGGCTTATCATCCGAGTGATAGATAACGGATTGGGGATAGAAACCGAGCAGCTCTTAGTACTGCAGCAAAGTCTTCTTAACGGAGTGACAGATTCCAAGAGCATCGGGGTTCGTAATGTCCATGAACGGATTCGTTTGCAATACGGAGAAGGGTACGGACTGCGTTTTGAGAGCACATACGGAGAAATGACGAAGGTAGAATTGGAGCTCCCATTAAGATCAACAGAAGGAGGGGGTGGGGTGACATGCTGAAGGTAATGGTGGTAGATGATGAATTTTTGGTACGATTGGGGATTAAATCTTTAATTGATTGGGAACAGCATCAATTCCACTTTATCGGTGATGCGCAGGATGGGTTAGAGGCTCTGAACTTACTGGAGAAGCAACAGGTGGATATCATTCTTACGGATATTGTCATGCCGAGGATGAACGGGATTGAATTGATCGAAAGGGTAAAATCCGAATATCCGGAAACACATATTGTTGTTCTAAGCAGCCACAATGATTATGAATATGTAAGAAAAGCCATGAAGCTGGGTGTTGACGATTATATCTTAAAGGCGTCGCTGACTCCGGAGGAGCTGCTGCAAATGCTGCTGGAGGTCTCTGCCAAGATTGCAGACCAGCGTTCTGCCTCCGGTTTCTCGCATGCGGCTGCTGCTTCTTACGGCACCTTGCAGCAGATGCCGCAGTATCCGTTTGAGGACCAGCCCGCTATTTTGCTCTTAGTGAGACCGGATACAAGGCTGTCATCCGATCTTACGAAGGACTCGCTCAAATTGCTGAATCTGATTGAGATCCAGCTGAAGCGTAAGGAGGGTGGCTTCCTATATTCCGTCAAGCAGGATGAAATCGTGATCCTGCTTCCTGTAGTTGACGACTCGGAACGATCGAAGGAGGAGGCGCTTGCCTTCGGCCAAGAGGTAGCCGCGGCAGCCAAGCGATATATCGATCTCCCCGTGGTAGTCGGAATATCCGGGGATTTTCAAGGGGAGGAGCAATTGGAGCCGGCGTATGCCCAGGCGGAGGAGTCGCTTCTGCAAGCCATGTCCGATAGCAAAGATAAGATCTATCGGGAAGACATTCAACAGCTGATGTCATTTATCCATGAGCATTACACGGAGGAGCTCAGCTTAAAGCGCGCGGCCGAAATGATTCGAATGAGCGAGAATTACGTAAGCTATCTCTTTAAGAAGGAGACCGGGTTCGGTCTGTCGGAGTATTTAAATCAAGTAAGGATTCGCAAGGCGGAAGAGCTGCTGCTGGAAACAAGACTTCCGATCTACTTCATTGCGGAGCAAGTAGGATATGAGAATATTAATTATTTCGGACGGATTTTCAAGAAATTGAAAGGTGAAAGTCCACAGCAATTTCGGTCTAAATATCAAAAGTAAAGCCGGTTATGTTTGGGATTGTAAATTTGTGAAGATAAATCGTAGAAAAAGAATAGCATCGACCAAACATCCGAGTTTTGTGAATAAAACGCGAAGATCCGTTCCTGTATCCCCTTCCTGAGCCGTTATATACTAAGAATGTAAGCGCTACAACATCTTAGATAGGAAGGGTGGTCATAACCTTGCGAACGACACCGGTATCGCGTTCCATCAAAGGGGAAATGTGGGGACTCTTCTTCATTGCTCCTTTCGCCATTTTGTTTTTGTTGTTTGAGATTTACCCCATTATGAATGCGTTTTATCTTAGCTTTTTTGACTACGGATTGGGTAGGAAAAATTGGATCGGCTTGGATAACTACACCAAACTGCTGTCGGACGATGTGTTTCTGAAATCTATCATGAACACGTTCGGCTTTGTAGTAGGCACTGTACCGCTTACCTACCTGTTTGCAGTTTTCGCGGCGGTACTGATATTTGGTAAGCACAAGCATCTTGCTTCTTTTTTTCGTGGCGCCTTTTATCTACCCATCATATCCTCTCAGGTAATTCTGTCATTGATCTGGGCTTGGATTTATAACCCTGTGAATGGGATCGCCAACTACTCGCTCTCCAAGCTGGGTCTCGGACCGATCATGTGGCTGTCGGATGAACGATTTGCCCTGCTGGCACTGATCGTGGTGGTCGTTACCTTTAACGTAGGACAACCTATTATTCTGATTCTGGCTGCTCTCGGGAATATTTCTCCCGATTATTATGAAGCCGCGGATTTGGACGGTGCCTCTTCCGTCAGAAAATTCTGGCATATTACGCTGCCGCTGTTAAAGCCGACATCCCTTTACATTCTGGTGATGTCAACGATCTGGGCATTCCAAACATTTGTCGTTGTACAGCTACTCACAGGCGGCGGTCCTAACTACGCGACATCCACGATCATGTTTTTGTTATACGATACTGCTTTTGTATACGGACAGCTTGGTTTGGCCTCTGCGATGGGCATTATTATTACCGCTTTAATCTCCGTGGTAGCCATCGCTCAGTTCAAATTAATGAAGTCCGATGTACAGTACTAGGAGGTGAGCTGGATGAAGAATGCGGCTTTCCTCATGGTGAAGGGTGTCGGCAATGTATTATTGTATGCTCTCGCAATGATGTTTATCTTCCCGCTTTATTGGATGATCACGGGTGCCTTCAAGAATCAAAGCTCGACGGTGAAAGTACCGCCGGACTGGATCCCGACAGCCCCGACGACACGAAACTTTATTGAGCTGTTCGAGGACGGTTCGATCTTCTCTTGGCTGTATAACAGTGTGTTCATTTCAATCGTAGCTACGATCGGGGTATGCCTTGTTGCCTCTATGGCAGGCTACGCCTTGACCAAGAGAAAGTTTAAAGGTGCGGAGCTTTTTTTCACCCTCATCCTGATGGCTATGTTCATACCAAGACAGATTACTTTGGTTCCCTTGTTTTCCATGATGCGTGACTTCGGACTTGTGAATAACTTGGCTAGCGTCATCCTGCCGGTTCTGACCATTCCTTTCTCCGTTTTCATGATGAAGCAGTTTAGCGAATCGATTCCGACCGAGCTTCTTGAGGCCGGAAGAATTGACGGGTGCTCCGAGCTCGGACTATTCTTTCGAATTTTCCTGCCAGTGGTCAAGCCGGCTATCGGCGCATTAGCCATCTTCACCTTTACCTATGCGTGGAATGACTATTTGTGGCAGTTAATTATGCTTAGCGAGAAGGAGAAAATGACGGTCAATGTGGGAATTGCCACTCTAGTATCCGAATATGTGGCGAATTACGGTCTGCAGATGGCAGCGGCAACGCTCGGGTTTATCCCGGTGTTTATCATTTTCCTTATGTTCCAAAGCTATTTCGTGAAGGGCATAACACTCGGCGGCGTCAAAGGCTGATGCTGCTCCCATGAAGGGGGGTGAGACACTTCTGGGTGTTACGCAGGGCGAAATAGGTAAAAGACTTTCAACTATGGAGGGGTTCATATGAAAAAATCCACACTTTCGATTCTATCCATTATGCTGGCGGCAACAGCAGCGGCAGGCTGCGCAAAAACAGAAGAGCCGAAGCAGGATGCCAAAGCGCCTGCAGCTGCCAAAGATCATGTTCAATTGACCTGGTGGGTCGATACTCGCGGCGATGTGCAGCAGGCTTATGAAGAAATGAAGCAAGGCTTCGAGAAAGCGAATCCGAACGTCAAGATCAATATTGTCAAAACCCCGGATGACCGTATCAATGAGCGGATCAGCATTGCGGCGAACACGAATGAAATGCCGGATATTCAGCAGGGCTCGTTCTTCTGGCCGCTGTCTTACGCGAAGAAGGGGCTGCTGGTTCCGCTCGACGATATTGTGGATAAGCAGGACTTTGAAGAGAAAACCCTAAAGAATGTCTCGGTGGACAATAAGATATACATTTACCCGAACAGCACGGTTGCGATCGGTTTTCTCGTTAACAAAGATTTATTCAAGGAAAAAAATGCACTTGATCTGCTGCCTAAAAACATGGAGCCATGGACCTTCGATCAGTTCTTGAAAGCGGCTAAAGCCGTAACCGATCCAGGAAAGCAAGTGTATGGCTATGGACTATACGCAGGTGATACCGGCGGCGACCAAGCGACCCATTCCCTGCTCTGGGGATTCGGTGCCAAGACATGGAATGATGAGAATAACAAGGCGATTCTGAATTCTCCGGAAGGCGTTAAGGGAGTGGAGTTCTTAACCCGTTTGATCGATGAAGGCGTAGTTCCTCCCGGAGCTCCGGGGTTGAAAGCAAGCGCCCTCATGAACGATATGTTCGTTCAAGGGAAGCTCGGGATGGCGTTCGGAAACATCGGCAATCTGCCTACATTAAACAAGGCTTTCACGGAAGGGACCGCGAAGAAATTCGAGGTGGATATCGTTCCTTTCCCATCCGTAGACGGCAAGTCGTCGAATACTGTCTTGTTTGGGTACGGAACCTGGATGTGGAATACCAAAGACGAAACAAAGATGAAGTGGGCTAAAGAATTTATTAAGTATGCGAATAGTCAAGAAAATATGGCGAAAATGGCGAAGGCCGAATCCGTTCTCATTGCACGCAAATCCTTAGCGAAAACTTACGCGGAAGGAACACTTCAATACAAGACGACACAGCTGTTTAAATACGCCGGCAACATCGGTCTTTCCGTGCCGGGATATCCGGAAACACGCAGTGCGTTCTACCCTGAGCTGCAGGCAGCGTTCACGAAGAAGAAGACAGCTCAGCAGGCATTAGATGATTGGACAAAAAAGGCGAATGAAATCATTGCTAATTCTTCCAAGTAAACGGAGCTGAAACCATGCTGCTGGGCAGAAAAGAACGTTGGATGTCGGATCGTTCCTTCATGCATCCTAAGCTGAGGGAAGTTATGGACATGATGCTGAGAACAAACTTCTCTGAGCTTCAGGAAGGCAAGTATTCTTTGCAGGGCAATGATGTGTACTATACGATTATGACTCTCGAGACCAGGGACAGGAAGAACACCAAAGCGGAGAAGCACGAACAGTATATCGATATTCATTACCTGCTGGAAGGTACTGAAACCATAGGCTATGCATGCGATAACGGCATGAATGGGGTAGTGGAGAGCAATTTGGATAGTGATTATGTATTGTATGAGAACGTGCAGGGCGAGCAGTTCACTACTTTGACGCCGGGGATGTATGTGGTTTTGTATCCTTCGGACATTCATAGACCGGGATTAACGGGATCATCAGCTGAGCCCATTTCGCAACACATTCGGAAAGTGGTTTTCAAGGTAAAGAAGGAGATTGTTCAATAATGTACGGGAAGCGCTTGGTGACATGAAGCCGAGCGTTTTTCCTTCATGCCGCGGTGAATCGTTCCGCTTGGTCGATATGTCAGAATCGGACCAGACAGCATGTAAAAAGTAAGGGATTCTACATGGACCAAGGAAGTTTTAAGATAGAAGCAAGATCGATCTATTCCAAAAGGAGAAACGATGATGACAGCATATGATATTAACAGATTCAAAGGAATTACTGTAGCTATGTACTCTGCCTATGACGAGAACGGTGAAATCAGCGAAGCGGCTGCAAGGCAGCTGGCTCGTTACTATGCGAACACGGGTGTTTCCGGACTTTATGTAGGCGGAAGCACGGGAGAAGGGATGCTTCAATCCGTAGAGGAGCGGAAGCGTACACTAGAGGCGGTCATCGCTGAAGTCGGGAACGAGCTGACGATTATTGCTCATGTGGGTGCACCTTCCACACGGGATAGCGTAGAGCTTGCCATTCATGCAGAGCAAGCAGGCGCTCATGCGGTATCGGCTGTACCGTCCATCTATTACCGCCTATCCCCGCAAAGCGTGGAGCAGCACTGGCTTTCCATTATCGACAGCACGCAGCTTCCTTTCATCATATACCATATTCCGCAAACAACCGGATTTCACTTGTCCAAGGCGCTCTTGACGAAGATGGCTGCCCATGAGAAGGTCATCGGAGTTAAGATTTCTGCGGAAAGCACGTATGAATTGCAGCAATTCAAAGCGGCCGGAGGGAAAGATTTCCTTGTACTGAACGGACCCGACGAGCAATACCTGGCAGGCCGCAGCATCGGTGCTGACGGCGGTATCGGCGGTACGTATGGCGTGATGCCGGAATTGTTCCTGAAGATCGAAAAGTGTTACGTGGAAGGGGATATGGAGGCTGCGAAGGAGTGGCAGTTTATTACGAACGAGCTGATTTCGGAGCTGCTCTCCTTCCCGTCATTGTATGGCGCTTGTAAGGCAATCATGGAGCTTCGCGGCTTGCCATGCGGAGGCGTTCGGATGCCGCTGCTTCCGGTCGGTGAAGAGAATATGGATCGTCTGAAGGCATTGAATGATAAAATGCTTGGTCTTATCGCCAAGGCTAGCCTGTGATGGCAGCAGTAGAAAGGTGCGTACTTTTTATGGAAAAGACGTTGAAGAAGCTTCCCAAGAACGGATTGATCGTATCCTGCCAAGCGCTGGAGCACGAACCGCTGCATGGCGGCGATACCATGGCCAAGATGGCCAGAGCGGCTGTGCAATCCGGAGCCATCGGCATTCGTACCAACGGCATTGACGATATTATAAGAATTAAACAAGAAGTGGACGTTCCTGTTATCGGTCTTATCAAAAGAGATATTCCGGGATCTGACATCTTTATCACACCGACGCTGGAAGAAGTGAAGGCTATCGTCTCTGCCGGCGCAGATATCGTAGCATTGGATATAACGGATCGGGAAAACCGTCTGGAACAAGTAGTTCCTCTAATTGAATATGCACACTCCCATGGGGTTTCCGTGATGGCGGACATATCCACCTTCGAAGAGGGGATTGCTGCAGAGCGTTTAGGTGTGGATTTGATCGGAACGACGCTCTCAGGGTATACCCCATATAGTCCCCAGCAAGAGGAGCCGGACTTTGAATTGCTTGCAAGGCTTTGTCAATCGGTGAAGATCCCTGTTGTAGCGGAAGGGCGGATCTGGACACCGGAAGATGCCGCCAAAGCAATGGCTACGGGAGCTGCATATGTCGTTGTAGGCAGCGCGATAACGAGGCCGCAGTTGGTCACGGCCCGATACGTGAAGGCATTGAGTAACATATAAGGCCAGGGAAGGAGGGATGGCGATGAACTGCTTATTATTTGATCCGTTTTCCCTATACGCCATTGGGGTCGATGTAGGCGGTACCAAAATTAACGCCGGTGTCATCAGCAGTAAGGGTGATGTGTTACATTCCTTCAGCTTAAGCACACTAGCCGGAGAGGTAAATACAGCGCTTCGCATACAGGAGGCGGTACAAGGGCTATTGACTGAAGCCTTGCAACAACGGCCGGATCTCCGTTTCAAGGGGATCGGTGTAGGGACGGCAGGCCAGGTTGATCGCAACGACGGTAGTATTCGCTTCTCCTCGGATCTCATTCCCGGGTACATGGGCACGCCGTTAAAGAAGCTATTGGAGGATCGGTTTCAGCTTCCCGTAGAGGTCGATAACGATGTAAACGTACTTGCATTAACGGAAAAGAAGCTTGGCGCAGGCAAGAACGTACAAAATATGATTTGTCTGGCCGTGGGTACCGGTGTTGGAGGCGCGATTCTGGTGAATGGCCGCCTTGTACATGGGGCATGGGGCGGAGCCGGAGAGCTTGGACATATGTCCGTCGACTTCAAGGGAGAAACCTGTATCTGCGGGGGGATAGGCTGTCTAGAGCACTACGCGTCAGGCACTAGCATTGCACGCCGTATGAGGGAGCGTCTGGCAGCGAACGGAATGCCCCAAGGCAGTATCGATACAAGGGAAGTTATTGCCCGTTGGTACAGTGGGGACCCCGTAGCTGCAGAAATCATGCAGGATGCTCTCGCTGCGTTAGGTGCTGCCATCGCTACATTAATACACACGTTTAATACGGAATTAATTGTCATTGGCGGAGGTGTAGCGGAGGCGGGAGAAGCCCTATTTGAAGGTTTACGGCAAGAGGTGGACAAGAGAACGATCTCATCCCTGAAGCAAGGGGTACAAATAAGGCCCGCTTACCGTGGCAATTGGGGCGGTATGATTGGAGCCGCATTGCAAATTTGGGAATATAACGAGTAAAAACAAAGACAATATCGTCCCGCGTGCAAAAGAGATTGCATCGGGGCGATTTTATTATGGCAAAGGAGAGACACCAATGAAAAAAATGATCTTATGTTTTGGAGATTCCAATACTTGGGGCTATAATGCTGAAACGGATTCAAGGTTTGATGAGGAAACAAGGTGGACAGGTCTTCTGGCCAATCTGCTCGGCAGCTCTTATCGGGTTATAGAGGAAGGTCTTCCGGGAAGAACGAGCGTATTCGAGGATCCTTTGTTTGAAGGCTTATCCGGGTTCAACTATATTTATCCGTGCATGATGTCTCATTCGCCTTTGGACATGGTCATCATTATGCTGGGGACGAACGATACGAAGCAACGCTTCGGTGTAACTTCATACAATATCGCTCAGGGTATCACCAGACTTGCTGTGAAAGCAAAGGGGATTGCCGCAGGAAGAAATGGGAAGACACCTGAGGTTCTTGTAGTTTGTCCGGCCCCAATCGGCCCGCAATACATAGACAGTAAAGTGGGTAGTGCCATGGGATTAAGCTGCAGCGAAAAATCAGAAGGCCTTTCAAGTCATTTGGCCGTTTTGCTTGAGGGCAGCGGCATTCATTATGCTGATGCGAGGGATCAAGTTGTGATGAATGAAATTGATTATATGCATCTGGATGCGGAAGGACACCGAAAAATGGCAGCTTTCATGTTTCATCAGGTGAAACGAATTGTTTCTTAATAAAGGGTCAATAAGCGAGTTAACACACACGGCAACCATGTCGAAGAAAGCAGAATAATAAAATGTCCATTTCTCCTTCCGTATAGTATGCTAAACGTAGGTGATATTGCAGCATAAGGAACTCACGGAGGGGAATTCTATGTCAGCTTATTATAAGTGCTTCGCTTCCCTTGTAAGTATCGGACTGATTAGCTTGTCACTAGCTGCCTGTACGTCAAACCAGGGGCCGTTAAAAAACGGAGATATCCGCTTAGAAGCAGGGGCATCTACGACGTTTAAGCCTATTGAGATTACATGGTGGAACTTTCCGAATTATCAGCCTTTGGACGGTGAAGTCGGTAAATTTGAGAAACAGCTTGCTGCCGCCTTTTCCAAGAAACATCCGGATATTAAAGTTCGCATCGAGATGCTTACCTTCGAAGGGGGACCGCAGAAGCTGAATGTGGCTATAGCCTCCAATATGGCTCCCGACGTTATATACGATTCGCCCGGGCGGATTATCGACTGGGGCAAAAAGAAGCTCTTGGCACCTCTAAATGATATGATCAGCAATGAAGTGAAGGTCGATATTTCGGAGGCATTGTGGAAGCAGTCGAAGGTGGGCGATAACATTTATATGTATCCCATCAATACGACGCCTTTCATGATGGCGGTAAATAAAACGGTATTCGAGAGGATCGGCGCTGTGGACCTGCTCCCTCTGCAACGTCCCGACAGAACCTGGACCTTTGCTGAATATGAGAAAGCGCTTAAGGCAGTTCGAGATAAAGCACCTGATGTGATCCCCTCCGGCTTTTACGCCAAAAGCACAGCAGGGGATCAAGGTACACGCGCATATATCGCCAATCTCGGCCTATCCCGATTTTTGTCGGAGGATTACAGCAAGGTTGCGATCAATACCGAACAGGCGGGACATGCCTTGGATTGGATTGTAAAGGGAACGAAGGAAAAGCTGGTAGTAACCGGTGCTGCCTCCCTTGCGGCTACCGATGCCAATGATCTGTTTCTTCAGGGCAAGTTGGCCTTCAGCATCAATTATTCCGCTGTGCTTCGAGCGCAGAATGCTCCGCTTAAGAAGGTGCCGTTCGAAGACGTGCTCCTGCCTTATCCGACGGCAGACGGCTCGAAGCCCAAACTGGAGCCGTATCTGGGCGGGATGGCGGTGTTCGATAACGGCAATCCGGAGAAAATTGCCGCCTCGAAGAAATTCATTGATTTCATTGCAAACGATCCCGAGTATGGAAAGAAGAGCTTAATACAGACCGGTGGCATATCGGCAAGAAATTCGGTGGTAGGACTTTATAATGACGCTGAGTACAAATATGCCGAGACGGCACGTCAATTTGTAACGGACCCGCCTACGATCGCAGACGGATATGGTGAGATTCGTGCCCTGTGGTTCCATGAGCTGCAAAGGGCACTAACATTGGAAGCAACGGGGAAGGCCTCACTAGATTCCTTCGCTGCGAAAGCTGATGCAGCCATCAAGAAAGCTAAAGCGCAAGCGGATAAATAATAGTAGAGAAGAGCAGCGTTCAAGGACGCTGCTCTTCTTAGTCAACCCAGTGAGACCGGTATGGTTCCGGGATCGATCGTTTACTGCACTGATCTCAGTTGGTAATGGTAACCTGAATATCCTGCGGATAGTTGCCAAAGCCCTTGCCGAACAAGCTGACACCGCCGCAATTGACGGCCGTTTCGGGACATTGGATTCGGAATAAGATCTCCGAGCCGACTCGGATACCGAGCTGGTCTATGCGAACATCAGAGCTGCGTACTCCGTCAATGAATGAGCCCTCCCGTGTTACGGATATTGTCTTGTGAAGCCCATACTGGGTATCTCTCCACCAACTCGGGGTATACTGGCCTCTCTTGCTGCCGAAGTCGCCCGGGCAGGTCCACGTGGCTACATCCACGTTGTTCAACGTAAACGTAATATCCGAGGGCCAATTCTCGTTATAACTGGGAGCCTCCGAACAAATCTCCAGGGAAATGGCGATACTTGAGGCTTCCTCGCGACCCACCAAATAATTAGGAATGCGGTATTCCACATAACCGCTTGCGAACCACAGATGCTCTGCCTTCGTGTGCTCAGGATCGTCGAAGTATCGAGGGTCGTCCATCATTCCTATTCGCTTCTCCGAGGAGGCCAGCCCGCAGGTAGGCTTCACCTCATAACGGGAATACTGCCCGATAGGCAGCTCCACCGTATATCGGTTATGGTCGGCGGCTTGTTCCATAGATTCGGTTCGAAGTACTAATGTTAGCTGGTCAACCTTCAAGGAGCACCGCTTCTGGGTGCCCCGCTTTCCCACCAGGCTCTCTGTGAGCACAATTCCCGCCTCTTCGAGCTTCTGAATGTGCTTGGTAATGATGGCGGACGAGAAGCCTGTTGCCTCTGCGAGCTCACCGATATTATATGGGCGAGCATTTAAAAGCTCGATGATCCGAACTCGGGTTTCGGAGGAAAAGCACTCCAATACGTTCATATTCTTTGTTGTTACGTCAAGCTTCAATGTGTAATCACTCCCGTCAGCTATGATTATATAACTTATATGTTAACATATCAACATTTTGGTTGACTTTTGGGATATCACGCTCTATTATTTAACTGTGCAATAATTATATTAACAATAAGGTTAACTCATCGAGGGGAGAGTTTTCTATGACAACGGAAGTCATGCGTCCGGAATATCCGCGTCCGCAGCTTGTGAGAGAACAATGGTTGAATCTTAACGGAGCATGGGAGTTTGAATTCGATGATGACCGAATGGGTGATGGAGAGCAATGGGGGCTGGGAGCCCAAGGCTTCTCCAAGAAGATTCAGGTTCCTTTTGCCTATCAGAGCAAACTAAGCGGCATTGGAGATACAGACTTTCACGACCTGGTTTGGTATCGCCGCAGCTTCACCGTTCCTGCCGAGTGGACCGGCCGACAAATCCTGCTTCATTTCGGTGCCGTTGACTATGCGGCAACAGTGTGGGTGAACGGTCATAAGGTTGCTTTCCATGAAGGTGGGCATACGCCGTTTCATGCCGATATCACCTCGGCGCTCAGGTCAGGTGACAATGTAGTGGTGGTTCGGGCGGAAGACTTCAGTCGTGATGTTACGCTGCCCCGCGGGAAACAGTACTGGAAGGAAAATTCCGCTTCCATTTTCTATACAAGAACTACAGGGATTTGGCAAACGGTGTGGTTAGAGCCTGTGAATGAGCTTTACATAACCAAACTCAAATTCAAGCCGGATATCGATAGGAACGAAATTCAAATCCGGACCTTCTTGAATCAAGCACCGGCGGGAAGGAAGGTAGAAGCCCGAATCGATATTCGGTTTAAGAACGAATATTCCACAAGCACTACATTTAGCTTCACTCATGCGGAGGAGACAAGGAGCATAGGTCTGCATGATTTCAACGATCACGGGTTGGGCCGCTGGTGGACACCTCATAAGCCGAATCTTTACGATGTGACGATCACGCTGCTTGTGGACGGCAAGCCGGTCGATACGCTGGAAAGCTACTTCGGCATGCGGAAAATTACGGTCGAAGCCGGCAAGGTGATGCTGAACAACCGGGTTTATTTCATGAGGCTGATCCTCGACCAGGGCTACTTCCCCGACGGCATTCTGACGGCGCCTAGCGATGAGGCGCTAAAGCAGGACATCGAGCTGGCTAAGGCTATGGGCTTTAACGGTGCTCGTAAGCATCAGAAGATTGAGGACCCTCGCTTCCTGTATTGGGCGGATAAGCTGGGATATCTCGTCTGGGGCGAAATGGCCAACGCTTACAGCTACTCGGAGGACTACGTTCGCAAAGTGACGCAGGAATGGCAGGAAGCGATCGAAAGAGACTATAATCATCCGTGTATTGTGGTCTGGGTACCGATCAACGAGAGCTGGGGCGTCCCTAATATCCTCGTTGACAAGCGTCAGCAGCAGCACACGTTAGCCATGTATCATATGACCAAGTCGCTGGATGAAACCCGTCTTGTCGTCTCTAACGATGGATGGGAAAATATGAGCACCGACCTTGTCACCATCCACGACTATGCTTGGAAAAGGGAAGATCTGGAGGAGCGTTATTCCACTTTGGAGAAGACGCTTGGGACGAAGCCTCATCGCCGTGAAGTGCTTGTTGGAGGGACTGCCTATGAGGGTCAGCCGATTCTGGTTACCGAGTTCGGCGGGATTGCCTTCAAGAAGAGCGATTGGGAGGGCTGGGGATATTCCGGTGCGGAGAACGAAGAGGACTTCCTCAAGAAGCTGCATGACGTAGTAGAGCCGTTCCTGCAGTCCCCGTATGTTCAAGGTATCTGCTATACACAGTTAACGGACGTAGAACAGGAAATCAACGGGCTGCTAACGTACGATCGCGTGCCGAAGGCACCTTTGGAGGAAATCAAGAAAATCTTTAATGGACCGGTGAAATACTAAGTTGCCTTAGCGGTAAAGCGAATGTAACAAGAAAGCCACTTTCCCCGAACTAGCTTCGGTGAGGTGGCTTTCTTATATATATAACCGGCACCTGCACCCGCGAAGCTTGCCCGCGCAGGGTAGGGAGGATCAGCCGGCACGGCGGGAGCGGGCAAAAGATAATCCGGCAAGGAGCATGCCGGTCAGCCCCACCACGATGGCTACGATGGCCCCGGCTCGCCCGTTGCCAGTGCCGAAACCACCCGAGGAAGTGGCCAGATGCAGTCCGGCGAGGATTATGGCGATAAGTCCCAGCACCGCGGCTGCGATGGCTCTGGCTCGCCCGTTGCGGTTGGAGCGGGCCAGAGACAGCCCGCCGATGACCACGCTGACCAGCCCCACTACCGCGGCCGCGATGGTTCTGAGTCGCCCGGGGGTTAAACCGTAACCGATATTACCGTCGGTCACTTCAGCAGAGGCAATCGCCGGCACAAGTAGAAGCGTACAAAAAACTAAGAGTGAAAGCAGCTTCATTTTCATTTGTTACATTCTCCTCTTTTTCGTTTTGTTAGGTCAGAAGATTCAAGTTGCATCTTCATCGTGACAACGTAACGCACCCTGATAGGGGCCATGCTTTCTCCTCCTTTCACAGCCAAGTTTACACAACAAATATCGAGAACTTATGCAGATCTTCCTCTCTTTCCATGGATTTCTTTTAGAACCTAATAAATCGCGGTATAATTTTGGGTAAGCGATATAGGTCTCGTCAATGGAAGCAGACTAAAGGGAAAGTTGTGATGGGAATGGAACCGAAGCTGTTGCTTGTGGAGGATGAACAGGGCATGCTGGAGGAGATGCAGACTTATTTGCAACGGGAAGGGTTCCGGGTATTGACCGCTCGTACCGGTAAGGAAGCGCTCATGATAGCCCGGTCTGAACGGCCGGACCTCGTTGTGCTTGATTGGATGCTCCCCGAGAAAAGCGGAATCGACGTATGCCGCGAACTAAGGCAAACCTCGCAATGCGGCATTATTATGGTCACGGCCCGGTCGGATGAATCAGATAAAATTGTCGGCCTGGAAATCGGCGCAGATGATTATTTGACGAAGCCGTTCAGCCTGCGCGAGCTCGCCTCGCGCATTCGAGCTCTACTTCGCCGCTTACGCGGACCTGAAGACAGGCCGATTTTTTTGGAAAGAGATAACTTGATCATTTCCGAGGCCAAATGTCAGGTATTCAAAGACGGTCAGGAAATCCAATTGACACCTACTGAATTCAAAATTTTGTTCACACTGGCGGGTCGTCCCGGTATTGTCTTTAGCCGATTGCAATTGTTAAAGGCTGCTTTGGAGGACGAGTTCATGGGATACGAAAGAACAATGGATTCCCATATCCGGAATCTTCGCCGCAAACTGGGAGACGATCCTGCCGATCCTCGATATATTCAAACGGTATATGGTTTCGGTTATCGATTCGGTGAACGTTCATGAAGATGACGGTCCGCATGAAAATATTTGCCTGTATGGGACTGCTCGTGTTCATTGTAAGTATCACGTTTTCCCTTACAACGCAATTCTACGCAGCCGGTTTGTTCGATCAATTTCAAAGGGAGCAAATCGATGCCAATTATTTACGTGCTGCGCCCGAGGAGCAAATTGAAATCTTTAAGTCTTTTTTCCTGGAAAATATGCAGCTGAACGCGCTGTTTCAAGTCACACACGGCGTGCGCTTGTTCTTTTTTGTTGCGATCGGGTTGTTATTCAGTTTTTGGATATCAGGGGTGCTGACCCTCCCGCTCAAAAAGCTAATAGCCGCTATAGAGCGCGTGGCGTCGGGTGATCTAGACGTCAAAGTACCTGTAGACACAAAGGATGAGTATGGGAAAGTCGCCCGAACGTTCAATGATATGACGTTTCGCCTGCGAGAAGCCGAGGAAGCCCGCAGAAGATTGGTGGCCGATGTTGCTCACGAGCTTCGCACGCCGTTGTCCGTTATGCAGCTTAAGCTGGAAAATTATCAGCAGGCCGGACATCATGTCCCTCCGGAAATGCTGCTTCGGATTCATGATGAAGTAATCCGAATGAGCCTGTTAGTAGATGATCTGCATGTCTTGTCGCTCGCCGAAGCAGGCCGGTTGTCGCTCGATCGTAAACCGCTCGATCTGACGGTACTCCTGGAACGAATCGTAGACGACGTGAAATACGAAGCGGAAGAAAACGGATTGGACATTCGCCTTCGCCCAATTTCAAAGCCGGTTACCGTTATGGTCGACGTGAGAAGGATCACGCAGGTTTTCATTAATTTGCTGACGAATGCAATTCGTTACACGCCTGACGGGGGGATGATTACGGTCGAACTGAAAGACAGGGTCATTGAACGGGATGCGTTCTTTGCAAGTGTCTCGGTGATCGATACAGGCATCGGAATAAAGGAGGAAGAGCTGCCCCACCTTTTCGATCGATTTTATCGTGTAGACGAGGCACGCTCTCGGCATACAGGCGGTACGGGGCTCGGATTATCCATCGTTCATCATTTTGTAAGAGCTCACGGCGGTTTCATCCGCGTTGCGAGTCAGCCTGATGAAGGCACTATATTTACCGTATATCTGCCGAAAGGCAATGATAAGTATATGGAGTGAACGACAGGGACGGCAGCTCGGATAAACCTCCCGCGCCTTCGCGTGGGCCGCTCGCACTGTTTGTTAAAATATGGAAATCGAAGGTGTGGTGATAACGCAGGTGGCCGAAAAAACAAACAGAGGTGTCCCAAGGGCCATGAAATGGCTGAGGGGCACCCCCGGTTTCTGCGAAGTATTCGAATCAGACTCTTACACGGACTTCAGGACGGGTAATAAATAATCGTTTGATAAACAGCCTTATGGCGGGAAGTATTGCTGTAAACATGGGGCTTATCCGCTACAAAATGAAGCGCGTCACCCGCATTCAGATGGTACGATTCCTCTTGAATGGTAACGTGAAGCTGGCCCTGGAGGATCACAATATACTCTTCCACCCCTTCGTTATGGGGTTCCGAGTTATGCAAGCAGTCGGGATCCATCTCAACAATATAGACCTCGAATTTTTTTTGTTGATCGAACGGGATGATCGGATAGGCGCGGTACAGCCCCTCTTCCTCTCGAAAAGGCTCCATCTCACCGTAACGAATCAGCTTCACTTCCGGTGATTCCTCTTCAATCAGAGAAGTAAATGAAATGCGAAGCCCGTTAACGATCTTCCATAGGATGGAAATGGTCGGATTCGAATCACCGCGTTCGATTTGCCCTAACATCGCTTTGCTAACGCCGGTTAATTCAGCTGCCTGATCCAGACTGAGCGATCTCGCTTTGCGGATGTTCAGCAGGTTTCGGCCGATTTTCTTATGAATCTGATCTGTTTCCACGTTACAGTCTCCTTACTCATTCATACTTAAGCTTACGATATGTTAACCGGATCGGCGTTGATCGTCTCAGGGGAATGGTTCATCGCGTAGGCTAAATCCTCTAGGATTGCGCTGGAGGTAGGCATTTCACCGGCACCGCGTCCGCTGAACGTAAGCTCGCCCACGAGGTTGCCGGATAAATGCACGGCATTGAACTCATACATCACTCCGTATAACGGATGTCCCTCCGGGATAAGTCTTGGCTCGACGGTTAAATGCACGGTTCCGTCCTCGAGTTTCTCAGCGGAGGCGATTAATTTCCAGCGGGCATGTTGTTCTTTAGCATAGGCGATGTCATTGGAGGTCAAGTGGGTGATACCCCGGCGAACCACCTTGTCAGGCGTTGTATCCACACCCCAGGCTAGCCGAGCTAGGATGATCAGCTTATACATGCTGTCGTAGCCCTCCACATCCGACGTCGGATCCGCTTCGGCGAAGCCCAATGCTTGTGCCTCGGCTAACACCGTATCGTAATCCAGCGATTCGAGCATCATTTTGGTCAAAATGAAATTCGTCGTGCCGTTCAATATCCCTGAGATACGTTCGATTTTATTATAACGGAGAAACTGGGAGAGCACGCCGAGAACCGGGATCCCTCCGCCGACGCTGGCTTCATACAGCAAATGAACGCCCATCTCCTTGGCCAACCGGAGCAATTCCGAGCCATGTTTGGCCATAAGCTCCTTATTCGCCGTAATCACATGTTTCTTGGAACGGAGTGCTTCTTCTATATACGTTTTGGCGGGCTCGACGCCTCCCATCACTTCTATAACAACTTGAAGTCGACGATGGGAAGAGAGTTGTTTGTAGTTATCGAATAAAAGCTCCGGATGAATGTCCACGCTTCTCGGCTTCGACAGATCTTGAACCAAGACACCGCAGAGCTCAATCTTTCCACCGAAGCTTTCTTTTTGCCTCTCGGCATTGCCGGTCAATGCTTTCACCACGCCGCTGCCTACCGTACCTAAGCCGAGTAAGGCGATTCCGATCGAATCTCTCGTTTGCTCCATAGCCATCCCCCTTAAAATAAAAAAACCTCTTCCAAGAAGAGGTTAGAACGGAATCGTCCTCTTCTTATCTTTCGGAACCTCGTTCCGATGGATTTAGCACCTTATCCCATTGATGGGCCGGTTGCCGGGTTTCATAGGGCCAGTCCCTCCACCTCTCGCAATAAGAAAAGCTGTTTATACAGCCGGATATGAAATTATTGACTTTTATTGTATTGGACTTCTTCCGGATTGTCAATTTATAAATGTTCGTTAGCGGATAAGTTAGGTAAAATATGTATTTACATTATAGCATACGAGTGTATAATATAACATATAAGTACACTAAAACGCACATTTATTTCACTATAACATACATTCTTGTAGTGTAGCTCCCACCCTAAGGAGGTCATATTCATGACGAGCCAAACGTTTGCCTTATATCTTCGGCAGCAGCTTGCCGAGCTAAAAGCCCAAGGACTGTTCAATACGATTGAGCCTCTGGAAAGCGCGAACGGCCCTATCATTCGTATGAACGGCCGCAGCTTGATCAACCTTTCTTCCAACAATTATTTGGGGCTGGCATCGGACACCCGTTTGGTCGCGGCGGCGATCGAAGCGACGCAAGCGTTTGGCGCAGGCAGCGGTGCCGTCCGGACGATCAACGGTACCTTACAGCTTCACGCCAAGCTTGATGAGAAGCTCGCGGCATTTAAGCAAACCGAAGCGGCGTTGAGCTTCCAGTCGGGTTTTAACTGCAATATGGCTGCCATTTCTGCTGTCATGGGTGCGGATGACGCGATATTATCGGATGAACTGAACCATGCGTCCATTATCGATGGCTGCCGTTTAACCAAATCAGCCGTTATTCGTTACCGACACTCGGATATGAACGATTTGCGTGCCAAAGCGAAGGAGGCCAGGGAGTCCGGCAAATACAAGAACATCATGGTGATTACCGACGGCGTCTTCTCGATGGATGGAGATATCGCCAAGCTGCCTGAAATCGTGGATATTGCCGAGGCTTTCGATCTCATTACTTATGTGGATGACGCCCACGGTTCGGGGGTGCTTGGCGGTGGAGCGGGCACAGTAAAGCATTTCGGCTTATCCGCCCGAATTGACATTCAGATCGGGACGTTATCGAAGGCGGTCGGTGTCGTAGGGGGGTATGTGGCCGGGTCGCGCGAGTTGATTGAATGGTTAAAGGTACGCAGCCGTCCGTTTTTGTTCTCTACTGCGATGCCGCCGGGCTCCGTTGCGGCTTGTATCGCGGCGATAGACATTTTACAGGGCAGCAAGGAGCTCCAGGACCGGTTATGGGAGAATGCCGCCTACCTGCAGCGCGGTCTTAAAGAGCTCGGCTTCTCTATAGGGCACACACAAACCCCGATCACGCCGTGTATTCTCGGAAATGAGGAAGCGACGCAGCAATTCAGTACCAGGCTGTACGAAGAGGGCGTTTATGCCAAAGCGATTGTTTTTCCGACCGTGCCGAAGGGGTCCGGGCGTATCAGGAACATGCCTACGGCGGCGCATACGAAAGAGATGCTCGACCAGGCGCTTGCCGTTTATGAGAAGGTCGGTCATGAGCTGGACTTGATATAAGGAGGTGCTTACCATGAAGCGAATCATGGTGACCGGAGCCCTGGGCCAGATCGGTTCGGAGCTGGTGGTACGGCTGCGCGATATTTATGGAGAGGATTCCGTTCTGGCGACGGACATCCGGGAGGGGCAGAGCGAGGCCGCCTTATCCGGCCCATTCCGCATCCTTGATGTGTGCAATGGGCCGTTGATCCTGGAGGCGGCCAGGGAGCACCATGCGGATACGATCATTCACCTTGCGGCACTGCTTTCCGCAACAGCGGAGATCAATCCTGTATACGCATGGAATTTGAATATGGGCGGATTGGTTAATGCGCTCGAAGCGGCGCGACAGCTCGGGTGTCAATTTTTTACGCCTAGCTCTATTGGAGCATTCGGAGCGGGCGCCCCCAAAAAGGGCACGCCTCAGGATACGGTACAGAGGCCTTTGACCATGTACGGGGTCAACAAAGTGTCCGGCGAGCTGTTGTGCGACTACTACTTTCATAAATTCGGCGTAGATACGCGAGGGCTGCGCTTCCCGGGATTAATTTCTCACTGTACGCCTCCCGGGGGCGGTACGACGGATTATGCCGTCGATATGTATGTGGATGCTGTTCGAACGGGAAGCTATACCTCCTATTTGAAGCAAGGGACCTTCCTGGACATGATGTATATGCCCGACGCGATTGACGCGGTGATTCAATTGATGGAATCGGATGCCTCCCGGCTGAAACACCGCAATGCCTTTAATGTAACCGCCATGAGCGTCGATCCGGAGCGCATAGCCGCAAGCATCCGAAGGCATCTGCCGCAATTTGAGCTCAAGTATTCCATCGACCCGGTCCGCCAAGCGATTGCGGAAGGATGGCCGGATTCGATTGATCCGACAGCCGCAAGGGAGGAATGGGGCTTCCGGCCGCAGTACGACTTGGAACGAATGACCGACGATATGATGATCAAGCTCGCAGCCAAGCTGAACTGCAGCAAAATGATAAGCTGATTCGTGCAACTGTGCTGATAAGGAAAAGGGACTCGAAGCTCCTTCAATAGAGTGCTTTTCTTCGTTGACAGAGCTTCTTTGGTTTGCTATCCTGAATTCAGGAAAACGTTTGGGCTTGTTTTCTTGCGAAGAACCGGAAGGAGCTGCTTGCGATTGACCACCTTGAAGGACATAGCTACATTCGTAGGCGTTTCCATTTCCACCGTATCTCGGGTTATTAACAACGATACGAGCAGACACATCAATCCCGATACAGCCGCCAAAGTCTGGCATGCGGTCCGTGAGCTCGGATATGAACCGAACGAATCCGCTCGTACGCTGGTGAAGAACGGCAGAGAGAAGTCCCGGCCTTCCAAGCAGATCGGATGCCTGGTATCAGGTCCTCATATTCGTGACGGCCATCCTTACTTTTCTCCTATCATCTCAGGTATGATGAACCGCTTGAACGAAACCGAGTATTCACTTGCTTTCGTCCATACCCCCGAGGAAGCAACAGCTGAAACGGCGCTAACCAGAATGATTCTCGAGCACCGAATCGACGGCTTGATCGTGATTGGCTGGATTAACAATACCCTAATCGAATATATAAAATCGACGACGCTGCCTGTGGTTGGCATCAGTGCGTCGGGCTTGGATATTCCCCTTGTCGATTACGACCGGACGGCAGCCGCTAAGTCGGCCGTGGAGCATCTTCTCCACGCCGGTCACCGCAGCATCGCTTTCGTAGGGGGCGGCGGCCATAACGGAGCGCTGGATACCGAGGAACGCTATCAAGGCTATAAGTATGCGCTGTTTGAAGCGGGGATCCCTTTGAATACTTCCTGGATCATAAACACCCACTGGAATATAGACAACAGCTTCAAATTCGTAAGCGAGCTCATTAACCGGGAGCGCGGTTCCCTGCCGACGGCGTTATTCGCGGCCAGTGACCAGCTCGCCATTCCCGCCATGCGCGCCGTCATTGAGGCCGGCTTGCGAATCCCGGCAGACATGGCTGTGATGTCAATGGATAACATCGATATCGCAAAATATACGACACCGCCGCTTTCTTCGGTACACGTGCCTAAAGCCGAAATCGGGATGACGGCAGTAAAGACGCTGCTGGATCAAATTCAAGCGGATTCGCCCCAAGCATCGAAGGTGCTGCTGCCTTACCGGCTCATAATTCGCGAGTCATCAAGCCCCGTGTCCCTTACACCTACATAATGATAGTCAAGCTTAGTCTTGACTACTTTTTTTGCTTATTAGGATAACGTTTTCCTGATTTGGGTGCAAACATTGCCGGCTTCGAAATAACATATATTCTTAAGGAGGTGAGGCCGCAAGTATAACAGCCGCATTACAAGCTTCGTGTACATCCGCTTTGATTTACATATTGTTAAAGTAAGCAAGGGCACTCTTATCGGTTCCAAAGCGTAGATATACCCTAACTGAGAGGAGAAATCAACTTATGAAAAAAGTGACTGCCGTCTTAATCGGTGCCGGAGACCGTGGCTCTTACGCCTACGCTCCTTACGCTTTGCATTATCCCCACGAGCTGGCGTTCGTTGCGGTGGCTGAGCCGAACGAACAGCGCAGGCAAGCCTTCGCGGAAGCGCATGGCTTATCCTCAGAACAGACATTCGAATCGTGGCAAGAGCTGCTGCAAAGTCCTTCTGTCGCCGATATTGCCATCATCTGTACCCAAGACCGCATGCATCTCGAGCCGACGCTGAGGGCCCTTGAGCAAGGCTATCATGTCCTGCTGGAGAAGCCGATGTCGCCCGATCCGAAACAATGTGTAGAGATGGAGCTTGCGGCAAAGAAGCATAACAGGATGCTTTCCATCTGTCATGTATTGCGGTACACGCCCTTCTGGCAAACGGTGAAACGTGTCATCCGTGAGGGTAAGATCGGCGACATCGCTTCCGTTCAGTTGAACGAGAACGTGGGCAATCTTCATATGGCGCACAGCTTCGTCCGCGGCAATTGGAACAACTCCGACGTCTCAAGTCCGATGATACTGGCCAAATCTTGTCATGACATGGACATCCTTGCCTACGTCCTCGACAAGCCATGCCTTCGCGTCAGCTCGTTCGGTTCGTTGATGCACTTCAAGGAGGAATGCGCTCCGGAAGGCGCTCCCGAGCGCTGTCTGGACGGCTGTCCTGCGGAAGCGAGCTGTTCCTATTACGCCCCGCGATATTACCTGGGCGAAGGCAGCGGCTGGGCCCGGAAAATTACTGGGGATACGAGCAAGGAAGGGATACTGCATGCGCTGCGTACCACGCCGTACGGTCGATGCGTATACCGCAGCGACAATAACGTAGTCGACCACCAAGTGGTGACAATGGAATTTGAAGGCGGAGCCACGGCGATGTTCAGCATGTGCGGCTTTACGCATGACAATACGAGAATCGTTCAGATTATGGGCACCAAGGGCGAAATTCGCGGCAATATGGAAGAAAACCAGATCACGGTATACGATTTTGTTACGAGGGAACAAAGCGTGATCCGGCTGCATGATTCGAAAGTAGGTCATAACGGCGGCGATGTAGGTATCATCCGTGATTTTCTTAATCAAGTGCGCGGAGAGAGCAAGGGAGAAAGCTTAACCTCCGCGTCCGTATCCGTTCGAAGCCACTTGATGGCGTTTGCTGCGGAGGAATCCCGCTTGAAGGGCGGAGCTCCGGTGGATATTACGTTATTTCACGAGAGGCTGACCGAGGGTCTGCATTCCGGCAAGGAAGAAAAGTCCCTGTAATAGGACTGGAAAACATAGAGGCTGACCAAGCTAAGATCCTGGTCAGCCTTTTGCGAAAGCGATGGGAATTTATTTATTCTTCTGAGCCAAGGCATCGTTCATTTCCTTAGTAATTTTCACTAGGTTCGCATCATTTTTCAATGCGGTGATGAATGCATCATAAGCCTCTATTTTTTCTTGGCCAAGGATTACTTTTACACGCATGTCATCCACCTTTTTCTTCAGATCCGGCATCAGCTTGGTTTGGGCCTCGGAGAAAAGGCCAATGGACGGGTCCTTAGGTGCAGCTTGCTCTCGTTCGGCGTAGATTTTTTTGTTGAGCTCGTAAAACTCTTTAGGAATACCGGGAGATACCGTTACCAGGTCGATATTGTTTTGAATCCAGACCCCTTGGAAATTACCGTTAAGCAGGTCTTGGTTAAACCTTTCCGTTGTCTTCTTCTGTCCGTCTGCTTCCGTATAGTGTACATCCTTAATGCCATAGTTGGCCAAGTTGTTCCCTTCAGGACTGTATCCGTAGTCCATGAATGCGAGGATCTTTCGAACCTTCTCCTCGGGAACCTTCTTGGGAATGCCGAAGGCACCGTAGTAGCCCGCCGTGGCAATGGTAAATTTGTTGCCTTTCGGACCCTTTAGGTAGGAGAGAGGAACGATGGCGGCGTCCGGCTTCGTTTTGCGCAGCTCTTCCGTAAATCTCCACCCGTTATTCATGGAATAGCCCGCGGCTCCCGCTTTTCCGCTGTTTAACGCTTCATTAATATTAGACAGCTTCAAAACGGAGAAATCCGGCGAGATGAGGCCATCTTCGTACAGACCTTTAATATAGAGCAGCGCTTCCCGGGAGGCCTCCTCCGTCATAATAGGAACAAGCTTTCCATCCTTTAGCTTCCAGTCTCCATTGGTGTCGTTGTAAAGATTATAGAAGAAGGATAGGCTTCCCAAGGTGGCGGCATAACCGGTGGTATCCTTTTGCCCGTTTCCGTCAGGGTCGTTGCCCACGAATGCTTTCAATACGCTTTTGAAATCGTCAACGGTTTCCGGCATCTTAAGATTCAGTTTATCGAGCCAATCCTTGCGGATGAGTGGGAACAAACCGCCTCCGACAATGGGATAAGGTCTGGGAATGACATAATTTTTACCGTTGATCTTGGTGTTCTCCCATGCATAAGCAGGAACGTTCTTAAAGTTGGCGTAATCCTTAAGGAAGGGCGTTAGATCCCAGAATGCGCCCTGAGACACAGCGCTTCGAAACTGGGCTTGATTCAGGTCTTCCATATACAAGAGGTCGGGAATATCCCCGGAGGCGAGCGTAACATTCGTTTTCTCGATGATGTTGTTCGGCGAAACCCAAGTGACATTCAGCTTCGTGTTCGTACGTTTCTCGATTTCTTTCCACATAAAGTTGTCTTTATCTGCGAATTGGGTTCCATAGTTAATCACCATAATGCTGATGTCCGTAGGTTTGGCGTTTCCGCCGGCTTCGGGCCTTTTGGCCCCGGGTGCTTCCGTTCCCGCAGAGCTGCATCCGCTTAAGAGCGCGGTGCCCATTACTCCGAGGGCGGTTAGGGAAAGCAGGGTTTTGCTGCTTTTTGTTCTGATCATAGATAAACCTCCTTAAAATAATGTACATCCAATAGCTGTATACGCTTACCCCTTAACAGAACCCACCATTGCCCCTTTGGCAAAATGCTTCTGAAGGAAAGGATACACACACATGATCGGTACGGTAGAGATGATGACAGCCGCCATTTTCAACGTCTCGGGAGGCATGCGTACCTCCGAAGCGATCTGCGTGGAGGTCCCTCCGACGGCGGTTGTCGGATCGATGAGCATTTGCTGCAGCAGGACCTGCAGAGGCCATCGGGTATGGTCGTTCATATAGATGACGGCGGTAAAGAAGGTGTTCCAATAGCCCACGGCGAAGAACAAACCGAAGGCCACAAGGGCAGGCAGGGACAAGGGCAGGATGATCCGGAAAAAAACGCTCAGCTCCGTGCAGCCGTCGATTCTTGCCGCTTCCTCCAGGCTGTCGGGAATACTATCGAAAAAGCCTTTCATTAAAAGGATATACCAGCCCCCGGTTAAGGAGGGGATGATGAGGGACCAGAGGCTGTTCAGCATGCCCAGCCCTTTCACGATCAAATAAGAAGGAATTAAGCCTGCTTGCAGGATGGTCGTAAGAAAGATCAGCAGCATCAAACTGCGGCGAAATCGTAGCCTCTGCCTCGAAATGGCGTAAGCTATTCCGGAGCTGACGATCAAGCTTAGCAGGGTGCCCACTGTAGCCAGAAAACCGCTGACCTTCGCAGCGTTCATAAAATTGGGTGTTGATATCAAATACTTGTAGGCTCCTACTGTCCAGTTGTCCGGAAACAAAACGAACGGCTTCTGATAATATTCCGTGGGATCGGTGAAGGAAACTACGGTAATATAGTAAAACGGAAACAAACATATAAGGCTGAGCAGGGATAGGAACAGGATGTTGAATGCGTTAAATAGTTTTTCACTGAGGGAAATACGCATAGCGAACCACCTTTCATTAAGGCTGCGGATTCTTTTAGAAGACCCCTTCATCACCCATTCGCTTAGCAACGTTGTTGGCGAGAAGGACAAGCAGAAAGCCTACTGCCGACTTAAATAAGCCGACTGCGGTGCTGTAGCTGAAATCGCCTTGCTGAATCCCTTTGCGGTAAACATAGGTATCGAAAACATCAGCAACCTCGGATACGGCGCCGTTCATCATCAGATAAATCTGCTCGAAGCCGACATCCATCACGTGCCCCAGACGCAGAATCAGTAAGATAGCGATTACATTTCGAATCGAGGGTAAGGTAATATGCCAGGCCTGACGCAGCTTGCCTGCACCGTCCACCTTGGCTGCTTCATAGAGCTGGGGATCGACGGAAGCCATAGCAGCCAAAAAAATAATCGTTCCCCAGCCAGCTTCCTTCCACATGGATTGAAAGGTAAGCAGTATCCAGAAATAATCAGGTTCGGTTAGGAAGGCGATCTTAGGGCCTCCGTAATAGGCAATGATCTTATTGATCAAGCCTTCTGACTGGGACAGCATGAGGAAGGTAAGTCCGATGATAATGACCCAGGATAGAAAATGCGGTAAATAAATAATAGTTTGTACCATTCGTTTGAACATCATGCTCCGCAATTCATTTAACAAAAGTGACAAGAGAATTGGAAAGGGAAAGAAGAAAGCTAAGTTGAGCAGACTAATCGCCATGGTATTGCGGAAGATCATCCAGAAATCGTCATCGGTGAACAAGGTTTGAAGATGATCGAGCCCGACCCAAGGACTTTGCAGCATCCCCATATAGGGAGAATAATTTTGAAAGGCGATGATCACTCCGCCTAGCGGGATATACTTGAAAATCACTAAGTACAGGAGTCCCGGCAAAGCGAGCAAATACAAGTACCGGTCCCTTACGAGATCGCTTAGGACTGTATTTCTCAACTTTGTTTTCTTGGGTATCGCAGTTCGTTGCTCGGCAGGAATGGTTGTCATAGGAGGCCTCCTGACAAATTTGTTATGAACTTTACGATAAAGAACGTTAGGATTTCAGGCAATAGCAATCTCTTTCGCTTTCCCATGGGATTCTCAAAACACTTGCGGAACCGGCAGGGATGGCCGTTGCACTCTCTTGCAGGGAAGAATACGGAGAAATAAAGTGTTATCAAGACTGCGTAAGCAAGGAAGGGGAGGTGGAAAATGGGCTTCTCTCGCTATAAAGGGGCTTTCTACAGAAAAAGCCTAATCACGATTCTGCTGATCACCTGTATCCCTATTGCCTTAATGGGCGTTACTTTATACGCAATGGGCACGGGCCGCATCGTTAAAGAGTTGAACGGTTCCCATCAGAAGCAGGTGAATCAGTCAATCCAAAGACTGGATGACTATATGTCCCAATTGGAGTTATTCGTGGCACGGCTTAGTATGGAGCCTTCGTTCAACAGCTCGCTGGAGGACACGAATTTCATTCAGCAGTTTGACAAAACGAAAGAAATCGACCGATTCTTAACGCTGATGCGGGATACGAACCCGTTGATTCAGGAGGTGGCTCTGTACATAGAAAAATCCGATACGTTTCTCAGCAACGATGCCGGCTACAGGCAAATTCGTAACGAGGCGGAGAGTGCCGCTTTTCGAGAATTGCTTCGTCAGGATAAAGATATCGCTTGGAATAATGCCGTCCCTTTTCCGGCACGTTATCAGAGCGGGCATGCCGTCATTGTGAAGCTGAAGACGAGTATTTACGATACAAAAGCCTATGGTGCGTTTATTGTTTATATCAACCAGAAATTTATTAATGATTATTTAAGTCAAGTCACGGTGGAGGATGCACTAACGCTGCTGATGGAAAAGGGAGGGCCCCTAGTCTCGCTCTCTTACAACAGCAGCCGGGGGCCGCTGAACGAAGCGATGCTGGAACAGATAAAGGCCTTATCTCTAGAAAACACGGTGAGCACCATGAAATATCATAACGAACAATATTCGGTATCCCATGGATCGCTTTCGCGGTTCGGCAAAAACTGGAGTTATTTATCCGCTGCGCCATTATCCGCTATCATGAAGCCTGTGCAATTTATTTCCACATTGATCCTTTTGGTTAGTGCGGCAGGAATCGTAAGTGCGTTGATTTTGTCATGGTTTGCTTCGGAACGGATTTATAAGCCGTTTCGTCAAGTACTCGGTTTGTTCCAAAAGGAGTTCGATTCAGAGGGGACCGATGAAGCCGTTTATATTGAAAAACAGTGGGTTAAGCAGCTGAAGCAGCAGCAGGTACTGGAAGCCAAGGTGAAGCAATCCATCCCATCCATGAGGGAGAGCTTCCTCATGCAGCTGCTTCAGGGACATCTGTATTATTTTAATGAAGAAGAAATCATGGCCAAACTTCATTTACTGGATTGGGATTTGGACAATCACCGGTTTTCCTTCCTAGCTTTTCAGCTCAGCGGGGCGTTCGATAAGGTGTCTTTCTCCAACAAGGACGAACAGTTGATTACGTTTGCCCAGTACAATGTCGTACAGGAAATCTGCTCCACCCGCTTTGACAAGCATTTTGTGATTAATTATCAAAACTTATCCGTCGGAGTAATGATTGCTTTCTCGTGGGATATGGCGGACGAGGAAATTCAATCCGGCCTAAGGGAGCTGGCGGAGCAAATCGTGTCGTCGCTTGCGGCTGTTTTGAAACGGCGGGTTACGGCTATCATCGGCAAGACGGCCGACTCCATTATGGAAGCCCCGGATTGTCTGGAGGAAGCAAGGAATGCGCTGCAGTATAGGGATCTTAACGAAAGCAATCAAATTTTGCTCCTTGATGAACTGAACCCTAAGGAGGGGAGAACCATAGCCTATCCTTTTGAAATCGAGAAGGGAATTATCCACGCCCTTCGCTCCGGAAACGTCGAAGAAGCAGGGAACGGCTTGCGATTGTTCATGAAGAATGTTCACAGTCAAACGGGATTGCACCTTGTCATCCAAAACGCGCTTGTGAAGCTGTTGGGTTCTGTCCATGAAGCGCTGTTGAAATCCGGGGTGAACATGATAGAGCTGTATGAGGGCTCCAACCTGTATCAGGACTTAATGGGTTTGAACGAAACCGACGAGAAAGTGGAATGGTTTGAACAGAAGGTGTTCGCTCCTTTCTTAACCGCAGTCCACAGCTCTCAAGAGCTTCAGATGCAGAATATGATACAAAAGGTGATTCAATATTTGGAGCAGCACTACACGAAGGATCTCACTTTCGAGTCTATTGCAGATGAATACGGGGTCAGTATGACGAAGCTAAGTCGAGCGTTCAAATCTGTGACCGGCTGCACCTATACGGATTATTTGACCCGGCTTCGCTTGGAGAAATGCAAGGAGCTTCTTATGACTACCGACATGAAGGTCAATGATATTGCAGAGCTTCTTCGATATCAGCCGGCTTATTTGATCCGAATATTTAAGAAAGCGGAACAGATGACTCCGGGTCAGTACCGCGAGCAGCACAGCTCTTCTGCGGCCGGGGGCCTTAAATGAGCTTGAGGCGAGACAACGATTGTGCCAATAAGAAAAAGCCTGCCCTCAGCGATGGTGCTAAGGCAGGCTCGTTTGCGTTATGGTTGTAGGGCTAGGGGAGGGTCTACCTATCGGAGCCGGTTTTGGCCTCCGGCATACTCTCGCGGTATTTCCCCGGCGGAATGCCTTCCAGCTTTTTAAAGGCTCGGATAAATACGACGTGGGTCGTATACCCGACCATCTGTGCGATCTTGGCATTCGTCAAATCTTTATTCTCCATCAGACGCTTCGCCTTGTCGATCCGTTTGCGTGTGATGAAATCAAGCAAGTTGAGTCCGTTGTTCTTTTTGAAAAACATCGAAATGTACTGCGGCGTCATTTGCAATCGTTCGGCAATCATCGCAAGACCCAGATTCGGATCGTCCAGGCTGCTCTCCACCAGCCGTATGATTTCCTGGAGCAGCTGCGTACTGTGGTCGGTCCGATCCGCCTTAAACGAGCGGGCGAGCGTTTCATACAGCTCGATGGTTTTGCGGTACATCCCTTCGGCCGTCGGATTGCTGAACACCGCCTTAATCGGATCGAAATCGGGTCCCAGCCATTCCTCTTGCACCATGTTCGTGGAGTTGACGATTTTCAAGAAGGTGCTTGTGATGTTGAAAAATAAACATTTGCCAAGCTCCGGCGTAATATGGCTGGAGTCGAAGTTCATGGAATAGATTGTGCCGAGAAGCTTCAAGGCGCTTTCTGCATCGCCGCTTCGCACAAAATTGACAAGCTGCACTTCGATCTCAAGCGGATAATAGTAATGCTGTTTGACGTCGGTAATGTCCTGGAAATGGATAACGACGTTCCTTCCTTTAATGATTCTATAATCAAGCGCCGCCAGGGCTTCCGCATAGCTGTCACCGATTTGCTTTTCACCGTGATGAACGCCTCCGACGGCAACGGTCACGTCGATTTTGAAGCGCTGCTGAATCACTTGATGAAGCGACTCGGCAATGTCCCGTAAATAGTCCGCCTCCTGCTCCGACTGCTCCGCGGGCAGATTGATCAAGAGAGCTATCCGGTCCCGTTCCAGCTCTACGGCGAAGCCCTTGTGATGAGACCGCACCAAATCGACGCCGATATTCGAAATAATGAAGCGGACCAGCGCCCACTGCTGTTCGGACTCCGTTGAGGTAAACCGGGACATGTCCTCGATCTGAACAATTATAACGGCGAACCGGTCGCTTACAAAGGAAATATCCATGAATTGGAGCGACTTCTCGCTTTCCGGGGAGCCGTCAATGTCCGCATAGCCGCGAATGAGCCGGGATAAATAGTTGGCCCGGATGACCGGCGTCTGCTGAGCCAGAAGGCTGCGCAGGTTGTTTTCTTCGTGCAAGGAGCCCTCGAAGGTTTGCCGGATTAACTCGTATTCGTTGGAAGGCTGATGTCCGCTGAGCTGTTTGCCTCCCAGGATCGCATGGATCGTTTTTTGGAGAGGGCGGTAGTTACGGTAGGCCGCAGCATACACAGCAAGCAGACCTGCTGCTACGCAAATGGCGAAGAGCCATAAGGCCCAAGTCTGGATTTGGTTGACCTGCTTCATAAACACATTCTTCGGGGTGACGGAAACGTATTTCCAGCCCTCCTTCAGCGACGGGGTGAAGGATACCATCTGATCCACGCCCGCGAGCGGGTAGGCGAAAGGCTCCGCGCTTTCGTTCATGCGCGCCAGCAGCTCCTTCGGCAGCGGCTTATTGTCCGTACCCATCACGATTCTTCCCGAATCATCAATAATATAGATGGCGCTTTGGCTCGCATATTCGAGCTGTGCGAACATTTTCTTGATTTGGCTTTGATCGATTAATACGACGAAGCTGCCGAGAATATCCTGCGTGGAACGGATCGGCAGCGACTGGACGTAGGTGACGACGTCCGTCGGCCCGGAATCGATGCCTGCGGCCGATTGTCCATCCGTTCCCTGCTTCAAAGGAGCGGCAGGAATAAACGTCGCCGGATGGAAACGGGTCAGCTCCGTGTGCCACTTGTCGTATGTCATATCTTCATAGCTGTAAAATAAGCTGTAGAAGGTTCGGGAATCCGTCACCAGGTCCGGTTTGACAATCGTATCGCTGCTTGCGAAATAAACGTAGTAATCGAATATGAAATTACTTGTCAAGCTGCGGTAACGGCCAAGCGAATCACGCATGAATTCGATAAACAGGAATTTGTCGGAAGCGGAAGCGTCGGAAGGAATCTTGAGCAAGTAATCCAGCTTCGGATTCAGCGCAACCTGAACCATCAAATTATCCACCTCGGTCAGCTTGCTGTCGAGTGAATACCTCAGCTGCTCGAGCATCGCGATGTTCGAGCGGTTCGCCCCCAGCTCCAAGCTCTTCTCCACCTTGGTATACAGGAACAAGCCCATGGCAAGCGGAACCATCAGAATGACCAAATGGGAAACGAACATTGTCATAAGCGCACTTTTACGATTGCCGATCGGAAGCAGGCGCAGCAGTGTTTTCATAAGCGTCACGTCCATTTTCAATTAGCTTGACACAATTGTAACAGATATGACCCCCGGAGACTATTCCTTGATCGCGCCGATCATTACGCCTTTGACGAAATATTTTTGCAGAAACGGATACAAGCAGATGATCGGCAGCGTCGAAACAATGATCGTTGCGTATTTGATCGTCTCGCCAATCGCAAATTTATCGTCGCTCGCAACGCCCGTCATCATCGAATCGGTGCTGTTGGCGATCAATATTTCACGCAAAACGAGCTGAAGCGGGTACATCTCGCGGTTGCGCAAATAAACCAAGGCGCTGAAGTAGGAATTCCAATGACCCACCGCGTACCACAGAATCATAACGGCAATCACGGGCATGGAAAGCGGAAGCACGATTCGGAACAAGATAGTCCATTCGCTCGCTCCATCCATTCGCGCGGACTCCTCCAAGCTGACAGGCACACTTTGGAAGGAGGTGCGCATAATGATCATATTAAACGTGTTGATTGCACCTGGAATGAGCAGCGCCCACACGGTATTCATCATGCCGAGATCGTTCACAAGCAGATAGGTCGGGATGAGTCCACCGTGAAATACCATCGTAATGACGATGAAGAACATCATAATGTTTTTAAAATATAATCTAGGTCTAGATAACACATAGGCGCCGATGGCCGTCATGAAAAGATTGATTGTCGTGCCTAATGCAACATAGAACAAAGTGTTCTGATAACCCTTCATAATCATCGGGTTTTTGAACACGGCCTTATATGCTTCCAGATCGAAGCCGACCGGGCCGAGCAGCAACCCGCGATGCTGAAGAAACGAAGATGCATTGCTGAGCGAGGCAAACAATACGTAGATGAATGGATACAAAGTAACCAAGCAAAGCCCGATCATGAGAACGGTGTTGAATAATCCGAACGTTTTTTCGCCGGCGGTTGGTTTCATGCGTTACGCCTCCTTACCACAGTTTGTTCTCGCTAACCCGCTTGCTGATGCTATTGGCGGCGATAATCAGTATGAAGCTGACGACGGAGTTGAAAAAACCAACGGCGGCGGTAAAGCTGTAGCTTGCCTCCAACACGCCTTTGCGATATACGTAAGTCGAAATGACATCGGCCGTCTCATAAGTCAGCGGGTTGTACAGCAGGAGCACCTTCTCGCTGCCGACCGTAAGCATGCTGCCCATGTTCAGGATGAACAGAATGACGATCGTTGGCATAATGCCGGGAATCGTAATGTGCAGCGTTTGCTTCCATCGGTTGGCGCCATCCATGCGGGCCGCCTCATACAATGTCGGGTCGATGGTGGCAATCGCCGCCAAGTAGATGATCGAACCCCAGCCGATGCCTTGCCAAATGCCGGAAGATACGAACAGGAAGCGGAACCAATCCTGTTCCTTCAGAAAGTCGATCGCCTCGATCCCGAAGGGAGCCAGCAATTGGTTAACGAGGCCGTCGCGGCTTAAGAAATCGACCATCATGCCGGCAACGACGACGATTGAGATAAAATGGGGCAAATAGGAAATCGTTTGCACCAATCGTTTAAACAACGCATTGCGAATCTCGTTCAGCAGCAGCGCGAGCACTATCGCCGCCGGAAATCCGAACAGAAGCTCGTAAAGGTTGATCAGCAGTGTATTTTTGAGCAGCCGCCAGAAATAAATGCCGTTAAAGAAGCTTTCGAAATGCTTGAACCCTATCCAGGGACTGCCCAAAATCCCTTTCGCGGGGGCAAAATCTTTAAAGGCTATTTGCAGTCCGTACATCGGTCCGTAGTGGAAAATGATGTAATATGCGATAACAGGCAGCGCCATGGCATAAATCGCCCAATTGCGTTTCACGTCGGTACGAATCGTTTGCCACACCTTCGGGTCGCCGGATGCTTTGATTCGTTTGGTGGCCGTTAGAGGACTCCCGGTACTTTGTGCCATTGCCGTCACCCTTTCCTAATATTCTTGAAACAATTGCAACAGGGAGATGAACCGCTTCATCTCCCAGTCCAATCGCTTCGTATTAGCGCTTATTATAACGTTCAAGCGCCGCCTGTTGAATTTTGACGGCATCTTCGATGCCCATGCTTTGAATGCGTTTTACATATTTGTCGAAGTTATCGATCGGCTCCGCACCCATGATGAATTTCAGCAGCATTTCGTCACGGTACGTTTCAATGTCGGTCATTATCGATGCGAACTTGCTGCTTTCGTCCTTTGTCGGCGTTACCAGCGGCATTTTGCGTTCGGCCGTCGGTGCGGACCAGATGGCAAGCGCGTCCTTTTGAATTGGCAAAGCAAGGTATTGCGTTTGGAAGTTGTCACTCAGTACGTAAGGACCGCTCCAGGTCGAGCGGTTATGCTTGGCGAAGGACTGCTGCAGGCTTACTCCGCTCGGCGGATTAAGCACTTCCGGCAGGAATACCGCCTTGCCGTTCTCGAGCTTGTAGCTGACGCCTTCCTTGCCGTAGTTGAAGAGCAGCTCGCCTTTCTCGCCGTAAGCATAATCAAGCCATTTAACCGTTTCGATCGGGTTCTTGTTGCTTGTGGTGATCGCGGCTCCGACGCCGTTGCTTGCGAAGTCCTTCTGGCCCCAAATCGGCTTGTCGCCCGGCTTCAGTACCGGATAAGGAGCCGCTGCAAGCTTAAAGTTCGGATCCTTGTCTTTCATCAGGTTAGCATACTTGCCGATGCCCCCGCCGTTGTAGAAGACCGAAGCGCCGAGCAGGTTGGTCGTCATTTTGTTGTCATACAGCTTGTCGTTCGGAGCCGCAAAGTCCTTGTCAAGAAGTCCTTCCTTATACCACTTGTTCATAGTAGAAAGGAATTCCTTATACTCCGGCTGAATGGGGCCGTAATTCACTTTGCCTTTATCTTGATAGAAGCTGTAGTTGACGCCCCATGCGCCAAGGAATGGAGCATCCACACCAATCATCGCTTTGTCGATATAAAACGGGATTTCATCCGCCTTGCCGTTTCCGTTCGGATCTTTCTCTTTAAACGCTTTCAAAACGGTGTACCATTCGTCGATCGTCGTCGGCATCTTTAGTCCGAGCTTGTCGAGCCAATCCTGGCGGATGCCGGGGCCGAAGAACACTCGTACCTTATCCCCGCCGCGCAAGAACGGGAACGAGTAGATGCTGCCTTCGTCCGTCATGATTTGTTTTTTCCAATCCGGATGTTCCGCCAGCAGTTTCTTCAGGTTCGGCGCGTATTTATCGATATAATCGTTCAGCTTAATAATTTTCCCGTCCTGAATCGCTTTCTCCGGACCGCCCGGATAGTTCGACGTCCAGATCGTTTCGATCACGTCCGGCAGCTGGCTCGAAGCCATGACCAGGTTAAACTGTTCTTTGGCCTGCTGCGCATCAAGCGGGGGATGCTGGAAATCAACTTTGACCCCCGTGATTTTTTCTAATTCTTTGTAGGATTCCATTTCGGCATAGGTCTTCATTTGCGCTGCCGCCGCACTGTGATTGGCTACCCAGTACGTCAGGTTTGTCAGCTTCGGTGGTTGCGCATCGCTCCCCGGCTGTGGAGTAGCTACAGTACCTGTGCCTTCTCCTCCGCTGCAAGCGGCAACCGATATGGCGAGCGTAGAAGCAAGTAAGATGGTGCCCGTTTGTTTCATCTTTGTCTTCAATGCAAGAGCCTCCTTTTTATCCATTCAAGATAAGGTCCTTGGGTCAGCCCTCCCTGAGGGGGCTACCTGTGAGATTTATTGTAGCGTGTCAGGGGAGCCGTTGGATACGTTCACCTTTTCGCAAACGTAGTATTTTCGTAAGATTCCGGGATTGACGATATTTCATCACCATTGACCGATTTCAATCTCCAGACTTGTACCGGCTCGTGCAGGCGCTGCAGCGGCGCAGGTGAAAACGAGTCATCTCATATTAAAAACCGTCTATGTACCCAAAGGCTCAGTATTGATATAGTTGGTGCAACGGACGCAACGGACTGTATGCGTTGATCGATTCACCATTTTACACAAAAGTGAGGCATGAGTCATGAATGTCGGACTGCAGAGCATGTTTTACAAGTATGTCTGGTCGTCGAATTGGTGGAAGCAAGGCCGAAACGATACTTCTGTTAAGCATATGGATCTTCACTGCCTGAAGCGGGATAGTGCCGCCTTTCAAGCGCTGCTTCACTCGGATGAAGAGGAGATGCTGGTCACACTAAGCCGAGATGCCCTTCTGTGGAAGGGAGGACCGATCACGATCGTCAGATGCGAAGTGGAAACCGATGCCCCGGTCAAGGTGGAGCTCCGGTGGATCGGCTTGATCGAGGATGACCATCGCGTCCCGCGGTCCGATGTGCTGCTGGAAGAATCCCATTTGTACGTCCCGAAACGTAAAATTCAGCCCGCTTGGGTTGAGCTTCATGCGGACGAATCCGCCGCGCCCGGGACATATGCAGGGAAAATAAGCTTTTATACGCATACCATGTTTGAAGAGGAGACCCTGGAGCATGAGCTGACCTTTAGTCTCACGATACATGATGAGATGCTGCCGCCCAGCAGCGAATATTCCTTTTACTTGGATCTGTGGCAGCATAACTGCAATATTGCAAGGAAGTACGAAGTCAATTACTGGTCAGACGCTCATTTCGAAATTCTGGACCACTATCTGGAAAGCTTGGGGCAGCTCGGGCAGAAGGCTCTGTCACTGATTGTATCCGAAGAGCCGTGGAGCGGCCAGCGCACCTTTATCGACGTGGAGCCATCGGACTTGAACGAATACAGCATCGTACCGGTTGTGAAATTGAGGGACGGACGATTCCAGTACGACTTTTCGCACTTGGACCGCTATGTGGCAGTGGGTGAAAAGCACGGGATTACGCAAGAAATCGAGGTTTTCGGGCTGATTAGCATATGGAGGCACGATGACGAAGGCTATACGGGGATCGTGGAAGGCTACCCGGATGCGATCAGGGTCCGGTATTTCGATGAAGCTGCCGGGTGCTTTAAGTTTATCCGAGATCCGGATGATCTGACCTCGTATATTCAGGCCTTGGAGCGTCATTTCATGGAAAAAGGCTGGATAGAGCGAGTACGTGTCGTAGCCGATGAGCCGGCGGACATTCCGTTGTTCGAACGGAGCTTGAACTATTTGCAATCCATTGCGCCCCATTTCCGGTATAAAGCGGCTGTCAATCATACCTCCTTTATCCAAAAGGAAATCGAAGGCATCGTGGATTATGTGCCGGATCTTGAATGCGCCGCAGAAGAGTTCGACCAGCTGATGATGCTAAAAAAAGAAATCAAAGGTACGATGGCCTATTACGTTTGCTGCAATCCGGATAAGCCCAACACCTTTATCAGCTCGCCTTCCATCGAATGTCGTGTCATACCTTGGCTAGTGGAGAAGCTGAAGCTGGACGGATTTTTACGTTGGAACTATACCGTCTGGCCGGATGACCCTCTTCATAAGCTCTCGTATCGGCCTCTGATCTGGAAGGCGGGGGATACTAACTTCGTATATCCCGGCAAACGGGGAGCTCCCTTGCTCTCCCTCCGGTACAAGTGGCTGCAGAGGGGAATACGCGACTACGAATATATGCAAATGCTGAAAAAAGAAGGGTATGCCGAGCAAGTGGACCGCTTGCTGAAGACTGTGTTCCTGTTCGGTCAGCCGAGCGAGCTGGCTCCCGGTTCAGGAAAAACCGCCGGTCAATTGTACAGTCTTCAGGAAGAAGACTATGACCGGCTGTATGCGCTCAAGGGGGAGCCTTTTGATCTTGCTGAGTAGGAGGGACGTATGAGAAGCATTACATTCGACAACGCCACATGCGGGTGGAACGAAGCTTTGCCGCTTGGCAACGGACATTTCGGCGGTATGGTATTTTTCGAGGAGCATCGGCTTTCGATCGCTCTGAATCATTATGAGGTTTATTATCAGAAGCTTAACCGGTACTCGAAAAAGTATAGAGCCGGAGAAGGCCCCGATTTATCGCGCCAATACGGATATACGTTTGAAGAATTGAAGGAGCATGCGACTGATCTATACCGGGATCCGGGCGGCGGCCCGATTTATTTATACGGTGATGCCTTGAACCCGAACAGCATGTTTAGAAAATACGGAAAACCCGCAGGCGGCTCGTCCCATTATCCGACAGGGGAAATTCATTTACATCCCTCCGCGGTGCTGGCCGAACCGGATCACTACTCGCTACAGCTCGATATGGACACAGCAACCGTACACTTCCGTACGGAAAAAGCGGGTAACAAGCTTGATGTGAAAACCATCGTTTCCCAAGATGGAGATTACGTGATCACGAAAATCAGGCAGTCCAATGCTTCCCTGTTAGAATCCATTGACTTGACGGTTCCTTCCAGGAGATATGCGGAGATGGATGTCGTGTATCATCAGCTGAATGATACGGCATTTTATTATCAAGGCTCCTTCTATCCGGACGGCGAGGATAGAGAGCGGTTTGAGCCGTTCAGGTTTATTGTAATGATGCGGCTGGTCGGGGCCAATGGGGCCGTTGAGGCATTGGATGACTCCATCCGGATTCGTCCCCTTGATGCAAAGGAAGACATCACATTACTAACAACGGTCGTAACGGAGGAAGTAACCAAGGACCTGCTTGCCGAGGCAGTACGGAGGTTAAATACCGCCGTGGAACGGGTGGAGGAAATGATGGCGGATCACCAAGAGCATTGGCGAAGCTTTTGGCAGCGCTCCTCTATTACCGTACCGGACAAAATGATCGAGGATTTATGGCATCTAAACCTATATGCGCTTGCATGCTGCAGCGGCCAAGGCGGTAACATGCGCGAGCAGGCCTGCGGCTTGAACGGCTTATGGGATATTAAGCAGCCTACCAAGTGGGGCAGTATGTGGTATTGGGACGTTAATATTCAAGCGGCTTTCGCACCTCTTTATACGGCTAACCGGCTTGAAATAGCGGAGGTGTTTACCGACGGTTTGCTCTCGTATACGGGTCTTGCCGAGCGAATGGCTCAGCAATTTTACGGTCTGAAGGGCATTTCAGCGGATTACCCGCATGCTTTATATATGAGTATATGGCCGTGGTGCGCTCAATTTTTATGGGACTATTACCGGTATAGCATGGACATGGACTTTTTACGAGAGAAAGCGTATCGCGTATTTAAAGGGCTTGCACAGTTTTTTGAAGGCTATTTGCAGATGGATGCCCATTCGGGCAGGCTCTGCGTTTTCCCCGATATATCACCGGAACAAGGGCCGATAACCCGAAATTCGACCTGTTCGTTGGCAGCTATCAAGTATTTACTGAATATCGCCTGTGAAGCAAACGAGCTATTGGGAGAATCGGAAGCCGACCGCAGGAGATGGAAAGAGATGGCTGAGCTGCTCACGGATTACCCTTCAGGTGAAGCTCCCGGTTACGGCGAAATATGGCTGGACTCGGAGTGGGCGCCCGCGGAGCTGCATTTACGTCACCCGTCGCTTCTCATGCCCATATATCCGGTGGGAGAATTCAACAAAAATAGTGAGCCCCCGCAGCGGAAACGAGCGGAAAATACGCTTCGCTATGTAGAGAATCATATCGAATACGGCGTATTCCAGTTCGGTTGGCTCTCCTGTGCCGCCGCCAGGCTGGGAAAAGGAAACACAGCCCTCCGGCTGCTTTACGAGCACGGCATTGATTTATCGCTTCGAAGCAACGGGTTGTTTGCCGAAGAAACGGAGCGCTGGATGAATTACTGCAACATCACGAACGAACCGTTATACCATCCGCATATGACAGAAGGCTCCGGAGGCATTGTCGCCGCTGTCAACGAAATGCTGCTGCAAAGCTATGACGGAGTGATCGACGTATTTCCGGCGGTGCCTTCAGGAGAGAGTGAACCGGAACGGACGGTCGGTATGTATGAGCATCATCTTGAACATAAGGTTCGTTCCTACGAAAGATGGGAGAATTGCGCATTTCACGGATTATTGGCCGTCGGGGGCTTCGAAGTAAGTGCCGAAATGAGGGATGGCCGAACCGTATGGGTTCGAATGAAAAGCAGGGCAGGCGGAAGGATAACGATTCGCAATCCTTTTGGAAGGGATGAGAAGATCATTGCAGTACACATAGAAGGGGCTGAGCGTTCCGAGATAGAGTACAGCTTGGAGGATGATCTGATTTCCTTTCTTACGAAACCGTATGGGGAGTATGCGATATATCCGCAAGCCGTTTCGGACTCACTTCTCTCGTATAATCCGCAGCCTATAGAGGGAGAGGGCTATCCCCGCACTCATGAGGCTCATACGTTCAGAAGAGTGTTTCTTGGCAAAAACAAGGATACGCAGTATTACCGGATGCTCGATCATTTCACATTTGATTATTATGCCGGCAACAGCCGGGAATCGAGGCTTGCGGCCTTCCGGCTCGATTGCGGAGTGAATCCGGCTATCCTGGATAAGGATTACAGGAACGTACTGCCCAGGCAAGTGCATAAGGAGGGGATCCTCGGACAGACGTTCCGCAAAATCACAACGGAAACCGTATTTACACCGTATTCAGGAATCGGATGGTTACGTGCCGAGAAGCTTATCTCGCTTGACCGCGGGAACCCTGATGAGCTTCGAAGAGATTTTATTGGAGGGGCTGAAGAAGCGACTTTTATTATTGAGTTACCGAAGGGAAGATACGACCTGCTTTTCGTAACAGGAGACAGCGCCGTACCGTCTTACACAGAGATCGGCATTCCCGGGCAAAGCGCATGGAAGCCGGAGAAGGCGTTGAGGGCGGGGGAATTCCATACGGATATCTTAACTATTTCGCAAAAGCAAGATGGCTTTCTGAACATACATTTTCGCAGCATGGCCGATTTGCAATGGAGAGTGAATGTACTGGTTATCAATAAAAGCTACACCTATTTGTAATTGCTTCTTTATAGCAGGAGCACGTCATAAATGTGCACATAAAGGGCATAATATTACACCTTCAAATAGTGTGCATCGCTTACAATGGACAATGAGAACTTAATGAGGTGGTGGTCTGGTTATGAGAGAAGACGGAGGGGCAGTTCCCTCGTCTTTGTAAGCGCTTTTCTGAAACGGGAAGGGATGCAATCCAGATGTGTTTATAAAGGAGCGTGCCTATAGTGTTCAAGAAAAATGTCTTTAAAACCATCCACGTTGCTATTATTATTGCGATGCTGTCATTTTTAGTAATACCTTCCTTTGCTGTAGAAGCCATTGCAGCGGAAGAGACGAATCTCATCTCGAATGGCGGATTCGAGACGACTGTGACAACGACGCGGAACAAATGGGTGGGTAACATAGAACCTGTCGGTTGGACGGAATGGTATGCCAGCGGAAGCGGCAAAGCGGCTATCGATCGCACGATTGTTCACGAAGGAAGCAATTCCGTTCGAATCGAGCATGCCTCAGCAAGCCGAACCGCCATAAGCGGAACGTTCACGGTTACGCCGGGACAGCGCTACAAGCTTGGCATTTGGATAAAAACCGATAACGTCGTTGCCGCGAACGGGGTGTTCGCAAGGACGCAATATTTGGACAGCAGCGGTAAAAAAGTAGGTGACGGTCCCGCTACAGCCAAGCTGTCGGGAACGAACGATTGGATTCTCAAGGAAACGTTTATGACGATACCGGCGGGTGCAGCAAAGCTGAAAATTGAACCGTTCTTCGAAACGGGAACAGGAAATGTATGGTTTGACGAGGTGACGCTTGTGAAATGGGACGGGTTGACCGGTCTTGATTTGGACCGCGACTTCATATCGATCGGAAAGGATCAGTCGATTAAGCTAAATCCGATCTATACACCCGCAGATGCTCCAGATAAATCCGTGAACTGGACGTCTACGAATCCTGATGTTGCCGTCGTGGCGGACGGGGTCGTTACGGGAAAAAGCTACGGTACGACCGTTATCAAGGTGGCGACGATGGACGGAAGGCTTACGGCCCAATGCGTGATCGGCGTGGAATCTCCCGACATGCTTCAAGCCTATGACACATTGAGAGGAATTTGGTATGACAAGCTGGTAGGAGGCGGCCGGGCGAATACCGCCGACCCTGACATCGCAGCCTATGTTACTGCGCTTGCGGCCGCAGTGAGCAACCCGGAACGTACCGGCCGCTGGGATAGGCTGAACCAATCAGCGGATCGGACGTATTTATGGAGCGATTTGACCAGCGTGACCGATTCGGCGCAAATATCGACCGCCTATGGCGCTTTACGGACGATGTCGCTCGCGTACTCGATTCCAGGGTCGCCCTTATACCGTAATGAATCACTCCGCAACGATATCGTCGGAGCGCTCGATTGGATGTATGCGAACCGATATAATGAGAAGAAGACCGAATACGGTAACTGGTGGGATTGGGAAATCGGAACACCCCAGATTGTCAACGACATTATGGTGCTCATGTACGACCATTTAACTGCCGACCAGCTCAACAACTATATGAAGCCGATCGACCGGTTTGTACGAGACCCGAAGGTGCGGGCAATCAACGGCGTTAAGGAAACGGGAGCCAACCTGCTCGACAAGGCTTTTGTCGTCAGCCTTCGGGGAATCATCGGCAAGCTGAGCGCCAAAATTGTTCAGGGACGCGACGCGATCGGGCCCGAGTTCGTCTATGCGACGAAAGGAGACGGCGTATACAAGGACGGTTCGCTCGTCCAGCATTTCAACATCGCGTATACGGGCGGGTATGGAGCGGTATGGCTTAATCGTGCCGCCGATATGATGCTGTTGCTGAACGGCTCTCCATGGACGGTGAGCGATCCGAACGTAAACAACGTGTACGATTGGGTGGCCGATACCTTCGAGCCGATCATATACAAGGGCCAGCTGATGGATATGGTGAACGGTAGAGGCATTTCCCGACAGACGGCAGGCAGTGCCCGAGGCATCATTATGACGATTCTGCGTCTGGCCGAGAGCGCTCCGGCGGATAAAGCGGTCTCCATCAAACGGATGGTCAAGGAATGGATCCGCTCGGACACAACCTATATCAATTATGTAGAAGGGCTGCCGATCTACGAAATGAGCCTGGTCAAAAAGCTGATGAGCGATTCGTCGATCGAGCCGAGAGGGGAGCTCGTCAAGCATCAAGTGTTTGCCGGTATGGACAGAATCGTGCATTTACGACCCGGGTTCGGCTTTGGCATCAGCATGTTCTCCGACCGGATCAGCGCCTTCGAATACGGCAACGGGGAAAATGGAAAAGGCTGGTATACGGGGATAGGCATGACTTCACTGTACAATAACGATTTGACCCAGTTTCGTCAGGACTTCTGGCCGACCGTCGATTCGTACCGGCTGCCGGGAACGACGACGGACGGATCCTACAAGACGCCGAAGGATTGGGCTGCCTACATGAACCCGAAGGATTGGGTCGGAGGATCGTCAATCGACGGCTTGTACGGCGCCGCCGGGATGCACTTCTCGCTCGAGCAGAGCACGGGAAGCACATTGCAGGGCAAGAAATCGTGGTTTTCCTTCGACGATGAAATCGTCGCGATCGGAAGCGGCATTACCGGTACGGACAACCGAAAGACGGAAACGATTGTAGAAAACCGGAAGCTGAACGGTATCGGCGACAATGCGCTCACGGTGAACGGAGCGAGGAAACCGGCTGAGCCGGGTTGGTCCGAAAAGATGGATAACGTCAAGTGGGCGCACCTATCGGGCAGCGAAGCCAATTCCGATATCGGTTACTATTTCCCGGAAGCGACAACCATAGCGGGACTTCGCGAAGCCAGAACCGGCGCATGGAAGGACATCAACTCCGGTGGAAGCCCAGCCCCCGTTACGAGAAATTATTTAAGCTTGGCATTCGATCACGGGGTGAATCCGACCGACGCTTCCTACGCCTACGTGCTATTGCCTGGGAAGGATGCCGCATCGACGGAAGTGTACAGCGAAAGTCCGAACATCGCGATTCTTAGCCAGACACAAGACGTGCATGCCGCGAAAGAAGCGGGGCTCGGCATTACCGCCGCGAACTTCTGGAACGCGGGTACTGTTGACGGACTGACCGCCTACAGCCCGGCGTCCGTTATGCTGAAGGAATCGAACGGAACGGTCACGCTCGCCGTTTCGGATCCGACGCAAAAGCAAAGAGCAGTAACGATTGAGTTGAACAAGGCGGAGCTGTCCGTCGTGGGTCACGACGCCACGATCGAAGTAGTGCAAACGTCGCCTACGATGAAGCTGGTCGTGAATACGGCAGGTTCCATTGGTAAATCGCATGTCATTACGTTCAGGGACTCGGTCGCTCCCACTACAACGGACGATGCCAAAGCCGGCTGGCAAGCTTCGCCGCAAACGGTGAAGCTGACCGCAGCCGATCATGGCAGTGGCATCGCTGAAACGTTATACCGTGTTAACCATGGAGTTTATGCAAAGGGCACTACGATCAGCCTCGGTACGGAAGGTGTCCACTCTATCGAGTACTACAGCGTCGACCGCGCCGGTAACCAAGAAACGATCAAGTCGGCTACGGTAAAGCTCGATATGTCCGGACCGACGATCGAGCCGACGGTATCGCTGGCCGTCTATCGGACGGCTTCCGCACTGATTCGCTTCGCGGTGACTGATTCGTTAAGTGGAATTGCGAACGTCTCGTTCAAATTGGACGGAGCGGAAATGAGCGAGCCTTTGATGGTAACGCCGTTATCGCTTGCATCCGGAAGGCATACGATTCAAGCGACCGCATCCGATCAGGCCGGAAACGTTACGGCTCGCGAGTTTACGCTTGAGGTGATGATGGATATCGACCATTTGGGTGAGTTGATCCGTTATGGAGGAGAGCAAGGCTGGATCGGGAATCCAGGAGTATCGAACAGCTTGCTTTCCAAAGTCGATCATATTCATAAAGCCCGGTCCGATGCCGAGCAGGTACAGAACGGGCTGAAAGCCTTGCAGAATGAGATCGAGGCGCAAGCCGGTAAACATATGGATGCCTTGTTTGCACGGAAGCTGTTGGATGATATCGCCTATTTGAAGAAAAAATAATACTGCTAATGTAAGGAGAGACACTGACGATGTTGCGGTTAGTGTCTCTTCTCTAATGGAGGAGCAAGTGATCGGGTCGGCGCAATAGCAAGCATCCGGTCCCGCTCTGGCTATCGTAAACTTCCGGACCTTATTCTGACGAATCTTACTGCGAGCAGCAGCAGAGGCAGCCCAAGACAGAACGTAAAATCAAAATATGGCCAGTAATTGTCAATAAGATCGTTGAAATATGAAACGTTCGGAAACGCAGCAATGGAGGAAACGAGCAGAATCATGCCGAGCGGAAGTGCCAGCGTCTTCGGTTCCTTTAGCTTCGTCAAATCAGACAATCCGAGCATGAGAGCATAAAAATAAAGCACCGCCTTGAAAAATGTAGACATGATCCACATGATCGCCAGCATGGCTTCAATCCGCTCCAAAAAATTGCCGATGCTGATCTTCTTGGCAAGAGCATAGCTGGGATACATTTGATAGGCTGTGATTGGGGCCCCCAGCACCACAATAGTCAGAACGATCACCAGCTCCAGAATGATTCCGCCTATCAATACTCCGATCAGTATGTTTCTGGCAAGCGGCTTGCTCTGTTTGACCGATGGGAGAATCACCAGCATGATGACGTTCTCCGCGAATGGAAACGTGGTGGTCGTAAGCGCCCCCCTAAGAACCGGTGCGATGCCGTTGTCCAGGATCGGAAATATATTCCGAAATTCGGCTTCCGGCACCAGGCAGACGGCGAGAATCGAGAAAAGCAGGAAAAAGTGAGGAATGAAAATTTCTCCTGCCCGTGCGATGGTTTCAATTCCAAGGCGGGCACCGACCACTAAGGTAAGTAGAAATAAAAGCATAATCGATTGGATGGGAGTTTCCGGCATGATCTGCGTCGTCATAAAATCACCGATCTCCCGTACTTGCGAGGATACCATCAGGAAGAAATAATAGATAAGAAGAAGGGTAGCGAATCGGCCGATCCACTTCCCGAACAATTTCCGGTTATATTCGAAAATAGTCAACCCGGGGTACAACTTGCCGAACACGGCGAAAAAATAAATGAAAAGCAGTCCCATCATAAGGCCTATCAGTCCGGATATCCAGGCATCCTCTCTGGCGTGCAGGGCGGGGATCGACGGCAGAACCAGAATGGAATCGCCCACCGTGCAGAACGTTATAAGGATGATGAACTGCCGGACGCTGATGGTTTGTTGACTCTGCAAGACGATCACCTGCTTGTGGGATAGTATCCTTTGCGTACCCAAGTGATTATGAGCAGCAAAAGAGGAATGCCTGCTTGAAACGGTAGGTGAAGATACAACGGAACGAGCTTGAGACCGATGTCGATATGTTCCGTATACCCGTCGGCGATGATTTCGGAAGAGACCAATAGCGGCAAACCGAGCCATAAGGCAAGCTCTTTCCGCGTCCCGACTTGGAACAGTTCGTGAGCGCCTTTTACCGCAGCATAATAAAAGATCGTAATTTTGAAAAAACCGCCGATAATCAGAGTGACGATGGCAATCGCCTCCAGCCTCTCGATAAAACCGGCCAACCGGATTTTGCCGATCGTTCGGAGTAACGGAAAGGTTGAGTTCTCTGCGTTGTATGCCGTTAACACACTGATGTTAACCGCGATGATGAAACTCAGAATAAGACCGCTGATTAAGATGGCAACAAGACCGAGACGTCTTGCGTGAAGCGGATTATTCAAATACGGGAGAAGCATACTGAAGGCGACGATTTCTCCGAAAGGAAACGTCATGGTTTGCGGGAACACCGTCTGCAGAACAGGCTTCCATCCATGCTCCAGTGGCGGCTTCAAATGCTCCCAATGTATAACGCCTGATGCGGTGAGGAGGAAGATAGCCAATACTGCAAGCATGAGTACGATCGACAGGAAGATTTCACTAGCTCTTCCGAGGGCTTCGATTCCAAGCGAACAAGCGTATACCGCGGCCAGCATCATAATCATATTGACAACCAGCATCGGGGTGAGGGGGAGTGTTGAGCTTAACAGCAAGGCTCCGAAATCCCTCAGCACTCTCGCAGCGATATAAAAAAAGTAAACGATGTACAGAAAAGCAACCGCCCGGCCGACCCACTTCCCGAGGATGATCTGCAAATAGCCGATCAAGGATAGGCTGGAATGATGCCGGTACAAATAGTCATAGATGAGAAACAGGATGAAACCGGCCGCCATACCGATCAGAATAGCCATCCATGCATCTTGCTTCGCTTGCATGCCCAGCCCGACAACCACGGCGCTTCCTATCTCGAATAGCAGCATCAGCGCAACGAGCTCCGATGCGTTGATTTTCGCCTTTTCCACTGTTTCCGCCTCTTCCTAGTACATGATTACAGTAAGCTTGTTATGACATGATGGACCGGCTTATACACAACAATGAGCAGATCCGACGGGTTCGGCAGTTCCAGATGCGTAGCAAACTCGATGATGCTTAGGCCGGTGCCGAGCAGGAGAAAAACGGAGAATACTATGAAATCCCGTCTTGGCTGCATTTTTCGAATCCTCGGGCCATCAATCGCGAGAATAGCTAGAGAAGCTGCAATGATCCCAATTGCAGTCCACACTACCGCTTCACTCCTTTCAATGCTTGAATATTGGATTGGTTACTGTCCCGAGCCTTCGGATTTGGTTCTCCGTGTTGACTTGTACCGTCATTTCAGGGAATAGCTTGTCCCAATCCTCCTTGATCTGTTTCCAGCCCTTCGGATCCGAACGGCGAATCGTATCCCCGAAGCCAAAAATATCGGTTTTGTAGGTTTTCTGTACCGAATTAACTGTTTGTAACACGATTTGCTTCAATCGCTCATTGGCAATGCTCTCCAGCTCCGTGATCGTTTCCGGCTTCGTCAAATCTACGTTGCATTGCACCTCTCCGATACTTCCTTCACTGCGGATATCGATTCGGATCTCTGGCTTGCCGTTAACGACTCTGCCTTTCGTCTCGGTTTTGGTTCGAATGATTTCGAGGTTCAGCTTTCCCCCGTCGGGGCACGTGATTCTTCCAACGGAATTCGCCACTTTATCGATGAGAAAGGAATACCCTTTACTTTGCTCCTCGTCCAGCCAACCGATCAGCTTATCCTTTCTGAACACAGCCAGCCCTGAAAGCTTGATTCGCGTTTGCGGATCAGGCGTCTGGTTTGTTTTCATCTGTGGGTTCGAACCCTTACTGATGAGCTTAACGGAGGTTAGCACAGGGTTCTTTCCTTCGCTGACCAAATCTGTAATCAGCTTGTCGAGCGTCACCGTCACCGTGGGAGCCCATGATTTCTGGGACTCGTACATCGAGGTGAACAGTTTGTTCGCGGGGATCTCCTCAATGGAGGTCTGCACTTTAAGGATTTCTTCCGCACGCGCATCCTTGGCGACAACGATATAGAAGTCGGTACGCAGTTCATGATCCCTGGAGAGGTAGTCCAATACAGGACCGATTCCTTGCTTTGCCAAGCTTTCTCCCAGAACGAGAACACGCAGGTGCGACATGTAAAGTCTTCGCGGACTCTCCTCTGTAATTCTCCTGATTGCATCGAAGATGGTAACTCCTGATGCTTGATACGTGGTCACTGCAGACTCGCCCCCGCCTCCTTCTTTTGCTGCCACTTCTCTAGGATTGACCACTTGTGCCGTGATTCGGTATTCCTTGCCGACTTTGTCAATGCCAAGGCCCATGTTGACAGCAAGCTCGTTCATTTCCCGCCGATTCCAGCAGCCGGACAGGATGAGAGCGATGCAAGCCAGCGGCAAGATCAGCTTATGTATTCGCTTGCCCAAATGAATACCCCCTGTCATTAATTGGAGCCTCGGGATTTCGGAGCGGGCGCCGGCTGCTCCCGAACCATATCTTGCTCACTGACCAGTCTCGGCCGTGTACGCAGCATCCAGCGCGGCAGCCGGAGGATGGCATCCTTCTGGTCCTCGCCTATGAAGGGGGCAAACGGACTCATATAGGGAACGCCGAAGGAACGCAAGCTGCACATATGCAGAATCAATATAATCGTGACGATGGTGATGCCGTACAAGCCGAAGGAGGCAGCTAAACCCATCAATAGAAAGCGAAGCATGCGAATGCTAATGGAAAGGTTATAAGCGGGAATGACAAAGCTGGAAATCGCCGTAATCGCAACGACGATGACCATCGCAGCGGATACGATTCCGGCTTCCACCGCGGCCTGGCCGATAACGAGCGTGCCTACGATCGAGATGGCCTGTCCGACGGCTCTAGGCATGCGGATTCCGGCCTCCCGCAAGATTTCGAATGTAATCTCCATGATCAACGCCTCGATAAAGGCGGGAAATGGCACCCCTTCCCGCTGTGCCGCCAAGCTCAGCAGCAGCCGGGTAGGGAGCATCTCCTGATGGAACGTCGTTATAGCAATGTAGAGCGATGGCGCACTGAGAGCGATAATTAAGGCGATAATTCTCAAGAAACGCATCAATGAACTGATATCTGCGCGCTGATAATGATCTTCCGCAGCTTGGTAGAACTGGGTGAACAGAGCAGGAACCATTAGCACGAAAGGGGATCCGTCTACCAGAATGGCGATTCGTCCTTCGAGCAGCCCGGCGGCAATAACATCCGGCCGTTCCGAGTTGAACACGGTCGGAAATGGCGTCCAAGTACTGTCCTCAATCATTTCCTCGATATAGCTGCCCTCGAGAATGCCGTCCAAATCGATGCGGCCAAGTCGGCTCCGGACTTCTTCGACGATTTTTTCGTTGGCCAAGCCTTTGACGTACATTATCGAAACGGATGTTTTGGTAATACGGCCGATGGATACGTTTTCGAGCCAGAGCCTCGAGTCTTTAATCTTACGCCGCAGCAGTGACGTATTGGTCCGCAGTTTTTCCGTGAAGGCCTCTTTCGGTCCGCGAACGACGGTCTGCGACATCGTCTCCGATACGCCCCGGTCCTCCGACTTGCTCATGTCGATCGCCAAGGCTTGCGGGTAACCGTCCACCAGCAAAATGACATGCCCCGACAATAGTGAGTCCAGCAAGGTACCTCTATCCGCAATATCCTGGATGGACCCTGCCGACAAAACGAGTTCCTTCAGCCCAACCACCAGAAGATTGCCCATCGAGAGCAGCTTGTCTAGTTCAGATTGACCTACACGGTTCATCAAGGGATCGATAACAAATTGCTGAACCGATATGATATCTGTCAAACCGTCGGTAAACAGAATGCAGGCATTGATTTGCCCGTCCGGCCCTGCCCGAAACGATCGAGTGACAATGTCATCACTTGTCCCGACAGCATGGAGAATATCATTAATATTTTCCGCAATACTGGAGGACAGGGGTTGCTTGAGCTGATTGACAGCGGGAGGAATCTTCTGTTTTCTTATTTGGGGATTGTGTTTTCCTTTCTTGAAAAAGAGCATAGCCGGATTGTCCTTCATTTAGGATATATGCAAAGTTAGGATTACCAATAATATACTACTTATGCGTTTATTGGTATGCCCAAGCGGGGAGGTTCTTATAAACGTTAAAAAGCCAGCCCCCCAATAGCTATTGAAACAGCACTGAAAAATAACACGGCAGGGCCGAACACGGAAGGAGTAGTGTTCACCTCCGGGGTTATTATTGTTGCTTAAGGATCAAGTATTCACTCTCTAACTAGAATTGGATGATGGAGCATCGTAAGGCTTCGGGATGTGTTATATTGGAAATGCGACCGGCAATCTGATATAAGATAAGGAGATGAATGCCTTGGCTTTGATCAAACGGTTAGGACATCTTGCATTGATTGTAGAAGATATGGAACGATCGCTTCATTTTTATTGCGATATCCTTGGATTGACCAAAGCATTCGAGCTTCATAAGGACGACGGCAGTCCATGGATTGTGTATGTCAAGGTATGTGAAGGACAGTTTATCGAGCTGTTCTACGGCGGGCGGCATAAGCCTGAGACGCAGCGGGGACAGATTGGGTTCGATCATCTTTGCTTGGAGGTGTACGATATTCATGAGGCAACCGCCCATCTGAGATCGAACGGAATTCCTCTTGATGTGGAGCCGAAGCAGGGGAAGGATACGAATTATCAGTGCTGGGTCCGGGATCCGGACGGGAATCGGGTGGAGCTGATGCAGCTGTCGCCGGGTTCTCCGCAGATGAATAGTTAAATCATCCTAATTACATACGAAATAAACGGGAGGCATTGTCAATGATCAAGCGGACCTTAGGAAAAATCGGTCATGAGAGCTCTGTGGTGATGTTCGGTGCCGCGAGTCTGGGGAACGTAACACAGGCCGAAGCGGACGAGTCCATACGTTATGCTCTGGAGCACGGTGTGAATCATTTTGATACGGCCGCCAGCTATGGAGACGCAGAGCTGCGTATGGGTCCGATGATCAGCCAGGTACGTAATGACATTTTCCTGGCAACGAAGACAGGGATGCGAACGAAGACTCAGGCGAAGGAAGAAATTTATCGCTCCTTGGAACGGATGCGGGTCGACTCGGTAGATCTGCTGCAGCTTCACGCAGTAGGCACCTTGGAGGAGCTGGACAAATGTACGGCCCAAGGCGGAGCCTTAGAGGCTGCGGTGGAAGCGAAGGAGGAGGGGATCGTTAAAGCGATCGGCATAACGGGTCACGGACATCAGGCTCCGGTCACACATCTGGAGGCATTAAAGCGCTTCCCCTTCGAGACTGTGCTTTTGCCTCTCAATTACTACATGTATTCCTTGCCTGAGTATCGTGAGGCCCTCGATGCCTTAATGGAAGAAGCGGAGAAGCAGCAGGCCGCGGTTCGCGCAATCAAGGCGATAGCGAAGGGACCGTGGGCGGAAGGTCAGCAGCGGTCTTATGCAACCTGGTATGAGCCCTTCGATCAGCAGCATGTCATCGATGCCTGTGTACATTTTATTCTTTCGTTCCCTGGATTGAAGGGCTTCGCTACAGCGGGAGACATTCACCTATTCCCCAAAATCGTTGACGCGGCGGAGCGCTTCGGCTCGATGACGGATGAAGAAGCGGAACGGGTCCTGAGCTCGATCAGCGGATACACTTCGATTTTTGGCGCACCTACGTCCATAGCGTAAGATTTTTGGATTGAACCGTCAGGATGTATTCCTGACGGTTTTTCGTGCGATAGCTTGTTTAGACACGAATGTACTTCTGGGAACCGGCTTTACCTAGGGCTTCAATGCTGCTAATGTGCATAAATCGACGAACCCAAGAAGGGCTCAGAACGAGATTTATGAGAATAAGCATCTTTGGGAGAGTGCAACGGGTTAGAACGAGGCAAATGGTCTAGGAATGTTGTTAATACGCAGAAATCTTTTGATTCTGATGGAAAGCATCGGGAGAAAGTTGCGCATTTGCACAATTAAAATGCTCCCAAATGAACAGACTCCCACCTCTGGCCGGAATGTCTTAGGAAAAAGCAAAGTAGAAACAAGCAAGAAGTAGCACAAAGAGGGAATGGTGTGGGGTTTAAACCTCTGAAGCCAACGAACAAAAATAAACAATTCCGTGTGCGAAGTGTAAGATATATGCGTGCTTATGCAAATTAAACGTTTGGTTTTACTTTTTTTTATCAAACATATTGACAGAAAGGGCTTTCAAAGGTAACCTTAAGATATTAAAACGAGCAATTATAAACATTTAGTGAACATATATGAGCAATTATTACGTATTCGGGAGGAGGATTTTCGATGTTACCTGCTGAACGCAAATTAAGAATCGTAGACTTTGTAAGGCAGCATCGTGTCGCTTCCGTGGCTAAGCTGGCAGTGGAATTCGATGTCCACGAAGCGACCATCCGCAGAGATTTGGCGGAGCTTGAGCACGAGGGGTTATTGAAAAGAACGCACGGCGGTGTCATTGTAGAGCAGCTGACGCATAACGAGCCTTCATTTAATGAGAGATCTAACGTGCAGCTGGATCAAAAGATGCGCATTGGGCAGCTGGCGGCAAGCATGGTGGAGGATGGGGAGAACATTATCATCGACTCCGGCACAACCACATTACATATCGCCAAGAACCTGGTGCACCGCTCGAATTTGACCGTGGTGACGAATGATATCAACGTCGCTGCCGAGCTAAGAGATGCTCCGGGCGTGAAGGTGACCGTTACCGGAGGCGAGCTGTATCCGTCCAGCTTCATGCTAAACGGGATGTTTACCGATCAGGTGCTCCGGTCGCTGCATGTATCCAAAGCGTTCATCGGGACGCCGGCGATTCACCCGAAGCACGGACTCATGCATCCGGAGGCGCAGCTCGTCACCGCGAAGCAGGGGATGATCCAAGCGGCTCAGGAAGTGATTGTTGTAGCCGACGATTCAAAGATCGGCAAGCTTTCGCTGCATAAGGTCGCTCCGAACAGCGCTATTCACACGCTAATTACCGGTAAGGAATTGGCGGAGTATGAACGCAGGCAATTTCAGGAAGCCGGTGTGAATGTGCTGCTTGCCTAGCTTGCCTAACCCGACCAGGGTGACTCCTTCGCGGCTGCCTCTATGGGCCGTGGAGTTCACATAAATAGCATGAAATTTGATGGAGGTGTTACCATTCGTGTTACATTCACGAATAGGCAATGTACAATCGCGTACTTTGCGGCTGACGAAGCCAAGTGAAATTGAGGAGCTTCTTATCGAAAGACCGCTTCGCAGAGGGTATGTGGCCATAGAGCCGACGATGGCCAGCATCTGCCACGCCGATCTGCGCTACTTCGGCGGAATGAGGAAGCCGGAGGTATTGGCCAAGAAGCTTCCCATGGCATTGCTGCACGAAGGCATCGGAAGAGTGGTCGAAACCAACGAAACGAAGCTTACCGTAGGGCAACGCGTAGTCATTGTGCCGAACTTACCAGGCTATCTGCTCCACGAGCTGGAGCGAGAGCAATGCTGTCCGGCATGCAGGAACGAAATCGAAGACAACTACTGCTACCGCTCGGAATTTTTGGGTAGCGGCACAGACGGAATCGCCCAAAGCCGGTTAGTTCTTCCCGAGCCGTGCGCCATACCGATTCCTCCCTCCGTCCCGGATGAAATTGCCGTGCTTACAGAGCTGTGCAGCGTTTCCTACCGGGCGGCCAGAAGCGTGAGCCATCTGTTGAATCGGGCGAAGGTAGCCGTGTTCGGAGACGGACCTGTCGGATATTTGACGGCAGCGATTTTGCACCATGCATTCGGGGTAGACAGCGACCGGCTTATGGTATTCGGAGCGATTCAGGAGAAGCTGGATCAGTTCTCTTTTGCCGAGACGCACATGGTTCAGACCTATGACTTCCATTCCGGCGAGAAGGCGGACATTGTCTTCGAATGCACAGGGGGCCGCTTTAGCGAAAGCGCAGTGAATCAAGGGATAAACCTTCTGAAGCCCGGTGGACATCTGATTGCCATGGGAGTGAGTGAGGAACTGGTACCGATCAACACGCGGGATGTGCTGGAGAAAGGGATTACGATTCACGGCAGCAGCCGCAGCTCGATACAGGATTTCCAGGATGTGCTTCAGGTGATGAAGAGGCAGGAATGTCAAGACACATTAAGAAGATTGCTTCCGGGGAAATTTACGGAGGTGAGCAAGGCAGAGGACCTCGCTGGCGCTTTGGAATCTGCCTTATCTCACAGGGACTGGAAAAAAACAATCCTGGACTTTCACTGGTGACACAGTGGAAGTCTTACCTAGGATTGTATCACAAAAGCCCGGCAGTTAACATCCGAAGTTTTTGGAGCGGCTTGTAAGCGCTTAATTACAACTAAAGATAAGGAGGCTGGCTCTTGGCATCGATTGAATTCGTGAAAGTGACGCAGTCTTTTGGCAATAACGTGATCATTCAAGACTTGAATCTCAAGATTGAAGACGGCAAATTTACCGTATTGGTAGGTCCGTCAGGGTGCGGGAAGACGACCCTTCTGCGCATGATCGCCGGTCTTGACCCGCATACCTCGGGGTCCGTTCTGATCAACGGCAAGGATGTGACCCGAACCGCTCCAGGCCAAAGAGGGGTGGCGATGGTGTTTCAAAACTATGCGATCTACCCCACGATGTCGGTGAGGGAGAACATAGAATTCGGCTTGAAGAATAATAAGGTGCCGAAGGAAGAGAGAACTCGTCTGGTGGATAGCATCAGTTCTACTGTTGGATTGTACGATTACCTTGACCGCAAGCCGTCTACCCTGTCCGGCGGGCAGCGCCAACGGGTTGCCTTGGCACGTGCTATGGTGAAGAAGCCATCCGTGTTTCTCATGGATGAGCCGCTTTCCAACCTGGACGCCAAGCTCCGGGTCCAGATGAGGATCGAGCTGATCGAGATGCATAAGAAGCTCGGCACCACCTTTGTCTATGTGACGCATGACCAAGTGGAGGCCATGTCGATGGCCGATACGATCGTACTCATGAATAAAGGGAAAATCCAACAGGAAGCGGCGCCGGAGGTGATCTACCGCGATCCGAGCAACCTGTTCGCGGCGCAATTCATCGGGGTTCCGCCAATGAACGTGGGGGAGCTTGGCACGGATGGGGCGAGCTTCGGATTTCGCCCGGAAAGCGCAGTTTTGTCTGCGGAGCAGGGAGAGCAGCATTATTCGATTCGCGGACAGATTGTCACCAGAGAGATGCTGGGCTCGGAAACAATCTACCAAATCAGGTCGGAGCGCCATTCCTTCATGGTGAAATGTACGGAAGACCTGTATTCCTCCGGTCAGGAAGTATATTTGGGTGTGGACGCCGACAAAATCTATTTCTTCGGGGCAGATGAGCAGCGAATTCGTAAGAACGACCCTCGCCATGACGACTATTTGAAAGCGCTTAGAGGACAGTGTCATGGATAAGAGAAGAATGTGGGAGCTGATCCGTCCTTATCTCATGGTCCTGCCCGCTATGACCGGTATCATTCTCTTTGTCATCTATCCTGTCATTTATTTGATCAAATTAAGCTTTTATAAATACAATCTGCTCAACAAGGATAAAAGCAAATTTATCGGCACGGACAATTTTACGCAAATCTTCACTCGTGAGGATTTCTATGCAGCACTCACCAATACGGTGGTTTATACGGTGGGGGTCGTTGCGCTGACCATGCTCTTATCGCTGCTCATTGCGGTGTGGCTCAATAAGAAGACTCGCTTGAATGCGTTGGTGCAGGCCGGGATTTTTACCCCGCACATCATCTCCATCGTATCGGTTGCATTGGTATGGATGTGGCTGATGGAGCCGAATTACGGGATGCTGAATTACTTGTTCAAGGCGATCGGTCTGCCGCCGTCGCAGTGGCTGCAGAGCTCCAAGACCGCGATGATTTCCATTATTATCGTTTCAGTGTGGCAAAACATCGGATACTACACATTAATTATCGTCGCAGCGCTGCAAAGCATACCGCCTACCATCTACGAAGCGGCTGCACTCGATAACGCCAGCAGATTCAAGGTATTTTATAAAATTACGCTGCCGCTCATTTCTCCGCAGCTGTTTTTTATCCTGATTATTATGACCATCGGTTCGTTTAAGGTGTTCGATACGGTGAAGATAATGACCGCAGGCGGTCCGAACGCGGCTACGACAACGCTCGTTTATTACATCTACGAATTCAGAACCAACAGTATTGGTTATGCTTCCGCTACCGGAGTGGTGCTGATGGCCATCATCGCACTGCTGACCTTCGTCTACTTCCGGTTACTCTCCAAAAAGGTGCATTACCAATAAGGAGCTAAGCTTGAATACGACAAAGGGGGGTAACCGTTGACTTTTGATTGGAAATACATGAGATCGGCCTTGGACGTTGTGTTGAAGGCTGCCATTCTGATGATATTCGTTTTTCCGTTCTTATGGATGATCTCCACCTCGCTTCAGACCTTCCAGGAGACAATGGCTTTCCCGCCGACCTGGATACCGGCATGGCCGCAATGGATCAACTTCGTAGAAGCGATGAGGGCCGGCCCTTTCTTAACCTATGCGCAAAATTCGGTCATCGTCACCTTCACGATCATTCTCCTGCAGCTGATCGTCATGGTCCCGGCGGCTTATGCGTTTGCCAAATACCGTTTTGCCGGGAAAGAGATTTTGTTCTCTATGGTGCTGCTGGCATTTATGATTCCCGGGCAGGTAACCTTCATTCCGGTCTACCTGATGTTAGCCGATTGGGGGATTATCGACACTCTGCTTCCGCAGATCATTCCGTTCATGTCCAATGCCTTCGGGATCTTCCTGCTGCGCCAGTATTTCATGCAGGTACCGCAAGAAATTATCGAATCGGCAAGGCTGGATAACAGCTCGGAGTTCAAAATCATATGGAAAATCATGATCCCGATGTCGATGCCCGCCTTGGCGACCATTGCTTTGTTCAGCTTCGTCAGCCATTGGAACGACTATTTCTGGCCGCTCGTCATGACCGACTCGGCTGCAGTCAGGCCGCTTACGATGGGAATCGCCATGCTCCGGGAGACGGAAGGCATCAGTAACTGGCACATTATTATGGCCGGGAACGTTGTGCTGGTGGTGCCGATTCTGATCGTATATCTATTCGCATCCAAGCAGATTGTAAGGGCGTTTGTGTACTCAGGAATTAAGTAAAACATGTTGGATTTCAGTTATAAAACTACTCATTGAGCGGAGGTTTTGATCCATGAAGAAAAAGTTTTCGACGGTTTTGATGGCAACGACGATGATATCCACAGTGCTCGCCGGCTGTTCCGGCGGGCAGCAGCAGCCGACTGGCTCTAGCGGCAGTACACCTGCCGCACCCGCTTCCTCAGCGACCCCTGCTGCTCCCGCTGCAGGCAGTAACGGCAAGATAACAGTGAACTTCTGGCATTCCCTTGGAGGAAAGAACGGGGAATATACTGACGCCATGATCAAACGCTTCAACGAATCGCAGAGCAAGATTGAGGTCGTAGGTACGTTCCAGGGGGGCTATGACGAGACCGTTACCAAGCTGCAGCAAGCCGTTGCGGCCAAGACGGCACCGGACGTGGCGATGCTGGAGCGAGCTTACGTTCAGCTTTTCGCCGACTCGGATGTGTTGGAGGACATGAACCCGTACTTCAAGAAGACCGGCATGAGCGTGGATGAGTTTACGCCGGGACTGATGGGGCATTCGACCTTTAACAAAAAGCTGGTCTCGCTCCCGCTCAACCGTTCCACCCCGATCCTTCATGTCAACAAAACGATGCTGGATGAGAAAGGGCTGGCCATTCCTAAGACGTGGGATGACTTGAGGAAGGTCGCGAATGCGCTTGTGATTAAGGAAGGCAATGAAATCAAAAGGTACGGCTACAGCATGCCTTACGATACGTGGTATCCAATCGCGATGATCAGCCAGGCAAAAGGCAAATTCTTCAACGATGCCGGAACGTCGATCGGCTTTACGAATGGCGAAGGGGTGAAAGCCTTCAAATTCCTCAAGGAGATGCAAGCCTCCGGAGGACTGTATTATCCGCCGCAGCAGGATTCGGGTAATATCGTCAACCAAATGTTTACAAGTGGTAAAATCGGCATGATGTTCCAGTCGACAGGTGTGATCGGCAGTCTTACCAGTAATGTAAAATTTGACTATGTCACGGCGTTCTTGCCGATGGACCAGGTATACGCCAACCCTACGGGCGGAGCGAACGTATCCCTGATGGCGGGCTCCAAGAACAAGGATGCGGCCTTCGAGTTTATTAAGTGGATGATGCAGGATCCGAAGGGCGGCCAGCAGTTCGTGCTGGATACCGGGTATTTGCCTTTCACCAAGAAGATGGTTGAGTCGCAGCAGATGAAGGATCTTTGGGCGAAGGAGCCGAACCGCAAGGTAGCATACGATCAGCTTCAATATGCCGTCGATACCAATAAGCACGTAGCTTGGCCTGCCATCATGCAGGAGTTTTTCAAAGGAATCCAGGCGATTATGTACGATAACAAGAACATCGAGTCGACTCTGGATACGTTCAAGAAGGAAGCGGAGCGTTTGCTGAAGCAGTAAGAGCCGGAAAAGGAAAGGATTGAGTTGACTATGATCAATCGTCTTGAGAATAAGAACTCCATCACCATTGCGGCACATAGAGGTCTGAAATGCGAATATCCGGAGAACACGCTCCTCGCTTTCCGTGAGGCGCTTGAGCTCGGAGTAGATATGCTGGAGCTGGATTTGCGGATGTCCAAGGACGGCGTCGTGATGGTCATCCACGATGCCACATTGGATCGGACAACGAACGGTTCAGGTCAAGTCAGCGACTATACGGCGCAAGAATTGAAGCAGCTGGATGCTGGCGGCTGGTTTCATCCCGTATTCGAAGGGCTCAAGATCCCTACCTTCGAGGAGTTCTGCGGCCTGCTTGCAGACTATCCGGATGTGCTGCTGAATGTGGAGATCAAGCCAAGCCCCGATGCCCGGGCGGTGGCCGATCAGGCGATTGCCATGCTTGAGCGTCACGGCTACCTGCCCCGATGCGTGTTCACCAGCTTCGACGCGGACATCGTCGCCTACATCCATGACCGGTATGGACTCAAAACCCAGGGCTTTCCGGGGGAACTGATGTCCAATTTTGCAGAGGGTCCCGATGGTACGTATTCGAAGATGTGGGCGGTTGGGATCAGTATGAAGCTGCTGAGTTCGCAGCTCGTGAAGCAATTTGAGGAGATGGGGATTCTCGCTTGGTCGTATTGCCCCGATCAGGATCAGCAGGTGTATGACTCGCTCGGATGCGGCGCCAACCTGATGACTGTGAACAACCCGTATCCGGCCATGAGCATTCGCAAGCAAATCGCGGCGGAAGCCGTTAATAACGGAGGTGCAGTATGAATTTTCATACGAAGAAGAAGCAAGGGAAACGGCGTTTGCTACTCTCCATGGTGCTAGGGCTGACAGCGGTAAGTTTGCTGCCTGTTGCGGCATCGACCAGTTTGGCGGAGCGCCCTGCGCTGGAGTCCAAGATGTTCGTTCTATCGGGGACGGCGAACGAGCTGTTCCGTGACAAGGCGCTTCATAACGGCACGGTGCTGCAATCGTTCGCCTTCGATAACGTGAACCAGCATATTTATGTCGTGCAGCTAATGGCAGGCGGACAGCAGCTTCCGGGCGAGACCGCACCGGTAAGCGGTGCCAACCGGGACAAGAACGGAGATTTGACGTTAACACAGCTGGATATGGAAGGGAATAAGCTCGGGTACATGTTCCTGAAGGGTTTTGGCCATGGTGTCCAGATCGGAGTGGAAACAGTAGGCGATAAGGCATACTTATGGACGGAAACGGATTCCGTAACGGAGGGCAGCAGCGGCTGGGGGACTCAGATTGCACGGTTCCCGTTCGAAAACGGCAAGATTCTCACTCCGAGCTCGCCTGAGCTGGAGAAGCACCGTTTAGTGGAAGGGGCGGACCGGACTACGGTCAATATCGATGCGGCGACCGGCCAGCTCACGATGCGCTATCGCAAGGACGGCTCCTTCCGCTTCGGGGTGTATCCCCTGGAGGAAGTGAAGAAGGGGAATTACACGCCGATAGCCGATGTGCCTCAGCCGACGGTCGGTACCTTCCAGGGCTTTGCGTCCTACGGCGGGTATCTGTATTTGCTCGAGGGCAATGCTTACGGCTCCAGCGGCTCCGTTGCACCGGAAGGGAATACTTACATTACAGCGGTGGATTGGAAAACGGGCGAAGTGCTCGATAAGGAACTGATGACAGCCGGCCAATCGCTCACCTTCAGAGAACCGGAAGGGATGGCGATCCGTATCCCGGATCTTAGACATCCCCACAAGGCGGAGCTGAGCTTCGGATTTGCTACCAACTTTACGCCGAACCGGTGGGCGAGTATCTACACATTAGATGAACTTCTGCCGGCGGAAGCGATCATTCACCGCAAGAGAGGAGACTGAGGCTAAGGGAATACTTGCCTCTTCCATAAAGGACAGCTGCCAAGCTTCACATATGGCAGCTGTTTTTTTATTTTCAAAACCACTTGCACAAAATATTTATATGCGATATATTGCATATAACATATTGCGTATAGGAGTGAAGCGGTTATGACCGAGAAGAAGGATTTGCGGATTCGGAGCAAGGTTATCAGCGAGGGGGTGAACAGAGTACCGAACAGGGCCATGCTGCGAGCCGTCGGCTTTACTGATGATGATTTTCGAAAGCCGATGATCGGCGTAGCCAGTACATGGAGTGAAGTGACCCCGTGCAATATGCACATCAATGAGCTGGCCGTGCAGGCGAAGCAAGGGGTTCGGGAACATGGCGGAGCGCCGCTTATTTTTAATACGATTACGGTATCCGACGGCATTTCGATGGGGCATGGAGGGATGCTCTTCTCGCTGCCAAGCCGTGAAGCTATCGCGGATTCGATTGAGATTGTTGCCGGAGCCGAGCGTTTCGACGGGCTCGTTGCCATCGGGGGCTGCGATAAGAACACCCCGGCTTGTTTAATGGCCATCGGCCGGATGAACCTTCCCTCCGTCTATGTCTACGGGGGAACGATTCAGCCGGGCCGTCTTGACGGCAGGAACGTCGATATCGTTACGGCTTTCGAGGCAGTCGGCCAATATCATGACGGGAAAATGACTGAAGAACAGCTCCATAAGATTGAATGCAGTGCTTGCCCGGGACCAGGCTCGTGCGGCGGGATGTATACGGCGAACACCATGGCTGCTGCCGCGGAAGCGATGGGGATGAGTCTCCCGGGGTCCTCTTCGACCCCGGCGATTTCTTCCCTGAAAGCAGCGGAATGTGCCGAAGCCGGGAGGCAGGTCTTGGCTTTGCTTGAGCAGGAAATCTACCCCAAAGACATTATGACCAAGAAAGCCTTCGAAAATGCGATTACATTGGTAATGGCCTTGGGCGGATCGACGAATGCCTTCTTGCATCTGCTGGCGATTGCGCATTCGGTTGGGGTGGATGTAAGCTTGGACGATTTTGAGCGAATCCGTTTGCGGGTTCCCCACCTTGCCGACCTGAAGCCGAGCGGTCAATATGCCATGCAGGATTTGAATGAGATTGGCGGTGTGCCCGGTGTGATGAAGCTGCTGCTGGCGGAGGGTCTTCTTCATGGGGAATGCCTTACGGTAACCGGCAAAACCTTGGCGGAAAATTTGTCCGAGGCTGAATCGCTTCCTGATGGCCAAGAGATCATACGTCCCTTAGGTCAGCCGCTTAAGCCGAGCGGACCGCTCGTCGTGCTGAAAGGAAATCTTGCTCCTGAGGGGGCCGTTGCGAAAATGTCAGGTATGAAGAAACAGCGTTTCGTCGGTCCGGCCAAGGTATTTGACAGTGAGGAAGCGGCAACGGAGGCGATAGTAAAGAATGAAATTCAAAAAGGGGACGTGCTTGTCATCCGTTACTGCGGGCCGAAGGGCGGACCGGGTATGCCGGAAATGCTGTCGGTCACAGCCCTTATCGTCGGCAAAGGACTAGGGGGAGAGGTTGCGCTGATCACGGACGGCAGATTCTCCGGCGGCTCCCATGGGTTTGTGGTGGGTCACGTCTCGCCGGAAGCACAAGTAGGCGGGCCGATCGCCCTGTTGAAGAACGGGGATATTGTCACCATCGACAGTGAAACGCAGCAAATCGCGTTTGATGTATCGGAGGAGGAGCGGGAGGCGCGTGCGAAAGCATGGGTGCAGCCTCCGCTGAAGGTATCCTCGGGAGTACTGGCCAAATATGCCCGGCTCGTCGCTTCCGCGTCCAAAGGGGCGGTCACGGATTTCATTGAATAATCGAATATATCCAAGGCCGCCGACTACCGGCAGCCTTGGACCAAATGATGCTAAAATGATACTCCGTAACAATAACTAGAACTCCTCGCTGTCATCCTCTTCCTCGATTGATTCTTGCTCGTGGGGAAAGCTCAGCTTTTCATCGTCATCCTCATCCGGCACCACCTGCGCCCATTCGTGCCATGTATTGATGCTATTGATAATCAAAGGAATAAGGTCACCCGATACCGGGTCTACATCCTTAGATTTCTTTTTCTTCTTGTCTTCCTTATTGGTCGGCATTGATGCGAATCTCGCTTTCAAATAAGCGGTGACCGATTCCTCAGAGCCCATGTTGCTTTGCTCGAACGCTACCGGATATGCCTCCTGCATCGTCATCAGGTGCTGGGCAATGACCAGGCCAACCCGCTCGGCCAGCTCTTCGTTAATCCCTTCCTCTTGCTCCTCGGTCAACTCCTGAGATTCTTCATCCATCTCATCCTCATTCAGCATGCCGTCGACGATCCGAATCCCGGGCTCGCTGTCCGGATCGTTATTATCAAGCAGGAACTGGATCACCGAATAATCGAGTAATCCCCACATGCTTTGGAGCGTTTCCGTTCGGTTCAGATTCGGAGCGGCCCCTTTTCCCGACCATGTGGTGTTACCGCTCTCCACATACCGAACCTTGGCCAGCTTATCGGGCTCCCCGCTCCCTTTCTCCATCCCTTTGCCCCTGTAAACGGCTGAGAGCGGCATCGTATTGCGAAATTGCAGGTAAGCGGCGACCCCGCCTTGAAAAATGCTTAGTGACATCATCGTCAGCTGGTTCTGCTCAAGTCCAACCAAAGATTCCACCAGTGCCTTCTTCGTTTCGAGTACCGTATTCGCTTCCTGAAAATTGGTTTTGGCAATCCCTTGCAAATCGTCTGTTCGGGAGTTTGTAGGAAGCCGATCCACATTATCCATCAATTGGTACAGGATTTCGCACGCCTCAAGAAAGGGCTTGCCGACCAGCTTCTTGCGCACAAGATCGCAATAAACCTCCCAGGAGGTGGCATGGCCACCGTCCTCGTTGCCGAATATCCCTTTCGGCCGATCGCCGATATTCAAGCTGGCCACCTTATCGACCATTCCATTGCCCGTGTCTTCTTGAATGAGTCCGGCCTGAACGGCGAATATCCCTTGAATCGGGGCTTGCTCCGAAGAAGGCTGGTTACTCCCGGTATGGTCATTCTCCAGTTTATCCGAGTCGGTCAGACGGACGGACACGCCAGCAACCTCGCTCACATGCCGTTTCAGCAGCTGTATCGCGGACCGGTTGCCGATCATTCGTTGTAAGGCATGGATTCCCCCCGACGCTTGACGGCTTTTCCCCCCTCTTGCCACCGCTTGCGGTGATGCTGCGGCAAATTTGCCGCGTTCTCTTCTTTCCTCAAACAAAGGATCGTCTCCTTTCCTGTGGCATGCAACAACTACTTCCTTATATTAACATATCATTCGAAAGATTCCATATCACAGCTTGAACTACTCTGTCACACTTATTGCTTCGATTTGATGGATACTATCATATAAAAAAAGGGAAGCTCGAAAGAGACACGCAGGAAATACGTATTGCATTTAACAGTTTTATCCACTAAAATTAGTAGTGAAACAGTAGTTGTACTAAATGAAACCGCTTCCTGTAATTCCTGCCTCTGAACTGCCGCATTGATTCAACGCCAGATGATCCCTAACGAGCTCCTTTACCTTGTTTTTTACTCATCAGCACTACAATGCGTAGTGGTGATGTTGCCAATCATACACCCATTTAAGGAGGCTTATTGTAATGAGCAGAAAAAAATGGTTATCGACCGCCGCTGTATTGACATGCAGCCTGATGTTTTCTACGTCGGTCGGATGGGCAGCAGGGTCAGTCAAATCGGATATGCCGGTTAAGGTAAACGGGAAAGACGCTTCGTTCGCAAGTCAAGCAATCTTGGTAGAGAGCAGCCTTTATGCTCCCTACGAGGCTGTGGCGAAGCAGCTGGGAGCCGAAGCGAAATGGGATAGCCGGACAAGCATGCTAACCTTTCAGAAGGAAAGCAATATTTTGGAGCTTACGGCAGGGAAGGCCTATCGGGTGAACGGTTTGGAGAGAGTAACCTCCACACCGCTGCAGGTCATAGACGGGGCTGTTTTTGTTCCTGTACGCCTGGCGTTTGAAGCCTTCGGTTATCAAATCGGATATGAATCGAAGACGAGGCTCGTCCAGATGAGTGCAGCCACGGATGCGAAGCCGGCTATTAAAGTGCACGGGATTACTCCCGGCGGGTACGTAGTCGGTAACGAGCTGAAGGTATCGGTATTCGCTTTTAACCATCTCTTGAAGGATTTCAATGTTGTCAAAGAAGCTAAGGCGGGTGAAGGCCATGTTCACTTGTGGCTCGATTCCGAGAAGCTCGATGCTCCTTCTGCAGTGAAAGCTTATAAGAATGAGGCGATTGTATTTAAGGACTTACGCCCGGGAGAGCACACGCTGACGGTTCAGTTAGTCGGCAACGATCACAAGCCGGTTGTGCCCGAAGTGAAGCAGGTAATCAAGTTTAACTCCGTGGATGTTTCCATCGCAGCGGACCTTGATCCGGAGAAAGCGACCGGAATGCGAATCGAAGGAATCATTGCGGACGACCAGCATCGAGTCTTTACTGTCGAGATGGACTCGAAGAAGCTGTACCGCATTATGGGAGAAAGCGGTAAGGTGGAAGTATTAACGGAGCTGCCCCGGATGGCTACGGGCATGGCTTTTGACGCGGCTGGCAATTTGTACATAGCAAGCGGCGGTATGGAAGGGGTTATTTTCAAAGTTAACAAACAAGACCTCATAGGCGATGCATTCGACACCTCTAAAGTCGAAACGTACGCAAGCGGCGTACAAGGCGCTAACGGTTTAACCTTCGATGCCAAAGGGAATCTTTATGTGAGCGGAGGGGCGAACGGAAATATTTATAAGGTCACGCCGGATGGCAAGGTAAGCACCTACAAAAGCGGATTGACTGCAGCCCGCTCCGTACAGATGATTACCGTTAACGGCGTAGCCTTCGGAAAGGACGGCAAGCTTTACGTGGCTAATACAAGCTCAGGCGAGGTGAGCCGGTTCGCGATCAACGAAGACGGCTCCCTGGGTGCTTCGGAGCTGGTAGCTCAAAGCGAGCTGTTATATGGTGCTGACGGTTTGACGATCGGTCCGGACGGGGATGTATATGTCGCGGCGAACGAACGGAACGCCATTGTTCGCGTCTCGCTTGACGGCCAAGTGAGGGAGGTAGCTCAAAACGGAAACAAAGGTCCGCTGGAGTTCCCGGCGAGCTTACACTTTGTCGGAACTACGCTGTATATCAGCAACTTTGACCTGCCGCGCGGGGAAAATCTCCCTAACGAACCGGGAATCGGATCTTCCGTCGCCAAAATCGAGTTCGCCGAAAAAAAATAAGCTGAAGAGAGTAAGGCATTCAAACCGATAATCGTCCTGCCGGACGCCGTTATCGGTTTTTCTATGTTTTGAGCGGAGTTCGAGAAGTTCCGCCGGAAGGGCGTCACATGTCCCCAACCAAAAGGGGCAAAGCTGCTAAAGTGCAGAAATCCACGGCCCCAAGTGAGGTTCAGAACGAGATTTGTGAGAATAAGCATCTTTGGGAGAGTACAAAGGCTGGAACGAGGGAAATGGTCTTGGAATGTTGTATATACGCAGAAATCTATATATCCCGAGAATTACAAAGGAGTCCATGGAGAGCCAAGCAAGGAGTGGATCCGAAAGTTTAATTTTTATACAACAATGAAATAGAGTGCAAGTCGGCTGATAACTCCGTGCATTAAAAACGGATGGTATATAGTGTAAATTGAAATAGAAAGATCTTATTTATACATTAGGAGGGGGCTTATGAAAAATATGGGCAAAGCATTCGTTGGTTCTTGTATTGCCGGCTCGATTCTCCTTTCGGGCTGCTCCGGGGGTCTGCCTGCGGCGGAAAACGCTAAGAACAATCCAGCTGCTATCAGCACAGACCCAGTAACCATCACGATGAGCATGGACACCAACATTGATGAAGATTTGATCACTCACATTCAAGAGCAAGTGAAGAAGAAGCATCCTAATATCACCCTGGAGCTGATCAAGCCCGGCAAAGGAACCAGTCTGGCTGAATTAATCACAGCAGGTCAAACGCCGGATCTTGTGCTTACCTACAACGGCAAGCTCGCTTCCTACCAAGACATGGAGCTGCTTTACGATATGACGCCGTTAGTGAAGCAGCATAATGTCGATTTAAGCCGGTTCGAGCCTTATATTTTGGAGGATTCCAAGATCGCCTCGACCAAGGATGAGCTTTACGGCCTTCCGATCAGTTTAAATTACCATGCTTTGTATTACAACAAAGATATTTTTGATAAATTCGGCGTTCCTTATCCGACGGACGGCATGACTTGGGATCAGGTGTTTCAGCTGTCCAAGAAGGTGACCGGTATGGATAACGGCACGCAAATACGAGGTTTTGATCCCGGCAACAGCGTCATCTGGGTTTCCCAGCCGTTAGGCATCGCCGCGGTCGATCCGAAAACCGATAAAGCCACCATCAACAACGATCAGTGGAAGCAAGTGTTCGAAATGGTGAAAGCGTTTTACTCCATCCCGGGCAATGAGCCGAAAGGCTCGGGGAAGGATGCCTTCCTGAAAGAGAAAACCGTCGCGATGTACACGGATTTGAGCATCATCAACGATTTGGAGCTAGCGTCAAAGAACGCATTGAACTGGGATATGGTGCAGTACCCTAGCTATCCGGAAAAACCGAACGTCTATGGAAATGCCAGCGTCAATATGCTGATGATTACGCAAACGAGCCGGCATAAGGATCAGGCGCTTCAGGTCATCAATGTAGCCATCTCGGACGAAGTTCAGCTAGAAAGCGCTAGAAAGGGGCGAGTCACTCCTCTGAAGGACCCCAAATTCAAATCTGAATTCGGCGCGGCCCGCGAGGTGCTTAATGGCAAAAATGTGCAGGGCATCTTCAAAAGCAAGCCGGTGAAATACCCGATAGCCTCCAAGTTTAGAGGAAAGGCGGAGAATATGGTCCGAAACAAATTTACCGAATATCTGAGCGGGAAAATCGACGTGAATACCGCTCTTTTCCAGCTGGAGGAAGAGATCAATAAAATGGTGCAAACCGAGTCGGTGAAGTGATTACAATTGATGAGTCCTGCGGTAGAGCGAAGGGCTCATCTTTAATTTTTTGGAGAACAGCCTGCTTAGGTAATAGCCGTTCTCGTAGCCGCATTGCTCGGCCACCTCTTCCACGGTAAGCGAACCGGTGATCAGCAAGGTACAAGCCTTCTGAAGACGAATGCGGGTAAGATACTCGCTCGGGGTCGTCCCGAGGGCAGCCTGAAATCTTCGAGTGAATTGCACAGGGTTCAGACCGAGTGAATCGGACAACGACTTCATACGGAAGGGCTCGGAGGCTTTCTGTTTGATTAAGGCTACGGCGTGTTCCATGAGCGGATCGCGGCGCAGAGGCTTTTCGATCTGAGGCTGCCCGGACTCGAAGCAGTACAAGTACAAAATGTCCTTCAGGTGAAGGGAAATCCAAGCCAAATGAAAAGGGTCTGTAAGGTCAGGCAGCTGCTTTATGCGATAATAATCCGAGGCGAGCCTGCGGGTATCTCTGATCGTAATTTTACCGACAGGCATCGATTCGTGGAAAGGCACGATAGGGTCACTGCCATTCATCCATTGAAACCGGAAGAAGAAGAAAGAAAGCGGTGTCAAGACTTCCCGATAAAAGGGAGCGCCGGGCGGGCAAACGACAATATCTCCGAATACGGCCGTTCCCGAATGCTGCATGATTTCGTACTCAAAAGCGCCGTCCTCGACGGCAAAAATGATCCATTCATTATAGGTATCCACCTTATACGAGAATTGCTGTTTTTGATCCCAATAAGTACATTGAATCAATTGGGGATGGAAAGACCAGAACGGTGATAAGGCCATCGTCACAACCCTCCAGCTTTGTTGAATTTGAAATTTTGTATTGATTATATATAAATACAGTGCATTTTAAAAGAAATATTAATTCTGTATAGTGAAAATAAAGATAAATTAATAAACAGGTTTGGAGGCGGAAGCCATGGATCGCAAAGAATCCCGTTTAGCGGAGTGCTTTACCCTGAAGGAGGAGCCGGGCAGGCTGATTATTGGTACGGCGAAGTATTTGATGCAGGTGGATACAACCGGATGCTGCTTTTCCTTTCATTCACCTGATCGTGAAGTCATTGCTGCGGCACATGAGATTTCGGGAATCCGATTTTCCTCTCCAAACGAAGAGGAGGTTCACGACGCGTTATCCGCTGCGCTGGTTTCCTTCAACGAGAGTCAAGTGCAACTCTGTGTGACAAATCGAAAAGGGGATCAAGCGGACGTTCGGATCGAGCCCTCCTCCAGCTTTGTTAAGCTGCAGGTGCTCCCCCGGACGGAGGGAAGGTATACCATTGACGCAAGGACGGCGCCGCTGCAGCCGGTATACGGGCTTGGAGATCACGGAGGCTATGGAGACAGCACGGACGTATTCGGTATCACCGACAATCACTTTTTGAATGCGAACGACGGTAAACGCTTCGTGTCCAATTTCGCCGTGTTTCCGGCGGCAGGCTTTGCACAGGTGCTTTTTGAAGAGGGCATAAAGCGGGTGAGAATCAACGGGGAAGAAAACGCGCTGGGGGCGTCGGGCGTCAGGGCGGTGTCCGGTCTTTACTATTTTATCGGGCCGCTGGAGCAAATGTATATGGATTATAAGCTGGCGCGACATCGGGAAGGATACCCCGACCTGAAGCCGAAGTACGATTTTTTCGAGGTTGGTTATGAAGCCTTCGGGTCATTGGGGTGGAATACATATCAGCAGTCCGTGCTGGAGGACCTTCAAGCATATATTGATAAAGGTTATCGCTTAAAATGGGCCGTCATCGGCTCCGGATTTTGGAAGGGAGACCGGCAAGCGGACGATCAGGGGGCTACCACCAGCTTCGGAATATGGGATGATGAACACGAGGAAGGAAGAGCGGACGGGCTGCCCAATCCCAGGTATCCGGACAAGGAGGCGTTGAAGGAGTTTTTCCACTCCCGCAGGATGAAGCTGATTCTTGGGCTGCGGATTAGCTTTAAGGCACTCCCGGAGCATGGGGGACATTACAACGCATTGCATGACGGTGAATTTGTTCAGGAAGGACTGGAACGGGGTTATTTCGTAACCGATGAGAAGGGGAGCCCGATCACGTACCGGGTTCAGTTTCCGAAAGGGGCCGTTTATTTGTTGGACGCCCGGAAGCCCGATGCGGTGAATTGGTATTTGTCTCTGGCAAGGCTTTGGGGGGCCGACGGCTTCAAGGAGGATACGATGCTGAAGGACGGCGCGCTGCTTCGAAATGATGCCAAATGCAATGCGACAAACGCCAAGCTGATGGAGGCCGGATATTATTCGATGGTTCGTAATGCCGCCTATTCCGTGCCGGGGGAAATTTTGCGGCTGGAGGATACGATGTACGGCATGGATCAGGACCGCCCGGCCATTAACGGGCTGAACTACGCGGCGAGCGGTGCTTCGAACGTCTATGTAGATATCATTGCGGGTAAATATTTGAAAACCCCGTTGACGGAGGATCAAAAGATCTACTTTGTGCGCAATGCCATGTTTGCTGCCGTGTTCCCGGCGATGTCCGTAGGACTCGGACCATGGAAAATGAATCATGAAGCCTACGAGGGTATTGTCAAAAAAGCCTGTGATTGGCATTCGGCTATGGCGCCTTACATTTATAGCGCAGCTTTGGACAGCTTTCATACAGGATATCCGCATACGATGACGCCCCTTCCGATTGCATATCCCACGGATACGAACACATACGGATTGGCTTCGAAGCAGACGAAGCAATATGAGTGGATGCTAGGCCCTTCCCTTCTGGCTGCTCCGGCTTATGGCAGCGATTACGCTCAGGTGATGGCGCGAGACGTGTATTTGCCGGAAGGAAAGTGGATCGATTATGAAACGGGAGCGGTCTATTATGGCCCGGTGACCTTGAAAGGTTACGAATTGCCGCCGGTCAAAATTCCGGTATTTATCGGCGGGAAGGGAGTTATCGTCGTACGAGATGAAGAGGACGGCCGGTTATACGCCGAGGTGTATCCTATCCGGCAGCAGGGCTCGCAGTATAGGTTCCGTTATCCTGACGGCAAGCAAACTTCTTGTATCACGAACGATAATACAGGGTGGAATCCCGATACCTTAGAGATTGTTGAGTTGGAGTCCGGGGACAAAGTATCGTTCCGCTTCAACGCCGTAACAGGTGCCTGTCGCTTCCGTTTACGCGAGGGGGCCAACTACCGGTTGGTAGGAGGAATGGAATGCAAAATGCAGGAGTAAATATTCCCGATGCTGTCATGACGCGAAGCCGGAACAACTTTCCGGCTTTTTTTATGCAACTAAAACTGGAAATTTCCGTCTAATAGATAGCTGCGGAAGGCGAAAGGGGGATTCGGGAAGAAAGTTGAATCGGCTGCCTATGAGCCACTCAACTTCGTAGTTTACGACGAGAACGGGGGGCTTATTGCCGGGCTGCTGAGTCACAGGTTTGGCGAGGTTGTTTCTTTGGACATTCTATGGGTCGAGGAAGCATGGATACCCGTGATTTTCAGGCACCGATTTTTACTTGAAGCAAGGATACGTTATCTTCGGCACCTTGGAGAATACACCTCTTCACGGGGGGGAAAAGGCTTTTCATGCAAAAAAGAGTTGATAGAGACGGAGAGTGAACCATGACACACGCGGTTGTTCCATATCAAGAGGACCATCATGATACATTAGTCGATATATGGTATAGGGCCGTTGTTCGCACCCATACCTTTTTGGCTGCAGAGGATATAGATTTTTACCATCAGATGGTGAAAAGCGGGGTGTTGAGAGAAGTGGAGGTTTGGGTCGGTCTGAACGATAATCAAAAACCTGCCGGATTTATTGGACTGGACGGTACGAAAATAGAGATGCTGTTCGTGGATCCGAATGAACACGGGAAAGGGATCGGCAGCCGATTAATCCGGCATGCGGAGCAAATCAAAGGAAGCATCCTGCAGGTTGATGTGAATGAGCAAAATGAGGGGGCACATGTCTTCTACAAACGACTGGGCTTCGTACAAACCGGACGTTCGGAGCTTGACGGTTCAGGGCGGCCCTTTCCCTTGCTGCATTTTGAATATCGGGGGTCCAGGTGAAATAGTCTGCTCTTGTCGAAGGAGGCCGGGAATGAAGGCATTGAAGGTATCGATAGTTGTTATTATGGGTGTATTCGTATGTGTCGCAGGAGCAGCCGCTATATTGATGTTTATCGTACTTCATAAACCTGATATCGGACCGTTTAACGTCAATGATATTTCTTCGGACGAAACTTCCCTCAGCATTGCCACGGATTTAAGTACAGGGAAAGGAACGCGTCTTATCACCAAAACGAATATAGACGGATACTTGATTTCAATGTTTACCGTGTATCCGTATGACGGGGAGTTTGGCATAGCGAAATTCGAGCCTCTTAGAAAGAAAGACAGATACAAGTTTGGCTCAGCAGTGTTCTCCAAGGACCCCATTCAAGTAATAAGGTTTCGTACCAAAGAAAAGGAGATGCTTGCGATCGGGATTCGAAGGGAATCAAGACTGCAGAAATTGATTGTTAGGAGGGGAGAGGAGAAGGTAGAAAAAACGTGGGATACGGAGCGGGATGTGTTAGAGGTGATTCACTTTAGTTCACGAGGGTCCACTGATGAAATCATTCTAACCGGCTACGACAGTCAAGGACTAGAGCAGGCTAACGTGAGAATCCCTCCCGAATCGGGAAAATAACCATAATCATGATGAAGGGAGCTGAGAGACTTACGTAGGACGCTTAAAGAAAGGGCATCATAATCACCAACGTTCATGTGAATAATAAAATCAAGTATTGATAGTGAGATAGGAAAGTTAGATATAAGCAAAAAATCCTTTGCTCATCCTTGGCGGACACGTTAAAGTTATAATGGAAGAAGACTCTGCCGATTCGTCTGCGCATCCATTCGATCTCCCGCGGTGCATTTCCGCATGGCAGGAACAAGCACTCTCTCATGGATTTACAAATAAATTACGCGAAGGGTATTGACTTGTGGAACTGTAAACACTATTGTAACAGATAGCAGACCGAATCCAGGGTCTCGTACAGACAGATATTTATAGGAGAAGGAAGTGGAATTGAGAATGAAGCAATACAATACGCGTGCCATCATGGCTTCGCTGCTCATCTGCGGATTTGTCGGGATGTTCAGTGAGACGGCGCTCAACATTGCCATCAGCAATTTAATGGTCGTGTTCGGCATCACCGCGGCTACGGCACAATGGTTAACCACAGGGTTCCTGCTAACGCTCGGGATCCTGATGCCGATGACCGGTCTGCTGCTGCAATGGTTCACCACAAGACAGCTTTTCATCGGCTCGCTTGCAAGCTCGATTGTCGGCACGTTGATCGCGGCGCTGGCGGTGAATTTCGAAATGCTTATGGTCGCACGGGTTTTGCAGGCGGCCGGTATGGGTCTGCTGATCCCATTGATGTTTAATACGATCCTTGTCGTCTATCCTCCGGAAAAGCGGGGCGCAGCCATGGGCTTCGTCGGTCTCGTGATCATGTTCGCACCGGCAACCGGTCCGACAGTGGCGGGTCTCCTGATCGAATATTTAACATGGCACTATATTTTCTGGTTATCTCTTCCGTTCTTAATCATCGGGTTGTTGGTTGGACTGAAGTATTTGGAAAACGTCTCAGAGGTGACAAAGCCTCGCATCGACCTGCTGTCCGTCATTCTTTCCACCATTGGCTTCGGTGGCGTCGTCTTCGGCTTCAGCAAGGCGGGCGAAGGCGAGGGAGGCTGGACCAGCCCTGTTGTCATCGCAACCATTATCATCGGACTGGTGGCGCTTCTGCTGTTCGTGCTGCGCCAACTGTTCATGCGTGAGCCGATGATGAACCTGCGCGTCTTCAAATACCCGATGTTTATTGTGGGTTTGCTATTAGTACTCTCCTGTATGATGATCATTCTATCGAGTATGATTATATTGCCGATGTATCTTCAGAAAGGGATGAGTTTGTCTGCCTTCACTGCAGGACTCATGCTGCTGCCGGGCAGTGCCCTGAACGGCATTTTGTCGCCGCGCATGGGACGTCTGTTCGATAAGTACGGCCCGAAGTGGCTCGTAATTCCCGGTTTGGCGATCGTTGCGGCGATGCTGTGGTTCTTCTCCGGCATTACACCGGCATCTTCGGTGGCGTTCATCGTCGCGCTGCATATCGGCCTGATGGTGGGTATCTCCATGGTATGGATGCCTGCGCAGACCAACGGCTTGAACCAGCTGCCACCGGAGCTGTACCCGCACGGTACGGCTGTCATGAACACGCTGCAGCAGGTAGCCGGTGCCATTGGCACAGCGGTAGCCATCAGCATTCTGACAAGCGGCATGGAGAAGTATTTGCACGGGTCCGCGGCTCCTAACGAGCTGGCCGAGATGTCCAAAGCGATGACGTTCGGTTCGCAGAATGTGTTCTTGTTCGCAATGACCGTGACCCTAATCGGCCTGGCCATGGCGTTCTTCATCCGCCGTGTCGTTGTCAAGCATGCAGCAATGAATCCGATGCATTAATTTTAGGAGGGGGCCGAATAGGCTCCCTTTTTTTCGAGAACATTGGGAATAGGAGCCGTTATTTATGAATTTCTTCATTAGGCAGGAAATGCCGGACGACTATGAACAAACGGAGATCGTTGTAGAGAGTGCATTTGCAGCGGCACAACACAGTGATGGTAATGAACATAAGCTAGTGTCTCGGCTCAGGAAATCGGACTCTTTCATTCCTGAATTATCTTTAGTGGCGGTTCATAAAGAAACCGGGCAGGTAGCGGGGCATATCCTTTTATCTAAGATCAGCATTAACGTTGGGAATCAAGCAGTCGAATCCCTAGCTCTTGCGCCTCTTTCGGTCTTACCTGCATATCAAAATAAAGGCGTAGGCAAACAGTTAATTCAGGAAGCGCTGGCTGAAGCCAAAAGGCTCGGGTACCATTCTGTTGTCGTCTTAGGCCATTCGGCATATTATCCGAGGTTCGGTTTCAAAAAAGCATCGATATGGGGAATCAAAGCTCCGTTTGAAGTGCCCGATGAAGTATTCATGGCGATTGAGCTTCATGAAGCTGCGCTTGCTCAGGTTTCGGGGGTTGTGGAATATCCCAGCGTGTTTTTTATGAATGGCTAAGGCTTGGCGATTGCTGCGAATCGGCACAACATTTTGCTCATTTGGTCGAGCTTTACAACTAACTACCTGTCCCCAGAAATGTGTTAAACTAGAATCGCTCACGTTCACAGGCAATCGCCCGCGGCAAAGCAAGCAGCAAATCCCATCCGACTTCCCGTAGATGGACTTTATACATTGTTAATATCTTATTTAGAAAATTTCAAGAGACCTGCTCTATACTGTAATAGAAGGAAACGCGTTTCCCTATCAAGATGAAGAGGAGATCCATTATGAGATTTGGTAAAAAAAGCATGACGGCAGTCGCATTCACGGTTGGAGCCTGCGTCTTTCTATCGACCGCCTTTGCCGATGCGATGCTGGGATCCGGTTACGACCAGTTGAAAGGTACGGCCAAGAATACCGCGGCGCAGATGGAAAAGGGACTAAACAATTACACGGTTGAAGCGTTGATATCGCTAAAGGATAACGGACAATCCTTGTTTCAGGTTTCCAACTTCAGTAAAATTGATACCGAGAAGCAAGCAACCGAAAACACATCCACAACGCAGTATTCCAATGGCGAAGCAAGATCCAATTTTTCTTATTTAGACAAAAAGTATTCCGTCTATAAGAACGAAACGGATAACAAATATTACGTGAGCGAAATGCCGGAGAGTATTGAGAGAGGCAACAGTTTCAGCAACCCTTTTAACGAAAAGGGAGCGCCGGAGGTCGAGAAGATTGTGGACGCCATCGTCGGCAATCTGAAGGATTACGTTCAGGCGGAGGAACGCCCTGAAGGGGGCAAGGCTTACTCGGGGAGCTTGTCCGAAGCCCAGGTGCCCGCTGTGGTGAATGCGGTAGCGTCCTTCGGCATCAAGCAGATGATTAACGAGCGGGGCCGCATGGAGAGAAATTCGAACATGCCGGATATCGAAAGTGATATCTATGTAAAGAAAGTAACAGGAACTGCTTTGGAAAACAAAGCAGGATTGCTGGAGAGCCTGACGGGAGACGTCATCCTGACCGGTAAAGACAAGAATGGGGCGCAGCACGATCTGTCGCTTAGCGTTATCTTCAAGCTGTCCAATATTGGAAGCACGAAAGTGGCTATGCCTGACTTAACGGGAGCCAATGTAGAGCGCGTTAGTCAAAACGGCGGCTTCAGCAGCAAATATGTCGGTAAATATTCGAACAACGTTATCAAAGAGAAGGACGGCAAATTCGTCAAAATCGGCGAAAGAACGCTGGAAATTTTAAGTATCAGTGAAGATAAGGTGACCGGTAAGTACTATGAAACTGCGAAGCCGGGCTTTGAAGCCGAATTCGGCGCGGCAGACAGCTTCCAGTTCGAATATAATCTGAAGCAGAACGGTAACGGCATGAATTTCTTCAAGTACACGAACGCGAAGGGTGAACAGAAGAACGGACAGCTGCATGCCAGCGGCTCGGGTAAGCTCTACCTTGAGCTGGATATCGAAGTCCTTGACAGCAATTCGTTCCGCTCCCAAAGTCCTGACAATTTCGATAGAGAATTCAGCCGGGTATTTGAGTAGTAGGATATAGCTGAGGGAAGCCGCTTAGGCGGCTTCCTGACCATTTTTTGGGGAGATGTTGGCATTCATGGATAAAGCAATGGAGATCACCGGGTTAACCAAGGTATATCCTAACGGCCGCGGCATCAGTGATCTAAATTTGACGGTAGATCAAGGAGATATTTTCGGCTTTCTCGGGCCTAATGGCGCGGGGAAGACGACGGCCATGAAGATGATGGCGGGACTCATGAAGCCGGATCGCGGCGATGTGAAAATTTTTGGCGCCAGCGTCCTGGACGACTATGTCAATGCGATGAAGCATGTTGGCTGTATTATTGAAACGGCGGAGTCCTATCCGTACTTGACGGCCAATGATAACCTGAGGTTATTCGCCAGGTTCTATCCGCATGTGGACCAGCGAAGGATCGACGAATGTCTTGAGATAACGGGCATGCTCAAGTACAAGAACGAAAAGTCCAGAAAATTCTCGCTTGGAATGAAGCAGCGTCTGGGGGTAGCGGCTGCCATTTTGTCCAAGCCGAGGCTTTTGATTATGGACGAGCCCTTGAACGGACTCGATGTCGAGGGAATGCTGGAAATGCGGAGGCTGATCAAGCAGCTGGCCCTGGAAGGCACTACCTTCTTTATTTCCAGTCATCTGATTCACGATGTGGAGCTGACCTGTAACCGAATCGGAGTCGTTTATGGAGGCAAGCTTGTCAACGTAGACTATACGAGCAGCATTCTTGCGAATTACTCGTCGCTGGAAAATTATTTTGTTAGTGAGGTGGACCGCAATGGCAGGGTTTAAAGCCGCATTCTTGAACGAAGCCGTCAAGCTGCTGAAGAAGAAGAAGCTGATTGCGGCAGTCATCTTGTCCATCCTCGCTGTCATCGTGGGGCAAATTGCCGTAACGGCCATTAAGCATGGGCTTGGACTTCGCGTCGTCGGAAGCACTGAATTTCCATTGGTGGTCCTATCTATTTTTTCCTATACAATCCTGCCTTTATTCGCCACCTTCGTAGCCATCGATATGTTTAACGGCGAATTTTCGTCCAACACGATGAAAATTACGCTCACGAGACCGGTAACGAGGTTTGGAGTGTTTAGCGCCAAGGTGCTGAATATTGCGCTATTCATTGCGGTGAACCTGTTTTTTGTGATGGTGCTTTCCTTGCTTGCAGGGTTCTTGTTTAATATGTCTTCCTCCGGCGTGATGGGAGTCGTCCGGGTCATTCTTTCCTATCTGGCTACGTTCCTTCCGGTATTTGTCTTTTCCTTGCTGGTAGTGCTTTTGTCGAATATATTGCGCGGCGGTCTGGCGGTCTTTTTCCTTTCTGTCATTGCTTTCGTCGGTCTTACCTCTCTAGGGATCGTGTTCTCAAGCTATTCCAGCTTTTTCATCACGCCGATGTTTGACTGGTACACGCTGTGGATTTCGGAATCGATGAATGTATTCAAAATCTTCCGCCAGCTCATCATTATGTCCGGATGTGGTATGATGTTATTTGCAGCGGGCTTTTATGTATTTGATAATAAGGATCTGTAGGATATAGTAAGCGAGGAAACGACATGCAGTTAACCAAACGGTTTTTCACGATGAATGCACTGACTGTATTGCTTTCCATTGGTTTAACGGCATTGGCTGCAGTGATCTTTATTGCCGCGTATACGAAGGTTTTTGGCGGTGAGGCGTATGTCGACGGATGGAAAAGGGTGTACGAGGTCAGAACGGGCTTAAGCGAGCTCAAGCGGGAAGCGATGAACCTCGAATTCGACCAGCTCATGAACAAATCCTATCAGCATGAATTGTTTGAACGGGTAAAAGCGCTTGGGGGCAGTGCCATTCTATTGAAAAATAGGGAGGTGCTGCAGTCCACAAGAAATTTCAGTGACATAGACATCGAAAGAAGCCTCATGCTTACAGGCGGCACACCGAATCAGGATACCCTTGAGCTTGACGGCAAGGTGTATTTGTTTGCCCGGGCTTCGTACCAGCTAAGGTCCGGCGACGAGGGGATCCTGCTGATGCTCGCTCCTGTGCAGCTCAACACCGATTTCTATATGCTGCTTGGGATCTTTACCGTCTGTTTTTTCCTTATCGTCTTTCTCCTGTTGAATTTCTGGGTGTCTTACCGGTTCTCCCGCGGCATCATACGGCCCGTCTCTAGATTGCGGGATGCAGCGGTGAAAATTAGTGAAGGCGACCTGAGCGGCGGAATCGCGGAGGAAGGCGAGGGCGAGGTCCGCGAGCTCAGCAGAACGCTGGAGCTGATGCGAATCAAGCTGAAGGAATCGGTGTATTTGCAGCAGAAATACGATGACAATAGAAAATTCCTGGTGTCTAGCATCTCTCATGATTTGAAGACGCCGGTTACATCGATAAAAGGGTATATCGAAGGGATCATGGACGGCGTGGCCGGCACCCCTGAGAAAATGGCGGCGTACTTGGAGACGGCCCGTTCGAAGGCCATTCTGGTCAATACGATGATTGATGATCTGCTCTTGTATTCCAAGCTCGATTTAAACCAGCTGCCCTATCATTTTGAAAAGACCGATCTCGCCAGTTATTTTGAGGATTGCGTTGCGGATTATCGTTATGAGTATGAGAAGGCGGGTATCCGTTTAGAGCTGGTAAACCAGCTCGAAGGAACGGTTTGTGCGTTAGTGGATCGTGAAAGGCTCAAGCGGGTGATCCAAAATATACTGGATAATGCCACGAAATATTCGGACAAGGATGATGGCAGGGTGACTATTTTTCTTCGGGAAACCCGTACATCAGCGATAATCGAGATTAAGGACAACGGCAGAGGCATCCCTCAGGAGGAGCTTCCGCATATTTTCGATCGGTTTTACCGGGTCGATTCCTCTAGAAAAAGCGCGGACGGCAGCGGTCTTGGACTGGCGATAGCCAAGCAGCTCGTGGAGGGTCACGAAGGGAAGCTATGGGCTAGAAGCGCAGTTGGGGAAGGAACCAGTATGATAATATCTCTCAAGAAGCTATAGGTATGGGCGGGAGGATGCAATGAAACGGATTCTTATCGTGGAGGACGACCAAAGTATCGCCAATCTGCAAAAGGACTACCTCGAGCTAAGCGGCTATTCGGTCACCATCGTGAGCGGCGGCCAAGAAGGTTTACAGGCTCTGAAGCAGGAGGAGTATGACCTTGTCATCCTGGACATTATGCTGCCCGGGATGGACGGGTTCGAAGTGCTCAGAACGATCCGGGAGCAGGATGACATCCCTGTGCTCCTGGTATCCGCAAGAGCGGAGGAAATTTATAAAATCAACGGGTTGGGTCTCGGTGCAGACGATTACATTACGAAGCCGTTCAGTTCAGCAGAGCTGGTCGCGCGGGCGAGCGCCCATCTGAAGAAGTATGAGCGGATGAAGGAGCGCTTCGGCAAGGAAACGACGGGTACGAAGCTTCAAGTCCGCGGCCTTGAGATTCACAAGGATTCCCGAAGAGTATTCGTGAACGGCAACGAAGTGATGCTGGCGCAGAAGGAGTTCGACCTGCTCCTGTTCCTGTTTGAGCATGCGAATCGCGTCTTCGGAAAGGAAGAGCTGTTTGAGCGAATTTGGGGAATGGACGCGCTTGGCGATACCTCAACGGTGACGGTTCACATTTCCAAGATTAGGGAAAAAATTGAGGAGAACCCGTCCAAGCCGCAGTATATCGGCACGGTTTGGGGATCGGGGTATCGATTTATCGTGTAACGGGTTGGCAAGGACCGGGCTGTCGTGCCTTGCAATAAAGGCTGGGTAGGTGGAATCGCCGCCTGTGGTGCAGTATTCGTTATGGACGCGGAAGGATATAATGTTTACGCCAACCTAGTACTTTAACGTCTTCATTTTGCGGTATTTTGACGGCGAGACACCTTTAATTTCTCGAAAAATCCGCGAGAATGTATTATAAGATCCGTAGCCAACCTCCAGTGCGATTTCAGAAACGCTCATCTCGGTTGAAACGAGAAGGCTGCACGCATGGCGGATGCGAAGATCTTGCAGGAAGTGGACGTACGATTGGCCGGTAGCTTTTTTAATGATTTCACTGATTCTGGAGATGCTCAGAGAGAAATTCTTGGCAATTCCCCCCAGAGTCAAATTCTCCTGATAATTGCAATTTATATAGTGGATGATCGGCCAGGCGGCTCCTGCTGATTTGCCTGAGGCGGGCTCCCCATTCGGTGTCGTACCATTCTTCCTCCGGTAGCGGTCGAACCGGATGAGAAGCTCCTTCAGCTTAACCTGCAAATAGCTGTTCCGCCATAGTTCGCTGCCGGCGTATTCCTCGATCATTTCCTCAAGCTGGCTGTCCATCCACACTTTCTCCTTCCCCTCAAACTGAACGAAGGAAGGCAGTCCTTCGATACCATTCACCATGCCGTTCATCAGCTCTTCTTGATTCTGCTCCGTCAGCAATTCCATACTGAATCGACAATTGTACAGAATGAGCTCCGATCCCGGATCGGTGAACAATTCATGAATTTGGTACGGCAGCAAAAAAGAAAACGTCCCCGCCTCCATGCGATGCTTTACCCCATTGATCGTTTCCCAGCCTGTCCCGCTCTTGACGTATGAAAATTCAAGGTAATCCTGCCGGTGGGAAGGGTAGCCTTTCTTCAGTCTATTAATCAGGAGCTCGAACTGGAACGGGCTATCTTTAGTCGTATAGCCTTTCAAGTATCTTGGGAAATGTGACATATTGGCTGGTCCCCTCAGAAATTATGGGATAATTATCGAAAAACACGTTAGGTTTTTTTCCTTTGTTTATTTTACCATAAATAAAGTAAGTGAGTGCTTATAATAGGGGGGAACAAGTTGAACCGGAGGGCGCAGCGAGTTGAATTTGAACAGACTAAACAAATCTATGAGAGTGAGACATTGGTATTTCATGGGGTGGACGGTTTTGATGTCTACAATATTTCGATTCCGTTTACACGGGAAGGGAAGCGCTATTTGTTCGGGCGGGTAGAGCGCCGCGAGGAATGGGCTCGCTCCTGGGTCCGCCTGTTCGAGGAGACGGGACAGGATGAATGGACTGTTGTGAAAGACAGCATGATTTATACGCTGGAAGACCCTTACATCACGGAGCTCGGTGAAGAGCTTGTGATGGGCGGGACACATGTACAATATCAATCTGGAAAATACAGCACGTTTTTTGGATATTTTTATCGGGGCACCGACTTCAACAATTTATACTATTTCACTACCGGACCTAACAAAATGAAGGATATTCGTCTTGTTCCGTTGTCGGATGGCAAGATCGGCGTCTTCTCGCGTCCGCGCGGCGCGGGGATGAGAGGCAAATATGGAAGCGAATCAATGATCGGCTTCACGGTCGTAGACAGACTGGAGGAGCTGACTGCGGACGTCATCGAGAATGCGCCTTACATCCACGGCATCTTCGGGGAAGGCGAATGGGGAGGCGTGAATCAGGCATATCTGCTCGACAGCGGCAAAATCGGCATCATCGGTCACATTTCCTATAAGGATGAGGATACGAACGGAGGGGAAGTGAAGGTATACCTGAACATGGCCTTCGTTTTTGATCCAACCACTCGCGAGTCCATGGACCTTCATTTGATTGGAAGCCGTACCTGCTATCCGCCTGGACATGCCAAGGCGCCGCATTTGGTCGACTGTGTCTTCGCTTCGGGAATTGTGATGCGTTCGGACGGCAAGGCCGATCTTTACAGCGGCATTGGAGATTGCCAGGCGGGACGTATTACGATCGACTATCCGTTCGAGGGACATGGGCGTATTGTCTAGAGGTTATCCCGGAGTCATGATTCTGGGGTACTTACCAATATTGAATGGGGGAATCGATATGAAAATGAATCGAATGGCCGCACTTTTACTAGTATTATTTGCAACCGCTTGCAGCAGCGGTAATGACGGTAAATCGGCCGGTGAGCAGTCCGCCGTTGAGAATAATGCTCCGCCTCAGGTTTCGACAGAGCCTGTCACGATCAAATTCGCGCTGAGCATGGGATGGCTTGGACCTGGCGAATACCAGAAGTATGTAGAGGAGCCGGTGAAAAAGCGGTACCCACACATTACGATCGAGCCCATCGATTTGTCCAAACCGGAGAACGGCTTCGATAAGCTTATGGCCGCAGGCAACATACCGGATTTGGTGATGACCGCTTCACCGATTATTTACCGGTTTGTAGGGACCGGAATGGAAGATAGTATCGAACCGCTGATCAAAAAATTCAATTTCGACCTTTCCCGGCTAGACCCGATTGCGGTAGAATCAGTGAAGTCGGCAAGCCTGCAAAACAACTTAATCGGTCTTCCATGGACGATGCACTTCAGTGCTCTCTACTATAATAAAGATATCTTCGACAAATTCGGTGTACCGTATCCGAAGGACGGCATGACCTGGGAGGAGACCAGAGAGCTGGCCAAAAAAGTGACACGCAGCGAAAACGGTGTGCAGTATCGGGGCTTGGAGCCGGATAAGTCGACCCGCCTGGCCTCCGTGCTGTCATACGGCCTTGTCGATCCGGTAACAGAGAAGCCGACCGTGAATAATGATAATTGGAAAAAAATATTCGAGTTGCTCAAGAGCATCTACGACATTCCTGGAAACAATACACCCCGTTTGGCTGGCGGAGGTACGGATCAGTTTAAGAAAGAACGGACTCTCGCTATGCTGGCTTCCAATAATAACCTACCGAACTTGAAGGATGCACAGGATTTGAACTGGGATTTGGTCCAGTACCCGTCATTCAAAGAACGTCCTAACACCGGCATGCAGGTAGATGAGTGGATTCTTCACGTCACGGCGCAGAGTAAGTACAAGGATCAAGCGTTTCAAGTCATCTCCACGATTCTATCCGATGAGGTACAGACGGAAGTAGCCCGCAACGGTAGGCTGCCGGTAGTGAAGTCAAGCAACATTGAGCAGGAATTCGGCAAGAACTTGGATTACTTGCAAGGCAAAAATCTGAAGGCGGCCTTTATGTCCACTCCCGCAAAAGCGCTTCCGGTAAGCAAGTACGATTCGTTCGCTGATGGTTATATGTCCAATGCCATCGTCCCAATCGTCAAAGGGGAGAAAGATATTAACACGGCACTGAGAGAAGCGGAAGAACAAATTTCGAAAAATATTGAAACGAACCGGCAAAAATAACTCGGCAATAAATGGAAGAAGAAGGTGAGCCTGATTTGCGTTAAGCTATAGGCGAACTATAGCTCAATAACCATCATGAAAAGGCACGCTGGTAGTTCCGGCTGCCTTTTTCCACGTTAACGGGTGATAGTTTAATACAAACTTGGATTGGTTTCTGAGTGTTCGATAACAACACTTAATTTTGAAAGTGAAAAGTTCAAAATGTAGGCGAACGATAGGAGTTCCATATGTAACAACTTTTTTCTGACCCGGTCCGTTCGAAGGTCGGGTTTGTAGCTCCTTGGTCGCGTGGGATCGGTAGCTCATTATAGAACCTGTTGGCATAGCATTGGAGTGTCGCTAACAGGCCCCCGTGATGAGGTGGGCGGACGATCTAAAACAAATTTGTTTACAAACCGATGGTCGGTATATATAATGGGTATCAGCAAACCAATTATTGCTAAGTGGGGGACTAGTTTTGAAACAAGAGGAACGTAGGCAACAAACCATAAGACTGTTGGTCGACACGACAAGAGAATTAATAAGGGAAAAGGGCTGCCATAGCATTACAATGCAGGATATTATGGGCAGATCCGGCCTTTCAAAAGGGGCAATCTTTCACTATGTGAAGAGCAAAAACGAAATCTTTGTTTGGGTTCTGCAAGAGGGTCTCGAAGAAACAAACAAACGCTTCATGAATGAAGTTGAGCAAGGGCGCCGAAATTTCGAGGAGCCGATGCAGAAAATCAAAGAGAGTATCATCACTTACGAAAATCCACATAACGTTACGAATAAAGTACTGTTGTACTTGCTTGGAAAAGAAGAAGAGCCTGCGGTCGCGGAAGCGTTGAGACAGTATTACGAACGGTCGGTGTATTTATCCAAGGTATGGATTGAAACCGGTCAGTTGCATGGAGTGATTCCTAAAACAGTTGAGGCAGAAAAAACAGCTGAAATGTTCGTAATGATGACATTCGGTTTGCGGGTCCGCTCCAGTATTCCGTATACAAATGCGGCTTTTAAAGCTCAAGATGTAACGGAGTTTATTATTGATATTTTAAACCCTGCAGCGGATGGGACCAGGGAGCAGAAGGATGAGGTCATGTGAAACTCTGGTTCGTTGTTATATTAATGGCCGGAAATATCATCACAGTAATACGGGCCGACTTGACCGGAAATCCATTGATCATTTCACCATGCAGCGAGGAACTTCAAGCTCGCAGACTATGTTTTTACCATTCGGCGTGGCCGCTACTTTACTCCCAATCGTTATTCTTTACCTTATGGTGATGAAAGCACTCTAAAGTCGCTTGCAATACATCGGAAAGGGGAGATTCAGTTGATTCCGCTTTATGTGCTTATTGGGGCATTTCTGTTTTTTCAAATGTTGGGAGTGCTCGGTTTGAGTTATTTCGAAGATTGGCATACTTCGCTTCAGGGAGCAGTGTCGGTAATGCTGCTCGTTACTGCATCCGCACATTGGGGGAGCATGCGCCCCGACCTGATCCGCATGGTGCCTAGGGCACTCCCAAGAAAGGATTGGATCGTGACCATAACTGGGGTGTTTGAAATCTTCGGGGCAGTCGGAATCTTGTTCCCCGCAACCTCAAGAACGTCATCCATCTTATTAGCTTTACTACTCATAGCAATGTTTCCAGCCAACATAAAGGCGGCTAAGGAAAAATTGACGATTGGCGGACGACCTGTTCCCAGGCTGCTGTTGCGTACAGTTTTGCAAATCGTTTTTCTATCGGCGATTCTTTTGGCCGGTTAAGCAGGAAAGACTAACTCGTCTTCCAACAGTAATGAGTAGATTTCTTCCCTGTTTGGGGAATTTCATTCTGAGTGAATTAATCCAAAGTAAAAGCCGGTGCTGGTTGTCACTTTGAATGATTCAGCACAAGCCCGCGTCGTGCACGGGAAAAACGGGATCATGATTGTGTCGTCCGACACCTTTGCACTCCATTTATTACGGCATCGTGGCGTAGGTACGGGTACCAAATGCAGGAAAAACTAAGAGCTGTTCAGCAACACTCTTGAATACTTGCCAGTATTTTGGACATCCGGAGTATTGAATAAACGTTACTGAGAATGTCAGAACAATAACTAAAACGGAGAGGCAGACGATTTGAAACGGCTGCCATTTCCACTTTGGTTTATGAATTTCCGGTACACGACGCATTCAGCAGTCCCACGGCTACCCCGTGCAGTTTGGCAGAGTCTGTCAAGTTTTCACTTCTCTGTGATCCACTTCTCCTCCACATGCAGGCGTATCCACTATCTTCATTGGTTTTCCAATGTCCAATTAGATTGCAGGGTTTTGCTTTATGAATTTTGGGATCATGGAAGTTAGACCAATTAGCTGGAGTGGGCGCAGGTAGAATTACGAACGATCAATTTCGTATCAATATGAATTTTTGAGGTGATAGAAGCCCCTTCATTCTCTTTTAATTCAATCAGCTTGGAAACGGCAGTTTCCGCAATGACCTCCGTCTCTACATGTACTGTCGTTAATTCAGGAGAGATGACGACTGCTTCGTGAAATTATCGAAACCGATTACAGAAATATCCTGCGGTACTCGAATACCCAGTCTCATGAAAGATTTAATTACACTAATAGCGATATAATCGCATTCACAGAAAATCGCTGACGGCAAATCCCCATTACGATCACGTATAGCTGAGGTGAACTCCTCTTGTGGTGAGACAATAGTAGGGGATGCAGTAAACAAATCTTTCTCAGTTACTGCCAAACCCAATTCGCCAAGAGCATGAATAAACCCTTCCTTACGAGCGTTAAAATTATGCATACGAACATTGGACTGTACGTATCCAATCCTCTTATGACCAAGGCTTACTAAATGCCGAACTGCTTGGTATGTGCCTAGCTGGTTATTCATTAAGATGAAATGGGTGTCGAGTGTGTTGTGGCATGTATCAAGGACGACGAGGTTTTGGTGTCGAGCAGCTATCATTTCAACATTCTCACGGGATAGATTCGTACCAAGTAATATAATTCCCCCAGATTCATACTCATGTTCAAGTTCTTCAATCTTTCCTTCCGGTTCGGCAGAAGGTACCGAATTAAACAATAAAACAAGCCCCCGTTTCCTGCATTTTTCCTCTAAGTAGTGAATGAGCTCCATGAAAAAAGGCTGCTGATTGTAGTGCTCCAACACGATTCCTTCGTGGACGCAGGCAACAAAGCGAACCATATTCCCGAAAGTCGGCATCTTCTCTGTGCGAGTCGACCGTGGGGTATAACCTTGGTTCCTGACAATATCTAAAATTCTATTACGTGTATCCCGGCTTACTCCCGGTTTTCCATTGATCGCTAAAGAAACAGCGGACTTGGAAACATTGGCCAGTTTAGCTATTTCCTCAACTTTCATGAGATCGTTACCTCCGATTATTGAATAAAACAGCATGATTTATAGAATCGCAATACTGTACATTGATATAAAAAACAACTAAAAATAGTATTTATATCGATTTACAGCCTAAAATATGCTGAAAACAGCAAGTTTTTTTTGATGAAACAACTAAACAAATATCTACAATTTATATAAAACAGTAATTGACAATCAAAAATACAAAGTGTTAACATTGTTCTATGAAACGATAGTGTTTTTGTGTTTATGTAGGTGAAAACAAATGATTTTACAAGAATATGAGCTTTTTTACTCTTAAGGAGAGAATCGGATGTCACAATGGAATAAAGGCGCTTTATTGGGCGATCGGTACCGGGTGATTGTTTCAACAGATATCGGCGGGAGTGATCCGGACGATTTTCAATCCATGGTACATTATTTATTGTATTCTGATTTATTTGATACGGAGGGACTCATTTCGTCCCCATGGGCACAAGGCCGTAAGGAGCACATATTGGAGGTCATTGACGAATATGAGAAGGATTTCGAGAACTTAAAATCGCATTCCGAACATTACCCTGACCCCGATTACTTACGGTCCGTTACCAAGCAAGGTACAGTAGATTTTGCACCGTACAAGGGTTACGATAAACCGACTGAGGGATCGGATTGGATTATCCAGTGTGCCAAAAAGCAGGATGACAGACCTCTGTATATTTTGATTTGGGGTTTGCTGGAGGACTTGGCTCAAGCCCTTCATGACGATCCGAGTATCGAGGAGAAGCTGCGGGTTTATTATATTGGCGGGCCGAACAAAAAATGGGGTCTCAATGCTTACGAATATATAAGAACTCATTTTCCAAACTTATGGATTATTGAGAACAATTCCACTTACAGAGGGTGGTTTGTCGGCGGGAATCAGGATGGTGACCTAGGTAATGAGTCATTTGTTGCACAACACATCAGTCAACATGGTGCAATGGGGGATTATTTTGCCAATGTATTAAGCGGGAAAATAAAGATGGGTGATACCCCGTCTGTCACGTACTTGCTTAAGGGAGACCCGGAGCAGCCGGAGCATCCGAGCTGGGGAGGCAGCTTCACCAGAGTCAGGAATCGCCCTTTATTCGTATTTGATCGAAATACAACGAAAGAGGATATTATCGAGGTGTTCGGCATTCTCGAGCTCGTGTTTCGCGGACCGGTTCTGGATTCCCCAAGTGATGTATGCGTATTTACGCTAGTTGTTGAGGGGCAAAAGTTTGAAGGCTTTTATCTTGGTAATGGAGAATACCGCGTTCGCTTTATGCCCAAAGCGACCGGACACTGGTCGTATGAGACCAAAAGCGATATCGCCGAGTTAAACGGACAAACCGGTGAGTTTACTTGTATAGAGGAATCCGCGGCGAGACTAGGGTATGACGCCGCTTATCCGAATTGGTGGTCGGATGTATTGGATACCGACTTGCAAGAGGATTCGCATAAAGGAGCAAAGACTGTGAGCATGTGGAGAGAAATGTTCCTGCGTGATTTCCAAGCTCGAATGGATCGCTGTCTTCCTAACGGGGAGCGGACTCCGTCTTAAAGCAGCCCTTATCGCTGTAAAACGGCTATAGGTACAGCCTTAGTCCGAACGTTTTGGACCGAGGCTGTTCCAATGATGACGATTCGATCGGAGGATGTAACCATGAACTTATACGAAGCAAATGTGAAGCCTCGCGTCCTTGTCCTGACCGACATTGAGAATGAACCGGACGATGCCATGTCGTTGGTTCGTTTTCTTACCTATTCCAACCAATGGGATGTTGAAGGTCTTGTCGCAACGACCTCAATTCATCTGAGAGATAAAACCGCCGCGTGGCGTATTCGCGCGATTGTAGAAGCCTACAGTCAAGTCCGTGATAATCTGGAGCTGCATGAGCCTGGTTATCCGGATGGAGAGTATTTATTGTCAATCATTAAAGAAGGTCTTCCTCTTTACGGCATGGAAGCCGTCGGTGAGGATAAGGACTCCTCTGGCTCCGAACTACTGATCGAGGCTGTCGACCGTGACGACCCACGCCCGCTATGGGTGCTTGTATGGGGCGGTCCTAATGTGCTGGCTCAAGCGTTATGGAAGGTTCAGGCTACGCGCTCGGCTGAAGAGCTTACTACCTTCGTCTCCCGTCTACGTGTGTATGCCATCTCTGATCAGGATGATTCCGGTCCATGGATGAGGAAAACATTTCCCCATTTGTTCTATATCGCCAGTCCCGGCTTCCACGCCGGCGGAGCGTATCATTTTGCCACCTGGAGCGGAATTAGCGGCGACCACTTTCATGGTCGTTTCGTCGGGGCTGATTACAGCATCGTCGACAATCCTTGGCTTGATGAACATATTCGCTGCAAGGGACCACTTGGCGCTCAATATCCACAAGCCACTTTCCTCATGGAGGGTGACACGCCTACGTTCCTGTATCTCATCAACAATGGACTCAGCAGTCCCGAGCATCCGAATTGGGGGAGCTGGGGAGGTCGTTATGAGTTATTTACTCCGCCTACTCAGAAATGCTTCCTTGAGCCGGAGACAAGACCCTTCTGGAGTGATGCCGCGGACGAAGTGTTTGGTGTGGACGGGAACTGGCACACCAGCAATAAGGCGACGATATGGCGATGGCGTTCGGCGTTTCAGAATGATTTCGCGGCTCGTATGGACTGGACCGTCAAGTCTTATGCTGAGGCCAATCATCCGCCCGTTCCGAGGCTTGCTCACCCTGCCATGTTGACTGCCAAACCAGGCGATCGAGTTGATCTTAGTGCCGAAGGCTCCTATGACCCGGACGGAGACAAGCTTTCGTATCATTGGTTCTACTATGGGGAGGCAGGTACCTTCACCACATCGTTGGCACGTACCGGAGACCCGGTCCCGATTGAGAATGCCGACCAACCGCAGGCATGGTTTACCGTTCCGACTCAGCGCGTTCTTCGCAATGGCACCATGCACATCATTCTTGCCGTCACCGACAACGGTTCGCCGGCGCTGACCCGTTACAAACGAGTGATCGTGAACGTCGAATAAGAAAAACAAACTTGACACCCACGTTACGTATATCATTTCAAAGCTTTAGTTAAGGATCTTGACGTGCTGGGAAGACGGCCGATTCGACTTGAGGTTGCATTGAGGGCTGAGAAATTAGGGGCGACCAGGGTACTGTGAAGAGCACCGGAGTCGGGAGAGTATGTGACATACCTTGCTCCTTGAACTGCGGTAGCACTTCCAGTAAATCCTGTTGTATTCAGCGTCTAATTTAGTACGCACATTCCGTATATTCATTGTTTAGTAAGAGATTGTACCGTGGAGTTGGAGAAAGAACTGGTGGAATTACGAACAACAAGCCTTGTATCTATATGAATTTTGGTGGTGATAGAAGAGCCTTCATTCTCCATCAAATCTAGCAGCTTGGAAACGGCAGTTTCCGCTATGGCTTCCTTTTCTACATGTATTGTAGTTAATTCTGGAGAGATCACGACTGCTTCGTGGATGTTATCAAAACCTACTACTGATATATCGTGTGGTACTCTTATGCCTAGTTCCATGAAAGATTTGATTACGCTAATAGCAATATAATCGCATTCACAAAAAAGGGCCGACGGCAAATCCCCATTGCGGCTGCGAATGGCCGAGGTGAACTCTGGTTGTGATGAGACAATAGTGGGTGATATAGTAAACAAGTCTTTCTCAGCTAAGTCCAAACCCACCTCATGAAGAGCGTTAATAAACCCTTCCTTACGAGCGTTAAAATTATGCATTCGAACATTGGACTGCACGTATCCAATACTCTTATGACCAAGGCTGACCAAATGCTGGGCTGCTTGGTATGCACCCATCATGTTGTTCATTACGATGAAATGGGCGTTTAGTGTATTGTGGCATGTATCCAGAACGACAAGGTTTTTGTGGCGAGCGGCTATCATTTGAACTTGTTCACGGGATAGATTCGTACCCAGTAGTATGATTCCCCCGGACTCATGCTCTTGTTCAAGTTCTTCTATCTTGTCTTCCAAGTCAGCAGCAGGTACCGTGTTAAATAATAAAACAAGCCCCCGCTTCCTGCATTTTTCCTCAAGGTAATGTATGAGTTCCATGAAAAATGGTTGCTGATTGTAGTGTTCCAATATGATTCCTTCGTGTACGCAGGCAACAAACCGAATCGAATTTCCGGTAGTCGAAATCTTTTCCGTTCGCGTCGATCGCGGAACATAACCTTGATTCCTAACAATATCCAAAATTTTATTACGTGTTTCTTCGCTAACTCCGGGTTTCCCATTGATAGCTAAAGAAACGGCAGATTTTGAAACATTGGCCAATTTGGCTATATCCTCAATTTTCATGAAATGGTTCCCTCCGATTATTGACCAAGACAGCATAATGAACACTTAAATATTACAATAAAAAGAGATTAAAAATCAAATAAATTTTATAAACAAATTCACTAAAACAACTAAAAAAACATTTTTTTGGAACAGTGCAAAGGAAAGTATAATATGTGTTTTGAATAGGAGGAGGGATATCCGCATGATGCACAGATTCATTGAATAATGGGGAAGGCTTCTATGATGGGGATGGAGTCTATATTGTGCGTTTCACGCTTGATGAAGCGGGAGAATGGACATAAGGGAAACTTCTGCTGTACGGAGCCGCTCGCATGCGTCAATTAACAATAGAGGAGACCGGTATCACCTTCAACAAAGTTAGGATGTGCATTTTTCCGAAGCATTATCCATTTAATGCTACGGAAAACGGACGTCTGGTGGTCATTAACCAATGAGGACCTTTACGGCCAACGACTAAACTTTACACGATTCCATTGGGATTACGCTTATTTATGGACTCCTCAGGTGACTCCTCCTGGGGTTCTCTGTTCGCCATGTCTGTGCTGTCACTCATTCCAAGTCTTATCATTTTCTTTAGCTGCCAGAAATACTTCGTTGAAGGCATATCCACCACAGGCATTAAAGGATAAAGATATGATGTAAACAAATGAAATAAGCCTTAGTCCGAAATGTAACGGACTGGGGCTATTTTAGTTATTTTTAGTTGTTTATCGGAGGAACGATCGTAGTTAAGTGAGCAAGCCATCCTAGTTTATGAACTAAATAAATACTATATTTATATAAATAATATTATAAATACAACTAAAACATAGATTGACTAATTAATTATTCCCATGATAACATGAAATTAAACATGGTTTTTCTAAATTTACGTTATAAAAGTTGAGTTATAAGTTTAGGTGATGCGGCAGTTACAATCATTTGGAGGTGCAGCGATGAAAAAATTAAAGCTTGGATATGCCCCTACACGAAGATTTGTGTTTAGTGCGGAGGACGCCTTTAAGTACAAGGTAATGATAAAAGAAAAGATCGAAAGTTTCGGCCTTGACATCGATATCGTAGACCTGGAGGGGATCAATAACGAAGGACTCCTCTATGATGATAACATTAATGCGGACCTGATTATTGATAGATTCAAGAAAGAGCAGGTTGATGCCGTTTTCTTCCCGCATTGTAATTTCGGAACGGAAGATACCGTGGCCCGAGTCGGCAAAGCAATGGGGAAACCCGTGCTGCTGTGGGGACCTCGGGACGAAGCGCCTCTTGAGGATGGCATGCGTCTTCGCGATACACAGTGCGGATTATTTGCAACCGGCAAGGTATTGCGTCGATTCAACGTCCCTTTCTCTTACATAACAAATACACGGGTAAACGATCCGGTATTTGAAAGGGGATTCAGAAATTTCGTTGCAGCGGCTAACGTGGTTCGCCAATTCCGCAATCTTCGTATCCTGCAAATCGGTCCGCGTCCGTCTTCCTTCTGGACCATGATTTGTAACGAAGGCGAACTGCTCGAACGGTTCGGGATTGAGGTTCATCCGATTACACTTGTTGATATCCAGCGTGCGGCGAACCGGATTGAAAAAGGAAATTCCTCCGAGCTGACGGAAGCCATTGACTACATTAAAGCGAAGCTCGATTGGTCGGAAGTGACGGAGGGCGATGTGAAGCGCATTGCCTCATTAAAGGTAGCCATGAAGCAATATGCCAAGCAGACAGGCAGCTCGGCTATCGCCATTCAATGCTGGTCTTCGTTACAGGATGCCATGGGAATTATGCCTTGCCTTGCGAATGCGATATTGACAGACGAACAAATTCCCGTAACTTGCGAGACGGATATCCACGGTGCGATTACCTCCGTTATGGTTCAGGCCGCTTCCATGAATCAAGCGCCGACCTTTTTCGCCGATCTGACGGTGCGCCATCCCGAGAACGCGAACGGGGAGCTTCTGTTCCATTGCGGGAATTTCCCGGTATCGCTGTCGGTTGAGAATAAACCTAAGCTTCGTAAGCATTTCCTGTTCGATGACCATTCACCCGGCACGCACGAAGGTGAAATTAAAGGCGGCGAGATGACGCTTGCGCGTTTTGACGGCGATCATGGCGAATACCAGCTGTTCCTTGGACGTGCTAGAGGCATCGAAGGACCTTACACTCGCGGCTCTTATGTTTGGGTTGAAGTGAACGATTGGCCGTTATGGGAAGAGAAGCTGGTGAAAGGTCCTTATGTTCATCACTCCGTTGGAATTCACGCCAATGTCATTCCTGCTTTATACGAGGCGTGCCAATACATTCCGGGACTGACGCCGGACCCTGTGGATCCGACCGAAAGTGAAATTCAGGCATGGTTGAGAGGCAAAGGCCTGTAATAAAAGGAGGACATATGGAAATCAGAGAGCTTCAGATGAAAGCTGCCCAAATCCGTAAGGACCTGCTTACGATGATCCACCGCGCCAAAACAGGCCATACCGGCGGCTCGCTCAGCAATACGGATATATTGACGGCATTATATTATCGTGTGATGAATAATAACCCTAGCAATCCGAAGGACGCTAATCGGGATCGCTTTGTATTGAGTAAAGGTCATTCCGTCGAATCGTTATGGGCCATTCTGGCCGATCGGGGCTTCTTCCCTAGAGAGGAGCTTCTAACCTTCAGCCAGTTCGGGACTAAGTTCATTGGTCATCCGAACAATAAGGTGCCAGGGATCGAGATGAATACAGGTGCCTTGGGCCATGGATTGGCCGTTGCCGTTGGAATGGCGCTAGCCGCGAAACGCGATGGCAAGGCTTATCGTGCTTATTGTTTGATGGGAGACGGCGAGCAAGCCGAAGGCTCCGTATGGGAAGCGGCGATGGCCGGAGCCCATTACAAGCTGGATAATTTGATCGGAATTATTGATCGGAACCGGCTCCAAATTAGCGGAACGACCGAAGAAGTCATGGGACTGGAGCCGCTCGAAGAGAAGTGGGCCGCTTTCGGCTGGAACGTTATCTCCATTAACGGCAACGATATGAATGAGCTGGTACGGACCTTCGAGGCTATCCCGACGGTTGCCGGCAAGCCGACACTCGTTATGGCCAATACCGTGAAAGGCAAAGGGGTATCTTTCGCAGAAAATGTAGCCCATTGGCATCACCATGTGCCGAATGACGCGGAGTTGGAAAAGGCCTTAAGCGAGCTCGACGCGCTTATAGCAGCTTATCAACAGGAAGAGGAGGTGCGCTAAACATGAATACGATTCCGAATCGTCAAGTAATCTGTGAGACCTTGCTGAACCTCGGCAAAACGGATCGCGATATTATGGTGCTGGCAAGTGATTCCCGCGGTTCAGCCGCCATGGCCCCATTCGCTAAAGAACTGCCGGAACAGTTCGTTGAGGTGGGTATCGCCGAACAAAATATCGTTGGGATCTCGGCGGGCCTTGCGCACAGCGGGAAAAAACCCTTCGTTACCTCGCCGGCTTGCTTCCTAAGCATGCGCAGCATTGAGCAGATCAAAGTGGACGTCGCTTATTCGCAAACCAACGTAAAGCTGATCGGTATCAGCGGAGGCGTGAGCTATGGAGCTCTAGGGATGTCCCATCATTCCGTACAGGATCTCGCCGTAGCACGTGCGATCCCGGGACTTTCCGTCATTCTGCCTGCCGATCGACATGAAACGAAGCGGATGACGGAGGCGCTCGTCAAGCACGAAGGCGGCGTTTATGTGCGCATCGGTCGTAATCCTGTAGAGGACGTATACGAGTCCGATGACTATGAATTCGTCATCGGGAAAGCGGTGACGATGCGAGAGGGTACGGACCTAACCATTATAGCAGCCGGGGAAACGGTTCGGGTTGCTCTTGATACCTGTGAAGCACTCAAGGAATCAGGAGTGTCCTGCAGGGTGCTGAATATGCATACGATCAAACCATTGGATGAGGAAGCAATCGTGAAGGCAGCCAAGGAAACAGGTCATATTATCACGGTGGAAGAGCATAGCGTGCTTGGGGGACTGGGAGCAGCCGTAGCAGAGGTAGTTGTCCAGCATCAACCTGTACCTGTGCGAATCCTCGGCATACCGGACGAACCGGCCATTGCAGGGAAAACGTCAGAGGTCTTTAAGCATTACGGTATCAGCGCGGAAAACATAAAGCGCGTTGCACTCGAACTTCTTGGTAAGTAGGGGCGCTTGTATGAACAAAGAATATATACTGGCGATTGATCAGAGTACATCGGGTACCAAGGCACTTATCTTCGATCGCTGCGGAAACATTGTAGCGCGCTGCTCGGCACAGCATCAACAGTTGTATCCCGAGCCCGGTTGGGTAGAGCATGACCCTTTGGAAATTTACAACAATGTAAAGCAAACGGCTCTTAAGGTGCTGCAGCAGGCCGGTATTCAACCTGCAGAGCTTGCAGCACTGACCATAACAAATCAGCGTGAGACGGCTGTCATGTGGGATCGTACAACGGGACTACCTGTTTATCCTGCGATCGTTTGGCAATGTCAGCGTACCGCTGATCAATGCAATTCATATAAGATAGCCGGATTAGAGGATGAGGTACGCTCGAAAACGGGATTGATGTTAGATCCGTATTTCTCTGCAACCAAATGGGGCTGGATTCTAAACAATGTGGCAGGTGCAAAGGAGAAACTTGACGAAGGGAAGCTGATGGCCGGTACAATCGATAGCTGGCTCATATGGAAGCTTACTTCGGGAAAGGTTCATGCTACGGATTATACAAACGCCAGCCGTACCTCATTATTCAATATCCATACGCTTTGTTGGGATGAAGTGCTTTGTAATCAATTTGGAGTTCCATCCGAGCTTTTGCCCAATGTGAAATATTCCGACGATGAATACGGTTATACGGAAGACACAAGTCTATTTGGAGACATACGTGTTCCGATCACAGGCATTATCGGTGATTCGCAAGCAGCTTTATACGGCAATCAGTGCTTTCAACCGGGTATGGCGAAAGCCACCTATGGAACAGGTACCTCATTACTGATGAACGTTGGGGAAAGGCCTAACGCTCCCGGAAATGGGCTCGTTACCGCGGTCGCATGGGGTATCGGCGGCACAGTTACGTATGCGATGGAGGCTGTGGTTCGTACCTCGGGTGACAGCCTGAAATGGGTTCGTGACAATTTGGGTTTATTCAGTACATTCGCAGAGATGGAACAACTGCTTGTGCAAGCTCCAACGAATGAAGGGGTATATCTCGTGCCTGCTTTTGTCGGGCTCGGAGCGCCCTACTGGGATGCGTATGCGAGAGCTTCTATCATCGGGATGAACAGGGGTACGGGGAAGGCGCACATTATTCGTGCCGCATTAGAGAGCATTGCCTATCAAGTAAGCGATGCGGTTCAGTTAATAGAGAAGGAAACCGGGATCATTCTAAAAGAGCTCCGGGCGGATGGCGGAGCCTCCGACAATCAGACCTTGATGCAGTTTCAGGCTGATATGTTGAATTGTCCGGTTCTCAAATCGGAGGTAAGCGAGCTTTCGGCGATGGGAGCTTATTATTTGGGCGGGCTTGCCGTAGGGTTTTGGTCTTCTACGGATGAAATTCGTTCGCTGAGTAAGGAGTATAAGAGATATGTTCCACAAATGGCGATGGAAGATTGCAATCGCTTTCGTGAAGGTTGGTTGCGGGCGGTCAGCTCTGTATTAACCACAAAATTATCACAGTAATTATTAACGGAGGGTCATTCAATGAAAACGAAAGCAACATGGACAAGACTTGGAAGCATTACGTTAGCGGCATCCGTTCTTTTGGCAGCCGGTTGCAGTAAAAGTGAGAAGGCTCCTGCAGCAAGCACAGAAAACGGGAATCAGCCTTTGAAAATCAGCATGATGGTTTCCCTCCAAACACCGGAGGTTCCCTCTGAAGATCTGAAGAAATTGATCGAGCAGAAAACAAATACCCAGCTGAACATCCAATTTGTACCGAGCGGTGCCTATGAGGAAAAGTTCCAAGCGGCCATGGTTACGGATTCTTTGCCTGAAATCAGTTATCTAGGCAATCAGAACAGCTTTATCAATTTTAGAGATGCCATCAAAAACCAGCAGTTTTGGGAGGTTGGACCTTATTTAAAGGATTATCCGAACCTGAGCAAGCTGAATCCGGATGTGTTAAAGAATACAGCTGTGGATGGTAAAATATATACCCTTTATCAAGAGGTTCCTTTGACGCGTCAAGGCATAATTTATCGAAAGGATCTCGCGGATAAGCTGGGGATTACACCTCCCAAAACAACGGAAGACATCTACAACATGCTCAAAAAATTTAAAGAATCCGGAGTTGCCATTCCATTAGCAGACAGAAACGATTTGGTCTACGGTTCTTTTAAAACGTTAAGTTCCTGGTTCGGCACACCGAATAACTGGGGGCTGGAAAATGGCAAGCTAGTTCCGGAGTTTATGACTAAGCAGTATATGGACACCATGAATTTTATGAAAAGGCTTCATAAGGAAGGTCTCATTAATCAAGATTTCCCTGTAACGAGTAAGGCGGATCAGCAAAATATGATGTATAGCGGAAAATCCGCGGTATATATCGGTTCGATGCCTGATGTCCAAACCATGCACGCCAAGACCCAGTCGACGATTAAAACTGCTGAGTATGATGTTACGAATGCAATTGTGAAACCCGATGGAAAGAATGGAGTTTGGGCAGTACCGGGTTATAGCACGGTTATCGTGTTTCCTAAGACAGCCGTCAAGACGGAAGAGCATCTAAAGAAGCTTTTGGCCTTCTGTGATAAGCTGTTTGATCCGGAAATCGCGAACCTCATGCAGTATGGTGTAGAGGGTACGCACTATAATTTGAAAGACGGAAAAGTAGAGCCGATCGCCGACGTGAAAAAGATTGAAAAGGATGTAAAGGCTTACTGGGGACTATCGTTGTCTCGAGTTACGAATATTAAACCGAAGGTTTACGACTTACCTGTTGCTGAAAAAGCAGATCAGCTCGTAGCGGATGCGACGAAGTTTGCTATTAACGATCCTACGGCACCGTTACATTCGGCAACCTATACGGAAAGAGGGCCTCGACTGCAGGAAATCATCAAAGATGCAACCTATAAGTATATTCTTGGCGGCATGGATGAGAATGGTTTCCAGGCTGAAATTAAGAAATGGCAGGAACAAGGCGGAGCAAAGATTATCGAAGAGTATAATGCTTCATTAACGCAAAGCAATACCCAAAAATAAGCTTTCTACTATAACAGCGGATGCGATTCACGAATCGTTGTCCGCTTTTTGCGTAAAATATGTACAGTGCTTAAAGTAACAGTTATCATTCATATTATAATCAACCGGAGGAGGAATCAGTTTGAATAACCGTGTAAGAATTACAAAACTGAGGGTTGAAAATAGGTGTAATCCAATCGGCATTGATGCCGAAGCTCCCCGCTTTAGTTGGATCATGGAAGCTGATGAACGCGGGCAAAAGCAGACGGCTTATCAGATTCTAGTAACCTCTGAATTGTCAGGGGATTCGGCAGATGTGTGGAACAGCGGAAAAGTCTTGTCTAACGAATCGGTTGCGATCGTTTATACAGGAGAAGCCCTGCAGCCTTCGACCCGTTATTACTGGACTGTCATGGTATGGGATAAGGATGGTCAAGTCTTCATAGCTGAGGAGCAGGCATATTTTGAAACCGGAGTGAGAAGCACAGACGGTATTACCGGTTGGAGTGGAGCCAAGTGGATCACGATGAATGCCAAAACACCGAAAAGTCCTGGGGCCCCGATGTTCAGAAAAGAAACGAAACTGAGAGGGAAAGTCAAACATGCCAGACTTTATATATCGGCGCTGGGTGTATACGATGCCTATCTTAATGGGCAAAAGCTTGGGATCGTCATGGATGATGGCCGCCGCGTTTACGAACACATGCCTCCCGGATGGACGAATTTTGATCGGAACAATACATACATGACCTACGATGTTACATCCTATATGAAGGACGACGTAGCCGTGCTCGGGGCCATACTAGGGAATGGCTGGTGGAATGGCCGCATTTCCAAGGCACCGGGATCTGAGAAACAAACCGTGTATTACAACGATGAAAAAAACGAATTGGCGCTGTTTTGTAAGTTATTGATTACCTATGAAGATGGGTCCACCCAAGCTATCGTGACGGATACGGACTCCGGCTGGAAGGCAGCCGATACAGGCCCGGTAAGGGAAGATGATATTTATGATGGCGAAACGTACGATGCCACGATGGAAATCGAGGGCTGGGCAGAATCAGGATTTAATGATGCACAATGGCAGGAGGTAAAGGAACATCGTTACAGAAAGGACTTTCCGCATGCAAGCGTAACCGCTTACCATGGGGAAACGGCGCAGATTGTAGATGCGCTGGATCAAGTCCCGCAGGCAATCACCACATACACTGATATTATCGCCGAAGAAGAAACCGCCAATGGCCGGGGGAAAATTAAAGTTGATCCCGCACGCACCATTACCGACACGGAGGCCGCTAGGCGTCATGTGATAACGGTTTTATCAGGTGATACGGTCATTTATGACCTGGGACAAAACATGGTCGGTGTACCACGTGTAATCGTTGAGGGTCCGAAAGGGACGCAAGTAAGGATTCGTTATGCGGAGATGTTGAATGATGAGAGCAAAGGGGCAGACGGTCCTGTAGGCTCGATATATGTGGCAAATCTGCGAAAAGCGGATGTAACTGATTATTATACGTTAAAGGGAGCTTCGAACGGAGAAACGTATCAACCTGCCTTCACCTATCACGGGTTTCGATATGTAGAGATCACCGTTGCCGCGGGTGAGTCCGTGACGATTCACGGCCTAACGGGTAAAGTGGTCAGATCTGCGATTCCTGAGACTGGGAGTATAGAAACTTCACACCGTGATGTCAATCAGCTCTTTAGCAACATTATGTGGGGACACCGCGGCAATTATTTGTGGATTCCCACGGATTGCCCTCAGCGAAATGAACGTGTTGGCTGGTCGGGTGATACGCAGCTTTTTGCTAACACCGCTTTATATAATATGGAAGCAGCTCTTTTTCTCGAAAATTGGATGGATATGTTCGTACAATGTCAAGAAACGTACGGAAACGGTGCGTTTACATCGACAGCTCCGAGTGGAAGGTATGCGAATTTCAGAGGGTTTGTCGGCAATGGCGGCTGGGCTGATGCAGGCATCGTCGTGCCATGGACGGTTTGGCAGATGACAGGCGATACGATGATTATAGAAAAAAACTACGCAGCCATGAACCGATTCATGGATTGGATCTATGATCAGACCGGCGAGACATACCGAGGTACGGGAAGCATTGGGGACTGGTTGAATTTTCAAGGGACAGACCGGCAGCTCATGAGCGATGTTTATTATGTTTACGATGCCATATTAATGGCGGGCATGGCTGGAGCTATCGGGAAAACGGCTGATGTGCGGAAATATGAAGCACTACACGAAAAAATTAGACAAACGTTTATCAAACATTACATTCATGTAGATGAAAATGGAGCTTTGACAGTCTTGTCTTCAGGTGGTTATAAGGCTTTGGAATATGATGATAACCCGGATCAAGTCGGTGTTGAGAACATCAAGATGGAAGATAACAGCCAAGCTTCGCTCTTATGGTGCTTAAAGCTGGGACTTTATGAGAATGAGGACCAGCGACAGCAAATGATTCATTTATTGACTGAAAATATCAAAAACAGTGAGGCTTATAAAACGGCTCATCCGGAAAGCTCACGAGTAAATTATGCCGAAAATACGTTGTCTGTCGGATTCCTGGGCGTCAATGTCATCGCCCCGGTTTTGTCGGATGTAGGTCAATCGGAGCTGGCCTATAAGCTGCTGCTGCAAGATGCGATGCCATCCTGGTTATATTCGGTCAAAAATGGGGCAACAACGGTTTGGGAACGCTGGAATTCCTACTCGGTGGAAGATGGGTTTGGCGATGTGCGCATGAACTCCTTTAATCACTATGCTTATGGCGCAATTGCCGAATGGATGTATAAGTATATGGCCGGGATTGCCAACGACCCGGCGCAACCTGGGTTCAAACATATCATATTGAGGCCCGAAATAGACTTAAATGAACAGATCACTTGGGTAAAAGGATCGTATGACTCTGTTCGCGGAACGATTCGAAGTGAATGGAAAGTGAAGGGCAACAATTTGTCTTACGCCGTTACGATCCCAGCAAATACGACGGCCACACTTTATCTGCCGTCAAATCATCAACAAAATGTGAGTGAGGGCGGAAAACCGGTTCAAGAGGCGGAAGGAATTCATTTTATCGCTCATAAGAACGGCAAAGCTATCTATGAGCTTGGTGCGGGAAGTTATACGTTCGAATCTGTTCTTAAACCCTAAATATCGATTATAAAGACTTTCGGCGACAGCTTAGTGACGGGGGCTCGACATTCGGGCACCACTATGACAGAGAGAATTAAATGTGTGAGGAAGTAAGGGCTACTCCAAGATCATCCTAGATGACTTTTGGAATAGCCTCTTTATGGTTTCTGTATGAAGGATATGGATGATGCACCAGTAACAAGTCAGAAATTCGGACAATTTCAGCAGCATGTTTGTGTTATCATGATGGAAAGTAGTCTGATTTTTCAGGGAGGAGAACAAGGTGCTTCCGCAAACATTACGGATCTTCAAGCATAAAAGCGTTTTCATTAAAATGCTGCTCCTCTTTAACATCTTCGTCGTGATGATGATTCTGGCTTTCGGGTACATCTCGTACACCAAATCGGCTTCTCTGCTGATTTCGGAAGTGGTGGAATCCAACAATCAATATTTGGAGCTGGCCCGCAGCAACATTGATAACACACTGGTTTCATTGGACACGTTGTCCTTACAAGTCACCCTCCAGGACGATATATGGCGCTCGCTCTATTTGTCGGAACAGACTTGGGACCTAGATCAGCTGCTCTTCGTAAATATTATCCAATACCTCAAAAGCGTTAAGCTCTCCAACCCGATGATTTCGGATCTATGGCTGCAGTATTACCGTTACCCCGTCGTGATAAATCACGAGTCAAAATATAATCAAGAACATTATTACAATCAGATTTACGTAACGAAACCCGCTCAGCTATGGCAGGAAAGGCCGAAATATCACAGCATATCGTATCTGGGTCCCATGAAATTGTCTGCAGCAGGCGACGGCCGGGAAGTGCTCACTTTCGCGCGTACCGTACCTTTCAGCGATATATCACCTACCGGTATGCTCTATATGAATCTGGATACCGAGAATCTCTCGCGAATACTGCAAAACGGAAGCGATCCGTACCCTGCTTTTATGTATGCCATTGATCGGGATGGAAGACTGTTGTTTAGCAGCGCAGTGGAAAATGAGCAGGATCAAATTCTCCTATCGACGAGCGGAACGATTACGCAAAAGGTAATGAGTTTATCGGCGAAAAACGGGCACCTTGAGGAGAACGTATCTGGAAGCGATTATCAAATCGTCTTTACCTCATCCCGTGTGAACGACTGGACCTACATCAGTGTTGTTCCTACTGCGTTTATCAAGGCAAAGGCAAATCAATTCCGGGAATTTACTTGGCTTGCGGCAAGCTTGTGCCTGATCGGTGGGCTCATCCTATCTTATTTCCTGATTAATCGGATGTATCGTCCGATTAATAAAATTGTCAGCTACATTGATCTATTCGGCCGTAAGCATCCGGAGGAAAATAGGCGTTCCGCGGAGGATGAGCTCGGGTTTATCGACCGGATCATCAATTACGCCTATTATGAGGTCCATCATTTGAGAGACACCTTTGAGAAACATGTACCGAAGCTTCGGCAGAATTTCCTTTATGATTTACTGGAGGGCCGTTTATCGGCGGCGAATGTCAAAGAAACCGCCGAAGAGCTGCAGCTTCCGTTTCATTACGATATGTTTCAGATTATCGTGTTCGAGACCGTTGACTTCTCATTGGATGATGCCATAAGCACATTGGGACACGATATGACCGCCTTATTCGATGAATTGGCCATGGGAATTGGAGGGACTTCGATCCGATCGATTCGAAAAAGAACCGATAAGATGGTTTCCATCCTTAATTTACATTACGAGCATCCGAATCCGGAAGCGGCTAGCGAATATATCAGCAAAGTGCTGGTTTACTTTAAGCATACGTATAGCCGCACCTTTACCGTGGGGGTTGGCAAGGTGTACGGACGGGCAGAGGAGATTCCGCTTTCTTACGTGGATGCCTTATCCTCGCTGCAATATAAGGTAGTTAAGGGCCAAGGCAGCATCATCTTCGTTGACGAGGTCACGAAGCTGCCGGAAAGCTCCTTTCACTATACCTTCGATATGGAGAAGCAGCTTATCAATGCGATAAAAACCGGCAATGCCGAGAGCTTAGCGAGATTGCTCGACATCATTTGGACAAAGAATCTGGAGGGGACGGTCCCAACGCTGGAAATCATCCATAATCTGTTTCATGCCTTGGCCGGTACGGCCATTCGTACCATTTATGAGCTCGGAGCGAATTCCGGAGAAATTTTCGGGGAAGCCTTCGATCTTTACCGGGAATTGAATCAACAATCGAGTGTCGCGGAGAAAAAAGCGTGCATCGAGCGTGCTATGTCCATGATTTCCGATTGGATCACGGCTAAGCAGCAGGGGCAATATGCGAAGCTGCTGAACCAAATCAAGCTATTCGTAGATTCCCGTTACCGACAGGATTTGTCCCAGTCGATGCTGAGTGAGCATTTAGGGTTATCTTCATCTTATCTCAGCAGCATTTTCAAGGAGGTTACCGGCTTGAATTTCGCTGATTATGTGAATTCGCGGCGGATCGAACAGGCCAAGGACTTACTCCGCCAATCCGACGTATCGATTGTGGAAATCGCTGAGAAGGTAGGCTTCAGCAATTCCAATACATTTATTCGTGTGTTCAAACGGCACGAGGGGATCACTCCCGGACAATACCGGCAGCTCGAACACTCCGTTTCGTAGCTGACCAAGCCCTTCGCAAGGAGGGCTCTTTCTTTTTGCAAGGCACCGTAAAACTTATCGATGCATCTAAAAATACGACGATGAAACATCGTGAAATATCAACACGTTTCTAAGAAAGGATCGATTGAAATATTGAGCGTTACCGTTTAGATTTGAGCTGTGACCTGCATCACTGTTAAGATGCTGCCCGTCAACACATTACCAAAGAAAGGGGCACCGGTATTATGGCCAATCAAGACACGGCGGCTTTGACGAATCCTATGGCAGCCGCTTCAAAACCCGGAACGGGCTGGAGAAGGACGATGAAACGGTACCTGCCATTTTATCTCCTTTTTCTTCCGCCGATGTTGTATTATCTTATCTTTAGGTACGCACCTGTGGTAATGGCGCTGACCATTTCATTCATGGATTACAACATCTATAAAGGAATTCTCGCCAGTCCATGGGCCGGATTCAAACACTTTATGGACTTCTTTAACTCGGTTTACTTCTGGAGGGTGCTGCGAAATACACTTGTTATCAACTTGTTGAACGTGGTGTTCGTTTTCCCGGCGCCGATTATTTTCGCTCTCATGCTTAATGAAGTGCGTAACACAATCATCAAAAGGACCGTTCAAACGGTCAGCTACCTGCCGCATTTTATATCTACTGTCATCGTAGCGAGTATGGCGGTGACGTTCCTTTCCCCGTCGGTTGGTCTAATAAACAACCTTCTAGAGAAGCTCGGATATGAGCGCACAAGCTTTCTGCTGCAGCCCGAATACTTTTGGGCCATCTATACGGGGATTGATTTGTGGAAAACGCTCGGCTGGTCCGCCATCCTGTATTTCGCGGCTTTAACCGGGATCAACACGGAGCTCTACGACGCTGCCAAGGTGGACGGGGCCAATCGGTGGAAGCAGACTCTGCATATCACGCTGCCCGGCATCGCACCGACAATCATCATTCTGCTTCTGCTGAAGATAGGTGATATGCTCGAGGTCGGGTATGAGCTTATCGTCCTGCTCTATAATCCGAATACCTATATCACGGCAGACGTAATCGGTACCTATGTATACCGTCGCGGTATTTTGGAAGCCAACTTCAGCTTCGCTTCCGCTGTAGGCCTGTTCCAATCGGTTGCGGGCTTGGTGCTGATCATCATTGCCAACAGATTGGCCAGAAAATACTCGGAAACAAGCCTTTGGTAAAGGGGGAGCAACGATGCCTGTTCTTCGCATGGGACCGGGGAAGCTATTGTTTATCGCGATAAACACATTATTTCTGGGGGCTGTCGTTACAGTCACCTTATACCCGTTCCTCTATATTTTCGCCGCCTCCATAAGCGACCAGCTGTATATTCAGCAGGGACGTATCAGCATTATTCCAATGGGACTTCATTTGGATGCCTACCGGCGTGTGCTCGAGTTCCCGATGCTGGGAAGAGCATACCTCAACACCGTAATCTATACGGTCGTAGGCACGGCCATCAGCATGATATTGACCGTTTGCGCCGCTTATCCCATCTCGCGAAGAGATTTACCGGGGCGTAAGCTAATGACCGGGTTCATTCTGCTCCCGATGCTGTTCGGAGGGGGCTTGATACCTACGTACCTTGTAGTCAGCGCACTCGGTATGCGCAATACGATCTGGTCTATCGTGATTCCGGCAGCGATCGCTTCCTTCTATGTTTTTATCCAACGAACCTTCTTCGAGCAAATTCCGTCGGAGCTGGAGGACGCCGCAAAGATGGACGGCTGCTCGCAGCTGCAGTGTTTGTACCGAATCATCCTTCCGCTGTCGGTGCCGTCATTGGTAACCATTGGGTTGTTTTACGCGGTCGGCCAATGGAACAGCTTTTTTCCTGCAATGATATATCTGAATAACGAAGAGATGTTTCCCGTCCAAATTTTGCTGCGTGATATCGTGATCCAGAATCAGACGGATCAGATGCTGGTCGATGTCTTTGACGACAAGAACCTGGTGAGCGAATCAATCAAATATTCGACCTTAGTAATCGCAACTTTACCTATTCTTGTGGTGTATCCTTTCATTCAAAAATATTTAATCCAAGGCTCTATGATGGGATCGATTAAGGGGTAAACAAAAAGGAGGATTAGCCAATGAAAAACAAGACTGTCAAAAGAAAATTGGCCATTGCAGTTTCTGCTTTAGCTGTAGTGGTAGCGGGCTGCTCGGGGAACGGCGGCTCAGGTGCAGGTGAAGCCCCTGCTCCAACGGGTGACGCAGCCAAGTCATCTGCAAATGGCAAGGTACTAGACAAGAAAATCGAAGTTAGCGTTTATATGAGACCCAGAACCGAGTCGGTGGAGTCGAACGAGCTGCCTTGGATGAAAGCGATCGTGGAGAAGACAAATGTGTACTTTAAGTGGCTGAAAGCGCCGAACGACAATAACGATTATATCCAGAAGTTTAACCTGACACTGGCCGGCGGAGATCTCCCCGACCTGATGGAAGCGACGCCCGACCTCCTGAATAAAGGAGGAGAGAGCGGTGTTTTCGAGCCTCTGAACAAGCTGATCGATGAGCATATGCCGAATTTCAAGAAGCTCGTTCAACAAAACCCCAAAATTTTGAAGGATATTAAATCCGATGACGGCAATATATATTTCTTTCCGCAAATTTCGGCGGTCAAGACAATCAACCTGAATATTTTCCGCCAGGATTGGCTCGATAAGGTTGGCATGAAGGCGCCGACCACGACGGATGAGATGTATCAGGTTCTCAAAGCGTTCAAGGAAAAGGACCCTAACGGCAACGGTGCTAATGATGAAATTCCGTTTACCACACGGAACAAGCTGAAGGGACTGCTGCCCTTTATCGAGCCGTTCGGCGTCTCACTGGAGGAAGAATTCTATGTAGAGAACAACCAGGTGAAATACTCCTTCACCAACCCGAAGCTGAAGGACGGACTGGCCTTTGCGGCCAAGCTTTACAAGGAAGGCCTGATCGATAAAGAGTATATTACCAATGATCAGAAGATTTGGGAATCCCGGTTTACGAATCAGGTTTCGGGCTCTACCTTTGATTCCTTCCCCCGGATCGAATATTTGGAGAAGCTCGTCGTCAAAGCGAATCCAAATGTCAATATGACAGGAAGCATCCCGCTCAAGGGACCAAGCATGGAGGCCTACACCAAGAGCCAGCAGACACTGATTAAGAACGGTTTCGCTATCAGCTCCAAGTCAAAATACAAGGTGGAGCTTGCCAAAATGCATGACTGGTTCTACAGCGAGGAAGGTCAGCTTGCCCATAACTTCGGGGTACTCGGTCAAACCTATATCATGGAGAACAATGTTCCTAAATATACGGATTTGATCATGAAGGATCCAAAGCAGTCTCCACTGCTCAAAATGTATGAGCTCGGCCACCGGGAATTTGCCTATCAGTGGGATATCCGTTATGAGAACGCGATGGTTACACCGAAGATTGAGAAAATCCGCGACTCGATCACCCCGTATATCAAGGACCGATACCCGCTTACCTTATCGTTCACTCAGGCGGAACGCGATGTGCTGAACTCAAAGCTTACGGAAATTACAACATACAAAGATGAAATGATGAATAAATTCATTATGGGTGCGGAATCCTTGGACAAATTCGATGAATTTGTTAAAAATATCGAGAAAATGGGTCTGGATCAAGTCCTTAAGATTCAACAAGCCTCTTACGACCGTTATCTGAAGAGATGAACAAGAAATCCTGAGGGGTATTTGGAACAAAGTGCCCCCCTCAGGACATGCAAAAACATATGACAGATGAGGTATAATATGGTAGTTATGGTATAAGGCCTATTAAACAAGGAGTGTGGATGATGATTTACCGAGGGTTCGGCAGTACGGGCTGGAAGGCTTCTGCGATTGGCTTGGGTACCTGGAATATTGGAAATCAGTGGGGAGAGGTTGACGATGAGACCGCTTACGCAACGATACGTGCTTCGTTAGACCAGGGCGTGAATCTGTTCGATACCGCCGAGTCTTATGGAATTCCAAACGGCTTATCGGAGCAACGACTGGGCAAAGCCTTGAGTGGCTTAAGGCATAACACATACATCGTTACGAAAATCGGACATTTCGGCAAAAGGACGGGCCAAGGTGTGCCATTGACCACACCGGACATGATCAGGCTTTGTGCCCATGCTTCCCTGCACAGGCTGCGAACCGATTGGATCGACGTGCTGCTGTGCCATATCGGAGATATTCAGGATCCGTCGGTTTTCCTAGAGGGCTTTGAGATCTTGAAGCGGGACGGAGAAATCAGGGAATATGGAATATCCACCAACAGCCTGGAGGTACTCAAAAGGTTTAATGCAAACGGAACCTGCCGTGTGGTCGAGGTTGAATATTCTCTCTTGAACAGGCAGCCCGAAGAAGAGTTCTTGCCTTATTGCGAGGATAATGGAATCGCCGTGCTGATTCGGGGTCCGCTTGCAATGGGACTGTTATCCGGGAAATATTCGGAAGCCTCTGTCTTCACCGACAGTGTGCGTAACAGTTGGAATACGGATGGCGCAGGACGAAAGCAGTTCGAAGAACGCGTCCAAAGGGTGAAACAGCTCAAGCAGAGGCTGGAGCAGGATGAAGACATGGCGACAACCGCGCTCCGTTATGTGATCTCCCACCCGACGGCTGCAGTTGCCATACCAGGCGCAAAATCCCCCGAGCAGGCAGCTGCAAATGCCAAGGCAGGGGATCGACTGTTAACGGCTCAAGAGCTTGGACGGTTAAAACAATAGAATTTGTTTATTTGAAATGACCTGAGGGCCGAGTCTCAGGTCTTCGTGTGTCGAGCACAACAACTTTCTTATTGTTGTAGTGTAGAGTCCAACGACATGAAATTCCGAACAAAGAAGCCTTGCGAAATCAGGGCTTTTTTCGTTTTGTCCGGATATTCTTGTCATTACACCGGAACCTATAGAGCATTACTTACACACAGAGGAGGGCGGGTATCCCTTGATTGATTTAAATACATTACTAAAGTAGGAAATGTCATGAAATCCACAACGTTCTGCGACCTCGGTTACAGAAAAGCCGCCGGTAGATAACAACATCTCGGCCTGATTGATACGCAACTGGTTCAAATATTCCTTAAATGATATGCCGGTGTTGATTTTAAATAGTTTTCCGAGATAAACCGGGTGAAGATTGACGATTCCGGCCATCTTGGATAAGTCCAACTCCTCTGAGTAGTGGTCCATGACGTACTCCAACACTTGGTTGACCCTTTTATCTGATGAAATAGCGGCCTCTTTCCTATAGAAATTGGTCATGACCTGATGCATGATCAGCATGAAAAGTGCCCCCGATTGCATGATATATCCCGGCTCTCTCCTCATCCAGACGTGATTGAACTGTTTAATGTAATTTAAAATGTCACTCGTAATGATGTTTTTCGTCACGACTTCAAGAGGAAGTGCATCCGGGCTGCCGGCAGGCAGCCAATTGAAATTGAACGCATAAGAGTGCATGGGGAATTCTTTTATCGTATGTGCCTCTCGTTCACAGCCTAATGGGATGTAGATGACGTCACCGGCTTCCACCGTGTATTTTACACCGTTGACGTAGTAATTTGATTTACCTTCAACAACGAAGGTTAGGTCGTGGAATTTGATCGTATCTTTTCAAAGCTTCACCGAAGCGCAGCATTTTTCTTTAGACAGAAAAAGCTCCCCTTACCGTAGCAGGTTTTTTATTATTCACCTGTCTACCTTAAGGGGAGCTTATCTTGCGGCAGCTGCTCCTAATTTATTAAAGTAACGGGCAGCATTCCTATTATGAAGAATTACGAAGTTTGAGAAATAAAAAGACTCCTTGGTATGATGTTAATGGGTCCACGATGCTGGCCAGCGACCGGATCCAAAAACAAACCAAGGAGATTACAAGATGAATTCTACTCAAAATGAACGCATTAATCAAATTACTTCTTCTACCTTAGTTGTCGGAGTCGACATTGCAAAATTCAAACATGTGGCTCGAGCACAAGACAACCGTGGAGTCGAGTTCGGGAAATCCATCTCGTTTGAAAATAGCCGAGAAGGCTTTGAATTGTTCGTTAGCTGGTTCAAGAAGATTGCGACGGAGCAAGGGTTCCAGGACGTCATAGTCGGTATGGAGCCGACCGGCCACTACTGGCTGAACCTCGCGTATTACCTGGGAGAACAACAAGTTTTATGCGGCGTAGTTAATTCGCTGCACGTGAAGAAAAGCAAAGAATTAGACGACAATTCGCCGACCAAGAACGACATTAAAGATGCCAAAGTCATCGCCCAGCTTGTTAAAGATGGAAGATACGCCGTACCTAATCTTCCCCAAGGCAAATATGCCGAACTAAGGGAAGCGATGAAAATTCGCGATCATCTGTCAACCGACCTGCGAGTGGTGCAAGGCCGGGTTCATAATTGGTTGGATCGGTACTTTCCAGAGTTCCTCACGGTATTTAAGGATTGGGAATGCAAGTCCGCACGCCAAATGCTAAGCCTTTGCTTGTTGCCGCATGAATTGGTTACTCAGTCAGAGGAAGCATTGCTAAGGCATCTTAGAGAGGCGGCTAAGCGAGGTCTCGGTATGGAACGTATTAGGTGTTTGAAAGCAGCTGCAAGTCGTTCTGTTGGCATACGAGAAGGTACAGAATTAGCAAAACTCGAGCTTAAGCTGCTGTTAACACAGTATGAGTTGCTTGAGAGTAAGTTTGCAGAACTTGAAGCAAAGCTGGACGAGATCCTGAAGCAAATCCCTCATGTGAAGTCACTACTGGCCATTAAAGGAATTGGCCGGGACAGTATTGCTGGTATCCTCGCCGAAGTTGGCGACATTGAGCGTTACCGGCATCCTAAGCAAATTATTAAGCTCGCGGGTTTGAATCTAAAAGAAAACACGTCAGGGAAACACAAGGGACAGACAAAGATCACGAAGCGCGGCCGAAAACGATTACGAGCACTGCTTTTCCGCGTCATGATGCCATTAGTGGCAAAGAATCGTGCATTTAAGGCGCTACACCAGTACTACACGAAACGGCCAGCCAATCCATTGAAAAAGATGCAGTCGCTCATTGCGCTATGCAGTAAGCTGATTCGAATACTCTTTGGTGTCCTGAAAAAGGGGCATCGATTTAGTGAGGATAAGATGTTGCAGGATATCCCTCGGTTCACAGAAGTGTCGTTAGCAGCTTAGATACAATCTTTTCATAGATGACGAACGCAGATAACGAAGTACAGACAACTGAAGCACGGATGAGTCGGAACAACACTAACATACGGACGAAGGTCCTGTCGGGCAGCATATCCGACCTCCACCTCATGGACAGGTTGAATGAAGGAATGTGGGAGCGAAGACTCTGTGAGACATGGGAGGGTTGACCTCCATGAGGCGATGTGGAGATCCAAAGGTGCGACCATAAATCTCCAGAATGTCCACTTTTTAAAAACAGGTGGTCTGGGTGGATGTGTTTTTGCGCTTTCTATCTTCTACAAACTTGTTCCATACAGTGCTTGTCTCGTACGAAAGAAAAACGTTCAGAATCTAAGAAAACAAGCGTATTTAAGAGGAAAACGATTCTCCATAGAGGGAGAATAGTTGAATAAGCATTAAAAAGAAAAAGGAAATGATTAGTAATTTCCTTGCTTGTAGCAGTTGCATTTTACTTTTATTCAGTATAAAATAAATGGAAAATAACGGGAGGAGTGGGGATATGGGAAAAAAACAGAAATATCGTGATACATCGACTGTTTCAATCCCATATTTACGCTCAATTAAAACACTAAAGCATATATTGCTTTAGTGTTTTTTATTGGATGGAGGGTATAAATTGACAAGGTACAAAAGGGTTCTTATTAAACTAAGTGGTGGGGCAGTCGCTGGAAACACAGAATTTGGTTTTGAACCAGAAAGATTGGATCATATCGCAAACGAAATTATGTCAGTAGTTAACCTTGGAATTGAGGTGTCTATAGTTATAGGTGGGGGGAATATATTTCGTGGCAATATGGCGGAAAGCTGGGGAATAGAGAGAGCGGAAGCTGACAACATTGGCACACTCGCAACTGTTATTAATAGTTTAATGCTTCGAGGTGTTCTTAAAGCCAAAACAAACAAAGAAGTTCGAGTAATGACAGCGATACCTATTAGTTCAGTTGCAGAGCCATACATCAGATTAAGGGCTGTTCACCATCTGGAAAAGGGATACATTGTAATCTTTGCAGGAGGAAACGGGCAACCCTACGTTACAACAGACTATCCTTCAGTACAAAGGGCAATTGAAGTTAATTGTGAAGCACTGTTAGTTGCTAAACAAGGTGTCGATGGTGTTCTGAGCGCAGATCCTAAGAAAGAAAAAGAAGCAAAGAAGTACAGATCCCTTCACTACAACGATGTCTTGAAACATAACTTAAGAGTAATGGATCAGTCAGCTTTCATCTTGGCCCGAGATTACAATCTGCCAATGCATGTGTTCAATTTTGATAAGCCGGGCTCAATGAAAGAAATTTGTGAAGGTAAAAATAACGGGACAATAATTAGTGGGGACTCAGTTTTAGAATTGGAATAGTGCAAAGTCTGACGAGTTGTGGTCAAAAAATAATCTATAGATAAATTACAACGATATTTAATGATGAACCGTTCAACTAACTGGGAACGTTAGCTCAATAACCGCATGACAGCAGCCGGCCAGTTGTCGGATCGGCTGCCGTCGTTGCGTTAACTGGTAGAAGAGTTCAATCAACTGGAACGGGGTGTGTAATGATTGCATCTGCCAGAAAAGTAGCCTTACAAACTGTAAGAACTGTGTTAGCAGCCGACCTCGCTTGTAGTGACACTGATTTCCTGTTCGACAAGGTCACAGTAAATAAAGCTGAAATAAGAGAGGGTCGTTTTCGTTTTCCGCTACGTGAAAAATCTTTAAGCATCGTGACGATGGGAAAAGGGGTAATAGCCTCTTGTAATCAAGAACGAGTAGAGTGGGTAAAAAGAATTCTTGGAAATCTGGCACGTGGGCAAATTTTTTCCATTCAAACAGTTGCTAAATTGGAGGATTACGTAAAAAAGGATAATCAATTTATTGCTGGTCCTGATCAGAAATATATTTGTTCAGTCGATGATCTTGCAGAGTTTTATATTCCACAGGGTGTCAAAGTATCAACATATACTCAAAAAAATGTGGTAGAGCTATATGAACATATGAGCTTTAGACATGCACTATCATATCGTTCAGACAATGCCAGACCAGATATGTTGGCCACGATAGCCGAATGTGACGGGAAGATTGTCGGTATAGCTGAAGCGTCTGGAGATTGTGAACTAATGTGGCAAATAGGTGTGGATGTCTTGCCCGGATATCAAGGAATAGGGATCGGAAAAGTAATAGTCGGTACCTTAACAAAGGCTATCCTTGATCAAGGGATTCTCCCGTATTATTCAACTGAAGTTAGCAATCTACAGTCGCGTCAATTGGCAATTAGTCTGGGTTACTGGCCAGCTTGGGTACAAATATACGCCCGTTAAAATAATGATCACCATAAACGAGAGTAAAAAAGTAAATCGTATTAGCATTTGTTAACTGATACGCTAGCGGAATAACCAGGGAGCACACTTCCGCGGCAGCTGCTCCCTGGTGTCGTTGAAGTAACGGGAGGATAGTTTATTTCAAGACGTTTTTTATTAACCTCAATCAATTAATTTAGATTACAATAAGATTAAATTACTTTTGAAGGGTGTCAAAGTAATATGGAGAAAAAGATTAAACAACTATTCACTCAAGATATATTGAGCCAAGCAGCGGAGCGTTATGGGATTCACAAAGACTCAATGAACGAATTAAATGGATTTCAAAACTTCGTTTATTCTGGGATGAACGGAGATTGTGAAGTTATTCTAAGAATTGCTCACATCACACATCGGAATGAAATACTAACAAATGCTGAATTAGACTTTATTACGTTCTTGGCGGAATCTGGTGTAAACGTACCTAGACCGATTAAGTCAAAAACGGATGATATTCTTCACATCATTGACAACGCTTTTGTTGTAACAGCCTTTGAAAAAGCTCCAGGAAGAAATGCAAAGATTGCCGAAGAGAGCAATACCTTTTATGAGAATATAGGAAAAATAGTTGGAAAAATACATAAGCACTCAATTCAATTTGCACCACAACTTTTACGCTATGAATGGAATGACAATGCTTTATTAGTTTCATTTAAAAAATATTGTCCGTCAGAAATACATGACAGTTTCGACCGTTTAATCAAGGAAGTTAGCGCTCTTTCCAAGGACAAAGATACATACGGACTTATTCACGGCGATGTCAGCTGCGGCAATTACCTAAACGATGGGGATAATGTCCATATTATCGACTTTGACGAGGCAGAATATAGCTGGTTTGTGTCAGATATTGCCACGCCATTATTTTACGAAGCTCCTATCCCGTGGGTTGTGGATGGAGAGGTACGGAAAAAGATTGCAAAACGCTTTTGTTCCAACTTCTTAAATGGCTATTGTAAAGAACATACCATAAGCCAAGAGTGGTTAAAGAAAGTCCCCTTATTCATCGATTTAAGGCAAGCTAGAGTTTTATCCGCGCTATATAGAAGCAGAGATTTTAATGCCCCTGATTGGAGTGAATGGAATGAACAAGCTCGACGCTTCTATTTTTCCAACCTACTGAATAACACACCATACATTGATTTGGACTTTTCAAGAATATAATATTGATTCTTCGCTATCTGGGAACGATAGCACAACAACCAGGGAGCAGTCCGCCGCGCGGCATCTGCTCCCTTCTTCATTAAAGTAACGGGCAGCAGTTTAACGCAACTCTTTCATACAAACTTCGTCTAAATTGTTTCGAATGGAGGGAATCGAAAATTAGTCAACTAAAGGGGAATTCAATAGGTTATTTAGGACTTTTGTTGTGTGGAATGTACTTGTTATATCAAGTGACTTTGCCTTGGAACCCAATGGCTATACAAAAGCATACCGTTTCATTCCTGAGAGCAGTTCAGGAGCAAAATTATGAGAGAGCAGCTGAACTGTTTGGCTGGGAAGGTCGAAAAACCGAGGGTAGCAAGGCAAGCTCTTGGCTGCGACTTTTTGAAGAAAAAGGTGTTCGGTTACTATCTTTTAGTAACGTTCGGGCTGAATACGACGATGGTTGTTATTGTAAGGGACATGCAGATTTGATCTTCGAGGTGAATGAAAAACCTTTGGAGGTTACTGCTGTGATCACGTTTGGAGTAGGTGCAAAGCCAAAACAAATTTGCGCGATTACACCCTCGGGAATACAGGCTGGATCCATTCCCCAGCTTGCAGCGTGGAATTCATTGGCATGCGGGAATAGCTCGTTTTAAGTGACTGAACTATCTGGGAACGTTAATGCAATAACCAGGGAGCAGATCGCCCACATTGGCTGCTCCTTGGCAGTGTTGAATTATCGGGCAGCATAGTGCAACATTCATATTCTCTTTTAGCGTCCTAACTTATGGATATTAAAGGGAGGGATATGCGTGAGGTCAGTGATGTTTATTTTTTTGTTAATCACTTTCATTTCAAGTGGTTGTACTATTCGTGTAAGTTCAAAAGATGAAGTCATTATTACATCAGAACAGATTAAACAAGCATTTGCGGCGTATAATATACCCTTATCTGATCCACAAGGGTTAAGCCCAAATAATGTATTTATTCGGATCTTGAATGGTGTCAAACCAGAAGTTTATGCAATTAGTGAAGATAAGTTAATCAGCTTCTATGTCTATTCCTCCAACCAAGAGGCTAAAAAAGGATTAAGTGAATTTGAGAATATTCCAGCGTCTTTTGTAATGCATAGCAAAAATCAAATAGCGAATATTTTACTTTTTTATATTGCGGAGGACGCATCAACAAATGTACGTATTAATGAAATTGTGAAGGGATTGCTTGTCACGAAGTGAGCTTTTTCATTGTGCTAACGGTGAACGATAGTTAAACGATCTAGGAGTAGTTTGCTGTGGCAGCTGCTCCATTTTTTCATTGAAGTAACTAACAGTTTACGTTAACCCAATCTTCCATCGGAAAGTCTAATGGTCTATAATTTGAGTGATCTTTTTCGCCCGCACATCAGACATAAATTGATGTTAAAGGGATGGGGTTAAACCAGTGGGAAATGAAGCCATTAATGATTTACTGATGGACGAGATTACGGCGGATATGAAAATCAAGTTTGGGATCACTGTAGATTCAGCAGTGCCAATTGGCTGGAACCATGGGAATGTTTGTTGGCTTATGATGTCCGATCGAGGAGAGCTTTTTGTTAAAGTGCATGATAAAGTACGAAATAAACGAACAATCGAAGGGACTCGTCAGGCATTAAAGATTCAAAATCAGATGTACATTGCAGGAATCCCATGCCAGCCTGTAATGTCCTACAACGACGAATGCACATATTCCACGGCAAGAGATGTTGAATACACCATAACCGGTGCAAGCCAGGGAAGGCATATTCAGGCTGGGCAAGCGAATTCTTCCCAGATGTTTACGCTAGGGAAAGCAACTGGGTATATGCATAAATGGATGAACACCAATTTACCAAAACTTGAATCCCTCCATTGGAAATTACCTTCAAAAGAAAGCATGTATAGAAGACTTCAGACAAACCTACTGGAAACATCGTCAGCTGAACATAAACGGTATACGGAAGCTATTGAATGTCAGATGGATATTTTAAAACATATTGATCTTAATGAACTAATGGCCTGTACTCATGGATGGGCACATTGGGATATGCATATCGATAATTTATTGTTCGATGATAACAGAATAGTGGATATTATTGATTTTGATCGAGTTAGTTACGTTTACACCGACTTTGACATATCAAGAGCATTGCTTTCCTGTACGCTTACCTCCAATGGTCTTCCAGCAGAAAACATAAAGGCTTATATCGAGGGTTATTCGGAACACGAGATTATAACGACTGATCGAATAGTCAAATCACTAAAATTAACGTGGTATAAGGAATGCAAATGGACACATGCAAAGTATAGGAACAATCGACCTATGAGTCGGTTTATAGAAGAATTAATCTGGACCGGAGATAATTGGACAAGGTTGGACGAATATGTTAAAGATATTCTTTTACGCTAACGTAAGAACGTTAGTTGAAACAGACACCGCGGCAGCCGGCCACTCCCTTGGCTGCCTTTTATTAAGCTAAAGGGCAGAATATCGAATGGTTTACTTTTCATAAATTACCAAAATTGTTATTATCAAAATGCGAACAAATATTCCTGTATTGGTGTGATGCGTATGGGTCTCTTTGACGATCTAGATCGCTATACAAATCAAATTAAAGATCGTATTTCTGCATCAGCAGCAGCCGTATGTATAATGAAAGACAATAAAATTATACATGAAAGGTATTCCGGTTATCATCATTTCCATAAAGGTGCCAGGAAGGTGGATGAGTTTTCCCAGTTTAATGTTTACTCCACGAGGGTTACATATGTTGGGCTTGCCGTTGCTATCGCTATAAATGATGGTGCAATAAAAAGCATAGATGATCCGATTAGCAATTATCTAACGAATTATGACAATAATGTTCTCGGTAACACGACAATAAGGCATCTAGTTACGAGAACAACAGGGTTGCAATTTCAAGGTAAAAGCGTTGTACGTAAGTTTGAAGAAGGTACATCATTTGAAGGGAAAAAACCTGAGGTACTGGCTGCGATTATTAAGAATGCTACAGGGAAAACAGTCGCTGAAACCATTAATGAACGAGTCTTTAAACCGTTAGGACTAACCCAGACGGAGTGGAGAACAGAAGGTAAAGAAACCCTAGTTTGTGATATAAACGATCCTAATAGTTATCCTACCTTAAGACTCGAATCAAACGAAGGCAGTGACCGGAACCTATACATAACTGCTAGGGAACTTGCTTTATGGGGGAATTTACATTTGCACAAGGGGACTATGCAAGGTCAGCAGATTCTTCCTAGGGATTTATTTGAAAATGTGACCTCAAAAATGACTCCCAATACATTACCTGTCCAATTACCGAGGCTTGGTTATTTTTGGTGGATTCAAGATAAGAATGTTGCAAACTCTGAAATAGGCCCTGATCTTCCTGAAGGGACATATCAGATCCTCGGAGCATCGGGATGTTCATGCACCGTAATCCCTGAACAGAAAGCAGTGGTTGTACGGATGACGAATAGTCTGTGGACTTTTGGTGGTAAGAATGGATTTGATTACATTGCCGATATTCAAAGGTTTGGTAATATTGCTACTCAGGCTTTAAACCAGCACTCTTACGCCACCTTTTGATTAAGCTATCTGGGAACGTTAGTGGAATAACAGGAAGCAGACCACCGCGGCAGCTGCTCCCTAGTGTCGTTGAAGTAACGGGCAGCAGCGTAACTTTATTCGAATGTTTCACGTCTATGTGAATGAAAAAGGGGGTTTTACTTATATGAGAATTGGAGTGCTACTATAATTATGCAGTCGAAAAACACCCTCGTATGAAATAAAATGAAGATGACGAGGGGACGAGAGACAATGAAACGGTACGACAAAGTATTCAAAGATGAAGCAGTAAGATTGAGCGACGAGATTGGACCAAAGAAAGCTGCTGAGCAGTTAGGCGTAGCCTACCACACCTTGCAGGATTGGAGAAAGCGAAGAACTCTGCACGGCGACGGAGCGCATGTCGGAAGCGGACGTGCTTACCCATCTACCGAGAAGACTGCCCGTGAAATCGAATTGGAAAGAGAAATAGGCGAGTTGCGCCGCGCAAATGACATTCTCAAGGACGCACTCGGTTTTTTCGCATTAGACCGGAAGCGGTAAAGGCGTGCCAGCTCTATGCTTACATCCGTGAACGACGTGGCCGTTGGACCGTCAAGGAGATGTGCGAAGTACTGGCTGTCAGCGAATCGGGCTATTATCGTAGCTTGAAGCCAAGACCCAAACAGGAGCGGCAAGAACGCCTTCTGGTCAACATTAAAGAAATCATCGGGGAACATGAAGACAACAATAATTACGGTGTCCAGCGTATTTTGCTGGCGCTGTCACAAATAGATATTAAGACCAGCTACAGTACCGTCCGTCGGATTATGAAGATGCACGGCCTGCTGAAGAAAGTGAAGCGTCATCCAAATGGCATTACTCGCGAGGATGCTGCAGCTCAAAAGAGCGAGAGCCTGATCAAGAGAGATTTCGGTGCCTCAGCCCCCAACCAAAAGTGGCTATCAGATATCACGGAGATTCCTTGTTCAGACGGCAAGTTGTATCTATCCGCCGTACTGGATTGTTTCAACGGAGAGATTGTAGGCATCGCCATGGACGACAACATGCGTAAGGAATTATGTATCCAAGCTTTCGAGAACGCCTGCAGGGCAAGAAGTGCTCGCGGAATGATTTATCATAGCGATCGCGGTAGTCAATTCACAAGCCGCGCTTTCCGAGAGAGCCTGGCTAAACGTGACGCCGTGCAAAGTATGAGCGGCACGGGGCGTTGTTATGATAACGCACGAATGGAAAGCTTCTTTGCTACGCTCAAGAAAGAAAAGCTGTACAAGATCAAGACCGAGTACTATCCGATGGCCTACATTAAATCGATCATCTTCAGATACATCATGGTCTACTACAATAGACGGCGGATCTACACCTCTAATCCGGGGGGCTGGCCGCCATCCATTTATCGCGAAAGAATGCTGTCGCAAGCAGCCTAGTAACGGGATGCCTGTATGAGTGTGTTTTCAAACTGCACTTTTATTGACAACTCCAAACGTAGATAACGAAGTACAAACAACTGAAGCACGGATGAGTCGGAACAAAACTAACATACGGACGAAGATCCTGTCGGGCAGCATATCCGACCTCCACCTCATGGACAGGTTGAATGAAGGAATGTGGGAGCGAAGACTCTGTGAGACATGGGAGGGTTGACCTCCATGAGGCGATGTGGAGATCCAAGGTGCGACCATAAATCTCCAGAATGTCCACTTTTTAAAAACAGGTGGTCTGGGTGGATGTGTTTTTGCGCTTTCTTCTCCCCCATATATTACATCTTCTACAACCTTGTTCCATACAGTGCTTGTCTCGTACGAAAGAAAAACGTTCAGAATCTAAGAAAACAAGCGTATTTAAGAGGAAAACGATTCTCCATAGAGGGAGTTTAGTTAAGTGGATAATAAAGGAAAATGTGGAGTGCATGTCGAAGTTACGCAGCAGATGAATTTATAAGTTGAAGGGAGATATGAGAATGAGCTTAAAGGTGGAACCTTTGGATTTACTAATGGCAGACATATCGGGGTCTAAGTGGCAGGAGGTCAGAGCCGAGGAACTTAATATTGACAATGTCAGCTTGGCGAAGACGAAAATTAATAACGCAAACATGAGTCAAATGTCTTTGAATGATGTTAATATGGGTGGAATTAAAATCTCGAATGCAAACTTGTCAGGTATAGGTATTCAGCATGCGAACTTTAGCCACGCTGTTATTGACCATGTCCATTTAGTTGGAACGGAATTTCATAATGTGGTTCTTCCTATGGAGGGGGATGGAAATTACAATTCCGATGGTCACTATAAACCATTAAGTTTTCATAACTGTAACCTTTCCAATGGACAAATAAGGAATTGTGATTTATCAAATGTTGAGATAACTGATTGCGACATTACTGGATTGAAAATTAACGGAATCTTGATTTCTGATTTAATCAAGAACGATTAAAGGACAAATGACACGTTGTCTGCTTTCGCAGCCATATAGCTCAATATACCATCAGGACGAAGTTCGTTCGTCATGAAACGGCAGCCTTATTGAGCTATCTGGGAACGTTAGGTTAATGGCTGCCGGGAATACTACGGCAATTTTTTCTTCAAACTGGGTGGCTCCTATGGAGGTAATGAATCTGAAGTACATTGAATTTGGTCTAGGTAACAGATGGTTTATCAGAACTGAAACAGAACTAGATGATGGAACAGAATTTGAAGAGAAAGGTATAGCACGACCGATAAGGTTCCAATCGGTTTATATTAGGATTTGGATTTGTAAAACCGTATTAATCCTAGATTTAAAACAAGGCTTCAAGTTCAGTAAAAAAGGTAGATTTGCACTTAAATTTATATTTGGAATAACGAGCTCTTAAGCGTTGGTCATTGAGAGTAATGAGGAAGGATAGCGCAATAACCAGGGAGCAGATTGCCACGGCAGTTGCTCCTTGGCCGCGTTGAAAGGGCAGGATACCCCATAACCGTCTACCCATTTTCCTTGATCGCATAGCGAGAACAAATTCTTCGCAAACATGTATTGGAGGGCCTGGCTGAAGTAAGATACAATCGGAGCGAAGAAGGACTTCCTTATAATGGCGGTGGATTGCTGATGAGATACAACTATTGTCCCAAATGCGGGGGTTCCCTGCGACTTAACGAGAAAAAGAGGCCCGTATGCAGCGTGTGTGGGTTTGTTTTTTATCAGAATCCTTCTGCAGGTGTAGCTATGATCCTCATCCGGAACGGCAAGGTGCTGCTTGGTCGAAAGCGGGGGCGTTACAGCGGGCAATGGTGCGTGCCATGCGGTCATGTGGAGTGGGGAGAGGACGTGTATGAGGCGGCGAAGCGTGAAATGTTGGAGGAGACGGGGCTGTGCATAGAGCTTACCTCCCTCTATACTGTCTGTTCCCTTTATGGTGAGCCGTACGTAGGCACTGAATGGTATAATCCCGAACAGCAAAGCGTCATGATCTGGTTTATGGTTAAAGAAACCGGCGGCGAGCTTAGTGCGGGAGACGAAATCGACCAAGTGGGATACTTCTCTTTCGACGAGCTCCCTCGGATCGCTTTTCCCGCACACGAAATCGTGATTCGCAAATTGCATGACGAGCAGATCATATGCTAACCGCAACTGAATATCTAACCACATATCGAGATTTTTTACGCGCCGGCTTTACGCTAACTGGGAACGATAGCGCAATAACCAAGGAGCAGATCGCCACGGCAACTGCTCCTTGGCCGCGTTGAACGAAAGGGCAGAATACTTCAATTATGTGCTAATATTGATTGTAACGTAAAGATCTGATACTGGGGGCTTTAGGCAATGACTAATATAAACTTTCTGGAAACAAAATTAGCGAGCAGATACGGAGAAGATGTTTCAAAAGATGGCAACAACGCAGTATTTGCTGACTTAATCATTGATTCGTTACCGTTATGTCAAAGGCTGAAAGAGTACGACTTTGTACCTGTCTTTGGCTGGGGCAATGATGAGCAACAGCAGACAGCAGTTGACAACTACTGGTGGGCACTCATTTTTCCACGCAAGGCTAGCTCGAGCTCTTCTTTCTTTTTCTTCAGTGTTCGCCTTGCGAAGGCAGCTAGCTTCTCCGGATCTTCTTCGCCCTCGATCATGGCATCCATCATATCGCGACTGCTCACCCCCATGATGTCAGAGACAACAGCAGAGAGGAGAAGGTGCTCTAATGGATGGTCGAGGGCGGAAATAGGCACCTGAAGAGTTTGACAAATCCAATGAGATGGAAGCCCCGTGAACTAAATTGACGGTGCCGGTCAGGGAAGAAAGGACAAGTGATTGCGCGGCAAGGTTTAGATTAATGGATAGGCCCCATTGCACCGATTTTAATTTTGACGTTCACGTTCACGTCCGCCTCCGAAAAAGCATCTCCCCAACGATCCTGAACTTTCTTCCATTCATCGTATGCAAAGGCCCGAGCGTAAAGACCGTATCCAAACGGGTCGATTTTGGCAGCTCGCGCCTTGCCGATCAGCCGCTCGAAACGCGATTTCAATATTTCCGCCATTTCGCGCTCCAATCTCGGCGCTTCTTGCCGTACATCGATCTTGAAATGACGATCGGTCAAGACGGCTGTCATATTGATCTCAATATCGAATTTGAGTTTGCCGTCTTTATGGCTTACCTTAGTTTTCGCAGATATGCCGGAGGCTGAGAAGGAAAAGGCGCCGGGCTTGAACATGTTGCTGGCTGCTTTCACGGGATGGGTCAAGGTAAAGCTAAACACACCTTGCGTTTTATTTTGCAAAATGTGCAGCAGCTTGGTTTCCTCCCCGTCGATGGAAAGCACATGCTTGCCTTTTTGATCGAGCAGCGCGGTTCCGGTGATCACCACTTCCTCTTTTTTTTGCATTTGGGTGATGCTCGCCGTTATTCCTTTTTCAATCATTTGCCTCCGGAGTTCCTGGAGCGATGTTTTTACGGTTAAGTTGCTGTAGTACACCGTTCGAATCAGCTTTGTCATATACATGGGGAGACGTGGTTTGTTTTTGGGCAAATAGCTTACGATGTCGTATACCGTTCCGTCTACCATGACGACTGTAGCATTAACGGTATTCCGTGCATCCCGGTAAAACACGTCGAGCAGTGGGAACCAATCTTCATGCTCGAGCACCCTTTTTCCGATCATGATCACCTGCGTTTTCGCTGCCGAAGGCAGCGCCGAGAAGACCTTGTCGAATTCATCGCGGGATTGGCGGAGCGTCATCGCCTTTACTTGATAAAACTCTTCCTTAACCGTCGCTTCTTTGTTAAAGACAGGGCTGGATGCGGAAATGAGCAAATCGTTATTTTCGTCCAAATCAATGCCTACGAGCAGAACAAGCGAAACGTCCTCAATGTTCCTTTTATCGATGCATCCTGTTAAGAAAACCATCGTAACAAACAAACATATCAAGCTTCGTCTCATGAGACGCGTCTCCCCCTGAAAGCTTCCAATACGCGGACGTAGATGTATAGGACGACGGGCAGCAGGTAAATGAAGAACGAACCGAAATACGCATGAAGCTTCGCCCACCGATCCGACATATTCCATGTGGGGTGTACCAGAAAAACGGCAACGATGCAAGCGAACAGGTACCAAGCACTGTGGGGCGTATGGTCCTTTTTGCCTATCAGATGGCTTGTACTGAATACCGCACAAAAAATGTACGGAACCCATGACCGTGAAACGACGAGTAAAAATAACGCCAGAAACACCATGTCGAAACGTTCCAAAAACCGGAACTCGATCACTTGAAGCAAATTCAGCACCGGCTGGTTATATTGCGTTATGTCGTCCGGGGCGAAATAGACGAAGCAGACGACCGTCACGTACAAATAAAGCAGACCTGTAAGCCCGTTGGCAATCATGAATCCGCGCAGGGCGTATTGTTTTTTTTGCAGGAACGGATAGATAAAGTAAAGCACTTCAATCCCCAAAAAGGAAAGCAGGGTCGTAGGCACGACATTGATGATTGGCTTGACTCCTTCCTTGAACAGAGGCAGTAAGTGAATCCAGTGCCCTTTCCACAATAGAAATATAAGGAATATCGGCATCCACACCGTAAGGTAGAACGCGATTTCATTATATCGGCCCTGCACGCGCAGCCCGTTGCGCGCAATCATGAAAACGGGCACGACGAACAGCAGCATGACGATATAATCTGGCGTCATCGGCAAAAACCAAGCCTTGATATACAGCACTCCCCGAACCATACTAGTCCAGTTAAAAAAGAGAAAATAAGCGATCACCGGAAGAAGAGCCAGCTTCCCGATCCATTTCCCGAACAGCCGGCACAGCAAATCAGGAAGCGTATCCTCCGGAAATCGTTGTAACGTTAGCAGGGTTAGGAAGCCCGCGAAGGAATTGACACCCCAGGCGATAATGATGGAGATCCAACCATCGGTCCCGCTTTTCGCCGCCAATTCTCTCGGAAGCGAAAGAATGCCTGTACCAACTTGCGCCCCGAATAAGATTAATATATATTGCATCAAGGTGATCTCGTTAAATTTGTATTTCTTCACGGAGCGCCTCCTTTCGGATCATCAGGCTCTTTACGGATGAATTGAACGGGTCTGGCGCTTTTGGGCCGCTTGAACATGCTCCATAACGGCAGTCGGACGAACGTATCCTTCATGTCCGCCCAACGGAACGGGGCCAGCGGGCTCCCGTAAGGGGTTCCTAACGATTCAAGCGACACCAAATGGGCAATCAGCATCATTAACCCTACAACGATGCCGATAATGCCGAACAGAGAGGCGATCAGCATCATCGGGAAGCGCAAAAGACGGATGGCTGTTCCCATATCGTAGTTCGGGATGGTAAAAGACGCGATCGCGGTGGACGCGACCACTATGACCATAATGTTGCTGACGATGTGGGCCTGTACGGCGGCCTGTCCGACGATGATGCCACCTACCATTCCGATGGATTGTCCTATGGGGGCGGGCAGCCGTATGCCTGCCTCCCGTATCATTTCCAGCATGATCTCCATCAACAGCGCTTCCAGTAACGGAGGAAGCGGGACGCGTTCCCTTGATTCGGCGATCGACAAGAAAAGCTCCAGTGGTATGACTTCATGGTTAAACGAGATGAACGCGATGTAAACGGCCGGCAAAAAAACGGCGATCGTAAAAGCCACAAACCGAAGAAGCCGCAGAAATGAGCCGATTAGCCAACGAGAATTGTAATCGTCCACGCTTTGAAAAAATGAAATGAACGCCGCTGGGGCGACTATGACGCTTGGCGAGCGATCCACCACAACGACATATCTTCCTTGCAGCAGCTGAGATACAGCGGTATCCGGCCGTTCGGTCAAAATAAATTGTGGGAACGGGGAGAAGGAGTTATCCTCAATTAACTCAGCCAATTCGCCGGTATTGACGATCGCGTCGATGTCCAACTGCCGGATTCGATCCTGCAGCTCCTGCAGCACTTCCGGATGGGCGACGTCTTGCAAATACATGATCCAGATTTTTGATTTGCCGCGCCGTCCTACGGAATGCTCGGCGATTCGGAGCTCTCGGTTTGGAACGTACCGGCGAATGAGCGCAATATTTTGCATTCCGGTTTCCACGAAGCCTTGGTGCGCGCCCTTCAGTGAGCTTTCCAGCTGTGGATCTTCGATCGCACGCTGCGGCCAACCCTGGGTGTCGTAAACCCGGGCTACCTGATCTCCCTCGATGAACAGGACGCTTTCGCCGGAAAGGACGGCTTGTTCCACATCTCCCCAAACGGTTACATGGCGAACGCCGCTGATCGTGGGGACAGGAATGCGATCGTTCCCCTCAGGGGCCTGATTCATCAACGGGCGCAAAACGTTGTTATTGATCGAATTTTTATCGGTCAAACCGTCCAAATAGACCAAAACCGCCGGAATTTCCTGCGGACCTGCGAAAAAACGATACACGGCCAAGTCGGGTGAGGCAGGGAATAAACGTTTGATTTCTTCGATATTTTGGGTAATTTCGCGATGGAGCGGGCGGGAGTCGATATTCAGCTCCTTCGGACGGTTTGCCGCCGACGACTGGGCGTTCCGTTTTTTGTTGAAAAAGCGCATGAACAAGAACATTACCAACCACACCTTCCCGACCGTACATTCTGCTTTGTAACTTAAGATGGATAAAAAATGAAAATTTATTCAGACGGCCGGGTTCAGATAAATAATTCGTAGACACGTCCTGAGAAAATATTAGGTCGGGCCTACATCACCAGCGCCCATCGCTGCCTCTGGTCATGGATCCGTCAAGGTTCCCTTCGGCGCCTGTTCCGGAAACCGAGCACTGCCCGGAAGGAATCCACCGCCGCGAGGCAATGACTTTTGAATCTCCTGTGGCCGCCGCGTAGCCATTTCCACGAGGCAAAACCTTCCCGAAACACTATCTCCAAATCAAGGACCATTCCTGAAAAAATCCAGTGTAGAGTAAAACCCCAAACATGAAAGCACAGAGAATTACACAAACATACGGACGAGAGATCCTGTCGGGCAGCTTATCCGACTCCACCTCATGGACAGGTTGAATGAAGGAATGCGGGAGCGTAGACTCCGTGAGACATGGGAGGGTTGACCCCATGAGACCACATGTGTAGATCCAAAGGTGTGACCACAAATTACCATTTTAACCGCTTATAAGAAAACAGGAGATTTTAAGAGAAAATAGATTCTCCATAGAGGGAGGATAGTTACAATATATGGTAAAATAAGATGAGTAAATTGAAAGGGTAGTTTGGAGGGAAAAGAAGCGTCAATTAATTACGTTTTTCCCAGTCATTGTGACTGGGAACATGGTGTAATCCTACACATCAAGAAGCTGCCGCCGAGAATGACTGGCAGCTATATTACGTTAACCGGCTCTTATCTTCATCAATTAACTGCATGATGTGGTACAATATGTAATTATAATTATGAGGTACAAGGTGAATAGAATGAATGCTAATGTAAGGGTAAGACGGGCAGTTTTAACCGAGCCACACGGAGAAATTACCGAACTTTATTGGTTTTCGAAATCCGAACGTTGAAAAGCAGAATCAGCCCCCAAGTCAACGGCGATACCGTCTACTTTGCGGTAGAAATCGCGACAGAAGGTAATTGAGGGAAGATTGGGTTTACCCGGGCGAAGCTTTTGAAAAAGACTTCATACATCGAGCGGAACAAGCAACGGTTGAGGCTATCCGGAATGCGACCGAAAAGGTGCTTTCCAAAATGCAAAAGGATCTCAAGGTGGACGTAGCGGGCTTCGGAAAAAAAATCAGCATAAAATATCCGCAAATGTGGAAAAGGATGAAAAAAGATTGGGACCGGAAATTTAGCGAGATGCAGGTGGATGTTAAAGTAAACGTGAAGATCCAGGAATTTGGAACCAAAGGAGCGAAAAAGGGGTAGCTGCAGCACAGGTAACGATGCCGGCCTCGCAGCTATTCCATGAGCTTTTTCGATTCCAGATATAGCACCTGAATAAACTTTTTTATATTATGGCGGATCAAGCCGGGAGAGGAAGCTTGCTCGCTTTCCAGCTCCCTCATTTTGATTCGTATATCGCTTAGGTCGAAAAACTTGGTAGCGTACTGCTCGAACTTCGGATTCGAATAATCGATCAAGCCAAGGGAGGCCAGATGGGTCAGCGATTGGTTTACCGACCGTCGAACCCGTTGTTCGGCCGCTTTGATCTCTTTTTTTATGCCGGCTGCGGTAGCCGAGGGACCTAACTTTTTCCGGGCGATTTGCTGATAGATTTCCAGCAGCTGTGGGAAGCCCTGCTCTAATGGGTTGCTGCTTTCGTACCGGTATAAATAATCGAGTATTTCCAGCAAGTCTTTGACGCCGGCTTCACCGATCAACCCGAGGTCCGATAGCACGTAGTTTCCGCAGGACACAATGCTCTTTTCGCCTGCGGAAGGCTCTTTAGCCGGTGCCGCGCCGCTTAAGCCGATGGCATTCAGCGTTTTCTGGATATCTTTAATGGAGTGCTGCAGCCGCAGCCGTTCCGTCACCTTACGAAGAACGGAAATCACTTCCAACCGGTTGATAGGCTTTGTAATGTAATACTCAACTCCGAGCGAATATGCTTTGCCTATCAGCTCCTTTGACTCCACTTGGGAAATCATGACGATCTTCCCGTCGAAGCCTCCGGACAGCTCGCGTACGGTCTCGATGCCGTCACGAACGGGCATTAGCAAATCGATCAGCACGATATCGACTTGCTTCATGGCAAGTAAAGCGATATCGATTTGCGCACCGTCTTCGGCTTCCCCCGCAATCGTTCCCAAATCCTCATCCTCAATAATTTGCTCCAGCATGGAGCGGACGGCCGGGTCGTCATCGACAATATAGAATCGCATCGCGCTATTCCACCTTCTTTGCTATTTGATCGAGAGGGAGCGTTATGGTGAAGACAGCGCCTGTCCCTCCGCCGGCGGGGCCGGCTTGTATGGTGCCGAGCATTCTCTCGACCTCTTGCTTGACGTAAGCCAAGCCGATACCTGTGGAAGCATTACCGGATTTATCGTATTTCGTAGTAAAGCCGGGAAAGAATATTTTTTCCACGTGCTTGGAGGCAATGCCCGGCCCATTGTCGGCTACGCTGAAAATGACGGTATTGTGATCCCGCTTAACTACAATTCGGATACTGCCTGTTTCTTTTATCGCCTCAACGGCGTTGGCGACCAAGTTATTGAGAATTGACAAGGTTGCGTAGACATGACACGGGGGAAAGACACCATCCATGTGCAAGTCGAGCCCGATCTTCTTACCGAGCGAACGGGCATACTTTCGATTGGAGCGCAGAACGATTCCCGCCAGTTCTTCCAGCGGCAAATATTCGCTTTCATGCGAGATCAAACCGGATAGTCCTGCATAAATCCGTTGGTTGTCTTTTTTAATCTCGTGGACCTGCCCGGCGATCCGGAGTGCCTGCTGAGCGAGATCTTCCCGAAGCAGATGCTGGTTGTCCTTTAAGGATTGATAAAGCCGGTAGCTGTCCTGGGCGATATTTTCCGCATTGTGCAGCGTTTTATTCAATTGGATCGTTTCCTCATAAAGCTCGGAAATCAGCACGAGCATCTTCTCTTTTTCTTTGCGCTGCTGTTCTTCGGCAGCTTTGGATTGTCTCAGCTTTACCAGATTGAAAAAACCGAGCACAAAAAAGCTCCGAAAAAAAGCGATAAGCGCAATTTGCTTCCAAGTGGCTAAAGCAGTCAGCGGCGCTGCCGCCGGGCTGCGCAGCAGCAGCTCCACCGAAGTCGCGGCGATTTCTATCGTCACGCCCAATACGCCGAGCAGAAGCGGCCGGTGATGATGCCGGTTCATTCGAACCGCCGAGAAGACGATCGCATAGGTCAAGTAATAAAAAAATACCGGATAGTGATGCTGAAAAGCAGCTTCCCAGTCCCGAAGCGGCCCGAGCGTCGTCTCCAGTCCCATGCGGAAGATCGTAACCGCGGCGCCGACCAGCAATCCCGAGACAAGCGGAGAGACGGACCGAAGCCATAACAGGAACAGAAAGAAGGCGGGGGTTCCCAGACTAACCCGAAAATCATTTTGAAACGGGTAAAAATTCAATTCGCCCGCAATAGGTACCGTAACGATCATCAGCATGAAAGTCAACCATTTTTCTTTCAACGCGGCGCCCGGCCTCCTTTCCAAATCGACGTAAAGTCTTTCGACATCGTTCGTAGTATTCCTTCCTTGGCCGATTCTAAAAAAAAATAAAGACCAAAAAGTAGATTTATATAGATTTCTATAGAATCCCCATACAATTAGACTCATCCAAGGCAGCAAGCTTTCATGAAAAGAAAGCGCTTAACAATGAAGAGAAAAGGGGAGTCTGCAGTGAAAAAATTTGGTTTGGCTTTTCAAATCCTGATTGGCCTTGTATTGGGCGTGGCGGTAGGGGCTGTTTTTTATGGAAACCCGGCTATCGAAAGCTTCTTGAAGCCGGTGGGAGATATTTTCATTCGTCTGATCAAAATGATCGTCGTTCCGATTGTCGTTTCCTCTCTGATCGTCGGCATTGCGGGTGTTGGGGATATTAAAAAGCTTGGCAAGCTCGGTGGCAAAACGATTCTTTATTTTGAAATTGTGACGACGGTCGCCATTATTTTCGGTCTGCTCATAGCCAATGTATTCCAACCCGGTGCCGGTGTCAATATGGCCGGACTAGCCAAGTCGGATATTTCGAAATATGTTGAAACGACCGAGAAGGTGACCAGTCACAGCTTCACCGATACCTTCGTCAATATTGTCCCGAAAAACATTTTCGAGTCGTTCGCGGCAGGCGATATGCTGGCCATCATTTTCTTCTCGGTATTTTTCGGCTTGGGCATTGCCGCCATCGGCGACAAAGGGAAGCCGGTGCTGGCTTTTTTCCAAGGCGTTTCCGAGTCGATGTTCTGGGTAACGAACCAAATCATGAAGTTTGCGCCGATCGGCGTATTCGGATTGATCGGGATGACGGTATCGAAGTTCGGGGTCGGTTCCCTGCTTCCGCTCGGGAAGTTAGTGTTAGCCGTATACGTGGGCATGTTCCTGTTCGTGGCCATCATCCTCGGCCTGATCGCCAAGCTGTGCGGCACCAGCCTTATGGCAATCGTTCGCATTTTAAAAGACGAGCTCATCCTTGCTTTCTCGACGGCAAGCTCGGAAACGGCTCTTCCCAAGATGATGGAGAAGATGGAGCGCTTCGGCGTTCCGAAGGCGATCACCTCCTTCGTCGTACCGACGGGGTACTCGTTTAATCTGGACGGCTCTACGCTGTATCAAGCCATAACCGCTTTATTTATCGCGCAAATGTACGGCATCCATATGCCGCTCAGCTCCCAAATCATGCTGGTGCTGGTCTTGATGCTTACCTCGAAGGGAATTGCCGGTGTGCCGGGCGCATCGTTCGTCGTACTCCTCGCTACGCTCGGATCGGTCGGGATTCCGCTGGAAGGTCTTGCTTTTATCGCCGGGATTGACCGAATTCTGGATATGGCCCGGACCGTGGTCAACGTCATCGGCAATTCCATAGCTGCGGTTGTCATGGCGAAATGGGAAGGACAGTACGACCGGAAGAAAGGCGAGTTATATTTAGAGTCCGTCAAACAAGCTGCATAAGTCGAAAAATAGGGGGAAACGACGATGACAACAGCACAGCTCAGGGTGGAAATAGATTTTCTCGGCTCCAAGGAAGTACCGGCCGGCGCCTATTACGGCATTCAAACGCTGCGCGCCGTTGAAAATTTTCCGATAACCGGATACCGCATTCACGAAGAACTGATTCGTGCGATGGCAACGGTTAAACATGCAGCCGCTACGGCGAACATGGAGATCAGACAGCTGAATCCGCAGATCGGGAATGCCATCGTGCAAGCGGCCCAGGAGATCATGGACGGCAAATGGCACGATCAGTTTATCGTCGATCCGATCCAAGGCGGAGCCGGAACCTCCATCAATATGAATGCCAACGAGGTGATCGCCAACCGGGCGATCGAGATTCTTGGAGGAACGAAGGGAGATTATTTTCAAGTCAGTCCCAACTCCCATGTGAATATGGCTCAATCGACCAACGACGCGTTTCCGACGGCGATTCATATCTCGACGCTTTCTTTAATTGAAAAGCTGATCGTGACGATGGAGGAGCTGCTTGCCGCGTTCCGCAAAAAAGCGGTACAGTTCGACGGGATTATCAAGATGGGACGGACGCATCTGCAGGATGGCGTACCGATCCGCCTCGGTCAGGAATTCGAAGCTTACAGCCGCGTGCTGGAGCGCGATATCAAGAGGATCAAGCAAACCCGCGGGCATTTATACGAAGTCAATATGGGCGCAACGGCCGTCGGAACCGGTCTGAATGCCGATCCCCGCTACATTAAGCGGGTCGTGGAGCTGCTTGCCGAGCTCACGGGACTGCCGCTAATTAATGCGGATCACCTGGTGGACGCTACGCAAAATACGGACGCTTATACCGAGGTGTCCGCGGCGCTGAAGGTTTGCATGATCAACATGTCCAAGATCTCGAACGACTTGCGTCTGCTCGCCTCAGGCCCGCGTACGGGACTCGGGGAGCTGAACCTGCCTGCGCGCCAGCCCGGTTCGTCGATCATGCCGGGCAAGGTGAATCCGGTCATGGCGGAGGTCGTCAATCAGGTAGCGTTCCAGGTCATCGGCAACGACCATACGATATGTCTCGCTTCCGAAGCCGGGCAGCTAGAGCTTAACGTAATGGAGCCCGTGCTCGTGTTCAATTTGCTGCAATCGCTTAGCATGATGAATCAAGTGTTTAAAGTGTTCCGCATCCATTGCCTGGAAGAAATCGAAGCGAACGTTGAGCGCTGCAGAGAGTATGTGGAGAAAAGCGTCGGGATTATCACTGCGCTCAACCCACATCTGGGTTATGAAGTCGTAGCGAGAATTGCGCGCGAAGCGATTTTGACGGGGCGTTCGGTACGCGAGCTGTGCCTGCTTTACAATGTTTTAACGGAAAAGGAGCTTGAGCTCATTCTCGATCCTTACGAAATGACGAACCCCGGAATTGCGGGGGCGGAGCTATTGGACAAGAACTAAAGAGCAGATGCAGCAACCGTTTCACCTAATTAAAGGAGTTGTGTAAAAACATGTCAGCCAGCACCTATATGATCTATCGTCTTCAAATCGATAAAGAACAAACCTCGCTCGGCGATATCGCCGCTGCGATCGAAAGGACAAGCGGGGACATCGTAGGGATCGACGTCATCTCGTCAGGCCGTTCAAGCACCGTCCGCGATATTACCGTGAATGTATCCGACCAGATGCACAGCGAGCAGATCGGCGAATCGCTTCAAAAGCTAAAAGGCGTGAAAATGATTAACGTCTCCGACCGTACGTTCCTTGTGCACTTGGGCGGGAAAATCGAGATCGCCTCCAAAATTCCGGTGAAAAACCGCGACGATTTGTCACGGGTCTACACCCCGGGTGTCGCCAAAGTGTGTACGGCGATTGCGGAGCAGCCGAGCAAAGCCTATTCGCTGACGATCAAGCGGAATACGATCGCCGTTGTATCCGACGGAACGGCCGTGCTCGGACTTGGCGACATCGGACCGCTCGCGGCCATGCCGGTAATGGAAGGCAAAGCCATGCTGTTCAAGGAATTCGCAGGCGTGGATGCTTTTCCGATATGCCTGGACACGAAGGACCCGGACGAAATCGTCCGCATGGTAAAGGCCATGGCCCCGGCCTTCGGAGGCATCAATCTGGAAGACATTTCGTCGCCTCGCTGCTTCGAAATCGAGGAGCGCTTGAAGCGGGAGCTCGATATTCCGGTGTTTCACGACGATCAACACGGAACGGCTGTCGTCCTACTGGCCGGTTTGTTGAATGCGCTCAAAATTACAGGCAAACAAATGTCTGATATTAAGGTTGTTGTGAACGGGATCGGCGCTGCGGGCATCGCTTGCTCCAAGATGCTGCTGGCCGCCGGCGTACGCAATTTGATCGGTGTGGACCGTGATGGCGCCATTCATCGGGAAGCGCATTACAACAATCCTCATTGGACGGAATTTGCCCGGATGACGAATCCGAATCTGGAAACCGGCAGCTTGTCCGAAGTGATCAGGAATGCGGATGTTTTTATCGGCGTGTCGGCTCCGAATATATTGAAGGTGGAGGACGTCCGGTCCATGGCGAAAGACCCGATCGTCTTTGCGATGGCGAACCCGATTCCGGAGATCGATCCGGAGCTGGCCAAGCCGTACGTTAGAGTCATGGCAACGGGAAGGTCCGACAAGCCCAATCAGATCAACAACGTGCTTTGCTTTCCGGGCATTTTCCGCGGCGCGTTGGATTGCCGGGCGAGCGAAATCAACGAAGCGATGAAGCTTGCGGCTGCGCAGGCGATCGCCTCCGTCGTAACCGATGAGGAATTAAACGAAACGTATATCATTCCGAGCGTGTTTAATCTGAAAGTAGTGGAAAAGGTGCGAGAAGCGGTGATTGAAGCGGCTTACCGTACCGGGGTTGCCCGAAAAATGCAGAGAGAATCCAATAAAGAGTAAGGGAACGCTGCTTCTTTTAACACGTTAGGCAGGGTGCTGCCTTAACGGACTGAGCGGACGTTATTTGGTATTATTTCTATTTTTTTGACATTTTAGGAGACGATAGGACCAATAAAGCAGTTAATGAATTCATACAGTTACACCTCTGATGAATTTATTGATAGGATACCCAATATAAAATAAAAACTCCGAAAAATGGAGGCTGTCCCAAAAGTCATAGTAATGACCTGGGATGGCCTTTTGTAAACAAAAAGAAACCGTTCCTTGGTAAAATGGAGGTACCACCATACATTCCCCCACCTACAGGGATACCGGTATTTGTCGCTGAAATTTCGGCAGGCTCAGGCAGATCTTATCTACGGTGTATCTGTTCTCCAGAGCAACTCCCCCGTAGGAGAGGTTGGGCAGTTCCGGTGCTCGGACCAGCTCCTGAACGACATCTGTCTTTGTATTTTAGGGCATCCTCTGCGCCGTGGCCGCGCCAGGTTTGGGAGGTCAACTACGTTACGGACGGACCTTTCCTTTGGGAAGATGGACAAGGAGGCTTGCTGATGTTCTGGTCCAGGCTTCCTGAGAATGCAACAGATGCCGATCGCGATGCGTTAAGGGAAGCTCTATATTTGGATCGTCCCTTCTACATCCAATACGCTGCATTTCTTTGGGGTGTCGTTCAGGGTAACTTTGGCAAATCCTATTACTACAGCCAAGAGGCTTTGCCTTTCGTGCTGGAGAGGCTTCCGGCAACGTTCGAGCTGGCGGCGGCATCACTCTCATCGCCGTTCTGATCGCGGTTCCATTCGGCGTATGGTCCGCTACCCACAAGAACAAATGGCTGGATGTCATCATTAGCGGCATTGCCGTATTGGGGAAAGCCATGCCTAACTTTTGGTTCGGCATTATGCTGATCATGCTTTTTTCCGTTCAGCTCCGCCTGCTGCCGGTTTCGGGTAGAGGCACAATGGAGCATCTGATGCTGCCGGCCGTAACGCTTGGCTTTGGCGTCGCCGCCCAAATTACCCGATTAATCCTATCGGCAATGCTTGAAATTTTATAGCAGGATTACATTCGAACCGCAAGAAGCAAGGGGCTCATCGAAACACTCGTCATTTACCGGCATGCCTTCCGTAATGCATTGATTCCCGTGGTGACCATCGTCGCCATGCAGGCCTCGACGCTGATCGGCGGCGCGGTAATCACCGAAACCGTGTTCCCCTGGCCCGGACTCGGCCAGCTGCTGGTCCAGGCGATCAGCCGCAAGGATATGGCGATCGTCCAAGCCTCCGTTTTTATTATTACGCTGGTCGTCATCCTTTCCAATTTGCTTGCGGACATCATATATAAATGGTTGGATCCGAGAATCAAGTACAAATAATAACGTAAGAAAGAGCGATTCATATGAAAACTATTAGTTTTCGACGCGGGATGTCGCTTTTGCTTCGTAGTAAAACGGGAACCCTCGGCATGATCATCGTGGCCACGCTGATCTTCATTGCTGTTTTCGCCCCTTGGCTCGCTCCATATGATCTGGCGAAGGTAAATCCGTCTGCCCTGTTGAAGCGGCCTTCGTGGGGTGACGGAGGAAGCAGCCAGTATCTTTTGGGAACGGATTGTTTCTCCGACGCTTCTGTTCAAGCAAGGCAAACCCTTCTTTACATTGGGCTCATCGGGGGGGAACCGGGTTCCGACCATACTCACACGCCTGTTGATTCGTTTCCTGCAGAACAAGCTCAGCCTTGAGGAAGTGGTTAGACTGCCCCGCTTTTACTTGGACGAGAGACTGATATTTCTGGAAGAAGATTTGGACATAAAGGAAAAGAACAAGCTTCTTCATCTCGGTTATCGTTTACAGCATCATCCCGTGCCGATTCGATATGGGGGCATTCATGGGATGGTTCTGGGGGAGCATGGTGCGATGTATGGTGTAGCAGACCCGCGCAGGAAAGGGAAATGCATCATCAAGCGAATGTAGATAAGCTGACAAATGACGGTGACCAGACTTAGGGGGGAATCGAGTGGAGCATTGCTCATTTTGCAAGCTATGCTGTTGGGTAACGGGTAACATCTCCCTGAATGAGGAGATCTGTGAGGAATGTCTTGATCTGCTGGAGTTTGGGTACTTGTCCTTTCCTACGTACCGTTTAAAGGAACAACATACAAATGATAGAGTGGAGAAGCCCGCATTAAAGGGAAGTACTTAATATATATTACGTCAATAACAAATATGTTAGGTCATATTAAAATATTTAATACACAATATATCTTATTTAGTATGTACAATTTAACGTTTATTATGTACAATATAAACGAATACCAAGATTATTCTGGTTAGGGGAGGGATCCTGTTGAGCCTAGGTATCGCAGTGAGTGGAATGGGAAGAATCGGGAGACTTGTCGTAAGACAGCTTTGTGACGTGAGTCGTAGGGGGTTCAAGCTGCTTGCGATCAATTGCATTTATCCCGTTGAAACCGTGGCGCACCTCTTGAAATATGACACGGTGCACGGCAGATGGGATGCTGACATTTCCGTGAACCATGGCATGCTGGTCATCAACGGACATAAAATTCATGTTACCTTCGAACGCGACCCGGCAAATATTTCATGGGGGAGCCTCGGTGTCCAGCTGGTTGTTGATGCAACAGGGAAATTTAATGATCGAGATAGAGCAGCTATGCATCTTTCATCAGGAGCATCTCATGTATTGATTACCGCACCAGGCAAGCATATGGATCTTACGGTAGTGATGGGTGTTAATGATCATCTGTATGATCCGCATAAGCATCGGCTGCTGTCGGCGGCCTCCTGCACAACCAATTGTCTTTCCCCGGTTCTGCATATTTTGGATCAGGCCTTTGGGGTTGAGAGCGGTTGGATGACGACAGTGCATTCCTATACTTCCGATCAGAAGCATTTAGATAATCCGCACAAGGATCTCCGCCGAGCCAGGGCATGCACGGAGTCGATCGTACCTACAACCACAGGGGTTGGCCATGCGCTTGCCGATGTACTTCCGCATCTTGCATCCCGCATCCAGGGTATCTCACTACGTGTTCCGACACAAGACGTTTCGCTAATTGATTTAACCGTGAAGGTGAGTCACAGCACTACGATTGAACAGGTCAAAGCTGTGCTCAAAGCGGCGTCTGAGGGCAGGGGCTCCCGTTATGTCGGGTATACAGATGAGCCTCTAGTATCGGCCGACTACATCGGCAGCTCCCAGTCGGCTGTGGTTGACGGACCGTCAGTGATGGTCATGGGGGATCAGATTAAGGTATTGGCTTGGTACGATAATGAATGGGCGTACGCGAGCCGGGTCTCCGACCTGGTTCAGCTCATGGCGGAAAGGATGGAGCAGGTATGGACAAAGACGCTGCTCGCGTAGAGCTTGGAGTGATTCTGTGCAAGTATTGTCACACCGTGATCGGCACCTTTGATGCGGAAAAAGTAACTACGTACTATTCGGACTGCCAAGAGCAAGATTGCTATGAGGTGCGGCTCAAAAGGGAGGCAGACGCACAATGTTAAATTCTCCGGAGGGTATAATTGGCATGAAGGGCGGAGGGAATCTGCAATTAAAGGCAGGCATCACTCATTATAATTTACCTGTTTCGCAATTACTCGAGCGAGCACTGGAACGTAAGGAAGGCGTTCTAACCGGGAATGGTGCTCTGCAGGTGTTTACCGGTAAATATACCGGCCGGTCCCCAAAGGATAAGTTCATTGTCGATGAGTCTTCTGTGAGAGATCGCATCGACTGGGGGGCCGTTAATCAGCCGATAAGTCAGAGGAAGTTCGACAGGCTGTTTCAGAAGGTACAAGATTACATGGTGGAGAAGGAATTGTTCGTCTTTGACGGCTTCGCAGGCGCCGACACGGAATATAGGCTTCCCATCCGGATCGTCAGTGAGTATGCATGGCATAGTCTGTTCGTTAAGCAGCTATTTATTCGTCCTTCCCAGGAGGAGCTGCTGAAACACAAAGCCGAGTTTACAGTCATAGTCCTGCCGGGCTTGCGAGCGGATCCTACACTGGACGGCACACGGTCGGAAACCTTTATTTGTATATCCTTTGAGAGAAAAACCGTACTCATCGGGGGGACGGAGTATGCGGGAGAAATCAAAAAGTCGATTTTCAGCGTGCTGAATTACCTGTTGCCGCTGAAAGGCGTGTTGCCAATGCATTGCTCTGCAAATATAGGCGATCAGGGCGAAGTGGCCCTCTTCTTTGGTCTATCTGGAACAGGGAAGACTACGCTCTCTGCAGATCCGACTCGTCGCCTCATCGGAGATGATGAGCATGGATGGACGGATCGCGGCATTTACAATTTCGAAGGAGGGTGTTACGCGAAGTGTGCAGGCCTGTCTCAAGATAAAGAACCCCAAATATGGCAGGCGATCCGCTACGGAGCAGTGCTTGAGAATGTCATTATAGACCCTGTGTCGGGAATGGTCGAATTCGGAGATACGTCCATTACAGAAAACACGCGCGCTGCTTATTCACTGGAGTCCGTTTCGCAAGCGGTGATCCCTAGCACGGCAAAGCATCCTAGCGTCATTGTTTTTCTGACAGCGGACGCCTTCGGTGTGCTTCCTCCGATCTCGAAGCTAACGAAGGAGCAGGCGTTGTATCACTTCCTATCTGGTTACACCTCAAAGCTTGCAGGTACGGAGAGAGGGGTCACCGAGCCAGAAGCCACCTTTTCCGCCTGCTTCGGTGCGCCGTTTCTTCCATTGCGGGCTTTGGATTATGCACACTTGCTCGGACAGAGGATCGACGAGCATCAATCCCGGGTGTACTTGGTGAATACCGGTTGGACCGGCGGTCCCTACGGAGTTGGACGCCGAATGGATTTATCGTTTACTAGAGCGATGATTGCCGCAGCATTAAACGGCTCGCTTGAGCAGGTGAGTTATACGATGGATCCGATCTTTGGACTTCATTGCCCCGCTGCCGTACCAGGTGTTCCAAGCGAGGTATTGCAGCCCCGTAATACGTGGGAAGATCAAGCGGCGTATACAGCGTCTGCGAGAAAATTAGCTGACCGGTTTATCCAGAATTTTAAAAAATTCGCCAACGTCGGCGATGCGGTTGTCATGGCCGGACCGCTTCAGGATAAATCCTAGCTACGGGGGACTTACGAGATGGAAACGACGTTGATCATAATAAAGCCGGATGGGATCCGAGGACTCGCAAGAGGGAAAAGAGGAAGCCGAGTCTCGCGTGTATAGACGAAGGACACGGTGCCTTGAGCTCGGAACAACAGTGAAGAATCCTCCGGCGTAAGGGGATCGGCATGGTATAAAAGAGGATGCAGTGAACTGGGGAACCCTCCTTCATTATTGGACTAGTAGCTATATCTATGATGATATATTTGTTGTTCGAATGGTTAGGTGAAATTACTGAAAAGCAATTAAACAAAGTGTTGCCGTCTTTGTACTCTGTTTTACCGAAATTCTGCATATGGATTTTTGGATTTTCTGTTTATTTATCTGTTCTTGTCCTGTTCCTAGTTGGGTTTATCAAGACCTATCCAAGCCATCAGGTTACAATGACGATTGTAAGTGCCCAATCAAATCTATTCACCCAATTTGGGGTAGTTGTCCTTTCAATCATCATTGAGGGCAAAAGTCTCCACATCATTTTTATTGGTTATGAATCTGCTCAGTAGGGCTTGAAAACAAGCTTATTTCTTACTGGTACCAATGAGTTTAGTTTTCTATTTACTTTACATTTTTCTGTTACGTTAAATGGAATCGAATCAGCATCTCGCTATTAAGTAATATTACTTATATTCTTTGAATTTTGAAGGCCATGGGACAAATTGTCACCTGGCTTTTTTTGCCGTTATCGCACTTTTCAGAAAATGTCGCAGGATAAGACGTTAGATGGAACAACTTTCTTTTACTTTATGTAGGAACATTTGTGTCGTCAGATTTCCGGCAATCATTATTGCCTTTATTTGTTGAAGCAGACGGGATCCTGAGAAATAATGGTTGACAGCTCTAATTGATAACGATTATCATTATTAACAGGAAAAATAATCCGGTAAGGGGGCAGTAAGGAAATGACATTCCGACTGCATACGGAACAATTGGACATTGCCTATGAGGAGCGTCTCATTGTCCGGCAATTAAATCTGTCGATACCCGATGGGAAAATTACGGCTTTAGTAGGAGCCAACGGGTCCGGGAAATCGACCATTCTAAAAACGCTGGCCCGCATTATGAAGCCAAAGGCCGGCAGCGTCATTCTTGACGAGCAATCCATTCATCGCCAATCCACGAAGGAGGTAGCCAAGCAGCTTGCCATTCTCCCGCAGAATCCTACCGCTCCGGAAGGGCTTACCGTGAGCGAGCTGGTGTCTTACGGCAGGTTCCCCCATCAGAAGGGTTTCGGCCAGTTAGGTGCGGAGGATAAAAGAATGATCGAGTGGGCTATCGATGCCACAGGCATGTCGGCGTTTCGGGAGCGCCCGGTGGATCAGCTCTCCGGAGGACAGCGGCAGAGAGCTTGGATCGCCATGGCTTTAGCGCAGGGAACCGATATTTTGTTCCTGGATGAGCCCACCACCTATCTCGATATGGCTCACCAATTGGAGGTTCTGATGCTGCTGGAGGAGCTGAACGCCGCTTCTCAGCGAACGATTATTATGGTCGTGCATGACTTGAATCACGCTTCCCGGTATGCTCATCATATGGTAGCGATTAAACACGGCAAGGTTATCAGCGAAGGGAGCCCTCTTGATGTGATGACCCCGGAAATGCTTCAAGATGTTTTCGCAATAAAAGCCGATATCATTGCCGATCCTCGAACGGGCGTCCCGTTATGCTTGCCGTACGAGCTCGTTTCCTCAACCAAGTCGGCAACGGTTCCCGTGCAGCAAGAATCGAAGCAAGAACCCGCGCTAGTAGGAGTATAATAAATCATTTGTAAGGGGATTGAACATGAAGAGGCAAGCTTGGATTTATCTTTTTTTATCTCTGTTTATCGTATTGGCGGGCTGCGGTAAGTCCGTGGATACTAACGCTAAAGGAGGCGCTGCACCGGCTGACCCGGCGAAAGCCGGTAATCAAGAAGTGCGTACGGTCAAGCACGAGCTGGGAGAAACGAAGCTGCAGGGAGTACCGAAGCGGATTGTCGCTCTGGAGTTCTCCTTTGTGGACGCTCTCGCAACCTTCGGCGTATCCCCTGTAGGGGTGGCGGATGACGGAGATGCGAACAACATTATTGAACCGATCAAGCAAAAAATCCAAAAATATACCTCATTAGGCTCAAGATACGAGGTGAATTTCGAGCTGATTGCTTCCGTTAAGCCTGATCTTATCATTGCAGATGTCAGCCGGCACAAAGAGGTGTACGGCAAGCTGGAGCAAATCGCTCCTACGATTGAGCTAAAGAGTTTAGGCTCGGATTACAATGAGAATATGGCATCCTTTCACGCGATTGCCGACGCTTTAGGGATGAAGGCTGAGGCTGAGAAAAGGCTTAAAGAGCACCAGGCTGCGCTGGAACAGCTGAAGAAGCAAATTCCTGCCGGGGAAAAGCGAACTGTACTGCCTGCGGTAGTCACCGCAGCCGGATTTTTTGCCCACACGTCGAAGGCTTATGCCGGATCGGTATTAGAGCAGCTCGGGCTGAAGGATGCTATCCAAAGCAACGATGCCTATCCGAAAATTACGCTGGAGCAGCTTGTTTCCGCGAACCCTGAGGTTTTGTTCCTGATGGTGAATGCAGGAGAGAAGACGGTGCTGGACGAGTGGAAGAAGAATCCGTTGTGGTCTCAGATTCCAGCTGTAAAGAATGGACAGATATATGAGGTAGACAGGAAAATGTGGTCTCTTTCCAGAGGTTTAATCTCTGCCGAGACCATTGGCGGCAATGCCATTCAACTGCTATACGGACAGAAGAAATAGGGGGAAGCGGGAGAGGACTCCCGCTTTTCGCTTGTCTTGGGGGAAAGCGATTCATGAGCACTGTGACAATACATAAGCATGAACACAGCGGTTTGAAGCATTTTGTTATTTGGTTAGCCATAAGCTGCATCTTGGGCGCTATTGGCTTTGCAGCCAGCATCAAGCTGGGCTCTTCCCACATCCGATGGGAGGATCTTTGGTATGGTCTCATAGGAGCTCAAGAAACGAAGGAGCAACTGATCGTCCGAACCCTTAGGCTGCCGAGAGCTCTCGTAGCCGTCATGGTTGGATCGAGTCTAGCCGTTGCGGGTGTGATTATGCAGGCGGTTACACGGAATCCGCTGGCTTCTCCGCAGATTTTCGGAGTTAACTCCGGTGCCGCCTTGGTCGTGGTTGCTTCTATCGTTTTTATCCCTTCGCTCACGCCTTCCCAGCTGGTTATTTCCGCCTTTCTGGGGGCTGCGCTAGGCGGATGGCTTGTGTACACCATGGCATCCGGCGGCGGGAAATTTACACCTGTGAAGCTCGCGCTGGCCGGAATGACCGTCAGTATGCTGCTCTCAGCGGTGACGGAGGGCCTTATCGTATTACATGACCAGAAAACACAAAATATTTTATTCTGGATGGCTGGAGCCGTCGACGGCAGCGATTGGAACGACGTTTTCCTCATGCTTCCTTGGTGGCTGATAGGGATATTGGGGGCACTAATACTTTCCGGGTCTTGGAATGTGTTGAATATGGGAGATGACGTGGCCCAAGGCTTGGGCCTGCATATCCGCTATGTTCGTTCAGCAGCAGGAATCTTAGTTATTGTATTAGCCGGGGTCTCGGTTGCGGTTGCGGGTCCCATCGGCTTTGTCGGCTTGGTCGTTCCCCATATCGTACGTGCCTTGGTTGGAACGGAGCACCGCTTTGTCATCCCTTTATCTGCATTGCTAGGGGCGTCTTTGCTGCTCTACGCCGATATAGGGTCTCGTTTTATTTCGTACCCGTTCGAAGCTCCTGTAGGGATTGTGACCGCAGCGGTCGGTGCCCCCTTCTTTCTTTACTTGGTTCGCAGAGGGAGGCGAGCGGAATGAAACGTACGCTGGTCATAGCCGGAGGGCTTCTGCTTATGCTTGTTGTTTGTTGGATAAGCGCAGGAGTGGGCGCGGTATCCATCCCGATGTCCGGGATCGCCCAGGTCCTGCTCGGGGGCGGGGAAGAACAGCATCAATTCATCTTGATGGAATACCGCTTACCAAGAATTGTTCTATCGGTCCTCATCGGATCGGGCTTGGCAGTGGCGGGCGTCCTTCTCCAGGGTATCATCCGTAATCCGCTTGCCTCTCCCGACGTGATTGGTCTCACCAAGGGTGCGGGCCTGGCGGCGGTTCTCTTCATTGTGCTTCTTCCGAAGTCTCCGCCGGGAGTACTGCCCTTCGTCGCTTTCTTGGGCGCCGGGTTGGCCGGAGCCATCCTGTTCATCTTATCGGCGGGCATCCGCATGGGACCTTCCGGTTTGGCGCTTTCCGGGATAGGGATCAGCGCGCTGTTTACGGCAGGGATCCAATACGTTACCGTCAAACACGCCGTTGATGCGAATACCGCCTTATTATGGCTGGCCGGTAGTCTTTGGGGGAGAGGCTGGGAGCATGTGCTTTTACTTTTTCCTTGGATCGTGATCGTTACGCTCATTGCGCTCTATTACGCTAAACAACTGGATCTCCTAAGCCTAGGTCAGCAAACAGCCGGCTCCTTGGGGGTTGCGGTCGGCCGTGTTCAGACGGTCGTACTGCTGCTGGCCGTTCTGGTGACAGGGGCATGTGTGGCTGTTTCGGGCTCGATCGGGTTCGTAGGGCTCATAGCCCCGCATATGGCAAGGAGGCTGGCAGGGCCCAAACACTTTGGACTTCTTCTCATGGCGGGCTATTTGGGTGCTATGCTCGTTCTGTTAAGCGACCTATTGGGCCGGTGGATTATCGTACCGAAGGAAATCCCTGTCGGCATTGTATGCGCAGTTCTTGGAGCTCCGTACTTCTTGTGGCTGCTGAGAAAAGAATCGAAAGGCTAAAAGGAACGTGAAAAGGCCATACTGATCTCAGGGAGGTGAGATCAGTATGGCTAAAGACGTATTATGCGAAGTCAATTCCTGCAAGTATTGGGCTGCAGGCAATCAGTGCAACGCTTCCTCTATCTATGTAGTAAGCCACAGAGGCAAGAAGGCTGCCCATTCAGAGGAAACGGATTGCAAGACGTTTGAACCGAAACTGTAAAGAGGGGAGGGGGCAGCGACGACTGCCTCCTTTTCTTTTACCTTCCTAGTATATCCCTAATTGATAATGATTATCACTATTGAGACGATAAAATGTGATTATTTTTTTGCCGTCGGTCGCATCAGCCATAAAAAGTAGAAGGCTCCGATGACCGAAACCACAAGACCGGAGGGAATTTCTTTAGGTGCGAACACGGTTCTTCCTACAAGATCGGCTAAGGCAAGTAATATGGCTCCCAGCAAAGCGCTGACTACAAGCAGCTTGCGATGCTGATGACCGACCAGCAGACGCGCCGCATGCGGGGCCAAAAGACCGACGAAGCCGACGGTTCCCACCGTAGAGACGGCTGCAGCGGCAAGGGCCACGCCCATCAGTGCAAGCCATAGCCGGCTTCGGGTAATCGGGAGACCTACTCCGGCTGCCGAATCGTCCCCCAGCGCAAGAATATCAAGCCTGCGCGCTTGCAGCCAAGCGATCGGCAGCAGCAAGAGCGGCCATGGCAGAAGCCGGAGAAGATCGCTCCAGCCGCGTGCGTAGGTGCTGCCTGCAATCCAAGCCAGCGCGACGGCGGCCCTCAGCTCCGCTTTAATCACAAGCAATTGGATGGCGGCCGATCCCATGGCGGAAACAGCGAGTCCGATCAGCGCTAGCATGGCGGGCTGCAGACCGCCCTTGGCAGCGAAGAGGAAGACAACGGCGGCACAGGCTACAGCTCCCGCAAAGGCGGCAAGCGGCAGCCAGTAGATCGGAAGGTCCGGCCATAATAGCAGCGATAGCAGACCGCCGATTCCTGCACCGGAGGTGATCCCGATCAGGGATGGGTCTGCTAACGGATTGCGAACAACCCCCTGCAGTAGAAGGCCGCTGACGGCCAGCGCGGCACCGGCGACAGCCGCTACCAGCATCCTTGGGAGCCTCAGGTTTAGAATGATGTTGTGATGCAGATCGGAGCCGCTGCCTATGAGCAGCTGCCAGAGCTCATTTGTATGAATGCGAAGCCCTCCCAGCATCAGGCCTGCTGCCATAAGCAATCCCAGCAGGATGACAATAGCGAGCACCAGCATGGAATAGGGAAGCTTCATCGTACGGGTACGCTCCCCCATGGAGATGGCACCCGCAGAACGCAAGCTTCCCCGACCGGCTCTCAGCGCCAGCCAAATGAGCCACGGGCCACCCAGCAGGGCTGTAATAGCACCCGCAGGCATTTCGTAGAGGGTGAAATAGACCATTCTGGAAAGGGTATCCGCTCCTACGAGCAGGGCGGCACCCCAGATTGCTGCCGTCGGCAGCAGCAGGATATGCTTCCGGAGCCCGATCAGCCGCATGAGATGGGGGGCAATCAGGCCGATAAAGCCAATCGGTCCCACAACGCTGACGGTAACAGCTGCCAGCACCACAGCGACGGCCAGCATGGCAAGCCGGTTATTACGAACACGGATGCCGAGAGCTTCCGCTACTTCCTCATCCAGCGATAATACATCGAGTCTGCGGGCGAAGAAAAGGGCTGCTGCAATACCAAGCGCAGTCCAAGGCAGTGCATAGTAAACGCCGTCCCAGCCGTTCTGAATGAGGGAGCCTGCGCCCCAAAGAAAAAGCTTGGAGGCTTCATTTTCATAAATGAGCTGGAAAGCTGCCGTCACACCGGCTAGTGACATCGTGACGGCCATGCCTGCCAAGGCTAGCCGGATCGGCGAACTGCGTAACCCACCGGAAAGGGCGAATACGAGCACGGCTGCAGCGATGCCGCCCAGCAGGGCGGCAGGCAGCGAACCGCCCCATAGCAAGGCAGGAAAAAAGATTGTCATGATCGTGACGGTTAAATAAGCTCCGGAGCTGATGCCAAGTGTTCCGGCAGATGCCAACGGGTTGCGGGTAACCGTTTGGAGCAGCACCCCCGCTACAGCCAAGGCTGCCCCCGCAATAGCACCGATGACCGCACGCGGCATCCGCAATGATCGCACAATGTGGTGCGCAGACTCGTCCGCCGGTTGAAATACGGCTTGAAAGACTGTACGGATCGTAAGCTCAGCCTGACCTTGCGTGATATGTACCGTTAGCAGGACGGCGAGCAGAAGGACTCCCATGAGTCCGATGCCAACGGCCCGCAGCACAAGGGACGGAAGGACGGTAACTGTGGTGACAGTTCCGTCCTGAAGAATTGTATTTCTCATTTGGCAAGCAAGGTAGTTACTTGATCTACAAATACTTGTGCGGATATCGGTCCGCCAAACAGCCATGTTGCGCCGCCAAGGGAATAGGTCCGGTTCTCCTTCACAAAGTCAAGACCTTTCCATACCGGATTATCCTTGAGCTGTTTAGTGAAAATATTATCCTCTTCGGTAACAACATAGAAGAAGTTAGCTTTTTGAACCGCCGGCAGCGCCTCAACGTTCGTCGTAGCAAACCCGTATGCTTCGAATTTGGACGACTTATACGCGTTTTTCAAACCGATTTTGCCCATAATCTGCGAAGCCATGGAATTTTCGGTAAAGGCGCGAATCGTGGGTACGTCCTTCGAGCTGAAGCCTTGAACAAGAACAAATTCCGTTCCGTTTTTGCCCGCTTTTTTCAGCTTCTCCCCTGCTTGAGCATAGCTGTCGTTCAGCTTCTTCAATACATCCTGTGCTGCGGTTTTCTTGTCTACGGCATCAGCGATCGTCAGGAAGGTTTCCTCCATCTCCTGGTACTGATTCGGTCCATTCTCGGGTGGATAGGGCTCGAACATAATTGTCGGAGCAATTCCTTTCAGCTTATCGTAGATGGCTTTATGCCGGAAGCTTACGCCGATGATCAAATCAGGCTTAATAGCGGCAATGGTTTCCAGGTTAGGCTCCTGCCGTGTCCCTACATCGACTACACTGGCTTCCAGAGCAGGCTTTACGTTAACGGACTTTTTGTAGCCTGCAATATCCGCTACACCGGCGGGCTGAATCCCTAGAGCAAGTAAATCCTCCGCATACACCCACTCAAGAGCGACAATCTTCTTCGGTGCAGCCTCCAAATCCGTTGTCCCTAGAACGTGCTTAATGGTGCGTTTGGAGGCCTGTGATTCCTTCTGCGTCGCTGCGGAATCAGCGGGCTTTGAGGCGGAATTTGCGGGAGCGGCGCTATTGCCGCAGCCTGCGATCAGCAGCACAATTGCAATCAATAAGGCAATCGGCTTGAAATGAAAACGTAACATCTGTACTTGGACCTCCCAATATGTAAATGATAATGACTCTCAGTCAAGGAAAATTCTATTGCGAATGAGAATCGTTGTCAATAACTTTTTTGAAATATGTTCCAGGGCACTAGTAGATATGCATTCATTGAGTGCTCTTACGGAAAATGTTGACATCTTTGATGAGAACGATTATCATCAATTTGATATTGAGAATCGTTATCACAAATTGTGCGAGGAGTGTAGATCGTGAACAAGGTGTTTGACTGGGAGCTGCTGGAACGTCATTTTTATGTAACTGCAGCACACCGTACCGATACCCTTTACTCTATCAACGCGAAGGAGCTGCTCCGGAAGGAAGAGGCAGATAAGTTTGTTGCCCTCTATGGTGAACGGATCAAGGCGAAGGTTCCCGAAGCCGCTTGTACTTACTTCAGCGGTTTTTTGGCCGGATTATGCTCTGCAGTTCAGTTCCTTTTGTCTCATCATGATGTCGCACTGGATTACGGATTGCACAATCTAACGATTCAGCTGTATTTAAACGATCAGCAAAAGCCGTCTTTCTCTTTTGTCCTGCATGACTGCACCTGCGAAACTGCATCGGCGGAAGGAGATAGAACGATATGGAGGGAGGCGGTGCTGTCGAAGCTGTACGCGGAAACCGTCAGACCGATCGTAGAGGCGCTCGCTGAAGCGGCGCACTCGGATGCGTCGACCTTATGGAGGGTCCTGCCCACAGGGGTATACTACCGATATGAGGAGATACTGCTGCAGGCTGCCCATCATCCTGCACTTTCGGAACAAATCAAGGATGATTTTGCATTTTTAGTACACGGTATTCAAGGCGATGTGTTCGGTCGGAAAAGGAATCCGTTTGATATCAAGCTTAAAACAATCCCCAGCTGGAAAAATCCCGATGAGCAGCTTCGCCAAAAAACAGGCTGCTGCTTATATTATCAAACCGAAGGCGGTACCTATTGCTATACATGTCCTCGGATCGATGACAAGATGAGGGAGCAGAGGAAGCAGGAGCTGCTGGCACAATATGGGTTACTCAAAGCCACATAAGCAAGGATGAAACTCATACCCCGCCTTATCGATAAAGCGGTGCATGTCCGGTTTTTACTATTCTCCTGTCCGAAAATAGAGTAACCTATGATTTGAAATGATATCGTAAGTCACTAATTCATATGGGAGCTGAGCGAATGGGACTGAAGCTGGATATGGTAGGCATTGTCGTAAAGGATATGAAGCAGGCATTGGCTTTTTATCGTGTGCTGGGGCTCGATATACCGGAGAGCGCACATAATGAGAAGCATGTTGAAGTTGCTCAAGAGGGCATTCGGCTTGCTTTTGATATGCAGGAGACGATCAAGGAGATTTATGGCGGCTGGGACGAGCCGGTAGGCCACCGGATTGAGCTGGCGTTTCTGTGCGAAAGTCGAGAAGCGGTAAATGCGTTGTTCCGCAAAATAACAGAGCAAGGCTATACAGGATACCGCGAGCCTTGGGATGCTTTCTGGGGACAGCGCTACGCGATCGTTCAAGATCCGGATGGCAATTTGATCAGCCTTTTTGCATAAGTGGAGAGACATAGGGAAGCGGTAGCCGGGAGCCTTTTATCCTGGCTGCCGCTTGTTTGCGATTGTGCGAGAATATACACATACATGCCATTGACAAAATAATATTTTTGTGATATAATAATAAGTTCTACTGTTGTGTCATACTCCTTCTTGTGATAAATAATAAGAGGTCACAGACTCTTATTAGGCAAAGGAGTGAGGGGTATGAACTTTTCGAAAGGCTTTATCATGCTGCCGCTGGAATCGGAAGGCTTTGGCGGAAGTGCGACACTATACCCAACGTTGATCGGAGATGGAGAAACGGCGGTATTAATCGATACGGGAATGCCTGGAAATGTGGAAAGGCTCGTGGAGGCAATTGAAAGGACGGGCATGTCCATGAAACACTTGCAAAGTGTGATCCTAACGCATCAGGATTTGGATCACATTGGCTGTGCACCGGACTTAGTTGAAGCCAGTGGAGGTCGAATTCAAGTGCTTGCTCATGCAGAGGATGTGCCTTATATCGAGGGGAGGCTTCCCTTGATCAAGACGACCCCGAAGGCAATGGAGCCGATGCTGCAAAAACTTCCCGATTCCGTACGACAAGACGCGCTGCGTCTATTGGAAAATCCTCCGAAAGTAAAGGTAGACCGTACTGTGGAGGATGGAGAGCGACTGCCGATGTACGGCGGTGTTCGTATTATACATACCCCTGGGCACTCCGCCGGCCACATCAGTCTGTATCTGGAGCAGAGCAAGACCTTGGTGGCTGCGGATGCGCTAATGATCGTTCGTGGCAAGCTGCACGGTCCCGTGCCCCACACGAGCTTGGATATAGAACAGGCTTTCGGATCCTTAAAGAAACTTCTGGAGCTCGATATCGAACGAATCATCTGTTTTCACGGCGGAATGCTTGAAGAGAATTGCAAAGAGCAGCTGGCAGAACTGTGCAGAGGCTAGGAATAGGTAAGAAATAAAGACCACTTTGACCCCTACGGCAGGGGCTTCGAAGTGGTCTGTTCTATTTTAAAGGGACCGAACGGAAGCCCGTTCAACCAAATTCACCGGAAGCATGATCCTTCTGCGCTCCATAGAGGGGTTCTTAATCAGCTCCAGCAGGAGACGGGCCGCTTCCCCGCCCATGCGGCGGAAGGGCTGAACGACAACCGTGGGCGGCGTCTTAAAGAGGTCCGGGTGCTGATAGTCGTCAAAGTTGATCACGGACAGGTCATGCGGAATCCGGATTCCAAGCTGAGCAGCCTCTTTCATGACATGATAGCCGTGGACGCTATCGAAGCTCAACACAGCGGTTAAGGAACGTCTTTCCGCTAAGAACCGGGCGATCGATGCGGGGCTCGCTTCGAGAAGTCTCTCCGTATGATCAACAGGAATTTGATATTCGGCCAACGCTTCCTCATAACCGCGTAGACGATCCTCGAGTGAGGTTGTCCCTAGTACCGGAGAAGAGATGCAGCCGATATGGCGGTGACCTCTTTGGATCAAATACCTGGTTGCCTGATATGCTCCCTCACGATTGTCCGAACAGACGCAATTGGTATCCACTCCCCGGAGATAGCGGTCAATAACAACAATAGGGTAATGGTTCATCGTCAGGCGAAGCACTTCTTCGTTGTAGCTTACGCCATGCACCGGGAACAGGATAATCCCCGACGCACCGCCGTCGGAAGCTGAGGACAGAAGCTCAAGCTCTCGTTCCTTGGAATCGTTCGCGTTCATAAAAACCAGGTGATAGCCGGCTTCCGATACGGTCTCTTCGATGCCTAACAGCAATTCGGAGCACATCGAATCCAGCGTCCTTTGAATGATGAAAGCGATGGTCGGAGGCGAAGCGGTGGACAACCCGGTCTTCGGCACCGACGGCAGCTTGGGTACATGCTGGAAAGAGTGTGTGGACACGTTCTCAGTAACGTAGGTCCCGCGACCTTGGATGCGGTATACGATTCCTTCCTCGATCAAAATGGATAGGGCTTGTTTCACGGTAATTCGGCTGCCTCCGAATTCGCGCGCCAAGTCCATTTCGGATGGCAGCCGGTCGCCAGGCTTCCACTTGCCCTCGCGGATCCCTTGGAGCAAATAAGCACGGATCTGCTGGTAAATGGGAGTACGTTTGGAAGATGATTTCATCACAATGACCTCTATAGAAAATGATGTAAGTGTATGTATACCAATATACAAGTTAGATGGCTGTAAGTAAAGAATTTGAGATTATAAATAACTGTTTACTTGCTGATATGTAGCGGATATAATTTGTTAAAATACCAATATACATATAAATATACAATTATACATGTAGGGAGGCCTATTTTACATGCCGCAATCCAAACGGATACAACGATTTATTCAAATGCTGCTTGAGCGAAGATTCAGTGAATCGCTTGAGCTCCCGCAATGGACGTGTAAACGCGCTGTCTATATTGAAGAAGGGGAATATGCTTGGAAGGAGGGAGTGGAGCTAGTTTCTCCCGGAACACTATCCAGTGTTCCGGGGGAGACGCTCTTTCTGGAGAACAGAATCACTGTACCATCGGGCTGGAAGGGGAAGAAAGCTGCACTCCTTCTCCAAACCGGTGGCGAGGGGCTGCTATCCATTAACGGTGTACCGTATCATGGATTGGACCGTAACCGGCATCAGATTCCACTGCCGGAGAAGGTGTGGGAAGCCGGTGAGCTTCATCTGACGGCAGAGGTATACCACACTCCTCCGCTGCCCACAGATGAACTGAACGGACAAACCGAGAATTCTGCTCCACCTGTACATTTTGCCGAAGCTCGATTGGTGTCAATTGATGAAGCCATTGAGAGCTTATATTTTACAGTACTGACCTACTCTGAAGCTATGAAACAGCTTCCGGCCGGGGGAGTGGACGGCATCCTGCTCACGGACAGCCTTATGGAGGTTGTTCAGGAGCTATCCGGAGGTTCCATCTTAGATCAAGCTCAAGTACGGCAGGCGGAGAAGAAACTTCGTACCGTTCTGGCAAACCGCTCGAGCTCCTCGTCCGGGGGCACCATGCATATGATTGGACAATCTCATATCGATGTCGCCTGGCTGTGGCCGTTGAAGGAGACGGTAAGAAAGACAAGTCGAACCTTCTCGACCGTATGCACACTGATGGATGAATATCCCGGGTACCGCTATTCACAAAGCCAGCCTCAGCTTTATGCCTATGTGAAGGAGCGTTATCCGGAGCTGTATGAGCGGATCAAGCAGAGAATTGCGGAAGGACGCTGGGAGCTGGTTGGCGGCATGTGGGTGGAGCCGGATCTGAATATACCGTCGGGGGAATCCCTGGTTCGGCAATTGCTGTACGGACGCCAATTTTTTCGTGAAGAATTCGGGCTAGAGCCTCGGGTCGAGTGGCTGCCGGATACCTTCGGGTATTGCGCCTCCTTGCCCCAGATCCTCAAAAAATCGGGAATCGATTATTTCATGACCTCCAAGATGAACTGGAACGATACGAACCGGTTCCCGTACGATCTGTTTTACTGGAGGGGGATTGACGGTACTTCGATCCTTTCCTTTCTGAATCACGGACTGAATGAAAACACGCTGCCGAAGGATGTAGCCGAGCACTGGCAAAGCTTCAAGCAGAAGGGCGTTCATCAGGAGCAAATGCTGCTGTACGGATATGGTGACGGCGGGGGCGGGGTCACCCGAGAGATGCTGGAGGTTCTTGAGCGCTCCGAGGCGCTGCCGGAATTGCCAAGCTGCCGGTATAGCACGGCGCATGAATTTTTCGACGGGGTCGCACGGAAATCCCCGAAGCTTCCGCAATGGACGGGCGATATGTATCTTGAGCTGCACCGCGGGACGTATACGACTCACGCTGCGAACAAGCGAAAGAATAGAAAGTCGGAGGTTTTATACCGGGAAGCGGAGCTGTGGAATGCGATGGGCGTGCTTTCCGGATTAGCCACACTTGAGCAGGCTTCCGTGCTGCAGCAAGGGGAGCTGAAGGAAGGATACAAGATACTGCTTTTGAACCAGTTCCATGACATTATTCCCGGCACTTCGATCCCGGAGGTATACGAGAAATCGAACAGGCACTATAAGGAAGTTGAATCGTTAGGGCGGAAGGCGTTGGACTCCGCGCTGAAACGTCTGGTTGGAGCGATTGATACGGAAGGGGAGGGGCAGCCGGTTCTTTTGTTCAACAGCCTGTCATGGGATCGTAACGACCCTGTGGAGCTTCGCGGAGGACGAGAGTTTGCCGGAATGGCCATATACGACCGCAATGGCAGGAGACTGGAGTCGGACTTGCTGAAGGATGGCGAGGACGCCTATATCCTTGCGTTCCATGCAGGCATGATCCCTGCAACAGGTTACAAGACCGTGTGGCTGCGCAGCGCCGCTTCGGATGCAGAAGAGTTCAAGCCGTCCCGGCAGCTTGTAAACGGGTTCTGGGAAACGGACTTCTACCGTATCGAGTTCGATCAGTCCTGCCGAATCGTCCGACTCTTGGACAAACGTGCCGACAGGGAGCTTGTGGAGCCGGGCGAGGTCATAAACGAGCTTCAGCTGTTTCATGATACGCCTACTGTTTGGGATGCGTGGGATATTGATCCCCAATTTGATCAGCAGCCTGCGGGAGAGGCCGAGCTGGTAGAAGCGGAAGTGGTGCTGCAAGGGCATACCAAGGATATATTGCGATTCCGGTGGCGCTTGAACCAATCGCTGATTACGCAGAATCTAGTTTTGTATCATCAATCGTCCAGAATCGATTTCCAGACTAACGTGGATTGGCAGGAGGAGCATAAGCTCTTGAAGGCGGCCTTTCCGGTTGCGATTCTGTCCGATAAAGCTACCTACGAGATTCCGTTCGGCAGTGTGGAGCGGCCGACGCATACGAACACAAGCTGGGAACAAGCTCAATTCGAGGTGTGCGGACACCGATGGGCCGATCTCTCGGAGGGCGGCTTTGGAATCAGCTTGATGAACGATTGCAAGTATGGATATGACATCCGCGGAAACCGAATGCGCCTGACTCTTCTGCGCTCTCCCCGTTGGCCGGATGCAACCGCAGATGTTGGGAATCATGAATTTGTGTATTCGCTATTTCCACACGAAGGGGATTGGCGAGCCGGTAGTGTAGTTCGTGAGGGTATGCAGCTGAACCACCCTGTTATTGCTGCAGCGGCCGCGGCGGGAAGCGGAACCCTTCCGTCCGAGGCATCGTTCCTGCGGCTGAATGGCAAGCAAACCGTGCTGGATACCGTAAAAATTTCCGAGGACGGGCAGGGCATTATCTTCCGCTTGTACGAAACCTCCGGCGGGCGGGAACGATTCTCGCTTGTCGGGGCAGAAGGCAGCAGTGCGGAGGTAAGCTGGGAACGGATGGCGGAAACTGACCTTATGGAGAGAGCAACCGATGTGAAGGGGAAGGAGAGCGGGACCGTCACAGTCCGCTCCATACATCCGTACGAAATCGTGACACTGAAATTACCGTTAACCGATTGATCGGAAATCCGAAGCCAACAGCGGCAGTAGAGGACGCCAGTGTTTCTCGTCCTTACTTGCCGCTGTTGGTTTTTTATGCTGAGGACTCTACTTCTGGGGCCCTTTGAAGCGGGTCTGCCTATCCTTTCACCGCACCAAGCATAACCCCTTTAACGAAATACTTCTGAATAAACGGATAGACAATGATAATAGGCAGCGCCACCAAGAAGATCGACGCCGTCCGCACAGACAAGCTGGATGTATCATTCAGCACACCCATATCGCCTAACACCGTCGCCATCTCCATCTGTACGACCATATCGCGCAAGAAAATTTGCAGCACCTGCAGCTTGGTGGAGTTGATATAGATGACAGCATCCATATAGGAGTTCCAATGCGTCACGGCAATGAACAAGCCGATCGTCGCAACGGATGCCGTGGACAAGGGAACATAGATTTTATAGAAAATCGTCCAATCATTGGCCCCGTCTATTTTGGCGGATTCCTCCAAGCTATCGGGGATATTCTCAAAGAACGACTTCAGCAAAATGACGTTCCAAGTGCTGATGGCCGTCGGGATGACAAGCGCCCAGATCGTATTGATCAGCCCGGTTGCCTTGACGATCAGGTAGGTCGGAATGATGCCTCCATGGAAGAGCATGGTAATAATAATATACAGCATGAGCAGCTTTTGCCCGGGCAAGTACCGCTTGGATAACACATAAGCGAAGGTTAACTGAAGGGCAAGATTGCTCACAACGCCAATAACCGTCCGATTGATGGTATTAATGAAGGAAGTAATGAAACGGTCATTATCAAGAATGATGCTGTAGGCCGTCAGATCGAAGCCCTTCGGCCATAGAATAAGCTGGCCTTCACGTACGAGATGCGGATCGCTGATCGAGGTCAGAATTACATAATAAAAGGGCATAAAAGTGATCACTGCGAAAACAAGCAGGATCGAGCCGATAACGGTATTTCCAATAGAAAATTCACTCTTTTTCATTTAAATCTCCTCCTTCTGTTCGAATCAACGCCTACCATAGCGAGTTATCGCTGAATCTTCTGGCTGCCTTGTTAGCACTCCATATCAGAATAAAACCGATCACAGACTGGAATAAGCCGATCGCCGTCGTTAAGCTGAACCGGGCATCCTGTAAGCCGACCCGGTAAATGTAGGTGCTCAGCACGTCGCCGACATCATAGACGGATGGATTGTACATGACATAGATTTGTTCAAAGCCGTAATCGAGCATTGTCCCTATTTTCAAAATTAGAAGAATAATGACCGTGTTCCGAATACCCGGTAAGGTAATATGGAGCATCTTCTGCATGCGGTTCGCCCCGTCAATGGTCGCCGCTTCGTATTGCTCGGGATCAATTGCGGATAAGGCGGCCAAATAGATGATGCATCCCCATCCGCTTTCCTTCAGAATTAAGGAGAGTATGACGACGGGACGGAAATACTCCGATTTGACCATGTAATGAATCGATTCGAGCCCGAAGACCTCCCTGATCTGATTCACCAGTCCGTCGTTCGGGGACAGGAGCTGGATGACGATTCCGCCGAAGACGACCCAGGATAGAAAGTGCGGAAAGTATACAACGGTCTGAATGGACCGCTTGAAGAGAACGCTCCTCAGTTCATTCAGCAGCAGGGCAAGAATGAGTGGAGCCGGAAAGGAAAAGAGCAGCTCGTAGACATTCATCAGAATGGTGTTTTTGACAATGCGGTAGAAGTCCGGATAGGTGAATAGGAACTCGAAATGCTTCAGACCTACCCAAGGGCTGCCCCAGATGCCTTTGGAGAAATTGAAGTCCTTGAAGGAAATGATCAATCCGTACATGGGCAAATATTTGTAAATGAAATACCAGATAAAGCCAGGTAAAGCCAATAAATAGAGGTACTTATATTTGTTTAAGTTGCTCCAGAACACTCCCAGCGGCTTCGTCCGTTTGCGGGCCGCGGTGTTCAATGGAATCGATGCTTTCATAGGATTTCCCCCTTTGAGCTGTGCTGGCTCTAATTATAGGAGGGAGGGTAAGGGCGAGGATATGTTTACTTTTTTGGAGTGTGTATAATTTTTGTGGAGGGGCATGGACAATTCATCGGAGGATGAATAGTATTTATATTGTACTGATGGCACGGCGAGCGATGGGTACAGGATAGCTAACAGATCAGGCTGCAAGGAGGTGAGGACCGTATGTTACGCATGATGAACCAGCTGAAGGATCGGTCTGTATTTATGCTGTCTCTTCTATTTTTATTGACGGTTTTCGCTGGTTTTCTGCTGTACGATTACAATGTCCGTTCGAATTATGCTAAAGAAAGAACGTACTATTTTCAGCAGCATCACGAGAAAGCGTTCTCATCCCTGTATTTATTTTCGGATAAAATTCAATCCATCTACCGTCAAATGCTGCAAAACCGCGATTTGCGGGAATGGCTGACCATTCCGGGCGAGATTGCTCCGGAGATGTACAGGCTGAGCCAAATCCAAAGCTCTTTTTTCGATGTCATCAATAGTCACTCCGGGATCGCTTCGATTTATTTGCATAATAAAAAAAACAACATGATTTTGTCGACGCCGTTCATGTTATCGGAGCTGCCCCAATTCCCAAACCGTTCTATCTTCGAACAGTACGATTACAGCGATGCGACGCAGTGGAGCTGGTCTGTACTCCCTAACGAAATGAAGGATAATCCCGGAAGCTCGGCCATCATATCCATGACGGCAGGCATTCCTTCAAGAAATAAGACCGGGGCGTTGGCCATCAATTTGAACCAAGCCTATGTCGCCGATACGTTGATGAAGGACAATGCGTATGTATTGTGGCTGGACCCGAACGATCAGGTGCTTTTGGCTAAAAACGAAGAGACGAAGGATTTCTTTCTCAAATTTGCGGAGCACATCCTGTCCGTGAAACAGGCTCCTTACCTTTATAAGGATCATCTTGTGCTGAGCTCCGCCTCCGATATCGGCGGGTGGAAATTGATTACGATCATCCCGCAGGATATTCTGGTTCAAGGACAGCCCGGCAACCCATTGTATAAATATTTGATTTTGCTGGTCTGTTTTGCTTTGGGACTGCTGCTGTTTTTGTATTTCCGGTATACGCGCCGGGAGCAAGAGAAGCTTCATGAGGTACGAGTCAAACAGAACATGGATGATTTTCAAAAGGGGCTTATTACGGACCTCCTAACCGGCAAGCCGCTGCCGGAGGGTCAAGAGCAGAAAGCGAAGGCCTATGGCCTGAACCTGAAGGGCGTTGCCTATCAGGTAGTCGTTTTCGAGATTGACGATTATTACAATTTCTTGCGGTCAAAGTCGGACAGTGAACGTTTTTTTATGAACAAAATTTTATACAACGCCATTAAATGGACCTTCGTACTTCGCTTTAATGCCCATCCTGTGAATTCCGGTCTCGACAGAGTAACGGTGCTGCTCTGTTACGACGAGCTGAATGATGAAGTTCGGGACGAGCTGGAGAGGACGATACGGTACATTCAGAACGATATCAGGGATAATTGCGGACTTACCGTCTGTACGGGAGTCAGCAATGTAGTCCGGGAACTGGAGCAGGTGCATTCCTGTTATGCGAATGCAGCCATGGCCGTGGAGTATAAATCGATCTATGGCAAGCACTCGGTTATTTATTATGACAAGCTTGGACTGACCGGAGCGACCTCGTTAATGAAGTTCTCCAAGGAGATTCATAGGATCCATGATTATTTAAAGGCAGGCAATGTAAGCAAAATCGAGGAATCCCTGCATTCGATACTGGATGAGCTGATCCGCAATGAGCAATTTACGCTGGAATGGATTCACGCTTTTTTTGCTAACATTATGGCCTCTATCATGAAGTATGCGTTCGAGAACCGGATCGACATCAATCACCTCTGCAAGGAGGATGTGTTCATTACGCTGTACAGTTATGAATTTTTGGAGGAGAAAAAGGCGTATATTCTGAAGCTTTGCTCCGTTATGATAGAGCAGATGCGCTCCAAGCCCGAGGAGGCCAGCACAACGGGGAAGGTGATTATCGAATATATCGACAAACATTTTGACAAGCCGATTTCGTTAAATATTCTCGCCGAGAAGCTTGCACTGAGCCCTTCTTACTTAAGTGTGTATATCAAAAACCAGCTTGGCGTCGGGTTTGTGGAGTATATCAGTACCTTACGAGTGCAAAAGGCGTTAAAGCTGATGGACAACGAAAGCTTGACGATACAGCAGATCGCCGAACAATGCGGTTATGATACGGTTCATACCTTTATCCGGCAGTTCAAGAAGGTTCACCAGCTCCCGCCTAATGAATACCGGACCCAGAGACGTAATAAAAAAATGTAAATCAAGAAATGTACACTCGCGGATCCCAAAATCTATACATTCCTCAAGGTATTATTCATTGCCATTTGGAGCTGACAAACTAGAATGAGTAATATCCAGCGCCGGTGCCGCCGGGAGGGATACTAGTATTCAATGGGAGGGTCTAAACCATGTCTTGGAAACGCAAAACGAAAACGCTTCTTATTGTAGGGGCAGCTTCAGCAGTTGCCATCAGCGGGTGCAGCACGAAGGCAGAAGAAACGAAAGGAAATGAAGGCGCTTCAACAAAGCCGCCTACCTTCAAGGTCATGTTCGATTACAACGTGGATACGAAGGGGATGTCTCTTACCGACAATGAATACATCAACTATCTTCAGGAGAAAACGGGCGTTCGCGTAGAGCTGGAATCTCCGGGGTCTGCCGGGTACTTGGATAAGCTGAACATCCTCATGGCTTCCGGCGAGTATCCTGACGCCTTTATGGTGAACGATAAGGATAAGAACAAGCTGCTTCAATTCGCGGCGGATGGCCTGCTTACCGATATCGCTCCGTATTTGGATAAATACCCTAATTTAAAAAACGTAATGCCGAAGGAGGCTTGGCTGCCTGTAAGTGACGGAGGGAAGATTTGGGGGATTCCGTACAACCGTCATGACGGCTTTAACCAGGTTGTGTATATCAATAAGGAGTGGCTGGAAACGCTGAAGCTGGACATTCCCCGAACCATCGATGATTTCTACAAGGTAATGAAGGCCTTCACGGAGCAGGACCCGGACCGTAACGGCAAGAACGACACGTTCGGTTTGATCGCATTGAATGACATGCTGTATGGCGGGAAAATGTTCCAGGCGGCCTTCGACGCCGAGACGTGGAAATTCCGAGGCGGAGAGCTGCTGCCGCCGGAGCTGACCGATGAGTATAAGGAATACTTGAAGTTTATGAACAAGCTGATAGAAGAGAAGATATTGGACCCGGAATGGCCAACTACGGTAGGCACGATCTTCCGTCAGAAGGTCGCAACCGGCAAATACGGCATGTTTAATAACTTCTGGCATTTCGCCAGCGGCGCCCAGCTCGCTCCGGGTACAGCCGAGCGGTATATCGCTATCGAGCCGCCGATACGTGCAGACGGTAAGCCGACGATGTTCACCTATAACACGACCAACCGGCATTATATCGCCATTCCGAAGGATACGAAGCAGGCCGACCAGCTGCTTAAATTCCTAGACTGGTCATTATCGCCGGAGGGTACGCGGTTCAACTTCCTGGGGATTGAGGGCAAGCATTACACGAACAACAACGGAAAGTTCGAGAAGACCAAGGAAGAGAGAGCCGGCCTGCATTGGGCCTTTGCGCTGGTGAAGCACGGGTTGCTGAACGATGAGGTGAAAAGCTTGATGCAAGCGGATTATGCGGACCATGTCGTTCAAAATCTGTCTCTGGCGCAAAAGTTCGGTCAGCTGGATAAGATAGCGGCCTCCCTGCCTTATTATCCGGAGCTTGTGCCTTACAACCTGCCAAAGATCACGCAGGAGTATACGGCCAAAACGATTCTCGGAAACGAGAAGGTCGATGCCAGCTGGAACGACTATGTGAAGAAGTATCGCGCATCCGGGGGAGACAAGGCAATTAAACTGTGGACCGAATGGTATAACAAGGAAGGCGTCAACTTAAAGTGAATCTTGAAGCCGGAGGTAATTGCCAATGATTACAGTCATGCAGGATAATTTCTCACAGTTTGCCATCGGGCCGTTCCCTTACGATCCGAAGCACTCCGCGATAGGCGAATACCATTATTACCCGCCGGAGGGAAATAGGGGAGGCTGGTATGATCCGGTCGTTTACTACGGCTGGCTCGGGCCGACATGGATCGTTACGGAGGATAAAGGCAGAAAGCTCATGGAACAAACCCGCCCTCAGGCGGCGATTACAGCCCATTGGCCGTTACTTGTCAAGGGCGAGGTCAGCTGGAAGGACTACACCCTGGAGGCAACCGTCCGTCCACTCTCCACTCGCTCTCATACGGGAATCGTGTTCCGTTATCAGCACGGGCGCCGCTATTACTTTCTCGGCTTCGAGGGCGGCGAGCTGAAGCTATTGAAGCGCGATCAGGACCAGTTGGTCACATTGAGCGCAAAGACATTTGAATACGATGTGGACCATGAATATAGGTTAAAGGTGGAATGTATCGGCAATCGCATTACCGCTTCCGTGAACGATACGGTAGTACTGGAAATCGAGGATGACTCCTACGATGGGGGCAAGATTGGTCTATCCTCCCGCATGCCCGCCCAATATGCGGACATTCAAGTGACGATGACCGAGGAGCATCATGCGGCTTGGATCGCGGCCTGCCGCGATACGGAGCTGGAGCTCGCGAAGCTTCGTACGGAGTACCCGCAGCCTAGGCTGTGGAAGACGATTGACTTCAAAAACTTCGGAACGGCGAGACAGATCCGCTTCGGTCATTTGCTGGGTACCGATGAGGTCCAGATCGTCCTGGCGCAGCATCAGAAGCGCGGACATAAGGATGCGTATGCCCACATCAGCTGCTTGACTGCTTTATCGCTCGACGGCGAGGTCCTGTGGCAGCTCGGCGAGCCTAGTACGCTGACCGACCATGCATTATTATCGGCGGATCTGCCCTTTCAGATTGCCGATATAGACGGGGATGGCTTCGATGAGGTCGTAGTGGCGCGCAATTTCGAGCTGATGATTCTGAATGGACGGACAGGTGAGGTCAAGCGCAAGATTCCTACCCCGCTCTGTACGGAGCCGACCGGCACATTATACAACGTACCGTTCCAGGAGTATGCCTTCGACCGATTGAATGTAGACTGCATCCGCATTTGCAATTTCTCGGGGAAGGAGGAACCAACAGATATTCTTATTAAAGATCGCTACAGCAGGGTATGGGTGTATGATAACGATCTGAATCTGTTGTGGCAGTTTCACGAGGGAATAACCGGTCATTTCCCTTATACCGCTGATATGGACGGTGACGGCAAGGATGAGATGTTCATCGGCTACCACTGGGTAGATCATGATGGTACTTTGCTGTGGACGCTGCCTGTGCCGACAGACCATACGGATGAAATCTTAATCGGCCACTGGGATGTCAGCCGGCCGGACCCGCTAATCGCCATTGCCTCCGGGGAAGAGGGCTTTATGGTCGCCGACCTGCACGGCAATTTGATCCACAAGCACATGATTGGTCACGCCCAGCGGGTTAGCGTAGGCAATTACCGCCCGGATTTGCCCGGATTGGAGCTCTGTGTGACGACCTTCTGGGGAGAGCAAGGGATCGTCTACTTCTTCGACAGCCAAGGGAGGCTGATAGAGCAGTTCGAACCGACAACAAACGGGACGGTCATTACCCCCGTGAACTGGACTGGAGACGGCAGGGATCTGGTGCTGATCAACGGTAATACGGAGCATGGCGGCCTTGTGGACGGCTGGGGACGAGTGGTCGTGAAGTTCCCGCAGGACGGCCATCCGGACTTATGTGCGGAGGTCATCGATATCACCGGGGACGGGCGTGATGAAATTCTGCTTTGGGATGCCCAGCGGATGTACATCTATACACAGGATCAGCCGGCTGGGGTGGACCCGGTTGTGATGCCGGACAAATATCCGCACAGCTGCTTCTCAAACTACCGCGGGGAGTTTAATTATCCCAAGAGAGGTTAGCGGCAAGTACAATCTCTTTAGGGTAGCGCTAAAAACAAATACAGGATTTATACGATGAGGACTGTCCCATAAGTCCGTGAAAATATGGCCATCTTATCGTTGGTCGTGGGAAAATACCTTCAGCCTAAGCTCAAACACTTGGTTGCCGTCAATAGATTAGATGTTATGGAAATGACGGCAATCCAAAACTCGCGCTGAAGCTATTTTCCCACTGACTCGCAGATGAGTCTTATTTTAAGGAACTGGGCCAGCCCTTTATTGTCTATGAGACGGACGCTCTCCGCCATACTGGCGTCGCGCCTATAACGCGATTTTATCACCTTACGATCGCAGTTGAACTCAAACTTGGTACATTAAGGTGATTTCGTAACTTTACAGTGAGTGTTTCCAGGCCGCGATAGGCACTAGAAGCCCTGTAACGTTATTTTTTCACCTTACGATCGCAGTTGAACTCAAACTTGGTACATTAAGGTGATTTCGTAACGTTACAGTGAGTGTTTCCAGCTTTGTTAGGCATCAGACGCCAAGTAACACGCTTTTTCCTATGTCTCTAGTGTTTTCTTAGCGATTTACCGGCTCTTTCTTCCGCATTCGCTAGGAGAGCTGATTCCGGCTAACCATGTGGTTCGCATTGTCAACGAAGCCATTGAACGGTTGGACGATCGTCTATGGGTATACTTAGCGACTGTATTCTACACGCCTCATCGCAAAGGCCGTCAGAGAGGACATTCCGTTCATGTGGCTCGCGGCTATGCAGCAACCGGACTTCCGAACCATTAACCGGTTTCGCTCCGAGCGAACGGTTTGGAAGAAATGAAATTTAGTTCCACACAAAGAAACGGGGTGTTCCCTCAAGTAGAATTTCTACTTATGGGACACCCCTTGCTTTTATTGGGAAGGCTTAGTAAAAATGGTCCGTCCCACCAAAAACAAGAGTCCAGATGATTACCGGATTTTGGAACAATGAAAAATGAAGTATAGTTATAATATGTCAAGCTTTACGGGACAGGTACTGGATCAATAGGAAAATATAGCGCTTACATTTGTGTCAACAACGGGTAACTAAGTAAAAAGATGCACATTGTTAGGTGATTTTCCCAAACCTATAATGAAAACATACACAGCGCTAGTGTGTTAGGCCTCAAAAATCTACGATGTGGGGGTTGGACATGAAAGGGATAAAGAACGGATCAACATTATTCTTAGCTTCAATTCTGTCACTCGCTACTGTACTGTCGGCTTGCAATGACCAAAGCGGTTCAACAAGCAAGGGGCAGGAGGATGGCGGAAAGAACGAAGCGGTGAATACCGTAAATGCAGACCCGCTTGGTAAATACGATCCGCCGATCGAGGTGTCGTTCGTACGGAATCTAAGTAATGTCGTAGAAAATAACGTACTCGGCGTCCTGAAGGGTGAAACGCTTGAAGACAACCGATGGTCCCGCATATACAAGGATCAGCTGGGTATCAACATTAAATATAACTGGGTCGTTAAAGGGGACGTAAGCTCCGACCAATACTTGCAAAAAATCAATGTGACACTTGCTTCCGGCGACCTTCCGGATGTGATTCCGGTGAACGCGACCCAGCTGAAACAGTTGGCAGATTCCGGCCAAATTGAAGACATGACGGAATTATACAAGAAATATGCTACCCCGCTGACTAAAGATGTCATGTCGCAGGAAGGGACCAGTCCTTTCGATGCCGCTACGTTCGACGGTAAATTGATGGCGATTCCGCAGCTCGAGGCCTCGATCGAACGGGCGATGTTTATCTGGATCCGAACAGACTGGCTGCAGAAGCTGGGATTGCAGCCGCCGAAGACGATGGCTGACGTGCTGGCGATCTCCAAGGCTTTTACGGAGCAGGATCCGGACGGCAATGGCAAGAAGGATACCTATGGCCTTGCCATAACCAAGACTTTGTGGGGCGGGGCGATGGGGCTCGAAGGGTTCATGGCCGGATATAATGCTTATCCGAATATGTGGGTGGAGGATGCTTCCGGGAAGCTTGTTTACGGCGGCATTCAGCCGGAAGTGAAGAAAGCGCTTCAAGCACTTCAGAACATGTCGAAGAACGGAGAAATTGATAAGGAATTCGGCATTAAGGACGGCGGCAAGGTATCCGAGAATATCGCAGCAGGACAAATCGGTATGGAATACGGCGAACAGTGGAATTCCATCTATCCGCTTCAACTTAACAAAAATAACAATCCGAATGCACAATGGCAGGCATTTCCGATTGTTTCGGAATCCAGCAATACGCCCAAGGTGCCGCTCAAGTTCAGCACGACCCGCTTCTTTGCGGTGAAGAAGGGAGCCAAGCACCCTGAGGCGGTCATTAAGCTCTTCAACCTGCACCTTGAGAAAAACTGGGGTACAACGGCAGAATTTGATAAGTACTACGCTCCGCCGGAAGCGGAAAGCGTATGGCAGCTGTCTCCGGTGACGCCATACCCGGCTAAGAAGAACGTGGAGGCATTCAGAGCGATCGATGCGGCCCGCAAAGCGGGGGATACTTCTAAGCTGACGGGTGAAGCCAAGACGATTCAAGGCAAGCTGGAATCCTTCGCTTCAGGATCGAAGGAAGGATTTGCGCTGTGGGGATGGGAGCGGATTTACGGCAAGGAAGGCTCCATGGGGGTTGTTGACCAGTACGACAAAAGCAATCAGTTCCTAATGGAGAAATTCGTTGGGTCGCCTACTCCTACCATGGTTGAGCGTAAAACGACTCTGGATAAGCTGCAGACCGAGGTCTTTGTAAAAATTATTCTGGGTCAATCCATCAATGAATTCGACAAATTCGTGGAAGACTGGAATAAGCTCGGCGGCGATAAGATGACTAAGGAAGTAAACGATTGGTATGCATCAAAGAAGAAGTAACAACGGGCAGAGGATGGAGTTCACCTTCCTTCCTCTGCTTCTTTAAGTTCGAAGCTGATGGGGGATGGATATGGGAATCAGGAAACTGCGGAGAGAGCTTCCATTGCATCTGATGATTGTGCCGGGACTACTTTTGATTGTTTTATTCTCTTATGTTCCCATGGCCGGTATCGTTATCGCTTTTCAAAAGTTTATTCCCGCGAAGGGACTGTTCGGTGATCAGAAATGGGTCGGTTTGGATAATTTCAGATACGTCATGAGTCTGCCGAGCTTTACACAGGTTCTATGGAATACGCTCTTTATTTCAAGCCTTAAGCTTATTTTGGGGCTGATCGTGCCGATTGCGTTTGCCGTTCTGCTCAATGAATTAAAGAATGAAGCGATTAAGCGGTCTGTGCAGACGACTATTTATTTGCCCTATTTCTTATCCTGGGTCGTCCTGGGCGGAATATTAATCGATATTCTCTCGCCGTCTGAAGGTATTGTTAATAGTTTGCTCAGCTCCCTCGGCTTTGAGAAAATTTTCTTTCTTGGCGATAACCAGTGGTTCCCAGCAACTCTTATAGCTTCGGATATATGGAAAAATTTTGGGTACGGGACGATCGTTTATTTGGCGGCCATTACGGGCATCGATCCCGGTTTATATGAATCCGCAACGATCGACGGTGCTAATCGCTGGCGGAAGATCTGGCATATCACCATCCCAGGTATGCGTATGGTTATCGTGCTGATGTCCGTTCTTAGTCTTGGACAACTGCTGAATGCCGGATTCGATCAAGTATTCAACCTGTACAGTCCTCAGGTTTATGAGAGCGGCGATATACTGGATACCTTCGTTTACAGGATCGGGTTGCTGGATGCCCAGTACGGCGTGGCGACGGCAATCGGGTTTTTCAAATCGGTGGTATCGCTGATCCTGATTTCAAGCTCCTACTTTATCGCTTATCGTTTTGCAAGATATCGAATTTTTTAAGAGGAGGGGAAGCGATTGTCGCAGTCATCTACGAGACTAACGGCGGGAGGCTTGACCCAGTCGCCTGTCAGGCGCAGACGGTTCGAATGGTTTTCCGTAGTAAATACTTCCTTTCTCATCCTGGTTTCACTACTATGCGTGCTTCCGCTCGTTCATGTCGTGGCGGTTTCGTTCAGCTCAAGCGCTGCAACTGCAGCAGGCTACGTGAAGCTATGGCCGGTTGATTTCACACTGGCATCCTATTCGTATACGGCCAGCCGGGGAGCGTTCTGGCAATCCATGCTTGTTTCTTTGGAGCGTATCGCCATAGGAACGCCATTAAATTTGTTGCTAACGATCTTGGTAGCTTATCCTTTATCTAAGGAATCCCATATGTTCCGATTTCGGATTGTCTACGCTTGGATATTCTTTATTCCCATGCTTTTTCACGGCGGACTGATCCCTTGGTATTCCACGATTAAGCAGTACAATCTGCTCGACTCGATCTGGGCTCTTATCCTGCCGCACGCGGTGCCCATCTTTAGTGTAGTATTGCTGCTTAATTTCTTCCGGGATCTGCCGAAGGAGCTTGAGGAGGCGGCTCTCATTGATGGCGCAAGCCACTGGACGACACTTTGGAAAATTTATGTTCCGGTTTCCAAGCCGGCACTTGCAACATTAGCCTTGTTTTCGATGGTCGAGCATTGGAACAGCTGGTTTGACGGCCTTCTTCTTATGGGAGACCCGGCCCATTATCCGCTGCAAAGCTACATCCAGACGATCGTGATTCAGCAAAATATGGCGAATATGTCACGTGACGATTTACTAAATCTGGCGCTAATTTCCGACCGGACGCTGAAAGCATCGCAGATTTTCCTCGGCTCTCTTCCCATTATTCTGGCGTATCCATTCTTGCAGAAATACTTCGTGAAAGGTATCGTACTTGGCAGCGTGAAAGGATAACAGGCATAGCTGTGCGGTTAAGTTCTTAACTAACCGTAGCAGGGTTTCTGCCATTCAAGTTATAATGGTGGAAAACGCTGGGGGCGCACATGTTGTTCAATCGTTTATCATTCTCCTTGCGAAATACCATATTTCTTCGACTGATCGTCACCTTTTTGCTTATTATGCTGCCTATTATTCTGCTTGGCGTCTATTTGTATCATTGGGTCGTAAAGACGGCAAGTGAAGACATTTCCAAAACGGCGGTTTCTCAGATCACCTTCTATCTGACCGATCTGGGGAATGAAATCGAACGAATGAAGCTGTTACAGTACGGTCTTCTGGAGGATGAAGATCTCAATGAGCTTGCGCTGGTCTGGGAACATATGGACACAATTAAACGCACGGAAGTAATCAACATGGTAAGGAAACGTCTCTACACCATTCAAAACAGCAGTAAGTATATCAAGAATGTGAATGCTCACATCCACCTCAATTCGAAAACCATTTCGTCTGCAGATGGGGTTTATGAGCTTGATACGGCACGTTATTCCGAGATTAGCTCCGTTTTGGGCGGCCGGAACAGACAGGTTATTGATTGGCAGGGTGGACTTTTCTTGAACGCGGCCAAGCTGGGGGGGATCAAGGGGACCGACCCGGTGTTTATTATCGAAATCGAGCTGGATACAAAGAAGCTGCAGGAGGCGCTGGAACAATTCAACACGTATGCCGGAAGCGGGACCTTATTATTCTCGGATAAGTCCGGCGTCATTCTTGCGAGCGGTTCCTCCCAACATTTTCAGAAAGAAACGATCTCTCTCATAGTACAAGAAAATGATACTCCGGATAGCCATGACGGAATCTATGAAATCTCGGGAAGCCGATATTATACCGCTCATGCGAGCTCCGATTATCTCGATATGTCCATTTACCGATTCATTCCCGAAGAAATCGTCCGGAAACCGCTTGAAAAGTTTTATATATTGGCATGGCTGTTTGCAGCAGCCGCTTTCGGGATTATTGGCGTCTATGCTTTATCTACCTACAAATTTATTCACAAACCGATGTTCACGCTTGTTAAGAGTTTTCGTCGTATGGAGAACGGAGATCTGGACGTAGTCATCGCACATGGGGCTAAGGACGAGTTCGGGTATTTATATAGCCGATTTAACCAAATGGTCACCAATCTTCGATTTTTGATCGATCAAGCCTATAAGCTGAAAATCATGACGCAACGGGCCGAACTGAAGCAGCTTCAGTCACAAATAAACCCCCATTTTCTATATAACAGTTTCTTTATTCTCAGTACGATGGCGAAGACGGGGGATGTAGAACGCATCGAGCAATTTACGAGACAGCTGGGTGAGTATTTCCAGTTTGTAACCCGCAATGCTTCAGATGAGGTCACGTTGAAACAGGAAATTCATCATGCCAGAATGTACACCGAAATTCAGGAGCTGCGCTTCTCGCGGCGGATTCGGGTACAGTTCGAGTCCCTCCCTGTGGAATTTGAGTCGGTTTTGGTCCCCCGCCTGATTGTACAGCCTATTATCGAAAACGCTTTCGAGCACAGTTTGGAGCATATGGCTCATAGCGGATTGGTTGTCGTCCGATTCGAGCGGGTTGAGACGGATATCCGCATTGTGGTCGAAGATAACGGCGATCGTCTGACAGATGAGGTACTACATCGGATTGAGGCTTCTCTGGCAAACGAAGATGATCGGACGGAGACGACGGGTATGGTCAATATTCACAGACGCATAAAGATCATGTTCGGCGAAGGATATGGGATAGAGGCATCTAGAAGCGGCCTTGGCGGATTAAAGGTGACCACTACGTTTCCCTTCAAAGGAGGTGATGCCCGTGTATAGAATGCTGATCGTTGATGACGAAGAGATTATAACGGACGGGTTGTTTGAGATATTCAACAAGCTGGATCTCGGCCTGGATCTATATAAAGCTTACTCCGGACGGGAAGCGTTGGACTTGATGAACCGGACGAGGGTGGACATCGTGTTATCCGATATCCGTATGCCCGGTATGGACGGGCTGGAGCTTATGGAGAACATTCGGCGCAATTGGTCGCATTGCAAGGTCATTTTTTTGACAGGCTTTAACGAATTCGACTACATCTATCGGGCGATTCAAATGCCGGGTGTAAGTTATCTGCTCAAGAGCGAAGGGTACGATAAGGTAATTAATGCAGTGCGTGAGGCTATCAAGGAATTGGAAAACAGCCTGAGGATCAACAACTTGATTCAGAAGTCAAGGGAGAATCTGACCACGCTTGAGACACTGGCTCAAGGAAACTATTTCCAGCATTTGCTTCATGGTGCGCGAGCCGCGGATGAGCTGGAAGAGGACTTTCGGAGGCTGGATATCCCCCTTGATCCTTCCTTGCCCGTCCTTGTAGCGCTTGGCGACCTGACGCAGAAGGGTATCCATAATTCGTTCGCCGACAGACAAGAGGCGGCACTAGCAGTCAAGTTTCTCGCGGAAACGTTCCTCGCGGAAAGAACGATAAGCCTTGGTATGATCGATCGTTATGGTGACCTCTTCTGGCTAATTCAGCCGTCTTCAGAATCCGGGATACCAAAGGAGGAAGCTTATACTCGAACCGTAAGGTTTCTGGAAGGTGAATTCGAGCTTATCCAGCAAGCCTGCACGGAATCCTTGGATCTGACAGTTGCCGTTACACTGGGAGGCAAACCGTGTGAGTGGAAGCTGCTATCAGTCTTCTACGATAAGATAAAGCGTCAGCAGCATTTGCGAGCGGGGGACGGCGCCCAGATGGTGCAGACGGTGAACATGGAGACTTCCGAGCCGTCCTTGCCGTCAAGAGAACGATCACCGCGTGATAAAGCAGAGGCACTAACGGCATACCTGGAAGGGGGGAGGAGGGAGGAGTTTCTCAAGCTCCTGGATGAACTGACGGAGCCGGCGCTCGATGGTCGGGGAACGGGAGGGTCCTTCCTGACGGAGCTGTATTACATGATAGCACTTATCCTGTTGTCTTATATAAACCGCTGGGAGCTTCATGAAAAGGTTGTTTGTGTCGGCCTCATGCAGAGTGATGGGCATGCATCCTGGCGTGAGGCGTTTGCCTTTCTGCGGCGGACGGCGGACTCGCTGTTTGTCCTCAGGCGAAGCGGGGAACGGAACAGGGCGGCTGCAGCCATTGATAAGGTCCGTTCTTACATTGAGGAGCATATTGCCGAGGATTTGTCGCTCGTACGTCTGGCGAATGTGATTCATTTCAATCCCTCTTATTTATCGCGTCTTTTTAAACAGGAGTGCGGTGTCAATCTTTCCGAGTATATTGAGGAAGTAAGAGTGGGTAAAGCCAGGGAGCTCCTCAAGCAAGACGAGTTGAAGATTTCAGACATCGGCATCCGAATCGGTTACGAGGCTCCTCATTCCTTTACCCGATTCTTTAAGAAAATGACCGGAGTAGCGCCTTTGGAATATAGGGAATCTCTGCGGAGATAAGAAAAGGAGCGTTGATTTGGATGAACGAGGGTAATGTGATCAAGAAAGACAGAGATAGTTTGAAAGCGGTTCTTAAGGCGGGCAAGGAAACAGGAACGATCAATCGCAACATTTACGGGCACTTCGCTGAGCATCTCGGCCGCTGTATCTATGAAGGTATTTGGGTAGGGGAAGATTCTGTAATCCCGAATACTAATGGAATTCGAAACGATGTACTGGAGGCGCTTAGGAACCTTGCCATCCCCGTGCTCCGTTGGCCCGGAGGATGCTTCGCGGATGAATATCACTGGAAGGATGGGATCGGGCCCCGTGAAGAACGGAAACGGATGCTGAACACCCATTGGGGCGGTGTGGTCGAGAACAACCATTTCGGTACCCACGAATTCATGATGCTTTGCGAGCTGCTTGGCTGTGAGCCATATATATGCGGGAATGTTGGCAGCGGAACGGTTCAGGAAATGTCCGAATGGGTCGAGTACATCACTTTTAACGGTGAATCCCCTATGGCTGAAGCACGTAAACGGAACGGACGCGAAGAGCCATGGAGCCTGACCTATTTCGGCATAGGAAACGAAAGCTGGGGCTGCGGAGGCAATATGCGGGCTGAATATTATGCCGATGAGTATCGCAGGTACCAGACTTATGTACGTAATTACGGCGATAACAAAATATTCAAAATTGCATGCGGGGCGCCTAACGACAGGTACGAATGGACAGAGGTCCTGATGAAGAATGCGGCATCCTACATGGACGGTCTCAGCCTGCATTATTATACGATTCCGGGTACATGGAAGAGTAAAGGATCGGCAACGGATTTTACCGAAAACGAATGGTTCATCACGATGAAGAAGGCATTGTTTATGGAGGAGCTCATCCGAGAACACGGCGCGATTATGGATAAGTACGATCCCGATCAACGAATTGGCTTGATCGTAGACGAATGGGGTACTTGGTTTGATGTCGAGCCGGGGACGAATCCGGGGTTCCTCTATCAGCAGAATGCTCTTCGCGATGCCCTTGTGGCCGGAGTTACCCTACATATCTTCCATGATTTCTGTGACCGGGTACAGATGGCCAATATTGCGCAAACCGTAAACGTTCTGCAGGCGATGGTCCTGACTGAGGGGCCGAGGATGATTCTGACCCCGACGTATCATGTATTCGAAATGTTTAAGGTTCATCAGGATGCGAAGCGACTCGATCTTGATTACAATAAGGGCGTATATGAATGGGAAGGACAGACGATTCAGCAGATCAGTGCATCGGCCTCTAAGGATGCGTTCGGTACCATTCATATGAGCTTCTGTAATATGGATCCCCGCGGCTCCGCTCATCTTGACATCCAGTTAGAGGGCATTGCGGGTAATGCCGGTATTACGGGAAAAATCCTGACGGCTTCGGACTGGGGCGCGCATAATACCTTCGAGCAGCCTGAGAATGTAATCCCACAGGAGTTCCTTGACTTCGAGCTTGCGGATGAACAGCTCTTGATAAACCTGCCGCCAATGTCTGTTGTCGTTATGACGGTTAAGGAACAATGAAGCCGATGCATTCAGTAACTGAATCCGGAGTATAGATTTATAACCAAACTTTCCCATGTACCGTGAGTAAGCTTAAATAACGTCAGCCGAAAAGGAGAAATGGCCCATGACCGGGAACAAGCAGCAAGATGTAAATGCTCTTCAGTGGGACGCCAATATGATCGTTCCAGGAGCCGCAGGGGATGGCTTGACCTGGTATGCTGCGCTTGCGGATCCGTTTCAGGTTGCCGGATTCGCTTGGCTAGCGGCGGATCAGACGTACCGGAGGCTTCCCGTTCGGCCCGAATATCCTGTATCCGACGCCGTTGACAGCCTAGCCAACTGTACCTCGGGAGGGCAGATCCGGTTTCGGACAAACTCCAGGAGGGTGGCTGTAAGAGTGCGGCTGAGCGGCACTCCGGGCATGTATCACATGCCGGCAACCGGCGAAGGCGGCGTCGACGCCTATATCGGCCTGCCGGGTAGCATGGTTTATGCCGGCACAGCCCGCTTTCCTTCGGGACAGGATGCATATGAAAGTGAGGTCTACGCCGGAACCGATGAAGAGCTTCGTCAATTCACCTTAAACCTTCCCTTGTATAAAGGGGTGAAGGAGCTGTGGATCGGACTGGAGGACGGGGCAACGGTTACGGGGCCCATCCCATACGAATCGCCAAAGCGGGTCATCTTCTATGGCACCTCCATTACACAGGGAGGGTGCGCTACACGCCCCGGAATGAGCTATACGAACTTGTTAAGCCGCAGAATCAATCTGGAGTGTATCAATTTGGGTTTTTCCGGTAACGGAAAAGGGGAGCCGGAGCTGGCGCGGTTGATTTCCGCTATTGCAGACCCGGCCTGCCTTGTGCTGGATTATGAAGCCAACTGCGATACGGAGCGCTACTGCCGTACACTTCCTGAGTTTATAAGCATTTACAGGGAAGCTCATCCGTCGGTTCCTCTGGTTGTGGTTTCCAGAATTGTGCACGGGGGAGAAGTACATAGGCCCGAATTACGCAAGAACCGCTTGGAGCGGCTGCATTTTCAAAGGGAGCTTATCCGGAAGCTGCAGGAAGCGGGGGATACGCAGCTGTTCTTCGTTGACGGCTCCGATTTATTGGGAGAGGAGCCCGCAGAGGCCACAGTGGATGGAGTGCACCCTACCGATCTGGGCTTTCTGCTGATGGCGAATGGGCTCGAGCCAGTGCTGCGAAATGTACTTTCGAAAGGCGGTCTATGACCGTCTTTTTGTCACTTCTGTGAAAGGGCTTCGCCAAAAAGTAAAAGTATGGGATGGGGTACCCTCTGATGATTTTTAGGCCTCTCCAGCCCTTTTTCAAGATTGGTTTGGTGTCGCCTATGGGAAGCCGTCAAGAGTTGGGCAAGGGATGCAATGCTGCTATAGTGCAGAAATCCACGATCCGAAACGAAGTTCAGAGCGGGATTTGTGGGAATAGGCATCTTCGCGGGAGTGCAATGGCTGAAGACCAGGCAAATGGCCCTGAAATCAAATCGAAGGTAAGAATAGGAACGGATTCCGAGCACGAAAAAGAGAAGTAGAGCCAGGCAAGAAGTGATCAAAAAGGGAATGGGCATGGGGTGGAGCGGCAATCTCGGAGTTAGTCTTTCTACGGATTGCCGCTCTCTTATTATACCCCCTACTGAATCGGTTCCCCTTCCCTTAGAAGGGTGTGCTGCTTCCGGTACTCTCCCGGGGCCATACCCGTCAGCTTCTTGAACATCCGGTTGAAAGAAGTCACGTTGCGATATCCGATTTGCAGCCCGATATCGTTCATATTCAAATCCGTCTCGACCAGCAGCTGTTTGGCCTTGCGTACCCGGACCTGGTTGATGTGATCGCTAAAATTCATGCCGGTCTTCTCTTTAATATACACCGACAAGTAAGCTGCGGACATATTCAGCTTATCAGCCAGCAAATCGAGCGAGATATCCTCCGCATAGCGGTTCTCCACGCTGTTCATGATGAATTCAAGTGTATCGTCCTTATCGGCCTTGAAGCGGTTCACAATGGCCGCGCATTCCGAGAAGAGCATACGGTAAAACTCCTTAAATTGCTGAACCGAATAGCAATCCTTCAATTGCCGGTTCAGCTCCTCCTGCAATGCCGCCATGTCCTCGTGGTAGCCGAATGATCCTTGGACCCTGCATACTCGCTCCACCATTCCCTCTCCGATCCTGCGGTACTGCTGTAAGGAAGCGTCCTTCTTGGCCATTTGGTCGAGCACCCGTTCGATAAGCAGCATGCAGGCCCGCTCATTGCCCGCCAGCAGCGCTGCATTCAGCTCCTGCTCCTGAGACGGGGTTAACAGGAACAGCCCTGAGCCGTTATGGAGCGTGGTAATCAGCTGCGTTTCCTCAACCGGTCTTGCTTGCTCCAGCATTTGAAGAACGATACGATATGCCTCATTGAAGCCGGAGGAATGGCGATAAACCGGACTAACGGCAATCGTTACAAGCAAGTACTGGCGATCGCGGTCCAAGATTTGCTTCAGCTGAGCGAGCGCGGAATCGAGTACATGGGGATTCTCACCCATCGTGACGAAGGACAAAATCTGATTATTCTCGATCTGAAACGTATGGGACGACGGAAACCGCTCAGACATCAGCACCCGGATATATTCACGAATATAATAGGCCGCCTTCTCGGGTACGATGGCAGGCTCGCCGCCGGCCGGTGCGCTGCGAAACTGAAGCTGATACATAATAATAACGTAGGGCTGGTCCGTCGCCAGGACATCCTTCCAATCGTTAATATCCGAATTGATTGCTTTCAGCTTGTTGATGTAGCCGTAGCTCGTCAAAAGCGAATTTTTACTCAGCATCTCCGTATGAATTTCCTCCTTCTCACGGATCAGCTCGTGCATCTCCCGGTGGATTAGATCGAATTCGTGGATGGCGTTGTCCACGCTTCCCGGATTTCGGTGCAGAATGGACGCTACGATCTGCTTCAAAGGACGATTGATGCCGCGGCTTAGCAGCCAGGATACGGTAATGCCGATGGCGACGGAGATGGCCAGGATGATATACATGGTCATGTTCAGCTTCGACACTTGGGATGAGATATAAGAATAAGGCACAGCCGTAACGAAGGTCAGCTGAGCTTCCTTATCCTTCACGGCAAAATAGTAGAAACCGTTCTTCAGCTGATAATCCTCATTCCGATCGAAAAAGGGCAAGCCTTCCGTCGATATTTCTTGAGACGAACGGTAAAGCAGGCTGCCGTCCGGATTCAAAATCATAAATCGGGGGTCCTTCTCCTGACTATGAAAGGCCTTAAGCATTTTGGCGGCATCCAGCAGGGCGATGACCCGGTAATTTTTGCCGGGCATCTGGAAGGAGATCGGGAGCAGCTGCGTATTCTGATCCGAATTTAGGCCGGTTACACGGAATTCCTCCGCCGGATGAAGCAAGTAGATGCCGGATTGCTGCGACAGCTTGCTCCAATAATCAGCGGTATAGACCGGACTTTGATAAAACCGGGAAAAAAACAGGTCCGAATCGCTCGTGCCTTCCTTCTCAATGACAAACGCCGGACGGGTAAAAAGGATGATCAGGTTATCCAAATAAAACATCGGGTTGTAGGCATGGGAACGCACCTCCTTGAGGGGCTCCCCGGCCAGCCAATAATTCGTTTCCGCATCCGGCCTGGAGACAAGCTGACGGTTGAAGGCTACGAGCTTCTCGTCATGGTAAAGGCTGAAAAGAAGCGTCTTGATCCGTGTGAAATGTGTCTGGTAGCGGTCGGCTGTATTTCTCAAGCTGAGCTGGTTATGCTGAATGATTTCCGTCTGGATTCTGTCCGTAAAAAACTGAAACGAAATCATATGAAAGGATACAAACAACAAAATAATGGTTAAGAAGCTAAGAAAGATTTTTACGAAAAGCGACTGACGCTTCATTAGGGTCCACATTAGTGCCTGATTCTCCTTTATGTAAGGGGTAGTATAAGTCAGCGGACGTAAAACGGGTTTCTACTTATATTACACGAAGGGCTTCCATTACGGAATTATCATTTTCTTTTATCCTTATCCATTTCTTATATAACCAACTTCCCGCTAGGGAACAAAGAATAAGTCAATTGCCGCAGAGCGCCTGGCGGAATATGATCGAATCACAACCGAAACCAACTAGGACTGAAGCAAAGGCAGGTGAACGAATGTTTTGAAAACGTCTGAAGCGGCATCTATAGAATCAGCCGGTCGTGTGATGGCACAGACGAAGCGGAAAGGTGCGCTGGTGTCCCTCGGGAAGCGCATGAGACGCAATTGGCAGCTTTATCTGCTTATCTCTCCGGTGCTGGTGTTTTTCTTGGTATTTGAATATGTACCGATGTACGGAGTGCAAATTGCGTTCAAAAATTTCATTGCTACCAAAGGAATATGGGGGAGTCCCTGGGTCGGGTTCCGGCATTTCGAACGCTTTTTTGAAAGCTACTACTTTTGGCGGCTGATGAAAAACACGCTGGGTATCGGGATCTACCAATTGGTTGTAGGGTTTCCGATTCCGATATTGCTGGCGCTGATGCTCAATGAAGTCCGTTCGAAGAAATTCAGCCGTTTCGTACAGACGGTGACGTATGCTCCCCATTTTCTATCGACGGTCGTTATGGTAGGGTTAATCATGATCTTTCTCTCACCGGAGACCGGATTGCTCAACCGAGTGGTGACGATGTTCCGGGGAGAACCGATTCCCTTCATGACGGATCCCGCGTGGTTCAAGACGGTATATGTCCTGTCAGGCGTCTGGCAGCAGATGGGATGGAGCTCGATCATTTATTTGGCGGCGCTTGCCGGAATCGATCCTCAGCTTCATGAAGCGGCGCGTGTAGACGGCGCCAGCCGTTGGCAGCGAATCTGGCATGTGAATTTGCCGGGCATCATGCCGACCATTATCATCCTATTGATTCTTCAGGTCGGATCGATCGTAGGCGTCGGCTTCGAGAAGGTATTCCTGATGCAGAATCCGCTCAATATGTCGGCCTCCGACGTTATCTCTACGAATGTATATCGCAGCGGTATTATCGGGGCGCAGTACAGCTATTCGGCGGCTGTCGGTTTGTTCAATTCCGTAATCAATTTCATCATGCTGGTGACGGTTAACCGTATTGCCCGTAAGGTCAATGAAACCAGCCTATGGTAAGGAGGGAGGAGCTTTATGGGACTGCTGCAAAGCCGGGGAGATCTGTGGCTTGAGCGTAGTATTCTCGCTGTTCTCTCGGTCATCACCGTTATTGTTCTGTATCCGCTGTTATTCGTCCTGGTCGCGTCGATAAGCAGTCCGGAAGCGGTCATGCGGGGCGAGGTATGGCTATGGCCCAAACAGCTGACTTGGGTCGGCTATGAGAAGGTGTTCGAGAACAAAGATGTCTTGACAGGTTATATGAACACGATTCTTTATACGGTGGTAGGTACGGCAGTGAATCTTGTCATGACCGTAGCGGCGGCCTATCCGCTGTCGCGTAAGGATTTTGACGGCAGGAATGTCATTACGGCCCTCATTGTGTTTACCATGTTTTTCAGCGGCGGAATGATCCCGACCTATCTGCTCGTGAAGCAGTTAGGCATGCTGAACAGCTTCTGGGCGTTGATCATTCCAAGTGCGGTCTCCGTGTGGAACATCATGATTATGCGGACGTTTTTCCAAACGGGGATTCCTTACGAAATGCAGGAGGCGGCTGCGATGGACGGCTGCTCCAATTTCAAAACGCTGACGCGCATCGTGCTTCCGCTTTCGCTGCCGATTTTGGCGGTCATGGTCCTATTTTACAGCGTTGGCCACTGGAATTCGTATTTTAGCGCGATGATTTATTTAAACGATCGCGATAAGTACCCACTGCAGCTGTTTCTGCGGGAAATTCTAGTACAGGGGCAGATGAACGAGATGATTGGCGTGGGTGACGATACGCTGTTAAAGACCATGATGGATGCGGAGGCTGTGAAATACGCCATCGTGATCGTGGCCAACCTGCCGATTTTGACCCTCTACCCGTTTCTCCAGAAGTACTTTGTCAAAGGCGTTATGATCGGTGCGATTAAAGGCTGAGATTCCGATATTTTGCAAATATGATCAGGAGGGTTTGTCTATGAAAAAGCGTAAATGGGCGGCAGCTACTCTAGCTGTTACCATGTCGACAGGCTTGCTTGCTGCGTGCAGCAGCGGAGCCGAAACGCCGGCGGCAGAAGGCCAAGGAGCGAAGAAGGAGGAGGTTGCCGGCTTGAACAGCACCGGCTTTCCGATTGCGAAGGAGCCGCTCACACTCACCTTCTTTACAGGTAAGGCGGCAACCAACGGCAATAACTTCGAGGAAACGCTGGTCTGGAAGGAATACGCCAAGATGAGCAACATCAAGGTGAATTTTCAGCTGGTTCCTTTCGAAAACTTAACGGAGAAGAGGAATTTGGCTTTGGCGAGCGGAGACTATCCGGATGCTTTCTACTCCGCAAGGGTGAGTGCCGCCGACCTGATGAAATACGGAGCTCAGGGCACCTTCGTCAAATTGAACGATTATATCGACAAGTACGCACCGAATTTCAAAAAGCTGCTTGATAAGTATCCCGACCTTCGAAAAGGTTTGACCATGCCGGACGGAGGCATTTATTCCTTCCCATCCTTCTATGATCCGGGCTTCCTACCGATGCTGATCGGTACGCCGCTCTGGATTAAGCAGGATTTCCTGACCAAGCTGAACATGAAGGAGCCTACCACGACCGAGGAATTCTATCAATATTTGAAGGCGGTCAAAGAGAAGGATCCGAACGGCAATGGACAGGCGGACGAGGTGCCTTATGCGGGCGGCGGCATTAACCCGTTGATCGAGCAGCTTCGCGGGGCGTGGGGCTTCGGGAACCGCGGTCTCGGCCATAAATTCGTCGATATGGACCCTGCCAAGCAAGGGGAGCTCCGCTTCTTCCGTACCGATCCGAAGTACAAGGAAGTGATCGAGTATGTTCGCAAGCTCTATGCCGAAGGTCTGATCGATAAGGAGATCTTCACGGTGAAGACCAGCGCGCTCTACGCGAAGGGACAAACCGGGGTGTTCGGGGCGACGATCAATCCGAACCCGACGACACAGATGAATCAGACAGGGTACGTAGGGCTGGGGGCACTGAAAGGGCCGCACGGCGATCAACTTTACACGCATCTGAAGGTGCCGATGGTATGGCCGGGTGCGTTCGTCATCACGGATAAGAACAAGCATGTAGAAGCAACGGTCCGTTGGATCGACTATTTCTACGGCGATGAAGGGGCTACCTTCTACTTCATGGGCTTGAAGGGCCAAACCTATAAGGAAACGGCGGACGGCAAGCTGGAGTTTGTGGAAGAAATCACGAAAAATCCAAGCGGCTTGACGATGGACCAGGCGCTGGCGAAATATATCACGTGGCTCGGCGGAAGCTATCCGGGTTACGTGCAGGAGAAGTATTTCAAGGGCTCGGAGACGCTGCCGGAATCGGTGGCTGCGGGCAAGAAGGCAGAGCCGCATGCGCTGAAGGAAATCTGGAATGCCTTTAACTTTACGGAGGAGGAAACGGAATTCATGTCTTCCGTAGGCTCCGATATTCATACCTACATCGGGGAGATGGAGGCGAAGTTCATTACCGGTGCCGAGCCCATGTCCGAATGGAATAAGTATGTGGATACCGTGAAGAAGATGGGAATGGATCAGTACATGAAGATTTACAAGCAAGCGTACGACAGATACAGCAAGAGCAAGTAACGACAGAGAGGCGGCTTTGTTAGCAAAGCCGCTCTTCTCAATTATTGTGCGCATTTTCAGAGAAAGGAGTTGCATAGGTTGGCGGCTTTTAAGAGAAAGCAGATCGTAGGGCTGGCAGGAGCCGGGGCGGTTGCATCGCTACTGGTGCTTGCAGCCTGTACGGAGGTTACGCTGGAGGATGTACCGGCAAAGTCGGCTCCTTCCGTAGCTCAGCCGTCTCCGCAGGAGAAGCCGCGGACGGATCAGGTGTTCGATAAGGAGAAGTATAAGGATCAGCTTACGATCCGCTATTTCTATCTGGAGGGCCCGGAGATGACGGGAGACAGCATCCTGATTCAATCGCCGGACGGAAAAAGCATGCTTATCGATTCGGGACTGCCCGGGGTCGGGTCACAGGTAGTAAGCTATCTGGATAAGCTAGGGGTCACGAAGCTGGATATCGCCTTGAATACGCATCCGCATACGGATCACATCGGCGGTTTCGCCACCGTTGCACAGAAGAAGGAGATCGGCGTCTTCTATATGGAGAACTTGCCCTATCCCAGCTCGGCGTCTTACAGGAATGCAATCGCCGCCCTGGATGCCAAGCAGGTGCCCAAGGAAATTCTTGAAGAGGGCTCCACCTTCAAGCTGGGAGAGGAGGTGAGCTTTGAGGTTTTAAGCCCGCCGAAAGGAGAGCTGCCGGGAGCTATCAAAACCTTCTCCGCACCGGAGATGAATGATTACTCCATGGTGCTGCGAATGACGTTCCGCGGCCAATCTTACTTAATCACGGGCGATATTTACAAGCACCGGGAGATGGAGCTGATCGGCTCTCCTTTGGCGGAGAAGCTGGATGCGGATTCGCTGCATGTCCCGCACCACGGAAGCGAGTCGACGTCATCCTCGGAGCTGTTCATGCAAGCGGTTACTCCTAAGTATGCCGTCATGAGTCAAAATTTGTTTCAGAGTCCCAATCTGATGGAGCGGTATCAGAAGAAGGGGGCGCAGGTATTTTCGACCGGTCTGCACGGCAATGTATTGCTTATTCTAGATGGGAAAGTCATACGTACGGTTACCGAGAAGGATTGGGCGCCAAGGTCCGGCGCCGCTCAGAAGTAGAGTGATTCTATCATTCCAAGGAGGATGCTATGAAAGAGAAAAGAAAAGGTAAGCTTCAACGACCGATATGCTCTCTATTGCTCTCCCTAAGTATGACGGTAAGCGCGGCTCTGCCGCTCCATGGGGCTGCGTACGAGGCGCATGCTGCCACCGCCGCGGCGGTGGTGCCTCCGGTTCTTATCACGGAGCTTGTTCCCGATACGACGAATGTAAACGGAGCCGACGGGTACGAATTCATTGAGGTATACAATAACACGGATCAGCCGATGAATTTCAAGGACTACAAAATACTATATCGTTATTTGGAAAGCGAGACCGTATGGGTTCCCGTACCGGAGGATGTCGTGATCGAACCCGGGAAAACACTGGTTCTATGGATCATTAACACCTATAACGGCGCGGCAACCGTGGCGGACTTCAACGCCAATTTCCAGGTGAATCTGGTAGAAAATAAAAATATTGTCCGGATCTACTCAGGAGGTATGGCGAACAGCCGAATGCGCGAGGTTGTCGTCATGACCAATACGGGACATGAGCTTGTCTCGGCCTTCTACAACGAGGGAGAGGAAATCACGGAGCCGGATAAGGGCATTATTTATCGTTATCCGCAGGACGGAACGAACAAAATGGCCCTCATCAGCGGAGGGATCCAGCCTGGGACACCGGGAAGAGTGGAGCCTGAGCAGGTACCGGCTGTGCCGGTTTCGATAACGGACATCTTGCCGCCTGTCATTAGGGACAAGACCGGACTCACGGCAAGTGATCCGACGGAGGAGCTGCTGATCACCGCCGAAGCAACGGACGATAGCATGGTGAAGACGCTGACGCTGCATTATCGAATGGACGGGCAAGCATCCTTCCTGACAGCTCAGCTGAAGAAGGGTGGGGAAGACGGCATCTATCACTACAAGCTCGGAGTGCTGGAACTGCTCGGAAGCCCCGGTTTGGAATATTATTTCACGGCTTCTGACGGCTACAATGAAGCTCAAAGCCCGATCAGCCGGATCCAGCTGACGAATCCCGTAAGTCCGCGAATGAACCTTACGGAGGGGAGTATGGTTAGCGGAGAAACCTTGGTGAAAGCGGCCGTGAACGGAACCGATCCGTCACAGCTGCAGCTTGCCATCGACGGGAAGCCAGTCAGCGGCGGAGAACGGGCTATGGAGAAGAAGGCGTTCTTCGTTTTTGAAGGGCAAGGCATGAACGGGAAAAATGCCATTACGATGGGCAAGGACATTTTGTTTATGGCCGATAAGGTCGTGAACAATTTCGATACGGTCATTGCGCCTATCGAGCCCGAGCGGCTGAAGCAAGGAGAGAACATCATTGCACTGCGGGCCGGCTCATCTGTAAGGCCGTATTTTGAAGACAACCCGGAAACGAATCTGGACGATTACGATATTCGGAACGTTCGACTCGTATTGGCGGACGGTACGGTGCTGAGATCGAAGGAGTATGCCAATACGAGCCAGCTGATCGATGTGGGGGATAACGGCAGGTTCTTGCCTGTTGTGTACTTTACGTTCGACATCGCTCCGGAGAAGCTGAATGCGCTGGTGTATCGCTGGCCTACGAACGCAATGCAGGACGGGCCGCATACCGTAAGCGCGGTAGCGCCTAACCAGGGTGAGGCTCGGGTCCGAGTAAACGTCGATAATACAGGACCTGTCCTCACGACCAATATGGCAGAGGGCCAGCGGTACAAGGGAAGCTTCACGGTGGAAGCGGCCGCATCCGATGCGGTTGCAGGCATCAAGAGCAAGACGGTGAAGCTGGACGGCCAAGACATCGTCGTACCTTACGCTACCTCGTCCACTGCCTTAGCGCCGGGTGTACATACCCTGCAGCTGACGGCAACGGACAACGTAGGGAATCGAAGCGAAAGAACGATTGCGTTTACGACGCCGGAGGAGCATCCGTATAAGCCCGTTCTTATCTCACCTGAGAACGGGCAGCACGATGTGAATGCCGATCCGGTGCTGAAGGTCTCCGTCAGCGATCCGACGAGCGATGAGCTGAACGTGTCGTTCCGCCAGGGATACGTATACGATGCCGAGGCACCGCAGCTGCAGCTGTTCAAGCATGCAACGGCTTGGGAGCCGCCTTCAGCTGCAAGACCCATTGGCGAAGTAAGGCTTACCCCGGAGGAAACAGCGGATTTGGCCTCTTCGGATGGCCGTTATGTGACGGTAGATTCCACTCTGCAATTTCCTTACCTTCGATTCGAGGTGCAGCTGAAGGAGGAGATCTCGGCAGGAGATCAAGTGGAAGTATTCTGGGAGGGCAAGTCGCTGCCGGACCGGAAGGTGACGATGTATGCATGGAACCACAGCAGCGGAAAGTGGGATGCGGTCGATTCCTTCGTTCCGTCCACTGAAGAGGATTTTGAACTGACCGGGTTAGTCTCCGGTGAGCATTATGTGAAGGACCGGGTCATCCAAGTGATGGTCCAAGACCAGATTCCGGCTCGGGGGGATTATGATTACACCATCGCCTGGATGTCGGATACCCAGTTCTATTCCGAGCTGCATCCGCATATCTACGAATCCCAGGTGAAATGGATCCGGGATCAAGCCGCTGCGATGAACATCCGGTATGTCATCCATACGGGAGATCTGGTCAACGAGCCAACGGCGAGGTATCAATGGGAGCGCGCGAGCCAGTATATGCAAGTGCTGGAGGATGCGGATCTCCCCTATGGCGTGCTCGCGGGTAATCATGACGTGGGAACTACAGATTCCGATTATACCACTTATGAGCAGTATTTCGGCGCAGGACGTTTTGAGCAGGAGCCGTACTACGGGGAGAGCTATAAAAACAATCGCGGGCATTACGATTTGATTTCCGCGAGCGGCAATGATTTTATTTTTCTGTACATGGGCTGGGGTGTGAATGAAGAGGATATGGCCTGGATGAACCAGGTGTTATCGGAGCACCCTGATCGGATTGCCGTGGTCAGCCTGCACGATTATTTGCAGCCGAACGGTACCAGATCGATTACAGGAAACAAGGTGTATCAGGACGTTGTTTTGAAAAATAAGAACGTTGCGGCGGTCCTCAGCGGCCATTATACCGGCAGCGCGCTTTTAACGGATGAGATCGATGACAATGGCGACGGTGCACCCGATCGCAGAGTGTATCAGATGCTGAACGATTACCAAGGCTTCGAAGAAGGCGGCATGGGGTATATGAAGCTGCTGCATTTTGATACGGAAAGCAATACGATTTATGTTAATACGTACTCTCCGTATAAGAACGATTACAACTATTACGATCCGTCCGAATATCCCGGGAAGGATGAGACGACACTGGCCTTGGAGCTGACTCCCCGCCTGAAGCGCGTGGCAACGGATTATTTGCAGGTGCGCGTGTATACGGATAAGGTGATCGGTAAAGCGCAGCAGGTTCCAAGCGGAGGGACGGCGGAAGAGAAGTGGAACGGACTTGAAGAGCTGCAGAACTACTCCTGGTATGCTCTGGCGGAAGATGCTTTCGGCGGCAGAACGGTATCGGACATTTGGAGCTTTACGACCCGCAATGAGATTGATAGTCCGGCCAATTTACGAGCACTTCAAGTTACGGATGTATCGGCTCAATTGGCATGGAACCGAGTCCGTGATGAGCACGCGGAGCGAATTTCGTATGATCTTTATAGGAACGGCAGCCTGCTGACCTCCGTGACCGAATCCGTGTATTCTACAGTGGGCGATGCTGTGTATCGAGTGGATGGGCTTTCACCGGATACCCGCTATGAATTTTATGTTATTGCCAAAGACGAGAAGGGAACGGCTTCGAAGCCAAGTCCTACGCTTGTCGTCACGACGCAAGTAAATTTACCTGTTATCCAGGGGCTGCTGCAAGGGTACATCGCGTCGGGTGAGGTGACCGGACCATTGGCGATGCAGCTAAGTAATCGGATGGAGCAGGTCGCGCATCATTACGAAAAAGGCTCTATCGCACAAGCGGCGAAGCATTTGCAGGATTTCCTGAAGCAGTTGGGCAATTCTTCCCTGCAGGGTCGGGTCACGGCTGAAGCTAAGGCCACGCTGGAGCTGAAAGCGGGAGCCCTGCTTGGGCAGTGGAGTAAGATCGAATAAGGAGGATTGCTGAGTTTATGATCAAAATCGGTTTGGTCGGGGCGGGGTTTATGGGCCAGACCCATCACAAGGCGTACCGCCAGTTCGAGGGAGCGGCGGTGACAGCCGTGTGCGATCTCGATGCGGAGAAAGCGATGAAGCTGGCAGGGGTTTGGAACGCAGAGATCTTTACATCATTGGAGACGATGCTGGAGCAAAGCGATATTGATGCGGTTGATGTGTGCCTGCCCACGGATCTGCACCGATGGGCGGTGGAGCGGGCTGCGGCCCATGGCAAGCACGTCTTTTGCGAGAAGCCGATCGCAGCCTCAACGGAGGATGCCGAAGCCATGATACAAGCGTGCCGGGCGGCCGAAGTGATTTTCATGGTAGGGCATGTTGTCCGGTTCGATCCGCAATATCGTGCAGCCAGACAGCAGCTGCTTGCAGGCAGGCTGGGTACACCAGGTGTCGTGCGAACGGTACGGTCGGGGGCTTTTCCCGCATGGTCGCCTTGGTTTGCAGACTATGCCAGAAGCGGGGGGCCGCTGATCGATTTGGCCATTCACGATTTCGACTTCCTGCATTGGTGCTTCGGGCCAGTACGACGTGTATTCAGCAGACAAGTAACCCGGGAGCAGTTCGACCATACCTTAACCCTGCTGAGGTTCGAAAGCGGCGTTATGGCTCATGTGGAAGCTAGCTGGGCGTATCCTCAGGGAGCTCCGTTCCAGACTTCCATAGAGATAGCGGGCACCAAAGGCTTGGTCCAATTTGACCGAGGAGCAGCCGCAACCATTGTACAATTTGGAGGAGCTAAGGGTGTGGCTGCGGAGAGTCCCACCTTTAAGAGCCCGTACGCTCTGGAGCTTGAGCATTTCGTGGAATGTATCCGGAACGGTGCGGTGCCGCTTACTTCCGGTGAAGAGGCACTGGAGGCGCTGCGAATCGGATTGGCCGCAGCGGCATCCGCCTTACGGCAGAAACCGGTGGAGATGGGGGCGGGGCGCTAATGAAAACCATTCGTTTAGGGATGATCAGCTTTGCTCATATGCACGCCTACAGCTACGTCCGGTCCGTGCAGCAGCTACCGCATGTGGAGCTGGTTGGCATTTATGACGAGGACTCGGAGCGGGCGCATGCTGCGGCGGCACGAAGCGGTGCGAAGCACTATGAAGATGTGAGCCTGCTGCTGAAGGACGTGGATGGGGTTATTATTTGTACGGAGAACCGCAAGCATTTCGGCTATGCAATGGCCGCCGCGGAAGCGGGAGTACACATTATGGTGGAGAAGCCGATCACCACCGTGGGAGAGGAAGCTCGCGAGTTGATCGCGCTTTGCAGCCGAAAGGGGGTAATCCTGCAGACGGCATTCCCGGTTCGCTTGAACACATCCGTGCAAAAGGTAAAGCAGCAGATCGACAATGGTTCCGTCGGTGAGATCGTGGCTATCGCCGCTACGAACCATGGGCGTATGCCAACGGGATGGTTTATCGACCCCGAGCTCGCCGGTGGAGGAGCGGTGCTGGATCATACGGTGCATGTAGCGGATATCATGCGTTGGCTGCTTCGCAGCGAGGTGACGGAGGTCTATGCGGAGGTTGACACCCTGCTTCACGACGTGCCTGTGGACGATTGCGGGCTGTTGTCTCTTCGCTTCGAGAATGGGGTGGTTGCAACGCTGGATACCAGCTGGTCCAGGCCGTCCACCTTCTCGACCTGGGGGGACGTGACCATGCGTATCGTTGGAACGAAGGGCGTTCTCCACCTCGACGCCTTTGGGCAAAACGGTTCCCTTTGGGAGGAAGGAGCAATCCCTTCGCATCGGTATGTTGGATGGGGGGACAGCTCGGACGGCGCCCTAGTCGGCGAGTTCGTGGCGAGCATTCGTGAAGGCCGAAGCCCGTCGATTACAGGTGAGGATGGACTGCGCGCGGTGGAGGTCGCTTGGGCCGCCTACGAATCCGCCAAAACGAACCAAGCGGTTCAAGTGAAGCGATATTAAAAAGGATTTGGAGAGCCCGCCGGGATAACCGGCGGGTTCTTTTGGCTGAGAGGGCCACACCTGACTTGCCTGATGGCATGAAAATGATGAACAAGGCGGCCGCTCTAATCGCATATATGCAATTACCGGCATCATGTGGAATTGATTCACCGTGTAGTTGCAGATTTGCGATTACCTAAGCTTGAAGATAGCAAAATAGGGTGAGCGGGATCCGTTTATTGCAAATGTGCGATTACATTTGCTCAAGAGCATGAATTCGACTACCGCAGTTGCAATAATGCGACTACCTAGGCGGAGGGCAAGAATAGCGCGCTTTAATGAAAGAGGGGATGCAATTCAATGGAAACCCGGCGGGCATATCGATGGCTGCTGGCATTTGATTTATATACCAATATATGCCATAATTAAGGAACAAACGTTCGTTTTATTCGGCGACTTCCTAATATTGAGAAAGAGTTTACGAATCAAGTGAACATCCTAGCCGGTTTCATCGTCATTGAATATAGCTAAGGGAAGGGCCGGCTCGGCGGGCAATGTCCACCAAGCAGCCAGAGTGTGCACAGTCGTAATGGCTGGAGCCGCTGCGAGCATTCGGGCAAGCTATAGATGTGAGGCGTATGAGGGAACATGCCATGGTGGCCTCTGAGTGCATGATTAGACTGAACAAGTACTTACCTGATAGCTGTTGACAAAACGCCAACATTCTAATAAGATGTCTATGTAAATGGCAAACGGAATTATAAAATGTTTGGTATTTAACAAACGCTACAAGGAAGTGTTGTATCATGAAGGTTTCCGAACGATTCTGGGAAGCATCCGTCGAGGAGCTCAAGAAGGGCTATATCCAGGAACGCGACTATTACATGTGCCTGCTTTGCGGCAGAACCTTCGAGCAAGGAGTTATTTATCAGGTGGATGGGACGTTATACGAAGCGGAGAAGTATACCCGCGTTCATATTGATAAAGCACATCATTCTGTTTTCGACTACCTGATCTCGCTGGATAAGAAGCTAACCGGATTGACGGAGCACCAGAACAGCCTGCTGAAGCTGTTTTATCAAGGCAAGACGGACGCTGAGGTGCAGAAGGAGCTCAATATCGGTAGCAGCTCCACCATTCGCAATCATCGCTTCGTGCTGAAGGAGAAGGAGCGCCAATCCAAGGTATTTCTTGCCATGATGGAGCTGCTTAAGGAGAAGGACCAGCATGCGCCCGCCTTTGTACCGGTGCATAAGACAGCGAAGATGGTAGACGACCGCTATAATGTGACCGAAGAAGAGCGCAAGGGGATTCTGGCGAAGTATTTTACCGAGGGGACGGACGGACCGATTACAACCTTCGAGATGCAAGAGAAGTCGAAGCTGATCATCCTAAGAGAGATTGCTTCTTCACGGTTCGATGCAGGACAGAGCTACAAGGAGAAAGAAGTGAACGAAATTTTGGAAAAGGTATACCACGATTATGTAACCTTGAGAAGATACCTAATCGAATACGGCTTCATGGACAGGGAGCCGGATGGAAGCAAATATTGGCTTAAAGTATAACGGGACAGAGGAGAAGAACCATGGATAAGAATCGGAAGAAAGAGCTCGCCGCACAATTTATGGAGCAGAAAACGATAGGCGGTGTATACCAAATCCGTAACACCGCGAACGGGAAGCTGTTTGTGGACAGCACACGGAACCTGAGGACGCTCAACGGAAAAATGGTCAGTCTGACCATGGGCACCCATATGAGCAAAAGCCTACAGCAGGATTGGAACACTTATGGCAAAGAGTCATTTGTTTTTGAAATATTGGAAGAAGTAGAAATGAAGCAGGACGATTTCGGGAAGTCTGCGGATCGGCTGAAGAAGCTGGAGGAACAGTGGCTCGAACGTCTACAACCTTTTGGTGATAAAGGATATAATTAGCATTGCGCGTTAAATTTAGTTGGTTTTTCCAATAAAGGAGTGTCGAAACAATCTCATGATTTTAAAAAATCGCTATGTGCAATCGATTTTGTTGTCTCATGTATTACTTCAGCTTGGAATATGGATCCGTAACTTTGCCATTTTGCTTTATGTCACGGACTTGACGAATAATGATCCGTATTATGTGTCTCTCATCTCGGTCGTTGAATTCGCGCCGATCTTCGTGTTCTCGATTATCGGCGGAACTTTCGCCGACCGCTGGAGGCCGAAACGAACAATGGTATGGTGTGACCTGTTGTCGGCACTTTCGGTGTTTGTCGTGCTGGTCACGCTAGTTTACGGTTCCTGGTACGCCGTATTCTTCGCTACGTTTATCTCGGCGATCTTATCTCAGTTCTCCCAGCCTTCCGCAATGAAGCTGTTCAAACAGCACGTAGCGGAGGATAAGCTTCAAGGTGTGATGGCCATGTTTCAATCTATGATGGCGATCTTCATGGTCATTGGACCGATGCTGGGTACGTTTGTCTATCAACGCTTCGGGATTGAGATTTCCATCGGTGTCATGGGGGCAATGTTCCTTGCATCCGCCTTGGTGCTTGCATTTCTGCCGCCGGATACGGTAACGGAAGACAATCAAACCGATAGGAATTTCAGCCGCGAGCTTCGCGACGGTATTCGGTATGTATGGAATAATCCTACACTCAAAACATTGGCGGGCATGTTTGCCGCAGCCGGTTTGGCTGTAGGTCTCATTCAGCCGCTGATGATCTTCGTTACTACAGAGAATTTGGGCAAGAGCAAAGACTTCCTTCAGTGGCTGCTGATGGCGAACGGGGCAGCGATGCTGGTCGGCGGGGGCCTCGTGATGGCTGTAGCAAAGAAGGTTTCACCCGAGAAGTTGCTGGCGGCCGGATTGATCAGCAGTGTCATTACAACGATGGTCATCGGTTGGTCTACAAGCGCGCCAGTCACGATAGCGGCGCAGGCGATTGCCGGTTTGTTCTTCCCCTGCATTCACATCGGCATTAATACGTTGATGCTGAAGAATACCGAACAATCCTTTATAGGCAGGGTGAACGGGGTTATGAACCCGATGTTCATGGGCTTCATGGTTATCGGAATGTCTCTAAGCGGCGTCTTTAAATCGAATATGTCCCTGTTCGCGGTTTCCTGTATTGCAGGGCTTTTGTTCGCGGCGGGCGCGATCATGTTAGGTCCTCTGTTTAAGCAGGGCGCGAGCCACAAATCCCCTGCGGAAAAAGCGGACCCAAGCACGGTGTAACCAAGAGAAGAGAGGCTGATTTGTTAGCGATATGCTAACAAATCAGCCTTTTGTTTAAGGATTTATTTTTTATTTACAGCCTGGTAGGAAGCGGTGTATTCATCCATAATCTTTTGTCCGCCTTCCGCCTTCCACTTCTCGACTTCCTTCTTAAAGCCTGCTTCATGGATGCCTCCGAGAATAAATTTGTAAGTAGCGTCTTTGATGATTTCCTGCAAACGTAAGCCCTTCTCCGTATAGGTTTTGGAATCGAGCGGAGGCGTCGGGTCATGAATCAGGAAGTTGTTGTTGTCCTTCACTTGCTGCTCCGCTTTGGCTCGAACCGGCAGGGTATAGGTAGGCTCCAGCATTTTGATGGTGCTCTCGCCGCCGATCATCAGTGCCTGATATGCCTTGACATCGCGCTCCCACAGCTTCACATCGGAGGTGACTTCGGCTTTGCCGTCCTTCAGTGTGTAATGCTTGCCCTCCATGCCATAGAAAATCAAGTTGGTGTTTTCCGGCGCCATCAGCTTATCGAAATAAGTCAGAATGGACTTGAGCTCCGCTTCGGTCTTCACAGCGGATTTAGGGAAAATGACCGCAGATATAAAGCCTGGAAGGGCCCATACCCCAGGTCCTTTAGGACCTTCTATCCGATTGAGCACATCCAATTCGAATTTCATGCCGGTACCGGACAGCTTCTGCTGCAGCGTTGTGACATCCTGCAGTGATCCTACATAGATACCTGCTTTGCCGGTGTTGAACAGGTTTTGCTGATCATTTTTACTAGTAGCCGGGAAATCCTTGTTAATCAGACCTTCCTTATGCAGCTTTTGGAACCACTTCAAGGTTTCCATGTAAGCCGGATCCTCGAATTCAGGAATAATTTTCCCGTCCTTCACAGCCCAGTTATTCGGTGTTCCAAAGTAGGAGGAGATAGTTTTGAAAGCGCCGTAGATGAGATCGTTACGATCCGTGAATCCGATGGTGTCATTCTTGCCGTTTTTGTCCGGATCCTTCTCGGTAAACGCTTTCGCCATGTTGTATAAATCATCGATCGTTTTTGGAGCCGGAATTCCAAGCGCATCGGCCCAATCCTTACGATAAATAATTCCTTGCTTAGACAGCGGACGCTCTTGGTACAAAGCATAGATTTTTCCATCGACCGATGTATTATTCAATACCTTCGGATCAAGATTCTTCAGATTGGGATAATCCTTAAGGTACGGTCCGATTTCCCAAAATTGATTGCTCCGGAACGCTTCTCGGAACAACAGTAGGGAGGTTTGATTCCGCATAAATACGGCTTGCGGGAGTCCGCCTGTGGCGAAGGCTGCGTTCAGCTTTTCATCGTAGCTGCCGTCCGGAACCCATTGAATGGTTAAATTCGTATTGGTTCTCTCCTCGAGCAGCTTCTCGATTTCTTGATTCGGCACCTCCGGCGTGTGCAGGTTGGCCATAATGGTGATTGGTGTCGGGCCTTTGGGAGCCTCGGTAGTTCCCTGGCTGCTTTGACTGCCGGTGTTACTGTTGGCACAACCAACCAGTAATGAAAACGCTACCGAGGTTGCCAATAAAGATGTAAGCGATTTACTCATAGATTACTCCCCCAAGATGTGTGATGAAATGGTCAGCGGCATCATCATATCGTCGGGACGAGCAGTACGTACATAATCATTGGATTTGATGTTCATAAAAGTCAGGCGCCACGCGGGTTTGTCTGCCGTTCTTGTATTACGCGGTAACATTTTCACAGCCATCCATCTATACAAAAACTGGATATTTTTACAAACGTAGAGTGATGTATTTTTATTCCAATCCTACCGAAAGCCGCGAGGTCGAGGAGCAGGGTCTGCAATTGCAAAAGTGCGATAAGAGGCGAACAAACGGGCCGCTGAACAGCGAACAGAATCGTCCAATCGCAGATTTGCAACTGATGGCACGAAGGAAGCGCGAAAAGGGGTCTACAATTGCAAAAGTGCGATAAGAAGCGAACAAACGGGCCGCTGAACAGCGAACAGAATCGTCCAATCGCAGATTTGCAACTAATGGCACGAAGGAAGCGCGAAATGGACCTCTGTCAAGAAAGTAGACACAGAAACTATGAAACCTGGTGTTGTTCATAGTACCTCTTCTCGCACTGATGCGGGGTGAGATAACCAATCGTCGAGTGGATGCGGATCCGGTTGTAGTCGAACTCAATGTACCGGTAAATTGCATCATACGCCTGTTTTCGGGTGTGAAACTTTGTTTGGTACACGAGCTCTTTCTTCATTACGCTGTGGAAGGACTCGATACATGCATTGTCGTAGCAGTTGCCCTTACGACTCATGCTGCCAATCATCTCATGCTTCGTCAGCCGCTCGCGGTATTCGTTTGAGGCATACTGTGAGCCTCGATCAGAATGGTGAATTAGACCTGGAGGAGGCTTTTGCCGTTCACAAGCCTGGTCAAACGCTTCCAACACTAGTTCTTTGGTCATTCGCTCCCCAAGCGCCCAACCGACGATTTTGCGAGAGTACAGGTCCATCACGCTCGCTAGGTAAACCCAGCCCTTAGATGTCCCAATGTACGTAATATCTGTTACCCATACCTTGTTCGGTGCAAGTACGTTAAAGCCGCGGTTTAACACATTGTCATACACCGGTTGATTATGTTTCGAGTTGGTGGTTGCTTTGTATTTCTTCACTGTGCAAGAGCGCAGCCCCATCTCTTTCATCAGGCGAGCCACTGTTTTCGTCGAGATGGTATCGCCTTCTTCACGCAATTTGGCTGCAATCTTATCACTGCCGTAACGACGCTTGTAGGCATAGAAATGATGCTGGATTCGCTTCATCCGTTTCTTGCGAAGCTTTTCCTGTTCGCTTGGCTTTCGGTTCAGCCACTTGTAGTAACCGCTTCGGGAAACGCCCATCACAGAGCACATCTTCTCAACACGAAACTGGAAGCGGAATTTACGGATAAACGCGTAAATCAGTCTCGGTTTTTCGTGAAGAAGTGCATCGCCTTTTTTAGAATCTCGTTCTCCTCTTGAAGTTCTCGATTCATCTCTTCGAGCTTTTTGAGTCGTTCGTAATCGACAAACAGTTGCGACTTTTCACCCGTGTTGGTAAACTGCTTTCTCCACGCTCGAATGCTGCTTACAGGGATATCCAATTCTTTGGACACTTCGGCTGGGGTTTTCCCACTCTCTTGCATGTGTTTTACGGTTTGACGCTTGAACTCTTCATCAAAATGCTGACGAATAT